>CALNAK010000021.1 GCA_937874185.1 uncultured Lactobacillus sp.
GAAATTCTCAATAATAAATAGACAAAAAGACATGAGTTGCACCCGATTAAGGGATGGCCCATGTCTTTTTAAATATTGAAAATATTAAATTTTCTCAACGATTAATTCTATTTACTTTTATCAGAATTTTTTAGCATAAGTGCTGCAATAATTCCGACAAATCCGATAAATGTGGCTAACCATAATGAAGCTTGAGTACCATGAATCAAAGCAAGGTGCATATCATATGCGTACTTAGCGGTATTTGCTTTCAACTCACTAGCAGCAGGTGAATGATTAGTTGCAACACTTTGCATAACAGAAATTAATGCAGCTGTACCAATCGCAGCACCAACTTGACGAGTAACGTTGTTACCAGCTGATCCATGAGAAACAAGATTCTTTGGTAATGAATTCATGGCAATTGTTCCGGCAGGCATCATTGCAAAAGTCAATCCAACATTACGTAGTGCATATAATGCCGCAATCATCCAAATTGGAGTAGTTAAAGTAATAAATGATAGTAATAGTGTTGAAATCGTCATGATCGTAACACCAAAAGTAATCGTCTGGCGGCCTTTATTTTTTTCAACAAGTGATCCAGATAATGGGGCTAGAAGAAACATAACAATTGCACCAGGTAGTAAAGTTAATCCTGATTGAAGTGCAGTCATATCACGCGCATTTTGCATGTAAAGTGGTAAGATAAATTCTACTGCCACCATGGAAATTTGAGCAATGGCACTAATAATAGATGCGACACTAAAGTTTTTAACTTTAAAGATTCGTAATTCAAGCATAGGATTCTTAATTGAAAATTGACGCCAAATCCAAGCAATGATAAAAATAATACCAACAATTGCAATTAATGATGAGTGGTAATTAAGCCAACCATAATCTGATGTTTGAGAAACTCCGTATAGAAGACCACCAAATCCAATAGTTGATAGGATAACTGACAATACATCTAATTTTGTACCGATATGCGGGACAACATCGGCCATGAAAAATACGGCCATGATCAAAGCTAATGCAATAATAGGGATAGTTATTCCAAAAATCCAGTTCCAACCAATGGTATCAACAATATATCCACCTAGAGTTGGTCCAATTGCTGGTGCTAAGCCAAAGATAACGCCAAGTAGCATTGTTGGTTTAGCAGCTTCAGACTTATCAAAAACTGAAAATAGTATTGTCATTGAAAGTCCGGAAAGAACCCCGGCTCCAATCGCTTGGACTAATCGACCGGTTAATAATACTGCAAAGTTATTTGATACAAAAGCAATGATAGTACCGATTAAAAATGTTCCTAGAGATACTGACACAAGATGTTTCGTATTAAATCTATCTGCCAACCAAGCAGTTATGGGAATAAGGATTCCACCAATCAATGAATAACCAGTTGACAACCAAGTGGCTGTCGAGACAGTCACATCAAATGATTTCATAATTGCTGGTTGAGCGACTGATAGTATAGTTTGATTTAACATGGATACAAAAGCACTGATAAGAATCACAGCGACTAGTAATCCACGATTATATTTTAATTTAGTCATTTCTTTATATTTTCTCCGATAAATTATTTTAAGGGTATCCCCTCAACAAGTTAGACGTCTAATATGCAAGATTCATTCTACACATAAAAATTTCGATGTCAACATGTTAGTTGTCTAATTTGCCTAATAATTTAATTAATGATTATATAAATATAAACTAACTAACTAAAGGAGCCTCTATAATGAGTCAAGCAAGAGAATTAAATCATTTGATGAGAAGTATCGAAATTAATGAACAACGTTTATACAGTGAAAAAACTAGTCGCTATAAATTAAGCTCTTCTCAGGCAAGAGCTTTGATTTACATTGGAGATCACTTAGGCTCAAATCAAAAACAGATTGCAGATTATTTTCATTTGCGAGGTGCCAGTACTTCTACACTAATTAAAAAACTGGAGGAAAAAGGGTATATTGAAAAACGACCTAGTAGGGGTTCACAGGACAGATCCAATAAGTTATATTTAACAGCTGAGGGTGAAACTTTAGCTAACGGTCTTCAGAGTACGTTTGATGAAGTAGAAAATGTACTTGTTGAAAACTTGACCAATGAAGAAACTGACACTCTTATAGAGTTGCTTTCTAAAATTAACAAAAAATTTGTTGAATAATCTATTGCTAAGTAAAAAGATATGAGTTCATCCCGGAATATCAGGACGGACTCATACCTTTTATTATTTAGTATACATTAACAACATACTACTATACTAATCTAGTAATTTTTAATTCACTGTATAAAACTTATACTTAATTTATTGTAAGAAAGATAAGTAAGTAGGGAGATAACTATGAATAATACAGATATTACAAACTTCACATTAAATGACGGCAACAAGATTCCTTCATTCGGTTTCGGAACATTCCAAATTCCCGCTGATGGTTCAACATATAAAGCAGTTAGCGATGCCTTGAAAGCAGGTTACCGCCATATTGATACAGCTGTAGCTTACTTCAACGAACAAGAAGTAGGTAAGGCAATTAAAGACAGTGGAATTCCACGTGACCAAATCTGGGTAACTTCAAAAATGTGGTTGCAAGATTACGCCTATGAAGATGCTAAGAAGTCAATTGACACTTCACTAACAAAATTAGGTTTAGATTATATGGATCTTTACTTGATTCACCAACCATATGGCAAAGTTGATGAAGCATGGAAAGCTATGGAAGAAGCCAAAGTGTCCGGTAAGATTCGTTCAATTGGTGTATCTAACATGACTCCAAAAATCTGGAATAAATTTGTCCCAAACTTTGCGACAATGCCTAGTGTCAACCAAATCGAATTCAACCCATATTTCCAACAAAAAGAACTTCGTCAAATTTTGGCAGAGGCTCATGTTGCATTAGAAGCCTGGGCACCACTTGGTCAAGGAGATAAAGAACTGTTCAGTGAACCAGTTCTAAATGACCTTGCTAAGAAGTACAGTAAAGATGTTGGTCAAATTATTCTTCGTTTTGAACATCAAGAAGGTGTAATCGTCTTTCCTAAGTCAGTTCATGAAAGTCGAATCGAATCAAATAAGAATATCTTTGATTTCGAATTAACTTCAGATGAAATGGACTCAATCAGAAACTTAGATCGTAATGGTAAGGGAATGCATAATCCAGATAATCCTGGTACTGCAGAGATGTTACTTAACGCTTTTGATGTTCACGCTAACGATTAAATAGAAAATATTTTGGATACCATAGACCAAATCGGTTTATGGTATTTTTTCTACCTATTTCCATAGGTCATTCTAGGACTTATACTAATGATATAAATTATGGCTGGTGATAATTATGAAGAATATTGAAAAATTAGCTTTCAAAAATTTTGATGTTAAGGAATTGAATCAATACTTAACAACAAAGACTGTACCTGCCAAGACAACTTTATTGTATGAAGGCGACATTGCCCAAAACATCTATTTTGTTCAAAAAGGACTATTGCGTCTTTGGAATAACAATGATGGGGATGATATTACTTTCCAATTCTTTTTTGAAGATCAAATCGTATCCTCATTTGAAAGTATGTATACTAATCAACCTAGTTCGTTTTCAATTGAAAGTATTGAGGAAACAACCGTTAAAGTTTTGACTAGAGAAAAGATGGCCAAACTTTTGAATAATCATGAAGAATTACGTCAACTCTTTACTCAAATAATTTGCCAACGGTTTATTGACTATACCCATTACTTCTTGTCCAGAATCAAAGAAAATCCGCAAGAAAGGTACCATGAATTAATAGAGAAACAGCCGCAGATTCTAAAAAGAGTTCCACAATATTATATTGCCTCATACCTTGGTATCACACCAGTTTCTTTGAGTCGAATTCGTAATAAAAAGTCATAAATTAACAATTGTTAATGAGATAAATAGCGGTTTCTCCTAAGATATATTTAAAATGATTAGGAGGAATCAACTATGAATACTTTAGTAGTTTATTGTCACCCATATGAAGGCAGTTTTTGCCATGCAATTTTAGAGAACTTGGAAGATGGTGCTAAGGAGACTGGTAAAAAACTTGATGTTATTGACTTATACAAGGATAACTTCAATCCCGTAATGTCGGGTAAGGATCTCTTAGGCTTTGTAAAACATCAAGCACAAGACCAACAAGCAATCGATTATGCGGACAGATTGAAAAAAGCTGATCATCTGATTTTAGTTTTCCCAATTTGGTGGGAACTAATGCCTGCGATGATGAAGGGTTTTATTGATAAAGTTATTTTTCCAGGTCAGACCTTTGAATATACCAAATCGGGTTTAGGGATGGTGTCTAGTTTGCCTAATCTTAAAAAAACGACTGTTATTACTACCATGAATACGCCTAAGCCAATGTATAAATTTGTCTATGGAAATGCTATTAAGAAGTCACTGATTAAAGGAACTCTCAAAAAGTCTGGATTTAAGAACGTTAAATGGCTTAGTTTTAATATGGTCAAAATGAAGTCAGATGAGAAACGTCAGAAATGGTTGGCAACAGCAAAAAAAATCATTTAGTTTCAATTTTTAAGATATATATATCAAAATATACCATTTTACTCACTTCATACTATAATTATGATTATTGGACAATTTTATCCTAACTTAGAAAGATGATATTATGGTGAAAAATCGTAATGATTCAACGGAAAAAATCTGTATTCAAATTCAGGTCAATCAAAATCTGAAAAATAATGCCGAGAAAATTTTGAAAAAACCTGGAATGACCACGACTACGGCCGTAACAGTATTATTTAAGCAAATAGTTGCTACTGATTCTTATCCGGTTGATTTAACATTAACTGAGAGAGAAAAGGCAAACAACGATTTATTGAATACTATCGATAAACTTCCAGTTCATAAAATAACTTCAAAAGAAGAAGCACTGGATTGGTTTAATAGTGAACGTGATAGATAGAAATAACCTTGTATCAATGTCTATTGGACTAGAAATTGAATAAATTAAGTACTCGAAATATTAAAATAACTCATCAAAAAAGATAGCTAATTTCAAGTTTAGCTATCTTTTTTTGTAATTTATTTTACATACTAATTAAATGAAGGAACACCATTAACAATATACTTAATTGTCTGTCCCTTAGATGCAGCAATCACGTTCTCCGCAACAATCTTAGCCATAGCATTACGAGCCTCAACTGTTGCATTACCTAAGTGGGGTGTTAAAATAACATTCTTCATCGATTTTAGTTCATCGGAAACCTCTGGCTCATGTTCATAAACATCCAAGGCGGCACCGGCAATAACATGGTTAGTTAAGGCATTTGCTAAAGCAACTTCATCAATGATTGGACCACGAGCAGCGTTGATCAAACAAGCTGTTGATTTCATTTGTGCAAACTCATCAGCGCCTAATAGATGTCTAGTTGAATCGTTCAAAGGTACATGAATCGTAACGACATCTGATTTTTTCAACAGTTCTTCTTGTGTAACATACTTTGCACCTAATTCAGTTTCCAGACTAACGGATAATTGGTGGCGTTGTGTATAGAGAATAGGCATATCAAACGCATGCATTCTTTTAGCGACCGCTTGGCCAATCTGTCCCATACCGATAATACCTAGAGTTTTGCCTGATAGTTCATGTCCTAAAAAGAATAGGGGAGCCCAACCATTGAAACCAGTCGTTCTCATTAAATGATCACCTTCAGCAATACGATGAGCTAAGCCAATAATCAAACCAGTCGTCGATTCAGCTGTTGATACCGTTGAGACTTTTGGCGTATTAGTTACAGGGATGCCTAATTGTTTTGCGTAATCAGTATCAACATTGTTAGTCCCAGCACCGAAGTTGGCAATCAATTTTAATTTTGGTGCATGGTCTAAAATATCACCATCAACGGTTGTTGAAAGTGGAGTAATTAAGTAATCCGCATCCGAAACACTTTTCTTTAACGTTTCAGCGTCAATTAATTTTTCTCCATCATATGTGTTAATTGTTAAATCAGTTTCCTGAAGTAATTCATTTGCTTGCGCTGGAATCTTACCAGCAATATAAACTTTTGCCATTAATAAAATACCTGCCTTAATATAAGATTATTCAATCTAAGTATGATTCATCTTATAGGCCGTGACAAGTTATTAAGTTTTGAATGTGGGGATGTACCTTTTTAGAAATAAATAGTTACTTCTAATGTAATCAACAATTTATGATATATGCTATTGTTGATTTATTCAAAAAAAGAGGTATTGATGCCATGTATGAAGTTACACCGAATCAGGCGAAAAGAGATTTCTATAAAATAATAAAAATGGTTAATGAAAAATCTATGCCTATTGAGGTTAAGGGTAAGACTGAAGACGAAAGTGTTGTAATTATGAGTGCCAAATATTATAAGGCTATACAAGAAAAACTCCATTCAGTTGATGCTGAAATACAAGCTAAGAAATAGATTAAAAAATCCCACCTGTTGATTCAGGAAATGCTCGTCATGTTATAATGTAAGCGGTAACAATAAACAAAACATGTAGAGTACGGAGGGATACCGTAATGAGAAATAAAGAAATTAAAAACGAGGATTTAGTTAGATTAGTAATCACTTATATATTTGTTTTTGTAGCAGTATTTTTAAGTCTGTTTGCACTTTATTTTCATTTTACTACTAGTATGTCAGTTACTTGGATGGTCGAATTACTCTTTGTTGACTTGGCCTTATTGGTGATTTCTATTCTAAAGCCACTATTTGATATCACAATTGAATTCTTAAAAGAATCATTGAAGAACTAAATAAACACAGAGAAAAGTCAATTCTTTCCTCTGTGTTTTTGATTTAACTATTTATCTGTGAAATCCGTTCTTTCTCAAATTTGGACAATTTCAAAAGAGCATCGAATAATTCAATACCTGTTGTAGATTCTTTATTATTACTACTATTTTTACTAACATTAACCAATAAATCAGTAAGATCATCTAAATCATTGTCTGAAAGAAACTTGTTTGTTGTCAATTGAGATGAAAGGGCAACTACAAATGAGAATTTAGGATGTAGCTGTCTTAAATTGAAGAATTCAATTGCATACCTCTTATAATCCAGTGCAGGATTAATTTCCAAACAATATCTCAAGAAACTATCATAGACATCACCGTAATGTAATAACCAAATCAAGAAGTCCTGGGAATTAACACCCTTTAAATTTATTGGCGTGTTAGAAAATTGATTAACAATTTCCAATACATCATTTTGATTTAACCAAGTCATAAATGAATGGAAATAGTTATCGATATCTCGATTCATACCATTACCGATATGAGAAAGTCCGGAAAATTCAGCTATCTCATTTCTGACAACATCCTTATTAAAATCTTTAGTCTGCATTAATTGAACCCCATGTAATTATATTCATAGATACAATTATACCAATTACAGGGCATAATAAAAATTGCTGTTTACTGAAATGTTATTATATTAATCTATAATTATAATTTATCAAAAGGAGAACTGGTAACCTAGTATGATTTTTGAATTTCTAACTATGCATCTTATGTTACGATTATATGCAAACACATGGTATAATTGCATATAATCGTAACAAGAGAGGAGAAAGATTCCTATGACACAAGAATCTGAAGTACTTAACTTCATATCAAAAAATAATGGTCAAATAACTAATCATGACGCAGTACAACTTGGCATATCACGCATGGTTCTTAAAAGAATGGTTGATAAAGGCTTAATTATTCGACTTTCACCTGGAATATATAGTGACCCATTAGATTTTGGTGATGACCTTGCTGCTATTCAGTACAGATTTAGTAAGGGCGTATTCTGCAAAAGTACTGCATTATTTCTTTACGATATGATTGATCGGACTCCTTCCGTATACGAAATGAATTTTCCTTTAAATTATGCATATCCTAAAAAAATTGATGTTCCCTTAAAAAGATACCGCCAATCAATTCATTTATTTACCATGGGAATTGAAACAATTAAAACCCCTGGTGGACATACTGTACGGATTTATAGTATTGAAAGAACATTATGTGATATTCTGCAAAAACGTAATCGAGAAGATGCTGAAACGATTAAACAGGCAATGAATAGCTATAAAAATATGAGAAATAAAGATATCCACAAATTGATAGAATTTTCTCGTACTTTTGGAGTAGAAGATGAAATTCGAAAATATATGGAGGTCCTACTGTGAATTTTGATTACTCTGACAAAAAACAATTCCTTGAAAAAATAAGAGCTGCAGCGCGTAAGAATGAAGTGTCACCACAGATTATGCTACAGGAAGTAATGCTTGACGAGCTTTTAGAAAGAATATCTAAATCAAATTATAGAGATAATTTAGTTTTGAAAGGGGGATTCCTAATTGCATCATTATTAGGTGTCAATACTCGTTCAACAAGAGATATAGATACATCAGTAGTAGGAATGCCAGTAACTGAACAACAAATTCTTGAGGTCTTTAAAAATATATGTACAGTAAAACTACCTGACGATATTGTCGAATTAAAGGTAAATAGTGTAAAAGAGATTAGAGAAGATGCAGAGTATTCTGGTTTTAGAATGCATATAATAGCACAAATATTTTCAACAATTGTTAATCTTAAAGTAGATATCTCCACCGGAGATGTTATAACTGAACATGCAATTGAGTATAAACATAAATTATTATTAGAAGATCGAAGCATAACAATTAAATCTTATAATTTGGAAACCATTATAGCTGAAAAACTACAAACAGCTGTTAATAGATCAGAATTAAATACAAGATTGAAAGATTATTATGATTTATATTTATTTCAACAGAAGAAAGAAAACCAAATTGACTTCAAATTGCTAAAAAAGGCACTATTAGCAACCATCAAGAATCGCAAAGACAATGACTCCATTAATGATTATGTATCACATATAAATGAATTAATTAAAAGTGATATTATGATTGAACGTTGGAAACAATATCAAACGAAAAATTTATATGCTGATGGGATTTTATTTAAAGACACCTGTAGTTCTGCCATTATTCTGGTTAAAAAATGTATTCTTGCCAATTAACCTGTGATTATTTTTCACAAGTTTTATATTGTTTAGTATTTAAATATAAAATTCTTAATGTAACACAAAGAGCCACTACAGAGAATTTTCTGTAGTGGCTCTTTGATTATCATTCATGGTAATCTTCATTGTAAATTAAACGATGTAATTTTAGATACTGTTCCTCAAGTTTCTTCTCGTTAGCATTATCTTTGGGATAATAATATCGTTTTCCCTTCAATCCCTTTGGCATATAGTTCTGCTGAGCAATTTGATGTGGCATTTGGAAAGGACTGTCAATCAATCCGCCACCAGTAATTTCTTCTGAATGTTTATAATGCATATCTCGTAACCCTTTAGGCATCGGATGAGCATTAGGATGTTCAGTATCTTTATCTAATTTCTCCCAGATTTCATCAAATGATCCTGACTTAGGAGAAATACACATCAACATCGTGGCAAACATCAGTGAATACTTGGCCTTAGGCATACCAACTTTTTCGGCCTGATTGGCAGCAACAACTATTTGAGTAGCTTGTTGCGGGTTGGCTAAGCCTATATATGTATAAGGAATTTCACGTAATCTCCGGACTACCGACGGTAAATCGTTATTTTTCAATAAAACGGCTAAATAGTACAGGGCAGCATCCGTATCGGACCCAGCCATTGAATCCGAGTAGGCGGCAAGATAGTCATAGTGTTTAGTGGCCTTTTTGTCGTAGCTAAAATGCTGTTGCTGAGCAAATTGCTTAACATCATTCACGCTTATTTTATCCGGATTGATTGCATGAATTGTTTCTAAAATATTCAATGCAATCCGTAAATCACCATCAGCTGAAATTGCAATTAGGCTTAAAGCTTTAGGTTCCACCTGTTTTTCGTCTAATTTGTAAATATCTTTAACAGCTCGGTCCAACATGGACTCAATATCGTGATCGTCCAAAGGTTTAAACTCAAAAATCTGACATCTTGAACGAATAGCCGGAACAATTGACATAATAGGATTCTCAGTTGTCGAACCAATCAGCATCACATGCCCATCTTCTAAATAAGGTAAAAGATAATCCTGTAAAGTTTTGGTCATGCGATGAATCTCATCAATCAATAAAACAAATGACTGATAAGGGTACGTTTCAATAGCTTGCGTAAGTTTAGCTTTATTATCAGTTGAGGCGTTAAATGACACGAATGGATACTGATACTCTCGGGCAATAATTTGCGACAAACTAGTTTTACCAGTACCTGGTGGTCCCCAGAGAATGAGAGGTAGATTAACATGCTGATCAATTATCTGACGTAACGGTTGACCAGGTTTTAATAATTCTTGCTGCCCAACCATCTGATCTAATTTCTGTGGTCGCATTTGGTCAGCTAAAGGTGTTTTGAATGCCAATGTGATTTCCTTTCTTATAAAAAACTCATGAAACCATAATATCACTCTACTTCAGATATTCTAAGTAATTGTTGCTTTGAGACAGATAACAGTAAATTCAGCCTTATGAACAACATTGCAACCACAGATTGACAGATTGCACTCAATAGTTGGTTTAATAGTCATTTAGATTCAATAATAATAAACGTATTAAAGGAGGAGTTACCCAATGTTGAGTAAAAATCTTGTTAGATTACGTAAAGAAAAAGGTTTCTCCCAAACAGAACTGGCTGATTTGATTGGGATTAGTCGACAGTAGTTATCTAAATATGAAATGGGCTTAATAGAACCTAGCTTAGAGAATATCCGTCGCTTAGCCAAAACACTGATGCTGACAACATTGCTAGGTGATACAGGTCAACAGAGAATATCAAACTAAGTTATTATCGAAATCAAGAAGGTTGTAGCAAGTGGATTTAAATCAATGTATTTGAGATGTTGTAACATCATTTTCAGTATTGTTACATAACAATGTTACAATACTGAAAATGATGTTACAATAATGCTAGATAGGTGGTACAAATTATGACAACAGACTTAACATCTAACATTAATAATCTTCAAGCAAAATATGGTTTTCCCTTGAATAATATTCATTCACTCGATTTTGAGGTTCCTCAGCTAACTGCTATTGATCGGAGACTATTTAGTTTATATCAAGGCAGCATTATCAATAGAAAGGTGATACTTGTCGCGACAGATCAATTAAACGTAAAGAAAGCAGTAAACATAATCTCAAAAGTTCATAATGTTATTGATAAAAATACGGATATAGTATTAGTGGTTGATAAATTAAATGGTATCGATAGAAAAGAGTTATTAAAAAGAATAACTTCGTTTATTACTTTAGATGGTGAATTTTTTCTTCCAAGTTTAAATATCCAGTTACATCCGAGCCAAAATCAGATTAAAAATAATAATATGGTGATGTCAACGATGGGGCAGAAATTATTTATGCTTATTTTAATGGATATGTTTGCCTATGAGAAAAATCAAAAAGGAATAGCAGTATCAAATAGGAATTTTTCTAAAATTGATAATAGATTTTATCGATTCAAGGGTGGAACTGACTTTTTATCAGGTATAGGTAAAGTAGTTGGGATTAATAATCGAGTTAGTTTCAATAGGGCAATAACTGACTTAATAAGCCATAAGTTAATTCAATCTTCTGGAGAAACAATCAATAAAGAATATTATGCCGTATTTAATAGTGAGGGGTTCTTTAAATCAGGTGAACAGTACTTACAATCTCCAATAAAGAATAAAGAATTCCAAATTGATTCAACTCTAAAAATCAGTATAGAAAATGCGATTATCAGTGGGTATTCAGCGTTAAGTAAGGTTACAATGCTTGCCTATGATGGCCCTATGACGTATGTAATTCCAAGCTCAGAGATAAAAACTATTTCCGATGAATTTGTTACGAAAATTACGCCAACTGGTTTTAACCACGATAATTCGGATAACAATTTTTTGATTGTTCAAGCTGAGAAATACGATTTGAAAGTATTCAACAAAATATTTACCAGTATTACAAAATATCCCTCAAAAACAGTTGATCCATTACATTTATATTTAATGTTTTGCAATTCGCAAGATGACAGGATTTTAGGAGAAATAGATGACTTATTAGACAAAATTTGGAGTGAATTGTAAATGATATACGATAAATTCGTAGAGTACTTTAAAGATTATAAAGATTGCTTTTGCATTATAGGCGGTAATGCTGCTACAATTCTGCTCAATGAAGACCTGTATCAAGGTACAAGTTATAATTTCAGAACCACTCAAGATTATGATGTGGTCATTATAGCCGAAATGAAGAATCAAGGATTCTCTCAGCACTTTTTACACTTTATTGAAGATAATGGCTATATAACTACAACTAGTGGAACCAATGAAAACGCTCATGCCAATTATTATCGCTTTGAAACCGATCATACTGATGTTCCAGCTATGATTGAAACTTTTTCTCACCCAGAATTAAAATTTCCATTAAAAGTTGCCAATCATAAGACTCCAGTACCTGAAGGGGAAGATCCTAGTTTATCAGCAATACTACTTAATAAGGATTATTACACTGTGTTAAAAGAAGGTATTGTGATTCGTGACGATCTACCAATATTAGATGTCCCGTATTTAATATATTTTAAGGCACGTGCACATTTGGATATAACTAAAAGACTGGCTGCTGGTGAATCCATAGGGAATAGGGCCAATAAAAATAAACATTTGAATGATGTTTGCCAATTAAGTTTGCTATTAACACCGGAATCAATAAATAAAGTTCAAAAACAATCTATTCCTAGTAATGTAAAGGATGATTTAGAAGAATTTATCGATGTAATTGCAAGTACAAGTGATTTCAAAAGAAGATTTAGAACTATTCCATTTGAACTGAGACCAGACATTAAAACTGTAATTTCTCAATTGAGATTGTTATTATAGTGATTAAAAATCAATGAACTAATTTTAAGAAATAATCTAGTTATTTATGTGACTGGTAACATAAATATAAAATTTCACGGGTTAGAGGTAAAATTTACAATCACAAGTACCATTAATTAACCAGTTTAGCAACGCCGGTTATTGAATGAGACTTCAATTTTATTCTGGCAATATTATTAAATCCATCTAAAATATGTATAAATCAAAAAGCAATCTACTAGATATTAACTTAGTAGATTGCTTTTTGATGTTAACAATAGAATTGATTAATAAATAACATCATGAATATCGATCCAAGAGAGGAGCAAATAGAGAAGTGATTCAAAATTATAATATTTACTATTAAAAGAGAATTTCACATCTAAGGTTACATAATATGTATTATAAGAAGTTACATTATTTCTTCAAATGATCCAACTTATCCAAGTATTTTAAAACATCAGCTTTGTAATTGTATTTATCAATCAATTCATTTAAAGCTGCATCATTATGTGTAAATGATTTTCCTTCAGTGAAGATTTTCTTATACAGTTCATAGAATGGTAAATTTTTTTCTTCAGCAAGTTTTAATTCATCAGAAATTGGATAATCAACTTTTCTAAAATCAATTCCACCATAACCAGTATCATTAAAAGTTAGAATCGCGTACTGAGCGCGTCTGTCAACGCCAAACTTTTTCCAAGCAGTGTATGGTTGTCCAACTGAACCAGGGTTAATCACCAATTGATCATTGCTGCTGGTTCTGAGTAACTGATGGTGTGTATGTCCATATATGGCAATGTCATATGGCTTAGTAAACAATAATTGGTCAAAATTCTCTTGTTTTTCATATGGTAAGAGTTCGTGACCAAAATTTTTTGCTGGATAATTGTGTGCTAACAGTATATTAAGACCATTAACAGACGTTTCAGCGGCTATTGGCCAATGTTCCATCTGATCCAAATACTGGGTTGAGGTATGTTCAGTAACGTACTTGATCAACTCAACAATGTAAGAGGTCTGAGGCTCATCGATGTACTGTTTGCTGATAGATAATATATCCTCGAAGAGGAAATCGTCCCAGTTACCGCGGATTTTAAGGGTAGTATTGACTGAATCTAGAAGCTTCAAGATAGAATTAGTACCAGGGCCGGGCATCAGAAGGTCGCCGAGAAACCAATATTCATCAACCTCCTCCTTTTCAGCATCTTTAATGACATTTTGAAGGGCAGTCAAATTACCATGAATATCTGAAATAATTGCTATTTTTTTCAAATCTTCCCCCTGCTTTTATAGATTTTTAGATATACTATTTTCTTTTTTTGTTTTTGTTGTTATATGCTTTCGTAAAACAAATATTTTAAATTAATTTTTTGAATACTCTATTTTCACTTTATAGAAAGTTATCGCGTTCTCAGCGTTCAAGTTCATTATTTTCACTATCAACTGACCATTATTTGACTTAAATTGGTCCCTCACAATCAATCTGACGGTATTATTTTAAACTTTTTTAGCCTTATAATCCGTTTTTATTATTATTTCTTTTATTTAATCCTCCCTAATACCTATTAGACCGGCATTCTGGTCGTACTGCCCTATTTTTCTATTTTCAGGGCTTTGTTTTCGTAAAACATTTAATTTTAATTGTTCTCCATCCTAAAAATACTATCCAACAAAAAAATGCTCCAAATTACCTAAATAATTTGAAACACCTTTAATTAGTTTGAAAATCTTTGATTTCGTTAATAAAAAGTTCACCATACTGTTCCAATTTCATCTTTCCTACCCCACTGACTGCCAGGAACTCCTCACTATCAGTTGGTAGTTGCTCACACATATTCTTAAGCGTCTTGTCAGAAAAAATCATAAATGGTGCTATTGCTTGTTTTCTAGCAAGTTCCAAACGTAACTTACGTAATCTTTCGAATAGATCAACGTCAAAACTACCATCAGCAACCATTGTCTTAGGAGCTGAAACATTCACAGGCTGTCTCCTTCTGGAAACATTAATGCTACCTTTTAGAACTTTAAGACCCTTATCAGACAATAATAATGTTGGATATTCCCCACCACTACTCTTTAAAAATCCATTAGCAGTAAGGAAATCAATCAATCGACTTGTTTCCTTTAACGTATTATCCTTAAAAATCCCAAAAGTTGATAGTTTTTCAAAATGACGCCAATCATTAGCCATATCATCTTTGCCCACTAGAACCCGTGTAATAACTTTTTTACCATAACGTTGATCCATCCTAACGATACAGCTTAAAGCCTTCTGAGCATCCGATGTAATGTCCACTACCTCACGATTATCCAAACAATTAGAACACTTACCACAAGGACTAGTATCAGCCTCTCCAAAATAATCAAGGATAAACTTCATTAAACATGACTCTGTTTCTGCATATTGACTCATTTTGAAAAGCTTATTCTTCAAACTTAACTTGTATTGGTCATCACCTTGCGAACGATCAATAAAGAATCGATGCAGGTTTAAATCAGCTGGAGCATACAACAAAATTGCTTCGGCAGGCAATCCATCACGTCCTGCACGCCCGACTTCCTGATAATAGCTTTCAATTGTTCCGGGAATCGTAAAATGAATAACATAACGAACGTTGGTCTTATTGATTCCCATTCCAAAAGCATTAGTCGCAACTATTACGTTAGTTTTATCGTATAAGAAATCCTCTTGCTGCTGATGACGTTCCTCATCACTCAATCCAGCATGATATCGACCAACTTTTACATCATGCTTCTGCAAATAATTATAAATGTTATCAACGTCTTCACGCCGGCCTGCATAAATAATACCTGATTCATTAATATGCTCTCGTACGTAATTAGAAACGAATTCTGCCTTATCAACACCACGTTCAATTTTCAAAGTTAAATTGACCCGAGCAAAACCAGTTTTAACAATATTTGCTGAAGGTATGTCCAAAATATCAGCTAAATCATCTTGAACTTGTTCAGTTGCTGTTGCTGTTAAAGCTAACCAAGCTGGCTTGCCTGGTAATTGTTTCAAAGGTTCAACCATTTTTAGATAGCTATCACGAAAATCATGTCCCCAAGAGGACAGAACGTGAGCTTCATCAATTGCAATTAAAGAAATATCTAACTGAGATAACCAACTATAAAATTCATCATCAACAATTTTTTCTGGTGCAACGAATAACAATTTAACCGCACCATTTTCGATATAGCGCATCCGTTCTTCACGGTCATGCCATTCAACAGTACTATTCAAAAACGTTGCATGAATTCCCACTTCATTTAAACTATCCACTTGATCCTTCATTAAAGAAATCAAAGGTGAGACAACAAGTGTAATTCCTGGCAAAATTGTTGCTGGCAATTGGTAACAAATTGACTTACCACCACCAGTCGGCATAATACCCATGGCCTTTTGACCATCAAGAATCTTCTCAATCAGTTCTTTTTGACCGGGGCGGAATGTATCGTAACCAAATTCTTCTTTTAAAATAGATTCCAAATTCAAGGTATTACTCCTTTGTGCAAATTATATATTAAAGCATATCACAGCTAGCTTTTCTGACCCAGTTTATTTCTTAATTGTTAAAATGATTGATCTTTCAATTTCTTGAAGATCATGCTCAGTCTCATCAGCATCCCTAGGGGTCAAAACTCGTTGTGTCTGCAAAAAGTAAAACGCTATTTGTCCAGCCATAACACGAATGAATTGAATTACCTCAATATCATCCCTTAACTCATTAGTCTCTTTTAATGCTGCCCAAACGTTATCAATAAAGACATTCTTCATCACATTAAGCTTTTCCAGTAACATGTCCTTAATCTTATCATTAATCAAAACTTGTGATATCAGAATGATAAAGGCATCTTTATTCTGAAGCAAGAATTGATAACGATTATGTACTATGAAATGAACCATTTGTTCCAAACTAGACTTATTAACATTAACTTCTTTAACAAAATCTTCCACATATATCGGTAAAATATGTTCAATTATCGGTTGGATAATAAACATCAACAAATCATTCTTAGATTTAAAATATTTGAAAATAGTCGCCTGACTCATTTGTGACTCTTCAGCAATTTGTGCCGTGGAGGTTCCATCATAACCCTGTTTAGAAAATAATTTTACCGCAGCTTTCAAAACTCGCTTCTTACCATTAGGCATGTCACTGCCGGTTACCCAATCATCTAAATCCTTAAATGCTTTATCCATTATCCTAGACCTTTCTATATTTTTTCAATCCGATAATATTCAATAACGTTAAAACTACCAAAAATATCAATAATATTAAGATTGACGGTACTATTTTGACGAAGCCATCACCAGACATGACTATTCCTGTTAAAGCATCCCCAGCGTATTTCAAAGGCAATATATAGGATATTACTTTAACCCCATTTGCCATCGTATCTAACGGAATGATTCCTGAGAAAAATATCTGAGGAACGATGATCAATGGAATAAATTGCATCATTTGAAACTCTGATTTAGCAAATGTCGACATTAAGATACCAAATGCTAAAGCAACCAAGGCTAAGACGAAGTTAATTAAAATTACGTAAAGAATGTTTCCAACTACCTCAACTTTTAATGCCCAAATAGTAAATAATACGACAATTAGCGTCTGTACGATTGCTAAGACCCCATAGCTCAACATGTAACCAAAGACTATTTCTGAACGTTTGACCGGTGTTGCTAGTAAACGATTCAAGGTCCCTGAAGTTCTTTCATTCAATAATGCCATCCCTGAAATAAGGAAGACAAAGAAGAAGACGAAGAATCCCATTAGTATAGGTACAATTTTATCAAAGAAATTGGTATTACTGTCACCATATAAGTATTTATTATGAATTTTTACTTTATGTTGCTTCGTTTGTGGTGCATTTGGCATTTGTGACTGAATCTTTTGTAACGTATCTTTTAACTTATTCGTTGTATTAACGATAATAGAGCTCTTTAATGCCATTTTAGTTGCACTAGTCTTACTAGCATCGGTATTAGCATATGTTACATAAAAGTCACTATCCTTATAGTCGATTATCGCATCAACTTTCTTATCAGATAATGATTTCTTAGCTTTTGCCTTAGTACTATATGCCTTAGTTGAAACGTGTTTAGTTTTATCGATTGTCTTGACCAAACTGCTTGAGACATTGACTGTCGCTATTTTAACATCTGTTGACGAATTAACTGAAAAGACCAATTTCATCAAGAATAAAACTAAAATTGGTGCTAGAAATACTAATGCTAAGGTTCTTTTATCTCTTAATAATTCTTTCCCTACTCGTTTCGCGATTGATAGTGTTCTCATTTTTGCATTGCCTCTGCTTTCAAAAATACTTCTTCAATTGAATCCACTTTATAGCTTTGCTTTAAACTGGCTGGATCATTATAGGCAATAATCTGTCCACCTAGTAGCAAAGCCACTTCATCAGTTAATTCAGCTTCATCCATTACGTGAGTCGTAACTAATATTGTCATCCCTTTATCACGCAAATTCTGTAGTTCTGACCAAATTTTTCTTCTCAACGCTGGGTCCACGCCAACTGTTGGCTCGTCCAAAATTAAAATGTCATTAAATCCTAACAAAGCGATTGCTAATGATAGACGTCGTTTCATCCCTCCAGAATAACCACTAACACGCTTGTCTAAGTCCTTTGTTAAATCAACGACTTGAGCAATATGTTTAATTTGTTCCGTTGCTGCCGATCCTTTAACGGCTTTCATGTCCGCATAGAACTTTAAGTTCTCACGTCCTGTCAGTTGTTCATATAATGCATCTGATTGTGCCATGTATCCAATTCGTCCCAAGAGCTTTCGATTGGGCATCGTTTGATTAAAAATTGTCGTAGAACCAGTGTCCGCCACTTCCATCCCTAGAATAATCTTGATAATAGTCGACTTTCCTGCACCTGAAGGGCCTATTAAACCAATGATTCGACCACGAGGGATTTTAAAATCAATTTGATTTAAGACCGTCTGTTTACCAAATTTTTTCGTAATATTACGTAAAGAAATTACTGTTTCACTCATAAATTATGCTACCTCCGCACCGTATATATAGTGAGTAAGTGATTACTCACCTATTTGACAAAAACGAGTATATACCTTTTTTTAGCGAAAGTAAAAAGGAAATCTATTTTTTATAGACTTCCTTCCAGCTTTAATAATGAACGTTTCATATCTAGGCCGCCACGATAGCCACCTAAATCGTTATCTTTAGTTAAAACTCGATGACATGGTATTACCATTAAAATAGGATTTTTCCCAATTGCTGTACCCACTGCCCTAACTGCCTTAGGTCGTCCAATTGCTGCAGCAATCTTCGTGTAATTAGTCGTTTTACCATAAGGTATTTCTACTACTTGTCTCCAAACCTTCTCTTGAAAGGCAGTTCCAGAAATATCGATTGGCAAGGTAAATGCTTGGCGTTGTTTATTTAAGTATTCCGCAATCTGTATCGCATAATCATTAACCGCCTGTTTATCATCAATCAACTCATCTTGATAAAATTTCTGTAGTTCACTGACATCTCCGTCCTCTGATCCTACAAAAGCTAACCCTTCAGCAGTAGCTCCTATGATATATGTATGTTGGTTAATCGGAAATTCATGATAATAAATTACTTTTGGCATTTCATCCACCTCACTTGTCCAGATATTATAACGTAAACCAATTTTTTACAAAGAATTTTAATCGAATACATCCCTAAAATTATTAAATTTCTTGTTTTTTTATTACAATTAGTTCTACTATTACAATTTTTATTGAAATTTTGTTTCAGTAGTTATACTATATATTAGTGGTTAAGCGCTTACAGGACATTTTCATAAAACGTACACTAAATTTCCTATAATTGATTTAACGTAGTTTATTTTAGGCGTATTAAGCAATATTAACTGCGACTCTTCATCAATAATATATTTGCATGTCACAGTAATAATTCGCTAAGCATTTTAAGGAGGAAGTTCAAATATGGGATTATTTTCTAGAAAAAAGGTTGATGAATTCGTTTCACCAGCAAATGGTAAATTGATACACTTGGATAAAGTCAGCGATCCAGTCTTTTCACAAAAATTAATGGGTGACGGTTACGCTGTTACTCCTAGTGACAATGAAATAGTTGCTCCTATCGGTGGAATTATTGGAACTGTCTTCCCTACAAAACATGCTTTAATGATTACCTCAGCTCATGGCTTGGAAGTAATGCTTCATTTGGGTATCGATACCGTTGAATTGAAGGGTGCTCCCTTTGAAGTCTTTGTTAAAGAAAACGACAAAGTTAAAGCAGGTCAAAAATTAGCTACTATGGACCTTGAACAAGTTAAAGCTGCTAAGAAAGATACTGCTGTAATGACGATCATTACTAATTCTGATGCCGTTAAGGAAATGGGCAGCTTTGAGGAACAAGATATTAACGCTGGTGGAAAAGTTTTGGATATCAACGTTAACTAATTTTTATGAATCAGAGAATCTTCTATAATGTCGCACAATTCATCCCTTGAGTTGGCGGCATTTTCTATTAGCAAAAATATCATATTTTATTCTACATTTAACTAACTGTATAATGTTTAACAGGAGGTCTTAATATGGTTAAAATACCTTACTTAGCTGGTTTCGATGCTTATCTAAAAACCAGACACATCTCGCCTAAAGCTCACACTGAATATATGAATTCTCTCAATGACTTTTTTACTTACACAATTCAACACAATACTGACTATAAAATATCCGAAGATATCAAGGACGTCCATGAAATGGATGTGCGCTTATTTAAAAATTTTATGTTGGATAACCTCCAACTAAGTCCAAGTACCATCAACAAAGTTATCAGTAACCTCAATGTTTACTTTAAATACCTCTTTGGAGTCAAAAAAACGCCCGAAATACCAACTTTAAACATTAATAGTGTAACTGTACCCAAACAGTCAGATTTCCCCACAGCGGTCTTTTTAAAGCTACCCTACTACCTACAAGCTGACCTAAGTGTTTATACTAGACTACTCATTCTGATAATCTCAAAAGGTTTCAATTATAAAGAAGCTCTGATGCCTGACTTCTACAAGAAATTTAATCAATTAGCCTTCAATGATGATGAAGAAAAGTTTTTAAAACTCTACCAAGACTATATCGAACCTTACCGAACTTATTGGGATAATAACAACTTATTCTTGAGCAGAAATAAAGGTGCCAATACACCAATTTTAACCGTACCAGCTCTACACCGTGATTTAAAACGTGATAGTGATACCACAAATCTCGATTTGGCTCCCAAAAAACTTTATACAACTTTTATATTGCTTGCTTTAAGTACAAACAGTCTATCTGATGATCAACAACGAGCTCTGGATGCTTTAGACACCGCTTCAGTTTTGTATTACCGTCGTTTAAAACGAGAAACTAACTTTGATATTTAATAGTACGTAAAAAGGCCCGTGAAATATTCACGAGTCTTTTAATTTCCTAAAAAATCATCCCTAGTTAATCCATGTTGTACTTGATGATACTTAACATCTTCAGAATCTTTAATGCTTTCATTATTGGAATTATTCTTTTTAGTAATATCCAAAATCAATTTTGCCATATCGTATTCTTTTTCTACAATAATTGCCAAAGAGTAAAAGTTATCTTCATCATCATATAAATCATCCATTTTATCGTTGCAAGATAATTTATCATATTCACTATCGTTTACTTTAGGAAATGGCAAACACTGATGTCGATCGTAATAACTAACATATGCTTTATCATCTCCATAATTTAAATGTGGGTCCATTTCTAAATTGAAAAATGTATATTTAAAAGTCGCATGACCTCTAAATTCCAAAATACACGAAATAGCTCCATTGGCTTTCTTTTCTGCACGTTCTTGAACAATAAGATTCTTAATTCGTTTATCCTTACGCAATTGTTCCAACAAAGTCGTTTGAAATTCATTACTCAAATAATCATTTTCTGTATTTTCTTTGAGCACACCCTGATATTTATCTCTATCTTTTAGCCAAGCCACTTGATAACCTAATAAATTAGAATATGTTCGACTATAAGTTTGATCTGCTTTTAGAGCAACCAGAGATCTTTTAAACTCAATCGGAAGGTCGCCAATCAATTTATTATCGGCTATCCATTGAGTAATTTCGTCTTTAGTAAAAGGATTTAACTTGTCAGCGACTTCTGTAACGTTGCTGTGTAAATCATTTTCGATAAATCTTTGAAGTGGATGTTTTACTGTCATAATTAACCTCCCCCAATCTAGATACCTATTCCACTTCAGAGGATAGATATCCTATTCAGTTTTATAATAACACGTGATTTATATTTTTGTATTCCAATTTTAAAATATATCATGGCGTTTGATTATTTTTATTAAAAGTCGCTAGTAAGACACTGTTTGGCTCTTATTGTATACTAGTAATCGAGCCAAATATTTTCTTAAAGTAGATTAATTAAATGAAGAATCTTCAGAGTGGAGAATAACAAATATGAAAAATATTGCAGTTTATTGTGGGGCATCTACTGGAACCGATAAATCCTATCAAGTTGGAGCAAATAAACTTGGGAAATGGATTGTTCAAAATAATTACGGTTTAACTTATGGTGGTGGCAGCTATGGTTTAATGGGAACTATTGCTGACAGTGTTTTAGAAAATGGTGGCTCAGTTCACGGAATTATTACTCAAAAACTTTTTGATCGTAAACTAGCTCACACGGGGTTATCCAAATTGGATATCTTACCGACAATGAATCAAAGAAAAGAGGCCATGTTAAATGATTCTGTAGCCTGCATTGCCCTTCCCGGTGGTCCAGGAACTTTGGAAGAAATGTCAGAAGCCTTCTCCTGGACGATTATTGGCGAAATCGAACAGCCTTGTATCTTTTATAATATCAATCACTATTATGACGAATTGGAAAGTTTCTTTGATTCAATGACCGAGAAAAAATTTCTTGACCCAAAGGCTCGTCAAACACTACTCTTTAGCGATTCTTTAGATGAAATCGGTCAATTTATTACGTCCTATACTCCTCCAAAATTGCGTAAATATACTAAATAAGAATGAGCAAATTATTTAACTACTGAATCTAATGGAACTATATTGGTCTTGTCAGATAGAGGAAACTATCTGATAAATATACTCCTTAGATATACATTACAAATATAATTTTCTCATTAATACTACGTAAATAAATATCCTCCCAATTTTGTATGAATAAGATACAAATTCAATTAAATTTTTATAAACTCTCTGATATAAATAAAAACACGTCGAATTAATTTTCGACGTGTTTTCTTTTATATATGATTATAGAAGTGTTGTAACACTACCAGCAATGACAACTAAGACCAATCCTGATAAGATGAATACCATTTCCTTTTTCGTCTTTCTTTCATGAAGAATGTAGATACCACCTAAAGTAGCAATGATAACGTTCATTTGTGAAAGAATAAAACCAGTAGCTAAACCATTAACTGAAGGTCTAGCTGAAATTAAGTAAGTCAAAGCCGCAAAGGCAAAGAACAATCCACTAATGATATTAGTATAAGAACTCTTTGTTTTAAACGGTTTCGATGCTCGATTCTGTTTAGTAGCAAAAGCAAAGATAGTTGCTACAACTGCCATACCTAAAGCTTGTGGTAGGAAGGCTTCAAATCCATCCATACTCTTAAATGCTTGAGGAAAGGCTGAATAACCAAGATAACCAACTTCAGCGAAAGCTACCAAGATTACACCCTTAACGGCGTTCATTCCACCGTCTGCCTTAGGCAACTTCTTCTCACTAAATGTTGTTAACCATACACCGAAGATAATTAGGATAATGGCTGAAAAACCAATAACCTTAGCACTACCTTTGGCCCATTCACCAAGAACAAAGACACTCCATAATGAAGCTCCAACTAATTGGAACCCAGTTGAGATTGGCATTGTTCTAGAAACACCCATTTCGGAAAAGGCATAAAATACCAAGATCTGACCTAATGACCAACATGCACCAGATAAGAAAGTATATAGAAATTGTTTTCCACCTAACATTGGTGTCTGACGTACTAATGCGACTATTACCGCAAAAATTAATGTACCATATGTTGCTCCAAGGATTTGATTAACTGGTTTCCCACCGAACTTACCAGTAAGGATAGGAAATAGTCCCCATCCGATCATTGGCATAAGGCCAATTAATAGATTCATTGCATTCATTAATAAAACTCCCTCTTAAAAAATAAGACTAATATTTCATTCTCTTAGCGAACTACGGGTACAAAAGTACCAAAACACTAGGAATGTCTCAAAATAGTATCCAAATAAGTGAACTAACCACTTTGATCCATTCCAAACCAATACTTTATCCATTCTCGCACAAGAAACAATATTACTTAATTTCCAATTCATATTAACAAACGTTTCAGATATTAGATATAAAATTTCAGTGAATTTACAGACAATTTACAAAGCGATGGTTGTTCAAGACAATGAAGCAATTAGACAAGTAATTATCTAGTTTTCCATTAGCAACCCACATAAAAAACTGCCAGATAATTATCCAGCAGTTTCAGGATGTAGATATTATAACAGAAAAGTGAAAGTGTTTTCAAGAAAACGAATCCATTTTTCTATAATTATTTATTTATTTCATAAGTGAAAGTGTTTTCATAAATTATATATTAGAATTTTTCATCCAATGGGGGAACAACTTGCTTCTTACGAGATACAACACCAGGTAATGCAGCCTTGTTATCTTCAACCTTTGTATTAAGAGCAGCTTCAAATGTCTTAACAGCAGCGTCATCACCAATAATAATACCAGTAGTGTCACTTGTTAGAATATTTGTAACCAAAAGTACAAATAGATTGTAACCATTCTTAGCATTTTCAGACTTGATATCATTAACAAAGTCATCTTCACGCTTCAAAGTATCAGCAATATCAACAGTATTAACTTGAGCAATACGTACACTATTCCCCTTCATGTCAAAGCTCTTAGCATCCATGTCGATCAATTCTTGAGTTGTTTTGCTGTCTAAGTTTGTACCAGCTTTTAACATTTCAAGACCATATGTTTCATAATCAATTCCAGCAGTCTTTGAAAGATCCTTCAATGCAGCAACATCTTCATCAGTTGTTGTAGGTGATTTCAATAACAAAGTGTCAGAAATAATTGATGAAGCCATCAAACCAGCAATCTTAGCTGGAACCTTAACATCATTTTCGTTGTACATCTTCCAAACAATTGTACTTACACAACCAACTGGTTCTGCACGATAGTATAAAGGCAATTTTGTTTCAAAGTTAGCAATTCTGTGGTGATCTACAACGTGTGTGATTTCAACGTCATCAATATCAGGAACAGTTTGTTGCTTTTCGTTATGATCAACTAACATAACCTTTTTAACTTCACCATTAATAGCTGAAATAACACGAGGATATTTAGCATCAAAATGATTATAAACAAATTTAGTTTCTAGGTTTGGTTCACCCAAAGCAACGGCTTCAGTGTTGTAACCTAGTTGATTTTGTAAGTATGAATAAGCGATGGCTGCTGAAACAGCATCTGTATCTGGATTCTTGTGTCCGAAAACTAATTCTTTTTCCTTTGGCATGTGTACATATACCCCTTTATAATATTTATCTTGAAGATTTAAGACGGTCGATATAACTCATTTTAGTTAAGAAATCATCCCATTCGCTAAGGAAATCCTCAATCCGTGGAATCTTTTCTTTATCCTCTCGATATACAAATGATAGATCACTTGATATAGCTGGTTCAAGCGGTGTTTGATATAACGTAAACATTGGCTCATGTGCAATACAAAAGCTCAATGGCAATACCGTATAAACATCCTCAGATTCTTGTGCAAATTTCAAAAGTTGATACGGTGAAGAAAATCTAGCGACAACCTTGGGTGAATCAATTAGTGCATCCCTAAATCGTTCACTAATAAGTTCTGAGAAGTAATAAGTCTTGAGATAAGTTGCCCAAGGTTTAGAAATTGCATCCTTGTAACAAACGCTCTCTTTATTATTAAACTTCTCGTTATTGTGGATCAGCATAATGTTATCACTAATGATTTTTTTAGACTTGTAAATTTTCCAACTTTTTATATTTTTATCTGGTAAATACATAATTGCTAAATCGATTCGATTATTTTGGATATTATCCCAAAGTTCTTTACGATTTAACAAATTCAAATCAATCACAACATTAGGATTGATTCGATTATACTCCACGATAAAATCTTCAATTACAGCTGATTCAGCGGTAGAAAGAAGTCCAATACTAATAGTACCAACTTTTTCTGAAGATTCTTGTTGAATTTTATCGGTCACATTATTAATCAAATCAAACATTTGATGCGTAGCTTTTAACAATGAATTACCGGCATCAGTCAAATATATCTTCTTACCGACACTATAAAACAATGGTACTCCAACCACATGTTCAATCTTTTTAATTTGTTGCGTCAAAGCAGGTTGCGTAATTCCTAATAACTGAGCTGTTTTGGTATAGCTCATGTTCTTAGTTAGTTCATCAAAATAATTTAGAGCTTTAGAACTAAAGACTCTTCTTGACTTCTCATCTAACAATAAGAGGACCCTCCTAGGTATTTGTGAAAGTAAAAATTAATGTAATCAATAAGATAATAATACTATATAAAATTAAATTATGCTGTTTATATTACTGATTTTCCTCAATTTTTTTCACAAACCTAATTGGTTGTCCATCTGTTGCTGGATCCATGATAAATGAACCATTAGAATAACGGTCAGTACTTTGATGTGCAGCTCGATCTACTTCAATTTCTTTATTATTATCGGTAATAATTGAAAGACTCATATTATTAGCCACATTAGTAACTAACAAAATGCGATGTGGTTGTCGTTTGAGCTCACGAAGCGTCAAGACACCACGTCTGGCACGACTTGTTACTGGAATCTCATCAAGTTTCATTTGTTTATACGAACCACGTTGAGTTAGGACAGCAATTTTATCGTTATCATCACTAGCTAAGAAATATCCAGCCAAACTATCGTCATCCTTTAGACTGACAAATTTAACACCCACGGCTTTTCCGCTAACAACAGGTACTTCTGTAATTGGGAATGCTGAAGCATATGAATGTTGTGTAAAGACATAAACTAACTTCTTAGAATCAGTTGGTTCGTAATAAACATCCATTACACTTGAATCTGGACTCTTTAATTTACAATACTTGGAAGCTCTGGATTTATAAGTCCTACCTGGTAAGAGGTCTTTAAAAGCAACCTGCTTAATGTAGTTCTCATTAGTTCCAATTAGGAAGTTTCCAGTTTCCTTCAAATCCTTAAAGACAAATGCCTTCAGAATAGATTCATCACTGTCTAACCCAACAACTTGAGAAAGATGAGAACCGGTATCCTTCCAACGACTATCTTCAATTTCAAAAATCTGACGGTAAATCATATTACCTTTATCGGTAAAGATAAAGACATGATCCAATGTATTAACATTTGTATCAATAATTGGATAATCTTCATCCTTTAAACCATTATCAGTATCACTAGAAGCTTGATATGAACGTAAACTACTACGTTTAACATATCCATCGTGACTAACTAACAATCTAACATCTTCACTAGCAACTAATACTCTAGTATCAACTTCAATCTCAGCAACTTTAGCCTCAATTTTAGTACGACGATTGTCAGCGTATGTATCACGTACTTCAAGTAATTCTTTCTTAATAACTTTCATCAAAGTTTTAGGGTTATTGATAACCTTTGTAAATTTAGCAATCTGACTATCTAATTCAGCATTTTCTTTCTCAAGCTCTGTAACATCAGTATTAGTCAAACGATACAATTGCAATGAAACAATTGCTTCAGCTTGTTCATCAGTAAATTTATATTCTTTAACTAAATTAGTCTTAGCATCCGATTTGTTTTTACTTGAACGAATAGTCTTAATAACCTTATCAAGAATTGATAGAGCTTTAATTAAACCTTCAACGATATGAAGACGTTTCTTAGCTTTATTCAAATCAAATTGACTACGACGTAAGACGACGTCTTCTTGATGTTTAATATACTCCTTCAAGATTTGAACCAAACCGACCTGCTGAGGACGCATGTCAGCAATCGCAACCATATTGAAATTGTATGAAACTTGCAAGTCGGTATTCTTGAATAAATAGTTTAGAATACCTTGGGCATCAACATCACGCTTCAATTCAACCACGATAGAAAGCCCTTGACGGTCACTTTCATCACGAACTTCAGCAATTCCATCAACACGTTTAAGAACACGCATTTCATCCATTTTCTTAACCAAGAGAGCCTTATTTACTTCATAAGGAATCTCAGTAATAACGATTTGCGATTTATGTCCACGAATCTCTTGAATTGATGTTTTAGATCTGAGGTAAACCTTACCACGACCTGTTGTATAAGCATCCCTGATTCCTTGTGCACCTTGTAAGATACCACCAGTAGGAAAATCAGGTCCCTTAACAATCTTCATCAGTTCATCCAAAGTAACATCAGGATCATCGATCATCTTGATAGTTGCATCAATAACTTCACCTAGATTATGAGGTGGAATCTCAGTCGCATAACCGGCTGAAATACCAGTAGCACCATTGACTAATAGATTAGGGAATCTGGCAGGTAAAACCTTAGGTTCCTTTTCTGTATCATCAAAATTCCATTCCTCATCAACAGTATCCTTATTGATATCACGAAGCATTTCACCCGATATTTTACTCAAACGAGCCTCGGTATAACGCATCGCAGCAGGTGGATCACCATCCATTGAACCGTTATTACCATGCATTTCAACTAAAGGATTACGTAACTTCCAGTCTTGCGACAAACGAACCATGGCTTCATAAATTGAAGAATCACCATGGGGATGGAAGTTACCCATAACATTACCAACACCCTTAGCTGATTTTCTAAAACTCTTTTCAAAAGTATTTCCATCCAAAAACATTGAATAGAGAATTCTTCGTTGAACTGGCTTTAGACCATCACGGATATCTGGTAACGCTCTTTCTTGAATGATTGATTTTGAATATCTCGCAAATCGATCTCCCATGATTTTTTCGAGCGAGATATCTTGAATTTTAGGAGAATTTTCAGTCACTATTTATCACCTATTCCTTATTCAATAAATCGTCGACAATTTTACTATCAATTGGATCAACATCGTCATCGACCTTTTCCAAAATATTGTCTCCCTCTTCGGTACCATTGAAACGAACATTATCTTCGATCCAATCACGACGTGGTTTAACCTTATCACCCATTAAAGTAGTAACACGACGTTCTGCCAATGCAGCATCATCAATATTTACTCTGATTAAAATACGAGTTTCTGGATCCATAGTTGTGCTCCACAATTGGTCGGCATTCATTTCACCAAGACCCTTAAATCTTTGTAGTTCATAACCTTTACCAATATTATTAATCGCATCTTGAAGTTCATCAGGTGTCCAAGCATATTGCATCTTGATCTTTGAACCCTTACCCTTTTGAACTCTGTATAGAGGTGGTAAAGCAATATATACGTGACCAGCTTCAACAAGTGGTCTCATATAGCGATAGAAGAATGTTAACAAAAGAATTTGAATATGTGAACCATCATCATCGGCATCGGTCATAATAATAACTTTGTCATAATTACGGTCTTCCAATTTAAAATCAGCACCAACACCGGCACCAATCGTATAGATCATCGTATTGATTTCTTCATTTTTGTAAATTTCTTCAAGTTTAGCCTTTTGAGTGTTCAAGACCTTACCACGCAATGGCAAAATAGCCTGGAACTTACGATCTCGACCTTGCTTAGCAGAACCACCAGCAGAATCACCCTCGACTAGGAACAATTCGTTTCTGTCAGGATTCTTCGATTGGGCCGGCGTTAATTTACCTGAAAGTAACCCGTCAGTCTTCTTATTCTTCTTACCATTACGAGTACTCTCACGAGCTTTTCTAGCGGCGTCACGCGCTTCTCGAGCTTTAAGAGCCTTTTTAACAAGCAATTGAGCTTGCTCACCATTCTCCATCAAATAAAAGCTCATTTGTTCATAAATGAGTTGATCGACAGCAGAACGTGCTTGAGGTGTTCCTAATTTACCCTTTGTCTGACCTTCGAATTGAAGAATCTCTTCTGGAATACGTACAGAAAGGATAGCTGAGAGGCCCTCACGAACATCACTACCTTCAAGATTCTTACTATTTTCCTTTAAAAGACCAATCTTACGAGCATAGTCATTGAAGGCTTTCGTCAAACCAGATTTCATTCCGGCTTCATGTGTCCCACCATCAGCGGTACGAACATTATTAACGAAGGAAATAATATTCTCTGAATATCCATCATTGTATTGACCGGAAAATTCAATCTCCATGCCTGAATTAGTTCCTTCAACATAGAATATTCCACCAAGAACATCCTTATCTTCGTTCAAATACTTAACGAAAGATTGAATACCGTCTTCATAATGGAAAATCTCTTGTTTCTCTTCTTCACCACGTTTATCTGTAATGGTGAACTTGACCCCTTTTAGTAAAAAGGCAGATTCTCTTAATCTTTCAGATAAAGTATCGTAATTAAACTTAGTTGTTTGAAAAATCGAAGCATCTGGTTTAAAGCTAATTGTTGTTCCGCTATCTTCTTTGGTAGAGCCAGTTTTCTTCAAAGTTCCAACTGGATGACCACCATTTTCGAAACGTTCCTCATAAACTTTATGATCACGAACAACACGTACTGTCATCCATTCAGATAAAGCATTAACAACTGAAGATCCAACACCATGCAGACCACCAGACGTCTTGTAACTATTTTCGGAGAATTTACCACCAGCATGCAAAACGGTCAAAATAACTTCAATCGTTGGCTTACCGGAAGAATGCATCCCTGTTGGCATACCACGTCCATGATCGACAACAGTAATACTACTATCATGATTAATGGTAACGTTGATTTCCTTACCGAAACCAGACAAGGCTTCATCAACTGCATTATCAACTATTTCATATACCAAGTGATGTAATCCACGTGAATCAGTGGAACCAATGTACATACCTGGTCTTTTTCGTACAGCTTCTAATCCTTCTAGGATTTGAATTGACGAATCATCATAAGATGATTTTGGCATTTATATCATTCCTTTTTCATTTACTACGTACTGCGATATTTCAATATTATAACACTATTACTTTAGCACGAATATATGTTCGTACATAAGAAATCTTTTAATTTTTGCTAAAGTAGTGGATAATATCTAGGTTGGTATCTATAATTTCTATAAAAGCACCATAGATTAACAATATACCAAAAAAATAAAGCTAAGCGAGTGATTTTTTAATGAAACTTCTCATTTGTGCCATTTTAGCCTATCTAATTGGCTCTTTTCCAACTGCATATATTGTCGGGAAAGTATTTTTTCATAAAAATATCTTTGATTATGGAAGTGGTAACGTCGGGACAACCAATGCCTATCGAGTATTCGGCAAATACGCCGGAACATTGGTTCTAGTTATCGATATCCTAAAGGGTACCTTAGGTGCTTTGATGCCTGTATTCTTTGGTTTAGATCGTCACTGGATCCTCTTTGTTGGTATCTGTGCTGTTATAGGACATTGCTACTCAATCTTCTTGAAATTTAGAGGTGGTAAAGCCGTAGCTACAAGTGCCGGCATCTTGCTTGCCTATAGCCCTCTACTTTTCGTTATCTGTTTTATTTTTCTAGCAACCATCGTTTATCTTACAAGTATGGTCAGCGTTGCGAGTCTTTCAACTATTCTTTTCTTCACGATTGCAACGTTGTTCCTTCATGATTGGATTTTAACAACGGTGGCAGCAATTATTACTGTTATTATTTACGTCCGTCATATCCCCAATATCAAGCGTTTGATAAAGGGTAAAGAGAACTTAGTTCCAGTTGGTTTAAGATATAAAAAGCAACAACGAGAGAAAAATCAGAAATAATTTTTAACGAAGATGAGACTCAATTGAGTTTTATCTTTTTTTATCGAATTATTTCTTAATAATTACCACATAGAGCTTACGTTACTGATAAAATGACTATAAAGCACCGTCAACATTTATTCCTATAGGGGGGAACCATCATGGACAAAAAGTATCCTAGTCGTGTTGAATTACGTCGGTCAAATAGAAAAAGATTTTATAAGAAATGGTGGTTTTGGCTGATAGCAGTCATCGTAATCTGTCTATTAGTCTTCGCTGGACTATTTGTCACTACTGGAAATAATAAAAATAGTAAGAGCAGTAATACTTCTTCAAAAGAAACCTCAACACAAAAAGTTGTCAAAAAGGATAATGCCCGTGAAAAGAGTTCCGGAATAACCCTTAAACAATATAATGGTCTTTATCTTAGTGAGGACGGTGGCCTTTCTTCAGAGACACTCAAAAGTATCTTTGGTAGTCCCTCATCAACATCTAATAACACCATTCAAGGTATCAAAACTGATGTTGATACTTGGAAGGAAGTTGCTGATAGTGATCAAGGTGCAACTGTTGTAGTCAACTACTCCAATAACCATGCTATTAGTAAGGCAATTACTAAGTTGAGAGTTTCTCGTTCAAAAAAGATCTCTTTACATAACTATAATAAAATCCAAAATGGCGTTTCCGAATCTGATATCATCAGTGAATTAGGAAAACCAAATGGTTATAGTGAAGTCGTTTTTTCAGGAACTAGTACAAAGAAGTTAGACTATACATCAGGAATTAATGGTTCATCTGGTGCTAGTGTTGTTATTACTTTAACTAATGGTGTTGTTTCTGACAAATCACAAACTGGATTGAAATAATACATTAAGTCTTTGTATATTAAATAATTTACCGTCAATTTGTATCTTGAATTGGCGGTATTTTTTATCAAAGGATAATTATTTTCAACGCAAAAAGCACAATGTTTATTAGGCATTGTGCTTTTTATTCTCCCTAAAGTAATTCGACTACTTAATTGAAATACTAAAGTAAGCCTCAAATTGCTTTTGAGGAGCTAATTTATTAATACCATATTTAGTCTTAAATTGGTTGTCAGTGTCGTCTTTGTCGGCAATCCCCCACCAGGGTTCAATACACATGAAATTACCCTCAGTAGGATAAGCAGACCACATACCGAAGAATTTAGCGTTACCAGTGTCTAAAATGACTCTGTGTTCACTCTTATCACTAGCTATCGTTACTTCAGCAGGCTCATTCAAACGATAAACAATCGCATCTTTAGCAAAAGCTTCATGAGTCAATGGGAAACTTTGATTTTCAACTTTACTTTCGTTATTTAGATCAACATTACCTGTATTACCATTGATTGGAATTAAAGTTCTAGTTTCTGTAGGCTCCACATTGATATTGTAATCCTCGTACTTCAAACCCTCTTCAAATGGTACAGAGAATCCAGGATGTGCTCCGATTGAGAAGTACATATCCTTTGATTCTTCCAAACTATCAACTAAATAAGAAACTTGTAACGTATCCTTTACCAATTGATAAACAATTCTCAACTTAAAGTGATAAGGGTACTTAGCGAAACTTTCTCCATTAGTCATCAAACTCAAAACCAATTTAGAATCAGTTTGTGAATCCAAGCTAAATTCTTCATCTCTAGCAAAGCCATGTTGTGTCATATGGTATTCTTTGTCATCAAGATAATAATGGTTATCTTGCAGGCGACCAACGATTGGGAATAATACAGGAGCATGTCGACCCCAAACGTTTGGATTAGCTTGCCACATAAATTCTGTATCTTCAGTATTCTTAATGCTAATAATCTCAGCACCTAATGACTTAACTTGAATCGTTAAGAAATCATTCTTCAATTGATAAACTGTCATGTTTTTCCCCCTAAAGAATATAACGTGAAAGATCTTGGTCTGCAGCAATCTTACCGACTTGTTCACGAACGTATTCGCGAGTAATAGTAATATCACCCATTTGCATATCTGGACCTTCATAAAGAATGTCTGCCAAAATCTTTTCTAAGACTGTTGATAGACGTCTTGCACCAATATTCTGGTTACTATTATTCAATTCAAAAGCAATTTTTGCAATCTCTTCCACGGATTCTTTAGTAAATGTTAAATGTATGCCATCAGCTCTTGTAAGCGCAACATATTGTTTTGTCAAAGAGTTATCTGGTTTTGTCAAAATTTGAATGAAGTCTTCTTCAGTCAAGTCTTGTAGTTCAACACGAATAGGGAATCTACCTTGTAATTCAGCAATCAAATCACTTGGTTTGCTTTCAGCAAAGGCACCAGAAGCAATGAAGAGGATATGGTCAGTATCAACTGGACCATATTTAGTATTAACACGTGATCCTTCAACGATAGGTAAAATATCACGTTGAACTCCCTCACGAGAAACTTCACCTGATGTTTTCTTATCGCCAGCAGCAATTTTATCAAACTCATCAATAAAGATAATTCCTTTATTCTCAACACGATCGATTGCTTTTTGATAAATTTCATCATGGTCAATATGTTTCTGTGATTCTTGTTGAATCAATAATTCACGAGCTTCTTTAACTGGCAAAGTTCTCTTTAAAGTCTTCTTAGGCATCAATTGTTCCATCATGTTACTCATATCAAGGCCTGCTTGGCCCATTTGATCATCCATTGGTCCAACTTTTTTAGATTCTTCAACCCTGATAGTTACTTCTTCATCTTCAAGAAGTCCCTTATCAAGTTGTTCTTTAACACTTAGACGTTGGTTGCGAACTTCATCACTAACCTCAGCATTGTTATCTGGATCCTCATCCACACTATCTGGGTCACCAAAAATACTGCCTAGATTTTTGCCTTCTTGCATGTCATTTAACATACCCATAAAGTCGGCATTTGTTTGTTTCTTTTGTTCCTTTTTAGCGCCTGGAGCTAATAATTTAACCAATCGTTTATCAACATCACGACGAACTTCTGGTCTAATCTCTTCAATCTTTTCCTTTTCGACCATCGAAACAGCAACACTAAGTAAGTCACGAATCATTGATTCTACATCACGTCCAACATAACCAACTTCAGTAAATTTAGTTGCTTCAACCTTTACGAAAGGAGCATTAACGATTTTTGCTAATCTTCTGGCAATTTCAGTCTTACCAACACCAGTAGGTCCAATCATTAAGAGGTTCTTAGGAGTAATCTCCTGTTGCAATTTTTCAGGTACTTGTAGTCTACGGTAACGGTTGTATAAAGCAATCGCTACGGCCTTTTTAGCATCTGTTTGACCAATAATATAGTTGTCTAATTGTTCAACAATTTGTTTTGGTGTTAATGTATCCATTTACTAATCTCCACTCTAATTAAAATTTATCTGAAATAATATTCTCATTTGTAAAAATATCAATACCTGACGCAATTTTAATTGCTTCAACAGCAATTTCTTCAGCATTCATGTCTTTGGCATGACGTTGCATTGCAATAGCAGCAGCTTGTGCAAAGTTTCCACCGGAACCGATTGAAACAACATCTTCATCAGGTTCAATAACTTCTCCGTTACCAGAAATAAGTAACAAAGTATCTTTATCCATAGCAATCAACATAGCTTCAAGCTTTTGAAGTGTTGGATCTTTTCTCCAGTCTTGAGCCAATTCAACTGCGGCACGTTTTAGATTACCAGAATAAGCTTTAAGTTTCTTCTCTAACCAATCTTGAAGAGTAATAGCATCAGCGACACCACCAGCAAAGCCAATGACAACTTGGTCATCAAAAATACGTCTTACTTTGTGAGCTGAGCCCTTCATAATATATTTTTCACCTAATGTAATTTGTCCATCACCGGCAATTGCAGTGTGTCCATCATGCTTTACAGCAACTATTGTAGTCATTTATTGACCTTCCTCTTATTCTCTTTATCTTGGAAAATACTTTTTATAATCTTTTTGTAAATGTTCCATTGTCACATGCGTATAAATCTGTGTCGTTGATAAACTAGCATGTCCCAAAAGTTCCTGAACAGTTCGCAAATCAGCTCCATGATCAAGCATATGTGTGGCAAATGTATGACGTATCATATGCGGATGAATATCGGATGTCAAGCTAGTTTTTTTTATAACTTGATCCAAAATATACTCAATCCCGCGACTAGTCAAACCTTTACCACGATTATTTACAAAAACAAATTGATGATCTTGATGATTCTTCGTCATTAATTCTTTTCTACCCTGATCAAAGTACCTCTCTAAAGCACTTCTCGCATAACTCCCAAAGGGAACATAACGATCCTTGTCACCTTTACCATGGATTAAAACGATTCCATTAGAAAAGTCCAATTGATCTAATAATAGATTAGCACATTCACTAACACGCATGCCAGTGGCATAGAGCAATTCTAATAAAGCAGAATTTCTTTGTGACAGAGCATCGTCGCCTTTAACAGCATCAAACAGTTGTTGCATCTCTTTTTCGTAGAAAAAATGTGGCAATTTCCGTCCTTTATGTCTTAATTGCACCAAATCAAACGGATTTTGTTTAATATATTTATTCTTCACTAAAAAATTATAAAAAGAACGCAATGCAGATATTCGTCTGGCTACTGTTTCATCGGCATAATCTTTCTCATCCAAATATGTTAAATAGGTTTCAACATCAACTCGATTTACCTTAGTAAAGCCGGTAAACCCACCATTTTGGTGCAAAAAAGAAACAAAATTATCTATATCTTCCAAATAAGATTTTTTTGTTTCTTTTGAGTAGTGATGATTAATCATTAAATTATCAACAAATTTATCGATTAAATCTTGTTCTATCATTTTATTTTTGAATATCCTCTTCATAATCTCCGCTTGGACAGATTACTTGACGACCACCCTTAACTTTCTTTTCAACTAAGTAATGGCCATCTTTAGGACAATCACGTCCAATTGGTTTATCCCATGAGACAAAATCACAATCAGGATATCTAGAACAACCGTAGAAAATACGATTCTTCTTAGATTTTCTTTCAATAACTTGTCCCTTCTTACACTTAGGACAAATTACACCAATTTCTTTAACAATTGGCTTGGTATTACGACAATCAGGGAAACGTGAGCAAGCATAGAACTTACCATAACGCCCCATCTTAATTACCATTGGAGCACCACAGATGTCACAGTCCATTCCGGCTGGTTCATCTTTGATTTGAACTTTTTCAATTTTATCTTCAGCTGATTCAAGTTCCTTAGCAAATGGTTTGTAGTAACGGTCAACAACCTTTACCCAATCCTCTTTACCTTCTTCAATGTGATCAAGTTCGTCTTCAAGATTAGCTGTAAAGTCAATATTGACGATATCTGGGAAGTAATCTTGAATCAAATTGTCAACAATCTCACCTAGTTCAGTAGGCTCAAAACTTTTACCATTTAATTTTACATAATAACGACGTTGAATCGTATCAATTGTTGGAGCATAAGTTGATGGACGACCAACACCATTTTCTTCAAGTGCTTTAACTAATGAAGCTTCAGTAAATCTTGCAGGTGGTTGAGTAAAATGTTGAGCTGGGTCGTTAGTTTGTAACTTAGCCGTGTCACCTTCCACAATATCAGGCAAGATGTTATCTTTTTTGCTACTTTCTGAAGTGCTTTGGTAAACCTTACGGTAACCTTCAAACTTCATCTTTGAACCGTTCGCTCTAAACATTACTCCGTTTTGTGAAAGATCCACTGTCATTGTGTCATAAACAGCTGGTGTCATTTGACTGGCAACGAATCTTGACCAAATTAGGTCATACAAACGATATTGATCACGGCTGAGAATGTCTTTAAGTGACTTAGGTGTTCTCATAACAGATGAGGGACGGATAGCCTCATGGGCGTCTTGAGCGCCTTCTTGGTTTTTATCCTTACGTTCCTTGACTGCTGCAAAGGGTTCACCGTATTGTTCATGAATAAATTGTGAAGCTTCACCTTCAGCAACTTTAGAAATACGCTTAGAATCGGTACGCATATAAGTAATTAAACCAACAGTACCTTCTTTTCTACCTAAGTTGATTCCTTCATACAATTGTTGAGCAATCATCATAGTTTTTCTAGTCTTGTAGTTTAAGCGCTTATTTGCTTCCTGTTGAAGTGAACTGGTAGTAAATGGAGCAGCTGGGAATCTCTTACGTTCCTTTTTAGTAACTTTGTCGATGTCGAAGTCAGACTTCTTGTCGATTCGTCCCAAAACATCTTGAACTTGATCATTATTCTTTAATTCAGCTTTTTTTCCGTCTAATCCATAAAAATTGGCTTTGAATTTGTCTTTATTATGTTTAAAGGTTGATTCAATAGTCCAATATTCTTCGGGAACAAACTTCTTAATATCATTTTCGCGTTCAATAACAAGTTTTAAAGCGATTGACTGAACACGTCCAGCACTTAATCCCTTTTTAACTTTAGCCCAAAGGATTGGAGAAATTGAATATCCAACTAATCGGTCCAAAACACGTCTAGCCTGTTGAGCGTCAACTAGATTCATATCAATTGTTCTCGGTGTTTTAAAAGCTTGTTTAACTTTGTCCTTAGTAATTTCATTAAAGACAACTCGATTTTTACCGTCGTCTTCCAATCCTAATAAATGTGAGACATGCCATGCAATGGCTTCTCCTTCACGATCCGGATCGGCTGCGAGATAAACTCTTTTAGCTTTCTTAGCTTCTTTTTTCAAATCCTTAATAACAGGACCTTTACCACGAATGGAAATATATTTTGGTTCGTAGTTATGTTCAATATCAACACCCATTTGACTCTTAGGTAAATCACGAACGTGACCTAAACTGGCGATAACATGGTAATTACGTCCCAAATATTTTTCAATTGTTTTTGCTTTTGAGGGTGATTCAACGATCACCAAATTCTTTTGTGTTGATGGCACGCAAAGTGCTCCTTTCCAAAATAACTCAATTAAAACTGTTCAATAATATTAAGCACAGATTTTTATTTTGTCAATTCAAACGATAAATTATTTTTTAAACTGACTTATTTATATCACAAATTATTAAAGTTTATCAATGGTGTTGCGCCTTCTTCAATCAGCTTGTTGCAGCCAACTGAAAGGCCAACATCGATTCTGCCTGGAATTGCGAGTACTTCTCGATTGTTCTCCAGAGCAAGATCAGCGGTAATTAACGCTCCACTTCGTTCCTTAGCTTCAGTTATTATAACTCTTTGGCTAAGACCAGCGATAATTCGATTACGTTGTGGAAAATGCCAACGTTGAATGTTAGTTTTAGGCGGATACTCAGTAATTACTAAACCATTATCCATAATTTGTTGCTGTAAGTGAAGGTTTTCTTTTGGATAAACTCTATCAAGACCACTTCCAATAACAGCAATTGTCTTACCATGATTCTGCAATGTCTGCGTATGAGCCCATGTATCAACGCCTCTAGCTAAACCGCTCACAATAGTATAACGATTTACCAGTCGAGGGACAAGACCGCTAATGCAACGAAAACTATAATCTGTCGCTTGTCTAGCACCCACGATTGCTAAACAATCCGTTTTAAGTAAAGCAATATTTCCCTCAAAAAACAAGAGTGCCGGTGGATTATAAATTGTTCGTAGGATTTCTGGGTATTCTTCATCTAAATAATTTATAGCATTTAAATTATTTTCCGACTGCTGATTAAATAATAGAAGAAACTCGTTAAATTTTGCTGAACCCCATTCATTATGCAACAAATTAAAAGTTTCACTCTTTAGGTTACCATTATTTATTGAAATCTTTATAATTTTTAGCATTATTTGGTTAGAAACCATCCCTGTCAGACGGCATTTGATTAATAATCTAGTTAAATTTGTCATAATAAAAACATCACTCCCTTAAAAACAAATTACGGAAGTGATGCTTCATTTTAATATAATTTATTAATTTTTTTAACCGGTGAAAAACTCATGCGATGTATCTTAGTACGGCCGACTCTATCTAAAGCCATTAGGTGTTCCTTAGTTCCATAGCCATCATTTCTTTCAAAACCAAATTCAGGATATATTTTACTGTACATCGTCATTAGTCGATCTCGAGCAACTTTAGCTACAATACTAGCGGCACCAATACTCAATGACTTTGAATCACCCTTGATCAATTTAGTTTGACCAATATCAACTGGTATAGTCATCGCATCAACTAAAATATGAGCTGGTTTCAAATACAGATTATTGATTGAATCAGCCATCGTCAATTCAGTTGCGTGATAAATATTTTCACGATCAATTAGGCTTGGACTACCTACTGCCACACTGATATCAATCGCTTGTTCACAAATTTGTTTGTACAATTCATTACGTTTAGCAATCGACAATTTCTTAGAATCATCTACTTCATATAAAGTATTATTGGATGGCAAAATAACCGCAGCAGTCACAACTGGTCCTGCTAACGGTCCTCTACCTACTTCATCCACACCAGCAACTGGTAGATCATTTTCCCAGTATGGTTTTTCTAAAAATTCTTTTTGATGAAATCTTTCAACTAATTCACGGTGTAGCATTTGTTTCTTATAGTATTGCTCTAATAATTTTTTAACACCTGCACGTGAATCACTCGATAAATTTTCCAATAAATCTTCATCAATAACATCATTAAGCAGTATTTCCTTAATATCACTGATGGTGTGTTTATTCTTCATAAAACTCCCCAGGGACATCAAATGTTACACGGCCTAATTTCAATTTACGAATATCATCGATAATACGTCTTGCTGCACGATCATAATCGTCATTGTAACCAAATTTTTGACTTAAAGTCATCAAAAGTTCTGGTGTTGTATGGTTAAAAATATCAGACTTGTCCAATTTATATGTTTCTTGGAGTTGATCCATATAATGTGTTTCCATGAAATTGAGCGCATAAATAGCCACATCGTCAGGTTCATAAATTTTATCTTTGATAGCACCTGATAAGGCCAACTTCATTCCCACTTTTGGATCATCAATTTTAGGCCACAAAATTCCAGGGGTATCCAATAAATCGATTCCAATATTAGTTTTGAGCCAATTTTGATTCTTAGTTACACCTGGTTTATTACCAGTAACTGCCACATTTTTACCAACCAAGCGATTCAAAATAGTTGATTTACCAACATTAGGGATTCCAATACACATAGCCTTGATTTGGTAATTCTTAACACCATTTCGTTCATAACGTTCAATTTTTTCAGATAGCTCTGATCTAATTAATGTTTTAATCTTGCCCAAACCTTTGTTATGTTTGGCATCTAACTCGATTGATTTTGTTCCCTCTTGTTCAAAGTTCAACTTCCAGTCAGCTGTAACTTTAGGATCAGCTAAATCAGATTTATTCAAAATAATAATATGTTTCTTTTGGTCGATTATTTGCTCTAAAACCGGATTTCTGGATGAAAAAGGTAATCTTGCATCCACAATCTCAAGTACGATATCGACCAATTTCAATCGGTCCTGTACCTGATTTTTTGCCTTGTTCATATGCCCCGGATACCATTGTAATACCATTGTCCTCACCTATTTTCTATCAATTTCCTGATACTTTTGGAATGCCTCATCAAAAATCGTCATACTTGGTAAATATCCAGCATTTAATTCTAAATAATTGGATATTTTTTGATAATTATCTTCATGCTTAGGGAATGACGTATCGCGAAAAGCATTATTTGCAAACTCCGCCTCAGGTTCAACACTATCCGCATTTCGTAGAGTCATTAAAAATTCATAAAAACTTCGTCTCATTCTGACTCCTTCCTACTGATTATCAGTAATTTTACTGTTCATTACTTCAAATGACAACTTATCATTCTTCAAATCAATATTCTTGGCTCTAATACCGTAGCCATCTTTAGTTGTGAATTTAGTAAATTTCAAAAGGATTGTTTTATTGTTTCCATTAATACTTACCCAGTCAGGGGTCTTAAAACTATTCTTAATATAATTCATTACAAACGGAATTGGCAATGATAAGTCCCCAATTTTCATTTCTTTTGCTACTAAAAGCACATCCCCGTTAGTTTTTGCATAGGGATGCATCAAAATAGTAAAGTGAATCTTAGCTCCTAAAAATTTAATAGAGCCTGACAACTCAGCATCTTTCTTTAAAACCAATTGATATTCAGTTTTACCATCATTCAATGTATTCTTGAGATAATACTGTGCCATCTTATTGGCTTCTTTTTTATCCATGTTAACTGTAAAGACTTTGGCATCTTGACTATCGATTGTCGAAGTTACCTTATAGTTATCAGGTGATGAACTAAATCCTTTGATTCCAATATAACCTATAGCAATCACTAAAATTGCCAATAATGTTAAAAATGCGTATTTCCAGTAATTCTTCTTCATAATTATTTAAAAAGCCACTCCTTCGTTGTATCGTTCACCTTATCAAAAACTTTTTGTGTCATCATATCATAGCCGATACCATTTGGATGGAAATGATCCTTCTTATAAAGATACGGATTTACACCAGTTTTTTTAACTTTTTTATCGATACTCTTATTTTGATACAAATTATTGATGTCCACAAAATAGGTCTTATTAAATCCGGATGCAACTTTGGCTGATCCTTCATTCCAATTAATGAACGCTGTTTTAGCATTCTTCACATTAGATAAATAGATACTGAACGGATTATAAATACCAATCAAATAAATTGGTGCATCACTATTATAACTTCTAATATCTGTTAATAATTTTGTTAATCGTTTATCAAATTGCACTTGTTCGTCAGCAATATTACCTTCTGTTAGGTCTATGCCTTTTTTCTGCAACAAGTGCATGAAGTCATTTCCACCAACTGTTACCGTAATGATATCAGCCTTGGGCAAATCTTGATGCATTTTCTTGTCCGACTCGATACGTGCCATAATTTGACTACTAGTATCACCAGAAACACCATAATTATGTGATTGCGTCTTAACTTTATATTTCTTTTGAACCTTTGATTGAAGTCGTGTGACATATCCGCCACCAACGGACTTGGAATCTCCAATACCTTCAGTCAAAGAATCCCCAATAGCTACAATACTGATAGCCTTTTTCTTAGGGATAACCTTCTTTTTTGGTTTATTAACTTTTTTAGGAGTTGTAGCAGTCGTCTGACTCTCCGATTGTTGATTATTTCTTATGAAATAATAGGTCCCACCTCCTGCTAAAATTAAAATTATTACGATCACTATGATCCAAATACTTTTTTTCTTCATTTAATAATCCATCTTTCAAAAAAAAGCTGATGTAATCATCAGCTTTTTACTCTGTATAAAATTCAATTGCGAAGGCACCTGAACCGGCATGTGTAGCAATAACCGGACTTGTTACTCTAATAAGCAACGGTACGTCAGGCACGATTTCAGCTAATTTAGCTTTTAACTCATTAACATAATCCATCTTGTCAACATACGAGATACCAATAGCTTTGATATTCTCTAAACCTTTGATTTCTTCCATGACATTATTCATGTATTTTTCAATTGTCTTACGACCACGGCCACGTTTTGCAATATCCAAACTATTATTCTTAACTATCAAAACTAAGTTGATATTTAAGAGCGTTGAAAGTGTTCCTGCAAATCTGCTTAACCGTCCACCACGAAGGATATTCTCAATACTTGTTACACCCATGTAAAGGTAAGTATGATCACGTAAGGTCTTCAATGCTGCCTTAATTTCCTCAGCAGATTTGCCCTCTTGGGCCATCTTAGCTGCCTTAATTACTTGGAAACCTTGAGCACGATCAGTGAATTCGGTATCGATGACTTCCATATTACGATCTGTCATTTCGGCTACTTGTCTTGCAGCATTGATCGTACCACTAATTGATGGTGTCATAATCAATGCCAAAATATCAGTGTAGTCTTCTGGAACTTCATCAATCACTTTCATGAAAGTTCCGATTGATGGTTGTGATGTCTTAGGTAGGTCCTTTGAAGCATCCATTTCACGAACGAATTCTTCTCTAGTAATATCAACCCCGTCAGTGTATGTTTTTTCATCAATACTGATGGTCAATGGAACTATACCAATATTATATTTCTCAATTTCTTCTGGAGTTAATTGTACCGACGAATCGGCAAGGATTTTTACTTTACTCATGTTATCCCTCTTTCATAGGGTCTTACTTCTTAATTCATTCAATTATAACAAACTTATTGTTGGTATAATTACAATATCAAGTATTTTTATTATCATTTATACATAAAACAATGACACAACTCAATTATACAAATATAGTCTATGTATGAAAAGTCATACGAGTCGTTTATAATGTAGTTTGAATCAATAGATCAATAACTGGAGCTTAGAAAAATGTCAAAAGAACGTAAATTAACCAAAGCGTATCTAATCACAGATCAAGTTTTTAGTGCCGTAACACATGGTATTGGTATCATCCTAGCCATAATTGGAGCAGTTTTCCTACTTATCAAGGGATTTCATCAAGGCAATCCTTTAAATATTACAGCCTACTTCATTTATGCATTCACTTTATTTTTCTTATATCTGAGTTCAACTTTATTTCATAGTCTTTATTTTACAAAGGCTAAAGGTGTCTTTCAAATATTTGATCATAGTTCAATTTTTCTAATGATTGCTGGTACTTATACACCATACTGTTTAATTGCCTTGCATTCAACATTTGGTATCGTCATTCTATCTTTTATCTGGTTGTTAGCCATTGGTGGAATTCTTTACAAAGTTTTTAACGTTGGACGTTTCAAATATTTTGAAACCTTCCTATACGTCTTAATGGGATGGGCCATCATTATTGCTATGAAGCCCTTATACCACGCTATCGGTTCCACAGGTATTGCACTATTAGTTGCTGGCGGAATAGCCTTTACAGTTGGTGCCTGCCTGTATCTAATGAAGAATCTCAGATATATTCACGTTATCTGGCATATCTTCGTTATGATTGGTACAGCATTGATGTATTTCTCAGTTTACTTCTATGTTGCTTAATTTTTTTGAAAAGTTTCGAAGGTGTATGGATAGACATTCTTGTCGTCCATGACACCTTCTTTTTTTTCAATTAAATTAAACTTCGTATAATCAATTGGCACCATTTTAGTATCTCCAGTAAATTCATGATCAATTCTAGTCAAATATAATCGATCAACATCATTCTTGAAGAGATTAAAAATACCGCTACCACCGATTACCATAACTTCATCATCTGATTTAACATATTCGGATAACTCGGATTTATCTGTCAACAATACGACAGACTCGGGGACTTTGTAGTCAGCGTTTCGAGAAATAACAATATTTAAACGATTGGGAAGTGGTCCATTAGGAAAACTCTCAAACGTTTTTCTTCCCATTACAATGGGATGTCCAGTTGTAACATCTTTAAAGCGTTTCATATCATTCGGTAATTTCCAAGGTAAATGCCCATCAACACCAATAACATGATTCTTATCTTCAGCCCAAACGAAACTTATCATTAATTGATCTCCTAGACGGCAACCGGAGCTTTTATGGCTGGTTGCGGATTATAGTCATTCACGATTATATCTTTTGAATCAATCTCAAAAATACTTTTATTACTCTTAATTTCTAACTGTGGTCCAGCAACCGGTTGACGACTTAATTGTTCATGTACTTGGTCTAAATGATTCAAATAAATATGAGCGTCACCTAAAGTATGAATGAATTCTCCAACCTCAAGACCAGTTTCACGAGCAATCAAATGAGTCAAAAGTGCATAACTAGCAATATTAAATGGCACTCCCAAGAAGAGATCTCCACTTCTTTGATATAACTGACACGACAACTTACCATCATTAACATAAAATTGGAACATCGTATGACAAGGTGGTAATGCCATTGTTGGCACATCCTCGGGATTCCAAGCACTAACAATCAAACGACGAGAATTTGGTGTCGTCTTAATTTGTTCAATTACATTTTTTATTTGATCGATAAAGCCACCATCACGTTTTTGCCAATGACGCCACTGCGCACCATAAACATCCCCCAAATTACCAAATTTTTCGGCAAAATCAGGATCATCCAAAATTGCTTTATCAAATTTACTCTTTTGAATCTTGTATGCTTGAGCAAATTCATCATCAATCAGTGAACGGCGACCAAAGTCAGTCATATCGGGACCTTTGTAATCGGTACTTTCGATATAATTTTTAAAAGCCCATTCATCCCAAATATGATTATTATGTTCTAAAAGATACTTAATATTTGTATCACCATGCAAAAACCAAAGCAATTCACTTTTTATTAGACCAAAGGGAATTTTCTTGGTCGTTAACAAAGGAAATGATTCTTGTAGGTCAAAGCGCATCTGATAACCAAAGGTACTAATTGTTCCTGTACCAGTACGATCACCCTTTTTGTGACCATGATCTAAAACATATTGTAAAAGATCCAAATATTGCTGTTCGTTATGCATGATTTCCTCCTAAGCAAATTGACTTAAGTATTCCCAGCGTTCCATCAATTTATCAGCTTCTTGATTTTTTTCGTCCAATTGTCGTTGATAATCCATTAATTTTTCATAATCGTTGGAAGAATCGTTCAATTCTTTTTTCAATTCTGAAAGAACAGTATCGAGTTTATCTATTTTTGGTTCTAATTTATCAAATTCTATTTGTTCAGAATACGTTAATTTTGTTTTAACAGATTCTTTTGCAGCCTGATCTTCTCGTTGCTTAACATCTTCATGTTGTTGTGCTTTAGCTTCATGATGTTTAGCCTGTTTCAATTCTGTAGCTTTTTGAAGATAAGCAGAATAGGAATCATAACTTTCTTCAATTTCACCTTGGCCATCAAAAATCAACAATTTAGCAGCAATTTTATCCAAGAAATAACGATCATGGGAAACTGCCAAAACAGTTCCTCTAAAGCTTCTGAGATAATCTTCCAAAATAGTTAAAGTTTCAATATCCAAATTATTAGTTGGCTCATCCAGTAGTAAAACGTTTGGTTGATCCATCAAAATAGCTAATAGATAAAGACGACGTTTTTCACCACCAGATAGTTCACGAATAAAGGCACTCTGCATTTGATGATCAAACTTGAAAGTGTCCAACATTTGTGAGGCTGACATATGTTCGCCGTCAGTATTTTTAACACCTTGACCGATACCTTCCAAATATCTAATAACACGTTTTTCGGGATCCATGTCACGCGTCTGTTGTGTGTAGTAACCAATTTTGACAGTTTGACCAGTCTTAATTTCACCGGAGTCTAACGGAATTTGATTAACAATGGTATTCAAAAATGTTGTCTTACCGGAACCATTAGCACCAGTAATACCGATTCTATCTCCACGTGAAATCAAATAACTGAAATCATTTAAAATTACGTGCTTGTCAAATTTCAAACTAGCATTTTTAATTTCGAAAACATCATTTCCCAAACGTTGTTGAGCAATATCAATCGACATTTCTTTTTGTACATCTGGCTTATCTTGTAAGTCTTCCTTTAAGTCAGTGAAACGGTCTTTTCTGGCTTGTTGCTTAGTTCCACGAGCCTTAACACCTGCACGCATCCATGTTAATTCTTGTTTATATAATTGTGTCTTGTGATGTTGTACGGATGCATAAATTTCTTCATTATCAGCTTTTTGTTGAAGATACTTCTCATAATTACCATCATATTCAGTAACGTTACGATTCTCCAACTCAAAAATTCTAGTTGCAACCTCATTTAAGAAATAACGATCATGGGTAACAAACAATACTGATCCTTTATACTTGCTTAAATAAGTCTGTAACCAATCAATTGCTTCATAATCCAAATGGTTAGTTGGCTCATCTAAAATCAATAGGTCGGCCTCAGAAATCAAACATTCTGCTAGAGCCACACGTCTTTGTTGCCCACCAGACAACTCACCAATTTTCTTATCAAGTTCGGTAATACCCAACTTATTTAAAATTGACTTAACATCAGATTCCATCTGCCAAGCTTCGGCAGCGTTCATTCGTTCTTGTAATTTAAAGAATTCATTTTGAATCTTAGTATCAGTTGAATTGGCATTAAAAAGTGTTAATGAATTTTCATATTGACGAATCAATTGAAATTTTTCACCACTACCATTAAAAACAGCATCAATAACTGATGAATTTTCATCTAGTTTTGGTTGCTGTTCAAGATACGAGATTTTATAATCCTTTGGCTTTTCGATATTAACAGTATTTAAATCGCCGCTATTAACAATTCCGTCTAATAAAGTTGTCTTACCAGTACCATTTAATCCCAAAAGACCGATACGGTCTCCCTCATTAATTGTAAAGGTAACATCTTTAAAAAGAGTCCTCTCGCCAAATGTTTTTGATGCATTAGATATATTTAAGGTTTTCAATTATTTCACCACTATAAATAAAAAATTCCTCTACCCATGTCGATAGAGGTGTTTTGATTCTTTTCATTGTTTATTATCACATGTAACCCAACGATTGTAAAATTCTTAGCGATATTCTTCTAGCTGATTTAACGTATAGTACAACTGCTGTTGACCACCAAATCTAACTAATATTTTATCTCGCTTTTCATCGTAGTAAACTACAGCTCCAATTTGATTTTTCATAGCGTCTTTTTCATCAACTATCGTTACCATTGAACCGATTTTTAAATTACCCAATACTATTTTCCCCCACTTCAGCAAAATACGGAACACTTAGCCATTTAATATCGGTTAAGGTTCCGTATTTTTTATTTTGATTAAAGATCGTTCTTATATAGATCGTAAACTGTATTTTCTGGATTAATAGAAATATAAAGATTTCCATTTTTCTTTGAAATTGTTGAAGTTTGATAAGCATTATCTAAACCTTCAGCATCCTTTTGCTTGAATGGGAAGTAAATTTCCATTGGTTCTCTATTAGCATCATCCTCAAAAACAATGTCACATTTTTCGATATCTTGATACTTAATAATACGGTTGAACATCCCATCAGCCATTGCTGCCGTAGAAACATCAGTATCCTTGATATAGTCAGCTTCTGGTAGAATTTCAATTCTGAAACGTTTGCATGGATGGATTTCTTGCATATGTCCACCGTCAATACGTCCATAACTTGTTGTAACACGTGAAATCCACACGTCACTCATCTCACCATGGTCAACTGTCCAAGTATCATCATTTCTAAAGTAGAATTTTAGTTCCTTAAAAACATGCTTAGTCATATTATCACCCTTTCAAATCCTAAAATACTTACTGTTTTCATAATAACACAGCATTATTGATTACTTAACAAATAATGGCTTAATTCGTCAAAATTATTGTAAACGTTTCCTTCTACGACGCCACGCTCTATTTGAGACATTGATTTTCCAATAATTGGCCCTGGTTTGATACCCAAGATTTCACAAATATCCTTACCAGTAATTGCCAAATCATGACTGCTTTTAATCGAAATATGATCAACTTTTTGCCTTAATTCATCATAGTCAAACTCAATTTGGAACATTTTGCTTAAATCAATTGTTCTTTCAAAATTATCAACCCCAAGTTTGTAGATATTCCAGAGATCAAAATCTTGACTCTCAAAAAGATGCAACATGTTTAAAGTATTCAAACTAGCTTCACGAGTTTTATTAGAAACTTTCCAGTCGCGAAGTAATTTATTGAACTCGGGATGATTCAATTCCAAAACATATCCTAGAGCCGCCCAAGCCTCATCTTCATCAATAAAAGTTTGCTTCTCTACTTCTAACAATTCAGCTAATTCAAACTTTTGATCACCAAAATCAGGACAATATTCACTCAAATTAAGTTTAATAAATTCAGATAAACCAATCTGCCAAGATTGGCTGAGCATCATTTTGACAAACTCCTCACGAATTCGTTCAACGGCAATCTTTTCTAACAATGGCGCATTATCAGCAATTGCCTGAGCAGTTTGTTCTTCAATCGTAAAATCAAGTTGGGCCTGGAATCTAACCGCGCGCATCATTCGTAAAGCATCTTCATGAAATCTCTCTTCAGCTTTACCAACTGCTTTAATGACCTTTCTATCTAAATCCTTTAGACCATCAAACTTGTCAATTACATTACCATTGCGGTCAACTGCCAAGGCATTGATAGTAAAGTCACGGCGTTTGAGGTCATCTTCAAGAGATCTCACAAAAGTAACCTTATCTGGACGACGATAATCTTGATAACCTGATTCAGTTCTAAATGTCGTAATTTCATATGATGATTCATTCATCAGAACTGTCACAGTTCCATGTTGGATACCTGTATCAATTGTTCGATTGAATATTTTTTTGATTTCTTCTGGGTAAGCACTTGTAGCAATATCCACATCGTGAATCGGTAGACCCAAGATATGATCACGCACACTTCCCCCAACAAAATAAGCCTCAAAACCAGCTTGTTCAATTTTTTCTAATACCGGGAGTGCTTCCTTAAAATCTGCCGGGAGTTGTTTGATTTGCATACATTTACCTCATTTCATACTTATACCAATAACTATACACGATATTTCTAAAAATATAAAAAGTGTAGAAAAAATGATTCTAATTCAAATACTATTCCTTCTTATCACTGGTTAGAAAAATTAACTCTAAACGCACAAAAGGTTGTCCAAATTGGAAAATTCCAGTTTGAACAACCCCTTTTATAACATATTATTTGCATATGATTTTAAACAGACAATGTAAACTAATTTTAATGCTAGGACAGTCTATTGCCCGTAACCATTAAAACTGAATAGATACAAACACTCTAGCCTGGAACAAAAATTAAAATTGGCTCAGTAGTGAAGTTGTTCTTAGTGGACAAAGTACACTTAGAACAAGACCGAGCTTGAAGATGATTCCCGTACTTGGAATTAGCTTCAAGTCGTGTCCACTACGTTCCAGCCGAATTTTAATTTTTGTGGAAGACAGCATCTCCCGATAACCAAGCTATAGAAAGAACCTAAATCTGATCTAATAAATTCTGCATTTCTTCATTATCTGGATCAAGTTTCAAGTACATCATCAAAGCAGGCTTCAGAACCTCATTATTACCCGTGCTACGCAATATTTCAATCAAATCAGATAAGTAGTCCAGATTATTCTTAAAATCGTCCAGAACGACTAATATGTTCTCTTGAGCCTTTGTAACATCATCAGTTTCAAATTCAGACTTAGCCAAATTCCAAACCAACTTAGGGTTATTGGAAATGTCATGATTACTCAACAAGTCCAAATTGCTCTTAAATTGTCCCTTAGTAATATAGTAATCACTCAAAGTAATAATTAATGGCAACGGATTTTCCACTGTCTTAATACCCTTTTCAATAATCTTAATAGCAGCATCTGCATCTTCTGCTGAACCAGATTCAAAGGCAATTTGATAAAGACGTTCATCTAATTCATTTAAGTTTAGGCCCAATTGAGCATACTTAAAGGCATCTGAGTTCTTTTTAATGTTCAAATAGTCTTCTGCCAAGATTGGATAAACCGTTGGATAGTCACGGTTAATATCTAACAGTCCTTCCAATATATTGATAGACTTATTATAATTTTTAACTTGATTGTACAAGAAACCTAGTTGGAACTGGGCATCCTCGTTCAATTCAATTGCATTTAATTTTTCATATTCACTAATAGCTTCTTCATATTGTCCATCACCAGCCAATGAACTAGCTTTACGAAGAACGATTGAAATTCCAGAGTAATTCTTGATATCAAGATCCAACAACATATCGTAATATGTCAAAGCTTTGCTGAATTTATTCTCATCGAAATAAACTTCAGCTAAAGCAAATTTAAAGACCTCTTCATCAGGAAATTCACGAATACCTGTCAAAAGCTTTTGTTCACTGACCTCATATAATCCTTGAGATTGATAAATATCCGCTGAAACAAGGAGATTTTCAGCATAGGCTGGTGAATCTGGTGTTATTTCAGAGATATAATCAAGTGCTTTATCACTGTCTCCATCAGATACAGCAATTTCTGCTAGTCTGGAGAGGATTTGTCCTTCGACTGGGTACATTGACAACAAATGTTCATAAATTGTCTTAGCTTGAACGGAGAGGCCTCTACTCATCAATGTTTCTGCTAACGAGAATTGTGTTTGGTCATCATCTTGTAAAAGTGATTCCTTAATTAAACTGTCAACCTTTGTATAGTCACCAGCATCAATTGTTTCTATAACTTCATCTGCTTTACTCAAATTAATACCTCCATTTTTGCGTAAAAAAAGACGGTCCAAAGACCGCCCCTAATCAAAAGATTTATTTAACTGAATCCTTCAAAGCTTTACCTGGTTTAAATGCAGGTACTTTGCTTGCTGGAATCTTAATTTCTTCACCAGTTTGTGGGTTGCGACCCTTACGAGCTGCACGTTGACGAACTTCGAAGTTACCAAAGCCGATCAATTGAACTTTGTTTCCTTCTGATAAGTTTTCTTGGATTGATTCAAAAACTGCATCAACTGCAGAAGTTGCATCTTTCTTAGTCAAGCCAGTTTTACTTGCTACACTATCAATAAGTTCAGCTTTATTTGCCATATGTGAATACCTCCGAAAAATTGTTAAAAATTTTAGAACACATGAACTGTTTTAAATGCGTTCATTATTCTATTTACAAAATTACCATAGCAATGCGGTTGTGGCAAGCATTTACGCTGTTTTTTAACATAATTTCTTCAAAATATAATTATATTTATAAAAACGGGTGAAATCCTGCCATAATAAGACTATTTCCGCTTTCTAGGCAAAAGTTTAATTGGAGTACCTTCGAAATCAAAAGTAGCTCTCAATTGGTTCTTCAAGAATCTCTCATATGAGAAGTGAAGTAATTCTGTTTCATTTACGAAGACAACAAATGTTGGTGGTTGAACCGCAACTTGTGTCATGTAATAGATACGAAGTCTCTTACCATTAACCAATGGTGTTGGTGCAATTGAAGTTGCACGTAACAATAAGTCATTAAGAATAGAAGATTGAATACGACGATCACGGTTATCATAAACTCGTTCAACAAGTTCAGGAATTTGATCCAATCTCTGACCTTTAATGGCAGATGTAAAGAGAATTGGTGCATAAGCTAAATACTGGAATTCGGTTCTTATTTGGTTTTCAAAGTCCCTCATTGTATAGGTATCTTTTTTCAAAGCATCCCATTTGTTCACAACGATAATAACACCTTTACCGGCATTATGAGCATAGCCAGCAACACGCTTATCTTGTTCACGAATACCCTCTTCAGCATTTAGAACAACACAAACGACATCTGATTTATCAATCGCACTCAAAGCACGTAAAACAGAATACTTTTCTGTATTTTCGTAAACCTTACCACGTTTTCTAATACCAGCAGTATCAATCATAGTAAAATCTTTATCAAGTTTCTCATCATGATACTTAGTATCGACGGCATCGCGTGTTGTTCCTTGCATATCAGAAACAATAACACGTTCGTCACCTAAAATTGCGTTAACCAATGATGATTTACCAACGTTCGGACGACCGATGAAACTAAACTTAATAGTATCGTCTTCCTCAAGTTTATCTTCATTAGGAAATGCCTTAACGATTTCATCAAGTAAATCACCAATACCAGTACCTTGGGCACCAGAAATTGGATTTGGATCACCAAAACCTAAAGCGTAAAAATCATAAATGTTTTGACGTTGTTCAGGGTTATCAGCTTTATTTACAGCTAAAATAACAGGTTTCTTAGTTTGATAAAGAATCTTAGCGACATCTTCATCTTCCTTAGTTGAACCATTTTGTCCATTAACGATGAAGACAATAACATCAGCCTCATCAATCGCAATTTCAGCCTGGTTCTTAATTTGAACAGACATTTTTTCTCCGCTCATTTCAATACCACCGGTATCAATTAAACGGAACTCTTTACCTAGCCAACTAGCTCTGGCATAGATTCTATCACGTGTTACACCTGGTGTATCTTCAACGATAGATAGTCTTTCATTAATAATTCTATTAAAAATAGTAGATTTACCGACATTGGGGCGCCCTACTAGCGCAACTACTGGAACAGCCATAATCTACCTCCCTACTTATGTTTGTTAACTATATCAGTTACTGTATTTACAACTTCTTCAATTGTCATATCAGAACTATCGACTTCAATGGCATCGTCAGCTTTCTTCAATGGAGAAATTTCACGATGTGAGTCCTTGTAATCTCTAGCAGCAATTTCATCCTGCAATTCTTTTAAAGGCGTATTGATTCCACGTTCAATATTCTCTTTGAAACGTCTTTGTGCACGCACTTCAACACTAGCAATTAAGAATATTTTGACTTCGGCATTTGGTAAGACAGTTGTTCCAATATCACGACCGTCCATAACAATATCAATGTCATTAGCCATTGCCCTTTGCATATCCACCAATTCAGTTCTAACTTCTTTGATTGCAGAAACCTGAGAGACATTATTAGTGATCTCCTCAGTTCTAATTGCATCAGAAATATCTTCATCATCTAACCAAACATGTTGTCCATCCTCTTGATTAGTAAAATGAATTTTATGTTCTGACATTAATTTCAAAATATTGAGAGTATCACCATAACCCACATTATTCTTTTTTGCAAGTAATGTTACCGCACGGTACATTGCACCAGTGTCACAATAAACAAACTTTAAATTCTTAGCAATCAACTTAGCAATTGTACTCTTTCCCGCGGAAGCTGGGCCATCAATAGCAATTTGCATCTAATTTCTCTCCTTAATAAAAGGGCCCAGACAAAATTGTCAGAGACCCTTCAGCACTTATAAATTATTTAACTCTTAAACTTGTACCTGGTGTTAATGTTCCAACGTTACCATTCATACTCTTTAATTGAGCAGTTGTTAGGTTGTTGTTGTAAGCAATTCTAAACCAATTATCTCCAGCTTTAACAGTATAATATGATGCTCCACTAGCAGCACTATTACTATTTGAAGTAGTGTTATTAGCAGAATTATCAGTTGTTGTACCTGTTGATGATTGTTGGTTTGAATTTTGTGATTGTGATTGTGAATTATTACTATCGCTTGCAGTAGTGCTACCACTATTGCTGTTTGAAGTATTATCAGATGCAGTTTGGTTTGTATCACTTGTACTACTGCTATCTGATCCACTGTTATCACTTACAGTACCGGAATTATTATTGCTGTTTGAGTCTGTACTACTGGTCGTTGACTTTTTAGGAGTCTCCTTCTTAGCAGTAGTAGTTTTCTTTTTTGGAGTAGCCTTTTTGGCAGCTTTCTTTTTTTTAGCAGATTTGTCTTTGTTCTCAACTGATTTCTCAGGTTGAGCACTGTCTAAGTCACTGCTACCACTACCCTTAACAACGTTAATTATTACCGGTGTAAACATAATAATAATTAAAGCAATAACTAAAGTAACAACTAATGTATGATTACCACGTTGCTTTTCTTTAGTAACGGCACGAGAAACATGACCTTCATCATCAGTATCGGAATCAAAACTATTTTCCCAAGGCTTCTTACTATCTGAAGCTTTGGAATCCTCAGTATCATCAGCAGCTGGTTCACTGTGATCGACATCATCGGAATCGTTTGACTCTGATTCTGGAGTATCTTCTGGTTCTTGTGTATTATCTACATTGTCGTTGTTTTCAACATTTGGTTCAGAATTAGTATCTTGTTGTGACTTACTTAAATGATCTTGGCTTTCCTCAGATTGAAGATGATCCATCGAACTGGCCGCCGCAGCACCAGCTGCAGCACCCATAGCAGCGTTCTTCATACCATTGTTCGCAGATGCATCATTAGAAGTTTGATCGTCAGAAACTGCATCATTTGTTGGTGTATTGTCACCTGTTTCGAGTAGATGGTATTTCTTCAGATCCTCAAGACTAACTGATCCCTCAAGTCCTTGAGTGGATTTAGGAACGCGAGAATCGCCAGACATATTGTTTTTATCCTTATCGGCCATTAAAAACCAACCTCCTGATTTCTATCTATTAAAGCATATCATAAAAGTTTAAATTTTTTCTTTAAAGATTTATAAAGTTTTACTATTTAATCATAAAATGACCCTTAATTCGTGGATATACAACCATTACAGCAACAGAAATTATCAAAGCCTTAATAATATTGAACGGAATAACTCCAGTTGCTACATATTGGGCCAAACTCATGTTGAGTTTCATCCCAATTACGTTCATGTAAAGTGGCATGACCACAAAATAGTTCAATACTGACATTATAACCGTCATTGAGACAGTTCCAGCAATAATCGCTAAAACTTTTTTATCTTTTTTCCAAAAGTAATTAAACGGTAATAATAATGATACTGCGCCTACAAAGGCTGCACCATTACCAATCACCCCAGCAAGACCACTTCCAGTCACAATTACATGTACCATTGACTTGATCAATGCAATTAAGATTCCCCCAACAGGACCATAGGCAAAAGTTCCAATTAAAGTAACAACATCACTTAAATCAACTTTTAAAAATGGTAACCATATTAGTATTGGGAACTCAAAAAACATTAAAATTGTCCCCAACGCCGCAAAAATAGAAACTCCAATCGCTGCATGAAATTTGTACATACTCTTTCCCATTAAAATCAACCTTTCCAATTGATCCTCAAAGAAAAAAGAAAGGCCTATTTTGGGCACACCAAAACAGACCTTACTCTGTTTTCTTCCATCTAGACTTTAACTATCGGTAGAGGAATTAAACCTCTTCGGCCAACTTACGTTGGGTCGCGGACTATACCGCCGGTCGGGAATCACACCCTGCCCTGAAAACCAATTATTCAATTATACGTATAATATAGCAGACCTCTTCTTGCAGTTCAACTACAAGGTTATTTATTCAATATATCTCAAGAATTATCTTCAAAAAAAAATCTTTGATTTCATCAGATATTCAATAATTATAAAGTTAAGATTTTACTTACAAATCACAATTTTAATTAAAATGCGCCGTTTTTTAACGAATAATCAAAAAAATACTTGATGACTATTCTAGCAGTCTTCAAGCATTTCATTAATTAAAAACGTTAAATAAACATTACCACTAAAGGATAATATTATTTATCACTCTTCAATTGAGCAACTTCTTGTCTAGTTAAATCACGATACTTACCTGATACAAGTCCATCAAGCGTTAGGAAGCCATAACTTTCACGAGCAAGTTTTTCAACGTGATGACCAACAGCATCAAACATATTCTTAACTTGGTGATTATGTCCTTCATGAATCGTGATTTTTACGATTGAAGAGTTCTTCTTCTTATCTTTTGACATAACATGAACTTTGGCACGGGCACTAGTATAATCCTTAAACTTAATACCCTTTTCCAAATTTCTGATTTCTTCAGTTGTCATAACACCTTCGATTTTAGCAATATATGTCTTATCGACATGATATCTAGGGTGCATCAAATGATTAGCAAACTCGCCATCATTAGTTAATAACAACAAACCAGAAGTATCGTAATCAAGGCGACCAATTGGATAGACACGTTCTTGAACATCATCTAATAGATCTGTTACAACTTTTCTATCTTTATTATCTGTAACGGCTGAAATAACACCACGGGGTTTGTACATCAAAATATAACGTTTGTTTTCTGTTTCCAAAGGCATCCCGTCAACTTCAACCTTATCATTGTGATCGACTTTAACACCCATTTCTACAACAGTTTTTCCATTAACTCGGACGTGACCACTCGCAATCATTTCCTCTGATTTACGACGTGAAGCAACACCTGAATCTGCCATAAACTTCTGTAATCTAACTTTCTCCATCTATATCTCCTATGTTTGAAACATCTTCAAAATTTTCTATTTTTGGTAAATCTTTTATATTCTTAATTCCAAAGTAATCAAAGAATTCATCTGTCAATCCATAAAGGTTTGGATGACCAGGCACATTCTTTTTACCGTTTTCTTTAATTAACTTTCTCATCAATAAAGTATTCAAACTACCCGAGCTTTGAACTCCACGAATCTCATCTATTTCAATTCTTGTGATTGGTTGGCGATAAGCCACAATTGATAAGACTTCTAAAGCAGCCTGGCTTAGCTTAGTTCCTAACCCTGATTTAAAATACTTTGTTAGTAGATCACTGAATTCATTCTTAGTCACCAGTTTATAAAGTGAATTGAATTCAACTAATTGAATCCCTGAATCAGCGTCAGTCATCAATTTGACGGTCAACTCTTCAATATTTTGTCTTAAAGCCGCACTATCAATCTCTAACAATTCAGCTAAATCTTTTTCCTTGATACCTTGGTCACCAGCAACGAACAATAGTGCCATTATTTTTGCTTGATACACATTTAATTCCTCAATTCAATAAATAATTCACTCTTAAAGTCAGCTTGACTGATAGCAATCATTTGCTTACTAGCCAATTCCAAAATGGCCATAAAATCAGTAACTATCTCTTCAATGTTATTATTCAGTTTTAAAAGTGCTTTAAAAGTCATTTTTTTAGCAGATTTCAATTCACTCAAAATATTATCGGTAGCATCTTCAATCGACAAAGTTTCGTTCTCAATTGTTTCAACTTCCGGTTGGCGATTTTTTGTAGCTTGCAATAATTCCGCATAAGTCGTAGCTAAATCAGTCAATGCAACTGAACCAGGCTCCAAAAATTGGTCCAATTGTTTACTAGGAATACTAACTTCTTTATCAAATTGTTGCTTTCTAACCTGTTCTTTTTCTTCAAAATAAGCCGCAACTCGTTTATAGGTTTGATAAGTTAACAATTGTGAAACCAGCTCATTACGCGGATCTTCATCGAAATCGTCCTCAATTTCATCAGGAGCTTGTGGCAACAACATCTTACTTTTTATTGACATTAAAGTAGATGCCATAACAAGATAATCACCAGCCACATCCAGTTGTAAAACTTTCATACTTTTCAAATAATCAATATATTGTTGAGTTATTTGAGCAATAGGAATGTCATAAATATCAACTTTTGACTCTTTGATCAAATGCAATAATAAATCGATTGGTCCTTGAAAATCAGTTAATATTAAATTTAATTTTTGCATTAATCGTTTTCTTTCGTATCTTTTTCAAGTTTCTTTTTATTCTGACGCCAGTGCTGTAATTGCTCACTCAATCCAAAATTTCCCAACATAACATAATTAGGAAATCTTTGTTGAATATCGTCAAAAATTTTAAAAATATTACTTTGTGAGCGATAGGAAGGATTCAATGAAATATACTCAATAAAGACAGTGTTTTCCGAAAAGGATAAAGCCACTATTCCAGAATAGTCCTCAATATTACTTTTCCAAAGATATAATTGACGATTTTCATCTTCAGAATAGAGTTTCAATTCTTGCTCCATATTATCTAAATCTTTTAAATCATTAATATATGACAAAAATCCCATAGCAATCATTTTATTTTCATCACTATATTTATTAAGCATTCATAGTCCCCCAATTAAGCACGTGGAAATGCCCTATTATACACTTGTTTCATATGTGTTTTATTAATATGCGTATAAATCTGAGTTGTCGAAATATCCGAATGTCCCAACAATTCTTGAACAACTCGCAGATCAGCACCATTTTCCAATAGATTAGTCGCAAAAGAATGTCGCAAAGTATGTGGCGTGACATCCTTTTTTATTCCAACCTGGGCAATATACTTTTTAATCATGCGCCAAATTGATTGTCTAGTTAATTTTTTACCACGGAAATTTAGGAAGACTTCCTTTTGTTGACCGTATTTCTCAACCAAATCATTTCTTGTTTCGACAAAGTACTTTTTCAACCAAGTTATTGCTGTGTCACCAATTGGTAGCAAGCGTTCCTTATTACCTTTGCCTAAAGTCTTGATAAGTCCTAAATCCAAATGTAGATCATCCATACTTAAATTGACTAGTTCGCTAACTCGTAAGCCAGTGGCGTACATAACTTCAAAAATAGTCCTATCTCTAACTCCTAACGGTGTTGTAATGTCCGGAGATTCAATCAAAGAATTTACTTCTTCCATTGATAGTACTACTGGCAAATGAGTTCCCTTTTTAGGTGCGTCCAATTCATTCATTGGATTAGCATGTATCTTATCAATCATTTCCATCCACTGATAAAATTTTCGTAAAGAAGAAAACATCCTCATTTGGGATGTTTTGGATTTTTGTTGTTTATCTTGACTAGCAAAAAACTCGGTTACTTTAAAGTGATCTTCTGGATAGAATTCAATCTTATTTTTCTCTAAAAAACTACTAAACTCTAATAGATCTTGCTGATACGACACAATTGTATTCTTCGATAACCCACGATCTAATCTTAAATATCTGGCATAATCAGCGATTGTATCAATCATTGTTTGATTCTTAATTGATAATTTATCACTCATAAAGTATCACCTCTACTTGAGATATGTGTAGCCATCTTTTTGTTCAATTTTTCTTTGTTTCATCAAATTACCAAGTGCACGTTTAAAACTACCTTTACTGATACCGAAGTATTCCTTGATAGCATCTGGATCACTCTTATCAGTATATGGCATCTTCTTATCTTGAGAATGTTCCAAAACAGCTACAATCATTTGTGCATCTGGTGTAATTTCTTCAAAAGCACGTGGTTTCATAGAAAGATTTAAACGACGGTGACTTGTACCAATAACACGGGCCTTGATATGTTGACCAATGTGTAATGGTTCTCCTTGTTCATTAACATGGATGAATCCAATATAGTAACTTTCCGTCATCACAAAAGAACCAGTTTCTCTAATGGCAATGATAGTACCTTCTTCATCCTTGTTCTTTGTATCTTCACCAGGACTTCTAGCAATTTGAGTATAAAGCTCAATATCTGCTAATTTACCCCAAAGACGTCCCTTGTGATCAACGTCAAGTTTAACCATAACTTTGTCGCCCTTTTTAGGCCACTCTTGATGTTCAAAAGGAAGATCATCTAGTGAAACAACAATATCCTTATCTTCCAAACCAACATCAACAAAGACGCCTAAATCAGATCTTGTATCAGTAACTGTCGCAAAATCCCAGACACCTTCTGAAACAAGTGGCATAACAGTTGTCATGCGATTTTTATGTGATTGATCTTCATAAACGAACCCAGTAATGTCATCACCTAGTTCAGGAATTTCTGTCAATTCAGCTAGTTGCAAAGCAAAGGTTGTACCTTCAATTTGAACAAAAGCTTCATCTTTATTTAAGTCAGTTACTGTACCCTCAAGCACTTTACCGTACATTTCTTTTATATCCATATTCACCATACTCTTTTTAGTTAGTCATTTTATTAGTATTTATATTTTAACAGTAAACCAACGTTACATAAAACCTTTTTTCATAATAAAAGGATTTGATTTACAAATTAGTAATTTAACCGCCTATATTATATCAAAAATAATTGCTATTCAATGGCATTAACTTAAGTTTTTTAATAACGATGTTTATAAAAAATCAAGATTGAATTTATTAATAAAAAGTGAAATAATTTTCTTTGTAGTAAGCGTTTTCTATAAATTATTGAGAGAAGGATTTTGTTATGCAAATTAAAGCTGCTGTTGTTGATAAAGTAAATGATCCATTTGTTATTAAAGATGATGTTCAATTAGCTGATATGACAGATGACGGTCTTCAAGTTAAAGTCGTTGCTTCAGGTATTTGCCATTCTGATGAGGCATTGCGTACAGGAGATGCTGCCTTTAGTTTCCCAGTTGTTCTTGGTCATGAGGGGTCAGGAATTGTTGAGAAAGTTGGCAAGAATGTTACTGATTTCAAGCCAGGCGACCATATTATTATGTCATTTTATTCATGTGGCGAATGCGATAACTGTTTAAAGGGTAAACCAACACAATGTCGTAAATACGCTGCATCAAATCTTTCTGGTACACGTCCTGATGGTTCTGACCACTTTACTGAAGATGGTCATCACGTTAGTGACATGTTCAATCAATCATCATTTACAACTCACACTGTAATTGATAAGAGAAATGCTGTTAAAGTTCCAAATAATCTTGATTTGAGAAAACTTGGACCTTTGGGCTGTGGTTACGTTACTGGTAGTGGTACAGTCTTCAATACACTTCAACCAAAACCCGGTGATACAATCGCTGTCTTTGGTACAGGTGCTGTTGGTCTTGCTGCAATGATGGCTGGTAAGATCTCTGGATGTGTCAATGTTATCGCCGTTGATATTGTTGATTCACGTTTGGAATTAGCTAAAAAATTAGGTGCAACTGATGTTATCAATAGTAAAAATGAAGATGCTGTTGCTGCCATTAAGAAAATTACTGGCGGACTTGGTGTTGACTGGGCTGTTGATACAACTGGTGTTGCCAAAGTTATGACAGATTCGATTGCTGCCTTAACACAAGGTGGTACAACAGCTACTATTGCCGTTACTCCAAATAATATTGATATCAGTACATGGAATGACCTTTGCGTTGACGACAAGAAGATTGTCGGTGTAAATATGGGTGATTCAATTCCTCAAGTTGACATTCCTCGTCTAATCAAATTCTATCAAATGGGTCTCTTCCCATTCGATTTAACAGAAAAGTTTTATGACTTCGATCAAATTAATGAAGCTGACGCTGATTCAGTTAGTGGTAAGACTATCAAACCTATTTTGGTTATTGATAAAGACTATCAACCAGAAGCCTAGTTTTTAATTTAGATAAAGAAGTATAATGAGCTCCCAATTCGTACCTTGGATTGGGGGCTTTTGTCATTTAAAACAAAGAAGCATATTCTCTAGTTTCCATTAACTTCCCTTTTACATTGGTATTATTGTTAGATTTTTTTGTTTGTATGTTTATATATGTTTTCGTAAAACATATATAAATACTAGTATAAATAGAAACTTCACTCTGATATATGAAGATGACCGTTGTCAAAAATTATTATTCCTTTTATTGTGTAAAATTAAAACATAATAAAAACGGCTCATAATCTTGATAGACTACAAGCCGTTATTAACATTCTTATTTAATTACTGAAGTTGCAAATTCTGGTTCACTTATAGCGACATTTGGAACAGTATCAGAATCACCATACGACATGCTTAAATTGTTGGCATCAATAAGTATCCATTCATTGGTAGATACTTTACCCCAGAATTGATTATTCTTATTGCGAACTACCTGATTGATCTTCCAAGATGTTCCTGATGGTAGTATTCTGGACATTGTATTTGTAGACGTATCATAAACACTCTGATTACTTGTTAATGTAGCCGTGAGATTAACTGAATTGTTAGTATTTGATGAATTGTCATTAGACACACTTGTAGCAAAATCAGGTTCACTAATAGCCACACTTGGGATAGAATCAGAATCACCGTATGACATTCCCAAATTTGAATCGATTTTTATCCACTCATTAGTAGATACTTTACCCCAAAAATCATTGTTTCTATTACGAACTACAGTCGTTATTTTCCAAGAAGAACCAACGGGTAATGTTCTAGTTAGTGATTTCGTAGATGAATTATATATGGTTGCGTTATTTTTTAGGTTTGCTGTAAATGAATATTTAGACGAATTAACAATAGTTGCCAAAACATACTCATCAGTTGCAACTTGATAGTATCCATTTCCATTTATGGTTGTAAACTTACCAAGTTTCCAAGATGATCCAGCTGGTAAAACCACACCATTTGGATTACCGTTAGAATCAACAACTTTTGCTTCATATCCAAGGGTACCAATATTATTATCGTTTGGAGCTACTGGCACCACCGGTGTCACCCCAGAAGTAATTGTAATGTTTAATGAACTTACATATTGATTTTGTCCAACAGCATAGAACCTCTCGTTGTTTATCAGAATGGAAGTTCCTAATTTCCAAGATGATTGTCCAGGAAGAAACAACCCGGCTTTGTTACCATTAATATCAACAGTATCTGCACCACCATAATTAACTATTCCAATACCACCATTGACTGGAGCGACAGGTGTCGTTCCATAAGTAACTGTAATATCTAAAGAACTTACATATTGGTCTGATCCAACTTCATAAAATCTTTGGTTATTTATTAATATAGACTCACCCAACTTCCAAGATGACTGTCCAGGAAGAAAAAGACCAGTTTTATTTCCCTTACTGTCTACTGTATCTGTACCACCATAATTAACTATTCCAACTGGTTTTTTAATGGTACTTTCTATTGTAGTTGTATCATCAGCTTTAGCAGTTATTGCTAATTGATTTGAAATGTTCCCCAATACTGTAGGTGCCATCAATACAGCTAATGTAGAAGCTAAAACAATCTTTCTTTTATTCATTTTAAAAATCTCCTCTGCTTATTAATTACCTTAAAATGGATAAATACTTGATCATTCACCTTAATATATCTATAGAAAATCATTGTGGTAGGCCTATTATTACTTGATATTTGTTTTTCAAATATATTCGAATGATCTCGCATACTTTTGCTATGATAAATGTATAAATCATAACAATCAACTGAAAATTGCAAATACAAAAAAACAGTTATCATAGGCATAACTGCTTTTTTATATCTTTAAAAGCATAGCTATATCTACTTTCATAAATAGGAATATCACAACCATATATCTTAGTCCGATGATGATACTTTGAATTTTAAAAGAACAAATTAAGATAATTCAAATAGATAATACCGGTAAACGGACTATATACGACAATATTAAGATTTGTAATAATCCATTTCTCTTTGAAAGTTCATATAAAAGATGTTACTTCCCTATCCATTTTACTTCGGTTAATCTAAGGTTACATAACATTTTTTATTTGAAGTTATCCACCACCGGCACATGTCAAGCCCCAGTGCAACAAAAAAACGATAGCTTCCTTTTTAGAAAAATATCGTTTTAAAAATTTACAAATCATTTATTTCCTTAGATTGAACATTATCCCTCAAGCGTTCAAGTAGCACGTCAGCAATACCTCTTACCTGCTTATCACCATCACGTTGCGATAAACGATAGCCAACAAAATATGGTGAAACTACATAGCGAGCTGTCAACTTACAAATAATCTTATTACCTTCACGATAAAAGAAAATATTATAAGAATCAAACTTGCCACCATAGAAATCATCCAATATATATTTGACTGTTACTCTGGCGAACTCAGCCAAATCATCAAGATATTTAGGATTATTAATAATAATATTGAATTCAACAAAACCCATTACTGGTTTTTCAGAGATATTAACGTTGATATGCTTATTATTAAAAACATCCATCCCTGTAAAATTCTCGGATTCAATATGCTTATAGCCATTTACCTTATCTAAACCGATAATTTGGAAATGTGGATGGCGTAAAGATCCACCAGACATTGGTCCAAAGTTCTTATACATAAGAACACTTTCATACTTCTTGCTTTGAATCATTTGATTCCAACACTCATAAATATAATTAAAAACCTCACGGTTCTTTTCAACTGAATACGTTGAAATATCAGCATCATGTTCATGTGATTCGATTACAATTGTTTGATCGGTATCTTTAAGAGTTCTAAATTTATTCTTTAACCAAATCATATCTCCCTTTTGATCAATAATATTCGTTAAATTTTCCGTATCACAAAATGGGCAATAATCGGTGCTCTTCTTTACTTTTTTTACATCCTTTGGTTTTCCCTTTGCTTGGTCAATTTCAAAAACAAGTACATCTTTATTAGACAATTATTTCACCTCAAAAAATTTCATTAATAAAATAATAACGCAAACACAAAAAAACTGAAAGAAACTCGTCAGTTTCTCTCAGTTTATTTATGTATTAATTTAATTTTTTAAAATTAAAGTGAACGTGAAGCACCTTTGTAAACAACACCACGTCTTGAATCAACAGTAACAGTGTCACCATCTTTAACAAGGTTAGTAGCATTCTTAGCACCAACAACTACAGGTAGACCCATAGCGATACCAACAACAGCTGCATGTGAAGTTAAACCACCGTTTTCAACAACTACGGCACTAGCTTTTTCAAGAGCTGGTAGGTAATCTTTGTCAGTCATTTCTGTAACAAGGATATCACCATCGTTGATCTTCTTGTTTGCTTCTTCAGCAGAGTGAGCAACTACAACGTTACCAACAACTGATTCTTCTCCAACACCTTGGCCTTTAACCAATGTTGAACCAATCAATTGAACCTTCATAACGTTTGTTGTACCACTTTCACCAACGGGAACACCGGCAACAACAAGAATTAAATCGCCTTCCTTAGCAAAGCCAAGTTCTTGAGCTTTCTTAGCAGCAAGGTCGAACATTGCATCTGTGTTTTCTGGCTTGTCAGCAATAATAGGATCAACACCCCAGTTAACTGTTAAACCACGTTGTGTCTTTTCGTCAAATGTGATAGCTAAAATATCAGCACTTGGACGGTACTTAGAGATCATACGAGCTGTGTAACCAGATTTAGTTGCTGTAACAATTGTGTTAATGTTCAATTCTTCAGCAGTTCTAACAACTGATTCACCGATTGATTCTGTAACGTTTGAACCCTTGTAAGCGTCAAATCTTTGAATAGCAAGTTCGTTATTCTTGTCAAGTTCTCTTTCAGTACGTTCGTTGATGTGAGCCATAGCAGCAACAGCTTCTACAGGGTAATCACCGTTAGCACTTTCACCTGAAAGCATTGTAGCATCTGTACCATCAAGAACAGAGTTAGCAACATCAGTAACTTCGGCACGTGTAGGACGTGGGTTTTCTTGCATTGAATCAAGCATTTGTGTAGCAGTGATAACTGGTTTACCAAGAGCATTACATTTCTTGATCAATGATTTTTGAACGAATGGTACGTTTTCAAATGGAATTTCAACACCCATGTCACCACGAGCAATCATCAAACCATCAGATACTTGAAGGATTGAATCGATATTGTCGATACCTTCTTGTGATTCAATCTTAGGGAAGATTTGTACGTATTCACAATGTTTTTCTTCAAGAATTGCACGGATATCCAAAACATCTTGAGCTTTACGAACGAATGAAGCTGAGATGAAGTTGATTCCTTGTTCTAGACCGAAACGAATATCATCTGAATCTTTTTCAGTAATACCTGGTAGACGAACTTCAACACCAGGAGCATTGATACTCTTTCTTGAACCAATCATACCGTTGTTTTGAACAACTGTAACTAGTTCACGGTTCTTGTCATCTTTTTCAGTAATCTTCAAGTCAACAAGACCATCATCGATTAATACGTGACCACCAACATGTGTATCATCGTAAAGACCAGGGTATGTAGCAGCAATCTTTTCTGGTGTACCTGTTAAAGTATCATCCATTGAGATACGGATTGTTTGACCAATCTTAGCTTCAAACTTCTTGTTTTCTTGAACAGTAGTACGGATTTCAGCACCCTTAGTATCAAGAACGATACCAACAGTCTTTCCTGTAATCTTTTCTGCTTCATGAACCATGTTCATACGTTCTTTGTGTTCAGCATGGTCACCATGTGAGAAGTTGAAACGGAAGATGTTAGCTCCGGCTTCAATCAATTTAACGATTGTATCAACGTCATTACTGGCAGGTCCAAGTGTACTTACAATTTTTGTTCTTTTCATCGAGAATCCCCTTTTCTTTTTGTCCATCGTTTATTGTAACAAATTTGAAACATATATGCTTAAAATTATCTATTAATAGAATTATTTAAGTCATATAGTGATAAATCAGGTTTGTGCTTGCTATCGAATAAGTCAAGAATATCATGTGATGTAATCTTGTTATCTTCGATACCAACAGCCAATCCACCTTTACCGTCAAGAAGAAGATCAACGGCATATGCGCCCATCTTACTTGCTAAGACACGATCTCTTGCAGTTGGTGAACCACCACGTTGAACATGTCCTAAAACAGTTGCACGTGTTTGGAAGTCGCCATATTTTTCTAATTCGTTCATGAAGTCTTGAGCATGCATAACACCCTCAGCAAGAACAATAATCATATTCTTATTGCCTTCTTCACGACCCTTTTCGACTTTTTTAGCGATATCCTTGATGTCAAAATCACGTTCTGGAACGATAATTTCTTGAGCACCACCAGCAACACCAGCCCAAAGAGCGACATCACCAGCACCTCTACCCATTACTTCAACAACGAATGTTCTTTCATGAGAAGAAGCAGTATCTCTTAACTTATCAATTGCATCAACAGCTGTAGATACGGCTGTATCAAAACCAATTGTAAAGTCAGTGAATGGAATATCATTATCAATTGTTCCTGGTAGACCAATTGTGTTGTAACCATGTTCAGTTAAACGCAATGCACCATGGTAAGAACCATCTCCACCAATAACAACTAATGCATCAATTCCAAATTTCTTAAGTTGCTCAATACCTTTGAGCTGACCTTCTACGTTAGCAAACTCTGGGTATCTTGCAGAATACAAGAAAGTACCACCACGTTGAATACGGTCAGATACGTCGTCGCTTGTTAGTGGGAAAATATCACCCGCAACCAAACCAGCATATCCATAATTGATACCAAACACTTCAAGCCCTTTGTCAATGGCTCTACGTGTGACTGCTCTAATAGCAGCGTTCATGCCAGGGGCGTCGCCACCACTGGTTAAAATACCAATACGCTTCATTTGTTCACACTCCAAAATTATTTGTTTCTAAAACAAAACCTAATCAAATATAACATTTTTACCGTTTACTTTGTAGAGCTGAAAACGCTTTAAGATAAATTAATTATTGTTTTTTTACGAAAACACTTCTTTTACCTAAAAAGTCTTCCAGTTTACCCTGTACTTCACTATTAAAGTCTATCCACCGGGTTGATTTCAAGAGTAACGCTTGCTTTTTCTTTTCTCGATAAATTATTACCGGCATTTTTCCAGGAAAACGTTCAATTAATTTATATAATTTCTCCAGATTATCAGGAGTATCCAAATTGTTGGTAACCCTCAAATATAACTTTTCATCTGGTAATTGGACTGTATATTGTTTCGGATCAGATAGTCGGTCAGCAATAAACTCCAAATTACCACGCTGACCAACACTCGCACGACCAACAACCAGAAAAATTTTACCGTCTAATTCCGTATTTTCAATTTTTTGGAATAGCTTTGGGAAAATTGTGACAGAGATATTCCCAGATTCATCCTCAATCGTCATGAAACACATCCGCTGACCTTTTTTCGTACGTATCACTCGAAGATTCTTGACTAGTCCTAAAACATTAGTCGTTCCATTCTGATTATTATTCAGTTCGGCAATTTTAACAGTTCTCGTATTTAATAATCGATTACGATATTTTTCGACTGGGTGACCAGAAACATAAACTCCAAGATATTCTTTCTCTTGGTTCAGTCTTTCCGTCAAAGTGAAATCATCAACTTCATGTTTCTTGGGATCAAGTACGTCAAATAGCGACAAATTACTACCAGCCAGCTGAATGCTCTCAATCAAATCACGAAAATCGTACAATAATTCCTTGCGATTACGATTAAAACTATCGAATGTTCCTGATAATATCATCGGTTCAATATAATCATCCTTAACAAAACGGGCATCGATACGTTGCAAGAAGTTCAATGGACTAGTGTAATCACCATTTTTCTGGCGTTGCTCAACAATGTCACTAGCAAAATCCCGTCGCATCCCCTTAATACTCAACAATCCAAATCTAATGGCCTTATCAGCATCAGTAAATTCATACTGACTCTGATTAATATCAACATTCAATATCTTAATATGCTGATCTTTAGCATCCTGAACATACGTCATTACTTTAGAACCATTATTCAAATTTGAATTCAATAAACATGCAAAAAAGACATCTGGAAAATGAACTTTAATATACGCCAACCAAAAAGCAATCATTGAGTAAGCAACTGAATGGGATTTATTAAAACCATAATTACCAAATTTTTCGATATATTGATAAACACGTTCAGCTGATTCTTTGTCATGACCTAATGAAGTCGCTCCATCAACAAATTTTTGCCGATTCTCTTCGATCAATTTTTCATTTTTCTTACTAATTGCCCGACGTAAAATATCGGCGTCTGCTAGTGAGAATCCCGCCATTTCTGAGGATGCTTGCATAACTTGCTCTTGATAAACCAAAACTCCATAAGTCGAATGTAAAATCTTTTCCAGTGATTGATCCGGATAAACGACTGGTTCCTGACCATGTTTTCTAGCAATAAATGTAGAAATATTCTGCATAGGACCTGGACGATAGAGCGCATTAGTCGCCACAATATCATCGAAACTAGTTGGTGATAACTGTCTTAGAACACTTCTAATACCATCAGACTCAAATTGGAAAACACCGTCAGTATCACCCTTTTGGAATATCTTTAAAGTTTCTGGATCGTTTAAAGGAATCTTTTCGGGAACAAACTCACGACCATACTTTTGAGAAATTGCTTGAACAGATTTATCAAGGATTGTTAAATTCTTCAACCCAAGAAAATCCATTTTTAGCAATCCAACACTTTCAACATTGTACTTAGTTTGTTGCGTCAGATTGATACCATCATCTTCTAATTGAACCGCAACAATATCGGTCATTGGCTTTTTACTCAAAACAATTCCGGCTGCATGAGTGGAATAGTGTCGTGGAATTCCTTCAATTCTCTGTGCAACTTTAAAAATCAATTGATTCTCACGAGAATTATCAACTAAATTACGTAAGGCACCTGACTCATCCAATGACTCCTTCAAACTGATATTTAATTTTCTAGGAATGGCATTTGACCACTGTGATATCTGAAACTGGGTTTGGCTAAAGGTTCTAGAAATATCACGTAGAGCCATTTTTGCTGCCAAAGTTCCGAAGGTAATTATCTGTGCCATATGATCTGAGCCGTATTTATCATGCATGTACATGACCATTTCATCACGACGGTTATCCGGAAGATCCAAATCAATATCTGGCATATTAACTCTTTGTGGATTTAAAAATCGTTCAAACAACAAATCATATTTAATTGGATCAACTTGTGTGATACCCAAACAATATGATACAAGTGATCCTGCCGCTGAACCACGTCCAGGTCCGGTCTTGATGCCGACTTCGTGTGCGTGCTTGATAACATCCCAAACAATCAAGAAGTAATCAGAGAAGCCCATTTTATCAATTACACCAAGCTCATACTCTAATCGTTTCAAATAAGCTTGACCGATATTCCCTGATAAACGTTTATTCAATCCTTTAGAAGCCAAATCATGTAGAAAATCAATTGAAGTGGTCCCCTCAGGAGTTTCAAATTTTGGTAACTCTGTTTCTTTGAACTCAATCTCAACATTACATTGTTCAGCCAAATAATTAGTGTTATTAACTGCTTCGGCCATATCAACATTATCAAAATCATCCGAAAAAGCTTGTGCTGATTTCAAATAATGATCACCAGTTTCAACAACCTGGTCCAAACTTTCAAATCTTTGTCCAACTCTTAAATAATTGACGACTTGATATGCTAGATGATCATCGGCATTTATATAACGAACATCGCTCAAAGCAACTAACTTCAACTTATACAGTTGGGCAACATCTTTAATTTGCTTTACATTATCAATTTGTCCTGAATTCAATCCAACACCAAGATATAGTGAATTCTGATCTATATAGCTCTGCAATCTTTGAATATAGCCATTTACATCTTCAGTAACGATTACCTCAGATTCACTGGCAGGAGTGATCACAAAGATTCCTTGCATATAATTTTTAATAAGATCTATTTCAATAGCATCTTTATTAGACATAATTTCTGATGAAATTTTAATTAAATTACGATAACCTAAATCATTTTTCGCTAAAAGTATTAATGGATAAGTATTCTCAGCATCAATAAGACCTGCAATTTCAATTGTTAGCCCTATAATTGGTTTTATACCGATTTTTTTAGCATATTTATAAAAATCAATGGATCCGTATAAATTATTCAAATCGGTTAATGCAATTGCAGAATAGCCCCGTTCTTTGGCTTGTTCGACTATTTCAGTCAATTTTGCGGGACTATGCAATAAACTGTAACTACTAATAACTTGTAGTTGTGCTTGCAATTTGTCGCCCCCTTTGTTTAAAATTATATCAAAATCAAGTAGATGTTTATTGGGAAACACATCTATTTGTGCTAAAATACTTGAGAAAGTGAGATGGAATAAATGAGATATATTGCTATAATTTTCTGGTCTATCATGCTAGGACAAGTTGCCGGTTTTATCGGTGGCGCTTTGAACCAACAAACATACAATACAAACTATTCTATCATTGTTAGTATAGTATTTGCCGTCATTTTCAGTGTAATTCCATTGATTCTTGATAGCTCTGTTAAATCTACAAAAAACGAAAAAAACGCCTAAACTAATTAAGCGCTTTTTTTATTGTCAAAATTAGGATTTTAATAGCTAGTTCATAATTACAGATAATAAAAGAGTTTCAACAAGCCGTCAGCCTGTTGAAACTCTTTTTTGCTTAATATTTAGTTATATAGATGTAAAATTCTTTAGTCGTCAAATTAATATTAAAATTAACGCCTTTAGAAGTAATTTGACTCATTGAAGTCTTTGTAGAATTTTTGCTAGCATTCTTTGTTTGCTTACCGAATTCCTTTAAAACTTGTTTTCCATCTGCCCCAAGTAATTTTGAAGTGACCATTAAATTAGTCGCAAAATTCTTTTGATCAGTTTTGGACTTCAAGCTCTTATAAGAGAACTTCGTAGCAATACCCATTAGTTTATTGCCTTGAACATTGTAATACCATTCTGTCCCGTCATTCTTCTTATGAGTAAACACCCCATCATTAGAAATCAATTTCAATTGATCATTGGGTTGTCCTAATGACAATAACGTATAGTTATACGATTGAGCAAAAGTCAGGTAATCTTCAAGTGCCTTGGCTTTTTTTACTTTAACTAATTTTGTCTCTGTATTCTTGCCATTTGTTGCTTTAATTTTCACATTTTGATCATTAGTCGCAACTGGCACAGAGATAGCAAAATGTTCTTCATCTACTGCCACTTTTTTAGTTTTGCCATTAACTGTATAAGTTAATTTCTTGTAGTTGTTTGCTCTACCTTTGACGATAGCAACTAGTCCGTCAGCACTATACTCTTTTTTTGTGGTCGATAAACTTAACTTTGAACATCCTGATAGCATTAAAAAGAATAGTGGAATAACCAACAACAATGCATACTTTAATTTCTTCATAATTGTTTCCCCACCTAATTTAAAATATTAAAAAAAAGCCAAGACCAATTGACTTGACTTTTAATTAAGCTTCTTTGTTATCGTCGATAACTTTTTCACCTTTGTACATACCAGATGGTGATACGTGGTGACTGATACGATATTCACCAGTAGCAACGTCGAATTGCATGTTTGGTGTAGCTAATTTAATATGTGCACGTCTTTGACGTTTTCTTTGTTTTGATGTTTTTCTCTTTGGAACTGCCATATTTAAAAACTCCTTTATTTATATTACTTAATCAAATCTAACGTTTAATATAATACTATCATAAAAAGGTTAGGGCAAGCAAATTTACTATTTTGTTTGCTTTTTTGTATTATTTTCCTTCAAAGCGTCGGCAATTTGGTTATCATGCGACACTTTTACGTTAGAAATTTGCTTTTGAGCATGATGATTAAGTTTATTATCCTTTTTATTCCCCGTACTTGCAAGGAGCATTGTAATAATTGCTCCTAACAACAATGAAACAATGATCAAAATGATCAATGGCAACTTAACTCTTGTGAATCCAAAACTAACAGTGACAGGATTAACATTCAAGACCGCAAAGATAACTACGATCAATGTAATGATCAATCCAATCACAAATCTAGATTGTTTACCGTTCATACGATTCATATGATCCACCCTCTATTTACGATTTCCTAAAGTTGAGGCGAAATAATCCCCAAGACTTGGAGCTAATTTATAAAGAACCGCTGCCAATTCCATATAACATGGACGATTAATTTCACGTTTGTTTTTATCAAATGTATTAACAATTGTCCATGCTAATTTATCAGGATCTAAGACAAAATTCTTCACTGAATCAAGATAGCTGCCATTATGGTCGGCAACATCAAAGAAATTAGTAGCCACAGGACCAGGATTGATTGTTGTCACATAAACACCAAAAGGTTTTAATTCGAGCCTTAGACCGTCTGAAAATGCGATTACAGCTGCTTTAGTAGCAGCATAGGCTGCTGACTTAGGAGTTGTGATCTTTCCAGCCATTGATCCGACATTAAATATATGTCCGCGACCATTATCGATCATCTTGCTTGCAACCAATCTGGTCATAAGCATCAATCCTAATACATTGACACGGAACATCTTCTCAATCTTATCAAAGTCCGCATCTAAGAAATTAGAGAAATCACCAAATCCGGCAGCATTAACTAAAACATCGATATCATCACTGATTTCAAAAATTTTATTAACGCCATCACTAATTTGGTCGGGATCACTCATATCAATCGACAAATACTCATGATGTGAACTCTCAGCACCAACACGGATACATTCATTCTTAACTTGAATTAATTTATCCTCACTACGAGCTATTAAAATCAAGTTTGCACCTGATTTAGCGGCATTGATAGCTACATCTTTACCAATTCCAGAAGATGCACCTGTAACGACAACTGTTTGATTCAATAAATTAGCCATAATCATCCTCTTCTCTATTTATTTAAAAGGTACCTCGTACAAATCAAAATCATTTGCGACTCGGGTATTCTTAAATATCTTTTGAGCTTCTTTTTGCAAGATCAAAGCTCCTCTACCTGTATATCTAGCAGAAATATGTGTCAGAATCAAGCCCTTGGCATGACTTCTCTTAGCAACTTCAGCCGCCTGAGTAGCAGTTGAGTGGAAATAATTGTATGCCAATTTCTTTTCATCATTTGAAAATGTTGATTCATGCACAATTACATCAGCATTTTGTGACAGAGTATCAATTTCGGGTGTGTATCTTGTATCAGAAATGATTGTAACGACCTTGCTAGGCTTGTCAGGACCGATAAAGTCAGATCCGTTCAACTCTGTACCATCATCCAAAGTAACCGTCTTACCGGCCTTTAATTGGCCAAAGATAGGACCATTGGGAATATTGTACTTTTTAAGGTCATCAACCAACAGCTCACCTGTTCGGGGTTTTTCCTCAACACGATATCCAAAACAAGTTATTCGATGTTTAAGTTCACCAGCAGTTACCTTAAAAGTCTTATCATTGAAGACTTCACCACCAGATTTTAACTCAATATATTTTATACGATAACTTAATTTGCTACCGGTCACTTTCAAAGAAGTTTCAACGTATTCTTTGATCCCAACAGGACCATAGATTTCTAAAGTTGATTCTCCACCTTGATTAGAGCGGCTAGCTAATAATCCTGGAAGTCCAAAAATATGATCACCATGTAAATGAGTAATAAATATTTTTGTTATTTTTCTAGGTTTAATTGCTGTTCGTAAAATTTGATGCTGTGTTGCTTCGCCGACATCAAAAAGCCACACTTCGTTTCTTTCGTCCAACATTTTTAATGCTGTACTTGAAACGTTGCGACCTTTTGAGGGAACTCCGGCACCAGTTCCTAAAAATTCTAATTCCATAAAAAAATCCTATTCTATTTTTTATCTAGTGTTTTCAAAATTTCCTTTGCAACAAATGAAGTATAGTACATCGAACCATCTGGATTTGGATGTACATTATCGTCGTAGAACCAGTCTGTATGTCCTGCAGAATAGCCATTCCAATCGATAACAGTTAAATTCTTATACTTCTTCGAAGCTTGGTCCAAGACACCATTAACTGTCTTTTCCCATGGTCTAGTTGGTACGTGAACATTAATCCAATAAACATGTCTTGATGGTCCAACTAAATCCATAACTTGACCAACTTGTTGCATATTGAATGGTCCATTAGTACCCAAACCAATCAATACATTAGGTGCTAGAACACCTTGGTTCTTGTAGCCTTGCAAGAGATCCAGACTAGCAACCAATTGACGACTAACAGCAGCATCAACAATAACCTTCTTATCATCAAATAATTTCAAGAAGTTATCTGATCCATCAGCCATAACTGAATCACCAACGGCCGTTAGTGGAACATCTTTTAATCTTTGTAAATCAATCTGAGTCAATCCATACTTTTCAAAGTCTGTATTGATAGGGTTGTCTTTAGCTGCCTTCTTATACTTAGCATAATCAGCAGATGACATCTTACCAGTAGCATTCTTTTGTTGTTTAGATTTCTTCAAATTCTCAATTGCTTTTTGTTTCTTTTCTTTATTAGCCTTTTCATTCTTGTTAATCTTCTGAGCTAAGGCACTGTGATTAACGTTTGGCTTAGGTGCACCAACAGCCTTAACGACACTGTAACAACCAGTAATACTGATTAGTGCAATGACAAGTGCTATTGTGCGTTGAAGTCCGGTTGAAGAGCCAAAGAAATTTTTAACATCACTCCATTTAGCGTGTGCTAATGGTTGTTCAACAAATCTGAATGAAAATTCAGTTACCAAGATAATTAATATCACTTCAATAACTGGGTAAAGAATCGGATGATCAGCAACATTCTTGAATTTTGATTCAAAGAAAATCATTACTGGAAATTGGTATAGATATAATCCATAACTTCTTGTTCCAATATAATGGAAAACTCGGTTAGAAAGAATACTATTCCAAATTGAATCTGGATGAGCAACGACCGCTATAAAAATACATGTCGTGATTGAGAAAATGAACATCCCACCACGATATAAGAATGGGTCAGAATCCTTAATTGTAAAGATCATTAGAACCATTAAAGCAATTGATAATAATCCTACAATATTCAATTTCCACTTGTCACTCTTGTGTAACCCACTCTTTAATTTCTCAGCAGGCCAAATCAAAGCCAGTCCACAACCCAAAAGGATTGAGAATAATCTTGTGTCAGTACCATAGTAAATTCTACTTGGATCAACACCCGGCTTGAATAGAATTGCCATCCATACTGCAGATGCAATTGAAAGAATCATTGAGAAACCAAAGATTCTACTTTTCTTAACATGAAATTTACTAAATAAAATTAGTAAGATAGGCCAAACAATATAAAATTGGCCTTCGATAGATAATGTCCATAAATGAGTAAATGGTGATTCATTATTAGCAAATCTTTCAAAATAAGATTGACCGTTAAAAATTTGCCACCAGTTGTACACATTCAAAACGTTTGTCACAAAGATTTGATCTAAGTGATAAAGCAGTCCCTTTAAGAAAAAGACGATATAGGCGCCAGATGCTAATAATACAAACAACATCCCCGGATATAATCTCTTAATTCTTTTAACATAGAAATTACTCAATGAGAATGAACCACCATAATCAACAGTGTTAAAAAAATGATCTGTGATTAAGTAACCAGATATAAGGAAGAAAATTGGTACACCCAAATATCCGCCGGAAAAAACATTAGGATTTAAGTGATACATGATAACACCTATAACCCCTAAAGTACGTAGTCCATCAAATCCAGTAATAAATCTTCTTTTCGGTGATTTATTCATCATTTACTATAGCCCCTAAATAAATTCAAAAGTGAAGTCGAGAATTGTTACTGAATCACCAGATTCAGCTCCTGCATCAATAAGCGCATCTTCAATTCCCATAGACTTAAGTTGTCTAGCAAAACGCATAATTCCATCTTGATGATCCAAATTAGTTCTTTGTAGAAGCAATTCAACTCTATCACCCTTAACAACAAAGCTATGTTCAGCATCTTTTTCGATAGTAAATTGTTTAGCTTCTGGTTCATAGTTGTACTCTTTAGATTCATCAGCTTGTACTTCAAAGTGAATTGGTTCCGCTTTGGATAGTACCTCACTTGTATGATTCATCAAAGCTTTAACACCTGTGTGTTGAATACTTGAAATTGGGAAAATATCAGCATCTTTTTCTAGATGTTGTTTAAATTCTTCCATTCTTTCTTCTGAACCAGGAATATCTAACTTAGTTGGAACAATAACTTCTGGACGTGATAAAACATTCTCATCATAATTACCTAATTCTTTACGAATAGCTAGGTAATCCTCATATGGGTCACGACCATTGTTAGGATCCATATCAACTAAGTGCAAAATAACTCTTGTACGTTCAACGTGACGTAGGAATTGAATTCCTAAACCAACACCATTTGAAGCACCTTCAATAAGACCAGGTAAATCGGCAATAACAAAGTCATTACCATTTTCTAGCTTAACCATACCTAAATTAGGTGACAAAGTTGTAAAGTGATAAGCTGCAATCTTAGGCTTAGCTGATGTTGCAACAGATAATAATGTAGATTTACCAACAGATGGGAAACCTACCAATCCGACATCAGCAATCAATTTCAACTCAAGCTTCAAGTTTAATTCTTGACCAGGTTCACCATTTTCGGCAACTTCTGGTGCTTGATTCTTTGAACTAGCAAAGTGAATATTACCGCGGCCACCATCGCCACCCTTTGCTACTACTAATTCTTGGTTATGTTCTATTAAGTCACCGATTAATTTACCAGTGTCCTCATTGTATACAGATGTTCCTGCTGGAACTGAAATGTAAACAGGATCAGCTTTGTGACCGTACATTCCTTTAATCTGTCCGTTTTGACCGGGTTGAGCTTTGAAAATTCTCTTATATCTAAAGTCCATTAAAGTATTCATACCTTCATTAGCCTTTAAGATGATATCGCCACCGCGACCACCATCACCACCAGAGGGTCCCCCAAGTGGTACATATTTTTCGTGACGGAAGGCAACAGCGCCGTCGCCACCCTTTCCGGATCTAACGGTGATTTTAACGTTATCTACAAACATTAAAATCCCCCTTTCTAAACTTAATTATCATTTTTAAATTTTAGCACAAAAACAGCTTTCATAATACTTTGAACTCACATTGATTGTCCAGTTTTTTATTAAAGCACAATTAAAACGTGGAAGTTTTTGAACGTTTTTGCGATATTTTGATTGATTTTGACCGATAATGGTTGTATTATATCATTTGCGAGGTGATGAAAGTGCTTACTGAAGAAAGACAGCAAATTATTTTAGAGCAATTAAAAATTCAAAATATTGTCAAACTCCACGATTTAATTCCATTAACCGGTGCTTCTGAATCTACCTTGCGCCGTGATTTGCAAGATTTAGAGAATTGTCATAAATTATTGCGAATTCATGGTGGTGCGCAAAACGTTATTTCTTTACATGAAGAACCTGCTCTTTCACAAAAAGCAGCAGTACATATTAATGAAAAGAAAATGATTGGTCAAACAGCTGCAAATCTTGTTAGAAATCATGAAGTTATATTTCTCGATTCAGGTACAACGATTCAATTCATGATTCCATATTTAATAGAACACAACGATTTGCTTGTCATTACCAACAGTGTTGATAATGCCTCGATGTTAGCCGATTACAACGTAAACACCTTTCTCCCTGGGGGGAAATTAAAGTCATCTACAAAGGCTTTGGTTGGTGCAAACATTATTCAAACTTTGGAAAACTATCACTTTGATCGAGCTTTTCTAGGTACTAATGGTTTCTCAGTTGAAGCGGGTTATACGACCCCAGACCCTGAGGAAGCTGCAATTAAGAGATTAGCAATTGCTCAATCCAATCAATCCTATGTTTTATCTGATAGTTCAAAGTTTTCGCAAGTTAGTTTCAGTCGTTTTGCTACCTTAGATGAGGTCCCATTAATAACTAACAAATTATCGGAAAATGAATCAATCGCTTTAAGTAAATATACCAAGATAACGGAGGCAATATAGTTGATTTATACAATTACAGTTAATCCTTCAATTGATTACGTTTTACAGTTGAAGAACTTAACTATCGGAGAAGTTAACCGTACTCAAAACGATGTCAAACTTCCTGGCGGAAAAGGTATCAACGTTTCAAGAATTATGAAAGAATTAAATATTGACTCAACTGCTTTAGGTTTTGTCGGTGGTGCCACTGGATCAATGTTTATAGAATTACTTTCAGAACACAATTTAAAAACTGCTTTTACTCAAGTATCCGAAGACACAAGAATCAACGTTAAGATCAACGCTGTTGATCAAAATGAGGAAACTGAGATCAACGGTGCTGGCCCTGCTATTACTGATGCAGAGAGACAGAGTTTCATGGATAATCTTGATGGCATCGGTGAAGGCGACATTGTCGTCATGGCTGGAAGCCTTTGCAAAAATCTTGATTCAAAATTCTATTTAGATATTGCTAAGAAGATACAAGAACAAGGTGCCGAATTTATTATTGATACTACTGGTCAAGCTTTACTTGATGCTTTACCATTACATCCATTAATCGTAAAACCAAATCACCACGAACTAGCTGAGTTATTCAATGTTACCTTCAAAAATGAAGATGAAATCATTACTTATGCTAGAAAACTTTTGGATAAAGGTGCTAAACATGTCCTAGTTTCAATGGCCGGTGACGGTGCCCTACTTGTTACAAAGGACAAAGCTTACAAAGCTAACGCTCCTAAGGGAACAGTCATCAATTCAGTCGGAGCTGGTGATTCAATGATCGCCGGATTTGCTGGAACCTTTATGGAAACTAAAGATGCTATCGAAAGCTTCCATATGGGTGCTGCTTGTGGATCAGCTACTGCTTTTAGCCAAGATATCGCTATCAGAGAAAAAATCGACAAAGTTTATAAAGATATTTCTATCACAGAGATTTAATTGAGGGGGACTTTTAAAAATGGATTTAAAACAACTGTTATTAAAAGACGCCATGATCATGGACTTGAAAGCCACTACTAAAGAGGATGCCATTGAAGAAATGGTCAACAAGTACTATGACGTCGGTGTTATTGACGACAAAGAATTATACAAGGCTGATATTTTAAAACGTGAAGCACAAACTAGTACTGGTATCGGTGAAGGAATTGCTATGCCACATGCACGTGACAAAGCTGTAAAACGTGCAACTGTTCTTTTTGCCAAAAGTGCTAAGGGTATTGATTACCAATCACTTGATGGTCAACCAGCTTACCTATTCTTCATGATTGCTGCTCCAGACGGTGCTGATAATCTTCATTTGCAAGCCTTAGCTGCATTGTCATCATTACTTATCAATCCTGAACTTGTTAAAAACTTAAAAGCTGCTACTACCGCTGATGAAGTTCAAGAATTATTTGATAAAGCTATGCAAGAAAAAGAAGCCAAAGATAAGGCTGATGAAGCTAAACAAAAGGCTAAAGAAGAAGCAGCTGCAAACGCAACTGACGATTCTGAAAAGAAACCTTATGTTGTTGCTGTAACTGCCTGCCCTACTGGTATTGCTCATACTTATATGGCTGAAGCTGCTCTTAAAGAACAAGCCGAAAAAATGGGTATCGACATTAAAGTCGAAACTAACGGTTCCGAAGGTGTTAAACATAAGTTAACTGCCAGTGAAATCGAACGTGCTGATGGTGTTATCATCGCCGCTGATAAGAAAGTTGATATGCCTCGTTTCGATGGTAAGCATCTTGTTAACCGTCCTGTAAGTGATGGTATCAACAAAGCTGAAGAATTAATCAATTTAGCCGCTGAACAAAAAGCTCCTGTCTTCCACTCTGAGGGTGGTGCTGTTGAAGCTGATGAAGATAGTGGCGAAAAGAAGTCACTTTGGTCAAAAATTTACGCTGATTTAATGAATGGTATTTCTAATATGCTTCCATTCGTTGTTGGTGGTGGTATCTTAATGGCTATTTCCTTCCTATTGGAAAACTCCGTTGGTGCTCATTCACAATGGTTCCTATTCTTCAACAACGTTGGTAACTATGCCTTTAGTTTCTTGATTCCTGTTCTAGCTGCTTATATCGCTGTTTCTATTGGTGATCGTCCTGCCTTGCTACCTGGTTTCGTTGGTGGTTATATGGCATCTCAAGCAACCGCTTCAGTTGTTTCATCTAAGAGTCCTGCCGGATTTATCGGTGGTCTACTAGCTGGTTTCATCGCTGGTTGGATTATCGTTGCTTTGAAGAAATGGCTCAAGGGTATGCCTCAATCACTTGCTGGTCTTAAAACAATCTTGATTTACCCTGTACTTGGTCTATTACTTACTGGTGCTGTAATGTACTTCGCCGTTGATCCTATCTTCGCTGTTGTTAACCATGCTATTACAGCCTTTCTAGAAACAATGGGTACTGGTAATGCCGTTGTCCTTGGTGCTTTACTTGGTGGTATGATGTCAATCGATATGGGTGGTCCTTTCAACAAAGCCGCTTATACATTTGCTATCGGTACTTTCACAGCTACACAAGATGGTGCTCTAATGGCTGCTGTTATGGTCGGTGGTATGATTCCACCTCTAGCAATTGCTATTGCAACAACATTCTGGAAAGATAAGTTTACTGAACAAGAAAGACAAGCTGGTCTTTCAAACTACATCTTAGGCCTTTCATTTATTACTGAAGGTGCTATCCCATTTGCTGCTGGAGATCCATTACACGTTATCGTTTCAAGTGTTATCGGTTCTGCAATCGGTGGTGGTTTGACACAACTCTGGAGTGTTAATGTTCCTGCACCCCATGGTGGTATCTTCGTTACTCCATTAGCTAACAAGCCATTGCTTTACTTACTAGCCGTTGTTATCGGTGCGGTAATCTCTGGTGTTATCTACGGTATTTGGAAGCCTGCTAAAAAAGCTGCTAATAAATAATAATTTAAAATTATAAATTAAGACATCCTTTCGAGGATGCCTTTTTCTTTTGCATAAAATAATAAAATTAATGAAAAATATCTGACATAAAATCATTTTTGACTATCCATTGTTTGTTGATATATCAGCATATTTAGACTCGAAATCAGATATTTTACTGATATACTGAAACCACTTACAAGTTGCAACTTGAAGAATCCCTACCACAAAAAGCAAGGAGTCCTCACATTGAAAATTAAAAATATTTTACTATCAAGCATCGTTTTAGGTGGTTTCATCTCACCAGTTCTCTCAACTACCACTGTTATGGCTGAAACAATCCAAACAAAGACTGAACAAAGCACAACTAAAGAAACTAGCCCCACAACTAATAACCAAGTTTCACGCGAAAAGAAAGTAAATCTTGGAGCTGGATTTGACCTAAACAGCTTAGATAATAAAACAAGTATAGTCATCCCTACAAAAACTCAAGATGGCAAACACGTCCTCGACGATATCTTTATTAATTTGACTGATACCGAAATTGAAACTTTAAAGAGTACTAAAAAAATTGATTTCACCATTCCACAACTGGAAACAACTTCAGATTGGGGTGGAAAACTTAGTTATGCCAGTACAGATAAAACTATGTCACTGAATTTTAACGAAAGCACTCAAACTCTCTCACTATCCAACGGAGAATATATTCCCTACAAATTAATTGCCGGAGATTCAAGAGTACATTATGTTCAAAAGGATACTGGTAAAGAAATCCACGTCCAAGACCACCCAGATGCTTATACCACAGATGGACATGGACCTGATTTATTTGAAGTTTTAACATTAACGGAACTTAATTTAGAAGATAAAATTATTGGTTACTTTGATGTCACTGATACTGATTTTGAACATCTAGCAGATCTAGAACCATTGAATCCAACTATTCCTGAGTATGACAACCCAGTAAATATGGAATTTGATCGTAATTCAATTGGAAAAGACAATACTGAATACACCGTTTATTTGGAAAAAGCCAAACCGCAGACAGTAATACTGAACGTTTATTTAGATGGTAAACTTTTCTCAACCGAATCATATTATGGCAAAATAAACTCTGATCTATCTAAAAAGGCTGATCCCAAACTTCCTGACGAAAAAACTACTACTCTAGATAAAAATTTAACTCATTTTAGTTCAACTAACGAGTATTTCCCTCAATATGGTACATCAACTTTGTCAGGTAAATATTTCCATAATCGAATCTTTGAAAATGATGATGAAGACGAGAAATTAGGATTTTTAGATGCAAGTATTCAATTTGCTAGTGATGATGAACACTTTGGTAGCCGAATCGAGCTTAATAAAGCTGGTAAAAAATGTATCACGGAAATACATTACAAATCTAACAGTTTACCTGACGACCAAGTTATAGCCGACCTTTCAATTGAATCAAATATCGGTGTACAAATTGTTCCAAATTTAACTGGTAAAAAGGGTCAAACTATTACTGTCAAAGTACCAGTTGTTAAGGGATATACATCAGATAAAACTACTGTTACAGCAACTTTTGATAATAAAGGAAACATCAAAACTACTGAAAAAGTATTCTATACTAAAGTAACAACCGACGGGAACGAGAATAACAATGATAATGGCTCCGATGAAACTCCTACTAACCCAGACGGAAATGGCAATGATAATGGTGGACTCCCTTCCACTCCTGGTGGAGACAACAATGGAGCAGGAACAATCAAGCCTCCTGTTACCACACCAATGCAACAACCAGAAGACTTCAATGGTTTCATTGGAACTATGAAGAAAGATGTAACTATCTTTTCCTTAAACAACGGAAAGATGTCTCCTATTACCAATAAACAACTTTCTAAACATTCTGACTGGAAATCAGATCAGGTTATTAAAATTGATGGTGTTAAATACTATCGTGTAGCAACTAATGAATGGGTAAAGAGTTCTGACGTTTACAGATATGAAAATCAGCAAGGAATCGTCGATACTAAAAATATTCAAGTTACACATTTAGTTTCATCAAATAAAGATATGTTTAGTAACCGAGGCTTAGCCGCAAAAACTAGTTGGAAATATGATCGAATTGGTTATCTTGGCGACAAAGAAGAAAAACATTATCGTGTAGCAACTAATGAATTTGTCCAAGAATCAGATGTGAATGTAAAATAACGCAAAAAAGACTTTTAACCAGATAAAAAATGGTTAAAAGTCTTTTTTACAATTTCATTAATAACTCTTTATAAATATCAGCAACTGATGTTATCCATTGATTAAATTACTACGAGATTTCTCTCATCTAAAATAATCAATCATTAACTAAATGAGTTTATTATTAATATCGTTTAATTTACTACTTTTCGTTTTCCTTAGCTAAATACTCATTAGCCCATTTCATATATTTAGCATCCTCTTCGGCGTCTTGTGATGTCAAAATAACAGGACCATTTTCAGTAATAGCAAAGGTATGTTCATATTGTGCAGACCATGAACCATCAGCACTGGCGTAATAGATCCAATCATCATTAGGGTCCTTTAGTGAACGGTCAACAATTTCCCATGTACCTTCATTGATCATTGGTTCAACAGTCAATGTCATACCATTCTTCAAACGTAAGCCCTTGCCGGGTTCACCATAATGAAGAACATCTGGTTGTTCATGCATTGTTGGCTGAATACCGTGACCACAAAGATCACGAACATCACCATATCCATGTTCATCCTCAGTGAAATGTTGGATAGCATAACCGATATCACCTAAACGATTGCCCTCAACACTTTGAGCAATACCTAAGTATAATGCCTTCTTAGTTACTTCCATCAAATCAGCAGTCTTCTTGCTTACCTTGCCAACAGCATAACTCCAGCATGAGTCACTTTGGTAGCCCTTGTAGCTAACAGTCATATCAACCTTGACCAAATCACCTTCGTGCAAAATTAAATCACGACGTGGAGTACCATGAGCAACTTCATCATTTACATCGACACAAGTTGCATATTTATAACCTTCAAAACCTTTTTCTGAAGGTGTAGCACCGTGACTAACAATATAGTCGTTGGCAAATTCTTCAATTGAATAAGCTGAGATACCTGGTTTAATAATGTCACGTAAGCCTAAATGAACTCCGGCCAATATTTTACCAGATTCACGCATTCCTTCAATTTCTCGTTCTGATTTTAATGTAATCATACATTATCCCCCAATATTTATTAATTAACCTTTATGGTATTTTTTATGGAAAGTCGTACTAGCAAGAGTTATCTTGATTGTTTGCGCAGTCGTCTTAGGAATTCCCAATTCAGTAAACTGATCAATTGTAGCTTCCTTCATTTTCTTAACTGACCCAAATTTTTTCAATAACTTAGTTCTAGTCTTTGGACCAACACCTTGGATATTATCCAACTGCGATGACAAAGCATTCTTGCTTCTAGTCTTTCGATGGAACGTAATAGCGAAACGGTGCACTTCATCTTGAATTCGTTGTAATAGGTAGAATCCCTGACTCTTGCGATCCAAAGGAACTTCTATCCCATCTTCACCAACAATCAAATGTGAGGTATTATGGTGGTCATCTTTGACCATACCAGCTACCGGAATACTAATTCCCAACTCGTTTGCTAAAACATCCCTAACAGCACGCAATTCAATGATACCACCATCCATCAAAATCAGGTCAGGCAGCGCGTCATCTTCCTTAATTAACCGTGAATAACGACGATAAATGACCTCACGTGTATTAGCAGCTTCATCAGCACCAGATTGATGTTCGACTTCACCTTTTATCTTATACTTTCTGTAGCCACTTTTCTCGGGACGACCATCTTGAAACATGACCATTGCTGAAACAGGATTAGTTCCCTGAATATGTGAGTGGTCAAAGGATTCAATTACGTGACCGTAAGGAAGATTTAAAGCTTCAAAGATTTGTTTCTGAGCACCATATGTCTGACGATTATCTAACTCCATTAGCCTAAATTTCTCTTGTAAGACCAATTTAGAGTTTTCAGCAGCCATATCCATTAGATCCTTCTTCTGGCCTCTTTGAGGCGTTCTAAAGGGGATATCAAGGACTTGTGACAATGTATCCTTGTCTAAATTGTCAGGTACCAAAATTTCCTTTGGTAAAACCTGATTTCGACGATTATAGAATTGCAGGATAAACGTCGACAGTTCTTCCTCTGGAGTATTGATGCAGGCAAACACCCGCTTCTCACGTTTCATTAATCGAGCTTGACGAATAAAGAAGATTTGAATGGAAATCCAACCTTTTTCAACATAATAATTAAAAATATCTCGTGGTGTACTGTCATTTGAGATGATTTTCTGTTTCTCAACGGTAGTTTCAATATATTTAATTTGATCACGTAACTCAGCTGCTCGTTCAAATTCCATTTTGCCAGCGGCTTGTGTCATACGATCTTCCAATTGATGCTTGATTTCAGTAACATTTCCACCAAGAAAACTTTTAATTTTATCTACTTGTTCATCATATTTTTCTTTAGGAACAGTTTGGAAACAAGCTCCCAGACATTGTCCCATATGATAGTACAAACAAGGACGGCCAAGATTTCCCTGACAACGCCGCAATGGATAAACCTTCTGTAAGAAATTTAGGGTATTTGATGCTGCCCAAACATTAGGATAAGGTCCAAAATAATAGGCACCATCTTTTTTGATTAAACCAGTGATTTCCATTTTGGGATCACGCTCATTAGTAATCTTAATATAAGGATAGCCGGTACCCTTTTTTAATTTGATATTGTAATAGGGTTGGTGCTTTTGAATCAAAGTTATTTCTAACAAAAATGCTTCCTTATCATTCGAAGTAATAATTGTCTCAAAATCACGAATTTCTGAAACTAAGCGAGCTGTCTTACCCTCATGTGAACTCTTAAAATAAGATCTAACCCGATTCTTTAAATTTTTAGCTTTTCCAACATAAATAATTTTGGAATTAATATCTTTCATTAGATAACAACCCGGACGAGGTGGTAAAAGGCTTAATTTATGCTCAATATATTCAGTTGCCATCAGACTCCCCTCCCTCTTCAATCGTTTTAAACTCATATAATTCTAAGTTAATCTGTCTAATTGTCAAATCATGTGCAACCATATGTTCTTATTATACGATTTATTACAATATTTATCGTTATTTTACTATCAAAATATTTTTTTCCTAAATCATCTAAAATCAAATAATGACAATCTATCTCAAAAAAAACGTTTAAAATTTCAATCAAAGAATTGTTATTTCATCAAGAACGACTTATAATGGACTTAATTATAAAGAAACTGAAAGGGGCTGGTACCGATGGGCTTAACAGTGAAACGTGAAAGTGATTTTGGAAGTTTGTTTGATAAGTTTGCCTCTCTTCCCGAAGATGTAAAAGAAAACGTAAAGCGCGTAGATTCCGCAGAAAAGAAATCTTCAAAAGAATCTAAGGAATCTAAAAAGTAATAATTTAAACTTCTCTTGTTTAATGTTGCTTCTGTTCGAGGTAACTGCCATTTATTTTACAATTTCTTTAAGAAACCTTTTGATAAAGTAAAAGACCAAGGATTGACTTTAATGTCATCCTTGGTCTTTTTTTTATTCGTTATTAAGTTCCCACTCGGCTTTACGAAGATCAGTTAATTCTTGATACATCAAATATTCAAAATAGTCATCAAGCACACTATCAAACAATGCCATAATTATCACCCTGTTTTTCAAATTTGGTTTGAATAAAATCTGCCGAAATAATTGGTCGATTAACAGTACGTCCTTTTTCATTAACGTATCTATCAATAGTTAATACTTTTCCATAAAACTTGATTGGATCATTTTCCTGAAAGCTACTATCATTTTTAGCAAAACTAGATAAGTCATACTTTAGCTTAATAGTCTTTGAGGCATCATTACCATCGAGCGCAACTAATAAGTACTTATGTTCCGTATCTAATTTCTTAATATGTCCATATTGATAAATCTTACTCCCATAATACAAGGTTGTATTCTCATATAAATTATCAAACGAAACATACGAATATTTTTTACGCTCTTTACTAAATTCCGCAATTGATTTCTGCTTTGACTTATCTGAGATATTTATTTTTGTTTCTTGAATACTTCCTACGATCTGATTGTTTGATACAAATGTATAAACTATTACTAATAAAAAAGTACATAAAAAAATAATCAAAATCCTGGAACGTATATTTCTTAACATTTAATTCAATTCCCCCGATAAACAAAAGATAGCAAAGGTCTAAGTGAAACACAAACAATTTTCAATAACTTAAAAATTTAAATATATGATTATTGAAAATGACATAAAAAAATATCTCTAAATAAATTTCAGAGATATTTCTAATAATTGAGCTAAACATTAATCGTTTCAACTTTGGTAATGTTTTCATTCATCGATAGACCTTCAACTATATCGACGTAATCCAAACTCTTCCCAAAATCAATTGAATAGACATTAGTATAAATCTTAACACTATTCAAATTAGTCACACTGAAACGAACTCCTTGAACAGTAATATCATTTTTCTTGAAATAATCATCAATAAATTTTTTGGTATCAACTTTATGTTTATACTCAATTTTTAGTTTTCTAACTGGACTAATTTTAATAATTTTCTTCAAAAATCCTAAGACCGCATAAACAACTAAAAAACCTGCAATCGCAATAATATAATCACCCATACCAACGGCGATTCCAATACAGGCCACAACCCACAAACTAGCTGCTGTTGTTAATCCACGAATTGAGTGATGTTCAACAATAATTGTTCCGGCACCTAAGAATCCAATGCCACTAACAACTTGAGCAATCAAACGAGCATCATCTGCTCTAAGGACACCTTTAAACTGTGGATATTCTCTAGCCATTTCCAGTGCGTTAAACCCAATGTTCTTTTGAATCATTGCAATAATACATGCACCCAGACAAACTAAGATATGTGTTCTAAGACCGGCTGGTCGATGCTTATAAGCACGATCCAATCCAATAATTCCTGAAAAAAGTACTGCTAATAAAAGTCTAATTACTACCGTAAGAACACTTAATTGACTCAAAAAATAACCCCTCCAATGTTCTACCCTATATAATCAATACAATTAGTATAACATCATCTAAGAATTCATACGTTTGGACTTAAACAAAAGAACTGTCCGTATCCACCGGTAATATCCTTTTTCACTTTACAAATAAGTTCAATATATCGGTTTTGGATCCAGATTTTCCTAAAATATAAAGATTTTTCTTATTCAATAAGATTTGAGAAATACTGGCTAAATATTTTACGTGATCAAATTTATCGTCTGGCAACGGTGTTAATAGTGAAATAATCAAACCTACTTTCTGCCCATCAGAACCCCATTTAATCGGTTTATCAAAACGAATTATTAACATTGTCATTTGCTTTATTGATTCATCTTGAATATGTGGTAAAGCAATCCCATCGCCTAAATTTGTTGAATCTTGTTGTTCGCGCAATAAATATTTGCCATATATTTTTTCACCATCAATCATTGGATCTAATGTCTTCACTGAATCAACCAAGTATTTTAACAATTCGTTTTGCGACGATACTTCAACATTTAATTCTATATTCTTCTCTTTTAATACATGTGAGAAATCACTTGTTTCATCTGCTTTAGTTCTTTCACGATTTGATTGATCATGAACATTATTAGTCAAGATTGGAGTTTGTTTGGTAGGTAAATCTACTCTTTCAAACATTTTTTTAATACTATCCCAAAAAGTTTTACTCATGAGTATTTCTCCCAACTATTATTTTTTCATCTGGCTCCATTCTAAATCCAAATAGAACTGATATCTATCTGTTACTTCCTTACGAAAATGACAAAAAGACGATATCAATAATGAAATCATCTACCAATAATTATTCAGGACAATAAAAAAAGCCGATACTTTATCGGTTTGCTTAGTTTAATTTTTCCAACCAGATTGGTAACACTTCAGTCAACTGGCGATACGTACGGTCAAACTTATGATCATACCAAGGATCCTGAATATCTTCCTTCTTACCTAAGGCCTCGTATGCCAAATGAATCTTGAACCAATCTTCCGTCGGTGACATTTGTTCTAAATCGTAAATGTTTTGTTCATCCATTCCAATAATTAAGTCAGCATCATTGAAATCCGTTGTAGTTATCTGTTTGGCCTGATGTTCAACGATGGGAACTCCTTGCCTTTTTAACTCTTTAATAGCACCCAAATGTGGTGAATTTCCAATCTCATAAGTCGATGTAGACCTTGATTCTACTTGAATATCTTGGTCTAAATTCCTCTCAGAGATCAACTCACGCATCATCATTTCCGCCATAGGTGAGCGACAAATATTTCCTAAACAAACAAAAATAATCTTTTTCATCTAAATTAATCCTAATCTCTTCTTAACGTCTAATAGTTGTGCTTCCAGAACAGGATCTTTTCTATTTAGAATATCTAATGAACTAGCTTGTGTAGTTTCAGTTGTTTTTGTTTCTTGAGTTTTCTTCGTAGTTTCAGTTTTTTCAGTTTTAGTTGAAATCTTATTATACTTTCTTACCCAAGCAGCCACTTGTTGATATGAGATGTCATATTTCTTACCAGTAGCTTTGTAATTATTATCATGTTCTATTGCGTATTGTGCAATTTCTTTTTGTTGATTCTCATTGTAATTCATACTAAAAACTCCTAAATGGCTTATTACAAAAAATTATACCATAGAAAATGACCCTATTATTGCCATAACACAGTTTTTAAAGCCGTTTTATAAAATTTAGGTACAAAAAAATGGTAGCTCAGGGAGGAACTACCATAATCCGAAAATAATTCTGCCAATTATAATCGTGAAATTATCTAAAAATGGGAAAGGCCGAGGGACCTATAATCCCATTCATAATTTTATCATAATCGAATTTCAAATCAGTTATTTCATAAAATTAGACAAAATTTTATAAGTTTATCCAGAAAAAGAAAAAAAGCCAATATTATTGACCTTCTAACTATTAAATTTTATTGAATCACAAACTACCCCATAATTTTTAATCCAAATAAATTATAAAAAGTGATAACAATGTAATATAAACATAAAGCATATTAGTATATTGATGAGATATACCAATTCCATTCTTCACTCTTGTATATTTAACCAATAAGAATTGGTAAGTCAATTGTATCTGAGTGGACTATACCTGTACACTGCAGATTTCGTATAAAATAAAATTATTATCTAGATATTCTTAAATATATCTGTTAATTCCTTTAACATCTTACTACCTATCATATTATGACGGTAAACAAAGAGGATATAAAATGGAGGTAATTCTATTCCATCTAATTTAATTTCCTTGATTCCAGGTACGCCCTCGATTGCAGTTTCAGTTACAAAGCTGACACCTTTATCAGCCTGAACCAAATTCAACATCAGCTTATAATCGGCGGTTTGAAAGGACATATAAGGATAAACATTATATCTTTCCTTCAGACTTTGTAATACTTGTTTATGAACTGAAGATTCATCTAATGAAATAAAATCTTCATCAAATAATTCTTCAATAGTATTAATATTGGAAGTATTTCTTTTTTCTGAAGCTATAAATTTGAATTGATGCTTCTTAATTATCTGATAATCTAGGTGACTTTCCTCTGGAAGGACCGTTGTTCCCAAAAAAGACATGTCCAATTTACCATTTTTCAACTTAGATAATAGCTCTCGTGATCCTGCAGAAACTGGGATAAATGAATTCAAAAGGCCAATTCTCTTCAATTGGTCAAAGACTTTGGGAACTAAATAGTTAGTGATAATTGGAGGAAATCCCATCACTATCTTCTCCCTTTTGAACCTTTCTACATCAGCGGTAATTAAATTGTTTTCCAGAAGTATCCTATTTATATGGAGTAATACTTGTTTACCCGCTGGAGTTAAAGATAACGAATTGGCATAACTTTTTCGATCAACTAAAGAAATATCATAGGAATCCTCTAGTCGCTTTAGTGAATAAGTTATCGTGGGTTGGCTGACTTTAAAGAATTTGGCTGTTTCAGAAAAGTTCTTTAATTCAGATAATTTTTGAAAATATTGATAATCTTTTATATTCATAAGTTCACCTATAAATTTTATTTATTAATGATAACATATTTGACTATGTTTTTTATTATGGTTTATAGTACTGTCGAAAGTTAAATAGGAGGCAAGGAATATATGTCATATACAGGTTTAGATTTATTAAATAATCATTTTTTAAATAAGGGTACAGCTTTTACTAATGAAGAGAGAAAAGCTAACCATATCGAAGGTTTACTTCCACCATTCGTTCAAACATTGGACCAACAAGTGGAACAAGCTTACGAGAATTACAATAGTAAAGCTACTCCATTAGATAAGAGAATGTACTTAATGGACTTGTTCAACGAAAATGTTACTTTGTTCTACAAATTATTCAGCGAACACGTTAATGAATTCATGCCAGTTGTTTACGATCCAACAATTGCTGACACAATCGAAAATTACAGTCACTTGTTCTTAGATCCACAAAACGCTGCATACTTATCAATCGACGATCCAGATGCAATCGAAGCTACATTAAAGAATGCTTCTAAAGATCGTGATATCAAATTAATCGTTGTTACTGATGGTGAGGGTATCCTCGGTATTGGTGATTGGGGTGTTCAAGGTGTTGACATCTCTGTTGGTAAATTAATGGTTTATACAGCTGCTGCTGGTCTTGATCCTAAGTCAGTTCTACCAGTTGTTCTTGATGTTGGTACAAACAGAAAATCATTGCTTGATGATGATCTTTACATGGGTAACCATCACGAACGTGTTACAGGCGACAAGTACTACAACTTTGTTGACAAGTTCGTTGAAACTGCTGAAAACTTATTCCCTAAGATGTATCTTCACTTTGAAGACTTTGGCCGTAGCAATGCTGCTAATATCCTAAACAAGTATAAGGATAACATTCTTACATTTAACGATGATATCCAAGGTACAGGTATTATTACTCTTGCTGGTATTCTTGGTGCCTTGAACATTTCTAAACAAAAGTTCACTGACCAAGTTTACGTTTCATTTGGTGCTGGTACTGCTGGTGCTGGTATTGCAAGTCGTATCTTCGAATCAATGGTTGAAGAAGGTCTTTCAGAAGACGAAGCAAGAAAACACTTCTACCTAGTTGACAAACAAGGTCTATTGTTCGATGACACAGAAGACTTAACACCAGAACAAAAGCCATTCACAAGAAAACGTAGTGAATTTGCCAATGCTGACGAACTAACAAACTTGGAAGCTGTTGTTAAAGCGGTTCACCCTACTATCCTTGTTGGTACATCAACACAACCTGGTACATTTACAGAATCAATCATTAAAGAAATGGCCGCTCACACAGAACGTCCAATCATCTTCCCATTATCAAATCCTACAAAATTAGCTGAAGCTAAGGCTGAAGATCTTTTGAAGTGGACAGACGGTAAAGCTCTTATTGCTACTGGTATTCCTGTTGAACCTGTTGAATACAATGGTACAACTTACCATATTGGTCAAGCTAACAACGCCCTTGTTTATCCTGGACTTGGTTTAGGTTCATTGGCTGTTAATGCTAAGTTACTATCAGACGGTATGATCAACAAAGCTGCTCACTCATTGGGTGGAATCGTTGATGCTACACAACCAGGTGCTGCTGTATTACCTCCAGTTTCAAAACTAGATGTATTTAGTATGACAGTTGCCGAGGGTGTTGCACAACAAGCTATCGACGAAAAATTATCAGATTCAACCGACGCTAAGAAGGCTGTTGAAGATATTAAATGGGAACCTAAATACTAGGAATTAAAATATTTGTCAAATAAAGGGGAATTTATTCATGGAAGCATTCATCACATCACTTCAAAGTGTTGCTGAAATCGTACTTGTTATTGCCTTGGGGTTCTGGTTAAGAAATTCCGGAAAATTGGGCGATGAATTTAAGGGTAACATTTCATTCATCATTATGAAGATTGCTTTACCAGCTTCAATCTTCGTTTCTGTTCTAAAATATCTAAACCGAGATAAACTAGCAAGTCTATCTGGTGGTCTAATCTTTACTTTTGCAAGTTTCACAATTGGCTACATCGTAGCATGGTTACTAACAAAGGTCTTCAAGATTAGAAAAGGCCGTCGTGGTACTTTCATTAACATGTTCGTTAATGCTAATACAATTTTCATCGGTTTACCTTTAAACATGGCTTTGTTCGGAACTAAGAGTTTACCTTACTTCCTTATCTACTATGTTATGAACACGATTTCAACTTGGGCTGTTGGTATCTTCTTCATCTCAAATGATGATCCAACTGTTAAAAAAGGCGACAAAAAAGAGAAATTCAACTGGAAGAAACTTCTTCCTGCTCCACTTGTTGGTTTCTTAGTTTCATTGGTATTCTTACTATTAGCTATTCCTGTTCCAGGTTGGATCGATAAGACCTTGGACATGGTTGGTGGTATCGTTACACCTATGTCACTTATCTACATTGGTATTATCTTGGCTGATGCCGGTTTGAAATCAATCAAATTCGACCGTGATACTATCCTTGCCTTAGTTGGTAGATTCGTAGTTGCACCTGCACTTATGATCGGTATTATCCTATTGGGTAGATCAGTTACAGGAAATCCACTACCTACTATCGAAGCAAACTCATTCATCATCCAATCAGCTGCTCCTGGACTTGCAGTATTGCCAATCCTAGTTGATTCAGCCCATGGTGATGTTGATTACGCTACTAACCTTGTTACAACTTCTACGGTATTATTCGTAATCGTTGTTCCAATCTTAATGCAAATTGCAAACTTGATCTAATTTACTTAACAAAAAATTCTTTTTCACATTCACATTAAAATCAGATCCTCCTCAAAAAAAGTTAGCCGTCAATATTCTGCAATTGACGACTAGCTTTTTTGTTTTGGCTTTTTCAATGTTAAATTAAAAGACATCAATTCAATTTATCCAAGAAATAACTTTTAGATAAAGAATTGGTGCCTTTTCTTTCGTTTACAAAGAATTTAATTAAAAATACCCAACTAGTCTGGAATGAAAAAGCGATGGGTTCAATAGCCAATTTTGACTTAGTTGGCGTATTTTGCCAGCTTAGTCAAAGGCCAAGCTTGTAGACAACAGGTTCATCGTTGGCTTCAAGTTGTGCCGGCTATGTTCCAACCCAATCACTTTTTCATGGAAGACGAAAAATTACATACCACTTCAATATAACCGAGCATATTTTAGAACAATGCCAAATACAAACCGAGTAGTAAAACAACAACATAGAGACCCAATTTTCCAGTTAATAATTTCGTTCCAAATTGTTTAGAATTACTGATAAAGCCTACGATTGCTACAATAACTAAGAGTACTAAGCCCCAACCTAGGAGTCTGATAATCATAAGAAAGCCCCCTTAAAATTCAGCTTTTTTCGTCATCAGATTTTGGACTTTTTAAAAATAAAAAGCCGTTTCCGGCTTACATTAATTTTTCTTAGGTTCTACCAGTAAAATCAAACGATTAACCAAGACTGCAACACGTTTAGAATCATCCGCAATATCGTACTTTTTACGGTTCTTAACCATCGTGTGATTAATCTGTAATAAACCAACAGAATCGGTATCATCATTAAATTCAGCGACTGGTAAAATCACTTCTTCGTTATAGACTGGAATATTTCCAGAATTAACATTAACTATGCGAGTTCCCTCTGGCATACTCAAAATATAACTTTTAATTCTCTTCAAACTAAATTTGTCTTGGTAAAATCCATAAATAACTTCCAACTCACTAATAATACTTTTAATTTCATCGTTCAAAATTGATCACCTCGGCAATAAAAATATTCATATACTAAGTATCACGCAAAACTAAGGTAGTTGACAAGCCGATTAAACTTTTTTCGAATAATTTCTTTAAAATTCTATCAATAATACTTAATAACCAATGCTCTGATGTAATGCACTTTCCAGACTTGAGCCATATGTTTCACCAAACAAATTCAAGTGTGCCAATAAATAGTAGCTCTGATACCAAGGGACACGTTTCTCCCAGCCTTTCTCCAGCTTATAAACACTATTGTACCCATCGTAGAATTCATTGGTAAAACCGCCAAATAACATTGTCATGGCGATGTCCATTTCACGGTTACCATAAAAAACATCTGGATCAAACAATATTGGCTGATGATTACTTTGAAAGCCAACGTTTCCATTCCACAAATCACCGTGTAATAAACATGGGACAACTGGAGTCTTCTGATAATATTTCAAGATTTTCTTTTCAAAACGATCCATCAATTCACTACGATAGCTATTCCAGTAAACCTTATCCTCAACTTGTTTCACTAAAATTTCAAGCCTCTGTTGTACAAAGAATTCTCCCCAATTATCTTGCCAAGTATTTATCTTAGGATTCTTAGCATTTTTAACATCCTGTCCTAAGCCAAATCTTGGTGCATGTTTTTTGTGCATTTGGGCCACCATTCTCCCCAAATCAAATTGCGAACCTGTACCAAATTCAACATATCTTTGTAACAAATAGCCACAATTATCAAAGGTCCCTGATTTAATAACTTGTGGGGCAGTCGCCACTGTATTGATCAATTTTAAACCTTCAATTTCATGGTCAAAAAAGCTTTCGTCATTATTTGGCTGAACCTTTAAGAAGAATTCTTCATTATCTGTTTTAATTTTAAAAGCTAAATTAATATCACCACCGGAAACTGGTTCAGAACTTACAATATTCCCTATATTCAATTCTTTATACCAATCATTGTTGATGAGCATTTAATCATCCCCTCATTCTCTGCTAATAATTTTAATTAGAAACACAATCCGATTCAATGAAAACGACTCTCATTGGTATCTAAGCAATTAAACTGAATAATCACATTTAATCTAAAAATTAAATTTTAGCCTAATCATAACTATCTGATTAGGCTTTTTTGCATCTTTTATTAAATAAATATGAATGGATAGTGTATTTTTTATGAAAAATCAGTTAGACATCATAGAATCAAATTTCAACATCTGAACTTATAATGAGCGTTGAAAATAATTATAGGTTAAAGAATCGAGGACATTCCTATGAGATTTCAACAATTAAAGAAAGATCCAAACAGTATAATAAGAAAGAAATTAATTAAATCAAAGAAGAACTGGGTCGTTATTTCAAGTTTATCTATTGCCGGAGGAATTCTCTTGTTAAGTAGTCCTGCCACTGTAAAAGCTGACACCACTGCGACTACTCCCACAACTAATACAACAACTAGTGGAACGACCACTCCAGTAACCAGTCCCACTACATCTACTCCAGCCACGACTACTCCTAGTTCAACTACTACTGACACTACCACAAAAACTACTACTAGCTTTGTCTTTACTATTCCAGCTAACATTACGTTGCCCGCCAGTGAAAGTACGGTAACAATTCCAAGTAGTGACATTGGTAGTACGATTTCCATTCCCGTTCCAACCGTTAGTGGGTACACCGCTAACAAGACAACAATTAGCGCACAAGTAACAAGCACCGGTGTAACATCAACTGATACGGTTACTTACACAGGTAACTCAGTTCCACAATGGACTGTTAGTGCCTTGCTCCCTGATGGCAAGACATCTACAACCGTAACCGGAACAACTAATAGTTCTGGCCAACCGTTAAAAATTGGTGATACATTCTCAATTTCACCTACAGTCACTGGATATACCGTCATTCCCGGTACTGGTGTGGTTACTGCTGATAATAGTGGTAATCCCGTTTACACTGTTCAATCACAACCAATTTATGTTCCAGATAAATCAAGTACTTCTACAATTACTTTTACTGCACCAAACGGAGCTACTTCATCAGTCTCTGTTCCATCCACCAATTTGGGTAACACAACCGTATCAGTTCCAAACATTCCTGGTTACGTTATTGATCCGACAAGCCCAACTATTCTTCCCGTTACTTACGGAACAGACGGACAAGTCTCCGCAAATACATCTTTAGTAAAATATGATCCAATTACAATTGCAGCATCAACCGCCACCTTAACCGGACCAACTGGTAGTACTCTAACTATCAATATTCCCGCCGGTACTTATGGTACGACAACCAACGTGGCTACTGTTCCAACTGTCGCTGGATACACTTCATCAGTCTCTAGTCTACCCGTTACTTACAATTCTAATGGTACAGCCTCAGTCGATACATCAAAAATTGAATATTCTCCAATTGCACCAGCTGAAATTGCGGCATCCACAATCAATATAAAGGGGCCTAATGGCGAAAATATTCCGATTAGTATACCTGCCGGCACTGTCGGTTTAACAACTAATGTAGCTGACATCCCAACCGTTGCTGGTTATACTTCATCAGTTTCTAGTCTACCTGTTACCTACAATTCTGATGGAACGGCTTCAATTGATACGTCAAAAATTCAATATACTCCAACTTCTATTGGTGCTTCTACCACAACAATTAAGGCTCCAAACGGAAGTACCGTTACGATTAATATACCTGCGGGTTCTTTTGGTACAACAACAAATACTGCACTAGTTCCTGTCGTTCCCGGATATACTTCATCAGTTTCAAGTTTGCCGGTAACTTATTATGACGATGGAACTTCATCAGTTGATACTTCAAAAGTCCAATTCACACCAATTCAGATTTCCGCTTCAACCACAACAGTCAAAGATCCTGCCGGTAATCTTCAAACTATTAACTTACCTGCGGGTTCCTTTGGTACGACAACGAATACTGCAGTAGTTCCTGTCGTTCCCGGTTATACAAGTAACGTTTCAACTTTACCGGTTACTTACAACCCAGATGGCACAGCCTCAGTCGACACATCGAAGATTCAATACTCACCTATCCAAATCCCTGCTTCATCGACAACTGTTAAAGATTATAACGGCAATAATGTTACTATAACCATTCCCGCTGGTTCTTTCGGTACAACAACCAATGTGGCAACTATCCCAACAATTCCAGGATACACATCATCTGTCGCTAATTTGCCGGTAACCTATACCGCAGCAGGTAATTCTTCAATTGATACGTCAAAAGTTCAATACACTCCAATTCAAATTTCTGCTTCAACTACTACCATTAAAGATTACAACGGCAATAACGTTACTATTGATATTCCAGCAGGCAATTTCGGTACAACTACTAATGTAGCTTTGATTCCAGTCATTCCCGGTTATACATCAAACGTTGCTAGTGTTCCTGTTAGTTATTCAGCTGACGGTACTTCTTCGGTCGATACATCATCCGTTAGCTATACACCAATTCATATACCAGCTTCAACAACCACTGTTAAAGATTACAATGGCAATAATGTGACTGTTAATATTCCTGCCGGTAACTTTGGTACAACGACTAATGTAGCTTTAATTCCAAGTATTCCTGGCTATACCGCAAATGTATTTAGCTTGCCCGTTACTTATAATTCTGACGGAACATCATCAATTGACACTTCCAAAGTTCAATACACACCAATAACAATTCCAGCCACATCCGAAACGATAATTGCTCCCGATGGAAGTACAGTAACAATCAATATACCAGCTGGATCATATGGAACTACAACTAATGTCGCCCTAGTTCCAAGTATTCCAGGATATTCAGCATCAGTTTCTAGCTTACCAGTAACTTATAGTTCAAATAGCACCTCCAGTGTTAATACCTCTATCGTGAAGTACATTCCGATTCATATTTCGGCCTCTACTACCACTGTTAAAGATTTTAATGGCAACAATGTGACCATTGATATTCCAGCGGGAGATTTTGGTACAACTACTAACACCGCTTTGATTCCGGCTATTCCTGGTTACACTTCTAATGTTGCTAGCATTCCAGTTACTTACACTACTGCCGGTACCTCTACCGTTGATATTTCCAATGTTAAATACTCTCCTATTTCTATTCCTGCATCTACTACCACTATCAAAGACTTCAATGGTAATAATGTAACTGTCGATATTCCAGCGGGTAGTTATGGCGAAACTTCTAATGTTGCTGAAATTCCACAAATCCCCGGATATACTTCAAACATTTCACAATTACCAGTTACCTATACAACAGATGGTAAAGCTATTGTTAATACTTCAAAAGTCGCTTACAACCCTATTCATTCTGATGCCAGCTATGTAAACTTTGTTTCACCTGACAAGAAACAACAACAATCTGTCCAAGTTCCTGCTGTTAATTACGGTGATGTACAAAGTATTACCGTCCCTGAATTTACCGGTTATACTACTCCAACTAAAACTCTTCCAGTACAATATGATACTAACGGAAAAGCCTTTGTCGACACTTCTAAAGTAACTTATACACCAGTTCATACTGATGCGGGTTCAATTGTCTTCGTCTCTCCTGATAGTGAGCAAAGTAATATCTCAGTCGATATCCCCGCTATCGATTATGGTGAAAGCCAAACTATTAATGTGCCAACCTTCGAAGGATATACTCCTAACGAAAAGACACTTCCTATTCAATTCGATAAGAATGGTAAAGCTTTCATTGATAATTCTTCAGTTAAATACACTGGTAATCCTGTCGCTGCCGGAACTGCTGAAATTGACACGTCCATTGGTAAAATTACGGTTTCTGTCCCTGCTGGCAATGTTGGCGATACAGTGACAGTTAATATCCCTAGCGTTGATGGTTTCACTAATAATGTAAATTCCATTACTGGCAAGATAAACAGTCAGGGTAAATTTGTTTCTGATTCTAAGGTTGTTTATACTCAAATACCTAAAGTTGTTAAACCAACGATTAATAACTACAATCAAACCGTCGCAACTTATTATGATCAACCAAACGTTCAAATTTATAATCTGGAATCTAACGGAACAATGTCTGCAACTAGTTTATTCTTGAACCCTGGTACCGATTGGTTGAGTGATGAAAATGTAGTAATCAATGGTATTATCTACTATCGTGTTGCCACAAACGAATGGATCAAAGCTGCCAAAAGTTATCAATACTTCGCAAAATCAATAAGTATCAGAACATACAACGATTCAAATAAGAATATTATTTCCGCCGAAGGCAATATGATATCAGATCGTTTACTTGCTGCAAATAGTGGCTGGTTAAGTGATAGAACCATCCAATTAAATAACAGTACCTATTATCGTGTTGCTACAAACGAGTTTGTTAATACTTCGGATGCTTATATTTATCAACCAATTAGAGCCATCTTAACTACTCGCAATATTAAACGTGTAAATCTTTATACAGCTAAAGGTGATTTAATTTCCAATCGTTCACTTGGTGCCAAAACTAGATGGCTCACTGATAGTATTGTATATATCAATAATGTTAAATATTATCGTGTTGCTACAAATGAATTTGTTAAAGCAAGTGATGTAGAAACATTCTAACTACAATTTACCCCTTAAATATACTTTTAAATAGGTATGTTTAAGGGGTTTTTGCGTAAAAAAATACACGACCTGATTTCTCAGTATCGTGTATTGAAATAATTTATTTAGTATTTTTGATTAAGCGAGCAATATTCTCTGATACTTGTTGTAAATTCTTATCTGTGTCTTGAATAGCTTGTGAAAGTTCTTCAACACCAGGTACACAAGTAAAGATAGCGTCAATTCCTAATGGATAAAGTTCTGAAATTTTTTCACCAATTGATCCCGCAATAGCAATTACGGTTGCATCGGGATTAACTGCTTTTGTGGCCTTAGCAACTCCAATAGGAGTTTTACCAAATTTAGTTTGAAAGTCAATTTGACCCTCTCCAGTGACAACAACATCAGCATCTTTAACTTTTTCTTTTAGTTCTGTATAGTCAACTACGATATCAACTCCAGAACGCATTTCAGAGTTAGTAAAAGCCAACAATCCTGCACCTAATCCACCAGCAGCACCTGCACCAGGAACATTCTCGAGATCACTATCCAAATCGCGTTTTAAAATGTCAGCGTAATGCGATAAAGCACTATCCAAAAATTCAACCATCTCTGGATTGGCGCCTTTTTGTGGACCAAAAACATGGCTAGCACCATTTGGACCCGTCAAAGGATTAGTGACGTCTGATGCAATCACAATTTTGACATTATCTAATTCTGGCATCATATCGGAAACATCAATTTTATCAAGTTTCTTCAACATAGCACCACCATATTGAAGTTCCTCGCCTTTTTCATCTAACAGATGAGCACCTAATGCTTGAGCCATCCCAGCACCACCATCGTTAGTAGCTGAACCACCAATTCCAATGATGACTGTTTTAGCACCACGTTTAATGGCAGCTTTAATTAATTGACCAGTTCCAAAAGTCGTCGTTACATAGGGATTTTGTGTGAAACGATTAATAAATTGAATCCCACTGGCTTCAGCCATTTCAATTACGGCAACTGTACCATCATCAATTAATCCAAAATGAGCATCAGTCTTGCCACCTAAAGGATTAACTACTTCTTCAGTAACAATTTCACCATTCTTGGCGTCAACTAACGATTGAACAGTTCCCTCACCACCATCAGCCATTGGTACATTGACATATTCAGCGTCAGGATAAACTTTTTCAAAGCCTTGACGTATTGACGCCGCAACTTCTTTAGCCGTTAGCGAGTTTTTATATGAGTCTGGAGCTAAAACTATTTTCATTGTAATCCACCTTTAGAACAAATTTCCATACATTAATGTTGCTACTATAGTCATTGAAAGTCCAACAAGCATTTCCCAAAGGACAACGCTCATACGTTCTTTAAACTGCATATTTACAGCTTTAGCAGTTACGTGGAAATAATTACCATGTGGCAATTGATCAATCACGGTTGCACCTGTATGAACCATAGCGGCAGCACCCGTTCCTGAAATACCAAATGACATGATTGATTTACTAAATGAGTTTGAAGCAAGGATGACACCAGTTGAAGTTGATGCTGTTGCTGCAGCCATCAAGATACCAGCTATTGGTGCCAAAAATGTACCAGAAATTCCGGATACCTGAACTAGTTCAACAACTTTTTGTGGCAAGTTTGAAACAGAGACTAGTCCAGCAATTGCCCCAGCACCAATTAAAATCATGACTACATCAGTCATACGTGCCAATCCATTGGTCATATAATTCAAGAACTTTTTACCCTGACCCATGGCTAAAGTTCCTATTAAACCGGCAATTGGTAAAATATACATCGCATCTAAATTAAATGCAGCCAATGCCTTAACTCCTAAAATATCACCGATTGGAGTGATTAATAATAGAACAACCGCTACTAAAGGTGTTACGATTGCAGCACGTAAACTTGGCAAATCTTTCTTTTCTTTTGATTCAAATTTTCTACTCTCTGAAACGAAACTACCTTTATTTTTAATCATAGTAGCCAATAGAACAGTTACGATTAATCCCACTAAAGCAGGAACAAAATCAGCAATCATTACTTGTGATAGATTGACATTGAATCCTTTAGCTGCCGCAATAGTATTCGGATTAGGTGAGATAATGTTACCCGCCTTACCTCCACCTGATAAAGCAACTAATAATGACAGTTTACTGTAATGCATTTTTTGACCAACCTCTAAAGCGATTGGTGCAACGATTAAGACTGATACAGGAATGAAGATTCCAACACCAGTTAGAACCATTGTAGATAATGCCAAAGCTAAAATTGCTAAACGATCACTAAAATGACCCACAATATTTGACGCAATCACATTAGCCGCACCAGATTCCATCATAACTCCAGCTAGTACACCTGCAGCAATTACACGAATAATGGTTCCCATGACACCTGAACTACCTTTTACAATCGCATCAGTTGTTTGAGATAAATTCATTCCCCCAACTAAACAACCAACGATTGCACCAAAAATCAAAGCATACACTGGATTAACTTTGAACAAAATCAATCCGATTGCTAAAAGCAAACCCAACAAGGCTGCCCACCACGCAATAACCATTTATAAACTACGTCCTTCCTCTAATTAAGCCTCTAATTGTTAAACATTGAACAATCGATTACAGAATGTATAATACCGTGATAAATCAAGCAAATCAATGTACAACTGCACAAACATTATTGTTGTTTGTTTCAAAAAATAATGGGTTTCCTTGATAAATCTGTGTTTTTAAAATACAAATTATTGTAAAATATTTATATGCACAAATAAGTAGTTTTAGCATTTTCATGAAACTTTGACTAATTCTTAACAAGGAAGATAATTATGAAATTAGACCCCAAATTAGCACAATCTATTGTCGATAGAATGATGGAGAGTATTCCCTACAATATTAATATGATGAACGAATCCGGTTATATTATTGCCAGTGGTGATAAAGAACGTATTAACACTCTACATATTGGAGCTTTGGATACGATTCAAAGTGGCAAAACAAAACCCATGGTTGAGTCTTACGGTAAATTCGGTCAACCTGGTGTTAACATCCCCGTTGAATTTCAAGGTAAAACTATCGGTGTCATTGGTATCACCGGCGAACCCGATAAAGTCACTCCCCTAGCGTCACTTCTAAAGATTTCAACCGAATTACTTATCTCACAAATTAATAATGCAAAAATTGAGGGTCAACACAAAGAGACCCTCAATCATTTTCTATATCAATGGGTCAATACAGATAACATTATGGATAATGACGATTTAAAATTGCGTGCTCACTCTTTGAACATTGATCTATCTATTGAACGTTACGCTGTAATTATTGAAACTAAAAATATAAATAATTTGAACATTAGTCCTAATGACTTTTGCTTTAGTAGAACCGTCAATCAACAATTAATTATTACTAAGAATCAAACTGACGTTGAGAGATATCTTCAGTTCAGTAAAGCCAACCATTTAAAAATTGGTATCAGTAATAAAACTCACAATCTAAATGACGCAGTTAAGCAGGCCCAAAACACGATAACCATTAGTGATGAACTTCAATTAACCGATACTTACTATTTTAGCCAAGTTAGTTTTTTCAATAGTTTGTTAGAAAGTAATCTACACTCTAACAAAGCACTAAGTATTTTTAAAAGTTTCCAAAAAACAAACTCTGGCAAAGAACTATTAGAAACACTTGATTGTTATTTCAAACATAATGGTAATGTGACTGAAACTTCAAATTCCTTAAACATTCATCGTAATACGACAAATTATCGTTTAAATAAAATATCGGAATACTTTGATTTGAATCTTCACAATTTAAACGATATTTTACAAATTTACATTAATTACCTGCATTTTAAGAAATATTTATATGACCGTAAATAAGTATACGTCATAGCATAAACTTATACATTTCTATTGTTATATAATGCTATATTTTCACTTTAATAATTTAAATAACTTTTTGAAAATATACATTAATTATTGTCATCTTGAGAAATACTTATATATGAAGAAATAATAGTTTAATTACGGAATTTCATGGACCACACCTCACATAACAGTGTAATATTGAAATTACCTTAGGGGGTGTTTAGACATGAAAACAACTAAACTTGTTATAGGAATTTTATTAATTATAATTTCGCCATTTATCGTTTTCCAAAGTATGGCCGCTGGAATAGTTAATACTATTGAAAACAAAGGTGGAACTAGTGGATCTATGGGTATTCTGATTGCACTAGCCTATCTAATTGCTGGAATTGTTTATATTTCCACAAAAGGCAGTAAAAGTCTTGGAGGAGATATCGCTAATACCATAATTTTAGGACTATTCGGTCTTGTTGCATTAGTTGGAGCTAACAAAAATTTCACTGACTTGGCGATATGGATAACTCTAGGTTTCATTATTGGAATAGGCTTTTTAATTTGGCATATTTTAATTAATAAGAAACAGCACAAAGTAGATAATCAAGCAACGAATAATAATTTCATCAATCAACCATATCAGACACAACAAAATTACAATCAAATGCCATCAAACAATACCCAAACGTCGAACAATTATCCATCTAGGTCACAATTGAGATCTCAACGACATAAATAACAAGCCGAAAGGCTTTTTATTTTGCCATATAATCGATTACTCCTCATTTTACTAGACAATTATTTAATTCACGTTTACCATTTGAGTGAAGAAAATATCAATCAATTTATATTGAGAGGTTTATCAAAATGGTCTTAATGAATCTAAGTTACAGAACTAACTACTTACACACTTATTTCAAAACAACAGTTGTAATTCCTGACACCGGCAAAGGCGACTACACTGCCGTTTGGTTATTACATGGTTATACTGGTGATGATACTGCTTGGATTAGACATGTGAATATCGAACAGCTGGCACGTGAACATGACTGGGCTATTATTATGCCTGAAGCACGTAACGCCTTTTATTCTGATTCAGCTTTTATCCCCTACTATTCATACTTTATTGATGAATTCATTCCTAAAATGCAAAATCTTCTTCCTATATCTAAAGACGTCAACAAGAATTTCATTGTAGGTTCCAGTATGGGTGGTTATGGTGCTCTCAAAATTGCTTTTAAAAACGCCGATAAATTCAGTAAAGTAGCTGCACTTTCGCCAATAACCGATATAGAACACTTCCGTGATAATCCCAAATGTCCGATGGCACACGAAACCTTTGATGCCATTTTTGATAGTCCTGAAAAAATTGCTAAAAATCAATTAACCAATATCTATAATAATCAACAGCCTAAGCAACAAATTCTTACCCTCTGTGGTGACAAAGACTTCATGCACGAAGATAATGTTATGTTTAAAAACTTCCTATCTATTCATGCAAAAGATCATTACACATGGATGTCGGTTGAAGGAGATCACTCATGGAAAACTTGGAACGCTAATATTGCCAAAGTCTTGGACTGGTTAGCCTAAATTTACGTCGATAGAAATATTCTATCGACGTTTTTTTATGCTATGCTTTGTTTATAAATAATTTTATATAGGAAAGAAGCTAATCATATGGGCCAGAAATATCTAACTTTTGATTGTTACGGAACATTACTCAATGAAGAACCAACTTATAACTCAATTGAAACTATTGCTAATAAAATTGGAGTTGATTCAAAGCTAGCTCGAACTCGTTTTATCAACTATCAAGACGACCGTAATAATATGCATCCATATATAGATTACGCAATCCTAACTAGAAATAACTTAATTCATCTTGATTATCAATTTGGATTAGAGCATCAATTTGAAAAATATTATGTGGACGTACTAATTGCACATCGAAGTCTCACACCTTTCCCAGAAGTCATTGAGACGCTGCAAAAGTTTATTGATCATGGTTATAAATTAATTATGATGTCAAATTCCTCATGGGATATCATTGACACTAATGCTAAAGCACTCAAAGTACCCTTCAATATTTGGACGGCTGAAGACGTTCATGCTTATAAACCAGATCTACACTTTTTCAAATCAGTCGATGAACATTACCACTTCACTTCCGAGAATCATTGGCATATTGCACAAGGTTATTCGAGTGACATTATTCCCGCAAAACAAATGAATTGGCCCTCAATTTGGATCAATCGCCCGCACGACCAACCATCAACTGATATCCAACCAACTCATATGGTTGACACATTAGATAAAGCTTGGGAATTTCTAAAATAAATTGATATTTCGTTTTAAATTTGTTGCTAGAAAAATTATTTCGGCTTACAGTACAAATGGGAATTTCCCGTGCCAACCCTTGTTCAAAAAAAACTGTAAGGTGTGAATATATTGATAAGACAACTACACGACTTTGACGAATATCACTACGAATCAAATACTAAAACAGCCTTTTCTACTACTGATTATCGAAGCGACTATCAGCAAGGCTATGAACAAGCTATAACTGACTACCGAACCAATCACTCGTTTCATCATTATCCTGATAAATTGATTAGACTTGGTAATGATATTTTTGATGATAAATTATCTGAAGTTGAAGAATTCATTTCCGGATATAAAGATGGACAATTGAATATCAAATTAACACATAACAAATAATATTAGTTTATAGTTTTCTAAATTAACTGAATAAACACTAAAGTCTTCAATCCTGGACACTACGAATTGAAGACTTTTTATATCTAATTTCATTATGATAGACGAATCGTCGAATATCTTAAATTTTCAAAGCAACACCATTAGCATTATAATTATATTGTTAACACTTACATTTTATAGATTTAACAAAAACTTTTGAAAGCGAGGATTAGATTTGAAATATATCACTTTTAATCAACAAAAAACTTCAGCAATCGGTATCGGAACATGGCATATCGGTGAAGGCAATCAAAGTAGAACAGAATCAGAAATGCAAGCTATGCGTTACGGTTTGGACAACGGCATCAATACGATTGATACTGCAGAAATGTATGGAGAAGGATTATCGGAAACCCTTGTAGGTAACGTTATTAAAGATTATTCACGTGACAACATTCAATTAATTTCTAAATTTTATCCTTACCATGCTACTCCTGAATTAATTGAATCAAGTCTCAAAGCAAGTCTAAAGCGACTTCAAACAGACTATCTTGATCTTTATTTACTACATTGGCGTGGTGATACACCTCTTCAAGAAACTGTTAATGGACTTGAAAAGATGGTTCAAGCAGGTTTAATCAAAAATTGGGGCGTTTCTAATTTTGATCTCTCTGATTTAGAAGAATTAGATGGACTTGAGAATGGTGAAAATTGCCGAATAAATGAAGACCTTTATAATGTCGGTAGTCGTGGTATTGAATATTCAATCTTACCTTGGCAAAAAAAACATAACATGTCATTTATCGGATATTCTCCATTTGGTTCCGATGGCGGCGAATATCTCAAAATTAAACCAGTTTTAAATGAATTAGCCCAACAAAAACACGTGACAGTTCATCAACTATTATTAGCTTGGGTACTTAGAAACAATGATATTCTTAGCATCCCAAAGACTGGTTCGATTGAACATATGAAAGATAACATTGATGCATTGAATATTAATTTCACAACTGACGAATTAGCATTAATTGAATTATCATATCCTGCACCAAAAAAAGATGAAAGTTTGGAATCAATTTAAATTATAAAAGAAGCCCTCATAATCAAAATGATCGTGAGGGCTTCTTTTAATCTGTTTCTAATTTATTAAAATAGTCTTGATTGACACACTAAAACTTATTTGTCCTTATATCCAAAAAATAGTTTTTTAAGTTAGTGAAAAAAACATCCGGATTATCAATCATTTGATTATGACCAGCATCAGGTGTGACCACCAACCGAGAATTCGGAATTGACTGTTGCATTTTTCTAGCTGTTTTTAAAGGCATTGTTTCATGATCCGCAAATGATAATAACGTTGGAATCTTAAAATTTTTAATTTGTTCCGAATAATCCCAATCGCCTAGATCTCCAACCACCACAAATTCGTTGTTTCCTTGAAAATAGTTATAAACTTCCTTAGATTGAATGTCGATAACATGTGACATTTTACTTGGTTGTCGACGATTGATATATTCATTGTACAAAAAAGCAATACTTTCTTGATATTTAGGATTATCCCACTGTTCACGGCGTTCTATATCTTCCAAGAAGGAATTCTCAGCTGGCGTAAATTCTTTTTGTCTAATTTCCTTCATATGTACTAAATAGTCAGGAATATTGTCGATCATACTAATTATGATTAGCCCCTTTAGATGTTCTTGGTAACTATTGGTATACATCATTGCTAACATTCCACCCCATGAATGTCCTGCCAAATAAAATTTATCATAGCCCAACAAATGACGGACTTCTTCAACCTCGTTAAGATAATAATCTTCATTCATATACTTTTTAAATATTTTGGGATCATCCCAATTAGGTGTATCAGAATACCAAGCGCCCAATTGATCATACATCGTAACCTCAATATCCAAATCTTCTAATTCTTGACCAAATCGTTCAAAAACTTCATGGGTATCGCCAGGACCACCATGTAAACAAAGTAACTTATCTTTACCACCTAAGTTAAAAGTATGAGTCCAAAGATGATAGCCATTTTTGAGTGTTAATATTCGCGTTATATTTTTCATATGACCAACTTTCCACTAATTATGTTCGATCAATAAAGTCTTTAAAGATTCCTAACTGACGAGAATCATGCATCCACATATTTTCTGGATGCCACTGTACTGCTTGAATCGTAGCGTCTTTGTTTTCAATTGCTTCAATTACTCCATCTGAGGCTTTGGCAACCGCCTTTAAAGAGTTTGGAACACTCTTTATTGCTTGATGATGTCTGGAATTAACGAAAACATTGTCACCAATGGTCTTAAATAGTTTCGAATCATGGTCAACTCTAACAAAATGGGTTGGTTGATCACCAGGTGCGGCTTGTTTATGTTTTAATAGCTTGCCTGGATACTGACTGTTCAAATCTTGATAAACAGTGCCACCTAAAGCCACATTAATTACCTGTGCACCACGACACAAACCTAAAATGGGAACATTTTCAGCAACAGCAGTTCTAATTAAAGCTATCTCAAATAAATCACGATTACGATTAGTTACCCCCAATTGTGGTATGGGTTCTTCACCCATAAAATTAGGATCAATATCTGGACCACCAGGAAAAATTAAACCATCCAATCTACCGAAAAGTTGATTTACTTTGTCAACTGGTAGACATGGTAAACCAACAGGAATCCCCCCGGCAGCAAGAACCCCATTAACAATTGGACGTGGAACAAAATCCATTAATTTCTGATTAATTGAAGTTGCTTCCCCTAAGTAAATATCAGCTGTAATTCCAATTAGTTTACTCATAAAATATTGGCCCCCTTTTTAATTTTTATTCCAGAATAACAAATCAAATATTTCACTAATATTATTAAATAATTGCTAATTAAAATCTAATATAAAGGCAATACATATTGTATAATATACCCTATTTTCAAACCTTTTATTAGAGTTTTTTAATAATTAATTGAATTATACACAAAAAAATAGCTATATTCTTCTAAAGTAAGAAAAATATAGCTATTTTTTTTAGTAATTATTTAATTTTCAAATCCTTCAAACTGTTTTCAATCACATTTAGAGGTGATTCAATTTCTGCTAGCGTTGCGGCTGCATAAGAACCTTCCACCAAAGCTACATCATAGCGATGAATCTTTCGATCACTCATTTCAATAAGCATGTCCAAATTCATTTTGGAACTACCTAAATCATAGAAGGCAAGAATTTCATCACCAGTATTATCATCAACCGCCTGTTGGATTTTTTCCAATGATGACCCAATTTCATTATCATCAGTTCCACCAGCTGTAGTGATTGATAAATCTGGCGCTGCCTCAGCTATTAATTTTTTTACGCCTGATGCAATTTCATTTGAATGTGAAACAATAACTATTCCATATTTCATAATTTATACTCCCATAACTTCAAGTAGTGCTTCGAATAGATAAGCACTGGATTGTGAACCAGGATCAATGTGTCCCTTAGATTTTTCTTCCAAATAACTGGCACGACCTTTGGTAGCGACCATTGCTTTATTTTCATTCAAAGCTTCATTGATTGTTTGTTGATTAAAGTTACCATTCTTCATTGCTGTGGCAATTGGTTGCCAAACATCAATCATGGTCTTCATACAAACATCAGATTCTCCACGTCGTTTCAATCCATCTGAACCAATCTGAATCAAATCAGACAGTTCTAAGTTATCCGTTTTAACGGCTTTCGACATATCTAAAAATGCTGTTCCATACAAAGGACCTGCGGCACCACCGACTTTTTGAATCATAGCAAAAGCAGTTGTCTTGTATAAGTCAGATAAATTATCAGGATCTTTTTTAGCAAATGAATCAGTAATTGCCTTAGCTCCACGGTCCATATTGGTACCATGATCACCATCACCAATAGCTGTATCAAGTTCATTTAATTCCGACTTATTATCCTCAATTTTCTCAACAAATAAATTAATCCATTTTTTAGCTGCAACTAATTCTAGTTTCATTTATTTAATCTCCCTTACCAAGCAATTGTTGTAACAGGTTCTTGAAGCATTTTGATCCACTCAGAATCAGCTTTCATAATTGTCAATGAGATACCTTGCATATCAAGCGACGTTACAAGATTCCCAACCTTGCTATATTCAACATCGATTTGTTTCGAAGACATTTCGTTTAAAACGTCATTAGCAAAAATATACTGTTCCATCAAAGGAGTTCCACCCATTCCGTTAACCAAAATGGCATATGATCCAGACTTATCAGTAAATTCATCCATGATTTTTTCAACCAATTCATGTGCTAGTTCTTTTGATGGCTTAATCTTTTCAATAGCATATCCACGTTCATTATGGATTCCAATCCCATATTCTATTTCATCATCTTTCAATTCAAATCCAGGATGACCAACCGCAGGAACAGTTGCTGCATGTAAAGCAATTCCAATAGTTTTAGTATTATCAATTACGTTTTGACCAAGTTTAGCTAAATCATCCAAATTCATACCTGAACGAGCAGCGGCTCCAACAACTTTTTCAACTAAAGCAGTTCCAGCAACACCACGTTTACCTTGAGTGAATTCACTATTCTTAACTGAAATATCATCGTCTACAACGATTGTAGCAATTTTAATATCATCTGCTTCAGCCATTTCTTTAGCCATGTCAAAATTCATAACATCACCAGAATAGTTTTTTACAATTAACAGAACACCTTGACCTTGATCAACAGCCTTGATTGCCTCGTAAATTTGATCTGGTGTTGGTGAAGTAAAGACCTCTCCAGCAACGGCGGCACTAAGCATCCCATCACCGACATAACCGGCATGTAATGGTTCATGACCGCTACCACCACCGGAAACGACTCCAACTTGTTTGTTCTCGTTAAATTTAGCATCATTTCTAACAACTGCTGTGGTTCCATCAATTTGTCTAACTAAATTTTTATTGGTTCTAACAAGTCCTGAAATCATTTCAGGAACAATATTCTCAACATCATTAATTATTTTCTTCATATTTTCCTCCTCGATAGCGCTTCCATATTTATTATACAGCTTTTACCTTACGTAACAAAAAAGCCCTGAACATTGTCCAAGACTTAATCTCCTTTATAGCGCAAACTTCTCAATCGCTAAACCAACACCATCATGATTATTATCGGTTGTTACAAAATCACTAACATCTTTAACTCCAGGCATAGCGTTTTCCATTGCAATACCTTTTCCGGCTATCTTCAACATAGGAATATCGTTGTCACGGTCGCCCATGGCCATCACATCACTTAGGTTAACTTTTAAAAGACTGGCTAAATGTTTGACAGCTTCTCCCTTATTAACATTCTGTGGGAATACTTCCAAGAAACCAACACCCGTTCTAACAACGAAATAATCCTTATCAAATCTTTGATGAACCATGTCAGAAATATTATCCAATTCTTGTTCATTACCATTAATAATTGCCTTAACAATTTTAAAGTCCTTTGGCATATCATCCGGTTCTCTGATATATAGGCCATTATCATTTTCAAAAGCCTGTGTAACAGTATATTTATCAATCCAATCGACCTGACTCGTATAAGTATTTCCCTTATTATCAACGACATTATAATGTAATTTATTCTTTTTAATAAAATCAACAAACTCATGATAGAAACCATTACTTAAAGTACGCTCAAATAAAATATCACCGTTCATATTTTCAATCATGCCACCACCATTAGTAATCATGTACTGATCTGAACCAGCTATTCCTAATGTTTTTGCATAACCCGTGATTGCATTGTGAGTTCTTCCAGAACAAAGAACTACCTTTATCCCCTTCTGTAAGGCTTGAGCAATTGCTTCTTGATTCTTAGTCGAAATAGATTTTTGGCTAGTTAAAAGCGTGTCGTCCATATCTAATGCAATTATTTTATAACTCATATTTACCCCTCATTTAATAATCATTTATGAATATTGTAAACCTTTTCCTAATTTTTCGTTTTATTGAAGAGCAAATCTTTCTATCGCTACACTAACACCGCTGTGGTTATTATCTGGTACTACTTCATCACTGACATCAAAAACTTCTTCTGGTGAATTAGCCACAGCTACACTCTTGCCGGCAATCTTCAACATGGGAATATCATTATCCATATCACCAATAGCCATTACCTGTTTAAGGTTTATTTTCAAATGCTTAGCTAATCTCTTGACGGCTTGACCTTTACTAACATTTTTAGGGAACAACTCAACATCTTCAGGACTTGTCACCACAACGAAATAATCTTTGTCATACTCCTTGTGCATTAAATCAGCCAATTTTTGAATATCTCTCTTATGCGTATGTGTCAAAAATTTAGCTACGCCCAAATCTGGCTCTAGCATTCTTTTTTCCATCCATTCCTGATAGCTACTATAAAGATTACCTTTAGTATCAACTAATTCAAATTTAACTTTATTCTGATTTAGGAAGTTATCTATTTTCTCACAATCACTGTTTTCTAGTGTTTTTTTATAAATCACTTTTCGATCTAAGTTTTCAATTACATTGCCACCCAATTCAATCATATATTGATCAGGTCCCTCAATCCCTAATTCATTGGCAATCTTGATCAAACCATCATATGAGCGGCCAGAACTGAGGACAACTTTAATACCGGCCTCCAAAGCCTTTGTTATTGTCTGTTTGTTTTCAATTGAAATTTTCTGTTTATCATCAAAAAGTGTTCCATCTATATCTACTGCAATTAGTTTATAATCCATCATATTTCTCCTCAAAACAATATTTCATGTGCAATTGTAAGCCTTTTTACACCTAAATTATAAACAAAAATAAAGACTTTTAAACAGAACACAATTTTTTGTGTTAAGAGTGTGCAGGGTTTCCTTCTTCCATGAAAAGACGATTGGGTTGGAACATAGCCTTTTCATTCCAGACTAGTTAGTATCTCTATTTATTTTTTGAATTGAATTCTTGATAGACGTAAAAAAGCACTAATTCTGTTACCCCAAATTATTCTGGGATAAATTGAATTAAGTGCTTTTGATTTAAAATTAAAGTTAACTAAAAAACGCAAACTAGCTCGGAACAAGGAAGAATAATGGCTCAATAGCGAAATTATTCTTCCCTATGGGGAGCGGCATTATCATACTAAGCTAATCTTCAACTGGAGATTCCATTGTTAATTCTTCTTTTAAATACTGTTTATCAAGAATTTTGATAAATGGATAATAAATAAATGCTCCCAAAATAATTTCAAATAATTGTAGAACAGCTGCTAACCAACTTCCTGTTGATAACCATCCTGAAATAATTGGTGGTGTCGTCCAAGGCAAAATAACCCCATTAGTATATGGAATCCAGTGCAAGGTAAACGCCATCCCTGAAATCAAAACATTAACAACTGGCACGATCACAAAAGGAATCGCTACGGCTGGATTCAAGACAATTGGTAAACCAAAGATAACCGGTTCCCCAATTCCAAAAATACTTGGAATTATTGTCAATTTACCCAAACTTTTAATTCGTTTGGATTTACAGACAAAGAGCATAACAATTATTAATGACAGAACACTACCGCCACCACCATAAGTTGAGAAACTTTCAATAAATTGTTCTGTATAAATATGTGGTAACGCGTGGCCTGCTTGAAAGGCTTTTAAATTATCTTGTTGTAAAACGAAAAATATCGGTGACCAAACACTATTAGTGACCGATGGACCATTGATTCCAAAACACCAAAGTACTGATGCCAAAAAGATATACAACAAAACTGATGGTAAGGAGTTACCGACATTTTTTAATGGTGCTTGTAACATCGTATAAATAAAATTATAAGCAGTCCCAAAACTACTAAGGCTAAACAATATTCTGACTAAGAAGAATATCAAAACGACGAATCCTGTTGGTAATAACGCATCAAAAGATTCACTAACCTCTGGTGGCACCCCGCTTGGCATCTTAATGGTCCATTTTTTCTTAATCGCAAATCGAAATAATTCGACACTAATAATGGCTGTAAACATCCCCAGAAAGATACCATTTGGTCCTAAATAAATTGTTTTAACGGCACTTATCGTATGTGTACCAGAACCAATTGTTGTCGGTGTCATAATTAAAAATGAGACAATTGCGACAGCACTAGCGTGAACTGCGACCAATCCTCGATTCTTACCGTACGCGTATGAAATGCCAAAACACGATAACAGTCCAGTAAAACTGAAAACTGAGTTAGAAACGGCACTGAACCACTCTAACCATTTTGGTCCAAAGATTCCCATCCAAAAATTAGACCAACCTGGAATTGGAAAATTTCCAATCAAAAGAAATATTGAAATGACTAGTATCAGTGGTGTAATGATCAGAAATCCATCACGTAATGATTTCAATACCACATTATCTGCCAATTTACTTGTTGCCGGCTTTAAAAAAGTTTCTATTTTATTTTGCACAAATTTTGATCCCCTCGAAAATACTTATATCCCCATAAAATCTATTCAATATAATATTTTATATTATTTCTTTAGAAAAAGAATGATTTTTATATAATTTGTTAAATCATTGTCAAATCAGTAACCGCAATCATTTTATCTTCTAAACAATCCAGAAATTTATTTATTCCAAATAGACATTTTTAATATTATTGTAGAATACGAACATTTTACTATTTATTTACATAAATATTCATGTTACTCTTATAACAACAAAATTTAAGGAAGTGTTAGATTATCACCTATCGAATAGTTTTTGAGGGACCTATGGTTACTTCAGCGACGTTTGACAAGGCGGATTTTACACCAGATGTTCTCATATGTGTAGACCAGTCAGGTACAATTGACCGCGTTATATCCGCTACTGATTCAGATTATCAGTCTGTCAAACAAACTGCGATATCTCAGGATATCCTTCAAGTCATACCAGAAGGAAATTATATTTTACCGGGATTCACTGATTTACATATTCACGCTCCACAATGGCCTCAAGCAGGATTTGCTTTAGACAAACCGCTTTACGAATGGCTTAATACCTATACTTTTCCACTAGAATCTAAGTTTAAGGATTTAGAGTTTGCTGAAAAAGTTTATCGTAGTCTAGTCAAAGAACTCTTAGCTAATGGAACCACCACTGGGCTTTTCTTCGGCTCTATTCATACTAATGCCAATTTAATCTTGGCAAAAGTCTGTGCACAATTTGGTCAACGAGCTTTTATTGGAAAAGTTGCAATGGATAATCCTGATCAAACACCAGATTATTATCGTGATGATTCTTCAAAAGAGGCACTTGCCGAAACAGAAAAATTCATCAACCAAATATTTGAACTTCAAAAACAAACAGGTGCTGAATTAACTCCAGTGATCACTCCAAGATTTGTTCCCAGTTGTACCGATGAAACTCTGGCCGGATTAGGTAAACTAGCAAAGAAATATGATTTACCAATTCAATCACATTGTAGTGAAAGTATTTGGGAAGATCAGTACGCTATCGACCGTTTCCATAAACGTGATGCAGAAGTCTTAGATCAATACGGTCTTTTAACTGACAAAGCTGTCATGGCTCATGGAACACAATTAACTGATTCAGATCTTGATTTATTTAGTCAAAAGCAAACTGCCATTGCACACTGTCCTATTTCCAATGTTTACTTCGGAAATTCAGTCATGCGTGTCAATGACGCCCATCAAAAAAATGTCAAAGTCGGAATGGGTACCGACATCTCCGGAGGATTCTCTCCTAGTATTTATCGCAATATGCAACAAGCTATTATGTCATCACAGACTCTGAAAGACTCAGGCAACGACCAAGCTAGAATTTCTGCTGCCAATGCCTTTTATCTTGCAACTATTGGTGGTGCTAACGCGTTACATATCCAAACTGGACAAATTAAACCAGGCTACAAAGCTGATTTACAAATTGTTCAAGATCAATACTTCGATATATCTTCAAATCAACCTCAAGAAATATTTGAGCGACTTGTTTATCACACTAACAAAGAAAACATCAAGCAAGTTTATGTTTCAGGAAAGTTAGTTCATAACAACTTAGGAGAAGACTATGGCAAATAATAAAAGTAATTTACTAATTGGACCAGATGACAAAATTGGAATGGGTGAAGCTGGATTCCTTGGTTTACAACATGTGTTGGCCATGGATATCTATGTTCCACCAATTATCTTAGCTAGTATGATGGCCATGGGGTTAAATGACCAAATGGGCTTGTTACAGTCAACCTTTTTAGCCGCCGGTATAGGAACAATCCTTCAAACATATGTCTTCATGAAAATGCCAGTTTCTCAAGGACCATCATTTGTTCCTCTAGGCGCTGCTGCCGGCGTTGTTTTAGCCTCTGGTGGTTTGAAAGGAAATGGAATGGGGAACCTGATAGGAGCCCTTTTGATTGGTTCTATCATCTTAATCATCCTTGGCATAACCGGAGTCTTCCAAAAGATAATCAATAAATTAGTTCCTGCTTTAGTCGGTGGTACGATCATTACCTGTGTTGGTTTATCACTTATTCCTACAGCCTTGAATAGTAATATTTTTGACGCTCCTGGTAAAATAAACAACAATATTATTCTAGCTTCCATAACTGCATTGACATTGTTAATCGCCGTTGGAATCAGTTTGAAATTTCCTAGTGTTCGTCGTTTCTTTAGAACAAGCTCAATTGTTTTGGCTCTAGGAGTCGGTACAATTGTTTCAAGTATGATGGGACTATTTGACTGGAAAACCGTTACTGACGCTGCCTGGTTTGGTCTCCCACAAAGAACCGTTTTACACTGGGGTATCAATTTCTCCCCTTCAGCGATTATTACTTTTATTATTATCTACGCCGTTATTACCACTGAAACTACTGGTACATGGTTCGCAATGGGCGCCGTAACTAACCACGAAATCACTAACAAACAGTGGAATCACGGTATTATCGGTGAAGGACTAAGTTGTACGATTGCCGCATTATTAGGTACAACTCCTGTTACTGGTTATTCCACAAATGCTGGTGTTATCTCGATTACTGGTGTTGCAAGTAAAAGAGTCTTCCTCTTTGCGGGAATTTGGTTCACAGTTTTGGGATTCTTCAGTAAATTGTCAGCTTTTCTCGCCGCCATCCCCGCACCAGTCATTGGTGGTGTCTTCGCTATCATTACAGTAACAATTATGCTTAATGGACTAAACGTTATCCGTGGTTTGGAAACAACCGATCGTGACCTCTATATCATCGGTATTCCAATCATCTTAACTCTAGCTTTAGTTCTATTACCTGCTGACGTTACTAAAAACGCTCCACAAATTTTACAGTACTTATTAGGTTCACCAATTGCCGTAGCTGCAATAGCTGCAATTATCCTTAATCTGGTAATGCCAAAAACAGCTCCAGAAAAAACTGCATAATAAACCTTTTAATTATTAACACAAAATGTCCAGTCAATTCAAACGATGAATTGACTGGACATTTTTATTAAATACTGTAGAACTATATCAAAAGCATGTTTTTTCCCTTATTCAAAGCTAAATTACTTATTTTGATTAATTAAAACTTGAAATCAAAAATAAAAATACTAACTAGTCTGGAATAAAAATTAAAATTGGCTCAGTAGTGAATTTATTCTTAGCTGACGAAGGCAGGTTAGAATAAGGCCGAACTTGGAGATGATTCCCGGTTTTGGAATTAGCTTCAAGTCGTGTCCACTACGTTCCAGCCAAATTTAATTTTTATGGAAGGCGGAGTTTATAATACCAACCAAATATCTCATTTTATGCAGCCGTAATCTTCATACGACCGCTCTTCTTAGAACGATAAAGATTTCCATCCACTCGGTTATAAAAGTCATCTGGCGTAATATCCTTCTTAGAAACAGTTGAAACTCCTATCGAAATAGAAATTGAAACATCCTCTCCGTCAACATTCACACTTAAATTATTCAATGCCACAAAAATCTCTTCGACAATAGATCTAGTTGAATTCAAATCATATCCAGGAAAAACCACATTGAATTCCTCTCCACCAGTTCGATAAAGTTTTACACTTGGATCATTTTCATCAATGACCGTTTGTACAACATCAACCGTATGTTGCAGGACACGATCTCCTGCCAAATGACCGTAAGTATCATTGACCTTTTTGAAATGATCAATATCAAACATCATCATTGAGACATCTAATTTATTGTGAACATTACTATTAAATAGTCGTGCTATTTTAGATTCATAAGCTGCATAATTCTCGGTTTTAGTTAACGCATCATGATTAGCAAATTTCTTCAACTGTTTTTTCAACTTACTATCTCGTCGCAACATTGCAATATAGCTATAAAGTAATATTTCAAAGATAACTAAGTAGAACCATCCCTCTAAGAAAGTTGATACCTGCAATGAGAATTTAATAGTAACAAAGAACCACAACAGTCCTCCATAGATAGTTCCAACCGTAATATACCTTAAAAATGGATGCATATTAACTTTTAATCTCTGGACATGATTTAATGACCAATAAAACGAAATTAAAGTTGCTGCATGACACCAAGACTCCCAATAACCTAGTGACGAATTAAAGATCATATAAGTTAATACAATAGGAAAGAAAATATAATATCGTATACGAATATCAAGGAAATACGCACAAAATACTAACGCAATTAATTGGAAATTCATAAACTCCCAAGAAATACTTTTTCCTATCACAGTTGCTTGTGTACTAAAGATGAACAGCAACATATAGAAAACACCGAACCAGGAACTAAACATATCAACATTGATTTTACTTTTTTTATTATGTAATACTGATTGAAACCAATCAGATAAAACTTGATAAAGCGTAAAGACGCCTAAAATAAAAAAACACACTTGTAATAAATGGCGATACATGCCATGACTGCCATGTCAAAGGTAACTCCCCCCACTAATTATCATTAATTTTCTGGGCCTTTTATAAGCGTACTCTTAAAAAAGGAAGTTTTCACTAGGTTGAAAGCAATTTAATAACCTTTTTTATAATGGTATATACAGTTCATTATATAAGAAGGAATTAAAATCACAATCATTCTATAATTTAGAATTTATATAAAAATTGATTGAAATAAAATTATATTTTCCTCATTTTTACAGCTTAATAACAGACCAAAATACCTCCAATTTATAATACAAATTAGAGGTATTTCACATTAAAACTGAACTTACTTATACAATTAGAAATAATCTATCAATTGTGGTTTCTCATGGACGAAAACATCATTCAATTCATTTATCTTATTTAAATCACCTTTGATGGCACCATATTCAGCTAATGAATTCAAACTACGATAACCAAACATTGCTTTAGTTAAATTCTGAATTGATAGTTCCAAATTAGCGCCTTCACCGTCAGCGTTTTGGAAATCAACCACACCATCATTAATTTCAAGTGACCAAGTATGATCATTCCACTCCAGAGTATCTTCTACCTTAAAGTAAATTTTGCTTAGATTTTTACGTTGAATTGGATAACGTTTAACAAAGTCTTCCAAATCAACAATCCGAGCCATCATATATGGCGTAACTTGTAATTTAGCAGAGTATGGATCAGTTAAAATATCCATCTTGAAATCGGGATCTGGTGATTCATAGACAAATTTTTTGAAAATTGATTGGTGCTTAGTAACAAATTTTAATAATAAACGACGACTCAAGGGATTCAAGTTAGTCCACTCGTGAATATAAAACGTTTCAGCCTCATTATAATAAATCAAATATCCTATTAAAATATTGTCATCATCATAAGCTAGTGCAGCCTTATAATCTTGATGCTTATCCAACATATGGTCCCACCACCACTGGGCACGGTTGACTCCACCTAGATGGTTATCATCAAGATACATTTTCTTTAGTTCATCGGGAATATTCTTGATATCCATCCGTTCAACATGACCATGATCACTATTCTTAATTTTTGGTAAGCGGTCATTACTGATCTCGATTCGAGAATGATCAAATACTTGCTCGTATCCAAATTGACGATAGTACCCAAATGAAAATGGTGCTAAATATGATAATGTTACGTGATTCTTATACATATCAGCCAAAGCTTGTTTTAACAAAGTCCCGGCACCACCACGGCCACCAAATTCAGGTGCACTCATTACATCGCCAATACCATTCATCTTATATTCAACATCATGGAAATCAACATCGAAAGGAATACTAAACATACCACTTCCCAATTTATTTCCATTCATAATGCCATATGATAAGGAATGGTCATATCTTTCTTTAAAGACGTTCTTACGGTGTTCTGAGTCTTCGCGATTAAAGGAATATAAATATAAATCATAGAAAATATCAAATTTATCTTCATCAAGCAAATATTTATTCATAATTTCACTCCCATAAAAAAATACTATTCAATTGAGAATAGTATTCTTTGTTTTATTCTGCTAATTTAAAACTACTCCAAGGCTTAATGTAACTCAACAGAAAAGCCTCGTTTGAATTCAAGTGTCCAATGACATTGCGACGACCATCATTCTTAATATCTCGAAGGGCAATTTGCGTCTCACCTTTGTATTGACCGTAAGTATCATTGACAATGATAATATCACCACGTTTGATATCTTCAGTATCGTGAGAAGGGAAATCTCGATCACGATAGACAACTCTTGTCATTGTACTACGTAACAAATAGTCAGATGCATCACCACGATAAACGTGAGTAGATTTCAAAATAACTTCTTTTTCGAGATCAGTAGCATTTTGAGAAAAATCTACTTTGAGTACCGGATATGGTGCAAAGAATGCTTCAGCAGCTTCCTTTAATTCTTCATCAGAAGCATATGTGTTACCAATGATCACATCGTCAACCACACCACTTAATAGTAGATGTTTAACTTGTGTAGAAATCGGTAAATCACGATCATCTTCCAAAGTTGGTAAACCATCTTGTACAGGCCATGGTCCAAAAGTTGCTTTATGTGAACTGACAAAAGCAGCTGAGTGGATGTTACGGTCTTTAAAGAAGGTTGACCATTTGATGAAGAAATCTTCACCTAATCCAGTATATCTTTGAGGATAGAAATTATGACAACCAAGAAGATTATTAGTATCAGGATGATATGAAATAATATTATCCAAGTAGTGTGTACCAGAACTCATATTGATTTCAATCTTTAATCCATAAGGATTACGAGTCATCTTAGCTTCTTCCATACCAGAGAAACCTTCATCTAATCTGACTCCGGCAGCTCCAATATCATGGAAGAATGATAGATCATCATAACTAATACCTAGTGCTTTAAATAATCTAGGATTCATATCAACAATTGTGACAAAGCCAAGTTTATTTCCATAAGCAATCGTTTCTTTAAAACGATTAATGGTTTTATCCTTGTCATCACCCAATTCGAGCAATGAGGCAAATATACGTGAATAACCTAGTTTACTTGCTGTATCAAGATATTTTTTATCTTCCTCTAAAGTGGAATGCTCAGGATATAGTGATAATCCAAGTCTTCTCAAAACGTGACCTCCAAAAAATTTAATTTCTATTTAGCAGTTTCAGCATTGTTTATATCAAGTTCTTCAGCAAGTTTAGATTTATCCATTGACTTGAAGAAGTACCAGTACATCAAAGTATCAAGAACAATATTGATGATTTGTAGTACTGATCCTGATAAGTGACCAGTTGCAATGAATCCTGATAGGATTGGTGGAGTTGTCCAAGGAATGTAAACACCCATTGGTCTAGCAACCCAGCCAAGAGCCATTGATGTATATGTTGTTACAACGTTGATAAGTGGTGTCAAAATAAATGGCACTAACATCTTGTAGTTCATAACAATAGGTAGACCGAATAGAATAGGTTCATTAATATTGAATAGAGCCGGTCCAGCAACAAGTTTACCTAATGTCTTTAGTTCCTTACTCTTAGAAGCAAAAGCTAGAAGCATAGCTAAACCGATTGTGGCACCAGAACCACCCATGTGAACGAAGTTATCGAAGAATGATGTTGTAACGATATTTGGTAGTGCTTTACCAGCAGTAAAGGCTGCGTGGTTTTGGTTCAAAGCAGTTAACCAGATAGGCATCATAACACCAGAAACAACGTTGGCACCGTGAATACCGAATACCCATAGGAATGAGATCAAGAATTCAGCAACTAAAGCACCAGGCAATGTGTTACTCAAGTGACCTAGTGGTGCTGCCAAGAAGAATGTGATGATGTTTGGAATACTTTGCATTGGTGTTGCTTCAACACCGATACGAATTACCCATACAAGAGCTAAAACAATGAAACCTGGGAACAAAGCAGCAAATGAGTTACTTACTGCTGGTGGAACTGTATCAGGCATCTTGATTGTCCAGTTCTTGTGAACCATCCAAACATAGAAGTCGGTGATAAACAAACCAACAATAATAGCTGTAAATAAACCAGCTGAATCTAATTGTGTTAGTGGAACCCACAATGCACCAGCTTTATCTGTCTTCAAAGGAATAGTTAGGATGAAAGCACCCAATGAAACGATTGAAGCAGAAATTGGATCAACCTTATAACTCTTAGCCAAGTTATAAGAAATACCGATAACGGCAATTAGTCCCATAATATGGAACGATGCGTTAGTTGGATATTGTAAAACAGTTGCCCAGTTCTTACCAAAGATACCAGCCATAAAGTCTAGATAGGCTTGAATTGGAAATTGTGCGATAATCATGAACAATGAACCAATGATGATCATTGGAACAGCTAATGTCATACCATCACGCAATGCAATCAAATGACGAGAAGAAGCAAGTTTACCGGCAAGTGGAATTAACTTGTCATTTACGAAACTGCCAGATTTCTTTTCAGCCATGTGCAAAACCCCCTCAAAATATAAAATAAGTTACTAAGCAGAAACACTGTTATCCGCTTACAAGTACTGTTGTAACCCTTTTCATTGAAATGTATATGTTTTTATAAAAGAAATAATAATTTAACAAATAAAAAACACGTTACTAATCCGTAACATGTTCCGTAAATCTATTATCAATTTGGTCTACCATCTTATGGTACGCACAGTTAGAGATTTGTTCCAAGGTGTAAACAATCGGCACTTGAGTTGTGACATTAATATGACCTTTTCTATTCTGTGGAGTGTCATATGAGATAGAAAAATCGGTAATTTGGTTCAAAACTGAATAAGAATTAGAAGTTAAGGCAATTGTTTCTGCCCCATTCTTCTTATAATATCTAGCTTGTTCCAAAACTTGATCAGTTTCTCCGGAAATAGAAACAAGGACTAACAAAGTCTTAGTAAAATCACGATCAGAGAATGGTTCCGGTTGGAATGGATCAATTATTGGCAATGAATAGATTCCATAACTAGACAAGATACTAGCGCCATACTGGGCTATGCGTCCACTATTACCTACTCCAAAGAACAATACCAAGTCGGCCGCATTTATCATATCAGCTGCTTGATCGATTTTATTATCGAAAGGTTCCTCATCGGCTACTAACTGAAAGAAGTTCTTGATAGGCTCCATACTTGGATCTTGTTGTGACTTAGCAGGCTGTTTAAGACTCTGTTTCAACGCAAACTTAAATTCTGAGAAACCACTATAATCCATTTTCTTAAGAAATCTCAAAATAGTTGTTGTCGAAACGTGGGCTGCGTTAGCCATCTCACGAATAGTCATGTTTTGAACTTCTTTAGTGTGACCGATAATATACTTGTAGACAATCAATTCTAATCGATTCAATTCATGAACTTTTTGATATGGAAACATAATTTTTACCTCCTTTATGATTGGTCTATATCCTTTTTGAAATAACTCTTTTATTATACATGTAACAAATTACATAATCTAAAAAAATAAGCTAAGACAAAACGATTTAGTTTTTGTCTCAGCTTATTTTAATTGATTCAGTCTAATTCGGATCCGTTTGAACGGATAACCTTTTGATACCAATAGAATGAATCTTTCTTTGAACGTTTAAGTGTTCCATTACCTTCATCATCTTTATCAACATAGATGAAACCGTAACGTTTAGACATTTGTCCCGTTCCAGCAGAAACTAAATCAATGCAGCCCCATGGTGTGTAACCCATAAGATCTACCCCATCTTCGTTAACCGCCTTAATCATTTGTTCAACATGAGCACGTAGATAGTCAACACGGTAGTCATCATGGATGCTTCCATCTGATTCAACTTTATCGTATGCACCAAAACCATTTTCAACAATCATAACTGGCTTGTGATAGTGTTCTGTCAACCAATTCATTGAATATCTCAATCCAATAGGATCAACTGGCCAGCCCCAATCATTATATTTAAGGTTAGGATTCTTAACCGCTTCACGGTCACCAATAAATTTAAATTCTGGATTGTCATCACTATATTTAACAGTCATTGAGTTGTAATAACTGAATCCAACATAGTCAACTGTTCCTTCACGTAAAACAACACGATCTTCTTCAGTAATATCTGGTCTCAAGTCATGATTCTTGAAGTATGCTTCCATACCAACAGGATATTCACCAAGAGCTTGAACATCAGCCCACCAATAACGTCTTTGCATAGCCTTTTCAGCTAACAAGATATCCTTAGGATCTGATGATGCTGGATAAACTGGAGTGAAGTTGACCATATTACCAATTTCAAAGTCAGGATTAATCTTGTGACCAATCTTAACTGCTAAGGCACTAGCAACAACTTCATAATGTGAGGCTTGATACATCAAAGCTTCACGTTCGTCTTCGGATTCATTATCTCTAAAAATCAAACCAGAATCAGTAGCGATTGAGAAATCGTTTGTGAATGTTGTTTGGTTATTGATTTCATTAAATGTCATCCAATACTTAACCTTATCTTTGTAACGTTTGAAACAAACTGTAGCGAATTTAACAAAGAAGTCGATGACTTTTCTGTTTCTCCAGCCACCGTATTCAGTTACTAAATGATATGGCATTTCAAAATGTGACAATGTGATAACTGGTTCGATACCATACTTCAAGCATTCGTCGAACATGTCATCATAAAATTTCAAACCTGCTTCATTAGGTTCTGCTTCATCACCGTTTGGAAAAATTCTTGTCCAAGCAATTGATGTTCTAAAACATTTGAAACCCATTTCAGCAAATAATTTAATGTCACCTTTGTATTGGTGATAAAAATCAATAGCTTCATGATTAGGATAGTTTTTACCGGCAACGATACCGTCAGTAATTTCACGATTCTTTTGATAAGCACCAGCGGTCATAATATCTGAGACACTAGTACCCTTTCCATCAACATTCCATGCACCTTCAAGTTGGTTAGCTGCAACAGCGCCACCCCAAAGAAAATCTTTTCTCAAACCACTTTTTGTTACTTCAGTCATATAAAAACCTCACTTACCTTATATGTCTTATTCGTCTATATCTTTACCATTTGATGCGATTACTTTCTTATACCAAGCGAATGAATCCTTCTTATAGCGTTTGAGACTACCATGACCCTCATCATCTTCGTCTACATAAATCATGCCGTAACGTTTCTTCATTTCACCAGTACTTGCGGAAACCAAATCAATATGGCCCCAAGGTGTGTAACCGATCAAATCAACACCGTCTTCTTTGACAGCTTTTTCCATTTGTAAAATATGATCATGGAAGTATGAAATGCGGTAATCATCATGAATACTGTGATCATCTTCCAATTTGTCATATGCGCCAAATCCATTTTCAACAATGAATAATGGTTTGTGCCAACGAGTTGTCATCCAGTTCATCGCATAACGAAGTCCAACTGGATCAATTTGCCAACCCCAGTCTGATTTCTCAACGTATGGGTTAGAAACAAGATCGTTATGTTCATCATAGTCAAAGTGAGTTTCCCCATCTTTAGCTTGTGTTGTAAATGACATGTAATAACTGAATCCAACATAATCGACTGTTCCAGCCTTAATAGTTGCCAAATCAGCAGCGGTAATATCAAGATCATAACCTTTACGGTCCCAATACTTTTCAATCCATTCAGGATAGAAACCAAGTGCTTGCACATCACCAAAGTAATAGCGATATTGCATTGCACGTTCTGCCTTCATAATGTCGGCTGGCTTAGATGTTAATGGATAAACCGGACACATAGCAATCATTGAGCCAACTTTTAGACTTGGGTCAATCTTGTGGGCAATTTGAACTGCTCTAGCACTGGCAACAAATTCAAAATGCGCAGCTTGGAACATTTTCTTTTCCCAATTATCATCCTTGCCTAATTGCAAACCAGAATCTTGAAGTAATGGATGTCCATCACGCCAATCAGCTTGGTTATTGATCTCATTAAATGTCATCCAATACTTAACTTTATCCTTGTAACGTCTGAAACAAACTTCAGCAAATCGATCAAAGAATCCAATCAACTTACGATTGCTCCAACCACCATATTCTTTTACCAAATGATATGGCATTTCGAAATGTGACAAAGTAATTACTGGTTGAATGCCATATTTAAGACATTCGTCGAACATATCATCATAAAATTTTAATCCTGCTTCATTAGGTTCTGTTTCATCACCATTTGGAAAGATTCTTGTCCAAGCGATTGATGTTCTGAAACATTTCAAACCCATTTCAGCAAACAATTTGATGTCTTCTGGATACTTGTGATAGAAGTCATTACCCCAATGATTAGGATAAATTTCTCCATCCTTGACACCATCTGTAACTCGTCTAGCAACTCCTTTAGAACCAGCAGTCATGACATCAGCAATACTTACACCTTTGCCGCCTTCATTCCAGCCACCTTCTAATTGATGTGCTGCAACGGCGCCACCCCAAAGGAAACCTTTGGGCATTTGAATTCCTTCACTCATTAAAATCTAGTCTCCTTCTTTAGCAAGTCTCTTGTACAAATCAACGATTTCTCCAGCCAAATCTCTAAATGTAATAGCATTCATGATGTGATCTTGTGAGTGAACCATCAATAAAGTAACTTTAGCATGTTCACCATTTGCTTCTTTAGTTAACATACCTGTTTGTGAGTTGTGAGCTTCAACTAAGAATCCATCTGATTCCTTAAGTTTTTGGTCAGCAACTGTAAAATGACCCTTCTTTGCAGCATTGATTGCTTCAAATGCTGAACTCTTGGCATTACCACCATTGATGATTAGTGCCATTACTGTTTGTAAATCTTCGTCATGTTTCTCTTCTGCCATGATAATTCTCCTCATTAATATCCTTTTATTAAAGCGCTTACTTTGCTTTTAAAAAAACGAAAAGGGTGCTATTTATGCGCCCTTTTTTTTGTTTATTTAATGAAAATTGATTAGTCAATAAGTTTTAGAGCTTCTTGAAGAACCTTTTCACCATTCATCATTCCGTAGTCTTGCATGTTGATAACTTCAACAGGAATGCTTAACTTATCTTTAAATTGTCCTTCAAGATATCTAACTTGAGGTCCAAGCATCAATACGTCAGGATGTTTTTCTTCCAATTTTGCATCTGCATCAGCAGCAGCAGTAGCAAAGATTTCTGCATCTACTCCATCACTCTCAGCAGCCTTTTGCATTTTTGAAACTAGTAAACTTGTTGACATACCTGCTGCACAACACAACATAATTGTTTTTTCTGCCATAATAGAATACCCCTCTTAAATTAAAATATTTATTTGTTTTTTGTTTAAAACGTTTACTTAAAACGCTTTCATTGAACAAGTAAATTGTATAACTAGTCCCAAAATTTATCAAGATGTTTTTAACAAAAAACACATTAAAATTATAAAAGCCTATAACGACAGTCCTCATGCTCTCATCACTAGACTTTCAACCAGTAATCTGCATGTAACAAATCCTTAAAAGCAAAAAAAATCCGTCAATTCAACTAGAATTAACGGAATTTCTTTGCTTTTACATTATTTAATCAAATTCTTTATTCAAAACTCGTTTTATCATGGCAGCGACGCCATCTTGATTATTAGTTATCGTTGTATTCCATGCAACATCTTTCACGCGTTCAATTGCGTTTTCCATAGCAACCCCATAGCCAACTTCTTTGATCATATCTAAATCATTACCATAATCTCCAAAGCACATAAAGTTAGTCATTGGTATTTTCTCAAACTCTGAAATATGTTGTAAGGCAGACAATTTTGTAATATCTTGACCATTAATTTCAAAATAGTCTGTTCCCGAACGACTAATCGTAATTGGTAATGAGGTAAAAGATTCCAGCTTCTTCTGTAATTCGTTCAACCGACTTGGAGGACAACTGAAACAAACCTTATAAATATCCAGATGTTCTTGATCATTAAGTTTCATTAAATCACTGACTGAATGTTCTCGATTATGATGACGACTCATCCCTTCAAAATATGTATTCCAATTATGATTTGGATCATAGATATAAGTATCATTTAATCCATCCAAAACAACCTTGAAATTGCTAAATTCTGAACGTTTAAGTATTTCATCAACGATATCGTGATCCATTGGTGCATCAACGATTCGGTTTCCCTTGGGATCAACCACGACAGCACCATTCAGAACCACACGATATCCAGGAACTTTTAAATCTTTTTCAAAAAATTTATTAACAGAATGTAATGTTCTGCCTGAACAAATAGCAAAGACAATTCCAGAATTGACTGCATCACGAATAGCCTGTGCATTGCCACTAGAAATTTGACTATAACTATTCAATAATGTTCCATCTAAGTCAGTTCCAATAAAATCAATCATTAGTTTAGTAACCCCTTACATAAAATTCGATTACATTAATAATACGACACTGTTTTGTAAAAAAGAAGTCCTTTTAGCAATTACTTAGCCACAAGAACTTTTTTTAAATCAGAAATAAATCCTGGATATGAGATGTCGATTGCTTCGATATTTTTAATCTTAAATGGTGTTGCTGTCAAAATAGACGCAATACACAACATCATCGCAATTCTATGATCATTGTGGCTATCCACGTCATCCTTGACTTTGATAGTTTGTTCCCCTTGAATCACGATAGAATCGTCATTAACTTGCATAACAATTCCCAGTTTGGCTAGTTCAACTCGCATGTTCCTAATTCGATCACTTATTTGCAAATGTACATCATGGATACCTTCTATGACAGTGGAACCACTTGCTTGAGATGCCATTAAGGCGACCAAAGGTATTTCATCAATAATAAATGGCACTTGTTTAGCTGTTATTTTAATACCATGTAATTTTTGAGATTCAATTATCAAATCACCGTAAGGTTCAACACTCTTAACTGATCGATTCTCGATAGAAATTTTGGCACCCATTTGTTCCGCAACTTTTAACATACCGATTCTGGTTAGATTAAGTCCAACTTTAGGCAAAGTTATCTTACTACCTTTTGATAATAATGCTCCGACAATATAAAACGCTGCCGACGAGAAGTCCCCTGGAATCGTCAAATTCTGCCCTTGCAAGTCACTGTGATTAGGATTAACGGTAATTACATCCGGTTTGGTAACAATATCCGCTCCGAAGTAATTAGCTAGAACCTCAGTGTGATCACGTGTTGGTAATTTACGAATAATGGTTGTTTTAGTTTTAGCATAAATACCTGCCATAATCAGACTACTCTTGATTTGAGCACTAGAAATATCCTGCTGATAAGTAATCCCCTGTAAATTGTTACTACCTTTTACTCTAATTGGCAAAACTTGTTCCGTCGTTGGAACAATCTGACCACCCATACCACTTAATAATCTAGTTAACCGATCAATAGACCGTCCGCTCAGATAGTTTCCACCTTGAACGGTATATTCATTAGTTGAACTAGCTAAAACTCCTAATAGTAGACTCTCAAGTGTTCCCACATTATCAATATTCAATGGCTGATCTAACTCTTTGAGTTGATGATTCACACCTTTAATGATCATATCTTTATTACTCATTTCAGTATGAATCTTTGCTCCCAATTCCTTAAAAACTTTGGCCGTAACAGCTAAGTCATCAGAATAAGTAAAATTACTAATCTGAGTAACACCGTCAGCTAAGGCACCCAAAATAATTGCACGGTGAGCAATGCTCTTGTCACCTGGTACATTTATTTCCCCTAGAAATTTAAATTTGCGTGGTCGAGTATTATAATCAAACATTATTATTACACCTCAATATATTAATAAGCTTGTCCATTGATAAACATTCAGCTAATTGTTTGCTTCCATACTGTTACGCTACCTAATTTCTAAATATAAAACAAATTTTTTGTCCTAAAAGCAAAAAAAATAGGACTTTCGCCCTATTTTCACGTTTTATTAAACTCTTAGACACATAATCTGTAAATTGCTTCAGCAAATATTTCCATAGCTTTTCTCATATCTGCCTTGCTCCAATTTTCGTTTGCTTGATGCATGTAATTTGGAGTTGTTGGTAACATTCCACCAAAGGCGACACAGTTATTCATTGTTCTAGCAAATGTAGCACCACCTGAAATAGCTGGTTCTGATTTAGTATCACCAGTTAAATCTTGATATGTTTGCATCAATGTTTTAACTAATTCACTATCGGTTGGTACATACAATGGAGCAACATAATCGTAGTTCTCATATTTGATGCCATATTTTTCAACGGAGTCAGAAACATGTTTAATCAATTCATCGTGATCAACTTTAACAGGAATCCTCATATCAATTTGCATTCTTGATTCTTCAGGTGTGATCTTCAAACTAGAAATATTAAAGGTTAATCTACCTGATACGTCATCAGAAACATCCCCCAAAAGATTTGTTCCATTGGCATCTTCGCCAAATTCCTTTAAGAATTGCAATACTTTAACGTCTGGGAAAACATCTGATAAGGCAATGGCTAATCTAACAACCGCATTAACACCTTCTGGAGCGTTCATTGCGTGAACTGATTTACCATGAACTTCAATTGAACCGTCTTTTTGATCAGCATCAAAGTTATGATTTTTAAGAGCAGCAAAGACTTCATCCTGTTTAGGACCATCATAAATGGCTTTTCCTGGAACAGCATTGAAGGCATTCTCCAAATCAAGATTCAATTCAGTTGAGCCAGGTCCAACTAAGTATGATTGTTGCAAACCTTTTTCAGCATAAATCAATGGGAAATCAGCATCAGGAGCAATTCCTAAATCAATTGGATCTTCCTTCTTGTTATATTCAGCTAGACATCTCCAAAGGATTTCTTCATCCGTACCGAAGATAATACGAATTTTTTTATTAAATTTGTAACCCTTATCGAGAATAGCCTTAACAGCATAAATGGCTGACATTGTTGGTCCTTTGTCATCTTGAGTTCCACGACCGTACAATTTACCATCTTTTTCAGTTAGTTGGTATGGTTCAACATCCCAAGCTTCCAAATTACCGGCTGGAACTTCATCCATATGACCGACAATACCAAAAGTTTGATCTCCTTCACCAATATCAGCGTATCCATAATAACCTTCGGGATCTTCGAAAGTTTTAAAGCCAAGATTCTCAGCTATTTCAAGCACTTGATCTAAGGCAGCCTTAGGTCCTTTACCAAATGGTGCATTGGGTTGTGCATCCTCATTATAAGAAGCAATCCCAACAATCTTACCTAAATCCTTGATGGCGGCATCTTGAATTTCATCTGTAATAAACTTTTCCATTTGTAAAACCTCCCAAAAATTTTAATCTACTATTTAATCATCGCACAAATAACTAGAAATGCAGCAATTACTACGAAAAGAATCACCATTAATTTCCACATATATTTCAACCACTTCAATATATCAACGTGACCTATTGCCAAAGCTCCCATAACGACACCAGAAGTTGGTGTTACTAAGTTAACTAGTCCAGAGGCAGCTTGATAGGCTGTAATAACTAACGAACCATCAACTCCAGAGAACTTACCAAGTGGTCCCATAATTCCCATTGTTGCAGCAGCTAAGCCAGATGTTGATGGAATTAAGAATGACATTGGAATATAGAAAATATACGTTAAAACAATAAATACTCCTGCAGATAAACTTTGTAGTCCCGTTTCACCAGCATGAAGAACTGTTGCAGTGATATATCCGTTATTCATAATAACTTGAATTCCACGAGCAACTGCAACAATAATTGCAACACTCAAGAATTCATTCATACCACCCATAAAGGCTGTGATATATTCAGATTCTTTCATTCTGAAGACAAACATGATAACAACTGACATCATGAAGAATAACGTTGTTATTTCTGTAAAGTACCATGTTCCAAGTGGAGCTAAATCCTTACCAATTAAGGCCCCTAAGAATGGAATATTTGTTAGCCACTTAGTAAAGTTTTCAAAGAATGTCCAACTAGGATTTAAGCTTGACCATGGAATCAAACTGACAATCATGATTACAAAGGTTAAACCAAAGAGCCAAAGAACAGCCTTTTGTTTTTTTGATAATTTGTCATCAATATCTCTTTCAGGCATTGAAAATTCCTCAAGATCTTTTTGACGACGATCGAAAACATATGATTGAGATGGATCTTTTTTAATTTTGTCAGCATAACGCATGACATAAATAATACTGATGGCGGTTACAATCACCAATAAAATCATCCGTGGAATCAAACCATCTCCAGGTGATATATTCAGTGTCTGTGATGCAACACCTGTCGCAAAGGGGTTAACTGTTGAAGCTAAACAACCCACTTGTGTACCAATTAAAGCAATCGAGATAGCTGTAATCGAATCATACCCAACACCAATCATAACTGGAATTAGAATTGGATAAAACGCAATTGTTTCTTCACCCATTCCATAAGTAGATCCTCCAATCGCAAATAATGCCATTAGAATAGGAATAAGAGCTTTTTCTTTTCCTTTATACTTACGAACAGTAGCACTGATACCATCATCCAAAGCCTTAGTTTTATTAACAACACCTAAGAATCCACCGATAACCAGAATAAATAATGAAACAGAAATCGAACCCTCAGTCTCACCAGTACCAACCATTCCGTTTATAGGTGCTAAAAAGACATCCCAAATTCCCTGAGGACTACTTGTTCGGGCCTTGTATGTCCCTGCTATAATATTTCCAGCTTTAGTAGTCGCGTACTCACCTGCGGGTATAATCCAAGTCAATAATGCTACGAAGATAATCAAAAAAAACAAAATAGTATATGCCGACGGCATTTGCCATTTTTTGGTCTTTTTCCCCATAAACAATTCCTCCTATTTATCTATATAATGTATATTAGAATATACGATAATTTTACCCATTACAATAGTTTATTAAAAAATATATTTAAATAAATTTCCTATTGCCACGCTTGTGGCAGCGCTTGCAAACCGCTACAATATTCTTAGATACAAAAAGGGGACAACATAAATGACTGATACTATTGAATTTGGCCAAAGGGTTAATCGTCGTCCATTAACGGTTAGTCTAATACTAAGTTTGTTGGCTGGTGGCCTAGGATTCCTCGCCAACCTCAAAGTTTCAATAATCTCATTTTTAAGCGTTTTATTTTTGCTTATATGCGTCTATTATCCAATTGTTCTCGACAATCTATTTGGACATTGGCAACTAGAAAAACACGGTGTTTCTTACTATAAAATGAATTCCTATCGTGACAAAATTAAAATAATTATGAATCCAAGTAGTGCTGATTTTCAATTTATTAGTTATTCTCAAATTAAAAGTATTCATGTTGTTGAACGTGAGAACAAGTACTCTTTAGCTGATATTTTAACGATTAAACCTGCCAAACAATCTCATATACCTTGGTTGCGTAAACCACTCTACCTGGAATTAGAATTAAATCACAGTAATGTCGAATTGGATGTTTCCTGGGATCAACTCCATGATCCTAAAAATACACTCTATCGTCTAACAAACGCCTTACAAGTCATGGAAAAGAACATAAACTAAAAATGGACTCTCAATTCTGAATTAGAATTTGAGAGCCCATTTTTTAATTAACTTTGATTGTTCCAGATTTAACTCTAACGGTTAAATCATACTGTGGATTATCTCCAACAGTTCCTTCTTTCAAACTAAGAACATCATGCTTGAAGTTAGCTTGTTGTCCCATTTTGACAGTTCCACTTTGTGCTTCAAGATCGAAATTATACGAATCATTCGGCATCGTTAATTTGACTGTTCCACTAATATTGTTAACGGCGATATCACCAGTAATTTTGGCAAATTCAGCTTTAATGGAACCGGATTTAGCATTAATATTACCAGCACCACTCAACTCTACAGCCTTGATGGTCCCGCTACTAGCCACTAATTCATATTCTCTACTTGAAACATTATCTAACTTGATGATACTGCTACGTGTCTCGACTAACAGGTCTCCTACTGTAGTGATATCTTCCAAAATAATTTTTCCGGAATTGGCCTTGATTGCCAAATTATTGGGTTTAACATCCCTAACATTCAATAAGCCACTGTGTACAGCAATACTAATATTGCGGAGATTATCCAAATCCTGAATATTTATATCTCCACTATGTGATGAAATTTTAGCATCACCTTGAAAATTATCTGGAATCAGAATTTGAGCTCTGATTTTTAATGGGAGAAAATGTGGTACCTCACCTTGAATAATCTTTAAAGTTCCATTATCTAAACTGGTTTTAACTTGATACCTTGGATTATTGCGTGACATATATTCGCGAATAATTATCTTATTACCTGAGGTGGGCAAAATTTTTACAGTGGCATTATCGTAAGAAATATCTAAATTCTTAATGTCATCAGCTACGAAATCCTTCTTATCAGTTAATTTGAGTGACTCTACATAAATTTCTGTATCATTGTCCGAATCTGCATCATCGAAAGCCTCGTCAAAATCAAAGTCGAAACTATCCTTTGAAGTCTTGGCAGCCTTTTTAAAAGAATGTTTACGGCCACCACCGAAATTAATTCCATTTTCATCAATTGTCATATTGCCCAATTTAATACCGTCTTCATTAACCTCAATAGTCTTACCGCCATTAATAGTAATTCCATCATCATTAATATTTAACATTTTGCCGTTATCAATTTTGATCCCGTTATCATCAATATCTATGTGGTGACCATGTCTTTGATCATTAATGTGAAACTTGCCTTTATCGGAGTCATTTAATACTTGAGTAATTAATTCATCAATATCACCAAAACTATCAAAGGCTTTTTTAACAGCTGTTTCTTCAGATATACCGTCTGATAGTTTATCTTCAGCAGAAGCTATTAAATCTGACTCTAATTCTTCATGTAATTCACGAAGATCTTTGGTATCCGGATAATCATTAAAGATGTTATTTAATTTTTCATTAACTAAGTTACTTATTTTTTCATTCATAATCTTGTATCCTTCCTAAAATTAATTCATCAATTACCTTTTTTGCAAAATTCCATGCTTCAGTATTTTCTTTTAATGTTTGTTTACCCTGTGATGTTATTTGATAATACTTTCGGCGGCCACCTTGGCTCTCATCACCCCAATAACTGGTGATGTCTTCATTCTTCTCTAATCGGCGAAAAACTGTATAGAGTGTGGCTTCGTTTATTTCATATGCGTTATTACTGAGTTCTCTTACCGTCTTAGCAATTTCATATCCATAACTATCACCCTGGCTAAGAATGTTTAAAACAATCGTGGCTGTATGTCCACGAATAATATCTTTGGAAATTATCGGTTTCATTATCGCTGCCTCACCTTTATTTCTATGAACATAATTTAGCACCAATTACTGTGTGTGTCAAAGTAATTTATTCAGAATAATACTATGAAACAAAAAGAGTCTAAATCAAGGGGTTTATACCATGATTTAGACTTCTTAATCCATTGTTAAATGACTTAAAAATTCATCTTTATTTGAATAATTATCTTTTCTCACTGCCAAACGATCTGAGAATCCTGCACAAAGATATTTCTCTTCGTCAGTTTCTGGAACGATTTGTGGCATTTCTTCAACATTGGCTGATCTCAATACCATTAATGTACAAAAACTAGTAAAGGCTATTTCTGAGATATCAGTTTTCAAATCATGACTAAGAATCTTAGTAAAAACCTCAATTTGTCGTCCTGATATTCCAGTTACGAACGACTCGATCTTAATATATTTATCAGTCGTAATTGGACGCCAGAAATTGATATGATCATATCCTGCTGTCGCAATTTTTGCATGAATTAGTTTAAAACTGGCTAAACCGGCATTTTCATCCAACATACTTAGTGTCTTACCACCAAAAAGTGTTTGTTTATCATTTAAATCACCATCGAAAACAACTCGTTCACTGACGGTACGTGTTTGTTGACATGTTTTTTGTTCCATAAAATTTACCTCATAAATTAATTGTAACTTAATTAATCACTTTTTCTGTAAAAATTCTATTAATAAAAAATCATTTTGATATATTAACAACAAGATATTTGTGAATAGGACTACAATAATACTAGATGTATTTATTAATGGTTCATTTTTTTAAAAATATTTTTCAACTTTGCTATTCCCATAACTAAGCTAATCATTATATAATATACAGAATTAATTTAAGGGGGAGCTATCAGATGATTATCGTTGCACTTTCAGCGGTCATTTTGCCATTAGTCTTACTCGGAATCCTTAATATGCCAGCAACCAAAGGGATGTCGATCAGTGCGTTTATTGTATTATTAGAAGGTTATTTCATTTGGAAGATGCCTGTAAATGCCCTTCTAGCATCAATTCTTCAATCGATTCATAAGGCACTTCCAATTCTTTGGATACTGTTTGGGGCCTTAATGATGCTCAATATGCTACAACATACTGGTGCCATTGATCGGATAAATTCTGGTTTCCACTCACTGTCGGCTGATATGCGTGTGCAAGTTATTTTAGTTGCCTACCTATTCGGTGCCTTAATTGAAGGTGTTTCCGGATTTGGTACACCAGCAATGGTAACTGCCCCATTAATGATTGCTTTGGGATTTTCACCCATGGCAGCCGTCACACTTGCTTTAGTTGCTGACTCCACCCCTGCAGCATTCGGTGCCGTTGGTACACCATTGACCGTTGGACTGAGTAACGTAAGTGAAAAAGCCAATTTCTTAAATGCCATTGGGCAAAGAATTACTCAAATTGACCTATTTGCCGGAACATTTATGCCACTAATTTTAATTATTATTTTGACCTTTTTATTCGGCAAAAAAGAGTCTAATAAAGTTAAAGACCTCGTTCCATTAATTCCTTGGACGCTCTTCATTGGATTGGTATACAGCCTATTAGCCTTACTAGTTTCAACAGTAGTCAGCTACGAGTTTGTCTCCATCCTCGCTCCATTTGCTGCAATTATTATTGCTATTATTACCATTAAATTTAAGTTTCTCCTACCAAAAGATGTCTTCAATAATCCCTGGACAACATCCACTAAGGAAATTAAATCCGACACAAAAAGTTCAATGTCACTTTTAACAGCATGGTCACCTTATATCATCGTAATTTTGATGCTTTTAGCTACCAGAACAATCATGCCATTGAAAGACTTTTTAGTTAAAAATGTTAACCTGTCTTGGAAAAACATTTTAGGATTCACACAAATTAATTCAGATTGGGAATTCCTATATTCCCCAGGAACACTTCTCACTATTGCAGTATTACTCGGACTTCTCATTCAAGTTAAATCACTGAAAAGTTTCCTACCTACTGCAAAAAAAGTTGTCTTTTCAATGAAGTCGACTGCACTAGCCTTGGCTGTAACTTTGATTATGGTCCAGATTTTTACTAATTCGGAAATTAATTCCGTTAAACTTCCCAGTATGCCAATGTACATTGCCGAGGTTATCTCTAAATACCTTTCATCCATTTGGATCGTTATCGCACCATTCCTAGGTGAATTGGGATCATTTGTTACTGGAAGTACAACAGTTTCAACTTTGACCTTTGGACAGATTCAATCCGATATTGCCACAAACGCTAATACTAGCAAAGAACTTGTCTTAGCAACTCAATTGATTGGTGCTGCAGCAGGTAACATGATCTGTGTTCACAACATTGTCTCGGTAAGTTCAGTTGTTGGGCTCAGTGGTCAAGAAGGAAATATTCTTCGTAAGACCGTTGTACCAGCCTTAGTTTATGGTTTACTTGTCGGTATCGTTGGATTTATCTTTACTCTATTTATATAAAAAACATATCCAATTAATTTTTTCAATAATCTAAAACAACCACAATTCATATATTTGAATTGTGGTTATTTTTCTATTAAACAGTATCCTCAATATTCCAATTCAAAGTTGTTTCATACTTTCCCGCTGGAGTATTGGCATTATTAACGTGTAAAAGCAAACCGTCCTTTTTGCCCCAATGAACAGACTCCATAACTTCGTCATCCGCAGATTGTGCAACTAAAACCTTATTAATAATAGCCTTAGGCATTGGACCGTCATCGTGAAACATTAAATCTGCATTTAAAACCGACTTATTACTTAAATTTGTTAACCCATAAGCCTGTTTAACAAATATTTTCAAACGTTTCCTATTTCGACGTTGATCATCTATCGCAATAACTTCACTAGGCTCATCCGTTTCAGAGGCACGATATTTTACAACATTACGCTCAAAAGCTGTTATCGGTTCAAATTGAATATCTTTAAAATGAGTTGTCAATTTATTTGTAACATAATTCATCTTTAAATCATTACCAATACTTTCATAATGATTATCATCATATGTACCCTTAAAGACTGGTTTCGCAGAGAAATCAGAACCCTCTTTAATTTCCTGAGTTACAGTATCGAGTTTGACTGTTTTACGATCATTTATTTTAAAATGTCCCATCTTCAGCTTAACAACTTGATAATTCTTTAAGATATCCGTTGCTACAGCATAATCGCTAAATTCTTTACCATTTATCTTTATCGTGTCAATTTGGGTGTGCAACGTTAAATATATCGTTAAATCTGCATCCACCAAATTTTGCTTACCACTATTATTCAAATGGACCTCATGAGTTATATGATCACCCGTAGTAACATTTTGCAAAGATGCATCTGTATTTTTACCATCATGAAATGTTTTATTCCTAATAATCCCCTTTATTTCCACTTTGGGGTCTAACGAAGGTCTAACTGTCAAAGTCGCATTATTAGTTCTATACATATTCGATTTGACCCTTATCTGAGCGTAATATTTATCATTATTATTTTTTTCAGATAAAACATCTGTCGTATATGAAAGTGAATTATAAACTTTCTTAAGATGTTGGCCACTGGGATGGTTTTTATCAACTTTATACCAATCCACTGTGTAATTACTTGAATTATTTTCTTTATCAGCAATAGAACTACTACGTATTTCAAAAGTTGCCCTTTTCTTAGCGTCAACTGTTTGATCATCTAATCCAGACCCTATTGTGATTTTTTTTTCAGAAGTCGCAGAAGTACCGTCAGGATTTGTAATCTTACCAGTAATAATTACATCACCAGATTTTCCTTGATAATTAGCTTGTATCTTACCAATATGGTCCACAGTTGCCAATGTTGCATCACTAGTTGACCATTTAACATTTTCTGTCGTATTTTCGGGGTACGGTTTAGCCTTTGCATAGGCTGACGAAGTCACTAGTTTATTGTCAGAGTTATATAAATAATCTGCATCAACATCCATTTCGAGCGATTCAACTGGAACTACCTCTGGTAAAACGTGGACTGTTGCAACTTCTGAATAGAAATCATCAACAGTAAAAATACCTGAATATCTATCAAAAAGTTGATAGTGCCTTGTACCAGCCTGCTCTGTTTTCACAGTAAGATCCTCATGATCAACAGATAATAGTTTCCAATGAATATCATCTTGAGTCTCATACCATTGATGCCTTAATGGCTCAAACGGGTTTGTAATTGTGCTAAATAGCGATCTCGTAGATTCTGTATCAATTTCAAACGAATCACCAGCAGTCACATAATAATCCTTACGCGGCTGTAATTTGAATCCACCATATATCCAAAAGCCAATTCCCCTAACTGGCGCTGGTGATGGTTCAAATTTTTGTATCTTTTTTTGACTGTCATTACTATCTGCCCAAACTGTTATTGTCTGGGATGGAATAATACAAATTAAGGACATGATTAAGATAATCGGTAAAATAAAAATACTGATTTTTTTAAATGAAAAATAATTGCCCAAGATAAATTCTCCCAATTCTTTTTACATCGAATTTAAATTATATAGAATTATTCGAGTAAAAAGAAGTAAGAAATGTAAATTTATTTTTCTGTTTTCTGAAATTAAAAACAACATTTTTAATTATTTATCTGTTACTAAATTTTGCCAACTGCCAATCACTGAACCATTAAAAATTTATATCCCTAAAGCATATTTATATTAATCTATTAACAATTCAACACTTGAAATCAATTCTTTTAACTTTGCAAAGTTAGTTTTAACTTCTAACGAATAGATATTCATTTTTCCTTCTCGAATAAAGTTTATTAATTCAGCATTACGAAGAATTTTCAAGTTATGTGATACTGTTTGTCGAGATAAATTTACAGCTTTTGCAATCTCATTAACACACAAGCCCTTTTTTAAATCTGCATCCATCAGGGCTAATAAAATCTTCTGTCGGCTTTCATCCCCTAAGACAATCAACAAATCCTGGCATGCAGTGAAATTCTCTTTGATCTCGTGTAACTGTTGTTGTGCCATTTTACGTAACTCCTTATTAAGAATCTAAAACAAATTAATCTACCTAGATAAACTCTTCAATAGCATTTCCCACACCATCATGATTGTTATCAGTTGTCACATAGTCACTGACAGACTTTACACCACTAGTGGCATTGTCCATAGCGACACCCATCCCTGCAACTTTTAACATTGAGATATCATTATCTCGATCACCAATTGCCATAACTTCACTCAAATCAATTCCTAATTGTGCTGCAAGATGAGTCACAGCTTCACCTTTATTGACATTGTTAGGAAAGATTTCTAAATAGCCTACGCCAGTTCGAACAACAAAATAGTCGGAAAACTTTTTGTTGATAAATTCAGTAACGTCATCCAATCTTTGCTCATTACCATTGATAACCGCCTTCGTAATCTCGAAATTGCGTGATAATTCTTCTGGTTCCCTAATACATAGACCACGGTTATTTTCGAAAGCCATAGCCACTGTGTAATCATCGACAAATTCAGTGGCACTAGTATAAGTATTACCTTGAATATCAAGCACACAATATGGTAAATCATGCTCTCTAACAAATTTTACAAAGGAACGATAAAAATCGTTATTCAGTGTTTTACAATAACTGATCACACCGTCCATATTTTCGATTATGGCACCACCATTAGTAATCATGTAACTATCTACTCCAGTGATTCCTAAACTCTTAGCATAGTCGTACATAGCCGCGTGTGGTCTTCCAGAACAGAGAACGACCTTAACGCCTTTTTCTAAAGCTCGTTGAATCATTTCTTTGTTCTTAACGGAGATCTCCTTAGCACTAGTCAAAAGAGTATCGTCCATATCAATTGCAATCAATTTGTAAGTCATAGTTTCTCCCCTAATTAATCAAGTAAAAGTAATTGTAACTTTTATCAAAAAATGGAGAAATCAAAATATTCAAATTTTTAAAATATTTTCAAAATAAAAAGATTGCTATTCTAAATCGCAGAATAACAATCTTTTTTAACTATTCTTCGTGAAATGAAGCACCTGAATTAGCATCTAATTCAACTTTTTCTTCAGGTTCAATATCGGAAACAACAACATCTTGTTCATCCCTAACAGGAGCCAAAGCAATTTCTGGTGAATAATCCAAATTTGCTAAAACATCCTCTTCAGACAAATGTTTATTGATTTGTTCTAGTAATGTTGGCCCATTATAAATAAATCCAGTATAAACCTGAACTAAGCTTGCTCCAGCTTGTAAGGCTTCTTGAGCATCCTCTGGTGTGAAAATACCACCTGAAAACATGATTGGTAAATTAGGGAAAGCCTTATGGATAGCAGTAGTCAATTCCAGTGATTTAGCAAAAATTGGTTTACCACTCAATCCTCCGCCTTCATTTTTATCAGCTGATTTCAAGTCATTATATGTAGAACTTGGATTAGAAGCTGTATTGGTCAAAATTATTCCGTCCATTAAACCTTCAGTTTCTTGAATAATTTCAATCATCTTATCGACAGTAATATCATTTCCAAATTTACAAAAGACAGGTTCTTTAATATGTAAATTATGAATTTTTTGGAGCAAATTCTTAGCAACTGGTACCTCTTGCAAAGTTGTAACACCCTTTTGATTTGGGCAGCTTTGGTTCAGAGCTATGTAATCTGCAAATGAATGAATTTCTTTAATATCATCAACCATTTCATCGACCATCTCAGAACTGCTTAACCCGTGACCTGGAGCCACACTGATCCCAATTTTGACATGTTTAGGACTATTAGCTAGATGTTCTCTTGTTTCCTCTACACCTAAATTATTGAGCCCCATACGATTAATAATGGCTTTATCTTCTGGCAAACGGAAAATTCTCTTTTTCTTATTACCAGGTTGATTGTGCTTTGTAATACTACCAATCTCAACGAAACCGGCGCCTAACGCACCCAAACTATTGTAGAACTCAGCCTTTTTATCAAAGCCAGCTGCAATTCCAATTGGTGAATCAAAAGTTACACCTTTGACAGTTACTTGAAGATTAGCCCTTTTCTTGGTCAAGAACATCTTTTGTAAAACTTGTGGGCAACTGTTAAACATTTTCAATCCATTAGCAACTAAATGATGGTCGACCTCTGGATCAACTTTAAAAATTAGTGGGCGAACTGCTTTATACCAATCCATTATTTACACCATCCTTCGGGATCTTTATACCATTGTTGTAATAATTCAGTGTCACTTTCTTCAACATAGTTTTGTTGTTTGGCAACTTCAATCATGGTTGGAAAGTCTGTTAACGTGAATAGTTTAGTTTCGGCGTTTTCAAAATTAGTTGTGCTTTCTGGTAAATCATAAGAGAAAATTGCGACAGTTCCAATAACTTCAGCACCAACTTCACGAACAGCTTGCACAGCCTTCAAAATACTGCCACCTGTTGAAATTAGATCATCAATTAAAACTACCTTATCGCCCTTTTGACAACGACCTTCAATTTGACCTTTCTTACCATGGTCTTTCTTCTTAGGACGAACATAATTCAATGGTAAATTCAAAATATTTGAGACACCTGTTGCATGAGGAATCCCCGCTGTAGCAACTCCACCGATAACTTCAACTTCTGGAAAGTTTTCCTTAATCAAATCGGCTAAATCGTGTGCTATCGTTTGGCGAAAATCTGGATAGGCAATCGTGAGACGATTATCGGTATAGATTGGAGATTTGATACCACTAGCCCAGGTAAAAGGCTCCTTAGGACTCAAAGTTACGGCTTTAATTTTTAATAATTGACCCGCAATATTTTCTGCAACAGCTAATTTATCCATTATTTATTCCACTCCTTAGAAATATTCAAGTATGCTTGATAACCATTTTCTGCTTGTGTAATTGGACGTCCGACAACAATTCCATCACTGCCTAAACTTCTTGCTTGAGCTGGTGTAGCGACACGTTTTTGATCACCAACTTGAGCAGATTTAGGCCTGATTCCAGGTGTAATACATAGAAAATCTTCATTAGTAGCTTCTTTTATCATTGGTACCTCTAATGCTGAGGAAATAACACCGTCAGCTCCATTGTTAAAAGCTAATTTTGCAAGACGTGTGACATAATCTTGTGACTTCAAGGGGACTTGTAATTCGTTTGCCAATTCGACTTGTCCTAATGAAGTTAGTTGTGTTACAGCTAATAACTTTGTTGAAGAACCTTCAAGTCCCTCTTTAGCTGCAGCAATCATCTCTGCACCACCGCTAGCGTGAATCGTTAACATCTGAACATCCCACTTAGAAATCATCTGACAAGTTCTTCTAACAGTATTAGGGATGTCATGTAGTTTCAAGTCCAAGAAGATATTATAACCACGTTCTCGCAAACTTTTAACAAACGGATAACCAAATTGACAAAACATCTCTAGGCCAATTTTTAAATATAAATTGCTATCTTTCGGAAATTGGTTCAAAAAGTTAATACATTCAAAATCGTCCGCAAAATCTAGTGCTACTATTACTGGCTTTTCCATGATTACTCCCCATTCCTTATTTTGAATAAACTTTTTCCCCATCAACATAGGTTTGTTCAACTAAGCCAAAGACATTTTGTCCAACAAACGGACTGTTCTTACCTTTTGATAAGAAATCTTCAGTCTTTATCTCGTACTCGTTATCTAAGTTCAAAATCGTAAAGTCGGCTGCTTGACCAACTTTTATTTCACCGGCATTTAAATTGAATATTTTAGCAGGATTATACGCCATCAAATCGAGTAGTTTTTCCAAACTGATTAAACCTGTCTTAACTAGTCGTGAATACATCAATGGAAATGACGTTTCGATACCAGTAATTCCAAAGGCACTCTTCTTAAAGCCTTGATTCTTCTCTTCTACAGCATGAGGCGCATGATCAGTTGCAATCATATCAATTGTTCCATCTTGCAACCCAGCTATTAATGCTAAGCGGTCTTCTTCACTTCTTAGCGGTGGGTTCATTTTGAAATTAGCATCATCTGTCAGGATATCTTTATCACTTAACAAAAGGTGATGTGGTGAAGCTTCACAGGTAACATTTATCCCTGCATCTTTAGCCATTCTAACTAATTCCACACCGTCCTTAGTCGAAATGTGACAGACATGATAATGAACACCAGTTTCTTTTGCCAAAACTAAATCCCTTGCTAATTGCGAGGTTTCAGCTACTTGTTGAATTCCTGGTAAGCCTAATCTTCTTGAAGCAGAGCCGAAATTGATTACTCCTTTATTGAAAAGATTCTTATCCTCTACATGAGCTGCTAAATGGCTGTCAATTGCAGCAATTCTTTCCATTGCTGTAAACATTGATTGAGCATTCATGATTCCATGACCGTCATTTGAAAAAGCGAAGGCACCTAACTTTGCTAGCCCTTCAATATCAACCAATTCATCACTAGTTTCATCTTTAGTTACAGGAGCGTATTGCAAAGTTTTAATTAATGAATTTTCTTTATTTAATGCTAACTGCTTTTTGAATTTATCAGCATCATCCGGTACCGGAGTTACATTAGGCATAGCTCCAACTGTTGTAAAACCACCGTGAGCAGATGCCAAAGTACCAGTTTTAATCGTTTCCTTATGAACTTGACCGGGTTCTCTAAAATGGACGTGAACATCAACTAAACCTGGCGCAACTAATTCATTGTTAGCATCAATTACATCAATATCCCCAGCTGGAATATCGTTTGCTATTTTTGTAAACTTGCCATCTTCAATCAAAACGTCTACGTTGCTTAATTTATGGTCATAAAACAATTGGGCATTTTTAATTAATGATTTCATTAGTTATTCTCCTTCAAAACTGATTCGATCATAGCCATTCTAATAAAAGTTCCGTTGATCATTTGCTTAAAAATATATGACTTATCACATTCAACAATCTCATCCGCAATTTCAACACCGCGATTAACTGGAGCTGGATGCATTATCATGGCATCTTTTTTCATCAAATTGACCCTTCTCATGTCCAAGCCATACTTCTCGAAGTAATCCTCTTTTGAGAAATTTTGATTTTCTTCCGTTGAGAGTCTTTCGTGTTGTACCCGTAAGAGCATGACAACGTCCATTTCACGACAGAGGTCATCAACTGCTTTGTGAGGTCCCATTGCTTGAAATTCTGAAGTATACCAAGAATTCAATCCGCCAAAGTAAACGCTAGAACCTAATTGTGTCAAAATTTCAGCATCTGAGTGAGCAACTCTTGAATGACTTAAATCACCTATAATGGCAACTTTCAGTCCATCTAGTCGACCATAATGTTCATAAATTGTCATTAGATCTAGTAGCGATTGTGAGGGATGTTGCCCTGCTCCATCACCAGCATTGATAATTGGAATTCCCAAATTACGATTAAGTAGTTGATTATAATATTCATCTTCACTGTGTCGGATAACTGCTAAATTTGCGCCAACACTTTCTAAGGTTCTGGCTGTATCATACAAGCTTTCACCCTTAGTAGTCGAGGATTTAGCGGCATCAAAAACTATTTGTTGCATTCCTAATTTCATTTCAGCTACTTGGAAGCTAGATTTAGTTCTTGTACTGTTTTCAAAAAACATATTGACCGCAAATTTATCCTTGCCAATCGTTGATTTTCTACCTTTCTTAAATTCCAAGGCTGATGTAATAAAGTCTTGGACTTCTTGATTTGATAGTTGTGACATAGAAAGTATATTTTTCATTGTTTTCCTCCAAATTAAAAGGGCGTAGCCTTTATCCAGCTACCCCCTAAAAGTTTGGTATTATACAATCAACCTTTTAGACCTCACTGGATCTGATTAAAAGTTCCCTTATTTTGTTAAGTAAACAAAAAACTCCCTACCCACAAGGAGAGGAAGTTTACACTTTTTCTATTAAATGTGTAATGAACCTTCCAAGCCTCACAGGACCCGATTAAAAGTTTTCGTTGCAAATAATATATACGATTTAACGTTTACAGTCAATAGTTTTACTTAATTTGAGCCAAGAAGTACTTCTTCTTACCACGACGAATAACGATGTACTTACCGTCAAATGATGTCTTAGGATCAATCTCTAAAGTTGTATCAGTTAACTTCTCACCATTGATTCTGATAGCTCCATTTTGAATATCTTCACGTGCTTGACGCTTTGATTTATCAACGTTTGTGGCAATAAGTAAATCAACCAAATTAATTGGATCATTTGAAATTTCTTCACTAGGAACACCATGGAAGGCTTCTGCAACTTCAGCTGTTGTTAATTCTTGGATTTCACCTGAGAATAAAACTTCAGTAATCTTTTCAGCAGTCTTTAAAGCTTCTTTACCATGAACAAATGTAGTTACTTCTTGTGCCAAAGTTTTTTGAGCAAGACGTTTTTCTGGAGCTGTCTTAACTGATTCTTCAAGGTCAGCAATTTCTTCTTTTGAAAGGAATGTAAATTTCTTCAACAAGTTGACAACATCTTTATCGTCTTGATTGAACCAGAATTGGTAGAACTCGTAAGGTGAAGTTTTTTCTGGATCAAGCCAAACAGCACCACCAGCAGTTTTACCAAATTTTGTTCCATCAGATTTTAATAATAATGGAATTGTTAGGGCATATACCTTAGCCTCTTGTCCTTCTGCCTTATGAATAAGATCAAGTCCAGCAGTCAAGTTACCCCATTGGTCTCCACCACCAATTTGTAATTGAACGTCATGTTGACGATATAGTGTTAGGAAATCAAGTGATTGAAGGATTTGGTATGTGAATTCTGTAAATGAAATACCAGCTTCAAGACGACTTGAAATAATTTCCTTATTCAACATTGTATTAACGTTAAACAATTTACCGTAGTCACGTAGGAAGTCAAGAATTCCAATTGGTTCTGTCCAGTCGTAATTATTAACCATTGTGAAGTTACTAAAAATTCTCTTAGCTTGGTTACTCAATGCTTCAACATTATGATTAACTTGATCCATAGTTTGCATTGGACGTTCAGCTTTTTTACCACTTGGGTCACCAATTGAACCAGTTGCTCCACCAATAACGATGTATGGATGATGACCAGCGTTAGCGAATCTTTCCAATGTCATGAATGGCAATAAATGTCCAATATGCATTGAATCTCCAGTTGGATCCATTCCACAGTACAAAGAAATATCCTTACCATCAACTAAATCTCTTAAACCTTCTTCATCGGACTGTTGATTAATCAATCCACGCCATGATAATTCATCAATAATATTCATAACTCTTCCTCCTGTTGATTGTCCTCGTTAAATTATAGAAATAAAAAAAGCGCCCCTGCAAATATGCAGGGACGCTCATGCGCGGTACCACCCAAATTCAAGTATTTCTACTTGCTCTTTACTCCTATAACGTAGGACACGAATTTTAGTTTCGTATTTGATAATCTACCCTGCTTGACTCACACCAACCGTCAATTCTCTGAACACCGAAGTAAATTACTACTCAATTTAAAACTAAAACTTATTTATAATTAGAATGATACACAGAGGTTGAATATTTTTCAAGACCTTTTTTGATTCAGTTAACTTATTGTATAATGTAACTGCTTACTTTAGGGGGACGTTATGAAAAAAACACTTTATTTGATGCGTCATGGTCAAACACTTTTTAATATTTTACACAAAATCCAAGGTTGGTGTGATTCACCATTAACTGACGTGGGAATCCAACAAGCAAAAGTTGCTGGACAATATTTTAAAGATAATCACATCAATTTCGACGCTGCTTATTGTTCTACTGCTGAACGCTCCAGTGATACTTTGGAATTAGTTACTTCGATGCCTTATACCCGTCTAAAGGGATTACGTGAAATGTATTTTGGCAAATTTGAGGGTGAACATGAATACTTGAATCCAAAAATTTCCGATGAGCACAAACATTATGGTAATTTCTTTGTTCAATATGGTGGCGAAGATAGTCAGACAACGCAAAACCGAGTTAACAAAACTTTAACTGATATTATGAATAAAGATTCCAACAACACGGTCCTTGCTGTCAGTCATGCCGGTGCAATTATGAATTTCTCCGGTCGCTGGGCTGATCCAGATATGATTCGTCATAGTGGTTTCACTAATTGCAGTATTCTCAAATTTAGTTTTGAAAATAATAAATTTACTTTTGAAGATATAATTAATTTTTAAAATATAGATATTATTGAAAATCCAATTGAAGCATAATTAATTTAAATTATTATACCGAAAAACCTCCAACTCAGAATATGAATTGGAGGTTTTTATTTTGATATTAAAATTTTATTTCATATGGTCTTCAATCCAAGCCCAAACTTCATCTTTACCATATTTAGTTTCAGAACTAAATAACTGTAGATCATCGGTTTGATTGACACCCATAGCATTTTTTACGGCATTTACTGTCTTATTCCATTGATTACCTTTGATTTTATCCATCTTAGTAGGAACAATCAAAGTAGGAATATGATAATAACTTACAAATTGATACATCGAAATATCATCATCACTAGGTTCATGACGTCCATCGACCAAAATAACCACCCCACGTAAAACATCACGTGTTGTAAGGTATTCTTCAATCATTACGCCGAATTCTTCACGTTGTTTCTTAGAAACTTTAGCAAAACCATAACCTGGTACATCAACCAAATATAGTTGATCTTCAATGTTATAGAAATTAAGTGTCTGCGTTTTACCAGGTGTACTTGATGTTCTGGCAAAACTTTTACGATTTATAAGTGTATTTATCAAAGATGACTTACCAACGTTAGAACGGCCCAAAAGAGCTATTTCAGGGTAACCTTCACCTGGATACTGTTTAGAACTAACTGCACTCAAATTCATCGATACATTATTTACTTGCATAATTCACCTCAATTAAGACATTTTACCATATTTGAAATAAAAAAAGGTCGCCTACTAGGCAACCTCTCCATTTTTAAGAATCAATTCTGGTTCTTTAACTTTGCGAACAGCGTCCTTAGTTACTTTGACACCTTCAACATCATCACGGCCCGGAATATCAAACATAGTATTTTGCATTGTTTCTTCAACAATTGATCTCAATCCACGAGCACCAGTATTTCTTTCAATGGACATCTTAGCAATTTCTTTAAGTGCTCCATCAGTAAAGCTAAGTTTAACTCCATCAAGATCCAACAACTCGACATATTGCTTAATAAGAGCATTTTTAGGCTTTGTAAGGATATTAACCAAGTCATCCTCTGTAAGCTTCTCAAGCGCTGTTACGATAGGAATACGGCCAATGAATTCAGGAATGATACCAAACTTCATCAAATCTTCTGGAATGATTTGTTGCATCAAACTCTTTTCTTCAGCCACATTAGCTTTTTGTTCAGCACCGAAACCAATTGTCTTATCACCTAAACGGTTTTTAACGATTGTTTCGATACCATCAAAAGCACCACCAACAATAAAGAGGATATTAGTAGTATCAATTTGAATTAGTTCTTGTTGAGGATGCTTTCTACCACCCTGTGGTGGAACACTAGCAATGGTTCCTTCAAGAATCTTCAAAAGTGCTTGTTGAACACCTTCACCAGAAACATCACGTGTAATAGAAACATTTTCACTCTTCTTAGCTATCTTATCAATTTCATCAATATAGACAATACCATGTTCAGCCTTGTCTACATCAAAATCAGCATTTTGCAATAACTTCAAAAGAATATTCTCAACATCTTCTCCAACGTAACCAGCCTCAGTAAGCGTAGTAGCGTCAGCAATTGCGAACGGCACCTTCAAGATACGTGCTAGAGTTTGAGCCAAGAAAGTCTTACCTGAACCAGTAGGTCCAATTAAGGCAATATTACTCTTTTGTAACTCTGTTTCGCCATCTTTAAGATGTTCCATTTTATTAATTCTCTTATAGTGATTATAAACAGCAACTGACAATGCCCTCTTAGCATCAGTTTGTCCAATCACGTAATCGTCAAGAATCTTTTTAATTCCAGCAGGTGTAGGAATATTATCTAGGTCTAATGGTGTTGCTTCATTAAGTTCCTCATCAATAATTTCCTTACATAAATCTATACACTCATTACAAATATAGACGCCTGGTCCAGCAACTATTTTTTTAACTTGATCTTGTGTCTTACCACAAAATGAACAGCTAATTGTGCCAGTATTTTCTGTACTATCAAACATATGCGATTTCTCCTTCAATAGTTCCAATACTTTGAAAGTCTAGCATGGTAATAAATAAGAGTAAAGTAATTAGTTTTTAAACTATCTTTTTTACAAAAAAAGGAAGCCATCAGGCTTCCAAGTTTTCAAATCAAAGTATCACTTATTTTTCTTCAGCTGAGTCAACAATTAATTCAATTGCTTTCTTAGCAGCAATGTCATGAGCCAACATGTCATCAGTAAGTGCATTTCTAACAGCTGATTCTTCCATCTTGTATTCATCAGAAAGTGATTTGATTTCAGCATGAATCTCGTCTTCTGAAGGTTTGATGCCTTCTTTAGCAACGATAGCTTCAATAACTAAATCAGTCTTAACACGTTCTTGTGCATCCTTAGTGAATTGGTTCTTCAAGCTTTCTTCGGTTGTACCAGTCATTTGGTAGTACAACTTAGGATCAATACCTTGACGACGTAAGTTAGCTAGGTATTGGTTCAATTGATTTTCAACTTCAGTATCAATCATTGCTTGTGGAATTTCATCAATCTTAGCATTCTTAACTGCGCCAGAAATTGCTTCTTCTTGAATGTTTTCTTCAGCAGATTGCTTCTTTTGGTCTTTGATTTCGTCGTGAAGTTTTGTCTTTAATTCTTCAAGTGTGTCAACATCTTCGTCAACATCCTTAGCAAAATCATCATCTAACTTAGGTAATTCCTTTGACTTAACTTCGTGAAGTTTTGTCTTGAAGATAGCCTTCTTACCAGCTAATTCTTTTGCTTGGTAGTCTTCTGGGAATGTAACGTTAACGTCAACATCTTCGCCAGCTGAGTGTCCAACCAATTCATCTTCGAATCCAGGAATGAATGAACCTGAACCTAATTCAAGTGAGTAGTTTTGTGCGCTACCACCATCAAATTCTTTACCATCAACAGAACCAACATAGTCAATAATTACTGTATCGCCGTTTTCAGCTTTACCATCTTTAAGAACTAATTCAGCTTGTTGTTTTTGCAAGTCAGCAAGACGATCTTCAACATCAGTCTTCATAACATTACGTTTTTGTTTCTTAACTTCGATACCCTTGTAATCGCCTAATTTAACATCAGGTTTAACAGTGATAGTTGCGCTGATTGCCCAAGGTGAATCTTTTTCCATTGAGTCAACACTAATTTGTGGTTGGTCAACTGGTTCAACTTTAGTTTCATCAACAGCATTTTGATATGCATCTGGTAGAACAGCGTTCAAAGCATCTTCGTACAATGCTTCTTCTCCGTACATACGGTTGAAGATTTGACGAGGTACTCTTCCCTTTCTGAATCCAGGAACATTCAAGCTCTTCTTTACACGGTCAAAAGCAGTATCTAAACCTTTTTTGATTGTGTCTTGGTCAATTTCAAATTTTAATTCACCAGTATTGTTTTCTTTTTTTGTAAATTTAGCCTTAGCAGACATTTATATTATCCCTCCGGTATTTCAACGATCTCATACTTTGTAATATTACCCTAAATTGGCAATATTGTAAACATTCGACGTGATTATAGGTATTTAAAGACATCATGTTTTCTATTATATGATACTTTGACTCATTTTTGAACATTTAAGCAATAAAAAAAAGAGTTGGATTGACCAACTCTTTTTAAAGTAATCATTACTACCTTAGAAATTAGTCTAAGATTTCTGTAACAACTCCGGCACCAACAGTACGGCCACCTTCACGAACAGTAAATCTTGTACCATTTTCAATAGCAACTGGAGCAATCAAGTCAACTTCAAAAGTAACTTGGTCACCAGGCATAACCATTTCTACACCATCTGGTAGTTCAATAACACCAGTAACATCAGTTGTATGGAAGTAGAATTGTGGACGGTAGTTTGAGAAGAATGGAGTATGACGTCCACCTTCTTCTTTACTCATGATATAAACTTCACCCTTGAACTTGTTGTGAGTTTGGATTGAACCTGGCTTAGCAAGAACTTGTCCACGCTCGATTTGATCACGGTTAATACCACGTAGTAAGATACCAACGTTATCTCCGGCTTCACCAATGTCAAGTGTCTTTCTGAACATTTCAAGACCAGTAACAGTAGACTTGATAACCTCTGGCTTCAAACCAACGATTTCAACTTCGTCACCAATCTTAATTTCACCACGATCGATACGTCCTGAAGCAACAGTACCACGACCAGTAATAGTGAAGACATCTTCAACAGGCATCATGAATGGTTTAGTATTATCACGTTCTGGAGTTGGGATATATTCATCAACAACATCAAGTAATTCCTCAACGTGTTTAACTTCTTCAGGGTCTCCTTGAAGAGCCTTCAAAGCTGAACCACGGATAACAGGAATGTCATCCCCTGGGAAATCGTATTCTGATAATAATTCACGAACTTCCATCTCAACTAGGTCAGTTAGTTCAGGGTCATCAACAAGGTCAGTCTTGTTTAAGAAGACAACGATGTAACCAACACCAACTTGTCTAGCAAGCAAGATGTGTTCACGTGTTTGTGGCATAGGACCATCAGTAGCAGCAACAACAAGGATGGCACCATCCATTTGTGCAGCACCAGTGATCATATTCTTAACGTAATCAGCATGTCCTGGAGCATCAATATGTGCATAGTGACGCTTTTCAGTTTCATACTCAACATGGGCTGTGTTGATAGTAATCCCACGTTCTTTTTCTTCTGGAGCTTTATCGATATCAGCGTAATCTTCAGCCTTAGCTAAACCTTTGTCAGCCAAAACCTTAGTGATTGCTGCTGTTAAAGTAGTCTTACCGTGGTCAACGTGACCAATTGTCCCAATATTTACATGGGGCTTTGTTCTCTCATAATGTTCTTTTTCTGCCATTACAAAGAATCCTCCTAAAATTTCATTTCATAAGATTGATCCAAAGAAAATGCTCTTTAGACGACTCTTTACTGAAAAATTATACTACTTTCAGAGGTGAAAGCAAAGTAATTCAACGCAAATCACCGACTAAAAATATACTCTTTGGAGTATACAGGCCGTAAACGCAATTGTAAACACTCAAAGTGAAAAAACTTTAAAAAATTTCACTCCTGGAAGGTATTAATCAGTTCATCGAACCGTTTTAACCAAGTTTTTACTTCGTTCAAACCTTGATTATCACTTATCTGTGAATCATCTACTAAACCATACCTTAAAAGCATGGCTTTTGTCCAGAGGTCAGGGTCTTTTATTATTTCATCACCGAATGGATATACAAATGCGGCGTACAACGACAACTCCCCTTTAAAGTTCTCAAGCTGAGTTCCGTTGTCATCACTTAATAATTTTTCTAATTCGTCACACATTTTCAAATAGACATCAGTTGTCATAATAGGCATTAACTTACTTGGAATGCAAGTTTTATTTTCGCCATAGAATGAAATATCTACCTTTTCATCGTATCCTAACTTCAATAAATTCTCGAGAGCTTCACTTTTTAGAAGTGGATGTAACAAAGGATTCTCTAATAATAACTTAGCGCTATTAATGTAATCTACCTTGTTTAGCTCCCTTAACTTTCTTAATAATTGAATTTGATTAGCAGTCGATTCGGTAACTATAGAAAATAAGCGATTCATTATTCGATCTTTTTCTGGTTTAAAGGATCGTTCATGACGGTCTTCAGCTATTTTGATTCTCTTAGTTACATCACTAATAAAATCTTCTTTAATATTTGGTGATGACTCTAGGTCATAAAAATTAAGCATTTGATTTGCTAATAAAAAGTCATTATTTTCTAAAACAATATCCAATGCTAATTCTGCAGTGTCTGGTTTACTGAGGTAATAATTAAAATAATCTAAAATTACAGCTTCAGCATCCCCAGGCCTTTGTTGATTCAACAAAGAAGCAGCCAACCCCTTATTAATTGAGAATGACTGCTGTATTGCATAGGCCTGTGTATATAAATCAGCCGACTCTTCCCAATTGCCTTGGTCGAATGCTTCGTCAGCTTGATTAATGATTTTTTTTAGATTATCTGAATCGTCCATATAGTACCTCAACAATATTTAGAATAAATCAAATTACTCTATTTCTTTGCTTTACGATGTCTGTTTTGATTGACTTCCATAATAACTGGAAGAATTACAGGGTGACGATTAGTTTGTTCATACAAGAAATGATTTAACTTATCACGAACACCTTGTTTTAAATCAGACCAATCAAAGTCTTTACTTGTTTGCATATAATCAACAATAGTATCAACGATGATATCTGAACTTTCACTTAACAAATCACGGCTAGCACGCATGTAAACAAATCCACGAGCCGTTATTTTAGGCTTAGCAACGACTTTTTTCTTCTTACGGTCAATTGTAGCTACCGCAATAAAAACGCCGTCCTCGGCCAATAATTCACGATCACGAAGCACAATACTACCAATATCGCCAACACCGATACCATCAATCATAGTATCTCCAGCTTCAATACCTTTTCCTTGATAGAATTGGCCGTTTTCATAGTTTAAAACGTCACCCTTCTTTGTAAGGAAAATATTTTGATAAGGGATACCTGTTTCATGTGCAATTCTTGCATGAGCATCCAACAAACGGTATTCACCTTGAACAGGAATAACATTTTCTGGATTAAGCAAGTTGATCATTAATTGAAGATCTGACTTGTTAGCATGACCGGATGAATGTTTATCATCACTAAGTGCCTTTACTTCAGCACCTGTACGATAAATTGCATCTCTTGCCTTAGCGACAGTTGTATCCATAGCGTGTGAAGGAGTTGTGGCAATAAATACTAAATCTCCCTCTTCAACTTGGAATTTTGTCTTAGCAGCAGGATTAGCCATCTTTTGAAGTAATTTAACTGGTTCACCCATTTTACCTGTTTCAATAATAACTAATTTATCATTATCAACTGTATCTAATTCTTTAGGTGTTACTAACAATTCCTTATTACTAATCTTCAAATAGCCAAGATTCATTGCTGTTTTCAAAATCTTTTCAGCATCAGTTCCTGATAGGAAGACTCTACGACCAGTTTTATCAGCAGCATCCAAAACTTGTTGCATTCTTTGAATGTTGGATGCAACTTGGGCCACAATAATACGACCATTATGATAACTGAATGTATCTAAGATATATTCATAAATATCTCTTTCACTTGAATTTTCATATGGTGATTCAGCATTTGCGGAGTCACTTAACAAGGCTAGAACACGTTCGCTACCAATTTTGGCGATACGACCGTAGTCTGTCTTGTATGTAGAAACAGCTGCTTGATCGAATTTAAAGTCTCCAGTATAGACAATTTGACCCTCTTCAGTTTTGATAACAGTTCCCAATGATCCAGGAATTGAATGAGTTGTCTTAAAGAATGACACTGAGGCTTGATCAAAATCAATAGCTGTATTCTCATCAATAACATGGAAGTTAGAGAATTTCTTACTACGGTTATCATTTGAACAAACAATCTTAGCTAACTCAATTGTCATTTCTGAACCGAATACCGGAATGTCATAGTCACTAATTAGATAAGGTAAAGCTCCAATTGCATCAGCATGTCCATGTGACAAGAAGACACCAACTACTTTTTCAATATTACTCTTGATATAAGTCATATCAGGTACGACCATATCAATCCCATAAAGATCATTGTCTGGGTATTGCAAACCAATATCCAAAATATAGATCTCATCATTTACTTCTACCGCGTACATATTTTTTCCATTTTCACGTACGCCACTTAACAAAATTATCTTAATATTTTTGCTCATTTTCATCTCTCATTTCATTAAAATAGCATAGATCATAATATTCTATTGTGATTCTTAAGTCTTTCTAAGACTATTTAAGCTATACCTGTTTGCTATTCTACCATATCAATGACTATTTATAAAAATTAAGCAAAAAAAATAGGAGATCCATTTCTGGATTCTCCTAAAATAAAAATTAACGACGTAGTCCTAATGACTTAATCAAGTCACGGTAACGTGTAATATCTTTGTTCTTTAGGTAACCTAACAAGTTACGACGGTGACCAATCTTCTTAAGAAGACCAACATATGAATGGTGATCTTTCTTGTTAACTTTCAAGTGATCGTTCAATGAGTTAATATCGTATGTTAATACAGCAATTTGTACTTCTGGAGAACCAGTGTCTCCATCTTTACGTGCGTATTGCTTAATAATTTCGTTTTTCTTTTCTTTTGAAATAGCCATTTCAATTCACCTTTTCCTTATATATTTAGCCAAACTATGCTTGCGTTGGTGATTCGTCAAACAGAGCATGGTTAACACATCTAAATAATTTACTACAAATCGGACTATTTTGCAATACTAGAAAAAAAATTGACATTTCATTGCATTGCTAATCTGAATTATGTATAATTCTATGTATTGAGTTTTAAGCTTACTAGGTAATCGGAGGTGAAATCAATGCCACAAATTAAATCTGCTATGAAGCGTGTGAAGACTATCGAAAGTGCTACTCTTCGCAACAATTCACAAAGAAGTTCAATGCGTTCAGCAATTAAGAACTTTGAAGCATCAGCTGCTAATAACGCTGACAATAAAGAAGATATGTTTAGAACAGCCGTTCGAGCAATCGACATGGCTAAGTCTAAAGGCCTAATCAAGGCTAACAAGGCTGCACGTGATAAGTCAAGACTTGCTAAATTGAATTAATCTTAAGCGACCATATGGTTGCTTTTTTATTTACCCAAAAAAGGGACTCAGAGTAATCTGAGTCCCTTTTCTTATGCAAATTTTGCAATAAAAAGATCAAATAGTAGTTCTTTATCACCTTGTCCAGACTTAATTTGATAATCAACATTAACAATATCGTGGTACATGATTTGTAATTGCTTCATATTTAAGTTTCTTGACTGTCGATGAGACAATTTAACCCGATATGGATGTAATTTAAGATTTTTAGAGATTGTTGCTTCAGACAATCCCTTCTCTGAAAGAATCTTTACCTGTATCAAAAGACGTAATTGTGAAATTAAAATAGCTATCAATAAAATCGGATCAATTTTTTGTAATAGAAATTGGTGATATAACTCTTCTGCTTGATAAATATTCTTATTAAGAATTTCATTCATTAAGTCGAAGACATTATCTTCCAACGATTGTGGCACCAATTCTGACACTGCAACCTTATCAATCTTTTTTGTTTGTAGCGAATACATTTTCAATTTATCTAGTTGGTTCGTAATAACGGAGTAATTGCCCTTAGTTTTATTGATCAATAAATCCAATGCCTCTGGATCAATTTGATATCCATCAGTTTTTAGATCATTATTGACCGTTCTAGTTAGAATTGGCCCTTCCATTTGGCCGGCATCGACCATTACTGCCAATTTTTTAAGTTGCTTAACTATTTTTTTACGAGAATCTAACTTATCATATGAAGCAAAAATTACCATAATAGTAGATGGGGTTGGATTCTGAATATACTTCAACAGTAATTCAACATCTTGTTCCACAACATTTTTAGCTCTCTCGCCAGTTAAAAAATACGGATTTTCCGCAAAGACCAATCTTCTCTCGCCAAAAAAAGGAGCTGAAATTGCTTCATTAATTACGTCTCCTAGTGGAACTTCTTCTAAATCAAAGTTAGAAAAATTCATATCCCTTTCTTCCGGAGACATAATATTCTTAAATGATTTTTGAATATCCTTAATAAATACTCGTTCTTTTCCGGTAATCAAATAAATATTACTTAAATTACCCTGTTTCAAATTATTTTTCAGTTCGGTTATTTTCAAACAAGTCACCCTTTAAGAAAGTTGTTATCTTTTCCTCATCATTAAAGAAGGAATAATACCAAGATATCATACCATATTCAGCAGTATTTAAGTATTGTACCCGATGCTGTTGTAGACGTTGAATCGTTTCTTTATTTGGGTGACCATAGCGATTATTAACCCCAGCTGAAATAAAACCAAGTTGCGGTTTTATAACATTTAATAATTCATCACTCGTAGATGTTTTTGAACCGTGATGACCGAGTTTTAAATAATCCACATGGAATTTATGGTCCATAATAATTTTCTTTTCAGAAGCAACATCCAAATCACCTGTAAATAACCAATTCTTATTTTTAATACGTGCTAATAATGTTAAAGAATCACTATTTTCCCCAACACCTTTAACTTTCGGCCATAAAACCTGCCATTTAATGAAGCCAGTGTCCAAAATATCTCCCTGTTTCAAGGCTTGAAACTTTATCTGTGGATACTTCTTCATAATTTCTTTAATCCGCGTATTTTGTTCTAAACCAGTACCAAAAGCTACTTCTTTAACCTTAAACTTCTCTAATAAAGAGTCCAAATTCCCAATATGATCAACATCTTTATGTGATAAAAACAGTTTGTCAATATAGGAAATCCCTTGTGACCTTAAAAAAGGAATCGTACTGTTATCAATTTGATCACTAGTAGTATGTTTTTCCCATTGTTTTGAAGGTAACTTTAATTTACCACCAGTATCAATCAAAAAAGTCTTACGAATCAATGGTGTAGTTATCAAAATGCTATCACCCTGCCCTACATCAATCAGAGTAACCGATCCCCAGATTGGAAATTTATTTAAAGCAACACAAATAGTAAAGATAATCGTGAACTGAATTAAATATTTATTCCAAAAATTTTTACTTTCAACGTAGAAAATCACAATAATTACTAAAATTAAAATTATCCAACTGGGAAATCTTCCTGTCACAAACATAAAGTTATTATCTTTTGAAATGTAATCCAATAAACCATACATTTTTTCAAAACTATTGTTGATAAATTTCCAAAAACTCCAATTAACTGTTAATGATGAAATAATTGTAATTGGTAAAATAACGTATGAAAAAAATGGCACGAAAAAAAGATTTGCTAATAAGGTCAGCCAATTAAACTGATACATGTAAACGCAGATCAACGGCAAGCTGACAAGATTCATCTTAAACGTCATCAACAAGAAACTTGTTTTCTGATATAGATAAAGAATAGCAAATGACAACAGAAAGCTTAATTGTCCACCCATTTCAAGTATGGCAAAAGGATAAATAAACATACAGATTATTAACGTCAAACTGAATATATCCAACCGGCTCATAGATATATTCAATTTTTTAAAGATTATGCCTAACATAGCTAAAACAATTGCTCGCCAGATACCACTTTTTGAACCTACTAGAATCCCATAACATGGCAGAATAAAAAGCATTACCGTGTCGATCCATTCTAACGGGAACCTAAACAACGAAGTTATCTTTCTGATAATGGTCAACAATATTAAAACATGTAATCCCGATAAACTAAATAAATGGATTACACCTAAAACACTGAGGATTTTTAAGAAATTCTTGTCAGAATATTCTGTATAGCCAACGATTAAACTTTGAGCATGTATCCTCAGCCATTTGGGAAGTTGTGCTAAATAATTTATTGTATGTATTCGTAAAACATTTATTTTGTCATTAATAGTTCTTGGTACATACTTATTTATTCTTTTTATGTCATTGATTTGGGCATTAAAATAAATCCCCTTGTTCGTCAAATATTTAAAATAATTAAATTCACCAATATTGCGTGATTTAGAAATTTTTTCAATTTTTTTAACATCGACTCGAATCTCAACTATCTCATTTAATTTTACCCAAAAAGCCTGTTCTTCTTTCGTTTTAAGACGGTAAATAAACTTTACGGTTTGTTTATTAGTTAACATCTCACCTGTCATAATATCGCCATTAACAGTTATTTTATCTGGAGATATGATTGCTGATTTTATTTCAGGCGGTTCATGTACTTGTTGACTGATCAACTGACATCTTATTAGAAAACTAAATAACAGAATCAATGTAAGAATATTTAACTTTAAACTCTTCAAAAATAGTATTCGTATTCCAATTAGAATCAAGAAAACAATAAACAATTTTGATTCAAAATAAGTAGCCATCAAGAGTGCTACTACAAGGGCTGGAAAAATCAAAAATCCTTTCATAAGTTATACAGTTAATTGATCTTTTAATTTGTCCAAACTCTTCTCACCGATACCAGACACACCAGTTAAAGCATGTAAATCTTTGAAATCACCATTTTTCTGCCGATATTCAATAATCTTTTCAGCCTTCTTAGGACCGATTCCCGTCACATTCTTAAAATCATCAACTGTTGCTGTATTAATATTTACAACTTTTTTGCTACTACCTTGTGCAGAACTACTAACGTTTGGTCGTGCTGTTTCGCCAATCGTTGGAACATAAATTTGCATCTGATCTTGAACCCGCTGTGCTTGATTGATTTGTTTTAATTCAGCATTGGGATTAATTCCACCTGCCAAGCGTATTACCTCTTGAACTATAACATCCTTTTTAACACGATAAACTCCCGGATTCTTGACAGCACCTTGAATATCGACTACCAACAATTTATCTTTCTTATCATCGACCTTATCTGATTTTGCTTCCGACTTCTTTACTTCTACTTCTTCCGTTTTCAATTCATTTTTAACTGGTCGTGACTGTTGACTCATCCAAAAATATCCTAAGCCTAATGTCACAACGATTAGTACCATTGGAATCATAATTTTATTCTGTTTAATATGGGTTACTAACTCATCCATTTTCATCACCTCAAATAAAATTACGTAAAAAAAACAGCCCTTATTTGGACTGTTTCGTTTTTTCTAGATAATTAATCGCATCATTCAAATTCTTAACTGGGACAATCTTCATCTTCGTATGAATCTTCTTAGCAGCACCCTTAGCTAGATTATAGTTATTGACGTAGCCAGGTTCATACTTCTTGATTTCCTTTGTAACTGGATCATCTGGGGCAAAGAAAACAGTTGCTCCCATTGCAGAGGCAGCGTAGACTTTCTTTTCAATCCCACCAATTGGACCAACAGTTCCATCTGGAGCAATCGTTCCGGTACCAGCAATTGTACGTCCATTTTTAAGGTCGTTATTAGCAATTTGTGAATAAACTTGTAGAGTAAACATCAAACCAGCTGACGGACCACCGATATCACCAGCGTTAATATTAGTTGGTGGATTTCCCTTAGCTTCTGTATTGTCAGTTAGAGTAATTCCCAAACCAAAACGTTTAGTATCGGCTAATCTAACTAAACCACCAGAAGTAGATTTCTTTTTACCATCACGTAAGAAAGTAATTTTGACAGTGGATTTCTTGTCCTGTTTCTTAACATAATTAATAAATTGGTTAGCACTATTAAAATGAAAGCCATTAATAGCAGTAATCGTATCGCCAATTTCCAATTTATTCTTAAACTCAGAATTATCCATGACATCCATTATATAAACGCCCAAATACTTCTTGGTGAAAGGTTTATCAGCTCTCGAATAAGCAGCCTGAACCGCATTATTCTGGGCAGATTGCATATAATACTGTTGAACCTTGAAATATTGCTGACTACTTTCATCACCCATTAAATCTTTTTGTGAATAAATAGTCTCAAAATCATTTCCTAAAGATTTTAAAAGTGTAAAGGGTGTTCCACTAACAATTCCAACCGTTGTTAATAGGAAATTACCCTTTTTCTTATCCTGCTTACCGTCAACCTTAACAAATTGAGAAGTATCTTCAGCACTACCAGGAACTTCCAAATAATAACCAGTTGGCGTTATGAAAAATGCCACAACGACAATAAAAATAAATATGGCACCAAAGATTTTATTTCTAGTTTTGTTAAATTTCAAAATAAATTAATCCTTCCTCAACTTATCTATCAATGCGGATGCTACTTCCGGCGGCACGAATTCAGAGATATCTCCCCCAAATTTTGCTACCTCTTTCATCATTGATGAAGATATCGTAGCATACCTGTCATTTGCTAGCAGGAATATAGTTTCAATATTTTTATTTAAAACTTTATTTATTGAAGCAACTCCAGATTCATATCCAAAATCATCTGGATTCCTCATTGATCGAACCATAAAACCAGCTCCTAATTGTTGAGCTAATTTTGTCGATAGTTCGCCTTTACCATCAACCACCGTCACGTTTTTTAAATCATTTATTTCAGCTTCAATAAATGATTTCTTCTCTTCATAAGAAAATAAATATTTCTTTGATGTATTAGTCATCGGTGCCACATACAATTTGTCAAACAACTTAGATGACCGACGAATAATATCCAAATGACCATTCGTAATTGGGTCAAAGCTACCAGCATAAAGTCCAACCTTTTGAGACATACTATCCTCCAAATTGATACAACGCTACTTTTGTATCCTTATATCTTTTTTCTTTTATTAAATCAATTTTATCAAAATTACTTAAATCAATATCGTAATCTGTTTCATCAACAATAATGGCATTATCGTTTAACAAATTCTGTTCAACCATATCTTTAATAATTTGTTCAGTAATCTTCATTCGATATGGTGGATCAAGGAAAACTAAATCAAATTTAACTCCATCAAGGGCAAATTTCTTTAATGCATCGGTTGCAGATGACTTCATAACTACAAAACTATCTTCAGCATGTGTTTTTTCTATATTCTCTTTAATTGTATTAATTGCTTTATAGGCCTTATCAACTAAATAAGCTGTTTCCAAGCCACGTGAGACAGCTTCTATACCTAGACTACCTGTTCCAGCAAATAAATCTAAAGCCACTCCATCATTCAAATATGGCGATAACATACTAAAAACAGCTTCCTTAACTTTAGCTGAAGTGGGACGTGTATTATCACTAGGAACCGATTTTAAATTTAATCCTCGAAATCTACCTGACACAACTTTCATTCTTTTTCCTCATCCTTGTTTTCAGAAGTTTTTAATACATAATGTTCATCTAATTCTTTTCTGTGGGCCAAAGAAACACGTTTAACATATTTCTTCGAATTGAGTTCTTTTCTAATTTCTGACGCTTTATTTGAATTAACGTATAGCATAACGTACTTCATTTTGGGAGAACTATAATAAATTGTCCCGTAGTGTTGTAATTTTTTTCTCCATTTGAGTGAATAGACCCAGACATACAATGCCTGACGTTCCACCTTTTTATACATAAAATCACCCTTTTTTCATAATTTCAAATCTTCTCGTGGCTTCCAAATTAAGAACGATCCCCAGAGCCATCGACAAAATTAACATACTTGAACCACCATAACTGATAAATGGCAATGTGACACCAGTTAGTGGGATAAGACCTAATAGTCCTCCGACGTTTAAAACTGTTTGACTCAGCAACATCGTAGCGACCCCATAATAAACTAATGAGCTATAATTTTTTCTAGCTCTAATTCCTAACTGAACTATTCTAATAATAATGATTGCTAAAAGGCCAAGCACAACAATATCGCCTACGAGCCCTAATTCCTCACTAATTACAGCCAGAATAAAATCGGTATGTGGTTCAGGTAAATAACCACGTTTTTGAATCCCATTACCTAAGCCTACACCAAAGATTCCGCCATTACTGATGGCATAAAAAGAATTAACTAATTGCGCCCCAGATTTTTGTTCCAATTCAAAAGGATGCTGCATAGCTAAAAATCTTTGATACTGATATTTACTAGTAATAATTGTTGGTGCAAATTTGAAAACTAAACTAATTCCCGCAATCAACAATACAATTAGTGATGTGCTTAGAGTAAAGATGTACTTTCCCGGAATTGTTGAGGCAGCCAATAATACTAGAGTTATTACAGCGAGAACCAACGCACCACCAAAATCAGGTTGCGCCATCAATAAGACCATCATCAATAATACAAACAATATTGGTGGTGTTATTTCAAAAGCAACCGACTTAATATCATGATGATCCAATAATCGTTGCTGTTTGCTACTCAAAACAAAAGCCAAATATAGGATCAAAGCCAGCTTAGCTAATTCCAAAGGTTGATAATTGAAAAATCCTAATGGAATCCAAGCAGAAGCACCATTTACCTTAGTACTTGGTGCAGCAATCCCAATTCCTATTACAATAATCAGGGACGCTATGGCAAACCAAAGTAAAATTTTTACCACCCGTTTACTCCGAAATACTTTTACCTTCAGAATAAAAACAAAAAAACACAGTAACAATCCCAATACAGCAAAAATTGCTTGTTTAAATAAATATTGAGTAGTACTTCCTCCAGCCATTAGTGAATTGTAAAAACTGGCCGAATAAACCATGACGATTCCAATACCTAATAGCAAAATATATGGTATGACTATCCATAAGTCAATTTTACTTAATTTTTTCACATTTAAGCTCCTAAAATCTGATATTAAGATTATACCACCAAATAAAACGAGAGAAAAACTGCACTGTTATGCCATTTTGTCAAAAATAAAAAGGAGCTAAGGACAACTGTCCCTAACCCCTTTATTTAATTACAAATTATTTTTGGTTCTTCTTTGATTTATCAAACTTCTTACGTTCGTTTGTGCTTAAGATCTTCTTACGTAATCTAACACTTGTAGGTGTTACTTCACAAAGTTCGTCTTCGTTTAGGAATTCGATAGATTGTTCTAGTGACATAGCCTTAGGTGTCTTGATTGCAGCAGCATGATCTTTACCAGAAGCACGAGTATTTGTAAGGTTCTTACCCTTAGTAACAGTAACAGCGATATCTTGATCACGACTACTTTCACCAACAATCATACCTTCATATACATCAATTCCGGCACCGATGAACAATTTACCACGATCTTCAACAGATTGTAGTGAATATGTTGTAGATGGACCTTGGTTAATTGAAACCAAAGCACCAGTTCTTCTACCAGGATTCCAGTTCTTAACAACTGGTTTGTATTCTGAGAATGTATGGTTCAAAATACCGTAACCACCAGTCATTGAAAGGAATTCTGTAGAATAACCAATCAAACCACGAGAAGGAGCTGAGAAAATAAGTCTTGTTTGACCATTTCCAGTACTTTCCATGTTAACCATGTCACCCTTACGTTGAGACATTGAATCGATAACTGAACCAACGTATTCGTCAGGTGTATCGATTGTTACCTCTTCAAAAGGTTCACATTTCTTGTTATCAACTGTCTTGTAGATAACTTCTGGACGTGATAGTTGTAGTTCGAAACCTTCACGACGCATTTCTTCAACAAGGATTGACAAGTGAAGTTCACCACGACCTGAAACTAGCCATGAACCAGCTTGGTCAGTGTTTTCAACTTTAAGAGAAACATCAGTATGTAGTTGTCTTCTTAAACGATCTTCGATCTTTCTAGCAGTAACTTCTGTACCTTCGCGACCAGCGAAAGGTGAGTTGTTTTGTAGGAAAGTCATTTGAAGTGTTGGTTCATCAATACGTAGCAATGGAAGTGCTTCTTGATGGTCAACTGGTGTAACAGTTTCACCAACATAGATATCTTCCATACCAGAAACGGCAATAAGGTCTCCGGCTTTAGCACTTTGAATTTCAACACGGTTCAATCCCATGAAACCAAATAACTTAGTAACACGGAAGTTCTTTGTTGAACCATCAAGCTTCATAACTGTAACTGAGTCACCAACGGCGATCTTACCACGGAAGATACGTCCGATACCAATACGACCAACGTAATCGTTGTAATCTAGTAAGGCAACTTGGAATTGTAAAGGTTCGTCAGAGTTATCAATTGGAGCTGGAATTGTTTTGATAATTGTGTCAAACAATGGGTTCATTGTGTGTTCTTGTTTAGCAGGATCTGCATCATAACTTGATGTTCCGTTAATAGCTGAAGCATAAATAACAGGGAAATCAAGTTGTGAATCATCAGCACCTAATTCGATAAATAGTTCAAGAACTTCGTCAACAACTTCTGCAGGACGAGCACCTGGTCTATCAATCTTGTTAATAACAACGATAGGTGTTAAATGTTGTTCCAAAGCTTTTTTCAAAACAAAACGTGTTTGAGGCATTGTTCCTTCATAAGCATCAACGACTAGTAGTACACCATCAACCATCTTCATGATACGTTCAACTTCACCACCGAAGTCAGCGTGTCCTGGTGTATCCAAAATGTTAATTTTCTTGCCATCATAATCAACAGCTGTATTTTTAGAAAGGATTGTGATACCACGTTCTCTTTCAATAGCGTTGGAATCAAGGGCACGGTCTTCAATTTGGTAATGTGAATCTAGTGTATCTGATTGCTTTAGCATTTCATTAACCAATGTAGTTTTACCGTGGTCAACGTGAGCAATGATAGCAATATTTCTAATATCTTCTCTTCTGTTAGTCAAGTTAGTTCTTCCTTCCATAAATACAAATGTTTAATTACTTCTTGCAATAAAAAAACTGTGAATGACTGTCACAGTTCACTAACGCGTTTTAACTGTTTCTAGTGCTTCAGAAACAACCTTCTGAGTACCAGCTATTACGACTTGTGATTCTAACATATTTATTGGTGCATCGTCAATACTTACCACACTCATCCCAGCTGCTTCACACAATACGCGTCCAGCGGCTAAATCCCAAGGAGCTAAGTATGACATATACATGACTTCTTTTCCAGTTAATAAATGTCCGAAAATTATTCCCGCACTTCCATAAACCCTGAAGCCACTACTCTTTTTGATGACATTTTGTACGTCAAAACGATTTGCTAAAGCCATCGGAGCAGATACATCAACAAGCCCTTCTACCAAGGATAAGTTCTTAGGTTTATCAATCCGTTTGTCGTTGATAAACAAACCTAATTCCTTACCACCATGGTAAATTTCATTATCCATAACATTAATAATAGCACCAACTAAGGGGGTCCCGTCAATGTAAACGCCAATCATCGATGCAAAATCGTCTTCACGTTTAACAAAATTCATGGTCCCGTCGATTGGATCTACAAAGAAAACTAGGCCTGACATGTCTTTTACCATATCGCCGTAACCCTCTTCGCTGACAATGGTTGCGTCAGGATACGCACGCTTAATTTCACCATTAACAAACTTTTCAGTTTTTTTATCAAAATTAGTTACTAGATCATTTCGATTCTTTTTTGTATCAATTGATTTTTTCTTGATTGAATCTCCACGTAAACTTTCGCCAACACTGTTAAGTAACGTGACTAAAAAATCGTCTATTTCCTTACTATCGATTTTCATTTTGAATCCTGACTTTCCCATTGTTTTTAACTGTTCTACATTTTTTAAAAACTTGATAGATGGAATAACCAGATTCTAATTCAAATTCTTTATCTAATCTTTTTTGTTCCATCATCATCGGAACTACTTGTTGAAACGAGCGGTACTTTTGCAAAAATTCTTCTCTATTAACACCAGATTCATAAGCTTTCTCAACCATGTTGTATAGGTCAATCACCTTTACGATCTCGTCTTGAGTCCAATTTTCGTCAAGAGGATAACTGTAACTATCTTGCATAGGTATCTCCTTTCATTTTTACTCTACTATACAAAAAAAGCGGTGCAATTGCATCGCTTTTTTGTTGAATTCATTTATTTAGTATACGAAACTACAATTATTTCGGTTTCTAAATAAGCTTTAATAAAATTTCCTAAATATGAGTTGGGTAGCCAATTAATATATCAGCTGCTTCTTGGATAGGTTCACCTAATGTTGGATGTGGGTGAATTGTTAAAGCAATATCCTCAGCATTCAATTGACAGTTAATAGCTACACTTAATTCTGAAATCAAGTCACTAGCACCAGGTCCAACAATTTGTCCACCTAATAATGTACCAGTTTCTTTATCAGCAATTAATTTAACGAATCCTTCGGCAGCATCCAATGATACGGCACGAGCATTACCAGCAAATGGGAATTTAGCAACTTTGACGTCGATACTCTTATCTTTAGCGTCTTTTTCAGTTAAACCAACTGTAGCTAGCTCAGGATCTGTAAAACAGACCGCTGGAACGCTGATGAAGTCATTTGCTGTATTCTTACCAGAAATTGCTCCGGCAGCTGTCTTAGCCTCAAAGAAGGCCTTGTGAGCCAAAGCAGGTCCCGGCACGATATCACCAATTGCATAAATGTTGTCAACTGAAGTTTTACCTTGGGCATCAACCTCAACTAAACCACGATCAGTCAACTTAACATTAGTCATTTCAAGACCAAAGTCATCAGTATTAGGACGACGTCCAACTGTTACCATACAATAATCAGCATTGAGTGTTGTTGGTTTGCCATCGACTTCATAAGTTACATCGACACTATCGCCTTTGTTTTCACTCTTTTTGGCCATAGCATTAGTAATAATTGTGACACCTTTCTTTTCAAGGTTCTTCTTAACGATTGAAACCATATCTTTTTCAAAGTTAGGAATGATGCTTGGTGAACCTTCAAGAATAGTTACGTGAGCACCTAAGTCAGCATATGCGCCAGCTAATTCAGTTCCGACATAACCACCACCAATAATGATGAATTCCTTAGGAACTTCTTTAAGATTCAAGCCACCTGTTGAATCAATGACACGATCATCAAATTTGAATCCTCTAATTTCAATTGGACGACTACCAGTAGCCAAAATCAAATGCTTAAATTTGATAGTTTGACCACCACCATTATCCATAAATTGTCTAGGACCACTAGGCATAACACGTAATTGTGTATCACTGTCTAAGAATGCAGCACCGTTGATCAATTCAACATGGTGTTTCTTCAAAAGCATTTGTACACCACTTGTCATACGTTTAACGACTTTTTCATCTTTCCAAGATTGAGTCTTTGCAAAATCAATTTTAGCGTCACTTGTTGTAATACCATAAGTGGCAGAATCTTTAGCTTGTTGTAATCTGTGTCCGGCTGTAATTAAAGCCTTTGATGGAACACATCCAACATTCAAACAAACTCCACCGACAGAATCTGATTTTTCAATTACAGTAACATCCTGTCCTAATTCTGAAGCTCTGATTGCTGCAACGTAACCACCAGGGCCGGAACCAATAATAACGGTATCTTTTTCTATTACGTTTTCTGCCATTTTAATCTAGCCCTCCATTAATAACATATCTGGATCATGCAACAATTTCTTCAAGAGATTCAAAGCATTTTGTGCTAAAGCACCATCAATCAATCTGTGATCATAACTCATTGATAGTTTCAACATATTACCTACTTGAATATTGCCGTTTTCATCAACATATGGTTCTTTCGCAATTTTACCAACACCAAGGATTGCAACTTCAGGATAGTTAATAACTGGTGTAAACCAGCCACCACCGATTGAACCGACGTTACTGATAGTGATTGAACCACCAGACATCTTATCCATACTCAACTTGTTGTCATAAGCAGCTTGTGAGTTTTCAGTGATTTCCTTAGCAATCTCGAACATCCCTTTAGAGTCAACGTTCTTCACGTTTGGAACATAAAGTCCATGTTCTGTGTTTGTTGCAATACCAACGTTGTAATAATGTTTGTAGACAATTTCATCAGTTGAATCATCGATTGATGCATTCAATTCTGGATATGCCTTCATTACAGCAACCATGGCTTTAACGATATATGGCAAGAATGTCAAATGGATATCTTTGTCAGCAGCCATTTGCTTGTACTTCTTACGGTTAGCCATTAAAGCGCTTACTTCAACGTCATCAAAACTAGTTACATGAGGAGCTGTGTGCTTACTTGTCAACATTGCCTTAGCAATAGCTTTTCTTGTAAGTGACATCTTTTCACGAGTTTCAAGTTCTGGAGTAGCAGACTTGTAAGGTGTAATTGATTTAGCTTCTGGAGCAGGAGCTGCGGCAGGTGCTGACTGTGTAGCAGTAGCTGGAGCACCGGCTTTAAATGTATCAATATCAGCCTTAGTAATTTGACCATGTTTGCCACTTGGAGTTACTTGACCCAAGTCAACTTTTTGATCACGTGCATATTGACGTACAGATGGCATTGCTAAGAAGTTTGCATTTGCAGAACCAGTAGCTGGTCCAGCAGTGGCAGTTGCCTCTTCAGCAGGCTTGTCATCAGCTTTAGCATCTGCTGCTGGAGCATCTGCCTTAGCGGGTTCGTCATCATCACCTGTGTCAGGAGAACCATCATCAATAACGATTAAAGTATCTCCAATTTCAACTGTAGCTCCTTCTTGAGCAACAATCTTTTTAATGGTACCAGAAACTGGTGAAGGTAATTCTTCAACAGATTTATCATTTTGGATTTCTACTAAGGAGTCATCTTCCTTAACAGTGTCCCCTTCTTTTACAAGCCAGCTAGCAATTTCACCTTCGGCCATACCTTCGCCGAGTTCAGGTAGTTTAAATTTGTATGCCATAGTTGGATTTCCCTTCCTTCGATTAATTAGTAGTTGAGAATTTCATTTACTTTTTCTTCAATTTCTTTTGCGCGTGGAATCCAGATGTCCTCACCGAGAGCAAATGGATAAACGCTATTTGGAGCAGCAACTCTACCAATTGGTGCATCGAGAGAAAGAACAGCATCTTCGGCAATAGCTGAAGCAACTTGTGCTCCAACACCAGCCATTTTTTGTGCTTCTTGGACGACTACAACTTTGTGAGTTTTTTCAATAGATTTAAAAATTGTTTCAGTATCAATTGGTGAAACTGTTCTAAGGTCGATTACTTCAACAGAGATATTCTTTTCTGCCAAGTCATCAGCAACCTTCAATGCTTCATTAACTTCAGCACCATAAGCTACGATTGTAATATCGTTACCCTCACGGACAACATTAGCTTTGTCCAAAGGAACAGTGTATTTACCATCAGGAATATCATCCTTCATTGAACGATATAGTTTTAAGTTCTCCATAAATAGCACTGGATCATTATTTTCAACAGATGAAATCAATAGTCCTTTAGCATCATATGGATTACTTGGCATAACAACACGTAGTCCTGGAATTCCAGTAAAGAAGTTTTCTAGGTTATCAGCGTGCATTTCAGCAGTATGAGTACCACCACCATAAGGTGTACGAATTGTGATAGGTGCAGTCTTTTTACCGTTGAAACGGAAACGCATACGTGCTTCTTGACCAGCAATTTGGTCAACAGCTTCAAATGAGAATCCCATAAATTGAATTTCTGGAATTGGACGCCAGCCAGTCAAACCAAGACCAGTAGCTAATCCTAAAATTCCTGATTCAGCTAGAGGTGTATCGAAGACTCTATCTTCACCATATTTTTCTTGAAGTCCTTGAGTAGTTCTGAAGACACCACCGTTTTTACCAACATCTTCACCGAATATCAATGTTTTTGGATCATCTTCAAGAACAATGTCTAAGGCATCAGTAATTGCTTGAATATAAGTTTTCTTAGCCATTTTTACTTCGACTCCTTTGCTTCAAATTTTTCAATTTCTTTTTTCATTTCTGGAGTTGGAATTTCAAATGTACGTTTCAACATATCTGAAACTTTATCTGCAGGAACAGCATCGGCTTCTTTAATTGCATCCTTAAATGATGCTTTATATTCATCAACTAATTTTTCTTCTTGTTCTTCTGACCAAAGATTCTTGTCTTCAAGAACTTTTCTTAAACGAATCAATGGATCCTTTTCAAACCATGGTTGTTCTTGTTCCTTAGTTCTGTAACGTTTAGGATCATCACCAGCACTTGAGTGAGCACCGAAACGATATGTTAGGGTTTCAATCAAGACAGGTCCGTTACCAGCAACCATGTAATCACGTGCAGCTTTAGCAACAGCGTAACAAGCTAAAATATCCATACCATCAACTTGAACACTTGGAATACCAGCAGCAACAGCTTTTTGAGCTAATGTTGGAGCAGCAGTTTGCTTAGCACGTGGTGTTGAAATAGCGAAGCCATTATTTTGAACAATGAATAGTACGGGTGCTTGGAAGGCACCAGCAAAGTTCATTCCTTCATAACTATCACCTTGGGAAGTACCACCATCACCAGTATATGTGAAGGCAATTGCATCCTTTTCTCCACTCTTCTTAATTCCTAAACCAACACCAGCAGCTTCAACATATGCAGCACCGATAATAATTTGTGGCATTAATGAACGAGCTTTGAATTCGTTTCCTACGACATGTCCTCTTGACCAAAGATAAGCCTCAGTCACAGTAGCTCCATGTTGGATCAATTGTGGAACATCACGATATGCTGGAAGGAGATAATCATTATCCTTCATTGCTAAAACAGTTCCCATCTCTGAAGCTTCTTCACCTTCAGTCGGTGCATAGAAGCCCATCCGACCTTGACGTGAGAAGTTCATCGTCTGTTCATGCAATGCACGCTCCCATACCATTTTTTTCATAAACTCAACTAAATCATCATCTGAAAACGAATCAAAGACTTCTTGATCTGTAATTTCAGCGTTTTCATTCAATACTTGAACGGGTTTTGAAGTATTTGATAAATTATTTTTAATCTCTTCAAAATCAACAATTGGTTTATTTGCCATTCTCCACAGTCCTTTCATAAAAAACTCATCCCTTGTGAATATTGTAAGGGCTTTCATATAATTTCAGTCTAACATTGATCCATCAAAAAACAAGTACCTTAGGCATTCTTTGACTTAAAAAAAATATATCCTAGTTTGTGAAATTAGTAACTATTTATCCAGATTAATTTCATTTTCAGAGGTTCCATTATTCAATTCAGATACCATTGAATCCAATGAAATGGTTGCCATATTCTTAACCGCCTTAGTCGTATAGAACGCAATGTGTGGCGTTAAAATGAATCTTGGACTTTTAATAACATTCTCTAGTAAACGATCTGAAAACTCTTGATCACTCAAATCTGAATTAAAAATTCCCACTTCGTTTTCATAAACATCTAATACAGCACCATAAAGTTTTCCATCTGCTACGGCCTCATAGAGATCTTGGGTATTAATTAAATCACCACGGGCAGTGTTTACGACAATTGCATCATCTTTCATTTCTGCAATTGTTTTACTATTAATAACTGTATGTCCCTTACCTAGGCTTGGGATATGTAATGTAACAACATCTGACTCTTTTAAAAGTGTGTCTAAACTGTCAACATAAAGTCCCTGTTTTTCAATATCTGGATTGTGAAATTTATCGAAAGCAATTACTTTTGCGCCAAATCCTTGATAAATTTTTATTGCTGCTCGACCAATTCTTCCGGTTCCTGCAACACCTACTGTCAACTCATTTAACTCACGTCCGATATCTGGAGCCCATTGAAAGTCGTGTTTATCTACTTTTCTAATCATATGCTTAAGGTTTCTCAAAAGAGCCATTAAGCCGGTAACTGAATATTCCGCAATAGCTTCTGGCGAATAACTGGGAACATTTGTTAAACGAATTCCATTTTTCTTTAATGCTGCAATTGGAACATTATCTACTCCAACATTTCTCAAAGAAATAACATGTATTCCAAATTCATTCATTACATCAAAAACTTTTTCGTCATATGGCAATTGTTGATAAGCAATAATCCCGTCATATCCCTTTGCTAGCTGAACTGTTTCTGGTGTTAAAAGGTCTGAAACAATCGTTACTTCGATATCGTTTGCTTGAGACCATTCTTGGATGTACTTCTTCTCATCTTCTCTAACACCATAATCAATTAATTTCATATAAATAACCTCCAGTAACTAGTTTATGCCTCGGAAATGAAACCGATAACATATCATGAATATTTTATCATTCTAACAGCGAATATAACAAAAAAAATCATTGATAATTTAAACTGTCGAAATCGCTTTCTTTTAATAGAAGAAAGATTTTTTCCCAAATACTTCTATTTTTAGTGGAAAATAATCTATAATAGGTATACTGAAATATTTTTGTACAATTAAACATTTGGAGGAAACTATGTATTTTATGAAAGATATCGTCCGTGATGGCGATCCTGTTTTAAGACAAGTCGGAGCAAAGGTTCAATTTCCGCTAAGTGACGCTGATAAGAATTTAGCTGCTAATATGATGGAATACCTTGTTAAGAGTCAAGATGAAGACTACGCTGAAAAGCACCAATTAAGAGCCGGTGTTGGTCTTGCTGCTCCACAAGTTGGCGTTTCAGAAATGATGGCCTCTGTCCTCGTTCCAAACGATGATGATCCTGACAAGCCACTACTAAAAATCACTTTGATCAATCCTGTTATTGTAAGAAACTCAGTTCAACGCGCTGCCCTCTCTGAAGGCGAAGGTTGCCTATCTGTTGATAAAGACGTTCCCGGATTTGTACCACGTGCTGATCGTATTACTATTAAATATGATGATTTTGAAGGTAACTCACAAACACTTCGTGTCAAAGGCTACCCTGCAATTGTTTGCCAACATGAAATTGATCATTTAAATGGTCACTTATACTACGACAAGATTGATAAGAAAGAACCATTTGAATTAGACCCAAGTACAGTTGTTATTTCTTAATCTAGTGTGTAAGTATACTTACATTAGTAGATATGGTAGAATTGTGCTATCTATTGAATAGTGCACAAATGGACTGGAAAAAAACGTCAAATGAAACTGACTTGTTTCATTTAATTCGATTAAAGGAGAATATTTATATTGATTTATAAAGTATTATATCAAGCAAGTGAACTAGACAACCCCCGTCGTGAATTTACACATTCACTTTATATGGACGCAACTTCAAGTATTGAGGTTCGCCAAGCAGTAGAAACAAATACTGACTATGACATTGAATTTATTCAGGAACTCGACGAAAAGCATTTAGAGTACGAGAAGAAAAATCCTGACTTTAAATTAACGGAGTTTTAGTTAATGTCATTTAAAGTAAAAAATAATGAAGTAGCCGTTTTTGCCATCGGGGGCCTTGGTGAAATCGGTAAAAATATGTATGGAGTTCAATATCAAGACGAATTAATCGTTATTGATGCCGGAATTAAGTTTCCCGAAGATGAGCTTCTAGGAATTGACTATGTCATTTCCGATTACAGTTACTTAGTAGAAAACAAGGATAAGATTAAGGGATTATTCATTACCCATGGTCACGAAGATCACATTGGTGGTATTCCTTATCTTCTCCAAGAGCTTCCAAACATTCCTGTATATGCCGGTCCATTAGCTTGTGCATTAATTAAGGGTAAACTGGAAGAACATAATTTGCTAAGAACTACTGAAATGCATGTCTTACACGAAGATGATGTTATCAAATTCCCTAAGACTAGTGTTTCATTCTTTAGAACAACTCACTCAATCCCCGATACTTTGGGTATTGCTGTTCAAACACCACAAGGAACTATTGTTGAAACAGGTGATTTCAAGTTTGACTTAACTCCTGTTGCAGGTCTTCCTGCACCAAACCTACAAAAAATGGCTGCTCTTGGAGCTAAAGGTGTTTTATGTCTACTATCTGATAGTACAAATGCTGAAATACCTACTTTCTCTAAGTCAGAACGTTCAGTTGGTTTAACAATTCACCAAATATTTGAAACAATTCAAGGCAGAATCATTTTTGCTACCTTTGCTTCTAATATTTACCGTATTTCTCAAGCTGTAGATGCTGCTATTCAACAAGGTAGAAAGATTGCTGTCTTTGGACGAAGCATGGAACAAGCAATTGAAAATGGTCGTGAACTCGGCTACTTGAATATTACTGATGACATGTTGATCGACCAACATTCCTTGAACAAGACACCAGCCAATGAAACTTTGATTCTATGTACTGGATCACAAGGTGAACCATTAGCTGCTTTGAGTCGTATTGCTAACGGAACTCACAGACAAATCACTATTCAACCAGGAGATACTGTTATTTTCTCAAGTAACCCTATTCCTGGTAACACAATTAGTGTTAACCATTTGATCAACCAATTATCTGAAGCTGGAGCCGAAGTTATTCACGGTAAAGTAAATAACATCCATGCTTCTGGTCACGGTGGTCAAGAAGAACAAGAATTGATGTTACGTTTAATGAAGCCTAAGTTCTTTATGCCAATTCACGGTGAATACCGTATGTTGAAGATTCATACTGAACTTGCTGAATTGTGTGATGTTCCATTGGATCACTCATTCTTGCTTGAAAATGGTGATGTCTTAGCTCTAACAAAAGATAGCGCTAGACTTGCTGGTCACTTCCCTGCTGGAGACGTTTATGTTGATGGTAAAGGTGTTGGTGATATCGGTAATGTCGTTATCCATGATCGCCAAGTTCTTTCTGAAGAAGGAATGGTTGTGGTCGTAGCTACAATTGACTATCAAAAACACATTGTTTTAGCTGGTCCTGATATTCTTTCTCGTGGATTCGTTTATATGCGTGAATCTGGAGAATTGATCAACCAAGCTCAAAAACGTGTCTTCCACTTAATCAAGAATGCTTTTGATGACGAGGAAAACAAAGTTACCGAAGCAATTCTAAAACGTGTCATTATTGAGGGACTACAAGAATTCTTGTACAAACGTACTGAGAGAAATCCTGTAATTCTACCAATGTTAATTGGAACTTCAATCTAACTAAAAAGCAGATCATTATGATCTGCTTTTTTTATTTAAGGGTGTTCACATGAGGGAAAATGAAAAAATCGAAATAATCTTAAATCATCACGCTGGTAACGGTCGCGCCGAATCAGCTAGTAAAAAGGTTATTAAATTTTTAGAAGAATCAAAGTTATACTACGAAATTCATTTAACAAAAGTATCTGGTGACGGTATAAGAATTGCTCAGCAAATAGCTAATTTACATCGCCCCAATGTTAAAATTGTCGTTATTGGCGGTGATGGGACGCTTAATCAAGCTGTTAACGGCATTAAATCATCCAACTACCCAGATACTCCATTAGGATATATTCCAGGTGGATCTGGCAATGATTTTTCACGCGGAATCAAGTTAAAAATAAAAGATCCCGTCATTTTGATGCAGGCAATTCTCTCAATGGATGAACCCCGTCAGATTGATATTGGTCACGCAGCTAGTAATTCCTTCTCACATTATTTCATTAACAATATCGGTATTGGTTTCGATGCTAGTACTGTCTACTACACTAACCACTCTGCTCGTAAGGAATTCTTGAATCATCTACATTTGGGTACCTTGTCTTATTTCACTAATCTACTCAAGGTCATTAAACTTCAAAAGGGGTTTGGCTTGGATGTTGGTTTGGACGACAAGCAGAAGCATTTCGATAATGCCTATGTTGTTGTAGCAACTAATCATCCCTATTTCGGTGGTGGCTTTGCGATTGATCCAACGGCTAATCCATTCAACCATAAAATAAATTTAGTTGTGATCAAAAAGATATCTACCATAACTTTTGCAAAATTATTAGGTAGATTATTCATCAATGGTTCACATTTACAGGACAAGAATGTCTGGCACATTGCCGCTAAACATTTTGAATTAAAAAATTACACTAATCAACACGGTCAAATGGATGGTGAAGAATTGAACCAGCATGAATTCGACTTAGACTTTACTGTCAATCAACATTCTTTTTGGTTGCCAATTCAAAAATAAAGAATACAGCTATATTAACTAGGAAATCCTGGTTGATATAGCTGTTTTTTATTTAGGAGTATCTTGAATTATCCAGTTCAAGGTAGCCTTATATTTTCCAACGGGAATATTAAAGTTATTTAAATGCAATAATAATCCATAATCATGATCCCATTTAATTGGATCCGGCGATTGGCCATCACTTGATACCTCAATTTGGACCATATTAGAAATTGGCCTTGGGTCCTTACCCTTCTCATAAAACATCAACTGACACTTATCACCAATCGAATATTTATCATCTACCAATTCAGTCAATTCAGTTTTTTGTTGAAGATAAATCGTCACAGATTTCTTCTTTTTCCTTTTATCCTCGAAAGTTACTACCTGATTGGGATTGTTAGTGTCATCTGTTCGATAATCCAAAACCTTTTTAAGAGACGGTATTATTGATTCAAATTGAATATTTTTAATATGCAAAATTAGTCCTTCTAAATCATCGGCTAAATCATCCTTTGCAAAATTAATTGTTAGTATTTTGGCTTTATCACTCTTATACTCCGTATTGTTATTCCCTGTTGCTAAGCCGTAAAAATATGGTGTCGTTTTAAAATTTGCTGCAGAAGTATCGTAATTAATTTTAATATAGATTAGAAAATCCTTTGCTTCCTTAATTTTGAAATCATCCAATTTGAATTTAAAAATATCTTTGTCTTTAGCATCATTTGTGGAAATCATATATTTATTCTTATCTATTGGTACTCCTTCGAGAGTTGTAACACTGTCTATTTTTGAACCCTTTGGTAAATCAAGGGAATAATAGGAATCAGTAAAATTCTGGTATCCTTCGTTTTTCAAAGATACTTTGTATTCAATCTTATTACCATTTTTTACATCATTTACCGATATGTCGTTGATATTATTATCCATAACAAAGTGGGTGTCTACAGTTACATTCGGATCGTAGGGGACTGTAACATGGAGGTTGGCATCATTAGTTTGATATGTTAGATATTCTTTTTGGGAATTTATTGGATATGCTGGATTTTTTATTTTTATCACAGCATGATATTTATCACCAACATTCTCTTTCTCCACATCTTTTATCGTATATTCATATTTATTATCTTTTGGTAATCTATCTATTTTTACAAAAGGCCCACCATTTGCCGACCTATACCAATCTACAAGAACACTGTCATCTCTAGTTGAGTTCCCAACAGATAGTAATTTAAAAGTAACATTATCTTCACATTTGGCATATTGATCTTTTAATCCGCCACCAACCTCGATTGATTTTATCTCTCTCAAATTCTTCTTATCCTTGTTATCTATAGTACCAATTATATCCACCGTACCAGATTCACCATTAGAATTGGCAGTTATTTCCCCAGTTGTTGCATTAACCTTAGCCAAACTAGTGTTGCTTGAAGACCATGTTGTTTGAGCGGTACTATCCGAGGGAATCAATTGTGTATGTGCAAAAGTTGTTCCCGTAAAATAAGGATTACTTGCGTTTAATAGATAATCAGAATCGGTGATAACCTTTGCGGAAGTTGCATATTTAAAGGTGTCAGAAACATGGACGGTTGCAACATTCGAGAAAAAATATCCAGTTTGATACTCAATTTTGGTAAATGGAATTATTTTATAAAAAATATGCTCCACTTGATAACGAGTATCTCCAATTTTATCAGCATTCTCTGTTAAAATGGGGCCATTACCACTAATCGTGTACCAATCATTATTATTATTTGATTCATACCAAACATATTTATCCATTAATCCGAGATTTACCTTAGCTAATCCCGTCTCATAAAACTTAGTATCTATTTCAAAATTATTACCTTTGGTCAAATAATAATCAGACTGTGGCTGAGTAGTAAACCCACCCTTTACAAAGGGTATCGGTCCAAGTGACGGAACCCCTTCCCAACTTGGACTTGCTAATACAGGCGTTTCTTTAGACCCAATAGCACAAATAGCTACCAAAACCATCAGTACTAAAGCTAGAATATTTCTGCTACGTAAACCATACATAACGTATTCCTCCACTTAATAACTATCAATCTTTAGTATAGACATTATGGAAATTTCAATATAGTTAAAAAGGTAAGTTTTTACTTTTAATTTTTGATATTTTTTATAATATATTTTATAGTACAAAAATAATGCTTAGTGAATTTTACCAACTTCACTAAGCATTATTTTTTTCAAGAAACTTTTCTGGTGTAATCCCATCCATCCCAATCATAGGATTAATAGATTGATTCATTATCATATCCATTGTTAAATGGTAATCTTTTGGTTCTTCATCAGTTACCTCAGGTTCAACTTCTTCAGAAGTTTCATCCTTTGGCTGTTTAATTTTGAATGTAATAAAAATTCGTTCTTTTAATGTCGTTTGACGCTCATTCGATTGATCTCTAATTGATCGTTCAAATGCTGATCTGTCCCCAACCATAATCAGGAGACGCTTAGCTCTTGTAACAGCGGTATATAGAAGATTACGGCGCAACATACGAGATTCCTCATTAACCAATGGAAGGATAACCATTTCGAACTCAGAACCTTGTGCTTTATGGATTGAAGTACAGTAAGCCAAAGTTATATTTAACCAATCTTTACGATCCAATGTTACCTCGTTACCGTCAAAATCAATAACAAGTTTATCAACATGATCAGTGTTTTCCTTGGCCAAAAGAATTCCAATTATTTTACCAATTTCACCATTAAAAACATTATCTTCTGGTGTATTGACAAGGTAAACCACTTTATCATTAATCCGATAATTAGTATTACCCATAGAAACTTCCTTACGTCTGGGAGCCATTGGATTCACTACATTTTGAATTACTAAATTCAAATTATCAATTCCGGCCTGTCCGCGATACATTGGGGCCAATACTTGAACATCCGCAATATCAAAACCACGTTCACTAGATTTACTAACAATTTGTGACAAAACCTCTGGCACATTGCGACTCGTACAGCTGATGAAACTTCGATCCGATTTATTCTGAAATACATCATCAACAATAATTCCCTCATTGATATCATGAGCCAACTGAATAATTGTTGAATCCTCATCTTGACGATGAATCTCTTTCAAAATTGTTGTTGGGAAAACTTCACTATTAATTAAATCTGAGAAAACTTGTCCTGCTCCAACAGATGGTAATTGATCCTTATCACCTACTAGAACAACTTGTGTTCCCGGTTGCACTGCAGTAATCAATGTTCGAAATAGTTTTGTATCTACCATAGACATCTCATCAATAATCAAAAGTTTACAGTCTAAAGTAGGTTCCGCAAATTCATCATCTTCTGTACCTGTCAATCCTAACAAACGATGAATCGTCATGGCTGGTAAACCAGTGGATTCGCCCATATGTTTAGCAGCACGACCAGTTGGTGCAGCCAAAGCAATCGCATAATCCTCTGAAGCTGGATCCAAAGTCATATCATTTAACTTCGCATAGGCAGAAACAATCGCATTGATGATGGTTGTTTTACCAGTTCCAGGTCCACCGGTCAACAGGAATAATGAATGTGTTAATGATTGTTCAATTGCATTTTCCTGCGATTCATCATATTGAACTTTGAAGTTCTTTTCAACATGTTTTAGTTCTTTTTTGAATTCTTTCTTTGTCCATGAAACACCCTTAAATGTATCAGTAATCATTTTAAGTGATTGAGCAATTGACCATTCACTATCAGACAAACTCTTTTCATAAACATGACCATCTTCTACTAGTAAGACGCCATCCTTTACCAAGTTCTTCAAACCTTCAAGTAATTTTTTGTCCAAATCAGGTGTGGAATTAGCATTCAGAACACCACTAACTCGCTTGATCAGTTCATCACCGGGAACAAATGTATCCCCAGTATCATTGATCATTAAGCTTACCATCTGAATCAAGGCACCCTTAATTCTTCTGGGGTCATCACCTGTAATACCTAATCGTTTAGCCAATTCATCAGCACGCTTAAAACCAACACCTTTGACATCCAAAACAAGTTGATAAGGATCTTCAGTGATTTTATCCAGCGTCTGAGCACCATATTTCTGATAAATACGAGCACTCAAAGTACTTCCGAAACCATAATTATTTAGTTGGTACAAAGCCTGTTCAGTCTGATGATTGCTTGAAATCTGTTCAACAATCGCATTAGTTTTCTCTTCGCCTAACTTTAAAAAATCCAGCGCATGTGGATCTTGCAGAATTTTATCAATGGCCTCATTTCCAAGTTCATCGACAATCTTTTCAGCTTTTTTCTTACCAATACCTGGAAATTCATCGCTGGAAAAGAAATTGATCAATTCCTTTCGACCATTGGGGCGACTTCTCTTATATGAAGTTGCTTGGAATTGTTTACCATATTTTGGATGATCAATCATTTGACCCTCAAAACGGTATTCCTCTTCCTCCGATATCTCACCAAAACTACCTGTAACGACAATGTCCTTTGCATCCCAGTCAGTATTAGTTTTTTTGATTTTAATTGTAAATATTTTAAAAAGATTTTCGGAGTTCTCAAAAAAGATGGCTTTGACGGTTCCAACAAAGTATTGTTTTTCACTACTTTCCGTCATTGCTATCTCCTTGTTTGATAAATTCTTGTAAATCGGATAATTTCTTTTCATTCTTCATATAGAAGGATTTATCTAATTCTTTTGATTTATTTAAGTATGTTTGGTAATCCTCATGCAAGTTCATCGCACACAATGCCATATTAAAGTAATACTTGGCCTGTGGCTTGATTTCTGATGCAATCTTGTAAAACCCTAGTGATTCATTGAAATTGCCGTTAGAGAGCAATAAATCAGCTAATAACTCATTAGCTTGTAAATCATTAGGAGATTTTTCTGCGGCTGTCAAAGCATACATGATTGCCAATTGACGTTTTCCTTGTTGATCAAGAGTTTTAGCCAACATAAAATAGGCTTCAAAGGCATAATCGTCATTAACCAAATTTTGAAAGATGCTATTAGCTTTATCAAATTTATCAGCTAGGTAATAAACATTTCCCAAATTATAAAGTAAGTCCTGATTATCCTTGAACATCTCTAATGATCGAGCCAAAAGTTCCTCAGCTTGTTCCAAATCGCCAGCTTGAACTAAATAAGTCGACAATTGTAAAATCTCTTGCAACTGTTTTGGATCTTTATTCAAATCAGCCACAATAAGCTTGATTGCTGCCTCCTTATCACCATCATTAAATAATTGTTCTGCTTTTTTATTCATCGTAATACCTCAAATTGTGTCTGAACTCTCAAGTTTCTTATGTAAGTAACCTGTTTCGTTCCACTTAATTAATTTAAATTCACCATTATTATATTGAAGATGAGTCAAACTTGTATTTGAGAGACCACCATTTTTTCTAATATCGTCGACCTTAGCACCCAAAAGTGATTGAATCATCGTTACCAAAGCAGCACCGTGACTAACAATTACGATACTACCCTGCTCATGATTATCCGCAACGATTTTTTTAACCGCATTAGTTGTACGTTCTGCAACCTGTTCAAAAGATTCACCCTGAATCAAACTATAATCGTAATCTTTAGGTTGATGTCTGAATGCATAAATAACTTCTGGAATTTCATTCTCCAATTCAGAGAACTTGCGTCCTTCCATTATTCCCAAGTCAAATTCTCTTAAATCATCAACGATTGATAAAGAGATTGCTCGATTCAAATCTTTAATCAAAGTTTCCGCCGTTGTTTTAGCACGAGGAAGTGGGCTAGCATACATATGATCAATTTCTATGTCTTGCAGTCTTTTTGCCAGCAAATCAATATCGTGCAAGCTTTCTGGTAAAAGTGGTGAATCACCATGTCCACCTTGATATTTTCCTTCTAGGTTCCATTCGGTCTTTCCATGTCTGACAAAGTACAATTCCATTTTTCTCACCTTACAAAGTTAGTTAAGTTTAATTATGGATTTTTTAAAGACATTTTTCAAGTTTGGTAGTAATTTTACAGAAAATAATCTCCCATAACAAAAAGACTAACCCGGATGGATTAGCCTTTTTTACTGATTGTTGAATTCAGTTAAGTATTTTTTGTTATTTAATTAATTTACTCTTGCAGCTTTGGTTCTTTCTAAACGAGCAAAGCAAGGGCAACCCATTCCGGTTAAGTCAACTATCTCTGCCGGCACTTCGTTGCCGACTGAGATAGTAGTCTTAATCCTCGTGGGCTGACCACCCTTGCTAAGCTCTCTGTTTTAGATATATTGCAACTTCTTCTCTGCCATATATGCAGCATCGATAGTAGCGCCACCTAGACACTCCTCACCATCATAGAAGACAACTTCTTGTCCGGGTGTGATGGCACGAACTGGGTTATCAAACTCAACGTTAACTTTACCGTCGCCTAATACATGAACAGTAACTCCAACATCTTGTTGACGATATCTAAACTTAGCTGTGGAATGGAATGTATCTCCATAGTCTAAGCCTGTGATAAATGATAGATCTGATGCATCAAGATGATCAGCATATAGTGCTGGATTATCATATCCTTGGTCGACATAAAGAATGTTCTTACTCATGTCCTTACCAACTACGAACCAAGGCTCGTTTGACTTACCATCTCCACCGATACCAAGACCTGATCTTTGACCAATTGTGTAGTACATAAGACCATTATGTTGACCCTTAACAACACCATCTGGTGTCATCATTGTTCCTGCTTGTGCAGGTAGGAACTCAGTCAAGAACTTACGGAAATCTCTCTCTCCAATGAAACATACACCCATTGAGTCCTTCTTCTTAGCAGTAGCTAAGCCAGCCTCTTCAGCAATACGACGAACCTCTGACTTTTGCATTCCACCGATTGGGAATAAAGCCTTTTGAAGTTGATCTTGTTGAACAGTACTCAAGAAGTAAGTTTGATCCTTGTTAGCATCGCCACCACGCAACAAGTGAACTACGCCATTATCATCACGGAATGATTGTGCATAGTGACCCATTGCAATATAGTCAGCATTTAATTTGTTAGCATAGTCCAAGAATGCCTTGAACTTAACCTCTTTGTTACACATAACATCAGGATTTGGAGTTCTACCCTTACGGTACTCATCCAAGAAATACTCGAATACACGATCCCAGTACTCCTTCTCAAAGTTAACAGAATAGTAAGGAATACCAATCTTGTTGGCAACCTTTGCTACATCCTCAAAATCCTCTGTAGCTGTACATACACCGGCATCATCAGAATCATCCCAATTCTTCATGAATACTCCGATAACCTCATAGCCTTGTTGTTTCAAAAGAAGTGCACTAACTGACGAGTCAACGCCACCACTCATACCTACTACAACACGCTTCTTCTTATTATCCATTTCAAAACCTCATTTTATTTCAATACGTTTTTTTCTTTTAAGAACTTCATTAAATATCTATAATCATCAATTTCTTGTTCAGCATCTTTAAGTTTAAAGACGTTGATATTGTGCATCCCACTTTTGTCTGTTATTGACAATTTCAAACTATCCAAATCTTTATCAACAATAGCTTTCAAAAAGAATCGGGCTGCGTAAGGAGACGTTCCATTAAGAGGATGTTCCAAACGAAAACCACCCTTATTTGTTTGTTGGAAACCACTGTCCATAAGTGAATAACGTTTTACTTCGGGGCTTAATTCATATACTTCTTCATCACCTAATACTTGTGCTTGTCGTTTATCCATTTTAATCATCCCTTATAAATAATTATTTATTAGTTATAAGTTTGAATAAAATCTACTAATTAGTCAAGTCACGAACGATCTCAATTATCTTATTTGTTAGCTTAATTACTTCTTCTTCAGTATTATCTTTTCCAAAACTGATTCTAACTGAATCTTCAATTCTAGGGCTATCTTCACCAAACATAGCAACTAGAACATGTGAAGGTTCCAAACTCCCGGCTGTACATGCTGAACCAGCAGAGATGGCAAAACCTTCTAAATCTAATCTTGTTAGTAAAACACCACGATTAATTCCAGGTAAATAAAGATTCATCACATGATTCAAGGCGTGAGAATCAGTTGGTCCGTTAATACCAAATTCAATTTTATTTTCTTTTAAAATTTCCTGAATTTTTTGTTTAAAGTTAAAGTAACGAGTTTGTCTAGCCTGTTTTTCTTTAGGCGTAATCAATTCAACTGCTTTAGCGAAACCAGCAATTGCGGGAACATTTTCAGTTCCGGCACGACGTTTAGTCTCTTGGTCGCCACCTTTTACAAATGATGGTATATGAATATCATCATTAATGTAAAGAAAACCGATAAATTTTGGCCCATTAATTTTATGAGCTGAGGTAGACATCATATCAATATATTCAGCTTTAACATCAATATCTTCCATTCCATATGCTTGAACAGCATCGGTGTGGAAGAATGCTTGATGATCTTTAACAACTTCACCAATTTCTTTAATTGGATTCATTGAACCAACTTCGTTATTACCATACATAATGGAAACTAAAATAGTATCATCACGTAAAGCATCTTTAACTTGTTGGGCTGTAACTTCCCCTCGTTCATTAGGTTTCAAATAAGTTACTTCAAAGCCCAATGTTTCAAGATAAGCCATTGGTTTAATAATTGCTTCATGTTCAATGGCTGTTGTAATAATGTGTTTACCTAATTTTTGTCTAGACAATGCTGTTTCGATAACAGACGTATTATCACTCTCAGTACCACCACTTGTAAAGACAATTTCTGAGTCTTTAGCGTTGATGCTTTGAGCAATTGTATGACGACTTTCATCTAATACTTTACGAGCTTGGCGTCCAAAATAATTGGTAGCAGAAGCATTACCAAAATTGTTTGCCATTTGATCGTGAATCACATCGACTACAGATGTAGCCATCGGTGTGGTGGCAGCATTATCCAAATAAATGAATGCCACAATAAATCCCCTCTATTCTTGGTCTAAAAAGTTCAATAACATTGTTACTGATTTGCGTCCGGCTTGTAAAACAAATTCGTCAAAGTTTACACTAGCACTTTCGTCACCAACATCACTCATTGAACGAATTACAACAAATGGTGTATGGAATTGGGTACATACCTGAGCAACGGCTGCACCTTCCATTTCAGCTGCCAAAGCATCTGGGAACGACCTTTTAATTGTAGCAATTTTTTCAGCTGCGTCAATAAATTGGTCTCCGGTTACAATTAAACCTTCGTGAGATGCCAAGCCAGTTCTCTTTGCGGCAGCCGCAATTAACTTAACATAGTTAGGATCTGCGTTGAAATAAAGCTCTTGCTGAGGTAATTGACCAATTTTATAACCAAAGCCAGTTGCATCAACATCGTGATAAGCTAATTTTTCAGAAATAACGATATCTCCAATATGAAGACCTTCACCAATTCCACCGGCTGAACCAGTATTGACGATAAAGTCTGGTTGATATCGTTCATTGATAATAGCTGTTGTCATACCAGCTTGAACTTTACCAATTCCACTTTGAGCTAAATATACTTGATGGTTCTTATAAGTACCAATTGTAATATCTACTCCTGCTACTGAGGCTTTATCAACGTCAGTAAGTGATTCCTTCATTAATTTAATTTCTTCTTCCATTGGAACGATTACACCGATTTTCATACTTTTCCCCTTAAATAAAAAATAATATTAAAAACACCAAAACAATTAGGCCGAATATTGTAATAATCGCAATATTTAACTTTTTTTTCAGTTTATTTGTCTTATAGTCAAATGCTTGCATGTTCTCTTCGATAATTTGTTCTGGATGTTCTTGTGCGTACTCTTGTTCAACTCGGCGACGTTCTTGCATCCGCATCTGTTCTTGTTGTTTTTCAACTTGATCAGCTCGAACGACGCTTTTAGGCTGTTCATCTTTTTTAACTTTAGAATTATAAAAGTCTTTTATTTTAGAAAACATCTATTTTTCCTTTGTTTGTAATAATTCCCAATATGTAATAGCAAAAATTGTCTTGGCATCACAGATATCACCTTTTTGGATGTGTTCTTTTGCTTCAGCCAAAGTTAATTCCTCTACATTTAGGAATTCATCAGGATCAAGCGGACGTTTAAACTCAATTTTCTTCAAATTAGTAGCCTTAAACATTGTTAATTTTTCGTCTGAATAACCAGGACTAGCAAAGAAAGAAGTAACTTCTTCCAAATTATCAGTTGATAATCCCAATTCTTCATCCATTTCACGTAAAGCAACTTCCTTCAAATCGCTACCTTCATCAGGATCGATTTTTCCAGCAGGAATTTCCAATGTTTCTTGGTCAAGCGGTGTTCGCCATTGTCTGACAAAAACAACTTTTCCATCATCGGTGAATGGAATAATAGCCACAGCACCATGATGATGTACAACTTCACGGATATCCGGGATACCATTTGGTAAAACAACTTGTTCAACTTCAACGTCAAAAATCTTGCCGCCAAACATCTGTTTCTTAGCTATTACTGCTTCATAATATCTTGAATCTTCTTTATCCATTATTTGACCTTCTTGACTTTATTAATCTCACAACTGACATAATAATTGCGATTAGACAGATAATAACTGCAAATGTCATTGATAAAAACAAGACTGTCGTTGATAGTGAAACACCAATTATCATCCCTAAATTACGAGATAAAGCATTCAAACCACCAGCAATTCCTAATTCACGAGTTTCAACAGAACTCATAATCATCGTATTATTAGGAGCTTGGAACAATCCATTACCCAATCCATTTAAACCTATGAATATTAAAATAAACCAAATGCTTGTATTTATATTAAACGATAAATAACCTAATTGAGCAATCTCAATCACAATCAATCCAACTATCGTTAAAACAATTGGATTGACCTTTGCAGATAGTTTACCAGAAATTGGTGCAACTACAACCTGTACCAACGGAAATGCCATCAAAATATAACCAGCCGTTGAAGCAGCGATTCCCAACGCATTTTCCAAATAGAATGGTGAAATCACGTTAAAGAAAAAGTTAGTTACAAAGATTAGAAATCCTGCGACAAGTCCCAAAGTGAAATTGTGGTTAGCAAAAATCTTCAACTCAATCATCGGATGTTCAACGACTTTTTCAATGTGCAAGAACACGAAGAAACATGCTATTGCTACGATAAAAGTCGCGATAATATAAGGATTTGTGAATCCAACAGATTGACCAATAAAAATTGAACTGAAAAATAAAACTAATGTAACTAAATAGACCAAGAATCCTTTCGTATCAAACTTAGAAGGATTCGTTTTTTCTTTTTTAGGAAGATTAATATATCCCATTAATAAAGCAATCAAACCAATTGGAATATTTATCCAAAAAATATAACTCCAGTGGAAATGACCTAGGATCAATCCACCAATTCCTGGACCAGCAATAGCACCAATCGAAACAAATGAACCAATATATCCTAAAGCGTAGCCACGTTCACTAAATGGAAATGACTGTGTAATGATACCATTATTAGTCGCCATGGCCATGGATGCTCCAATAGCTTGCACCATTCGACCAACTAAAAGAAATGGTAAATCAGAACTGAGCCCACAAACTATTGATCCAAGAATAAATAACACTGAACCAATTTTAAAAACTTTTATTTTACCAATTGAATCGGCAATTTTTCCAAACATCAATAAGAATATACAAATCGTGATCAAATAAATTGAAACGATCCATTCAGCCATATTCATTTCAATATTCAAATCTTTACTGATAACCGGTAAAGCAATATTGACGATTGACCCATCTAACGTTGCCATTAAAGTAAAAATTCCAACCGAAATTAGAATCATCCATCTTCTTGGATTTACTTTTTCATCCATGTTTTTCTCCCTAATCTATCATCAAACATATTAATAAAAACAGTCTTTCTTTAGGTAGAAAATTGAAGAAAGACTACATAATTAATTCTCTGTCTAAGTATAAACTTTTATCATATATTTCAAGCAATATGACTATTCAAATAAACTTAATTTTCTTATAGACACTCATGACAAAAATAAAAAGAAAGCACTAATACGTGCTTTCTTCGTCTGAACCTTGTTCTTCTTCATCTTCATCTAAGATGGTCATATTAACAGCTTGAGGTCCCTTATATCCGGGGGCAATCTCATAGCTGGTCATTAAACCATTCTTGATAAGGAAATCATCACGATTGATGATTGAATCTGCGAAAAAGAAAATATCTTTTCCTTCGCCTTTTATGAAGCCAAAACCACGATCTTTATTAAATCTAACAATTTGTCCTGTAAACATTATTTACCAATCCTATTCATCAAAGCCGTCAGTTGCTGTTTCTGGATATTCCGCTGCAACAATCTTAGCACATCTAGCACAGAATGTTGGATAATTTTCGTTACTTCCAACATCTGTCTTGATCATACGACATCTTTGACAAACGTCTCCTTCAGCTTTTTCTACTAGAACACTAGCAAGGTCGTACTTGTCAGCAGTTTCTGGAGCAGCTTGATCTGAAAGTTCAAATTGTGAAACAATCAATAATTGACCAAAATTGCTATCAATCTTATCAAGAACTGCTTTTAATTCAGCACTTGGATAAACAGTAACTTTAGCTTCAAGTGATTTACCAATTAATTTATCTGCACGAGCAACTTCAAGTGACTTCAAGACATTATCTCTAAAGTCCATGAATGTTGACCAGTCAGCTTCAATTTCAGCTTGGTCAGCAATTTCTTCAACCTTAGGCATTTCTGCTAGTTGAACGAAATCTTCTGGCTCTTTAAGGTATTCCCAAACTTGTTCCATAGTATGTGGCAAGATTGGAGTTAATAATTTAGCCATTTTAACAACTACGTTATAGATAACTGTTTGCATTGAACGACGTGAATGTGAATCTTCAGCATCAATATAAACAACATCTTTGGCGAAATCTAAGTAGAATGTTGACATTTCATTAACGATAAAACTAACAACAGTCTTAGTAACGTCAGCAAAATCATACTTGTCATAGTCAGCAAGAACATCTTTAACTAAGTCATTCAACTTAACTGTGATGTACTTGTCCTCTGGACGGAGGTCAGCATATGCCACAGCATTAGTCTTAGGATCAAAGTCAGTTGTATTAGCCAACATAAATCTAGTAGTGTTACGAATCTTACGGTATGTTTCTGAAACTTGTTTGAATGAATCAACGGAAACGGAAACGTCAGAACTAGCATCAACTGAAGAAACCCAGAGACGAATAATTTCGGCACCAAATTGTCTTTCAATATCAGCAGGTGCAATAACATTACCTAATGACTTACTCATCTTCACACCCTTTTTATCAAGTGTGAATCCTTGTGAAAGAACAGCTTTGTATGGAGCAACACCATATGCAGCAACAGAAGTTACTAACATTGAGTTAAACCAACCACGGTATTGGTCAGAACCTTCAAGAATCAAATCAGCTGGGAATGAAAGGTCCTTACGAGCTCTGGCAACACCTGAATGTGCTGTTCCGGAGTCAAACCAAACATCCATAATATCTGTTTCTTTAGTGAACTTACCATTAGGGCTACCTGGATTAGTATATCCTTCTGGAAGTAAGTCCTTAGCATCTCTTTGTGACCAAATATCTGAGCCATACTTACCGAATAACTCAGCAACATGATCAACAGTTTCTTTAGTCATGATTGGATCGCCATTTTCAGCATAGAAAATTGGTAGTGGAACACCCCAAGCACGTTGTCTTGAGATAACCCAGTCACCACGGTCACGAATCATATTGTAAAGACGAGTTTTACCCCAGTCAGGCATGAAGTCGATTTTTTCAATTTCATCAAGAATTTGTTGTCTGAATTTATCAATTGAAGCAAACCATTGTGGTGTAGCACGGAAAATAACTGGTTTCTTTGTACGCCAATCATGTGGATAACTGTGAGTGAAGAAACTTAGTTTCAATAATGAACCATTTTCCTTCATACGATCAGCAACCATCTTGTTGGCATCGTCGTAGAAGACACCCTCATATTCAGGTACTTCATCAGTAAAACGACCTTGTGCATCGATTGGTGAGAAGACTGGCAAGTGATATTTCATACCGACAACAAAGTCATCAGCACCAAATCCAGGAGCAGTATGAACCAAGCCAGTACCATCATCTAATGTAACGTGGAAACCAAGGATTAATGGTGATTCACGATCATAGAATGGATGTGTAGCTGTTAGGCCTTCAAGTTCAGCACCCTTAAATGTCTTAAGGATTTCAACGTTTTCCCAGCCAAGTTGTTCTTGCACAAAACTAATTCTTTCTTGGGCAACAACGTATTTCTTACCATCAGCATTAACTTCAGCGTAAATAAATTTAGGATTTACACAGATAGCCATATTTGATGGAATTGTCCATGGAGTAGTTGTCCAGATAATAAATGATGCATCACTGTCAACTAGACCTTTACCATCACGAACTTTGAAAGCAACAAAGATTGATGGTGATTTAACATCTTTATATTCAACTTCAGCTTCAGCAAGAGTTGATTCTGATGATGGTGACCAGTAAACAGGTTTTTTACCACGATAGATATAACCCTTGTCGACCATTTCACCAAAGACTTTAACTTCTTCTTCTTCAAATTCTGGTTGATATGTAATGTATGGGTTGTCCCAATCAGCAGAAATACCTAGACGTTTGAATCCAGCCATTTGCTTCTTGATTTCACCTTGAGCAAATTCAAAACATAGCTTACGGTAATCAGCCATGCTCATTTCCTTACGTTTGATACCTTTTTTAGCTAATTGTTGTTCGATTGGAAGACCATGAGTATCCCATCCTGGAACATATGGTGCACGGTATCCATCCATTGATTTGTAACGAACGATGATATCCTTTGAAATCTTGTTCAAAGCATGTCCCATGTGAATGTCACCATTAGCAAATGGAGGTCCATCTAATAAATTAAAAGTTGGTTTACCCTCATTTAATTTTTGACGACGTTCATATAGTTTGTTTTCTTCCCAGTCTTTTTGCCATTCAGCTTCCTTTGTTGGCAAGCTACCACGCATTGGGAACTTAGTTTTACCTAAGTTTAGAGTATCTTTTACTCGCATTTCTTCACCCCTTCTAAAATAAAAGGAGCTCATCCAAATTAGGACGAGTTCCTCGTTATACCACCTATTGGTAAATCATTATACAGTTGTTTAAAAGTTGATATACCTAATATATTTTTACTAGTCTCACACTATACACTAGCTCGCTGAAAAAATAATTTACTAAGCACTTGTTCTTTTAATTATCTTTAGGATCATCATCAGATTTATCATCTTTAAAATTAAACGTTGGTTCATTTTGTTGATGACTGATCGTATAAGATTCGTCTGGTTGATCATCCTGAATATTGTTATTATAGTTCATTTGATCTGACTTGAAAACCGGATCCTGCATATTTCCATAATCTTGTGAATTGTCCTGATAATCATTTGCTGAATTATCGCCTGACTGATCTCCGACTTCTTGTTTAAGTTTGTCAGTAGATGTACTGTCATTAAGCTTTGACCACTCAGGATTATCAACCATATCTAGTTGTTGTTTCAACATGCCTTGCAATCCCTCTCTAAAGGAATTAACACTGCGTTTTAAATTATCGGTTTCAATTGTCACTTGTCTTGCACGATCAGAAGCATCCTGCAAAATTTGATTGGACTTATCAGTTGATTGATTGAGTAAATCACGAGCTTTCTTTTGTGATTCCTCAACAATGATCTGGGCTTCTTGTTCAGATTCAGTTTTAACCTTTTCAGCAGCCTCTTGTGCTACCAAAATAGATTGATTCAAAGCTTCTTTCATATCGGTAAAATATTTAAGTTGCTCCGTTGTATCTGATAATTGCTTTTCTAAATCAGCATTCTTTTGGATTGCTAAATTATAATCTTGAGCTGTTTGTTTCAAGAAATTATCAACTTGGTCGCGATCATAGCCTCGAAATTTAGTATCAAATTCTTTATCCTGTATTTCTACTGGTGATAATACCATAACTTCACGCCCCTATTATTTCTTAATGATGTTTACAAAAAGGATATATTTATTATTCTTTGACCTTCCCATAATATCATTAATTCTTATTCGACCAAAGCCCCTGACACTTAAAGTATCAGTAATTGTAATGAATGAACTCGCATTCTTGTTCACAGCCCAATTAATTTGCACTTTGCCATGTTCTACTAAGGATTTTGCATTCTGCCTTGAAAGGTCATAAACCATGGCAATAATAACGTCCATTCGCAATGATTGAACGTTAATTGTTTCATCAGTTGACTCGTCCTTGGGCAAAAGTAAATCTTTAAAATCCTTTTCCATCAAATGAATTTTGTAAGGACCAATTTTTTTAACTTGGTTCTCAACATAGTCTTTCATTGAATCAAAGACAAAAAACTGCCAACTCTCACCGTCAGTAATAATGTCACCAAACCGGTCACGATCAATACCGGAACCCGTTAATGATCCAAGTATCTGACCATGGTGTAGATTAGCAAATTTTTCTGGATAACGAATTTCATAGAGAGAAATTCCATAATCAGATTCTTTAGGCACAAAATAGTCAGGAGCAATAATTCCCCTGACTCTCTCGGCATTTCGATAACCACCGAAATAATGCACATATAAATCATCATATTTGTTAACCAGATTATTTAAAATGGTTTGTTCACGCATATTCAAAAAATCAGTAAGTTGCGGAGTGTACATTGATTGAGCTTTTAATAACATATCACCCATTTTATCAATGAACGGTTTCTCTTCTGGTCTGAAGAAGCCGCCTCCCATAATTGCTTTTTTATCGTCCATAATTAAATTATCATGAATACTGCTCTCTCTAATAGTTGGATTATTATCAAAGCAATTATTGGGGAGAAATCAAGAAAGCCAATACTTGTAGGTATGACTTTCCTAATTAAATTTAGAAACGGATTAACCATCATATTGATAAATCTACCAAATGCAGAATTCTGTATTGCTGGAATAAAACTCATCAAGCAGTACACAAAAATAATGAATTCATATGCTTGAAATAGGAGGCTTATGCCACCTGGTAATCCATTTAAAATTCGATCCATATCTTTCCTCGACTTATTATTCGTTTATATCTGGTATGCTTCCATCAATTTCAAACTTAGGTGGTGTGCAAAGAAAAATCTTTTCTCCAACACGTTTAATCTCACCATTTAAAGCAAAAATAGTACCAGTTAAGAAGTCTACGATTCTCTTAGATTGTTCATCATTGACATTGTTGAAATTAACGATCACAGCCTTGTTGTTCAAAAGTTGTTTGGCAATAATTTTAGCGTCTGAGTAAACTCTTGGCTGATATATTGCTATTTTACTATTAGCTGCACTTCTGGATTCACTAGCTGCACTCATTGATACGACCTTTTCGTTATTTGAATAATCCTTTTTAGGTTCAGTATTTTCAACTTTTTTCTCTTCAAATTCATCATCATCGTCGTTAATACCAAAGAAACTACCTAATTTTTCAAATGCCATAAGAAAATCTCCTTATTATTTATTGTTGCGACGTTTAAAAATTGGAGGAGTTGAATCATCATTATCGTCACTCAAATCAATTGTTTCTGGTTTTTGGAAGATTTCAAAGTCTCCCTTTTCACCAGATACATCAGTTGATTTAGATGCATCACGATTAATATCCCAGTCAGCCAATGGGTCACTAGCAGATTGTTGTGGCTTAGCAGCTTCTTTATCGTCGCTAGGCTTAGCTTGTTTTCTATCTAACTTTGCCATTGGATTATTCAAAGGACGTCTTGATGGTTCTCTCTTCTTGTCTTCACTTTCAACGCCAGTTGCAATCACAGTAACCTTAACTTGGTCGCCTAATGTATCGTCGATTGAAGTACCAAAGATTATATTAACATCAGAGGTAGCTTGTTCGGAAACAATTTGCGCTGCGTCTTGTGCTTCAAACAATGACAAGTCTGGTCCACCAGTAATATTAAGAAGAACTTGTTTAGCACCATCAATTGAAACTTCAAGTAATGGTGAAGAAATAGCTTTCTTAGTTGCTTCAGTAATTCTGTTTTCTCCGTTAGCTTGACCAATACCCATAAGAGCTGAGCCTTGATCTGACATAACTGTCTTAACATCGGCGAAATCAAGGTTAACAAATCCAGGTGATGTAATCAAATCAGAGATACTTTGAACACCTTGACGTAAAACATCATCAGCAATACTGAATGCTTCACCCATTGGTGTTTTCTTATCAACAATTTCCAATAATTTACTATTAGAAATGATAACCAAAGTATCAACATCTTTTTTAAGTTCAGTGATACCATCAGCTGCAAAGCGTGAACGTTTTGAACCCTCAAATGCAAATGGACGTGTAACAACACCGACTGTTAAAGCACCACTTTCTTTAGCAATGTTAGCAACAATAGGAGCAGCACCAGTACCGGTACCACCACCCATTCCGGCAGTAACGAAAATCATATCTGCGCCTTCAAGGGCCTCTTTAATGGCTTCTTCACTTTCTTGAGCAGCCTTTTGTCCAACCTCGGGATTAGAACCAGCTCCTAAACCTCTTGTTAGTTTAGGTCCTAATTGAATTTTTGTTTCAGCATTAGAACTCTCCAATGCTTGAACGTCAGTATTAGCAGTAATAAATTGAACTCCTTTAATTCCTGCTTCTACCATTCGATTTACGGCATTGCCACCAGCGCCACCGACACCGATAACCTTGATTACCGCTCCCTTATTTTCGGTTGAGTCTAAAGTATATTCCATTAAGGATTTCCTCCTATTTAAAATTGAATTTAATTTTATTTATTTTGTTATTAATCGAAAAACTTACTCCAGAAATCCTTGATTTTCGACACTTTCTTACCCTTTTCAGGTTTAGAAACGTTTTCGTCATTTGTCTTGTTTTCTTGAGGTTGTGCTGTTGGTCGTGCCTGTTCAACTGGTTTAGTCTGAACTGGTTGTGATTCAACCGGTCTATTAACATTTCTATCAATAGTTGCTCCATTCACAACGTTATCAGCTATAACGCCGATATCATTCAGTCTGGAAGCATATGTAACTAAACCAAGTCCCAATGAATATGAAGGATATCTCATGCCCATTTGAGTTGGAACATAGCTTCTAACTTTTACATCAAATATTCTTCTAGCTAAATCCTCAATATTTGGTGTGGCAGCAACTCCACCGGTCAAAACAATTCCACCAGGAAGTGACAATGCCCCAGCATCTTCAAGCGGTGCCTGAAGTCTAGTAAAGACTTGGTCTAATCTAGCTTCAATAATTTCGGATAAATATTCTTCCGAAATCATGGTTGGTTCACTCTTACCAACAACTTCAACACTAATATTATCATCATTCTCAGATTTCTCTGATGAAGCATTACCATAATAAAGTTTCAGTTGGTTTGCATTCTCAACCGTGGTATTCAACACAACTGAGATATCATGTGTAACATAATCTCCACCTTCAAAATCAACAGTCGACAATTTAAGGTTATGATCATGTACAACAGAAGCTGTAGTTTGACCAGCTCCCATATCAATAATCACAGCTCCAAAATCACTCTCACCATCATTTAAGACAACTTGACTCAAGGCCATTGGAGAAATAACTTTATGAATAATATTTAAACCGGCCTTTTGAATAGCCTTCTTTGTATTATGTACGATTGTTTTAGGTGCAGTATAGATTATTCCGGTCATTTCCAAACGAACGCCTATCATCCCTCGTGGATCACGAATATTGTTAAATCCATCAACGGAGAATTGTTTAGGTATGAGAGAAACAACTTCTCTCTCACTAGGTAAGTTTTGGACCATAGCGGCTGACATTACTTGTCGGACATCATTTTCAGCAATCTCTTTTGACTGTGATCCAACCGCAATCATACCTTGACATTTTTCTATCTGTAACATGTTGGCCGATATGCCAACTACAACGTCACGAATTGAAATATTTGCTTGTGTTTCGGCCTTCTTGACAGCTCGTTTTATAGCACCTGCGGCTTTATCTATATCAACTATAACGCCACGGCTGACTCCTTGTGATCTTTCGCTTCCAACGCCAACAATACTCAATCTATCATCTGACGATTCAGCGACCACTACCTTTATCGAATTTGTGCCAATATCAAGACCTACAAAAAACTCTGAATTGTCCATTAATCGTGGCAGCCTCCCTTACCTGAAAAAAATCTATTCATTAAAAAATTTTAACACAAAAATGATGATTTTAAACCTATTTCTTGTCTTTAAAGGGATAAGAATAGGCTCCAATCTCTAAATCTATAACGCCCTTTTTTTTCATTTGGGCAGCCATACCTGGGTAATATTTTAATTTAGATTTAATAGTTCTCATATCAGCGATGACTTTATTGCCGTCATTCATATCAATTTTGATACGATATGGGTTCAATTTTGTTGGAGAATTATAAAATTCTGAAACATTTGTCTTAACATTACTTGGTAACTCTGCATATATGTTCGACATTTTCTTGAGCCGTTCTTTACCAAAATTACTATAAACTGGATAGTTTCCAATCGGAGAACTCATCTTCTGATTTATTACCTTACCGTTGTTGATAATTCGGTAATAATCGCCATCTTTATAAATATAACCTAAGGTTGGATATTCTTTAACATCGATTGTTAAGTCACGCAGATTACGGCTTTTCAACGATGCAGATTTTATCGATGGTAGTGCTTTCTGTGTTTCCTTTAAAATCGATTTATGATGTACCAATACGTTGAGCAGAACTGAATTATCATCAATTTTAGTTGCATTGATCACTTGTTGTGCGCCTAAATCATTTACACCTTCAACATTGATATTTCTAACTTTACTCAATGAAGAACCAAAATAAGCAATTAATATTATGATAAAAACTATTATAAAAATCAGCCAGTTCTTACTTATTCTAATTCTCTTTTTCACACCATTAATCCTCATACATTACTTATTTACTAAATCTGTTAAAACTTTTATCAAACGATCAGTTGCGTCAGGGACACCAATTTTTTTGGATTTTTCTGACATTTCTTCTTGAAGTTTTTTATTACTCATAATGTCATTTACCTCGGAAAATAATACTTCAGGGGTAAGTTCTGCTTCAGGAATCAATTTTGCTGCTCCAACTTTTGACACAGACATAGCATTTTTTGTTTGATGATCATGCGTTACATATGGACTAGGAATAAAAATAGATGGAATTCCTAATGCGGTAATCTCAGCGATACTTGTTGCACCGCTACGTCCGACAATCAAATTGATATCAGGTAAAATTTCAGGCATGTTATCAATATATGGCAATACTGAGATATTTGCGCTGTTTAGATACTTAGAATCAATTTTTTTGACGACACCGTCATAATGTACTCGTCCTGTGACAAACAACACCTGATAATCAGCTTTCAAGAAGTTATTCATCGATTCTATTGTAGCGTCATTAATTGGTGTTGCGCCACGTGAACCTCCGAAAATCATAACAGTTGGTTTATCAGCCGCTAAATTAAATTCTTTTAGTCGATCGTTCTTTTGAATGTTAACAACTTCTTGAGCTCGAGGATTACCAGCAAAGATAATCTTCTTTTTCTCACTGAATTGATCGATTGCTTCTGGAAAGGCAATTACAATCTTATCAACAAAATGAGCCAAGAATTTATTAGTTACACCAGCAATTGTATTTTGTTCATGAATAACTGTGGGAATATGCATTGTGTGTGCAGCATAGACAATTGCACTTGATACATAACCACCAGTACCCACTACGATATCTGGTTTAAACTCTTTAATTATTTTTTTAGATTTGCGAATGCTTGATAGGAATAATTCAACAACTTTGACATTTTCCAAAGTTACTTTACGTTTAAATCCTCTTATTTCAATTGTCTTGAAGTTAAGACCAGCATTCTTTACAATTTTGCTCTCTAGACCTTTTTCAGTACCTACGTATAAAACTTCATCAATCATGTCGCGTTCTTTTAGACGCTTAATTAAGGCCATTGCAGGATAGATATGTCCACCTGTTCCACCACCGGAAACAATTATGCGCATTTTTGTCATTTATTTAACTTCTCCCTTTAAAGTTTCAACTTCATCAATAAATTGGTCTCCACGTTGTTCAAAGGTTTTAAATTGATCCCAACTCGCTGCGGCAGGTGAAAGTAAGATTACATCCCCTGCATCACTTTCCTTATAGGCTTCTGGAACAGCTTCTTTTAAATCGTTAACTTTAACGATATTTGAGACATTAGCTTTTTCGGCTGATTCAATAACTTTGTCGGCAGTTTGGCCGTAAACAATTAGATTATTTACCTTACCTTTTAGAGAAGGAATAAGTTCATCAAATCCATTTCCACGATCAAGTCCACCAGCAATTAATGTGATTGATTCTTTAAATGCGGTCAAAGCAACAATAGTTGCCTCAACGTTAGTTGCCTTAGAGTCATTATAAAATTTATGTCCACCAAAGGTATCGACATATTGTATTCTATGCTTGACACCCTTAAAGGCCGATAGTACCTCAATAATATCGTCATTATTTACCTTGAATAACTTGGCCACACTAATTGCTGCCAAAGCATTTTGAACGTTATGTTCACCAGGAATTTTAATTTCGTTCGTGTCCATTATACGTTCGCCGTTGCAATAAATAATATCATCTTTTACAAAAGCACCATTCTTTAATTCTTGATTATCTGAAAATGGAAGTATTTTGGCGTCAGATTGCTTAGCAAGTCCTTGCCACTCCTCTGTATTCCAGTTAACAACAAAGTAATCATCCTTAGTTTGATTCTTAGTGATATGCATTTTAGCCTTAATGTAATTTGCGCGTGTCTTATGAAAATCAAGATGTGTTGAATAGATGTTATTTAACACAGCAACATGAGGATGCAATCCAATTGTACCTTCAAGTTGGAAACTTGATAGTTCAGTTACGATAACGTCATCTTTAGTAGCTTTTTGAATTACATCAGAAATTGGAATACCAATATTACCGGCATAATAAGAATTCTTAAATTCTGGTGAATGTTTCAACATCAATTGAATCAAAGTTGTAACGGTTGTTTTACCGTTAGTTCCGGTTACACCAACCATCGTAGCATCTGAATAACTATAAGCTATTTCAGGTTCCGTGATTACGGGTATATTCAATTTTTCAGCTTGTTGAACTAATTCATTGGAGTAAACAATTCCAGGATTCTTAACCATATAGTCAAACGAATCATCAATTAAGTTTTTGTCATTACTACCAGTAATAACTTTAAAACCAGCATCAATTAATTCTTTGGCCTCAGTATTCTTTTCTAAGGGGTTTGAATCAACTACTGTGACGTCAGAGCCCATCTTCTTCAAAAGTTTAGCAACTGAAAATCCACTTTTAGCTAAACCTAACACTAAGATTTTTTTGTTTGAATAATTACTTTTTGTTTTCATCGCTATCCATTACTTCCTATACAAATAAAATTAAATAAATTGCAGAACATATTGCTCCAACAATCCAAAAGATAATATCAATCTTCCATTCAGTCCAGCCCATCATTTCAAAATGATGATGAATTGGTGTCATCTTAAAAATACGACGATGGAATACTTTGAATGAGAAGACTTGCAACATAACACTCATTGTTTCAACAACATAAACGAGTCCAATCAAGAGCAATGACCAGTAACGACCTAATAAGATTGAGATAGCCGCTAAACCGGCACCAAGTGCTAATGAACCAACATCACCCATAAAAATCTTGGCTGGCTTATGGTTAAAGAACAAGAATGCTAATAATGCACCAACAACTGAGAAACAGACAATTGCTAAATCAAAACGGTTCTGATTCAACGAGATGATTCCGTAAGTTGCATAAGAAATTGTTCCTAAGCCACCTAAAAGTCCATCCAAACCATCTGTTAAGTTTGTAGCATTTGAAAAACCAACTAACCAGAATAGAGTAAATAAAATAAAAATTACAGCTGAGTTAATTGATAGAACACCTGGAATACTGAAGTTCATTGGTAATTGATCATCGTTGTAAACGTATAGGAAGATAATCCCAACAATAATTTGTAGAGCTAGTTTTTGATAAGCCCTAAGGCCAAGATTTCGTTTCTTGAAAACTTTTATGAAATCATCAATAAAACCAATACATCCATACAAAACAATTACAAAAGTAGTAATCAATAATGAATGTGTTAATTGACCTTGCCAAATTCCAACCCAAATATTTGTGATTAACATGGCAATAATAATCAGTAATCCACCCATAGTAGGTGTTCCCGACTTCTTTTCATGCCATTTAGGACCTTCCTCACGAATTGATTGTCCCTCTTTGTGTGCAACTAAATAGCCAATTAGAAAAGGCATAAATACAGCTACAATTGCAAACGAACTAACTATATCGAAAATAATATGACTTAATTCCATGAAAATCCCCTTAATTATTTATTTTTCAATGTAACTATAATTTTACCACTGTCATTTATAACGTGGCCAGATTTCACAGATTGTTCCACAACATATCCGTCACCTTTAATATCAACCTTCTTACCAGTTATCTCTGCGAACTTCAAAACATCATTCTTAGACCAACCGGAAAGGTCTGGCATTGTCATAGCGCCATTCGTCAAAAGAACGATTCTTTGACCTGGCATGACTTTTTCGCCACTACCTGGAAGTTGTTGAACAACCTTGTCACCTGTTCCGATGACACCTGATTGTAAATTAAGTTTCTTAATCTTAGCTAAGGCATCTTTCGTTGATTTATCCAACAAGCTTGGAATATTAACGTACTGACTACCAGCCTCGGTTGTATTAGTAGGTGATTGACCTTGACTGACCAATCTCTTGACCAATGGATTAAAGACCTCTGACAAAATCTTTTCTGGCGATTCCGTCATTTTCTGTGGTTGACGCATTGTTATATAGACGATGTAATTTGGATCATCATAAGGAATCATCCCTGCAACAGAGAAAATATAATTATTCGATCCCGTCATATAACCGCCCTCAGGTGAGGCAATTTGAGCTGTACCGGTTTTAACACCCACTTTAACTCCAGGAATGTTATAAACCAATCCAGTACCATAGTTCTTTGTAACAACCTGACGCATAGCTTTTTGAACTTGTTTAGCTGTGCTAGATTTGATTGGCTTGCCAACTACTTCACGTTTATATTGTTTAGTAGTTTTGCCTGTATCGGAGTCAACTATCTTACTGACAATCTGTGGTTTAATCATTTCACCGCCATTAGCGATTGCTGAAAAAGCCTGCAACATTTGGATTGTGTTAACATTCACACTTTGTCCAAATGAAGTCATAGCTTGATCACTGGCATGTTCAAAGGAAACACCACCAGCTACTTCCCCTGGTAAGGAAATTCCAGTCTTTTTACCAAGTTTAAATCGGTTCATATAATTCATCCAAGTCTTAGAACCCATTTTCTCTTCTAACTTAACCATACCAACGTTAGAAGATCTTGGGAATGCCTCAGAAAGTGGAATGTATCCCCAACCAGCATTATTCCAATCACTGATTGTTCGTCCACCGACTTCAACTGAACCAGATTTATACAATTCATTTGGATCATAATTTCCCGAATCAATTGATGCAGAAAGAGTCAATATCTTCATAACTGAACCCGGTTCAAATTGATCCTCAACTAAAGTATCTCTCCAACTATTAGACAATCCTTTTCCCGTTGTGGGATTAAAGGTTGGACGCTGTGTTGCAGCCTCAATTGCCCCAGTTTTAGCATTCATAACCAAAATTTGGAGGTCCTTTGGCTCATACTTTTCTTCAGTCGTTTGAGCTAATATTTCAGCATACTGTTGAATCCGACTATTAATAGTTAAATAAATAGACGAACCATCGGCTGAATTTTTTTCAATTACTTGTGAATTAGGTAATTCATTTCCATTAAAATCAACTTTTGTAATTCTTTTACCATTATGGCCAGATAACATCTTATTGAAGTATTTTTCAATACCCATTACACCGCTGATATTGCTGTCTTGATCATTCGCATTATCAGCCTTTGTGATTCCAACCAAATTAGTCGCAAATACCCCATTAGGGTAAGAACGAGAAGGTAATTCGATAAAGTGGATCCCCGGAATATTTAATGCAGATATTTTCCGTTTGATTTCAATCGAAAGGCCCCTACCTGCTTGGCCAAATTCAACTTGGTACTGTTTTTTATTCTTCGGCGTTAAATATTTCACTAGTTGTTTCTTGGAAAGAGGTAAATACTTACTTAACTCTGTAGCAGCTTGTTCTTTGTCGCTAACGTAATTCTTTTTACCTGAAATAGTCGTTGATTTGTGATCAATGATTGCATAGATATTATAAATTGTTGAATCTCCAGCAATCATGTCGCCATTAACGTCCAAAACATCACCACGTTTAGCATTAACCTGGGTGACCTTCTCATATTTTTGCTTTGTCCTTTGAACCAAATTAACACCGTCATATCGCTTGTTCATTGATATATATGCGAACCTTTGGATAAAAAGGATAAAAGAAAAGGCAGTCACAATCAAAATTAATATACCAACTATATAATGATTGCGCCTTGCCTTATTTTTTAATAGTTTTCTGAACATGTTCATTTTGATATATTCCTTACATTGTTGTCGCTCATTTTTAAATTATGCTCTTTTGCGAACGAAGAAAAACGATCAAAACTCGTTAACTCAGAAATCTCTTGTCTTAGATTTATATTACTTGTATTTGTTTTAGATATTTGTGTCGTTAGACTATCTAATTTATTTTGAGAAGAAGTCATAGAAACTTTCGTACTAACCAAAACCACCATTAATGCCAACGTCAAAAGGGCGAGACCAACAATGGATACGGTCTCAAATTTTGACAGACTAACGCTATGTGTCTGTGGAGCTGCTTGAACAACTTTTTCTGGTTCCGGTTGTTCAGTAACCTGATAGTCATTTAAATTTCTAGCTGTGCTTTCTTCTCTCATCTTTCTAATTCTCCATTATATCTTTTCAACAACACGTAATTTAGCACTATGTGCCCTATTATTTTCAGATAATTCTTCAGTATTAGGCAGTATAGGTTTCCTAGTTATCTGTTTTAATATTGGTTTAACATCATCCGGAATAACTGGTAATCCCCTAGGTAAATCAACATGTGAATTATTTTTAAAAATGTGTTTTACAATTCTGTCTTCTTTTGATTGAAAAGTTATAACGCTTATACGGCCGTGTGGGGCTAATAAGTTAATGGCTTCATTTAGAGATTTTTCAAGTGACCCTAATTCGTCATTTACGGCAATTCTAATTGCCTGAAATACACGTTTAGCTGGATGTCCACCGGTTCTTCTTCTAGCTGCAGGAATAGCATTTTTAATAATATCAGCTAATTCCAAAGTTGAAGTAATACGATGGTCATCTCTTATACGTTCAATGGATCGTGCAATTTGCTTCGAAAATGTTTCATCGCCATATTTATAGAAAATATTTACTAAATCATTATATGACCAATCATTAACAATCTTCTCTGCATCCAAATCTTGTCTTTGATCCATACGCATATCTAGGCGTGCTTCCTTCTTATAACTAAACCCTCTAACAGCATCGTCAAATTGAGGAGATGAAACTCCTAAATCATAAACGATACCATCAACAGCAGTTACGCCAAGTTCCGACAAACGTTCTTGCATATTTTCAAAATTATCACGTATCAAGGTTAGCGAGTTATCGCCAATTATATCAGCATCTTTTTGAATACTTTCACCGGTTTCAATAGCGGCCTCATCACGATCAAAAACATATAAATGGCTATTGTGAACCCTACTTAATAGCTCTTTACTATGTCCACCGCGTCCAAACGTGGCATCCACGTAAATTCCATTGTCGTGAGGATTTACTTCATCAATAGTTTCTTTTAAAAGTACTGTTTTATGTTTATATTCATTAGAAGTCAAAGTCAGTCATTTTCTCCGATATTTCTTCAAAGTTTTCTTCAGCCTCTCGGTTGAAGTTATTCCAACGTTCTTCATCCCAAATTTCAATTCGGTCAGAAACGCCAACAATTACACAATCTTTATTTAATTTGGCAAAGTTGATTAACGATGTCGAAAGATTTATTCGACCTTGCTTATCAAACTCCACCTCTGCCGCAGCAGAGTAAAAGAAACGAGTGAACGCTCTTGCGTCCTTCTTTGTTAAGGGTAATTTATCCAATTGAGCTTCAAGTTTAGACCATTGCTCTAATGTATACCCAAAAAGGCAACCATCCATGCCTCGAGTTATCACGAATTCATCACCAAGTGTTTTTCTGAACTTAGCAGGTACTATTATTCTACCTTTACTATCAAGTGTGTGATGAAATTCACCCATGAACATGGACAGTCCACCTCGATTCTTTAACACTTCCTAATTTACCACAAATTACCACTTTTAACCACACGATATTCAACAATCAATCAATTGTAAAATTCAAAGAGCAAAACCACTGACAATTATACCTTTTAAGAAGTGGGGGATTTTTCCACATTTGGAAGAAAGCAATTACAAATATTGCATATTTTGGCATAATGACGTACCATTTCACTATAGATAAACTAGGTGGTGGAAGTTTTGGACGAAAAAAAGCCTAAAAGCACATTAACAAAAATCATTCAAATTGTTGTTTGGTTAATGATTCTCGTAACAATCGGTGGTGTAGTTCTCGGTTCAGTTATGAGTTTCATCTAAATACTGACTAAGATTTTTTATAATGGCATAGCAAAAAAGGAGTTCCTGAATAATTATTCAGGAACTCCTTTTTAATTTAGCTTATTAACTTTTAACGATTATTAATTGCTTAAAGACACGATTCAAAACAACAGCGAGAACTACTAGCATGATCATATTGGCAATAAAACTTCCACCATTAATAACTAGTGAGTAGATCCATGGGTTCATACCCTTTGGTGCATAAGTTCCCCAATAGATACCACCAGCAATAAAGTGCAAGAAATATTTAGCAAAGAAACCAAGAGCTGAATAAAAAATAATCAATCCCAACGCACTCTTGCCATCTTTAATAGAACGCTTAACTTGCACACTTCCAAGTCCAATTAAACCAACGACACCAAAAGCTAATGGATATTCGACAAATCCTTGTAATGGATTCAAGAAACCACCACTACTGAATCCTCTCAATACGAGGTCCAAGATTCCCCAAGCAAGGCCAGCCATTAAACCTGGTTTTAAGCCTCTACGCAAAGCGTAAATTGACATCGGTATCAAACCATACACAAATTCGACGGATGATACACCAGTGGAATGTGGAACGAATGATAAAACCATCGCTAAAGCGGTGATTAAAGCACCCTCTGTTAAAACGATCAAATCGTTTTTCTTACCTACTTCTGTCACAAAAAAGAACTCCCTTCTGATTTTGTCATCACAAGAGAGTTCGAGCATTTGCTTGAACAACACTATCCCTACGCATGTATTAGCATAACAGGTTTAAAGGGTCTGAACTATTAGTTCACTCTCAGCTGAAGGCTCCCCCTGTGTTGACTTATATTCGATTCATGGAAAGTTTACCACACTGTTTATTTTTTTCCAAAGACTCTGCCCCAGAATCCAACTTTTTTTGTATGGTCTGATAAATCCAAAGGTATATCCTCGCCTAACATACGTCTAGCAATGTTTTGGTAACTTCTACCGGCCTCACTATATTGATCAAACGCAACAGTTCGTCCTGAGTTAGAAGCTGAAATAACCCGATCTTCATCAATTACGATACCCAACAAAGGAATCCCTAAATGATTAACGATATCATCAATCTTCATTGAAGTTCCTTCATTGATCATATTTTTACGAATTCGATTAATAATTAAATGTGGTGTAATTGGCATATTCATATTTTCCAAAATACCAACCACTCTATCGGCATCACTAACAGATGCGACTTCAGGATTAGTAACGACTAAGGCACCATCAGCAATGGAAACAGCATTTTGAAAACCATATTCAATTCCGGCAGGACAATCAATCATGACAAAATCAAAACGTTGTTTCAATTCTCCCACAATACTTCCTACTGAATCCTTATCTAAAACATACTTATCAGCAAACTGCGAAGCTGCTAATAAATACAAGTTGTCTTCAAACCTAGGATCACGTACTAATGCTTGAGAAACTACAACACGATGCTGAGCGACATCAACAATGTCATAAACTATTCGATTAGTTAATCCCATAACTGCATCCAAGTTTCTTAGTCCGATATCTAAATCGACCATACAAACCTTTTTACCTAAGCTTGCTAAGACAGTACTAACGTTAGCAGTGGTAGTAGTTTTACCAACTCCACCTTTTCCAGAAGTTACAACTATTGATATCCCCATAGTTAACCTGTCCTTTTTCTTAAATCGTTCAATCTATCTTTATAATTAGTTAAATTATCGACACTAATTGAATGTAAATCATCAATAAAAGCAAATTTACCATTTTGGAAATCAGCTTTATTATCTTCAGTCACAATTTCAATCACGTCAGCAATTCTTAATTGATCGATGTTCTCTAAATTACCTAAAATTGATGCTCCGGTATTATCCGGATAGCCCGCTTGAACAATTCCGTTGACCTCACCCAAAATATATACTGAACCGGTAGCACATATTTGAGCATCCCGATGCAACGTACCTAAGAAGATGAGGTCCCCTTGATAGACTAATTTTTGACCACTACGAACAATGCCAGACTCAATGTTGGTTTTGTTCTTATCGAGAAATTCTTGAACGGTATCTTTTGCTTCAACATCAGATTCAATATCAACCAATTCAAGTTGTGGATATTTTTCAAAGAATTCTCTTATCTCATCCTTTTGATCATCATTTAATAATCTATTGCCAGTTTTAATAGTAAATTTAATAACATCTTCATCTTTGTTGGTAGACTCAACGTTTTGCTTCATAATCATTTCTTTTAATTCTTTAAACGCATCAACGTAATTGGCCTTTTCATCAATGATGACTGAAAAGCCCTCTTTACCACCTTTTAGAATGATGTCACTCATTTACTATCCCTCCGATATTTCACAAGCCATTCGGATATATTAGCTAGTGGTATGTAGAGAATGAATAAAACTACAATATTCCACAGCAAAGTAGGTCCCAGTGTGTACGTGATGAAATCTAAAACATTTGTATTAGTCTGTTGCAATAATCTTTCAAGTAAATAAATACCTGATTGTAAAAAAGTTAGAGATAGAAAGTAAATAGACAATTCATATCCCATATTATTTTTTACTAAAAGGAATTTAAAATGATCAATTCCAATCATTAATAAAGGCAACAGAACAGTATATAATCCAATAATCCCATAATAGTAGGAATCATAGACCAATCCAAAAGCTATGCCATAGATAATCAACTGTCGGCGATTATCAATCCGCATAGTCAATAAAACTATAACCATCAACATAAATTGTGGCAAAATCGCGACAACGCCGTGATTCATATTATTCAAAAAGGCCCATTTCATTAAACCATCTAAGTAAAATGCAATTAAAATGAATAATACCTGACCAACAATCTTGCGTGTTTTAATGTTCATTAATTTTCACCCTTAACAGATGACTTAATAACCGTTACAACAGTAAAGTTACGCAATTCAGCAGCCGGAGTAATATAAACAGAATTTGTCATTCCGTAATTATCCTTCTTAATTCCATAAACTTTACCAATGTACAATCCACGAGGTGTTAGGCCACCCAAACCAGATGTGATGACGCTTTGGCCTTTTTTAATATCTTTAGTTGAATTAACATTCTCCATTACTAAATCGCCAGTTGAACTATCATAACGACTAACGACACCAGTAATGTTGTTATTGTTGCTGGCAGAAATTTCAGCAGCAAACTTATCATTCAATTCATTATCAGTTGAAATGAGTTCTACCTTAGAACTGATCTTATCAACTTCAACGATTCTACCAATCAATCCTTTACCAGACATAACAGGCATGTTTTTCTTAATGCCACTTGTTTGTCCACGATTAATTGTTAAATAACTTTGCCAACTACTTGGAGAACGTGACAAAACAGATGCATTGATTGTACTGTAATCAGTCAAAGTACTATTCAAATTCAATTCTTGCTTTAATTTCTTATTTTCATCTTGAACTACTTCTAATTTAGCCTGGTTTTGTGCTAATTCACCGATTCTAGCTTTTAAACGCTTGTTCTCGGAATATGTGTTATACAAATCAGAAAATTCTGAGGTAGCATTTTTTACAGCGTTAGTTGGATAAGCAAATACGCCACCAACAACACTGACGACATCATTACCTACTTGTTGAACTAATGGCGGTGTATTCTTCTTATCACGGATATTAACCGTAATCGCCAAAAGACCAAAAGTAACGATAATAAGTATCATTAAAATAATTAATTTTTTATTTGAAAAAAATTTTTGCATTGCTTCCTCCTAGTAGATCAAATAAAAAAAAGCGGGAATAACCCGCTTATTTTTGGCGACGCATTACATCGATATTTTTAAGTGATTCTCCAGTACCGATAGCCACACAATCTAGTGGGTCTTGAGCAATGAACACAGGAACTCCAGTTGCTTCTGATATTACTTCTGGTAAGTGATGTAATAATGCTCCACCACCAGTAAGAACAATACCATGATCAATAACATCGGCAGCAATTTCAGGAGATGTTTCCTCAAGAGTTTCTTTAATTGTTTCAATAATTTCTTCAACATTTTCGTGAATAGCTGTAGCAATGTCTTCACCTGTTAATTGAACAGTCTTAGGCAAGCCAGTAACTAAATCTCTACCACGAATTTGCATTGAATCAATTTCTTTTGATTTTTCAATTGAGGCTGAACCGACTTGGATTTTAACATCTTCAGCAGTTCTTTCACCAATTTGTAAGTTGTAGTTTGACTTAATATATGCAGAGATAGATTCATCAAACTTATCACCAGCAACACGAATTGAACGTGATGATACGATACCACCTAATGAAATAGTAGCAACATCAGTAGTACCACCACCAATATCAACAACCATATTACCAGTTGGATCCATAACAGGAAGTCCAGCACCGATTGCAGCAGCAAATGGTTCCTCGATTACATATGCTTCACGAGCTCCAGCATGTTGAGTAGCTTCAATAACAGCTCTCTTTTCAACTTCAGTAACACCACTTGGTACACATACCATTACTGAGGGTTTTGAATTATTTGCTGTTTTTTCAATGAAATATTTCATCATTGCAGCTGTTGTATCGTAATCAGCGATAACACCGTCACGCATAGGACGAATGGCAGAAATACTACCAGGTGTACGTCCAATCATTTCACGTGCGTCTGAACCAACAGCAACAATCTCTCCAGTGTTGTTATTTTTTGCAACAACTGAAGGTTCGTTTAAAACTATACCTTTTCCTTCAGCATAAACTAAAGTATTTGCAGTTCCTAAGTCTATACCGAGCTTCTTTGATCCAATACCAAACAATTTATTTCTCTCCTTTAAGTACACACCACATTTTACGCTAATCAAAATTATATCATATAAAGTACCGATTTAAAGTACGACAAAATCATATCCTAAATTAAATTTAAGGTCTTTATACTCGAATATGTTTTTTTTGTAATAATTAAGTGATCTATTAAGTTTATTCCTATTAATTGGCAACACTTTTTTAATCTCAAAGTAAATTCTTGATCATTTTTCGAAAACATCAATGAGCCATTCGGATGATTATGAGCAATCACAATTTGTGTTGCAGATATCGTCAACGCTTCTCTCAAAATATCTCGTGGATGAACAGTTGCCTGATCGACTGTGCCAATAAAAATAACTTTCTCATCAATTATATGATAGCTATTATTCAAATAAACAGCTATTAGCTTTTCTTGTGGGGCACCACCAATTTTATTTATTAAATGTTGTCCAACATCTTTTACAGAAACAATGTCTTCGGATAAAGTATCGGATTGAATCTTTCTAGTGCCAAATTCAATTGCAGCTAAAACTTTGCATGCTTGCGCTACTCCAATACCATTAAACGACATTAATTGCTCTAAGTTCAAATTTAAACTACCCGAATCACAAACAATTTTCTCTGCCAGTTTTGAGACATTATTTTTCTTAGTACCATTTCCAATAATTACAGCCAATAATTCTTCATCTTTTAAGGTGCTAACACCATATGCTAGAATTTTTTCTCTTAAATTTATCATCATACTCTAAATTACGAGAAATAACTCTCTAAATCAGAAATCAAATAAAAAGAACCTGTAATTAATAATATTTGATTTATAGACATTTTACCAATTATTTTCTGTAATCCATCACGATAATTTTCAACAAAGGAAAGATTACTATACTCAGATAAGTTATAATCATGAGCTTTAGCGGACCGTTGCATCTCGAGAGTCGTAATATATATGTGATTAACCCTTGGAGCAAGTTCTTCAATAATTTCTTTACGATCTTTATCCTTCATTCCAGCATACAAAACAATTATATCTTTATTTTCATAATTTGTTGATAAAGAATTAATTAAATTGTAAATTGCTGAAATATTATGTGCACCATCCATCAAAACTAAGGGACTCTTTTTAACAATTTGAGCTCGTCCCAACATGTGATGACTATCGAGATTTTCTTTTATAGTTGTAACAGAAACCTTCTCGTGCTGAGAATCTTGATAACGTAAGAAAGTACAGATAGCAATTGCAGCATTCATAGCTGTGGTTTTTTCAAATCCACTACACTGTAACCCTTCTATCGTAACCTTGTTATCATAATACGTAAATGACAATATAAAATTTTTTGTATTAAAATTTCTGATTCCAAATTCTTTTCCAAATTCATAAATCTGGCTATCCATCTCTGTCGCTGTATCTTCAACGATTCCTCTAACGGATTCATGTAACATCCCTGTTATAATCGGTTTTTGACGTTTAATTATACCTGACTTTTCCTTAGCAATATCTTGCAGCGTTGGTCCAATCAACTTCTCATGATCTAAGTCTATTGAAGTAATAATGGAGGCTTCAGGTACAATCACGTTAGTTTTATCATGTTTTGCACCAATTCCTGCCTCAATAACAGCTATATCGACGCGATTACGAAAATAAAAATAACCTAAAATAGTTACAAATTCAAATTCTGCTAACGGAATATCACTAATTTTATCTTTAATTAAGTTAACATTCTCCAGCAAGTCATCGTTAGAAATATATTCATGATTGATCTGAATCCGTTCATTAAATACTTTTACAAAAGGTGAAATAAATAATCCAACCTTTTTACCTGTACCTTCAAATAGATTAGCCAAAAAATTACTAGTTGTACCTTTACCATTTGTACCGGTAATATGAATAGTTTTATAGCTATTCTGCGGATCTCCTAAAATATGTAGTGCTTCTTTTATATTATCTAAATTATTAGTTCTTTTAAATTTAGGTAATGAATGGATATAGTTAATTGCTTCTTGATAGTTATCTAACAATTTTCATCACCCCATTATTAAATAAAAAAGGGTTGGACATTAGCCAACCCTTTTTTATTATATACTCAATAAATTATTTATTATCTTTTAGTTGTTGAATTCTTTGTTGAACTTTGGCTTGACGAGATTGATAATCAGCAAGTTTTTCTTTTTGTTCATTTACAACCTTTTCAGGTGCCTTAGCAACAAATCCTTTGTTTGACAATTTCTTGTCCAAACGAGTAATTTCTTGATCCAACTTCTTCATTTCATCATTTTGACGAGCAATTTCTTCGTCAAGATCAATCAATTCAGCTAGTGGAACATACAATTCAGCATTAGTTGTAACAGAAGTCATAGCCAAAGCTGGTGCAGTCAAGTCAGTAGCAACCTTCAAATCCTTAGGATGCATGAAACGGTCAATGTATTCTGTATTATTCATAATAACAGCTTTAACCTTATCATCTTGAGGTTTGATCATAATATCAACGGCACTAGACATTGGGGCATTAGCTTCAACACGGATTTTTCTTGATGCCTTGATAAGGTCGATCAAGACGTCCATTTGATTCATAGCGTCCTCATTGTCTAATTCAGCATCATATTCTGGATACTTGGCATGCATGATTGTCTCACCATTATGTGGCATAGATAACCAAATTTTTTCAGTAACAAATGGCATGATTGGGTGCATTAAACGTAGAGTTTGATCAAGAACATATGTCAAAATCATCTTCTTTTGTTTCTTAGCAGCTTCATCGTCACCAGTAAGTGTTGCCTTACTCATTTCGATATACCAATCACAAAGATCATTCCAGATAAAGCTGTACAATGTACGTTCAACTTCACCAAATTCGAACTTATCCATCTTTTCATTAACACTCTTGATGGCATTGTTTAATTTAGCAAGAATCCACTTATCTGAAAGGTCATAACTTGTAACCTTTGAAAGGTCATCCATAGCTGGTGTATCGTCATCAAGATTCATGATTACATAACGTGATGCGTTCCAGATCTTGTTGATAAAGTTCCATGAAGCATCCATCTTATCATAGCTAAATCTTGTATCTTGACCAGGTGTTGTTCCGTTCATAGTGAACCAACGAAGTGCATCGGCACCATACTTCTTGATAACATCCATTGGATCAATACCATTTCCAAGTGACTTACTCATCTTACGACCTTGTGAATCACGCATCAAACCATGAATAACAGTGTTATCAAATGGTTTCTTGCCAGTAAATTTCAAACTTTGGAAAATCATTCTTGATACCCAGAATGGAATAATGTCATAGCCAGTAACTAAAGTATCAGTTGGGAAATAACGTTTGTAGTCGTCTGAGTTTTCATCTGGCCAACCCATAGTTGAAAATGGCCAAAGAGCACTTGAGAACCATGTATCAAGCACATCATTATCTTGATCCCAGTTTTCAATATCTTTAGGAGCCTCTTCACCAACGTATGTTTCGCCAGTCTTCTTGTTATACCAAGCAGGAATTTGATGTCCCCACCATAATTGTCTTGAGATAACCCAGTCGTGAATGTTTTCCATCCATTGCGTGAATGTATCTTCGAAACGGTCGGGAACAAAGTTTACTTTATTATCAGTTTTTTGATTCTTCAAAACCATTTCTGCAAGTGGCTTCATCTTAACGAACCATTGTGTAGAAAGTCTTGGTTCAACTTGTACACCAGAACGTTCTGAATGGCCAACGCTATGCATGTAAGGTTCAATCTTAATCATATCGTCATCATCTTGTAAGTCTTTAACAATGGCTTTACGAGCTTCAAAACGATCCATACCGTTATACTTACCGGCGTTTTCGTTCATAGTACCGTCAGCATTCATTGTATTAATACGTTCAAGATCATGTCTATTACCAACAGCAAAGTCATTAGGGTCATGGGCTGGAGTGATTTTAACCATACCAGTACCAAAATCCTTATCAACATAATGGTCAGCAATAATTGGAATCTTACGATTTACAAGTGGAACAACGATTCCTTTACCAACGATATCCTTGTAACGTTCATCGTCAGGGGCAACAGCAACAGCAACATCACCAAACATTGTTTCAGGACGTGTTGTAGCAATTTCAATGTAACCTGAACCATCAGCATATGGATACTTAACATGGTAGAAGGCACCTTGATCATCCTTGTGGATAACTTCAATATCTGATAGAGCTGTTTGTAGTTGTGGATCCCAGTTGATAATGTATTCGCCACGATAGATCAAACCTTCGTTATACATTTGAACGAAGACCTTGCGAACAGCTTTTGATAATCCTTCATCAAGGGTAAATCTCTCACGTGAGTAATCTAGTGATAAACCTAGTTTGCCCCATTGTGATTTGATAATTGAAGAAAATTCATCTTTCCAATTCCAAACTTCTTCAACAAATTTTTCACGGCCAAGGTCATAACGAGTAATACCTTGTTCACGTAATTTAGCTTCCACTTTGGCTTGTGTAGCAATTCCGGCATGATCCATACCAGGAAGATATAGTGTATCGAAACCTTGCATACGTTTGTAACGAATCAAAGTATCTTGAATAGTTGTATCCCAGGCGTGGCCCATGTGTAGCTTACCTGTAACATTTGGTGGTGGGATAACGATTGAATAAGGCTTAGCTTTCTTGTCACCAGAAGGTTTGAAATCATCGTTGTCTAACCAAGTTTGGTAACGACCTTCTTCGACTTCGGTTGGATTGTATTTTGTATCCATGTCGATTTCTCTCATAGGGTTTTTCTCCTTAGAATTTTTGTTTACGGATATTGTGTTGCTCATTTAATAATGATTTGAGTGAATTGGTTTGGGATTATGGGTTTGTTACGTCTTTCGGTGTCACCATATAATAGCCTCTAGGTGGCACAGCCACTTAATTCATGGAATACGAACGTCTTTCGACGTCCCCATAACAACCTCTAAGTGGCTTAGCCGTTAAGTTCATGGAATACGGACGTCTTTCGACGTCCCCATAATAGCCTCTAAGTGGCACAGCCACTAAGAGGCTATAAAAAAAGCCCTCATCCGAATAGGACGAAGACTCGCGGTACCACCTAAATTAAAAACTCAAAAAGAGTTCCTCACTCAACATTTAACGGTGGCCCGATCATTTAAAATGATAGCTCACAGATAACAACTGATTAGCTTGATTTGGCAATTCTCAACGACATGCCTTCTCTGAAATCTCCCTAGTCAGCCCTTCTGCTCAAAGCTGATATTCTGATAATAAATCATAATTTAACAAACGTCAATTAATATTATAGCAAACTGTTAATGTTTTCTTGATCACTTTCCATGAACTTGTCGCCATGTTCGATTGTTGTAATCTTGATTCCATCCATTGAACGTTGCAATAATCCATCAATATCAAGTGAACTTTCAAATTTACGTGTCTTCTCAATATTTGGACGTGTTTTAGGACTTGGTGGAGCAAAGACTGTACAACAGTCTTCGAATGGTTGAATTGATAAATTGAATGTATCAATATCTTCAGCCAATCTGATAATTTCTGTCTTATCCATTGTAGCAACCGGACGCAAAATTGGTGTGGTTGTAACATCGTTAATTGCAGCCATACTTTCCAGTGTTTGTGATGCCACTTGTCCAACAGCTTCACCATTAAAAATAGCTAAACCATGTTCTTGTTCACGAATCATATCAGTCAATCTCAACATGAATCGACGTTGAATTGTCATCAAGTAACCTTCTGGAACTCCTGCTTTAATAGTTTCCTGAATCTCAGCAAATGGAACTTCGATAAACTTGATATTACCACCGAAGGCAGTCAATTTAGAAGTTAATTCCTTAGCCTTGTTCAAGGCTTGTTCTGAAGTATATGGAGGACTGAAGAAATGAACCATTTCAATATCAACTCCACGCTTCATTGCTAGGTAACCAGCAACGGGTGAATCAATCCCACCTGATAGCATCAACATAGCTTTACCGGCAGTACCAACAGGTAAACCACCAGCACCTTTGACAGTTAGATATGAAAGATAAATTCCATCTTGTCTAACTTCAACGGAAATTTTGATATCAGGACGTTTCATTTCAACATCAATCCCAGGGAAAGCGTCACAAATAGCATCCCCTAATTGAAGGTTAACTTGATTAGTATCAAGTGGATAAGTATGGTCAGAACGCTTTGTTCCAACTTTAAAACTCATACCAGGTTTGTAAGCTTCATGCATCATTTCGATTGCTTTTTTCTTAACATCTTCAAAGTCACGTGAAACCTTAACACTCAATGAGAAAGTTTGAATTCCGAAAACATTCTTTAACTTTTCCATAACTGGTTTAGCGTCAACACCATTCAAGTTGATATGTAGACGATCACGATGTGGTTGCATTCTTAAATCAGGATAATCCTTCAAAACTTTAGCAACATTACCATGAAGACGGTCGATAAAGCTTTTTCTATTCTTACCCTTTGTTGATAATTCGCCGTAGCGAACCATAATTTCAGTATATTCCATGTAAATCTCCTAGTTCAAAATTTGAAAATGGTCATGAACTTCATCGAGATTCTTAATGAATTCATCCATTTCTGCTTCTGTATTACTTTCATCCAAGCTGACACGCACTGCACTTGTAGCAACGTTTTCTTGAATATTCATAGCTTTTAGAGTACCTGATTCCAATCCTTTTTTGGATGAACAAGCACTAGTTGTAGAAATATAAATATCTCGATCTTCGAAGGTATGAACAATTGTCTCGCCACGAACACCATCAATTGTGAAACAAATAATGTGTGGAGCAAAGTCATCCCCAATTTTTGAGAAAATATGAACATGGTCCAAAGTCTGCAAATGATTGACCAATTTTTCCTTCAATTGTTCCATTTTGGCAGCTTTACCAGCCTCATTATCTTTCAATAATCGAATAGCTTTAGCCATACCAGCAATAGCAGGTGTATTCTCAGTTCCACTACGTAGACCAGATTCTTGACCACCACCAGCCATTAATGGTTCAAGCTGTTTGCCTTCCTTTATATAAATGAAACCGATTCCACGGGGTGCATGGAATTTATGACCAGAGAATGTATAGAAGTCAACACGAGGATCAATAAACTTGTCTTGTAAGTTTTTACCGATAGCTTGAACGGCATCAACGTGATAACTAATACTTGGATAATCCTTCAAAACGTTCGCAATTTCATGAATTGGTTGAATTGCTCCAATTTCATTGTTAACTGCCATAGTTGAGACAAGAATTGTATCGGATCTGATGGCCTTTTTCAAATCATCAGCACTAATATGACCAGTTTTATCAACAGGAAGGTAAGTTACTTTAAATCCTAACTCTTCAAGCTGATGCATAGTATTCATAACTGAAGGATGTTCAATTTCAGTTGTAATAATATGTTTACCAAATTCACGCTTCTTAAAAGCTGTTCCTTTGATAATCCAATTATTTCCCTCAGTACCACCACTAGTAAAGACGACTTCATCTTGTTTAAAGCCCATCAAATTAGCAATTTGTTTACGAGATGTTTCCAATAACTCATAAGCCTTCAATCCTAATTTATGCAAACTAGAAGGATTACCGAAGTATTCCTGGCTAGCAGCATTATATGTCTTTAGAACTGAATCGTTCACTTTTGTTGTTGCACTATTATCAAAATATATCATTTCTGCCTCACTCAAAACAAAAAGGCCTCAAGGGCCTAAAATTTTATCTCTTATAATTTAACACATTTTCTGTAAATCATGAATTAATTGTTTCTTTTATTCGATCGACTGATCCAACTTCGACACCTTCAAGTGCTTCAGAAATGACTGAAACAGCATCCGCATAATTATAATCTGAATCAAATAATGCTCGTGCACGAACCAATTGATCAGTGAATTCTGGATTCTTATTGGCATAACGATTGGCATACTGTAATAATTTTTCGGCCAATAGAACGTCATATTTTAATTTAGTAGTCTTTTCAATTAAATTGTCCAAATCTTCTTGGGTAACAATAACTTGCTTACTGATATCTTCCATATTAATTTGGTCTGCATCTAACTCATCATATAACTTATTGATTTCATCATAGACCATGTAGAAATAATCCAAATAATCATCTGGTAAGCCATTTAATCGTAACTGTTCCATGATTTTCTTTTGAATCTCTAAACGTTTGGCATAATCATTAACACTGTTACGCGCAATTTGTTCGCTAGAAAGCATCTGATTTAAGTCATCATTAATTGTCTTCTCACTAGTTTCAATTTCATCTAAATGCTTAACAATTCCCTTGAAATCATTTCTGACATCAGAGAAAATAACTTTTTTATCAGCAATACTTTGAACATCCACATCATATTCACGACGAACTTCGTTTAACGTTGTGAAATTAGTACTGAATGTATCAAGCATTTTATCAGTTAAAATATAACTCTCTTGTAATTTACGAATTCTCTTATCCAAATGATTGTGTTGGAATACGGCATGATTTATATAGTCTAATACTGGTTTTTGTTCCTTTAAAACTTCTCTCTTACCATCAATTTCTAAGGTTAAGGTTTCGTATAGATCATCAATTCTTTGCTTAATATCTTCATTATTAGTATTAACTGCATCAAAATTTAGCTCGCCCAGTTTGGTATTGGACTCCTCAACTTCTGCCTGAACATCACCAATCAACTGCACAATATCATCATTAAAGTGGAAATATTGAGTAGCCAATTTTTGATAAACAAATTTAATCTCATCAATTTGTCCGGGGAACACTTCATTTAAGTCATGGTATAAAGGTTCAATAATCTTTAGTTGATCAGTTATCAAACCTAGTTTTATTTTGACATCATCTAGGCATTGACTAGCTTCAATATGATCTCCCTTAGTAGTTAACTCTTTTTCCTTATCTAATAAGTTGGCAATTTCTGACAATTCATCTTCCAATTTATCAGTTGCAGGACCATAACTAAATGATTGAGTTAAAACTTGTTTCCGTAGAGTTTGATATTGCTTCTGTAATTCCTCACTATGAGTGGCATTCAATTCATTACTAGCAAGTAATTCTTCAAATCCCTTAGAAACCTCATCAATCTTCTTCTTATAATCAGTCAATTCAGCCCCGATTTTCTTTAAATCACCGGCTGATCCAAATACTTTGAATTCAGTATTCTTATATTCTGCTTTTCTCATTTGTGTCAAAATATCAGAGAAAACGTGATTAGTCTGCTTATGATATTCAGATTTAAGTTGATTAAACCTGACGGCACTGGCACCAGCTAACTTCATCTTCTCTAATTTTTCGATCTTGTCATCTAATTGAGCCTTTTTCAACTCACCAGTTTGATCTTTATACTTATTTAAAGTACCAGCATTCTTTCGTTGCAAGAACCACATGTACCATAAGAAGATCAAAATGATTAATATTATTCCAATAATAATTGCAAACACTTTTACACCCCATTGACGAATCAGTCTTATCTTTAGGAAATTATAACAAATATTAGTAACATTATTGCTGGTATTGCTGTTTCATAATAAAGTTTTAAACTATTGAATCAGAAAAAAATAACTTTGACTTTCACTACGCATCACGGTATACTAGCTTTCGTGTAAAATATGCAGCAAAGAACGGCAAGAACGTCAACAGTTATCGACGATTTAGTTCAATTAGTAACCTGTGGCTGCACAAGGTGAACAGTGTAACGATAACTGCACGAATGCTAAGTTCTAGTTAATTATTTTACTCCAGACAAACATTTTGGAGGAATATATATATGTCAAGATATACAGGACCACGTTGGAAATTATCACGTCGTTTAGGAATTTCACTTTCAGGTACAGGTAAGGAAATTGCCCGTAGAAACTATGCCCCAGGTCAACATGGACCAAACGGTGGCCGTCGTAAGGTTTCAGAATACGGTCAACAATTAGCTGAAAAGCAAAAGTTACGTTTCATGTATGATGTTAACGAACGTCAATTCCGTAACCTATTTAACCGTGCCGGTAAGATGGATGGACTACATGGTATCAACTTGATGATCCTTCTTGAAACAAGATTGGATAACATGGTTTACCGTTTAGGTCTAGCAAGTTCACGTCCACAAGCTCGTCAACTTGTAAACCACGGTCACATCACAGTTGATGGCAAACGTGTTGATATTCCTTCATACGAAGTTAAAGTTGGTCAAAAGATCAGCCTTCGTACAAAGTCAAAGGAACTAGCAATTGTTAAAGATAACCTTGAAAACGTTGTTGGTCGTCCTGGTTTCGTTACTTATGACGAAAACTCAATGACAGGTTCACTAGTACGTAACCCAGAACGTGACGAACTAGAACCAAATATTGACGAATCATTGATTGTTGAATACTACAACCAAATTCTTTAATATTTTACAAGAATACATTCACTCTTTGGTGGATGTATTTTTTTTATACTTAAAATTAATAGTAACCCGTAAATTAAACAACTGATAAATGAAATAAACTATAATTAATAGTCGTTATAACGGCCATCAAAAGGACAAATAAAAAAGACTGCTTATTCAGCAGCCTCTCGATTGAACAAGACTAAATATTTACTCAAATCTACAAATTTATTGAATAACAAATGATCGTAGTTACCATTTTGAACAATTTCATCGGTTAAATTCAATTCAAAACCAATCACTAAATCACTAGACTTAACTTTTTCATAATGTGCCATTACTGCTGGTAATTCAGTCGCTGGTTTCAAAAGGCTTGAAGTGTGATCATTTGATACACCCCAACCTTCTGATATTATTTTATCCTGATATTTTTTCAAAATTGGATAGTAGGCTGAACGATTCTTAATGTCAGCTAACAAACTAAAGGTAATAAAATATCGGTCCGGCCACAGTCCAAGTTCCATATGAGGCGTTTTCTTGTAACCCTTTTTATCCTGATTAATTGCTAACCAAGTATCAGGTGGCGGATTCTTCGTCCGACGTTGATGCTTAGCAATTTTCATATAGAATTTTTGTTGGTATTCTTTTTCAAGACTTTTTTGCAATTCAGAACCAAAAACTTCGAATTTTGGATCTAAATTTGTTTTAATTAAATTTAAACGTCCTGGTAAAGTCATATCTTTAAAAACTTCAAAATCATTTTTATCAAACATGTCCTCAATCCTTTGTTGTAAAATATACATATTAATTATATAGGAGGAATTATGCAAAAACCATTAGCATTTCGAATGCGCCCAACTAATATCGATGAAGTCGTTGGCCAGCAACACCTTGTTGGACCACATAAAATTATTCGACGCATGGTTGAAGCCAAGATGTTATCATCAATGATACTTTACGGTCCTCCTGGGATTGGTAAAACCAGTATTGCCAGTGCGATTGCCGGAAGTACCCAGTATGCCTTTCGAAAGCTGAACGCTGCCACTGATACAAAAAAAGATTTACAAATAGTCGCTGAAGAAGCAAAAATGAGTGGAACTGTCGTACTTTTATTAGATGAGATTCACCGACTAGACAAAACTAAACAAGATTTTCTCCTACCATTACTAGAAAGTGGATCAATTATTTTAATTGGTGCTACCACCGAAAATCCCTATATTAATATAAGCCCCGCTATTCGCTCCAGAGTGCAGATATTCGAATTGAAGCCACTTGATAGTGATGACCTTAAAAAGGCCGTTAAGCGTGCTTTAAATGACAAAGAGAACGGTTTAGGTACGTATAATGTCAAACTAGATGAAAATGCGCTAGATTTATTGGTCAGTTCAACCAATGGTGACCTTAGGAGTATTCTCAACGGTTTGGAATTATCAGTTCTTTCTACCAAAAAAGATGATGATGACACTGTTCATATTAATCTTACATCAATTGAAGAATCAGTTCAGAAAAAAGCTATTTCAGCTGACAAAAACGGTGATAGTCATTACGATGTTATCTCAGCCTTTCAAAAATCAATTCGAGGCAGTGACCCAAACGCCGCTCTATTGTACTTAGCTAGACTACTTGAGGCTGGTGAATTGACTTCTGCTATCAGACGATTGCTAGTTTGTGCATATGAGGATGTCGGTTTAGCTAACCCACAGGCCTGTGCAAGAGCTGTTCAAGCAGCCCAAGTAGCTCAAATGGTCGGATTACCAGAAGCGCGTATTCCCTTAGCAGATGCCGTAATTGATCTTTGTTTATGTCCCAAGTCCAATTCTGGTATGATGGCTATGGATGCTGCTTTAGATGATGTCAGAAATGGAAAAGCTAATTCAATACCAGATGATTTAAAGGACGCACACTATTCAGGTGCCAAGAAATTAGGTCATGGTATTGGTTATAAATTTCCACATGACTATCCTAACGCTTGGGTCGACCAACAATACTTACCTAATAACTTGGTTAATAAGCAATATTATCAACCCAACGCAACTGGTAAATATGAACAGGCTCTAAATCTACGAATGCAACAAATACACGAATGGAAAAAGAATTCAAAACGGAGTTAGAATAATTATGATAATTAAAGTTCTCATGGCATTCTTCATTATATTTTTATTAGCTTTAGCTTACACACTTTGGTCACACAGTGATAAAAAGTTCCTGATCTATGCACCAGATGAAAATCTTACTTTGAAAAACGTAATGAGATTTACTGCTGTTCTTTTAGCTTTGGTATCACTACTAGGCATTGGTATCGCTATCATTGGCAGTAAACAGGCAAACATCATTACCCTACTTTTAGGTAGTCTAATCGCTGCTGGTTTTTCAATTTATTTAGCAAATATCCGCTGATGACTGTATTTATCTGTCCCAATCAACTAAAATAAAGATATAAAAGCAGTAATATTACATTAACGGGGTGATACTTATGTTACAACAATATAAAAACATTCTCGTACCAATTGATGGTTCATTTGAGGCAGAGTTAGCATTTAAAAAGGCTGTAGAAGTCGCTAAGAGAAACAAAGCTGCAATTCATTTGGTTCACGTTATTGATACTAGAGCTTTCCAAAACGTTTCTAGTTTTGATTCAACAATGGTCGAACAAATTACTGAAAAAGCCAAGGAAACAGTTAAGAGTTACGTCAAAACAGCTAATGATGCTGGAGTAGATGAAATTGATTACAGTATCGAATATGGTGCTCCTAAATCAATCATCGCTACTGAATTTCCTAAGAAACTTGGTATCGATTTAATTATGATCGGTGCTACTGGTTTGAACGCTATGGAAAGACTATTGATTGGTTCTGTTACAGAATATGTTACTAGAACTGCTGCATGTGATGTTCTAGTTGTTAGAACAGATTTAGACAACAAGACAATTAAGAAGCAAAAGAAATAATTAATCGAACAAAAAGAGGAACGATTCTTTCGAATCGCTCCTCTTTTTTATTGGAATTTAATAAATTGTTTTATATTAAAAGATATTCAAATGCATATCTTTCACTTTAGATTTTAATTTTTCAAATACTTGTTTGTTCTCACTGATACTTGAAATCACATATGCCTTGATGTAGTCCTCATCGGTCTTTTGACCTTCACGAGTACCGGCATCTGCTAAGTAGCAGTACATCTCATCGAGTTTGAATAATGTTTGTTCTCTTCTAGCAATGAAGATACCTTCATTAGCATATTCCATAGCTTTTTGATTATCATCTAATCTCAATGATAAATCAGCCATGTTAGCGTAAATTAAAATGCTATCATGATAATTTTCATCGCCAATTTTATCCAAACTGGACTTAATCAAGTCTTTAGCTTGATTGTAATAAACTCTAGCTTCATCGACAGACTTTTTATTGATATATGCTTTTGCAGTAAAGACATCGATCAGAATATCGTACATGTCAACATTCGCAATATTAACGTTCATTGCACGATTAAAATCAAAAATTGCCTTGTCATAGTTTTTACTATCAACATATTCGATTAAACCGTGGAAAAAGTGAATCAATTTAATTTCTTGTTTGTTGTTAACATTAATGTTTTTAAGCTTACCCAGTTTGTCATTAATGCCATCGAAATCATCTTGATAGAACGATTTCTTGATATCGCTAATTATTGAATAAATTTGACTATCGTCATTGACGATTACGAGGTTCATTGTGATACCCAGTCTCTCACAAATGCGAACCAATATTTCCATACTTGGAATCTTGTCTTTTTTTTCAATCAGGCTGACGGTTGCCTGTGTACATATGCCATCAGCTAACTCAGACTGTGAAATACCTCTGAGTTTTCTGTAATGGCGAATTTTTTCACCTAAGATTTTCATTCTAAACTATCCCCATTCATTTATTAATTCCAAGGATAATTTAAACAGTTATTAAAAAATGTTGCAAGAAATAAGCAACAATAAAAAGATAAATTTTAAAAATTTAATTATTTACTTCGAAGAACCATGCATCTTTTTCAGTACCATTTAATAACTCGGGATTATCATTTAATTTATCGTTAACCTTAACGATTTTACCAGTAACAGGTGATTCTAGTTCAATAACAGCCTTTTGAGCTTCTATCTCACCACTAGATTCTCCTTTTTTAATATCACTATTTATATCAGGTAGCTCAACATATTTGACATCACCTAAAGTGTCTTGAGCAGCTTTTGTCAATCCTATACGTGTTGTATGCTCACCCTTATTTACCCAAAAATATTCTTTATCACTCATCGTAAACCCCTACCTTTGTTTAAAAGTACCATTTTCAAACATGTAACTCTTATGATGGAATCTCATCGACATAACTAATCCGATACCAATCATATTTCCTAGAAGAGCCGATCCACCTTGCGAAACAAATGGTAACGGGATACCTGTAAGTGGTAGTAATCCAACGCTCATACCAATATTTTCGAATACGTGGAACAAAATCATCATGATAACACCTGTTGAAACGTAAGCATAAAATTCATTCTTAGTATCAAAGGTAACTTGAATCATTTGATAGATTAATAAGAAATACAACAGAATCAATACACATGAACCGATAAAGCCAAAATTCTCACCAACAACTGAGAAAATCATATCGGATTCACGGACCGGAACATAAACATTAGAAACGTTAAAGCCTTTACCAAATAACTGTCCCGAACCGATAGCCTTCATATTCTGCCAAATCTGATACCCATTTTCAGAAGTATCGGCTGACGGATTTAACCAACTATCAATACGAGCAAATTGATAAGCTCTGAATCCAAAATGACCCAGAACCTCTCGTCCCCAATCAGTTGTAGCAAAGGTCAAAGCAGCTCCACCAACGACCGCACCGATTATAAAGGCCGTTAATAGAATTCGCCAATCTATACCAGAAACTAAAATCATTCCACCTAGAATGGCCACGAAAACCAAAATAGTACCAAAATCATTTTGCAATTTTAGAAGTACCAAGACTGGCAATGTCCAAAGAAATAATTTACCAATCAACAAGAAATCATTTCTGATCGTATGTACTCGATGCTCACTATTATGATTTGTGATTACTTTACCCAACATTAAAATAAATGCCGGTTTCATAACTTCAGATGGCTGGAAGGTAAATGAACCAATAGCAAACCAACTCTTAGCACCTGTTGTAGCAGCATAGGCCCTACTATAGAAAATCAAAACCAAGAACAGTAACGCTATACCAGCAAAATAGGCATAATTAGCCACTTGCCATAATTGCTCGGCATCAAACTGCATAATAACAGCCACAATGACCGCACCAATGACATACCAAGCTAGCTGTGTAACAACGTTCTTCAACGGATTTTGTGAATCTTGAATAGTCGCAACGTAAATAGACATTAAGCCAATTATTGCTAACATCATTACCGAAAAGATAATGCCGTAATCTATTCTTGAATCAACATCATTTTTTTTAACATTTTCTCTTATTTGCATACTTCACCTGTTAATGGTTATGTAAATTATATTGCATTAGCAATTCACTGATTGCATCGTCCAATTTAACTGATTTAAAAGGAGTTTCATTACGTTCAACAAAAGATAAGAAACGATCTCCCTCTTTTTTGATAGTTCCGATATACTTTTTGCCATCCCAAAGTTCATATGTTTCAGGATCACTACTGATATCTTTTAAGTTTATTTCAACTGATTTTTTTCTATTAGCCATTAAATCTTTCCTATTCTTTGCTATGAAATTTTTTTGCTATAATTTCATCTTCGTATTTTTCTGGATGCGGGTTTCTAAAAATGGTGAAATTATCTGGTACTGGATCCACTCCGCCACGTACAAGAGGATTACAACGTAATATCCGTGCAATCCCCATAACTGTACCTAAAATTCCACCATGCTTCTTAACAGCATCAATAAAGTAAGTTGAGCACGTTGGGTAATAACGACAACTGGGTGGTAATACTGGTGAAATGAATTTTTGATAGAATCTAACGATTCCAATTAAAATTTTTTTCAGCATATTATCTTAAAAAGTCGAACATATGCATCCATGTTCCAGGCCAAAGAACGGCTAAAGGATTAGATCCACCCAATGCTGAACCAATTAACATACCCAAAACCAAAAAAATTAACATTAATAATAGTACCCAACCTATTTTTCTAAAAATATCGCGACGATATTCTTTACCAAAATCTCTTTTCATTATTCATCCTAGTATTTTTTATGTTTTTCAATATGGTCTAATAATACACCTGTTCCTAAAGCAACGGAATCAAGTGGACTATCAGTCATTAATACTGGTACTTGAAGCTTTTCTGAAAGTAATTTATCAAGATTTCTCAAAAGTGCACCACCACCGGTTAGCATGATACCACGATCAATGATATCACCTGAAAGTTCTGGAGGTGTTTGTTCCAAAACATTTCTTGCAGCATCAACAATTTGATCAACACCATCAGACAGAGCCTTTTGGATTTCTACTTCATTAGTAGTAATTTCCTTAGGTAATCCAGTAACGATATCAATACCACTAGCTGAGAATGTTTTACTTTCGTCGGCATCCATAACACAACCGATTTCCATCTTAATTTGTTCAGCAGTTCTTTCACCAATAATAAGGTTATGATTTTGCTTTATAAAGGCTTGAATGGCACCAGTCATCTTATCACCCGCAAAACGTAGTGAACGGCTTGTAACGATGTCTCCCATTGATATAACGGCAATATCACTCGTACCACCACCAATATCAATAACCATATTTCCTTGAGGTTTGAAAATATCCAAACCAGCACCAACAGCGGCAACTTTTGGTTCAAGTTGTAAGTAAACTTTACCACCACCAGCTTGTTCAGCGGCTTCAATAATTGATTTCTGCTCAACCGGAGTAACGTTAGTTGGGGCACAAATCATAATAGTTGGCTTTGAGAAACGACTTCTCATATTCAACTTATCAATGAAATATTGAAGCATCTTTTCAGTAATATCAAAGTCAGCAATAACCCCATCCTTCAACGGACGGATAGCTTTGATGTTAGCAGGTGTTCTACCTACCATCATGTAAGCGTCCTTACCAACAGCGACAACCTCATTATTATTTGTATTAATTGCTACTACGGAGGGTTCGTTTAAAACGATACCTTCTCCCTTTACATCAATAAGTACATTTGCTGTACCTAAATCTATTCCTAGATATTTCGTCATGCCATATCCTCCAAAAATCTAATCACAAAAAGTATATCATAACCAGCTTAATCATTAAATTGCCAATAAAAAAAGGAGGTGGAATCCCCACTCCCCTAAGCTAATTTTGTAACACTTGGTATTGTATTTAATACTAGGGTTTCTCGACCAGATTCATCGACAGAAACTCGTCTTATGTTAGCACCTAAATTTCTTAACTTTTCAGTGAATTGATAATATCCACGGTCCAAATATTGAAGGTTTGAAACTCTAGTCTCACCTTCAGCAACTAATCCTGCTAGAACTAGTGCTGCAGCAGCACGTAAATCAGTAGCAGCAACATTAGCACCACTTAATTGGGCTGGACCGAACATAATAACTGAATTACCTTCGATCTTATAATCAGCCTTCATCTTCCCAAATTCTGGGAAGTGCATGAATCTATTCTCAAAAACAGTTTCCGTCATAACAGTTGTTCCGACACTTAGCAATTGAGCTAAAGTCATCTGTGCCTGCATGTCAGTTGGAAAACCTGGATGTGGCATTGTCTTAACATCAACTGGTTTGAGTTGACTACCACCGATAACTCTAATTCCTTCATCAGTTTCATCAATAGAAACACCCATTTCAATCAACTTAGCGATTAATGGGCGATTGTGTGCAGCAACAGCATCTTTAATAAAAATATCGCCATTTGTTACAGCTGCAGCAACCATAAATGTACCAGCTTCAATTCTATCTTGCATGATTGAATGTTCACAACCATGCAAGCTTGATACACCAGTAATACGAACAGTATTAGTACCGGCACCAATAACATCAGCACCCATTTTACCTAAAATATTTGCTAAATCAACAATCTCAGGCTCTCTGGCAGCATTATCAATAATTGTTTCGCCATCTGCCAAGGTAGCAGCCATCATAATATTTTGAGTAGCACCAACACTTGGGAAATCCAAATAAATATTAGCACCGTGTAATCCATCAGTTGTGGCATCAATAAAGCCACCATTCTGAGTGAACTTAGCTCCCATTGCTTCAAGACCTTTAATGTGTAAATCAATTGGTCTCGAACCAATCGCACAGCCACCAGGCATTGCAACATGAGCTTCCTTGTTTCTAGCTAGTAAAGGCCCTAAAACAACAATTGAAGCACGCATCTTGTCGACTAAATCTTCAGGTGCGGTAGTTGATGTTCCTTCACTAGTATCCACTGTTAAAACTTCATCAATTTCATCATAAGAAACTTTAGCGTCCAAAGCTTTCAAGACTTTGGACATTGTAATTACGTCTGATAACGGAGGTATATTTGTTAAAGAGGTTTTTCCCTTTGAGGCTAAAAGAGTTGACGCCAATATAGGTAAGGCAGCATTCTTCGCACCTTCAATTCTTACAGTTCCCTTTAATTGCGTAGGTCCATTAACGATTATCTGTTGCACAATATTCTCCTCCAAAACCTGGAATCATTTAAAAAGCAAGGCTATATTTTGGGATAGACTAAATAGGCTCATAAAAAACGAGCTTACTGTATAACCAAGAGCGATTGCAATAAATGCTACAAGTAATTGTAACATTTTAGGATTGGTTTTGTTATAAATCTTTTTCCAATCCACTACTTGTAATAAATTAAAACTTAACCAAATAAATATAACATGACTTACAAGCGTAATTATGGCATTTATTCCTATACTTGTCATTTTATAAACCTCACTTTTCTAGATAATAACATTTTCTTAATTATTATGTGGCATTGTGGTAAATACTTTAAACTAATTTAAGACGCAAAAAAAGACCGAGTTTCCTCGATCTTTTTATTATTAACTAATTACGATGTGAGCTGACGTTAATTCTATTAACGGCTTTACGTAAGGATACTTGTGCACGGGCCAAATCATCAACGTTGTGTTTTTGTTCAGCAACTTCGATAGTCTTTTCAGCCTTTTGCTTAGCATACTTGGCACGTCTCAAATCAATATCTCTAGCTCTTTCGGCACTATTAGCTACGACAGATACTAGATCATTGCTAAACTCCAAGAACCCGCCATTTACAGCGATTGAGTCTTCATGATGAGGCTTGTCTACACGACGTACACGTACTTCATCAATGACCAATGGGGCAATAATAGGTGCATGATGTGCCATAACACCAATCTCACCATCAATGGTACTCAATACAACGAGACTTGCATGATGGTCATAAACAACACCATCAGGAGTAACAATATTGACCTTCATAATATCAGGCATATTATTTCCTCCTTATGTTAGTTGGCAACCGCTTCAGTAGCGTTGTCATCGTTGTTTTCTTCACCAGCAGGTGTCCAGCCTAATTTCTTAGCTTTGGCTAGAACATCATCAATTCCACCAACACCATTAAAGGCATCTTCTGGAACATCATCATATTTACCATCCAAAATAGCACGGAAATCTTTAACTGTTTCTTCAACTGGAACATATGAACCGGGTACACCAGTAAATTGTTCAGCAACACTAAAGTTTTGTGACAAGAAGAATTGAATACGTCTTGCACGTGCAACAACAATTTTTTCTTCGTCAGACAATTCGTCCATACCCAAGATAGAAATAATATCTTGTAATTCACGATATCTTTGAAGAACTTGTTGAACTTGTGTAGCAACATCATAATGTTCTTTACCGATAATATCGGGATCAAGAGCAGATGATGATGAAGCTAGTGGATCAACAGCTGGATAAATACCTTGTTGAGTCAACTTACGTTCCAAGTTGGTTGTAGCATCCAAATGGGCGAAAGTTGTAGCAGGAGCAGGATCAGTATAATCATCGGCAGGAACATAAACGGCTTGAATTGAAGTAATTGAACCCTTCTTTGTAGAAGTGATTCTTTCCTGCAATTGACCCATTTCTGTAGCCAATGTTGGTTGATAACCAACGGCTGAAGGCATACGTCCAAGCAAGGCAGAAACTTCTGAACCAGCTTGTGTAAATCTAAAGATGTTATCGATAAACAATAGAACATCTTGTCCTTCAACATCACGGAAGTACTCAGCAATTGTTAAACCTGTTAAGGCAACACGCATACGAGCACCAGGTGATTCGTTCATTTGGCCATAAACCATGGCTGTTTTAGCAAGAACACCGGATTCCTTCATTTCATAATAAAGGTCATTACCTTCACGTGTTCTTTCACCAACACCAGTAAATACTGAAATACCACCATGCTCTTCAGCAATGTTATGGATTAATTCTTGAATTAGAACGGTCTTACCAACACCGGCACCACCGAACAAACCAACTTTACCACCACGAACGTAAGGTTCGAGAAGATCGATAACTTTGATACCTGTTTCAAGAATTTCTGTTGATGTATTTAATTGATCATAAGGAGGTGCTTGACGGTGAATACTCTTTCTTGGGAAGTCAGCTGGAAATGGCTTGCCTCCATCGATTGATTCACCTAAAACGTTAAATACACGGCCCAATGTTTCTTTACCAACTGGTACAGAAATTGGTTTACCTGTGTTTGTAACTTCAGCACCTCTTTGAAGTCCATCGGTAGAACTCATAGAAATAGCACGCAAGGCGCCATCACCTAATTCTAGGGCAACTTCAAGAGTGATAACTGATCCGTCATGTTTTGCAACGACTAAAGCGTCGTTAAGTTCTGGAAGATCTCCGTCTAAAGGAAACTCCACATCGACAACCGGACCGATTACCTGAATAACTTTACCTTTGCTACTCATTAATTTGGCTCCTTTCTAAACTATTCAAGTGCAGCAGCACCACCGACAATTTCAGTGATCTCTGTAGTAATTTGAGCCTGACGGGCACGGTTATAATGTAATGACAAATCTGCAATTAGATCGTCAGCATTATCAGTCGCACTCTTCATAGCTGTTACAGAAGCAGCATGCTCTGCTGTTTTTGCATCCATCATTGCTCCTAAAACTAAACACTCAATATATTGAGGTACAATTGCAGACAAAACTGCTTTAGGGTTTGGCTCTGTAATGTATTCACTAGCAACTTGTTCTTCTTCAGGCGTAACATCGTCAGGTTCTGAAAGTGGTAACAACTTAGCGTTGGTAAACTTAGAAACCAATGAGTTAACGTGATGATTATGACAAATATCAATCTCATCAAACAATTCAGCTTGATACATTTGTAAAATTGTTTTCATGATTGGTGTGATATCTTCAACTGTTGGAATATCTGGTAAACCACGGTATTCGTAAGCTACATCGTAACCACGTGTTTTGAAGAATTCAGTACCAGTGGCACCTAAAGAGATAATAGTAAATTTACTCATGTCATTATGGTATTTCTTTTCAAAAATCTCCATCATGGCTTTCAAAATATTACTATTATATCCACCAACAAGACCACGGTCACTTGTAATGACAACATAAGCGGTCTTTTTGACTTCACGAACCTTTAGAAGACTGTTTAGACTTAACGGATCAGTTGAATCATCAGAAACTGATAATTCTTTGAAAACATCTGCAGCTGTTAAATGTCTAACAATACTTTCCACTTTGTTTGCGTACAATTGATAAGCAATAGATTTCTTTTCAATACGAGAGAGTTTAGCACCAGAGACCATTTGCATGGCTCTTGTTATTTGACCGGTTTTTTTAGTAGAAGAAATTCTTCTTTTAATGTCCATAAGGGACTCAGCCATAATTTAAACCTCCTGTATTATTTAGTTTGCTTACTATCTGACTTTGAAGCCAAGAAGTTTTCTGTAAATTCCTTTACAGCAGCTTTAAATGTTTCTTCGTCAGGTAATGTACCTTTTTCTTTGATTGTTTGTAGAAGATCTGAATGGTTTGCATCGAAATATTCAGAAAGTGAAGTTTCATATTCTTGAATATCGTCAACTTCAATCTCGTCCAAGAATCCTCTTGTTAAGGCAAACAAAATCAAGACTTGTTTTTGAACAGATACAGGTGCGTGCAATGGTTGTTTTAGAACTTCCACTGTACGACGACCACGATCTAGTTTTGATTTAGTTGCTTCATCAAGATCAGAACCGAATTGAGCAAATGATTCCAATTCACGATATGAAGAAAGATCTAGACGTAATGTACCAGCAACCTTCTTCATAGCTTTAATTTGAGCATCTCCACCAACACGAGAAACAGATGTACCAGCATCAATAGCTGGACGAGTACCTGAATAGAATAAATCACTACTCAAGAAAATCTGTCCATCGGTGATAGAAATAACGTTAGTTGGGATATAAGCTGACACATCACCGGCTTGTGTTTCGATAATAGGTAGAGCAGTCATTGAACCGCCACCTAATTTATCACTCAACTTAGCTGCACGTTCTAGTAAACGTGAGTGTAAGTAGAAAACGTCACCAGGATATGCTTCACGCCCAGGTGGTCTACGAAGCAATAGCGAAATTTCACGATAGGCAGTGGCTTGCTTGCTTAAATCGTCATATACGATCAAAACATGTTTACCGTTGTACATGAAATATTCACCCATTGCAGCACCAGCATATGGTGCATAGTAAAGCATTGGTGCTGGTTGACTAGGGCCAGCTTCGACAACGATTGTGTAATCCATAGCACCATGTTTTCTCAAAGTTTCAACTTGACTTCTGATAGTTGATTCCTTTTGTCCAATGGCAACATAGATACAAATCATATCCTCATCTTTTTGATTAAGAATTGTATCAATAGCAATTGATGTTTTACCGGTTTTACGGTCACCGATGATCAACTCACGTTGACCGCGGCCAATAGGAACAAGTGAGTCAATAGCTTTCAAACCTGTTTGTAGAGGTTCGAAAACTGACTTACGTTGCATAACACCGGGTGCAGGTGATTCAATAGGTCTTGTTTTATCAGTCTTGATTTCTCCAAGACCATCAACAGGTTGACCCAATGAATTTACGACACGTCCAATCATTTCTTCTCCGACTGGAACTTCCATAATACGACCAGTTCTCTTGATTGTGTCGCCTTCACGGATTTTATCGTAATTACCTAGAATGATGATACCAACATCATCACTTTCAAGGTTTTGAGCCACACCGAAAGTACCGTCTTGGAATTCTAGTAATTCACTTGCCATAGCATTTTCAAGGCCATTAGCACGAGCAATACCATCACCGACGTATGTAACTGTACCTACTTCATCAACTGAGAGTTCATTTTTATAGTTCTTTAACTGTTCTTTGATCAGCGAACTAATCTCTTCAGTTTTGATGCTCATTCTTTTCACCTCGACTTAATTATTAACCAATAGTGTCTTCTTAATGTCGTTAAATCTCTTAACAACACTACCATCAACGACTTGATCTCCTACACGGATGATAACTCCACCAATGATAGTTGGATCGACTATTTTCGTTAAATTTACTTCATTTACTGAAAATCTCTTCTTAATTACAGACTTTAAGGTTTCTTCTTGAGAAGCATCTAAGTCAACAGTCGTAGTAACTGTAGCCTCAACAATTGCATTAACTTCATCATATTTTGCTATGAAAGCATCTGCAATTTCGATTATACAATCCATACGATTATTATCAAAGACTAAGCCCATGAAATCTTGCATTAATTCGCCAAATTGGTTCTTTAATGTATCAAGAATTTTAGTTTTTTCAGTGCGAGAAATGGAACGTCCTGCAAGGGCAAAACCCAAGCTAGGATTTTCTTCGTAGACTTGCTTTAAAGCTTTTAAGTCTTCAAGCATTTCTTCTACAGAATTCTGTTCTTCGGCAACTTCGAAAAGTGCCTTACTGTAACGTTTTCCCACTTGCTTATTACTTAGTTTCATTTACCGTCAACTCCTTAATATAAGAGTCGATTAGTGACTTTTGATCGTCCGCATTAAGTTCTTTAGAAATAACTTTAGAAGCAATTTCCAAAGATAAACTAGCAATGTCATTTTGTGCATCTGACATAGCATCTTGTTTAGCCTTTTCAGCGTCAGATTTTGCTCTTTGTCTTACTTCTTCAGCTTCGCTATGGGCATCAGATACGATAGACTTCTTTTGAGTCTCTCCGCTTTCCTTAGCCTTATTAACAATTCCGACCGCTTCAGCACGTGAATTTTTTAGAGCATCTTCACGATCTTTAGCCAACTTTTCAGCACGAGAACGTTCCTGATCCGCATAATCTAGATCACCAGAAATCTTTTCAGATCTGGCATCCATCATCTTTGTCACAGGTCCCCAAGCAAAATGTTTGACCAAAACTGCTAAAACGATGAAAGAAACAAGAATGAAAAGCATGTCACCCAAAGCTACTTGATTCGCTCCGAGAACTAATAAACCTGCCAATATTCTTCACTCCTTCCTTTCTCATAAACACATAAACATAAAAAGGCGATTTATTTTATATATCGCCAATTGGGGTTGTATGTATTAAACGAAAAGAATAACGAACGCAATAGCAATAGCAATAATAGGAACAGCTTCGATAAGACCAACACCGATAAACATAGTTCCTCTTAACTTGTCAGCAACTTCTGGTTGACGGGCCATTCCTTCTAGTGTTTTAGAAATAACAAGTCCGTTACCGATTGATGCTCCAAGAGCAGCGATACCAGCTGCAAGAGCTGCCGCAATATCTTTCATAATTTAAAATCCTCCAATAAAAGTTATTCTTGTTCCAGTTTACGTGAAATATATACCATTGATAAAGTGGTAAATACATACGCTTGGATGGCTCCAATAAATACAGAAAAGCCTTGCCATACCATAGCTAATGGTATTGCTGCGATAAACGTAACAGCGCCAACACTCTTTGCAACAGATCCAATAAGTGCAAGAAGTACTTCACCGGCAAATATATTACCGTAAAGACGTAATGACAATGTTAGGAAGTTGGTGAATTCTTCCAGAAGGTTAATTGGCAGCAAAAATTTTACCGGTCTTGCATAATTGGATACGTAACCGCCAAATCCAAATTTCTTCACAGCATAATAATGTGAAAGCAACAATGAGATAGTAGCAAGCCCCATTGTAATCAATGGATTAGATGTTGGTGACTTAACATATGTGAATCCGCCAATCTTTAGCTGGAATATTAATCCTAATTGGTTAGAAACAAAGATGAATAGGAATAATACGAATGCATAAAGATTGAATTGTTTACCAGATCCATCTGGCATTGCTGATTTAACAATGCTATTAGTAAAGTCAATCATCCATTCGAGTACGTTTTGTGCCTTACCCGGTCTCAAAGTAATTTTGCGAGATAATGCAAACACTAAAATGAAAACGAGCGCACCAGCAACAAGAACCGATAAATCATTTGCAACATTGAATCTTAAGCCTAAGAATTCAATAAACTTATACTTATCATCCAATAATAACCCTCCTTTCTTCGCTTATTGAAAACAATTGATACCACAAAATAATAACACTAAATTTTATATATTCAAACAATGAAATCTTTATTTTGTCCCAAACAATCTATCACCGGCATCGCCTAGTCCTGGGAAAATATATCCACTGTCTGTAATCTTCTCATCTAGTGATGCAGCATAGATATCTACGTCAGGATGTGCATCTTGAACAGCCTTAACACCTTCTGGGGCAGCAACTAGAACGACAAGACGCATATGTTTAGCACCACGCTTCTTCAATGCTTCAATGGCCATATTAGCTGAACCACCAGTAGCAAGCATTGGATCAACAATAAATAATTCACGTTGATCAATGTCACTTGGCAACTTTACAAAATATTCATGTGGTTTCAAAGTTTTTTCATCACGGTACATACCGATGTGACCTACTTTAGCAGCTGGAATTAATTCAAGCACACCATCAACCATACCAAGTCCGGCACGAAGAATAGGAATAACAGCTAGTTTCTTACCAGCAAGGACCTTTTGAGTTGATTTACCCATTGGTGTTTCAACAACAACATCTTTCAATGGCAAATCACGTGTAATTTCATAAACCATTAATTCACCAATTTCATTAGCAACTTCACGGAATACCTTTGTACCTGTGTTCTTGTTTCTAATGATTGTTAGTTTGTGTTGGATCAAAGGGTGGTTCAAGACTGTAAATTTAGACATATTAAATCTCCTTAGTTTTTGTAGTGTGTGTTTCCAGCTGATTTATTCAAACGATTACTGTATGCAGCACCGTGACCTTCGTCTGGGAAACCTTGAGCAAGGATATATTGAACCTGATCATTATCCAACTGGCGTAACCCAGCAAATAAATCTCTTGAGGCACTGTAAACATCTTCTCCTAAAGAAAAGGTTTTGATGCCCACTGGTACTTCTTTCAAAATTTCATCCGTTGCCATGACTCCCATCGGAACATCTTTAGCGACGTATTCAGCGATGGCTTGCTTAAAATCATTAACATCATCAACGATAATGACTTGTGCGCTTGGTGCATAGTGCTTGTACTTCATCCCTGGTGCCTTTGGAACTTCGCCAGCAGTAACCTTATGGTGGTCGCTGTTGACGTTATCGATAACCTTCAACAAGTCATCAGAGTCAATCATTCCTGGTCGCAAAATGGTTGGAACGTCAACTGATAAATCAATCACAGTTGATTCCACGCCAAGCTTTGTAGGACCATCATCCAAAATAGCTGCAATTTTACCATGTAAGTCATGATAAACATGTTTAGCCAAAGTTGGACTTGGTTTCCCACTAGTATTGGCCGAAGGACCAACAATTGGTTTGCCAAAAGTCTTGATAAGATTCAAAGTAGCCTTATTCTTGGGCATGCGAAAGGCTGCGGTTGATAATCCACCTGTAACCGCCTTGGAAAGTTTTCCCGGTTGAATTGGCATAATAATTGTCAATGGACCCGGCCAGAATGCCTTCATTAGCTTCTCCGCCAATGGTTTATAACTGTTATCCGCGTATTCCCAAACCATCTCTGGACCTGAAACATGCACGATTAGAGGGTTGTCACTTGGACGACCCTTAGCAGCATAGACATCCTTGACTACATCAGGTCTTGTTGCGTCAGCTCCTAAGCCATAAACAGTTTCAGTTGGAAAAGCAACTAACTGTCCATTAGCTAAGAAATCTGCAGCTTCTTGAATCTGTGTACTCTTGAGTATCTCAGTTTCCAATACTACATCTCCTTTTTAGCTTTTAGATATCGGTAATTACCACTTATATCTTTATGAAATTCTACAACATAATTGGGTAAATTATTACAAAAAATTTGTTTTATTGCATTTTTTTGTCTAAAACCGAACTCCATATACAAAATACCATCATCCGAAAGGTAATTATCGACCTCTTTCGTGATATTCTCATAGAATTCTAACCCATTATCCTGACCATATAAAGCCAAATCGGGTTCAAATTTAATAACACTCTCATCCATATCTTTTTTTTCATCTTCAGCTATGTATGGAGGGTTCGATACAATAATATCAAATTTCTGCATTTCTATCTTCTCAAACAAATCGCTTTGCTTAAAAATAATATTATTTGTTTGGTAATTGTCAGAATTAAGTTCAGCAACCTGAAGTGCTCCCTGGGAAATATCAGTTGCTAAAATTTCATCATCTGAAAAATTTATTCCCAAAGTTATGGCAATAATACCTGAGCCTGTTCCAATATCACAAATACGTTTTGGTAAATTACCATGATCATCGATAATTTTTTGAACCATCTCTTCAGTATCTTGTCTTGGAATAAGTACGTTCTCATTAACAGAAAAGTTTCGATCCATGAAATACGCATATCCTAAAATGTACTGAACCGGTTCGTCCATACCCAAACGAACAATCCCATCTCGAAATTTTCTCATGATGTCGCTGGGAACATAATCATTTCGATGTAATTGTAATTGTGTATAATTGAATCCGCTTAATTCTTCCATTAAGTATTGCGCATCGTCAGGAAACTTATTTTGTTCTTTTAACATTAAAAAAGCCCCTTTCAGGGCGTTAGAATAGCTTTGCTTCTCCACTTTGAATTTGCTCCAACTTCTTGGTTTGATCATCAACGATTAATGCGGCAATGATTTCGTCAAGGTCACCATTCATAATACGGTCCAATTTATTTAAAGAAAGACCAATACGGTGATCAGTAACACGGTTTTGTGGATAATTGTAAGTTCTGATACGTTCCGAACGATCACCTGTACCAACAGCTGATTTACGTTGTTCGTCATATTCACTTTGGTTTTCTGATTCATAGTAATCATAAACACGTGACTTCAAAATTTGCATAGCTTTTTGACGGTTTTGTTGTTGTGAACGTTGATCTTGCATGGCAACAACAATACCAGTTGGTAAATGGGTCATACGAACAGCTGAAGAGGTCTTGTTAATATGTTGACCACCAGCACCGGATGAACGATAAACATCAGTACGGATATCTTTAGGATCGATATCAATATCAACTTCATCATATTCAGGCATAATAGCGACTGTCGCTGTTGATGTGTGAACACGACCTTGTGATTCAGTAGATGGGATACGTTGAACACGGTGTGCCCCATTCTCATACTTGAGTTTTGAATAAACACTCTTACCTGTAATCATAACAGCTACATCTTTGTATCCACCGACTTCAGTATCAGTTTCATCAATGATGTTAAAGTTCCAGCCTTGTTTCTCAGCGTATTTACTGTACATACTCAATAAGTCCGCAGCAAATAAACTGGCTTCATCACCACCAGCGGCACCACGGATTTCCATGATAATATTCTTATCATCATTAGGATCCTTAGGAAGCATCAAAAGTGTAATCTTGTGTTCTGTTTCTTCTAGTTCTTTCTTAGAAGAATCCATTTCTTCCTTGGCCATTGCAGTCATTTCAGGATCATCAGTTTCGCGAAGAATCTCATCACTATCACTGATACTTTGTTTTAATTCTTTGTAATGTCTGTAAGCAGCAACGATTTCACGCATATCAGCTTCTTCTTTTGAATAAGCCATGTAACGCTTTGTATCGTTGATAACTTCAGGATCACTCATTAACTCTTGAAGTTCACTATATCTGTCGAGCAATGTTTCTAGTTGTTCAAATATTTTATCCAACTTAACAACCCTTTCTTCTATTTATTATCGATCATTGGAGGATGGTTATAATGACGGCGACAAACTGGATAGTACATTTCGTTACCACCAATTGCAATTTGATCTCCATCATAAACCGGTTTGCCATTTGCCATACGCATATTCATTGTAGCTTTTTTTGAACAGAACCAACAGATAGTCTTCATTTCTTCCAACTTATCAGCGTACAACAATAAATATTTAGTTCCTTCAAACAATTCATTTCTGAAATCATTTTTGAGACCAAAAGCCATAACAGGAATACCTAAGTCATCAACAACCTTGGTAGCTTGTAAAACTTGATCCTTTGTCATGAATTCACATTCATCTATTAAAACACAAGATGCATCGGGATTCTTGTCCTTAACAATCTTAAAAACATCAGAATCCTTTTGCAAAGCAATCGCAGAGCGATTTAAACCCATGCGGCTCTCTATTTTACCAGTACCTGAACGAGTGTCCAAAATACTAGTCATTAAAATAACTGACTTGCCTTGTTCCTCATAGTTATGCGCTACTTTTAAAATCTCAATCGATTTTCCACTATTCATAGCACCATATTTAAAAAATAATTGAGCCACTTTTACGCCTCCAAAATAATGTCCTTCAAAATTATAACTAAAAAACATGCTCTTGAACACATTAAACATTACCCAATTTCAAACAAAATCGTCTAAAATGGTTGTTAGGTGTGATAATATTATTTTAATTAATTCAATTTGGGGTCCTTATTAATGACATTTAAATCAGGTATTGCAACATTCACAGGAAAAACATCTTACTTTATTTTGAGCAAATTTTTCAATGGTGGTTCTTCATACCCAGGAAAAATTGCTTATAAGATTGATCCCGATATTTTAAAAAGTTTGGGGAAAGATTATGACTTAATCGTCGTTACCGGTACAAATGGTAAAACTTTGACAACTTCTTTGATCAACAAGATGCTGATTCAAAAATATGATGACGTTTTAACTAATCCTACTGGATCTAACATGATTCAAGGTATCGTTACAAGTTTTGTTACCCATCACAAGAAGAGTAAAAAACCATTGGCTGTTTTGGAAGTTGATGAAGCTAACGTCCCTATTATTTGTAAGTACATTAAGCCTAAGTACTTTGTACTAACAAATATCTTCCGTGATCAAATGGACCGTTATGGTGAAATATACACAACTTACCAAAAGATTTTAGACGGTATCAAGCTTGCACCGGAAGCTACTATTATTGCTAATGGTGACGCTGCCATCTTTGCTTCAAAGAAACTACCTAACAAGGTTATCAATTACGGTTTCTCTGACAAAGGTCATGAAAATGAGGATTTCAAGGCTCCTACTAATACTGATGGTATTCTTTGTCCCAACTGTAATCATATTATGCATTATCATATGATTTCTTACGCTAACTTGGGAAGTTATTTCTGTCCCAACTGCAATTTCAAACGTGGTGAATTAAAGTATCAAGTAACAGATATTTCTAAATTACTACCAGATAAAACTGAATTTGAAATTGATGGTCATAAATTCTCAATGAATATTGGTGGTAAGTATAACGTTTATAATGCCCTTGCTGCCTACGCCATAGCATCTGAAATGGGAGTTAGTGTTGAACAAATGCAAAAGGCTTTTGCTTATGATGAAAAAGTCTTTGGTCGTCAGGAAACTATTAAGGTCGACGGCAAAAATGTCAATATTATCCTAGTCAAAAATCCAGTTGGATTGAATCAAGTTATTGAGACAATCCTAAGTGATAAAGATCCATATTCACTTGCTTTCCTATTAAACGCAAATTATGCTGATGGTATCGATACTAGTTGGATCTGGGACGCAAACTTTGAAGACTTTGACTATAAGAAACTTCCATTAGTTATCACTGGTGGTAAACGTGTCAAAGATGTAACTTATCGTTTCAAGATTGCCGGACTCGATATGAAAAAGAATATTAAGACGGTTGAAATTGAAGATTTTGTTAAGCAAATTGCTGATATTCCAACTGATAAAATTTATGTATTAGCTACATATACCGCTATGACTGGGTTACGTAAAGTTCTTGGTGATAAAGGTAATATTAAGACAAAATAAAAGCAGGCCTTAATTAAGTTAGACCATATTAATATGTTACGTAATTTCCGTCTTCCATGAAAAGACGATTGGACTGGAACATAGCCGGCACAACTTGAAGCCAACGATGAACCTGTTGTCTGCAAGCTTGGCCTTTGACTAAGCTGCCAAAGTACATGCCAGCTAAGTCAAATGTGGCTATTGAGCCCATCGTTTTTTCACTCCAGACTAGTTTCCTATTTATTTCTTGAATTGAACCATTTATGGACATAGTAAAAACACTAATTCTATTACCCCCTCTAAATTAATTGAGAAGGGTCAGATAGAATTAGTGTTTTTTATTTACTCTCATTCAAAAATGTTTCCAAAATTGTATCACGGCGTTCTAAGAATAACTGATTGTATTGAACTGGATGAACTCGATTAGTCATAACGACCATAGCCGTTTGATGCTTGTAATCTACTGCTAAGAATTCACCAGTATAGCCTGTATGGAACAAAACATGTCCTGAACCGTCTGGTTTAACATCCCAGCCTAGCGAACGACCAGGATTTAACGTAGTAAAATTATGATACAAGAATTCTTTATCAGGTGATAACATCCCTTGAGCAAATTTCATCACATCATCCAAAGTCGCAAACATTCCTGCGGAACCACAATGTTTACCCAATTGACGAGCTTTGGGGTCATTTGCAATACCGTAAAGCATCTGCCCGTCGACTGGATAAGTTGGAACACAGCGACTAGGTTCTGGATCGAATGTAGCACTGGTCAATCCTTCAGGTTCAACAATATACTTCATAATGGCATCTTGAACTGGCATCTGATACATTTTTTCAATGACTAAACCTAGAAAAATTAAACCAGTATCCGTATAGACAACTTTTTTATTGAAATTATCGGTAACTGGTAATTTTTCCAAAGCGTAAATCAATTCATCACAACTCAATTCATCACGATTTGGAATAAAGCCCTTAATACCAGAAGTATGTGTTATTAGGTGAAATAACTCGACTCGCTCATCAGAAAATTCTGGCAAGTATTTTTTTATTGGATCATGCAGACTAATTTTTTTCTCATTTAACAATTTAATAATCAGTGGAACAGTTCCCATTACCTTCGTTAATGACGCTAAATCGTGCAATTCATCACCTTTAAGCGGTGTTATCGTTGGTCTCCATGATTTATTACCATAGACGTATCTCGCCGTCTGAGTTCCATTTATAAAGCCAAAACTTGCTCCAGGAACAATTTGTTTATTAACTAAATCAATAATCTGAGCCTTGGTTTCCGTGAAATCTGCCATTATAGTGTCTACCTCTCCTAATAAGTGAAATATAAAAGCAAAACAGCCTCAATTCAAAATACGAATTGAGGCTGTTTTTACGTTAATGCTTGAAAGCTGACTATGTTACGCCTCGCTCCCAATTATATATCTATCTTTTTTACAAAGCGACATTTCCAGCGAATTGTGAATTGTAAAGATCAGCATAGAAACCATTCTTAGCCATAAGTTCTGTATGATTACCAGTTTCAATAATTGAACCATGGTTCATCACGATAATCTTATCAGCATCTTGAATTGTTGAAAGTCTATGTGCAACAACGAAACTTGTTCTGTTCTTCAATAGACGTTCCATCGCATGTTGGATATGCAATTCAGTTCTAGTATCAACTGATGAAGTAGCTTCATCAAGAATCAAGATTTCAGGGTCAGCTACAAATGCACGAGCAATTGTAATTAACTGTCTTTGACCTTGAGAAATATTAGAAGCCTCTTCATTCAAGATAGTGTCGTAACCATCTGGAAGTTGACGTACGAAGTTATCAACATGGGCTGCCTTAGCAGCTTCAATAATTTCTTCCTTAGTGGCATCTTCACGACTGTACTTCAAGTTGTCGTAAATACTACCAGTAAAGAGCCAAGTATCCTGAAGAACCATTGCATAATGACTTCTGACATCTTCACGACTCATGTTACGTATATCCTTACCATCAAGCTTGATTGAACCACCGTTAACATCATAGAAACGTTCTAGTAAGTTAATGATAGTTGTCTTACCAGCACCAGTTGGACCAACAATAGCAATCATCTCACCTGGTTTAACATCCAAATTGTAATCCTCTAGTAAAGTATCTTTACCTTCGTAACCAAATTTAACATGATCAAGTTGAACTTTATCGTCAGTATCGGAATCTGGTACATCAACTTTCTTGTCTTCCATTTCAGGTTCATCCAAAATTTCAAAGACACGTTCAGCTGAAGCAACCGTAGCTTGAATAGTATTAGTCAAGTTAGCAAGTTGTGAAATTGGTTGTGAGAATTGGTTCATGTATTGCAAGAAAGCTTGGATATTACCTAAAGAGATATTACCATTAGCAACTTGAATACCACCATAAATCGCCACCAAAACATAACCAAGATTATTAATGAATATCATCAAAGGCATAACGATACCAGAAATTAATTGGGCCTTCCATGAAGCTTTATATAATTTGGAGTTTTCCTTTTCAAATTCATTAATTGATTCTGGTTCATGATTAAAACTTTTAACAATAACGTGGCCAGAATAATTTTCTTCGACTTGATTATTCAAAAGTCCAAGTGAAGCTTGTTGTCTTTTAAAGAATTTTTGTGATTGCGGTGCAATGATTCCAACAACAATCAAACTTAATGGAACAGTAGCAAGTGCAATTAAAGTCAATTTCCAACTAATAGTTAACATCATCCAGATAACACCGACGAAAGTAACTGTACTAGTTACAAATTGAGTCAAACTTTGTTGCAAGGTACCAGCAATATTATCCATATCATTAATAGCACGTGACATAATATCACCATTAGAATGTGAATCGTAGTAGACAATTGGTAAACGACCCATTTTATCCTTCAAATCACGTCTCATTTTATAAACAGTTCGTTGTGAAATACGTGTCATTACGAATTGTTGAATAAAATTAAAGACAGCTGAAGCAACATACATCAAAATTACAATCAAAATAATATGTTCAATCTTAGTAAAATTGATTGGTAATCCATTAATTTTAAGACCGGCCTTTTGTTGCGCAAGACCTGTCATCATACCTTTATAAATCTCAGTTGTAGCTTGTCCCAAAATCTTAGGAGTCTTAATTTGGAAAACAGCAGAAGCAATCGCCAAAGCTAGTACGACGATTAATCCAACAACATAGCTAGACATATATTTAGCTAAACGAGCTGTTGTTCCCCAGAAATTCTTAGGTTTCACAACAACATTTGGTCCATGATTACCAGGACCATGACCAACTGAAGGTGAGCCTTGAGGTTTTTTCTCAGCCATTACTTAACCTCCTTTAATTGAGACTCAATTATTTCTTGGTAAGTCTTATTATTTTCTTTCAATTCTTGATGAGTTCCTAAGCCGACCATCTTACCGTCTTCAAGAACAACAATTTGATTAGCATCAGCAACAGTTGAAATACGTTGTCCAACAATAACAACAACGCTTTGACTGATTTTTTCATCATTTCTCAAAGCTGTACGAAGATTCAAGTCAGTCTTGAAATCAAGTGCAGAGAATGAATCATCAAAGACATAAATTGATGCATCTTTGACTAAAGCTCTAGCGATAGCCAAACGTTGTTTTTGACCACCAGAGAAGTTATCTCCACCTTGTTCAACTTCAGCATCAAGTCCGCCATCGAGTTCCTTAACGAATCCATCAGCTTGAGCAACTTCAAGAGCATGCCAAACTTCAGTATCTGTGGCATCGGCTTTACCGTAAACCATATTTTCACGAATAGTTCCCTTAAATAGATAGGCTCTTTGAGGAACCATGGAAACTTTACTATTGATATCTTCAGTACTTAAGGCTTTGACATCTGTCCCATTTAAGCTAACGACACCAGTTTCAGCATCATAGAATCTTGGAATCAAATTGATCAAAGTACTCTTACCTGAACCAGTACCACCAATAATAGCAAGTGTTTGTCCCTTAACCATCTTGAAATTAAGATTTGATAAAGCTAATCTTTCGGCACCTTGATATCTAAAGTTAACATCATTAAAACTAAGTGAAGGTTCCTCACTTGCTTTGGCTGGTTTAGCAACAACATCAATCTTACTTTCTGTTTCAAAAACTTCTTGAATACGAGCAGCTGAAGCTGAAGCACGAGGAACGAAAACAAAGACCATTGATAGGATCATAAAACTCATAAGGATCTGCATCGCATAAGTCATGAACGCAATCATATTACCAATTTCCATAGATTGATTAGCAATATAATGAGCACCTAACCAAGTAATACCAACGTTGGTACCACTCATGATTAATGTGACAATTGGGAACATCAAAGCAACAATACTGAAAACTTTGACCGCATTGTTTGTATAGTCCTCATTAGCAACTTTGAATCTATCTTGTTCAAATTTATCTTGTCTGAAAGCACGAATAACACGTACCCCTGTCAAGCCTTCACGGAAGACCAAGTTCAATCGGTCAGTCTTCTTCTGCATAGCCTTGAACAGTGGCACAGCAAAATACATTACTCCTGCAACCAAAACGATTAAAATAGGAATAGATATTAAGAAAATTTTGGTCATTTCAGCATTCTTTTGATATGCCATGAAACTAGCACCAATTAACATAATCGGTGCCATGATCATCATTCTTAACATCATAATCATAACGTTCTGAATTTGAACCACATCATTAGTAGTTCTTGTAGTTAATGATGACGTTTCGAACTTGTCGAATTCATCATGTGTAAAGTATAATATCTTTTTAAATAAGTCGGATCTTAATTTACGACCTAATCCTTGTGACGCCTGGGACGCCATCAAAACATTCCCAAAAGCGGCAATGACAGAAATTAATGAAACAACTACCATTTGCATTCCGGCGTGAACGATATATTTCGTATCACCAGTAATAACACCTTTGTTAACAATGTCTGATGTTAGATTAGGAATATATAATGTAGCAACAACCTGGAAAATCATGAAGATTACAGCAAAAAGTACTTGCCAGGCATTGATCCTACCTCTAGCAATCTTGAACATTTATTCACTCCCTTTAAAAACTGATAACAGCATTATAGTATTAAAGCACTTATTATCAAAATATTCTAATAATTATCTTAAATAAGGTGGTATTTTATTGATGAATACTAAAAATACTAATCATCCTATAAAAGTTATACTTCATATTATAGCCTTTTTATTTCTTTTTTTGCTGGAACAAATCCCATTAAGCATCTTAACTTTAACAAAGAAAGAACTTGGATCCGGATATCAAACATATCACAAAATTGCACCAGTTATTACTATTATATTGCTAATTGTTTCAGCTACCATAATATTTTTTGTATTTAAACGAGTACAAAAATTTCCAACACAAAAATTCACTAAAAAAACTTGGTTCATAATTGTAATTGCTACAGCACTAACTTTACTGATAAACATTGTTACGGTACCATTTATGAGAAGTAGTAATACTAATGTTGATGCAATGAAGTTAGTTGCTGATAACAGTATGGTCCTTTTAATGTTCTTTAGTATTTTTGTTGCTCCAATTTTGGAAGAAATTATTTTTAGAGGAATCTTCATGAATTGGTTCTTCCTCAGCAGCCCACTACTATCAGTCTTAGTTAGTGGCATCATCTTCGGTTATGTTCATGCCCCATTTGGAGCTGGAACAGATTGGATCTATGCCCTATCAAAAATTCTATTGGGAATTGTTTTAGCTGCCGTATACTATAGAACAAAAAATATTAAAGCTGATATTGCCGTACACTTTTTAAATAATTTGTTGGCAATAGTAGCTGGATTATTTACAGCCGGGGTAATTTTTATATGAGAAATAATCAAAAAAAGTTCAACGAAGTCTATCAAGATCTACTACGAAAAATCGTTATGTTTGGTGTTTTATCCATGTTACTAATGGCCAGTGCTCGAATTACTGGCTGGGTAATTATGGAATATGCAGGCTTTGCCAGCGCCATTTATACGATCGTTTTAATTGGAATGTTGATCTATGTTTTAGTGATAAAAACTAAGGATAAAAATTAATTCATAATTAAATGACAAATCTTGTTGACACAGACCATTAATTACAGGTAAAATGGTGTTTGTTGTTTAATTGCCCGTTGGTCAAATGGTTTAAGACGCCACCCTCTCAAGGTGGAGTTATGGGTTCGATTCCCATACGGGTGATTGGTGCATGTTTTTATAAGTGAGTTTCTCGACTCGCTTTGTACCCATGAAGGGCTAGGTGTGGTCATCTAGTCCTTTTTTGCTGTCTAATTTTATAGATTTCCAAACTCCTAAATCAACTTATTTATTTCCAGATTTGAGCCATACATTTATCCTTCCATTAATACTATTAGGATATATTAATCGTATCTCAGAAATTTGATAGCTACTTTCTGATGCGTGTCGAAATTATTTGGTTAATACATATTTCTATAGGCCCGTTCGCTTAATTGGTACCTTTTTCCCTGTAATAAGGGTTAACGTTTTACAAAATATACCCACCCCGGTATCATAAGCTAGTATTTTCAAATGAAAGAGGTCTTAAATAATGAATCCTATAATCAAAAACATGACACAGCACGTTTCGGTACGTGACTTTAAAGATGAAACATTAAGTCAAGAAACAAAAAATGAACTATTATTAGCTGCTCAAAGTGGATCTACATCAAATTTTGTTCAAGCCTTCTCGATTATCGAAATAACTGACAAAACTTTACGTAATGAATTAGCTGATATTACAGTAAGTTCTCCTCATGTTAAAAAAGCTGATACATTCTATGTCTTCGTCGCAGATTTACATCGTCAAGCCACTATCTTAGAAAAACATCATCAAAGTTTAGATAGTTTAAAAAATATGGAATCTCTCTTTGTTTCAACAATCGATACAACTATCGCCGCAGAAAATATGGCAATTGCTGCAGAATCAATGGGCTTAGGCATTTGTTTTGTTGGAAGTATTAGAAATAACATTCAACAAGTTGCCGACTTATTACAACTACCTGAATTAACAGTGCCATTATTTGGTATGACAATTGGTGTACCAGGAATTAAAAACGCCCCTAAGCCAAGGATGCCAAAGAAAAATTATGTTTCAAAAAATGCATATGATGCCGATTCATTTAATGATTTAAGCGAATATGACACCACAATTAAAGAATATTATGCTAATAGAGAAACTCGCAAACAAGATGCCACTTGGTCTGACAAAAACTTGGACTTCTTCAAGGAAATTCATCGACCTGACGTTGCTGAGTTTGTTAAAAATCAAGGATTCACCTTAGAATAAATTTATTTTGAAAATTTTTATCCATATAAAATAAGAATATATACATCCAAATCAAAGGAGTTATTACATTTTTTATAATGTAATAACTCCTTTTCTGTAAATTTACACAATACTTTACAAAACTTTACAATAACTGAACATAAAATACACACTACTCATTTATTATCAAAGGTATAGAGCAATTTCATTAATAAATAATAATAGTAGGTGTTGATATATGGATGATTTAGGGGATATTTTAAGGGAAACGCGTCAGCAGCAACAACTATCACAACTGGAAACAGCTGAAGATATTTGTTCGCAGTCTACACTTTCAGAAATTGAGCATAATAAGTACGTCCCTAACACTCAATTGTTAATTAATTTATGTCAAAGATTATCGGTAGACTTTAACGATATCGCTTTGATAGAAAATTTCAAAATTTGTAAGGATGATTATTTTAATCGCAAAGTTAATTATTTTTACAATAATAGGAAATACGAAGCATTGCGTACATTCTTAAATCGACCAACCGTACTTGAGTTGGTTCAAACGGGGAAACAAACACAGGCATATTATCTTTATCTAGCACTTTGCGCACTACACTTAGATAATAATTTTGATGATGCTAAAGAATTACTGAAACTATCACTGGCTAGTGCCGGCCATAGTCGCAAGCAAACAACCTTGACTCGAATGGGTAATATTGCCTTAGCGTATGTTTATGCAAAACAAGGTTTGAAGATATCATCCATCAGACAAATAAATCTGGCATTCAAAAATATTGAAAATATTAAATATGATGAAAACTTTAATCTCATTTTTTATTTAACAGCTTTATCATACTTCCGCCTATCAAAATACGATCTGGCAATTGAATGGATTGAACGAGGAATTAATTTTATTCGTAAAAATGATTCTCATTTCATGTTGATAAATAGCTTGTTTTTAATGGCCAACATTGCTGAAACAGTCAAAGGAAATTCAGAACAGGTGCAATCATTCAAAAAGTATGATTTATTCAACGATTTTATTCATGAAAAGGATTACGCAAAAATCGACTAAGTTATTTTTACTTCTATTTAAGATGATATAATTTTCTACATAGAGGTAATAACATGGATGATTTAGAATTATTAATTGGTAAATTACAAGCTATCGCACAATCTGGAAAACATTATGGTAAAGATGTTTTTGATCTTGAAAGATATGATCAATTGGAGACCCTGGCTAAAGAACTGACTGCTAAATTGACTCATAACGCAACGCCTGATAAGTTGGATATCTTTTTTGACGCGGACACAGGTTATGTCACACCAAAAGTTGATGTTAGAGCAGCTACTTTTAAAGATGACAAAATCCTTCTAGTTAGAGAGAAAAGTAGTGGCGAATGGTCCATCCCCGGCGGCTGGGCTGATATTGGATATTCTGCTGGAGAAATTGCTACAAAGGAAACTTTCGAAGAAGCTGGTATTCACACGACACCTAAACGATTAATTGCTATTAAAGATATGCAAAAGAATCATTATCCCAAGAAAAACCTTAATTACATTTATAAAATGTTTTTCGAATGTATACCAACTGAGGACAACATTCATAGTGGCGTGGAAACTTCCGATGTAAGATACTTCACATTGGAAGACGCATTGAATTTGAACCTCTCCTTAGCCCGCAACATGCGAGAAGATTTTAAAATGGTATTTGAGTGTCATCATTCTAATAATTGGGAAACCTATTTCGACTAAAAAAGGTACTAGCCATCATTATGATTAGCTAGTACCTTCATTTTTGATTAACATCTAAATTTAGAGTAGATGTGCATCTTTCAATAATTCTTCAATATATGTTCCGTGAATCTTTTCCATAACTTTCTTTTCAACCATACGCTCTTTGAATGGCAATTTGATATCTTCAATCTTCTTCTTACCATCTAAGTAGTAAATAGCTCTCATCAATGTACGAACATCAAAGGCTGAATCGAATACTTCAGGAACACCACGATCAACATCCAATAGTGTGTAAACAGCTTCCATAGCTGTTCTTACAGAATATTCTGTTGTAAAGACAGTGTCACGTTCTGTTTCAGCAAAGTTACCAATAAAGGCTAAGTTCTTTGAGCCTTCTGGTACTACCAATGGACGATCTCCAACTTTTCTTGGCATGAAGTATGAAGTAATGTATGGCATGTGTGCTGGAATTGTACTTGCGTGATTTACCGCAATATCCTTGATCTTATCAACAGGAACACCAATGTGATACAACCATTCTTCACATAGTTCTTGACCAGTACATTCGGTAATCTTCTTATTTACAAAGTTACCTGGTTTATCTGAGAACAATCCATAGACCCAAACAACCAATTCATTATCCTTTTGTGCCTTAAAGTGTTTTTGACGGCTGATTGAATATCCATACAACCAGTTTGAATCCTTAATACTTACAGGTCCACTTGTAACAATAGAACCACTGTGTGGATCTTTCTTACTGATTTTTTCAATATATGGAACAGCTTCATCATCTGTCAAAGTAATTGTTCCAGAAATTGTCCAGTTAGCTTCAGGAATATTCTTGCAGAAGACATCTGGGTCACCAAAGGCCTTATCTTGTGCAGATAGATTTTCCCATAGCTTCCAGCTATCACCTAACTCATGTTCTGTTGGAGCTGGATGTGTATTATCACCGTAAGTTGTACTTTCAGTGATTGAACCATTTGTAACAAAGACTAAGTCATTTTCTGTTAGAGGAATTGTCTTAGCTTCATCAGCAACAGTCATTTCAATTTCTTTAGCAACCTTAGTACCATTTGAAGTGTCAACTTTGATGTTATTTACATGTGCATCATAAGTGAATTGAACACCCTTGCCTTCCAAGAATTTAATCATAGGTTCGATTAATGATTCATATTGATTGTATTTTGTGAATCTTAATGATGAAAGATTTGATAGTGAATCAATATGGTGACAGAAACGCATCAAGTAACGTCTCATTTCCATAGCACTAGCCCATGGTTCAAAGGCAAACATTGTTGACCAATAGAGCCAGAAGTTAGAATTCATGAAGTCTTCAGTGAATACTTCATTGATCTTCTTACCATCCAAATCCTTTTCAGGTGTCATAACAAGGTCGAGTAATTCTTTGACAGCTTGTGGTGTCAAAGTTAAATCGCCTTCTGTTGGCAATTCCTTACCTTGATCTTGAATAACTCTTCCGTGTGAGAAACTAGGATCCTTTTTATTTAACCAATAAAATTCATCCAAAACTGAAGCATCGGGATTTTCCAATGAAGGAATTGATCTGAACAAGTCCCAAAGTGTTTCAAAGTGTGGCTCCATCTCTCTACCACCACGGATAATATAACCTTTTTGTTCGTTCCAGATTCCGTCCATACTACCACCAGGTAGTGCAAGTTCTTCTAGGACATGAATCTTGTCACCTTTCATTTGGCCATCACGAATTAAGAATGTTGCAGCGGCCAATCCAGCTAGACCAGAGCCCACAATATATGCTGATTTATTATCAACACCCTCTGGTTTTACTGGTTTTGCAAATGCCTCATAATTTCCATTACTTCTATACATAAGAACCACCTCTTAATAATATTAGCTTCCATTATGTAACTGCTTACATGTAGAATATAGTTCTATCTTATTAATTATTCAATAGAAAATCTGTGATTTTTATATTTATTTTTAACTAGATTTTGAGACACATTTTAAAAAGAGTGGTATTTGAGATAATCTCAAATATCACTCTCTTTTTAGAATTCTTCGTAAACAGCTGGGTCTTGGTCCTTATTTCGACCATCAATTTTAGTTAATCCATTGATTTTTTTCATATCTATATCTGAAATTTCAAAATCAAATATGTTCATATTTTCGCGTTGTCTAACTGGTGATGATGATTTGGGAATGGGTATAGTATCCAATTGATGTTCCCATCTCAAAATAATTTGACCAACTGATTTATTATATTTCTTTGCTAAAGCAATTAAAGTTTCATTTTGAAGAACCGAACTAGCTCGACCAAGTGGACTCCAGTCCATAGTTACAATTCCGTTTTTCTTATCATATTGACGCATTTCTTCTTGGTTAAAGTAAGGATGCAATTCAATTTGATTGATTGCTGGCAAAATACCTGTTTCCTTATTCAACTTATCCAAGTGTTCAGGCAGGAAGTTGCAAACACCGATTGACTTAACTAACCCAAATTTTTGAGCATCAATCAAGGCTTGCCAAGCTTCAACGTACATCCCACGTTTAGGATTAGGCCAGTGTAGCAGATACAAATCAAAATAATCTAAATGTGAACGATAAAGTGATTCTTGTAATGCAGTAATTGCATCGTCATATGCATAATATCTACCAGGTAATTTTGAAGTTACTGTTAATTTATCACGATCAATTCCACTTTCAGAAATTGCTCGTCCCACTGTACCCTCATTTTCATAATTATAAGCAGTATCAATCATTTTATATCCATTGTTAATCGCTGAAACAATACTTTGAACACCTTTACGACCATTCAACTTGTATGTTCCAAATCCAAAACTAGGAATCTCTTGGCCATCATTTAATTTATACATTAATATGTCCTCCTCAATAAACTACTGATTAACGTACACCAAATTATGATTACAGACAATCAAGTCAGCTTTTTGGACAAAAGAAAAGGCCTCACATCATCCTTGACGTGAGACCCCCGACTACTTTATAGAAATCTTTGGAATGTATAAAGTAATCATTTTAAATCGCGAGTAGGCTTTACTCGCATTTACTATCATACCTAACTTTTCAGTAAATTACTAGTCATATTAACAATTTAGCTAATATAATTTATAATTATTACTTTTTATTAGCTAATTGATAAATCTCTTTAGCAACTGGTTTCAAATCAGCAGCTACTCTGGAATAATTTTCCAGTGCAATTACTGCTGTTTTACCGTTATCAGAGATATGCATAACTCCTTGGAATCCATAGCCCCAACCGTTGGCAAAGTTATCATCTTTCCCATGATATAATCCACCACCATAAGTACTAATACTTCCGGGAACAAACATTGTTTCACGTGACTTCTTGCTTAACATCGGTCCAGCCACAATATACTTTTCAATTTTATACATATCTTCTGGCGTCATATAGACTTGACCAGTACCTAATTCATCAAATTCGAAATATCTCTTTGTGTAGAAAACATTTTTATAATCTAATTTAGCCGAAAGTGGATCTAAATTATTATATCCTGTAGCTTTTTCGATTTCTGGCGAATCGTCATACGCAAAAATAGTATTCTGTAATTTTAACTTCTTAACATAAGTTTCCTCAAATAAATCACGATAAGATTTACCGGTAGTTTTTTCCAAAATACCACTTAGTAAATTAAAGTTAATTGCGGAATAATTCCACTTATCATAAGAGAATTGGGAAAATCTAGTATTCTTAACATCAGCATCAATAATCTCAGCATCAGACATAATCTTATAAGGTCCAACATCCCCCTTTAGACTTAGACCTGACGTCATGTCCATCATTTGCTTGAGAGTTATCTTATTACTACTTGGAATTTCAGGATAAAACTGAGATAACTTGTCGTTCAAACTCAGCTTATTCTTTTCAACTTCCTTCATAATAAGTGCGGCCGTCATGTTTTTTTGAATAGAATCAATTTCGTAGGAAGTAAACTCATTATTAGATATTCCAGTAGAGTGCGTTGAGTACCCTCGACTAGTTTGAAAGGCAGGTTTACCGTTCTTGATAACCAAGATACTTCCAGAGAAACCTTTCTTATCCAATATTTTATTTACTTTCTGCCCGAATTCGCCATCAACAGTTGTGTCGACTGAACCATCTGCATATATTGTAGACGGTAAAATTCCAATCAACATCGCTGAAATCATTAGAATGGGTAAAAACAATTTTTTCATATATATTCACCTTAAAAACCTACTGAGCTACCTTCCTCAATAAACAATTATAATTTATTTTTTTAAAAACTAATAATGATTTACTCATAACTCTAAAGTTGCTAAGCTTTACACCTCTAAACCATGATTATGGTAAAATGTAGGCAATAATAGAAGAAGGAGATTTACATGAAAACAATAATAATAATTGCTATTATCTTAGTCATAATTATCGCCTATGCGGGTATGTACAACAGCTTAGTTAAGTATCGTAATCGTGCTCGTGAATTTAGTTCACAAATTGATGTTCAATTAAAACGTCGTACTGATTTGATTCCTAACTTGGTTGAAACCGTTAAGGGTTATGCCAAACATGAAAAGGAAACTTTATCACACGTTGTTGAATTAAGAAACAATGTTACTAATGCTAATACACTACAAGATAAAGTTGAAGCTGATAGTGCCTTAACTGGTGCTTTGAGACAAGTCTTTGCTTTAGCAGAAAGTTATCCTGATCTAAAAGCTAACCAAGAGTTTTCAAAATTAATGGAAGAACTATCAAATACTGAAAATAAAGTTTCATATGCTCGTCAAGCTTATAACAGCCAAGTACAAGCATACGATACTGCTATTCAAACTTTCCCTCGTAATTTAATTGCAGGCATTCACGGATTTAAAGAAATGGAATTCTTGCAAATACCTGATGTTGATAAAGAAGCTCCAAAGGTTAAGTTTTAATAGAGGTCTATTATGATTTACGAGCAAATTGATCATAATAAGCGTAAAACTTATTTCATATTTTTCTTTTTCTTTTTAATCTTAGCTGCATTGGGAAGTTTTATCGGCGCATACTTCTTTGACAATATTTACTCAGGGATAGTTATCGCTTTAGTAATCGCAATAGTCTATACAATAATAACTTATTTTCAATCTACTAGCATCGTAATGCAGATGAATGGTGCAAAAAAATTAAACTCGGCTGAGGACGCTCCAGACCTTTGGCACATCGTTGAGGATCTATCTATGGTAGCCGATATTCCCCTACCTGATATTTACATCATTGATGACCCAAGTCCTAATGCTTTTGCAACCGGACGTGATCCACAGCATGCGGCCGTAGCAGTTACAAGTGGTCTGTATAAAATGATGGACCGTGAAGAACTTGAGGGAGTTTTGGCACATGAAATTTCTCATGTGAAAAATTACGATATTCGAGTTTCAACAATATCGGTTGCCCTCTCTTCCGCAATCATTTTAATCTGTGCAATTATCGGTAACGCATATCGGTGGTGGATTCCAATGAATCGTGATGACCGAGATAATAATAATTCTGGCGCTATCAGAATTGTTTTATGGTTAATTGGATTGGTCTTCGCTATTCTCGGACCATTAATCGCCAGCCTAGTTCAAATGGCCATTTCAAGAAACCGTGAATATCTTGCTGATGTTTCCGGTGCTGAATTGACACGTAATCCTCAGGGATTAATTAATGCTTTGGAAAAGCTTGAAGAAAGCACTAAACCGATGAAACGTGTTGATGATGCTAGTGCTGCACTTTATATCGATGATCCAAATAAGAAAAAACACTTCTCAGGACTCTTCGATACTCACCCACCATTGGATGATCGGATTGCCGCTTTGAAGAAAACATTTCAATAACAAAATTCTAAAATAAAAAGAGACTGAAATTTCAGTCTCTTTTTTGTATCTTTAGATAAAGTCATGACCTACAAAACCAGTTTTATCTTGATCAGTAATTGGACGTAGAACTTTACATGGATTACCTGCAGCAATTACATTATCTGGAATATCGTGGGTAACAACACTTCCTGCTCCAACCACAACATCTTTTCCAATTGTTACTCCTGGAAGAACTATTACATGTGCTGCTAACCAAGTACGATTTCCGATATTAATTGGTTTAGCAATACACCCACCAAGCATCCGCTCATTCCCATCAAACAAATGATTACTTGTATATAGTCCAACTTTAGGTCCAAAGAGCACATTGTCACCAATAGTAACTTTGGCACCATCCAAAATCACACAGTCGTAATTAGCATAGAATTTATCCCCAACATGAATGTTACGACCAAATTCACAGCGAAAATTAGGATTTACAAATGGATGAACCCCAGTACTTCCAAATAGCTCTTTAATGAACGTTTCCTTTTTAGAGGTATCTTCCTCATTATTAAGTTTATTCGTTAGATGAGTAGCCTTGTCACGTAATTTATCTAAACGCGGATCCGTGTCATTATATGGTTTTCCTGTCGACATATATATAAATTTATCTTCCAAATTCATTAAAGTGATATCTCCTAATCTAAATAACTATATAAGTTTCCAATATGTCAATTTTAACATAAACATTATCTGTTAATTCCGAATAAATATTAGTTGTTTACATGTTTTTGTTCTAGATTTCAGAAAATCTATGATAAAATTATAGACGAAGGTTTCTTAAATCTTCGTAATGAGGGGTACAAGTTTATGTATATGTTATTGTTAATTTTATTGGGTGCAATCGTTCTATTCACAACATTCATGATCAAACCAAAGAAACGGACTCATCGAAAGTTAGTCTCTTTAGGTCTATTGTTAATCGTTGTTGGTGGTTCAGGAGTCTATGAGTCATATCAAGGTAATGAAGTTGGTACCGGAAATAATCCGACGAACGTTGAGAAAAGTAAGAATTCCTCAAGTTCTGATTTAGCCAATTTAAATTACCAAGGTACTCAGGAAATAGAAGTTAATAATAATACCCCTACTTTTGCAAAATCCGAACTAAACGTATCAAAAGGTTCATGGCAAGAGTTTGCTGATTTGGATAACCTTAATCGTGCAGTTCAAGCCGATGCACTTCTAAGTAAAAGTCTCATGCCGACTGCTAAACGTGAACCACTTTATGTCAACCCAACTGGCTGGCATAATAAACGTATTAAGAGCGGCTGGCTATATAATCGTTCACATCTAATTGGTTATCAACTTTCTGGGCAAAATAATAATCCTAAGAATTTGATGACTGGAACCCGTTCATTGAACTCACCTGAGATGCTCAAACATGAAAACGATATTGCCTATTATCTCAAACAGAATCCTAATAACTATATTAGGTATCGGGTCAAACCGATATATCGTGGCAATGAATTAGTCGCTCGAGGAGTTCAAATGGTTGCTGAATCGCTAGATTCTAGCGGTAAACCCGATAATGGAGTTTCGTTCAACGTGTATATCTTTAATGTTGAAAAGAATGTTAAGATTAATTATAGCGATGGTACAAGTGTAGTTAATTACAATAATAATTAAGGAGCTGATCGTAGTGCAATATAGTACAGGTGATAATGAAATTTTCGATCTTATTAAGAAGGAAGAAGATCGACAAAATAGAAATATTGAATTGATTGCTTCCGAGAATATCGTTTCTGATAATGTTAGAAAAGCCCAAGGTTCAGTTTTAACTAATAAATATGCTGAAGGTTACCCTGGGCACCGTTACTATGGTGGCTGTGAATATATCGACCAAGTTGAACAAATTGCAATTGATCGTGCAAAAAAACTTTTCAATGCTGAATACGTCAATGTTCAACCACATTCAGGTTCACAAGCTAACGCTGCTGCCTACCAAGCTGTATTAAAACCTGGTGACAAAGTTTTAGGTATGGATCTTAACGCTGGTGGACACTTAACTCATGGTTCAAAAGTTAATTTTTCTGGTAAAATCTACAACTTCCATTCATATGGTGTTAATGCTGAAGGTCTAATTGACTATGACAACGTTCAAAAAATTGCGGAAGAAGTTCAACCACATCTAATCGTTGCTGGTGCTTCTGCTTACAGTCGTATCATTGACTTCAAGAAATTCAGAGAAATTGCTGACTCAGTTGGCGCATTATTAATGGTCGATATGGCTCATATTGCCGGACTAGTTGCTGTCGGTTTACACCCTACTCCAGTTGGTGTTGCTGATATTGTTACTACTACTACTCATAAAACACTTAGAGGTCCACGTGGTGGTATGATTCTTGCCAACGCTGAACTCGGTAAAAAGCTTAACTCAGCTGTCTTCCCAGGAACTCAAGGTGGTCCTTTGGAACATGTTATTGCTGGTAAGGCTGTTGCCTTTGGTGAAGACCTTCAACCACAATTCAAGACCTACATGGAACAAGTTGTTAAAAACGCTGCTGCAATGGCAAAAGTTATCAATGATGCTGATAATCTATCCGTTTTAACTGGCGGTACAGATAATCACTTGCTAAACGTTGTCTTAACTGAAAGTGGTATGAATGGTATGGAAGTTCAAGACTTGCTAGATTCTATCCATATCACAACTAATAAAGAGGCCATTCCTAATGACCCATTGCCACCTAAATTGACATCTGGTCTACGTCTAGGATCTCCTGCTATTACATCAAGAGGCTTTGACGAAGAAGATTGTAAAGAAGTAGCTCATATTATTGTTGATGCTATTAAGTATCACGATGATCCTGAAGAATTAAAGAAATTAGATGCCCGTACAAAGGCACTTACTGATAAACACCCAATTAAATAATTTATCTTACAAAAAATATTTTAAAACAACCACAATTCATGAAAGCGAATTGTGGTTGTTTTGCTATTAAAAGGAATAACGATATGAAAACTTATAAATTTACTGCAACAATTGAAGCTTCATCTGTGGGCAAAGGTGGCGCCTATGTTAAATTTCCATACGATATTCGCCAAGAATTCGGTGTTGGTCGTGTCAAAGTCCATGCGACGTTTGACGGTCTCCCATACGATGGCTCGATTGTGAATATGGGAATTAAAAATGATGACGGCAATATTTGTTACATTCTAGGTATCCTAAAACGTATCCGTCAAACATTAAATAAAAATATTGGTGACACGGTTCAAGTTACTGTTGTTGCCATAAATAAAAAAACGAGCTAAATACAACAAATCAAGGCATAAAAAAAATAGACCTTATCAAAATTGATAAGATCTACTGTTGATTTTAATCAGTAACTTCAGCTTCATCAGCCTTTTTTTCTTTATGCTCATATCTATAATACAAGCCTAATCCGACAAGTCCGAAGACAACTGGTCCAAGGATTGTCCATAGAGCATCTGTATATGCACCTTCCATAATTGGTTGGAGCAACGTAAAGATAATAGCAAAAGCTAAAACTAAGAAGACAATTGATGTTACTGTCCACATAATTTTTTTGTTCTTATAGAACACATATGGTTTTTCGATATCTTTGTTCATATTGAAGAATGGATATGCACCAACTAAGAACAAATATGGAACTGTTGTAGAAACATTAGCCATTAATGTCAAAACGTTGTATAAGGCTTTAGCATTTTTACCACCCATATCAACAATCAAAATCAAGACGATAACTACAATAGCTTGTACCCACATTGCGTAAGCAGGCATACCATGTTTATTTAGTTTAGTAACTTTTGCTGGCCAAAAATCCTTTGGAGTTCCTAAAACGAAAGACTTCAATGGTGAATAAATCAAAACGAAGAATGCACCCATGTAAAGAATAAACATATCAAATCCAGTGAAACGTGCCAACCATTCTCCCACAGTAATGGCTGCTGCGTTACCTAGTCCAAGATGTGTTGCAAAGGTGTAACCCAAGTTACTCATCATAACATAAGTAATATTACCTAGGTTAACGTTGCCTTTTGAAACAACGGCATTCCAGTTAGCACTCATTGACCAACATAGAATTGTTAGTGAATAAAGTAATGTGATAACTCCAGCTGAAATTAAAACACCACGAGGAAAATCCTTCTTAGGATTCTTCATACTATCAGTAACACCACCGACAGATTCCATACCACCGTAAGCAAAAATTGCATAAACGATGAATGAAACCATCCCTAGTGGTGAAGCAAATGCAGGATTAGCAGAATGGATAAATGTATCTAATCCGTGAATAGGTTCTGCAGTGTGAAAACCTGACATGAATAAAACAGCCAAACTTAGGGCAAAAAAGATAACTTGTAAAACAATTGTCATAATTCCACCAAAGTTTGAAACTTTAGAGATTTTGTCCATACCTTGTGTAGCTGTATATGTAACAAAAATAATCCAGAAAACAGCCAACACACCAATAACTTGTGTAGCGTTCAATCCGAACATACCCCAAGTTTGTGTTGAATCATGTCCTGTAAACATCGTAGACAATGGAATCCAAACTTTTGAGGAAGTGGATACCAACCAAACTTCCCATGAAGCTAGCCACATAAATGTTCCGATAAAGGCCCATTTAGCACCAACAGCTCCATCAATCCATGAATAAATTCCACCCTTTGCTTCATTAAAAGCAGAACCATACTCTGCCATCATAAATCCTACTGGTAGGAAGAAGAATAAGGCAGCGAAAACGTACCAAACAATACTTGCCAATCCCATCTGTTCATACGCAACAGTTGTATTAGCAAATCCAAAAATAGCCGTGAAAATCATCATTATTAAACCAAAAAGCGTGATAGTTTTCTTGGTCGAATTACCATCGTTCATTATATAAAACCCCTTATTTAATTTTCAATGTACAAATTTTTATAAATTCAAATCTGTCTTAAAGTTAAGAGGTGAAAAATCAGTCGAGTCCGTAATTAATTGGGCGATTAGCTCTTTGTATCCATCTAGAGAAAGTTTTGCCATCTCAAATGATGCATCCGTTAAATAATTAGGTAATTCCTCATCGTCTTTGCTCAAGGCTTGTTCATCAAAATCATGTAACTTCTTACGAAGTGTGATATTGATGTCCTCTTGCTTGTCTTGGAAAGCTTTTCCAAGCTCTTTGTAATGCCCGTCTAACAAAACGCCAGCCAATTTATATGTCCAATATGCTGACTTGCTATCATATGGTAGTTTGCCAAGTTTGTACTCTTCTGGAGTATCTGTAATTCCCATATAGAAAGGAACATAAATACTTTGAGAAGCTACACCCATAGCTAACCACTGTACACAAGCAATCTCTGGAGCCATATTAGGTCTTATTTGTAAGACATGTGACTCTTGAGTTTTGGCCAAACTAATTGGACGATAACGCTTGCTATTCTTGGACTTATTCAAAGGATCAAATTCGGTCTTTTGATAATGTGATGCAAGATAATCCTGAGCGTCATCAACACTCAACAAGCGATTTGCCTTTTTAACAAAAGCTAAATCTTCACTTTCTGGACTCTCATCTGTCTTACCAGAAAACTCTTGTTGACCCCACCACACACGAGGGGTGCTGTATATTTCATCAGATAAATCATGTGTTCCAAATATTTCTCTAAAATTGAAGGTCTTTGGTCGTGCATTCAAATGATTTTCTTCAACGAATTCTTTAATATCTTTACGATATAAAAAGTTTTCGTCATCAGAGAAATCAATCTCCTGGATGGCTAATTGATTAGCCACGACTGCGTAACTATCGTCGGGAATACGTTGCGCAACCCAGTAGTGACCTGATCCACTTTCAAAGTACCAAACTTCATCTTTATCAGAGAAGAGTACTCCGTTAGTTTCACAAGTTCCATAATCTTCAATAATCTTACCTAAACGTAAAACACCCTCTCGAGCTGTCTTAACATAAGGTAAAACTACTGTGATCATAGCTTCCTCACCAATACCATTTTCATCAAGAGGATCAGCGCCCAAAACACGTTGGTTTGAATAAGCACTTTCAGTTGCACTCATTCCAACACCATATTCGTTAAAACCATCCTCTTCGAATAATCCTTCTTTGAAGGTCCATTCAGGAGTGGCTGAATATTTATAGCGAATTTTAGGTAGGTCCATTTGAAAGTCATTAGCTGTAGAAACAAATTTTTGATCATCAGTAAAATCTTTATGTTCATGAATGACAAAATGCTTTGGCCAAGATGCTTTTGCATCCTCGTTTCTACCAATGATAGTTGAACCATCGACAGTCGCATTCTTACCAATCAAGATGCTTGTACAAGCTGATAAAGAAGTTTTGTTATATTCTAATGCCATAAAATCACCTTACTTAAATTTTACTGCGGTACCATATGCTGCAACCGTTTCCATGTCAGCACTGATTGAATCTGAATCAAAGCGCATCATAACTACGGCGTCAGCACCCATATCCACGGCATTCTGTCGCAAACGACTAATTGCTGTATCACGTGCTTCAGTCAATAGTTCAGTGTAAGCTTTAATTTCACCACCTACAATATTTTTAAAACTAGCTCCAATATTTCGGACAACGTTTTTTGATTGAGTAGTCAAACCAAAGACCTCACCGATGATTTCATATTCTTGACCTGGAACATTTTCAGTTGTAGTCACTAATATCTCGCTCTTATCCATTAATTCACCTCACAAAAATATTTATTTCACTCCATTAAATAATGTAACACAATCGAACCACATTATGGTTATAACTTTTATATAAAAGGGCTTACTTTCTAACTTTATTAGAAACGCAAAAGACCACTGCAGCAATGCAATGGCCTTTGTTTGATTAATAATTAATTTTATTGAATTATTAGAATTGCTTATAAACAGATTAAAAACAATTATTCTTCATAAGGAATGACAATGTCATTGAGTCCTTCAGGTGTAATCTCAAACCTAGAAACAGTTACCTTTCGTTCAAATATATGTTTCTGCTTATCATCGTCTAAAACTTCATATTTAACGACTGTCTCACCTACTTTTGTTTGGTCGATCCAGTCTGGTTTTACTGATGCGCGTAATTGATTTCCAAATTGATCAGTAAACTTAACTCCCTTTAGAAGATCATAATTAGAGACTTCATATGCATGCTTTTCCTTTTCATAATTATCCATATCACTTTTTAATTCTTCCAGTCTATGACTATGTGCTAGTGATTCAGGCATGGAGCCTGGTTTAACATTTAATTCCTTTTCATATGCTTTTTTGATTTCTTCAATATCTTTCATTATTAAGACTCCTAAGTATTTTTATACAAAATGACCACCTAGCATTCTCACTAAGTGGCCTACTTAGGAGAATATCTATCTACATTGGAGCACGTTGCATAGTCGACTATGTACGTTGCTGCTGGATTATTGTGTGTAGTCACTAACCAGACTCTTGATATTCTGTGATTCATTTTGTATTCAGTTGTCTTTATAGGGTCGATAATGATAAAAGTCAATACCAGTTTGTTTTTTTATAAAAAAAGACCGCTGGTCTAATGACCAACGATCTAACTGCCCCGACAGCAAAATTTTTTGACTATCTTTTGACTATCCAATAATATTATTTCTGACACTCTCACGGGCACCGTTGCAGTTTCAAACTATCCAAAGCCCAGTAATATAGGCTTTTAGTTGTATTAATATTGGGCATATTGGGTTCGAACCAATAAATTGCGGATTCAGAGTCCGCTGCCTTACCATTTGGCGAATGCCCATTAACAATAAAATGTTATAAAAGATTCGGCCTAATGTCAATAGTTATACGGTAATGTTTATAAATATCGCTTAATTTTTAATATAAAAAGAGACTATCCTGATCCAAATAGTCAGAATGGTCCCCGATGTAAATTATTTTACTTGATGGATTTTTGTATCATCAACACTTGTACTAAGAATTTTCATTGATTTTTGCAAGGATTCAAAAATCTCTGTATTTAGTAATTCTATTATTGGACTCAATCTCTCATACTCATGAGCTAACAAATTTTTGTTTTCTTGTTCCTGATTAACTCTTGTTAATTTCAAATGATAATCAATCAATGCGTTTATTCTTATCTTTGAATCATCCAATTCACAAATAAGATCATCAATCTTGTCTGTTTCATAAGTCTTTGTACAACCACCAGTTTTAGTATCCATGAGAAATTCTCCTATTTATAATTTTCAGTACCGACTATCCAACCAATTATCAACAATTTACATTTCGATTCCTCCTACATCTTGTCTACAACCCCATTCTAGTAAATTTAGAGATTAAATATAGGCTATTATCCAGAATGTATATATACAAAATTCATAAAGAAATAATAAAAAACTTCTTGTCTCATTTTTCCAAATGAACTAAGAAGTTTACATCAATTTAATCTCGTTGTTTTTCAGATGTATACATAATGAATAAATCAATAAGTGCAATTACTGCATAGATAATCCCAACTTTTCTTCCAAAAATGGTTACGAAGCTAACAACACCAATTCCATAAATAAGCATTTCCAAAACCAATTTATCTAAACCGGTCAACGCATTTGGTGATTTAGGTGCACTATATCTATTCCAAATAAAAATTACCGCTACTCCAAATACAAAAAATAGCAATTTCAGAAAAATTCCGTTGGCAAAATGAATTCCACTTAACATCCCCACTGCAGTAACAACTTCTATAAACAATCTAAACGATATAATTAATCCTGAAATAACTGGCAAAAAATCAACTCCCTCAAGTATTTGTCTCTACATGAGTAATTCTAACTACATTGATATTTTTTAGATATAAATTATTGACGATTTTTCAATAAACATTTGAAAACGTTAAATTCCAAAATTATATACGAAATATATCGTTTAGTTATATTTTTGTGTTACAATTACAACCAGTTTGTCGAAAAATGACGCTTTAATTCGCATTAAGGGAGATATTAACTACCAAATGAACCTATCTAAAATTGAAAAACGTAACTATCTAATTGGCTTTATTTTCATTATTATCATGGTTTCTAGCGCAACTTTACTAAATGATATGGAAATTATTTTACCAGAAATTGGTGCCTTAACTGCCGGTACCTGGATTTACCAAAATGACGGTTGGATCAATCAACCTACAAAAATTTTCTTGGCACCATCCGGAACAGCAATTATCGGTTTCCTAATCAATCAGCTTGAAATAAGCTATGCCGAAAAAGTTCTCATAGGATTACTATTGATGTTACTTCTATTAAGAGTACTACGTTCAAATTTGGCTCCATCATTTGCCACTGGGTTGTTACCTATTATTATTAACGCAACTCACTGGTCCTTTATCGTTGCCATTCTATTATTTACATCCCTATTAATGGTCGGGGTCTTTCTACAAGGAAGTTATAAAAAAACTACTCCTAGTGCCAATATCCAAAATCATCACATGTTAATCTTTACAATTATGGCTATTGTTTGGGTCGGCAGCGTCTGGTCACTAGGGTTCTCTCAAATGGCCGCCATTCCACCTGTCATGGTTGTTTTCTTCGAAGTCTTACAGAAACCTGATTACAATTTAAAAATGGCAAGCAAGCACTTTATTGCTTTAGTTGGTGCTGCATCAATCGGGGTTCTCGTTCATTTCTTAATTGCATCATGGTTACTATCGGCTATCATTTCAATGCCTTTAGTCTTCATATTATTACAATTATTAAAAATAAAATTACCCGCTGCTTTCGCCTTCCCACTATTAGCCTTAGTTCTACCAGCTAATATGTTTAAGATGTTACCAATCACAGCAATCATCGCGACAACATTCTTTTTAGGTACAATGGTTATCTATAAAAAATTTGCTAATTATCGAGTTGTTGAAAATGATAATCAAGAAGATTAGATACAAATAAACACCAAAATCATAAATCTGATTTTGATGTTTATTTTTTTAACTATTTTACAATTCCTAAATCAATCATTGATTGTGCTGTCGCAATAATAGCCGTTTTGGCAGAACGCGGATTCCATCCTAATAGTTTCTTAGCTTTATCATTACTTGTACCTGCATATTTACCAACGATTGAAGCAATCATTCGTAATTTCGGATCCTTAATTGCAGCTAACTTAACTACAGAATTTGGAATTAACTTAGTTGGCATATTTGCTGCATACTTAGGAAATGCTTCTCTCAAAATATCGGCAACTTCCATCATTGAAAGAGTTTCACCAGTTGTAGCGAGGAATCTTTCTCCGTTGGCTTCATCAGATGTCATTGCTAAGATATGTAAACTTGCTACATCACGAACATCGACATATCCGGAATCAACTTTTGGCAAAGACTTGATTTTACCTTCCAACATTTGTTGAATTTGAGTATTGGAATGAGAATATTTAGCTGACAAAACTGGTCCCATAACGCCAACCGGATTAACTGCTGCTAATTCCAAACCATTACCCTCTTTTTTGATGAAGTCCCAAGCAGCCATTTCTGACATTGTTTTGGATCTTTGGTATGGATGGATATTCTTATCGTCCAAGTTGGACCAATCTTTCTCAGTATATGGAGTTGTCCGATTCTTATGACCGGCAAACACCGCACCATAAGCTGAAGTTAAGACCACTCGTTTTACACCATTATCACGAGAAGCGCGAAGTACTCGAGTTACACCATCGACAGCTGGACGGATCATTTCATCAGGATTCTTGAAATTCAATTTTGGAGTTGGTGATGCAACATGAATTACATAAGTAGCTCCAGACATTGTATCTTCCCAATTCTTATCAGAAGTTAAATCAGCTTGAGAAAATGATAAATCAGAAAAGTCCTTGATTCCACCGGTTGCTAACATTTCTTTAACAATACCTTCCTTCTCAACAGAACGGACAGTTGTTCTAACGGCATATCCCTGTTGTAAAAGTTGCAAAATAATATGTACCGCGATGAAACCACTACCACCAGTTACGACTACTAATTGTTTTTTCATAATTTAAATATCTCCTAGAATTACTTAATTTGTTTGAGCTAACGTTTCACTTGTAACGTGCATGAATGTATCCTACAATGTGAACAATAAGTTCTCAAGTAAATTAAGCGCATCTGTGACAAAAGGAGAAAAATGTAATGGCAGCTACCGAACATTCACAACAAATCAAACAAGATTCACAAGAATATCTGATTACCGCCCTACTTCAATTGTTGAAGGATAAAAGATTAAATGAAATAACCGTCACCCAAGTGGTAAAACGAGCTGGCGTTAGTCGCATGGCATTTTACAGAAATTTTGAAACACTTGACGATATCTTAATCGCATATTTCAAACCAAAAATTGACGATGAGTTCAATCTGGTTATTAATCGTGTACCACAAGACGAAAAGATCAAAGCACTAGGCCAGTTTTTTACAGACTTATCCGATAATATGAAATTGGCAACTGAAAGAAAGTTCGAATATATCATTCAAGATATCTTCAATGACAATATGAACCGATTTTATGACAGCAATATGAACTGGGACAATTTCAGTAATGTGCAGAAAAAATACTGGGTTCAATTCATGAGTGCCGGTGTTTATTCAATTTGGCGTGAATGGTTAGTTAGTGGTCAGACTGAATCACTCGATGATATTCATACTTTAATTGCTGACTTTCAAGTCTCAACTTTGCAGGCATTACAAAATCAAACTACAAATTAAATTACGCAAAAGGATTTCCATATTTATCACAAAATTTATAGAATCCTAATTTATACAAATCAGTAGCTTGATTTGCTTCCTTATCAGAAAGTAAATGAAGCATTTTGATAACTAAGTTTGTAAAATCTAAGGCAGCTGTGCCATTTGCTGTCACCAAGTTATCATCCCAGACAGCTTGTTCCATTAAAAAATCATTTTTATTAGTATATGCATCATAATCTTTCCACAAATATTGTGAATTACCTGTATGTTTATAGCCTGTTAACAATCCATTTCGAGCTAAATAATCGACTGAGCCACAAATCGACCCCGTTGGTAAACCAGACTTCAAACGTTTAGCAAGCAATTCTTTTAATTTATCATTCTCTATTGACCAAGAATTTCCACCAATCAAAATCAACAGATCCACATCATCTGAAATATCATTTAATTGATAATCTACCGTTGTTCTAAAGCCACCGATTGAAGTGATTTCACTATTAATAGAAACAGTTTTTACGATCCAATCATCACTTTGATTCAATTTGCTAGAAAGGTAAGCTCCTTCCCAATCAGCATAGTCATTCAACATGAAGAAAACCGCTTGTTTCATTTTAGAGAATCTCCCACTTTTATATTTACTCAAATTAAGATTAGTACAAACTTAATTTTCTAGCTACCGAAAAAACAAAAGAACCTACTATTTATCAAGATGATATTCATCTCCATACATCTTCCAGTTCAATGGTCGTTGTAACTTGAACTTTTTCTCATGAATGAATTGCAACTGCACGTTAAGACGAGATAAGTCTTGATGTGCTTTTTCTTTTAGCATGACCTTTGACCGAACTTTTAAGAATTCACGCAAATATGTTGATTGACTACCATCTTGGCTAGGTGTTTTAGCAATTTTCATAGCTTGTTTCCTGATTCCACCAAAACTATCTGCGTTATTTCCGGGGCCATGAACAACCAAAGCATCATAATAAATGTACTGACCCAATGCTCCAAGATCATCTTTTTTAGCAGCTTTCAAAGCCGGCTCCATATATTGTTGATTCAGAACTTTATTCTGAGCTTGAATGAACTTTTTATCATTAGCTGCCAATTTCCAATCACGAACAAATGCTTTACCTAGCCCCTTGTGACTAGCACTGCCCTGAACGTTTTTCAATGCAGGTAAATACTTCGTCAGCCGATTATTGAGCCTCAATTTTTGATAATGAAGAACTACATCCCTTAAATCTCCAGTCTTAGCGGTGAAACCAATGATTCCAGCCGTATAGCCACGCCCATCACCGATATCTTCGATATAACCATATTGCTTTTTATAATTAAGTGTCGAGTTCTCAGCACTACTAACTAGGGAAAAAGTTGTATCCCGTAACTGGCCAGTTTTGATGGTATCACTAGTTTGGTAACCATTATTTTGATGACTAACAAAATACCATCCACCTAGAAACAGCAATAATATTATTAAGGAAATTATTATAATAGGACGTTTCTTTTTCATTTAGATTCTCCAGAATGTTTATTTAATGTTATAAACATTCTAATTGGTATCTGAATAGCAATCTAGTTATAAATACAAATAACATTATTATGTTTCATAAGTTAATCGAAATTATATGAAAATATCCAATTTGTACTATTTAATCATGAAAATCGAATCATTAATATTTTATTAACACAAAAGTAAGCTTGTATCCCATAACACAGGCTTTTCTATTGCAAGATAATCAGAAATTCTATATCATAATAGACGGAAACTAAGTAAAAATGAATGAAAATAATATATAGTATTTTTCAGACGAATTAGAAGAAAGAGTGACTTTGTAATGCAAAAAACATTAGTAATCAATGCCGGTAGTTCATCTTTAAAATGGAAGTTATTTGAAATGCCATCTGAGGCAATCTTAGCCAGTGGTGAAGTTGAACGTATCAGCATGCCTGGTTCAATTTTTACAATCAAATATGGTGACCATCAAAAATTTGAGACTACTTTGGATAACCTGGATCAATCCCACGCTGCTCAAATGGTTTTCGATGAATTACAAAGATTGGCTGTCATCAAAGATTTATCAGAAATAACTGCTGTTGCCCATCGTGTCGTAGCTGGTGGACAAGTTTTCAAACATGCAGTTGAAATTACTCCCGATGTTCTAGAAAAGATTAAAGGACTAAGTAACTTTGCCCCATTACACAATCCTATGGAAGCCAAAGGAATTGAAACAATGGCTCAAACTTTGCCTAACGTAAAGCAATACGCTGTTTTCGATAGTCAATTCTTCACTGACTTACCTGAGAAAAATGCCATTTACAGTTTGCCTTATGAATTAACTCAAAAGTATCAAATCCGTCGTTATGGCGAACATGGTATTTCTCACGGTTACTTAACTGGACGTGCCGCTGAATTGCTAGGTCAAGATAAAAACACCCTTGATCTAGTAACAATGCATCTTGGAAGTGGTGCTTCATTAGCAGCTGTTAAAGATGGCAAAGCTTTCGACACTTCAATGGGATTCACTCCATTAACAGGTGTCACAATGGGAACTCGTTCAGGTGACATTGATCCAGCTATTGTGCCTTACCTAATGCAAGAGTTGAACATTACTGATCCAAATGAAATCATGATGATGTTGAACCAAAAATCTGGTTTACTTGGCGTTTCTGGTATTTCTCCTGATATGCGTGAAGTTAAAGCTCAAGAAAAAACTAATCCACGTGCAAAACTTGCCGTCGACATTTTCATTAACCGAATTGTTAAATATGCTGGTAGTTATTTAACTGAATTACACGGTGCTGACGCTTTAGTCTTTGCTGGTGGTATCGGTGAACACAACGCTCAATTAAGACAAACTATCATTGATGAACTAGCTATCTTCAACATCAAATTGGATGCAGACTTGAATAATGCTGGTAAAGAAGGCTTGATCAGTAGTCCTGATTCAGCCATCAAAGTACTATTAATTCCAACAGATGAAGAACTCGCTATCGTTCGTCAAGTCGCTGAATTACAAAAATAAACTTTAGATTAATTCTCTAACTTCATAATTGAGGTTAGGGAATTTTTTATTGCAAAAATATAATTCTTTCTATATCATGTTAAACAGACTTTAAAGAAATTAGGTGATAACCATGGATTTTACTAACATCATGGCTTGTATGCCCGCAAATGATGCAGGACGTTTTTCAGCATAATAAAATTTAGGAGTCTAAAATGAAAAACGTTCGTAACAAAGTACCAACATTACTATTAATCATTGTTTTGGTGGGATTCCCCCAGATCAGTGAATCAATCTTTACACCCGTTCTACCAAATATTAGCAGCAATTTGAATGTAACAGCTGCCACATCACAACTAACAATGAGCATATACTTCATTGCCTTCGCAATTGGGGTTCTCTTTTGGGGTCTATTATCTGATAAAATTGGTCGTCGAAATGCCATGTTAAGTGGAATTATTGTTTATTTAGTCGGAAACATTGCTTTACTAATAAGTCCTAACTTTAACTATTTATTGCTTGCTCGATTTATTCAGGCTTTTGGAGCCAGTGTTGGTTCTGTCGTAACGCAAACTATAATGCGTGAAAGTTTTTCTGGTATTAGCGGTGCCAAAATTTTCTCGAAGGTTGGAGCTGCTATGGCCTTATCCCCTGCTTTTGGTCCATTGATCGGTGGTGTCATTCAAACCTATCTAGGCTACCGAAATGTCTTCAGTTTTCTAATAGTTATGGCGGTTTCCGTCCTACTGTATAGTTACTATCGACTTCCCGAAACAATTGATGAGAAAAACATCAGTCATACACCTCTATTACAAATTACGTGGAAATTACTCAAAGATCCCGTTGTTTGGGGATATGGTATTTTGATCGGCGGAATCAACGGAATTCTTTTCGGGTATTACTCGGAAGCACCGTTCATTTTTATGAATCATTTCCATTATTCCTCAATCCAATACGGCAGTTTAGGAATGACTTTAGCTATTGCCAGTATTCTTGGGGCACTCTTAGTCAATATCTTAATCAAATATCTACGTCCAGAAATAATTGCTTTAATTGGCTTGTCATTTAGTAGTTTTTCAGGTCTGTTACTACTATTAAGTTTGAATTTAGATCAATCAGTTTTAATGGTTGTCGGATTCTTCCTGATTTTCTTAGGATTAAATACAACTCTTCCTATTGCACTAAACCTTGCTTTAAAGGGTTATGAAGATGTTATTGGAAGTGCTAGTGGCCTCTTTAGTTTCGGTTACTACCTAGTTGTCAGCTTATTAACTTACTTGGTTAGTTTTATTCATAATGGAACCATCTGGTCATTACCGATATTTATTTTTGTAATCAGTCTAATTATGTTACTGATTTACTTGCCAATTTCTAAAGGAAAGAATGAATTAATTGAAGATTAGAGAGCGGGAGAAATCACGTTCAGCTTTCGAGCATTAATTGTAAAATGACGACAACTCGATTTTGAGTTGCCGTCATTTTGGGATTAAGCGGAGTGAAGTTGTAATTTTTTCCGTGTTTAAACTGCAAGTTAGAGGTGAAAAATAATTACTTTTCCCAGTTATTTTCCCTTGTCCCAATTGCAATGTAAGCGCAATAATGAAATACTAGTAGCAGATTAATTTATGAGGGAGAACAATTAAATGGTTGAATTATACATTGTCAGACACGGTGAAACTGATACTAATTTCACTGGTAAAATAAATGGCTCAGCGACTGATTTGAATTTGAATAAAACTGGTAGAGATCAAGTCAATTATTTGGAAAAACATTTGAATATTAATGACTTCGATGAGGTTTACGCAAGTCCTTTGAAGCGTGCTCAAGAAACTGCTACGATTCTGAATCAAGGCGTACATGAAATAAAAACTGATGCTCGTCTTCGTGAAATAAATTACGGTGCTTGGGACGGTTTAGTTGCCGCTGATGTTCATGAGAAGTTTCCTAAGTGCTTTGACGAACACGGTTATCTAACTGAAGATTACTCTGATTATTCAAAAGACGCCGAAACTTATAAATCAGTTATTGACCGTCTTCAATTATTCATCAACGATATGGCTAAAAAAGATGATGAGAAAATCCTCGTAGTTTGTCACGGTTTTGTGATTCGTTCATTTATTCAATTAGTTACTCAAGCACAAAATATTGAGGATATTTTGGAACCCGCTAATGCTGGAGTTTCCAAAGTCACTATTTCAAAGACTGGTCGAACTTACTTGGCTTACTACAATCGCTTGGAAAACTTGTAAAATACCGAATTGAAATAAAAAATAAATTTTCCTACTTAAAACGAGCTACACAAGCCAATTTCTTCCGGTTAGCCTGAATTCACAAATCATGCACATAAAACCGTGCACAATTTGTAAATCCCTGCTAATCCTCGGAAATTCCCGGCCTGTTCCACTCTCTACATTAATTATTAGCATCTACAAAAATAAACTAGTAATATATAATGATATGGAAAAAATCTTTACCAGTAGAAGAGGTATTCAAGTTTGACTGAATCAAATTTTTGGCCACAAATTGCGGCTCAAGCTAAATCAGAACAACGTCCGTTTTTCACAATGGCACCCATGGAGGCTGTTAGTAACACCGTTTTTCGCCAAGTAATTGCTAGTGCAGCTGCACCGGACACTTTCTTTAGTGAATTCGTTTATGCAAAAAGCATTACTAATAGTGACACGAAATTTCCAGTTCACGGTCGTTTATATGTTGACCCCGCTGAGAAAATTAAACCTGTTGTCCAACTTTGGGGAGATGTGCCTGAAGATATTACTAGTGGAATTGCGGCTCTACGCGACATGGGATTCCAAGCTGTCGATTTAAATATGGGGTGCCCAGATCAAACTGTTATCAAAAACCATGGTGGCAGTGATTTAATTCGAAATCCCGACTCCGCTATTGCCGTGATTGATGCTGCCAAAAAATCAGGCCTAGCCGTTAGTGTCAAAACCCGTCTCGGTTACAGTAAATTGGATGAATTCAAAGAATGGATTCCCACACTGCTCAACCAACACGTCGACCTTTTGACGGTTCACCTAAGAACTAAAATGGAAATGAGTAAGGTCCCTGCACACATGGAAGTAATTGACGATTTAATCAAAATGCGTGATGAAATTTCACCCGATACCCTACTTCAAATAAATGGTGATATTCCTGACTACACAGCTGGCGTAAAACTTGCTCAAGAACATCCTGGTTTGGATGGAATTATGATTGGTCGAGGAGTATTTGCCAATCCATTTGCTTTCGAAAGGGAACCACAGACTCATTCATTAGATGAATTACTAGGACTGTTAAAAATGCAATTAAATCTGTTTGACGATTTTTCAACACACTACGATATGCCACGTTTCCCTTCATTAAAACGTTTCTTCAAAATCTATGCCCGCCCAGAATTAGGTGCAACAGATTTACGAAATAAAATGATGGATGCTAAAACAACTGATGAAGTTCGACAGATTCTATCTGACTATCAAAATTAAATAATTTTTATCAAAACAACTGTAGAATCTATATTCTACGGTTATTTTTTTACACAAGTGTTTCGTTTGACAAGACAAAATGTCTGATTTACCGTGTACATATGGTTTTTTTATCAAATTTATTATAAGAATAATGACTTCCTTCGCACAGTCCAAAGAAACTGATGACGAAAAAAGCTGAGAGTATGGAAGGAAGTTAATTTAATTGAGGAAAATCAGTTCAGAGAAAGTAGATCGAATTGGAACAATTGCTAGTATGATGTCAGTTTTGATGTATGTTTCGTACATCCCTCAAATCATATCTAACGTATCCGGTAGCAAGGGCAACCCCATCCAACCACTTGTTGCATTCATCAACTGCACGATTTGGACAGCTTATGGTTTATTGAAGAAAGAGAAAGATTGGCCAATCGTTTGGGCAAATATTCCCGGGATTTTTCTCGGTGCCGCGACCTTTATCACCGCAATTTTTAATTTTAGTTAATTATCCAGACAAGTTCATTTTCGAACTTGTCTTTTTGTTTTCTTAGAGCCTTTCTTTACTTTATCAATCATTCTCAACAAAAATGTTTCAAAAACCTTATAAACAATACCTAAGATTATTATGGCACCAGCTGCCCTGCCACCAGAGGCTGTAAAAGCCCAACCCCAGAGTTGATCAAAAATATTTAAATACATCTGCTCGCCAATATTTGGTTCGACTGCTAATACTATATTCAACATTAAATCTATCCACCTTATTTTCTTAGTTAATCTAAATTACGAAGAATATAATATTTTATTCGAATTCAAAATAAAAAAGCCTCAGAATTTTATATTCTGAAACTTTTTTAATTAAATTATTAGATTAGAATTCAGCATTACCAGGTGTTCTAGGGTAAGGGATAACATCTCTGATATTTTCCATACCAGTAATGTACATAACTAGTCGTTCAAATCCGATACCGAAACCTGAGTGAACTGTACCACCATACTTACGTAATTCTAGGTACCACTTGTAATCTTCTTCGTTTAAGTTTAGTTCAGCCATTCTCTTTTCAAGGACGTCTAATCTTTCTTCACGTTGTGATCCACCAATCAATTCACCGATTTCAGGAACTAACAAGTCAGCTGCAGCAACGGTCTTGCCGTCATCATTAGCACGCATGTAAAATGCCTTGAAATCTTTTGGATAGTCAGTGATAAAGACAGGCTTTTTGTAAACTTGTTCTGATAGGTAACGTTCATGTTCAGAATCAAGGTCAAGTCCCCAGTAAGGTTTAACTTCAAATTCAACGTCAGTAGCTTTTTCCAAAATGTCGATTGCATCAGTATATGTTACGTGAGCAAATTCTTCATTGGCAGTAGCTTTTAGGCGGTCAATTAATGTATTATCAACGTTTTCGTTCAAGAAGTCGAGTTCTTCTTTGGCGTGATCCATAACGTAGTTGATAACATATTTAAGCAATTCTTCAGAACAATCCATCTCATCTTTAAGGTCAGCAAATGCCAATTCTGGTTCAATCATCCAGAACTCTGAAGCGTGACGTCCAGTATGAGAATTTTCGGCTCTAAAAGTTGGTCCAAAGGTATAAACGTTTCTGAATGCCAAGGCGAATGGTTCAACTTCTAGTTGGCCACTAACTGTTAGGTTAGTTTCTTTCTTGAAAAAGTCATCACTGTAATCAACTTTTCCTTCGTCGGTCTTTGGTACGTTGTTCATATCCAAAGTAGTAACTTCGAACATTTCACCGGCACCTTCGGCATCAGAACTAGTGATGATTGGTGTGTGAACGTATACGAAATCGTTATGTTGTAGGTATTCGTGGATAGCAAAAGCAGCTAGTGAACGGATACGGAAAACTGAATAGAATGTATTTGTTCTAGGACGCAAGTGCGCAATAGTTCTCATATATTCGTATGAATGAGCTTTCTTTTGTAGAGGATAATCAGCATCAGATGCACCCTCTTCAACGATTTCAGTGGCGTGAATTTCGAAGGGTTGTTGTGCCTTAGGAGTAAGTGCCAATTCACCAACGACCTTAATAGTTGTACTGATAGGATATTTAACTACTTCAGCGTAATTTTCCATGTCACTAGTCATAACAACTTGGACGTTTTTGAAGAATGAACCATCGTTTAATTCGATAAACCCAACTCGTTTTGAACCTCTAATTGTACGAATCCAACCGTTGACAGTGATTTGGTCGCCGTCAGCAAATTCTTTTTTGTATAAATCTTTAACTAAAACGTCTTGCATAATCGATCTCCTTTGTGATTTGGAATATCAGTGGACAAAAAAAGATCCTCCATCCCCTATAAAAGGGACGAAAGATCTTTCCGCGGTACCACCCAAGTTTTTATTAAAAAACACCTCAAAGTACAATAAATATACTCTCCAATTGTAACGCATTGGGCAACGTCTGAGCCTACTACCGTTTCAGCCAGAAGAAACAAAGATGTTTTTCCTATATACCGACACGCTGGGTTCTCAATAACCCCAACTCCCTGTGGATAAAGTATATAGTACTCGTTCTTTTAATATTCCATATATTAATTTTCTTAAATGTAGCATATTTTCGGGCAACTTGTAAAGTAGAATATAGTTATATAGTAAGAAAGAATCTGGGGGAAATTATGAGAAAGTTATATAAATGGTTAATCGGAATCCTAATCACGCTTTTAGTTATTATTTTAGGTTCCTTTATAGTAATTAAAAACAAAGAATATCAACCATCAACAGCCGCAAATAACGCTGCTGAAACTAGCACAATGATCAACTCAACAACCAAATTCCAAGGCGACGACACAAAACCAATGGTGATTTTTTATCCTGGGGCCTTAGTTGAACCAAAAAGCTACAGTATTTGGGCTAAACAAGTCGCTACTGCTGGCTATTCAGTCTATATTGTCCGTTTTCCACTCGATATGGCCGTTTTAAAGACTAATGCTGCTAGTAAGATTCAAGACGACAAAGATTACGTTATCGGCGGCCATTCACTCGGTGGTACGATGGCTAGTCGATATGCTCATAATAATCAGAAACACCTCAAAGGTGTTTTCTTTCTAGCAAGTTATCCTGAAGAAAAAGGTACTTTACGGAAAACTGACGTCCATGTTTTATCCATTACCGCTTCACATGATGGTGTTTTAAATCAAAATAACTACCAAAAAGCTAAAAAACTTCTACCAAGCAATACGGTTTATGAACTAATTTCTGGCGGAAATCATGCTGGCTTTGGTAGCTATGGCAAGCAGTCTGGCGATAACATTGCCACCATTAGTAATCAGAAACAACAAAATATTATAAGTAAACTGTTAATAAATTGGCTTAATTACAATATTAGTGAATAAATTAAAACGTTTTCATAAAATGGAACAAAAGCGCATACATCTTTGTTATACTAGTGTCAGTCGTTACAATTTCTGGGGGAAACATGACTATACTACTTAAGAAAGAAATAACTTTAACTGAGGATGCCACACCTTTTATCGAGAACTATATTCCATATGTTCACTCGCTTAATCCGGTCGATTTATATGAGGGTAAAAAAGATAAGCAGATTCTTAAAAACAAATTTATTTTTCAAATATATCAATTAACTAATTTAGATTTGGCAAATGTCAGTCTAGATTTAACAGATAAAAATATTAATGTGCTTGCACGATTCGGTGGTTCTGAAGCAATCAAACTTGGTTCGTTACCGATAAATGATGAAATAAGAGAATTAATATCTCAAGGTACTTATCCATATCTCCGAGTAATCGGTGGTAATTATAAAAAAGTTGTAACGAACGAAGACGATAAGGATGTCATTGAGGATTGTTCTGAACCTTACGGAATCATTTTGGAATTTCATGAAGTTGATAATTTCGATTACAAATCAAAACAAATCGATGTCATGTATCACAATACCTTTAAAACTGAACGTAGTTTGGTCAACACTTCAAAAGTATTGATGTGCTGTTTTGCCTTACTGGGTTTAATTATCGGATTAGGATTCATGTTCTTAGGATTCTTTGCGACTGGTTTAATGGTAATTATCGCCTTCTTCGGTGTTAATTCATACACTTTGATTATTTCTCAGTCAGTTGAGAATCATGAACAACCTAAACATGCCAATTAAAAAAACATCTCAATTGTGAGATGCTTTTTTAATTTAACTCAAATTTTGAAATAATCATTTCGCAAACTTCAGGTGCCGATAAATCAGTGTTATTAATCTTCAAGCAATTAACGTTGGGAAACAATTCGGTCAATTCATTGTCACGGCTGATTAAGCGATGATCATCATTAGTTGTTAAGAGATCCCGCTCTGATGCCTTAAGATCACGTTTTGAAGGCTTGGCTTCTAATCTAGTTTCCGTTTTATTACGATTCAATCTAGTTTGTAAATCACTAACTAATTCAACGAAATATACTGATTCATCCTCGTCTATAAAAGTTTTTGAAATATCATTGAGAAAATCAATATCCTCTTGTTGATCAAAGGCTGTTACAACGGTAAAAATAATGGAATTGGTTGCGTTGTTTCCACGATTCAATACAAAATCTTCAAACAATTTTTTTCTAACTAAATCTGACAACTCAAAAGCATATTTTGTGTAACCTAAGTAATTGGCAAATAAATCTATCGTTTGATGATTGAATAGTAATTTTGCATTAATTCTTTTCTCCAATTCCTTGCCGACCGTCATTTTACCGACAGCCTGTGCTCCAATCAAAACTATCAAAGACATAATTATCACCTTATTCCGTTATAATATATCTTATAGTACGCCTATGCTGGAAATTATGCGAGGTTAATCATCAAATGACAACTTTAACAGCTAAAATCATTACCAAAAAATCGCATGAATATGAAATCATCAAAAATTTATATAATACACAATTTCCTACAACAGAAAAACTTCCAATGTGGATTCTATTATGGAAAGCAAAACATAACGGCATTGACTTCTTAGCATTTTTTGATGGAAATCAGTTCGTTGGATTCACCTATTTGGTTACAAAGAAAGACCTAACTTTAATTTTCTATCTTGCCGTTAATGACAAAATACAATCCAAAGGCTATGGCAGTCGAATTCTAAAGTATATAAGTGAATTGTATCCAAATAATCGATTAACTCTAAACATTGAGGAACTAAATGATAAATCTCCTAATCACCTTCAACGAGAAAAGCGGCGTAGATTTTATCTGAAAAATAACTACATCGGTAGTGGAATCTCCCTAATTGATAGTGGTGTAAGTTATGAAGTCTTGATTGCCAACGGTAAAATTTCAATTCCAGAATACCATGAAGTATATCGGAAATTTGCGGGTGCTTTTTTCTATCCTCTTTTTAAGCCAGAATTAATTTTAGAATCAATTGAATCAAAATAAAAAACACCTCAAAATTTTGAAGTGTTTTTTATTTTATTTCCTATTAAAATCATTAATACCCTTTTTAAGTCGATCAAGTCCATCTTGAATCATCTCAGTTGGACTAGCAATATTCATCCGAACAAAGTCTTGTCCATCACCGCGATAAACGGTACCTGGTGTCACAATCAAACCAGTATCATCTTCAATAAATTTCGTCAATTCATCAGAGTGATCGGTAATTTTCGAAACATCGAACCAGAGTAAATATGTTGCATCCCCTGGAACCCATTTAACATCAGGTAAATTACTTTCAACAAAATCTAAGACTAACTTACGATTAGCCAATAACTTACTCTTCAAGGAAACTAACCAGTTGTGACCTTCTGAATAAGCGGCAATAGAACCAGGAATCGCTACTAAGTTAGGTTCAGCCAATTCCTCACTATTCAATCCGCGACTTACTTGTGCTCTCAAATTAGCATTTGGAATGATAACAGTGGATGCATGGAATGCGGCTACGTTAAAGGTTTTACTTGGTGAAACAGCCACAATCACATTGTCCAAATATTTGTCATCCAAACCAAAGACAGGATTATATCCACCTTCATTGAAAGTAATATCACCATGGATTTCATCACTGAATAATTTAACATTGTATTGCTTACATAAAGCAGCAATCTTAGTCAATTCATCGACTGACCAAATTTTACCAACTGGATTATGAGGATTACAGAGAATCATCATATTAGTCAATGGCTCACTTAACTTCTTCTCCAAGTCAGCAAAATCAATTGAATATTCATGTGTTTGTTTGTCATAAACCAAGTCATTTGAAAGAACATGACGACCACTATTAACAATTGAGTTATAGAAGATATTGTAAACCGGTGCTTGAACCAAAACGTTATCGCCCTGTGTAGTCAATCGTCTGACTGCTGATGAAATTGATGGAACAACCCCATTAGCGAAAATCATCCAGTCTTCTTGTGGACGAACGTGATGTTCATTTTCATACCAGTCTGCAATGGCTTTGAAATATTCATTCGGAACTTCTTCATAACCAAACAATCCCATAGCTACTTTATCCTGTAATGCTTGCACAATTTCTGGTGCGACCGGGAAATCCATGTCGGCAATTGTCATAGGCAATTCGTTTGCTCCAACATCCCATTTTGCAGAATTTCCAGCACGTTTCTTGTTTAAAGTTTCAAAATCGTATTTCATTGATTTACTCCTCTAGTTAACTTTTTCAGCAACTTCAATCTTAGTTTTATTCTGATCAATCTCTGGATCATCAAAAATTAGATTATCAACAGACTTAACTTTAATTGAGCCACTGATTGGATTCTTGATACTCATAACATTAGTTGTGATTTCAGCATCAATATTTGAACAATATTCAAATGCCAAATCAGTTCTCAACAATTTACAGTTAATCATCTTGAGACCATCAATATAACAAAGTCCCTGATCACTCTCAATTGTACAATTAATCAAAGTAATATTCTTGGTATTCCAAGCAAGGTATTCACCACTGATTTTTGAATCATAAATTGTAACATTCTCACAATTCCAAAACGCATCTTTAGAAACAAAAGTTGAGTTATGAACCTCAATATTCTTGGCACCATCGAAAACGTAGTTACCAACAACGTTTAGGTTATCAACACGAATATTTTCACTGTTCATACCAAAATAATTACCGTTGACTTGGACATTCTTCAAATCAATATCCTTACAGCTCCAAAGTGTTTCTTCAGCGTCAGAAAAATGAACATTGTTCAATTTGATATTAGAAGCACGTCTAAATAATTTTGGTGCTTGTAAAGCTGAATTATTTATTTCGATATTGTCGGTATACCAGATACCAGAACGTGACATTGTTGCAAAAACAGAATCTTCAACTTTAATATTTTTGGCATACCAGAGTGGATACTTCCATTTAAAAGTTACATCATTCAAAACTATATTACGGCTTTCTTTTAAAGGAGATTCTCCTTCACCAAAAGTAGTATCAGTAATATCTGCATCATGTTCCTTAAATAGTGATCGTTCGCCTTCAAAATATTCTTCAGTTATTTTTTTATTCATTATTTTACCCAATTTCTATAAAAATTTATTTTCAATACTAATTATCATCCACAGCGTTTAAAATGTTAAATACCTATTTCAAACACTCCATCATGCTTTTTAGTTATAGTTATTAATTTTCTACAGATTGCAAGGCGTATAGCTCGGCGTACTTTCCACCAAGAGCTAACAATTCTTCATGAGTACCACGTTCAATGATACGCCCATTACTCAAAACGAGTATCTGATTTGCATCTTGAACAGTCAGCAATCTGTGAGCGATAGCAATCGTTGTTCGATCGTCACGCATTTTTTTCAAACTCTTGGTAATACTTTGTTCAGTTTGTGGATCAATATTGGCAGTTGCTTCATCCAAAATTAGAATCTTAGGATTACGGACAATAGTTCTTGCAAAGGAAATCAATTGTCTTTGACCAGTTGAGAAACCACCACCACGTTCAGTTACGGGAGCATGGTATTTTTCTGGTAACTGTTGAATAAATTCATCCGCATCAACGAATTTACCCGCCTGCTCAACTTGTGCTTCAGTTACCTTGTCATCAAACATACTGATATTTTTAGAAATGTCACCATAGAATAAATATGGTTCCTGAATAACTAAACCTAATTTCTGACGCAATTCCTTCGTTGAGAAATCTCGAATGTCATGATCATCAATCAGAATTTCACCCTCACCAAACTCGTAGAAACGTAAGAGAATATTGATAATAGAACTCTTACCACTACCAGTGTGACCAACGAAAGCGACAGTTTGACCGGGTTCAACTGTGAATGAAATATCCTTCAAAACAGGTTCGCCAGGATTATAACCAAAAGTAACATGACGAAACTCAATCTTACCTTCAGTAATTTCAGCTTTACTGTCTTCATTTTGTTTAGGTGACAAAGTCTGATTATCAAACATTCTCATAATACGATAACCAGCAACTAAACCATCCTGAAAAAATGACATGTAGTTCATAACATCTGAAAGTGGGTTAAAGAAGTTTTGTTGATAAGATATGAACGCATAAATCACACCTGCAGCAACTAAACTATTCATACTAGTAACACCAAAACCACCCAAAGCAATCAATTCTGCCATTGTGAACATTAAGGTGATCATTGGATTCAAGAGGAATGAATTAACATTGATCATTCGTGAACGCATTTGGAAATATGCATCATTTTTACTCTCAAACTCATTAGTCTTACGACCTTGTTGACCAAATTGTTGGATGATACTGATACCCATCAATGATTCGTTCAACTTAGTATTGATCTGACTTAAATATTCGCGTAAATGTTGATAAATTTTAAAACTAATATGTTGATAGATCCAAATTACCCCATACAAGAGTACGACGAATAATGCTGTTGTGATGGCTAAGTAAATATTCACTGACGCCATTGCAATAAAGGCTGATACCATTGAGAAAGCAGCCACAATAATCATTAAGAACAATGTCCAGAAATTATAGAGTGTCTTAGTATCATTGGTTACACGCGACACAATTGAACCAGCTGGAGTAGTATCAAAATACTTCAATCCTAAAGTATGAAGTTTTCTAAATAGTTGTCCTCTAATTCGTTCAAGTGTCCGTTCAGCACCCATTGAGAAAGCAAAGTTTTGAACAAATTGCACGATAGCCTTGATTATCGTAACGAAAGCATATAATAGTGAGAAGCCAACAATAAGTTGAACCTCTTTACTTTGATGAACCAAATAGTTATCCATGTAGAATTGCAACATTCTTGGCAACATGATATTGATAACACTTAAACCAATGGCAAAGACTAATGCAACTCCAAACTGAAACTTAAATTGCCAAGCAAATTTGAAGATCCATTTAAGGATTTTATTCTGATCTTTTCTTGATAGGTTATGAATCTTGTTCATAATCTCTTCATGCTCATTGTTATTCATTGCTTAACCTCCCCTCAAGTTCAGCGGTTTTAGCTTGTAGATGGAAGGTATCGTAATACCAACCCTTTTTATCAAGTAGTTCGTGGTGCGTCCCTTTTTCAATAATTGTTCCATTATCAACCACAATAATTTGGTTAGCATTTTCAACAGAACTCAAACGACTAGCCGCAATAATTGTTGTCCCAAAACGTCTATTGTGAGCGATTCTTTCCTCGATGTTACGTTCAGTTTTGAAATCGACCGCTGACAATGAATCATCCAAAATCAGTAACTTTGGATCACTCAAAATAGCACGGGCAATAGCCAAACGTTGTTTTTGACCACCTGATAAAGAAACACCTAACTCACCGACTTGAGTGTCATAACCATTTGGCATCTTCTCAATATCGGCATCCAAATCAGCAACTCGACTAGCTTCCTCAACTTGTTCTTGAGTTGCATGCATATTGGCAAAACGGACGTTATCTCTAATATTAGTAGAAAACAAAAAATTTGTTTGTGGTACATATCCAATGGTATCTAAATAATTATCTAATTCATATTTTCTAATATCGAACTTGCCAATTTGTATTGTCCCATCGTAATGGTCAAAGTTACGCATCAACAAACTGATAATGGTTGATTTACCACCACCAGTTGGCCCAACAATACCTAATGTCTCACCTTCACGTAATTGGAAGTGGACATCCTTTAAGGCAATTGCCTTGTCATCTGGATAATGGAAAGAGTGAACATCAAACTCCAAAGTACCATCTGGCACACTTTCTACAGCGTGTTCTGGTTGAACCAAGGATGATTTTTCACCCAACAATTCACTGATACGGTCGTAACTAGCTGACCCACGTTCCAAAACGTTGAATAAACTACCGACGGCATACATTGGCCATGTCAATTCAGCCATATATGTAATGAAGGAAACTAACTCACCAATTGTGATTTGCTTATTGATAACTGATAAACCACCCAGCACAATAATAACTGTGTAAGAAATTCCCATAATCAAAGTTGTGAGCGGATCAAACAAGGCATCCAAACGATATGAACGTTTGTTAGCTTTGATATTATCAGCCACATAATTATCAAAATCGAGTTCATCTTCATGTTCTTGGCCAAGAGCCTTTAGGACTTTGATACCGACAATACTTTCTTGAGTCTTATTATTGATATTGGAAAATTCAGCTTGTGACTTAGAGAAAGCATCGTGAACTTTTCCACCTAAAATATTAGCCATAAGTCCTAATAGTAGTAGTGGTAAAGCGGCCCAAAGCGTCAATTTCCAACTAACGAAAATACCCATCGCCAAAACAGTTGAGGTACCTGTGATAATTGAATCAGCCAAAGTTAAAATACCAGGACCGGCAACATCACGAACCGCATCAATATCATTGGTAGCGTGAGCCATTAAGTCACCGGTCCGCCACTTTTGATAAAAAGTCGTATCCATCTTCATAAAATGACGGTATAAACGACTTCGTAAATCTCTTTCCAACATAAATGAACTACCAAAGATCATTTTTCGCCAAAGAAATCTTAAAAAATATTGGAAAATTGCGATTATAAAAAAAGCAATTAAATTCCAAACCAAAAAATTGACGGTCATCTTTCGTGTGCTGACTTTATCAACGATATTACCAATAATTCTTGGTGGAATAACGTTAAATATTGCCACAACAATTAGAGCAATGACCCCAAATAAATACTGTTTCCATTGCTTCCGAAAGAACCAATCTAAACGTGTAAAAATCCCCATATTTACCTCACCTTACAATCTAAAAAATACATTAATAATACCTTACACCTTAGAGTATGCTTTAACACAACTAAGAAAACGATTTCTTAGATTTTTTTAATATTATTAAAGAAAAATAGCAATCTTCTTAGATTATAACCAAGAAGATTGCTATTTGATAATATTTTAGCTTATAAATTAATCCAATAATTCATTATTCTTAACATCATGAATTGTCTTTGTACCAGCCAGTTGCATAGTAATTGATAATTCTTTATTTAAGTGTTCGATAACATCAGTAACACCTTGAGCACCACCGAGGTTCAAACCATAAATAATTGGACGACCAATAGCAACAAGATCAGCACCACTAGCTAAAGCCTTAAAGACATGTTCACCACGTCTTACACCACTGTCAAAGACAATAGGAACACGTTTTGCAACACGTTCAGCAATTGCAGGTAGAACATCGAATGAAGCAGGTCCACCATCTAGTTGTCTACCACCATGATTTGAGATCCAGACACCATCGGCACCGAATTCGATAGCCAAATCAGCATCATCAGGTGATTGAATACCTTTAACAATAACTGGTAGATGAGTGATATCCTTAATCTTTTGAATATCTGAAGGAACAATTCCTTGTTTAGCAGCAGCATAAATTTCAGAAATACCCTTACCTTCACCAGAACCGTTACTGTAATTTACCAAGTTAGGCATTGGAAGTGGGAATTGGAATTTGTTGATGATATCTTCCTCACGATAACCACCAAGAGTTGAATCAACTGTCAAAATAATAGCCTTAACACCAGCAGCAACAGCTTTCTTCAACAAGAATTCATTGAACTTATCATCTTTACTCATATATAGTTGGAAGAATTGTGGAGCACCAGGAGCGGCAGCAGCACCATCTTCAAGTGAAGTACTACCATAAGTACTCATTGAGAAAATTGTACCTGCGTCAGCAACACCTTTAGCAGTATCAACCTCCCCCTTAGCATGAGCCAAACCATGAGCAGCAGATGGAGCTTCAATAATAGGAGTCTTCAAATCAATATCCCATAATTTAGTACTCAAATCAGCATTATCTACACCTTGCAATACACGAGGCATAATCTTTTTCTTGTTGAAAGCTTCAGTATTTTGTCTCATGGTCCATTCATCATCAGAACCGCCACGAATATAACCGAAAGCTCCCTTTTCGTTACTCATATGATCCTTAACTCGAGCTTCAAGACTTGCAATATTTACAATATTAATATGTTTTTCTTCTGTACTTGCTTCATACTTTTTCTTAATCAAAATAATCGCGTCCTTCACTTTTTTATTCAACGAGATTAGTTTAACCTACATTTGTAAATTATGCTCAGATTTGTTCCGGAATTATGAATTTATTTTATGATATTTATGAAATTAATTATTTAATATTGTTCAGTAAAATATTGTAAATAATAACTTATTATTTGAATAAATCCATCTCTAAATATTTTATTCAAATAATGTTGAAAAACATGTTATTATATCTTTGTACAAAAAAAGAATTGACAACTCACGATTGTCGATTCCATTAATTAATTTTTAATGATTGAGTCAAATACATTCGTATTTGACTTTTTTAATACTTAAATTGACGATAGTAACGACGCATGTCCAAACTATGTCCAGAATGAGCCTCAAGATGTTTTGATAAACGTCCATTTAAAATTATTGTAGAAATAATTGGTGAAATAATTGGTTTAAATTCATCATTAAATCCATCAATCATATAATCTTTTATATCAAATACCGTTAAGTTATTATTTTCCTTCTTCAAGAATTTTTCAACACGTTCATCTAGTGGACGATACTTTCCTACACTCTTAACTAAGAACACAGGTAAATCTTTATCAACCAATTCAAGTGTGCCATGGAAAAATTCGGATGATGATACAGCTTTAGTCTTTAACCACTGCATTTCTTCAAGAATACACATTGTGTATAGATAAACTTCGCCCCAAAGTTCTCCACCACCAATCCACATTTGATAATCAGTCTTATAATATTTTGATGCAATACTTTCGGCACGATCATCAAATTTTTTCTGAGTATTAATAATTCCTTCAACCATATTCTTCTTAATTTGATCATAGAATTCGTTAAATTGTGGAAAATCACCATTATCAGCAAGTAATCCATAAAAGATACCATACATACTTAAATATTCGAATTCAACACCTTTGAATACTTGCAATGGAATACGCCAATCACATAATTGACCTACCGCTGAATCTTTACTCATTACCATAGCTGCAATTCTTACATTCTTTTCTTTTAACCATTTTTCTGCTGCAATAATTTCCTTAGTATCACCTGACTTTGATCCTGTAATTACCAATGATTTTTCTGTTAAGTGTGGATTGCCAACAAGAACTAATTCTCCAGCTTGTTCTAGATAAACAGGAATCTTAGTGTATTGTTTAGCCAAGGTCACAAAATTCATTTGCATTGCATATGTACCACCAACTCCTACGAAGAAAATATTATCAAATCCTTGCTTAGTAATTTCATCTGCAACTTTTTTGCCTTCAGCAATGGCATTGACTTGTGCTGTTAAATCTTTTCTGTATTGATCCTCATCAAAATTAATCATTATAAAAATATCTCCTTATTTTTTTAACTGTTAACTGTTAGAATCCCAAATTCTGCACATATTATTCCAAATATTGCTGTTCCAATAATGAGCCAAATAACATTAACTTTCTTTTTTAATAAGTAATAATATATTCCAGTAAACCCAAGTGGAAGAATTCCTGGAAGAATACCATCTAATACCTCTTGTATTTTAGTTGCTCCACTTCCTGTGCCAATTTTTAATGGTGTAGTAGCCACAACTAAATTATTAATCATTCCTCCAATAACCATCACACCAAGAATACCGGCCGCAAGCATGAATACTCTCATAGCTCCAGATTCTTGAATCTTTGTAATATAACTAGCTCCAAGTTCATACCCTTTCATTGCAGTGTAGTATCTTAAAATAAATGTGGGTATATTGAATATCAAAAGAAAAAGAATAGCACCTAGTACATTTCCCTTTATTGCTATTGAAGCTCCAATACCAACCGCCAATACTCTTAACGTACCTAGGATTAATGAATCCCCAAGCCCACTCAGCGGTCCCATCAATGCTGCCTTTACAGCACTGATCGATGAAACATCAAAATCATTACTTTTCTCATTCTCCTCTTCCATTGCCAAAGTGACACCACCAATGAATGGTGTTATATGAGCAGTACAATTAAAGAATTCCAAATTTCTTTGAAGCGATTCCCTCAGTCCATCTGGATCATTCTTATATATTTTTCTTAGCCCAGAAGAAATCATATATTCAAATCCCATATGCATCTGCCGCTCATAATGCCAAGAAAATTCCATCGGTAAAGATCTCCAAAAAACTTTTCTTAGGTCCTTCTTATTCAACATATGATTATCAGAAGTCATCATCATCACCTCCGTCATTTGTAGAAACTTTAGAACCATTCATAAATTTAACAATGACTGTTACTAATATTAGACCCAATAATGCAATCCCTATTACAGGAACTTTAAAGTATGCTGATAATAAGAAACCTAGGAAAAAGAATGGTACAACCTCCTTATTCATAATCATTTGTGCTAACATTGCAAATCCAATACCAGGCAATAATCCTGTAGCAATCGTCAAACCATCTATTACTGGCTTAGGAATTGCATTTACAAACATTTTAATTTGAGAACCACCTAATAAATAACCAACAAATACTATAATTGCAAGCATTGCACACATTAGAAATCCGGCAAGCATATGTACTGTATTTATTGCTTTAACATTACCTTTTGCAGCATATTTATCAGCTAATTTTCCTAGCATCGGACGAACAAGGGCAAACATTACATTATCGAATATTAATGCCAACAAAGCAATTGGAAATGCCATAGTAAAAGCTACTGCTGGCCCTTTTCCTGTTTCAATGGCAAAAGCTGTTCCTAGAACCCCACCAACAATTACATCTGGCGGAATAAAAGCACCTATTGAATAGGATCCAAGAAATGCTAATTCTAAGGTTGCACCAATCGTTACTCCCATACTTAAATTTCCCATAATCAAACCAACAATCGGTCCCAAAACAATAGGTCTTTGTATTTGATTAGTCCCTGTTGCTAAATCTAGCTTTCCAACAAAAGCTACACAGGCAAGTAAAAATGCTTTTAGTATCATACCAAACACCCCTTCACAAATTCTAAACTAACTTTCCAACATCAATTTTTGAATCGCTTGGAACCATTTGTATATAAACCTCATATCCACTACCAACTAAATCCTTTAATGTTTTTTTCTCTTCTTTAGTAACTGATATGGTTTTTGAAATATTAGTCTTATCATCTCCTGGTAAAGTACCACCAATATTTATACTTTTAATTTCACTATAATTTTCAACAATAGTTGCAGCATCTTCAATATTGCCAACAACAATAAATAATTTATATTTGTCCGTAACTCCTTTATTTAAAGCAGCAATGGAATCAACAACATTCTTTATTACTAATTTCACACCATTGGGCTTTGCTAATTTCATTGCCGTTTTCTTTAATTCGTTGCTTGCGGCACTATCATTTGCAATTAGTATACAATCCGCTGATAACATCGAAGTCCATGAGAATGCAACTTGACCGTGCAACAATCTATGATCCACTCTTAACATTTCAATCATTTATTTACACCTCACCAAGATGAATTGTTATTAATATTTTCTAAGCTAAAACGTATATTCATTTACATCACCTCCTCCATTAAACCTATTTATGCACTTAAATTCCTACAACAAATTTAAAATTAGATTGTTTACTATAAGTAACCCTAACATGCTCCACTATCGCCTTCTCAGCATCATAAATGTCGCCTTCCATTTGAAGCAACGGTATACCATTATCTATCTTGAATAATTTTGAATTGACTTCTGAACTTAGAATTGCATTTGCCGAAATATCTGCTTTTGTTGGAAATATTTGATATTCATTTCTTAGAATTTCATATAATGAATCATTTTCAAAATCGTAATGGTCCAGGTTAGGATATTTGTTTAAATCTAACTTTGATTCATCTAAAGTCAGCCAAACAATATCCTCGTTATTTTTTATTCCTCTTAATCTTTTCAAATATAAAATATTATCGTCTATAATTCTTTTTTCAATAATCTTTGTAACTGGACTATTCCCAATCTGGGATGCAAAATCTGAAAATCCTTTATAATTAATAATATCTATCTGCGGTTGATTATACTTAACAAAGCTTCCCTTACCCTGAACACGTTCAATCAATTGAAGATTCTCTAAATCCATTAGGGATTTCTGAATCGTCGAACGAGCCACTCCATACTTTCTTGCATACTCAGATTCTGATGGAAGCTTTTCTCCAATTAATCTATTCTTATATATATCATTTTGAATATCTGAAACTATTTGAGATCTAATATTATTATGGATATCTTTTCTATTAACTTGCATTTTCATCACCTTCAACTTGATTACTCAAGTAATCATCTACGAGAATTACTATAGTTGCAAGCGCTTACTTTGTCAAGCCTGTTTCTATATTTAGATTAATTAATTTAGCTATTTAGAAGTAGCAAAAGAAGAATGACCGATAATATTAACTATTACCGATCATTCTTCTTTTTAGCTTTTTTATATTCTCCTAAAATTCTTCATCACTATCATTTACCGATGGCTCTTTTTCAAATTCATAAATTCCCTTATGGGCAGCATCTATAATAGAATTCATCAATTCTTCCTTAGATACACTGGATGGTCTTTGAATAAATGTTTGCAAAAGCATTGGAATATTTACACCAGTAACAATATCTAATCCTGGATAATCTTCTGTCATTTGCACAAGAACATTAAACGGCGTACCACCTTTCAAATCAACTAGACACAACACATCATTTGGATTATTAAGTTTTGATAACTTAGTTTTAATATCACCTTTAAGTTTGTCTAGTGACTCACCCATCAAGAACTCAACGGATTCACATTCATCTTGCTTTCCAGCAATCATTTCCGCCGTCTCAACAAGTTTTGGAGCAGAACCACCATGACAACATACTAAAATTGGAATCATATTATTTTATCTCCTTTATACCCTAGTATGGTAATTGACGATAATAACGACGAATATCCATTGGGTGACGATTGATATGTTCAACATATGCATCTATACGATTATTAATTTGGTGGAATACAAATGGTGATACTGTTCCACGATATTTTTCAGAAATTCCCTTTAATTCATAGTCTTTTGTATCAATAATTGTGTAGTTTCCACAGATTTCTGGAAGGAACTTGGCAACTCTTTCACTTAATGATCTTTGTGAATCTTCACCAACATAGACTGTTACAGGAGTATCTCTTGTAACTACTTCAAACATACCGTGGAAGAATTCAGATGCTTCAATAGATTTTGTCTTTAACCAATGTTGTTCTTCCCAATAACACATTGCATAAGAATATGTAGCTCCCCATTGGTTACCAGCACCAACAAAGTAATGAATATCATCATCATGATGCTTTTCAGCAAATTCTTTTCCAAATGCATCTGATTTCTTTGCTACATCAACGATATCTTCAGCAAAGTGTTCATCCATTTCCTTATAAAATTCTTCATAGTCTGGGAATTCACCGGCTAAATTCATCAAACGATCTCCAACCATAAAGAACTTAAGTTGTTCGTTTTCTGGATATGTAATTACATGTGAACAAAGTTTTGCTAGTGGTGAATCAGCTTTGTCAATAAAACCTAATACAGTTGAACCAACTTCATTTACTTTTTTAATAGCTTTAACAACTTCTTCAGTAGTACCTGAAACTGATGAAATAATAACTAATGTCTTATCGGTAATTCTCTTATTACCAGTAACATCATATTCAGCTGCATTTTGTACAAATGTTTCAATAGCAGACTTTTCTTTCATGTGAACAACGGCTTGCATTGCAGAAGCATAAGTTCCACCTTGTCCTAACCAAGCAACGTTAGAATAGCCTTCTGCATTTACTTTATCAATAATTTCATTAATCTCTCCACGTAACTTTAATGCACCATTCATGCTGTCCAATTCATGTTTTTCATTATATTTTCTCATTATAGATTCTCCTAATATAAAAAGTTAAATTTTTGAAGCGGTAATTTTATCAAACTCTGGATATGCGGATACTTCTAAATTGTTACCTTTAAGCTCAGAAAGTTTAAATGATAGTAAGTGAACAGGTATTGTCATATATAGTGATGATAAAAGTTCATCACATGTGACATCCAAATCTAAATCTTTCTCATGTTTTTTATTTACAGAATTAATTGTGTAAACATTATTAACATGTAAATCTAAAAATTCTTGTAATCTTTCAACACGATTTTCCAGTACACCATTAGGATCTAAAAATACAATCGTATCATCACTATGCAATCCTAAATATGGTCCATGCATGTACTCTTCTAACTCTTTACCCCAGGAACTTATTCTGACAGTTTCGGTAATCTTAGTTTCACCCTCGCGAGCTACTCCATAAGTTGCCCCATAACCAACCCAGACAATTCTTTGAGTATTTTTGAATACATCGATATTTTTTTCAATCCATTGATTTGATTTCTCAATAACACTTGGTATTTTTTTTATAATCCCACAAATATCTGCAAGATAATCACTTTCTGCTTTATCCGATAAATTGCCTAGAGCATTACCTATCTGCATCGAGATTAGCATCAAATCTAGTATTGTTACACTGTATCCTGCACTAACATAAGGCATTTCCTCAACGGGCATCCCCATTGATAAAACATGGTCACTAACCTTATATGCAGGACTATCTTTATCACTAGTCAAAGTAAAAATAGTTTTACCATTTTTCTCAAACTTTTCCACTAAGTCAATAATTGAATAACTGTGACCGCCCTGAGTAATGGCTAAATACAATGTGTCATCATTGAAGTTTAAAAGATAATTTGCAGCTATAGATGGTTCTTCAACATAAACGGGCAAACCAGTTGTTTTACTCATAAATGGCAAAGCACTGTATGCCGCATTGGAACTTGATCCTGTTGCAAATATAACAATATTTGAAATATTATTTAGTTTTTCTGAAGTAAACTTATTCCCAAATAATTGATCTTTCTTTCCAAAAACATCATTATAGAAATCTTGCTCCAAATTAACATAATCTTTGATACTTTTCATAAATACCTTCTTTCTCTAACCCAAAATACCTGTATATGCTCCCAAGATACCTATAGCAGCAATTAGTAGAAGAATATATTGAGCTTTCCAGCCTTTCTTATCTAACCAATAAACAAAGAATGTAAATAATAGAGGTAAAACTTGTGGTACAATTCCATCAAAAATTCCTTGGATAGACGTTGCATCAGATCCCGTACCAATTTTAAGCGGCATCTTCAACGTTACCATGGTTGCCACCATAGCGCCCACAACTGCCAATCCTAAAACAGAAGCACCATATGACAATTTATCCATTAAACCAGTCTTTTGAACTTTTTCAATAAATGATGTACCAATGTTATATCCAATAAATAATCCATAATATCTTGCTAGAATAGCAGGAATATTAAATACTAATAGGAATAAAATTGGTCCAAGAATATTTCCGTGCATTGCGAGAGATGTACCAATACCAGTTGCAATAACTCTTAATGTTCCCCAGAAGAACGAATCGCCTAATCCACTCAGTGGACCCATAAGTGAAACTTTGATGGCATTAATTGACTCTTCATCAAAATCATCAGATGCAGCATTTTGCTCTTCCATCGCAATAGAAATACCTAATGGGAATGTACTAAGCCATGGAGTAACATTGAAGAATTCAAGATGACGTTTAAGAGCAGCTGACATCTTAGATTTATCATTGCCATATAACTTTTTTAATGCTGGTCCCATTGAATAAGCATAGCCCAAATTCATTTGTCTTTCATAATTCCAGGCCCATTCCATTGTGAATGAACGCCAGAATGTTGACATAAGATCCTTTTTTGTAAGGGTCTTAGAATTCTTCATTTTCATAATCTATACCTCCATTGTCAGAAGTCTTTTCCTTTTTATTACCTTCATCAGCTGTTTCATTAACGACCTTGTTACCTTTAAATGCTGAATAGCCTGTAAGAATCAAAGCCAAACATGCACCGAAAATAGCAACACCAGTAACTGGAACCTTCATATAAACGGCTAAAGCAAATCCTAAAATGAAGAATGTAACATTTGTCTTATTGATCATAATCTTCATCAGCATTGCAAAACCAAATGCTGGTAATAATCCGGTAGCAATTCCTAAACCATTAATAACAAACTTAGGAATAATATCTAGTAATCCCTTAACTGCAGCACTACCAAACATATATGAAAGACCTACAACTAATCCGATGGGAAGGTTAATTGAGAAGAATCCTCCCAGTAGATTCATCTTTCCTACACCTCGTTCATCACCTTCATCAGCGTATTTATCAGCTTTATGAACAAAATAAGGAAGAATAGTGATAAAACAGATATTCTTAACAATTAAAACAAGTGATGCAATAGGAATACCTAATGTCAATGCAACCGCAGTACTCTTACCGGCTCCAATTGCAAAAGCTGTACCTAATACACTTCCTGAAATAATTTCAGGAGGGATTGATGCACCAATTGAAAATGATCCAACAAAAGCTAATTCAAGTGAAGCACCTATAATGATACCTTCAGTTACATTGCCCATTACAAGACCTGTTAGAGTACAGGTTACTAGTGGACGTGATAGCATAGATGACCCAAGAAAATATTCACCATTTGCTAACATAGCAATCAAAGCTAATATAATAGCGGTCAAATACATGTTCATATTTCTCACCCAGCTTTATTTTTAATTTTTATTCAAATTCATGTCTACTTTCACTTGGTACTTGTTGAATATAGACATCTGTTCCTTCATCTTTAAGTTTCTTTAACTCACTTACTTCATCGTCAGTTAAATTAATTGTCTTAGAATAATTCTTAGTTCCCTCTCTAGGTTTTGTACCACCTAAATTAAGAGATTTGATACTATTATCCGTACCCTCAATTAATTTACATGCATCGGCTACTGATTCAACGACGACTAACATCTTATATTTATCCGTTACTCCTGAATTAATTGCTTTAATACTGTCATCCATAGATTTCATAACCAATTTTGCATTTTCTGGTTTTGCCAACCTAATTGCTGACTTTCTAAAATCATCGCCAGAAACTGAATCATTTGCGACAAGAATCGTATTTGCACCTAAAGAACCAAACCATGCTACTGCGACCTGTCCATGTAATAATCGATGATCAACTCTTAATAATTCAATCATTATTAATTCCTCCTACCTAATCAAAATCCACAATATATTTTGTATTCATTGCTGATTTATATCGGTACTCTATACTGACTGGCGTACCATCTACATCAAGATATTTATTAGAAATTTTAAATACTGGCTCTCCATGCTCAATCTCAAGCTGTTTGGACAATTCATGATCAGCTTTTACTAATTGTAAATTTTGATCTAAATCACAAATTTTTTGTGTTCCAGTATTCATATTCTCCATAATCGATAAAACTTTTAAACTTGATACTTTAAAATCTGGATATTTGTTAAGTGGTAATATAAGAACTTCTTTTGTAATTCCTTCATTATCAGACTGAAGATAACTCACGTAATAAACAAGTTCAGAAGATTTCATTCCAAGCGCCTCTTGAAAATAATCACCTGCTTGGCGCAAATACTCTTCCTTTATTTGTTGCTTATTAAATTGAATAACTTCCGGTTTCATAACTCCTGTCATTTCAAGGATATTTTGATTGGAAATCTCTGGAGCAACAAACAAACCGACTCCCTTTTTCCTAGTTACCAACTTTTCTTCAACTAGCATATCTATGGCTTTTCTTACTGTTGTTCTACTTACTTCATAAATCTTCTGCAAATCAGATTCGTTAGGTAAAGGTTCACCAACAGAATATTTACCACTTGATATCTGCTCAGATAATTCCATTGCTATTTTTTCAAATAAGGTCATTAGTCTAAATCCTCCTTATAATCAAAAATATTTGTAGCATGCAACTGATACTGAAATTTACTTCCAGCAAGAAATTGATCAGTATGTTCAACCGGATTATCATCCGCATCGTAGTTATAACTGGATACCTTAAAGAGTGGCGAGCCTACCGGAATTTCCAAAATTCCTGCTTTTTTCTCATCTGCCTCAACGCACGATATTTCCTCACGACCATAAGCAACTTTTATTGAATAATACTTATCAATCGTTTTATAAAGAGATTTACCGTCAAAATCAACATCCAGTATTTTAGGAAAACGATTAAAATCCATATATGCAATTTCATAGGAAATAGGTAAACCTTTATTTTTACGCATTCTGATTAATTTAATTAATTTAGAATCATCATTAATCTTAAAAAAATCCTTAGTCTTTTTTGTTGAGACATTAACCAATTCTTTTGAAAATTGAATAACCTCGCTATCTTTATTGTCCATTTGTAATTCTTCAGTCATTGAACCACTTCCCAACATACTGATAGAAATCATCCGATTAGATTTTAATTTGCCATTAATCCTAACCAACTCATTTTCATCTTCTAGATGTTGGATAGCTGATCGTAACACTGATCGACTTACACCCAGTTTTTCTGACAGTTTTCTCTCAGAAGGAAATTCATCTATATCATGTAGTAAAAGTAAAAGCTTTTCTTCGGCCTGTTTAACAGAAGAAATGTCCTTATATTGCATTGCATCGCCCCATTTTCTGGACGCTTTTATTGTATGATGTACTTTTCATTCATAAATTCAGCTGATTTATCAACGTTCGTTATACTAAAAAGATACATGTATGTCTTTTTTAGTACCAAGGACATTGTAATCGCATACAATAATAGTGTCAATATGTTTTATATATTTTTTTATATTACCGCTGTCACATTACTAATATAGCAGTTAACTCTGCTTTAAATATAATTAAAAATAAAACGTATAAAAAAAGCAGGACCCCTAATGTATTTCAGAAATCCTGCTCTTAATTCTATTTATTAACCACAACAACCTTACCCAAATTATGTCCGCTCTCCAAATATTCATGAGCTTCCCTAACTTGATCAAGTCGATAAACTTTTGTGGGTTTAACTTCAACATGATATTGCTTAATATAATCCAACATTTCATTTAACTTAGCACTAGTAACTTCCCCAGAAGAAAGTGATGTGAGATAGGCACCCTCGTGGATGTCAGCTATTGGGTCAAAACCATCCATATACCATTTGCCACCAAGTTCACCTGTATTGCAGACAATTCCCCTTGGAGCAACGTTATTAAAGGTGTCCTTCAAAGTTGCTGGTCCAACTAATTCCAAAACTTTATCGTACTTTTCAGTCGTTTCTAAGTGCCCATTGTCATCAACAATTGCCCTGTCATATCCTGAATCTAATAGCGTTTGTTTCTTAGATTCTTTCCGAACTGACCCAGTAACGTCCATATTAGGATACTTAGCTTTAATCAAATGTAACGCCGCTATACCGACTCCACTTGCACCAGATCTAATTAGAACTGAATCATCTTCAGTTAAATTAAGTGTCTTCAATGAACCAAAAGCTGTATAGAATGTTTCTGGAACGGCGGCTAAATCAGACCAATCTAGTTCGGTTGTAACGGGATAAATTTGATCATTTGGTAGTAGAACGTACTCAGCGTACGAACCATCAAAGGCTCTACCCATTTCTCCCATAATAGAGATAACTTTTTGACCCTTTTGTAATTGATTTGTTGTGCTTTCTTCAACTAAGCCAACACATTCAATACCTAATATTCGAGGAAACTTAACACTAGGTGATTCGCCGTCTCGTGTAAAAATTTCAGAATGATTGATTCCAAATCCCATTACCTTAACCAACGACCAACCTGGTTTTACTTTTGGAGTCGGCACATCTTCATAATTTAAAACTTCCGGTCCACCGGCTTCTCTAACTACAATAGCTTTCATACTACTTCCTCCAAATTAATTGTTATTTCCAATCAATTATATTATAGAAGAAACTTTTTACATCGCTAAACGCACTAATGCTAAAGAAATCATTCCAACAATCACGATCAATAATAATTTTTTAGTAATGATTGCGGTTAATACCGTGGGTATCGAGGCTACCAAATTTGGATAATCAATTTGGGGCAAGTGACCTAAATTTTGATGAAAGAGATTTTCAAACCACAGGGCAGCCATAATTGTAATTGGTACAAAACTTAGAAATTCAACTACCTTAGCCGGTAAGTTAAATTTCTTTAATAGGACAAACGGTAGAATTCGTGATAACAAAGTTACGATTCCGCAAGCCACAATCGTCCATAAAATAAATTTAGTCGATGGCATGTTTTAATATCACCCCTATCGCACAACCTATCAAGGTCACTACTAAGATCAGCAAATCACTTGAAATAAAAATTAGTCCAAAATAAACTAATGGCAACATTAAGCCAACAACAATCAACTGTACCTTTAGAGAAATCGACTTATCGCTGATCACTTGTAAATATAATAATCCGATAAACATTGCTACTAAAGCGAAATCTAATCCCAATTGTTGCGGATTGCTGATGACTTTACCCAACATTGCTCCAACCATTGTTGAGGCAGCCCAAACTATATATGCCAACACATTAACTGTATTAAACCATTTGAAAGTGAGTTTCCCGTCAGTAAAATTTAGTTTATTCATACTCAAAGCAAAACTTTCATCGGTAATTAAACTACCTATTAGAATATTTTCGAATAAAGAATTCTTCTTAAAAAAATTGGCTGTTGTCATGCTCATTAAAATCATTCTTGAATTAACTAAAAAAACTGACAGTACAATCGAAACTATCGGCGTTCCAATTGCCAATAAGCTGACCAGAATAAATTGAGCTGAACCACCATAAACGATTAATGACATTAACGTTGCTGTTAAGACATTTAAACCTGCGGCGGCTGCAACGATACCGAAGGAAATCCCAATTCCTATATATCCGAAAACGGTTGGCAAAGTATCTTTAACGGCACTTTCGACACTTAAACTATTGTCCATAAACATCCCCTCCTAATTATCGTAAATAATTATAATAATTTTAATTTACTTAAAAGTCAATTAGGCAGAAAAATAAGATAGCGCTAACTATCCCATTTTTACTATTATTCAGATAATTGTTTAATAATTTTAGCTGGAACTCCACCAACTAATGAATTATCAGGAACATTCTTTGTAACGACTGCACCAGCTGCCACAACAACGTTATTTCCAATTGTTACACCGGGCATAATTGAAACTTTGCCGCCAATCCAGACATCATTACCAATATTAACTGGAAAACCTTTTCCCATATATTCCCGACGTCCTTTAGCAGTCATTGGATGATTAACTGTGTAAATATCAACATTAGGTCCAATCATAACGTTGTTTCCAATATTAACTGGAGCAATATCTAAAATGGTTAAATTATAATTGCTCAAAAAATCATTTCCAACATGAATATTCTTACCGCAATCACAGTTAAAACGGCTTTGAACGGAAATGTTCTTACCATATGATCCAAAGATTTCCTTAATCTTTGCTGTTTGTTTTTCAGGTTCAGTTGCTGATATATCATTGAATTCTTGACATAACTTTGCAGCATTTGCTTTTCTTTGAACTACTTCTTCATCCAAAAAATAGTACCATTCACCATTATCTAACTTTTCAATTTCTCTCATTAATACTCACCTCATCTATTTAGATTAACACTTATAGATTAAGTACGGTCACGCACTAGAAGTTTAATTTGTTTTTAACCTTTACGAAATCACCAACTAAAATATTCTCTTCATTACAAATATAATTAACGTTATCTGTATCTCGAATATTATCCAGTTGATGCGTCGTCACAATCAGTGTCTTTCCGATATCTGATAATCCACGTAACCAACTAAACATTTCAACCGCGTGTTTCCCATCAATTCCAGCTTCCGGTTCGTCAAAAATATACAAACCTTTATCCAAAATTGTATTGATGAACACTAATAGAATACGACGTTCACCTCCGGATAAACTACCAAATCTTGTCTGATAAAATTTTTGAATTACGCTTGGTAATTTGAATTCACGCACATCATGAACTTGTTTCATAAAGCCCAAAATATCAGCGACTGTTAAATCATTTTCAAAGTTGTTGCCTTGAGACAGATAACCAATTCTTTGAGGTTTCGGAAAGCCAATAAATTCCTTTGTCCGACTGCCATCAACGTTCGCAATACAATCTAATAAGGTAGATTTACCGACACCATTCTCCCCTAGAATGAAGTTCATTTCGTTGTCTGCAATATAAAAATTAGCCCCCGAAAAAATATTTTTATACTGATAGCTATAACTGAAATTTTCAATTTTCATCGTGTCACACCCTACTCAATTGACTTTTAATCGAGATATTCTTCAAAATAAAGAATCCCATAATTAAGTATCCAAAACTTAGTCCTAAACTGCCCCATGCCAAAGCCGATAGTGAGTAAGGTATAAGATAAATTTCAGTTACTAATTGAAAGGGATTAATTGCTGTGGAAATATATCCCCATATCCCGCTAGGATTGATATTTAACAGGACAATTCCTACCAGAAAGAAAATGCTCGTTATTGTGTTAAAAGTTTGTAACTTTATCTTTAGCAGAAATAAAACTGACAACATTGAAGTACCAAGTAGTGTAGCCAATCCAGTTACTAAAAAGCCATACAAAAAGACAATTGGTGCAAGTGGTTTGATAAATAACGAAAGTATCACATTGAATAACAATATTTGGATTTCAATCAACAATAATTGTTCCAAAAATAAGGAGATGACAATACTCTCCTTTGATCCAATCATATAAGATAAAGTTTTTAGAAATCCATTCTCGCGTAAACTAATTACATTCATCATAAAGCCATTCAAGATGGTTGTAACAACAATGTACGCCCAAAAACTATAAACAATATTCATATTCTTATAATCTGATCGTTGATTTACAAACATCAGTACTACTGGAATAATCAATGAATATAAAAAGACTATTTTATTTTTCATAGAAATTTTTAATTGCAATTTAAAAGTTGCTAAACAATTTTCAAACATAAATTAACCCCTCAGTAATATTAAATTCTTACTCATAAAATTAGTCTTTTTTAATTTTAATGTCAAATACGATTTATTTACTTTTGAGACATTTGGGACATAACCAGCTTGCTACTCAGACTTGCAGCATAAATTTGGAGCAAAATAAATAGCCACTAGTAATTAATCACTTCAACAGCTCGATTACTAGTGGCTATTTACCTCCATACTCGAAGATTAAAGTATTAAGTCCAGATATCTACTTTTTACTATCTGGTTCACTACTCAATTTAATTGCATCATGGAAATTACTCATTAAGAAATCCCAGAAATTACCAACTAATCCAAGATCCTCACGATCCAATGGTGAAACTGTATAACGAATCGAATCTTCATCACCGGCAATTATCTTTTGAACCCAATGTGGTTCACGCAAGCTTTCACGCCCAATGGCAGCGAAGTCTAATCCTTTATCAATAACATCTTCAGCGTCTGCTGGTGTTTCAATATCACCAACACCAATTAATGGCAAATCACCGATATGTTGCTTAATAGGTAAGTTCAATGGAGTCTCAATCTTTGGATCATTAAGTGACTTACGCCAAACTCTTCCCATTGAAACATGTAAATAATCAATCGGTTTATTCTTTAATTCATCAATTAACTTCAAGGTATCATCAAATCTAATTCCAGGATTTTCAATCTCCTCTGGAGAAATACGATAACCTAATAAGAATGGTCTATCCGCATATTCATCAATTGCCCTTTGAACTTCATCGACAACTGCTAATGGGAAAGTCATCCGTTTTTCAACTGATCCACCCCATTTATCAGTCCGGCGATTAGAATGCGGTGAGAAAAATTGTTGTATCAAATAAGTATTGGCTCCGTGGATTTCGACACCATCAAATCCAGCAATAATAGCACGTCTTGTTGCTTGGCCAAAATCCTTAATTGTTTGTTCAATTTCGGTTTCACTTAATTCTCTTGGTTCCTCAGAATTATTGCGAGTGGCCTTGATTGCACTAGCACTGACAGGTTGATGTCCACGCAAAATTGCAGTTGTTGACATACGTCCAGCACTAAAAATTTGTAAAATAGCTTTGGTTCCATCTTTATGCATCGCTGCAGCTAACTTAGTTAAACTTGGAATGAATTTATCGTCATCAGCACTAAGTTCGCCTTCAAAACCTTTACCAAGTGGATTCACATTGGAAGTTCCGGTAATGTACATCCCTGCGCCACCACTATGAATATGATAATAACGAAGTTCATCCCGTGTAACTTCACCATTAGCAAAACTCATTTCCTCAGTCATTGGTGGTATAACAATACGATTCTTAACGGTAATACCCTTATTTTTAAATGTATAAGGTTGCAAAAATTTATAATCAGACATAACAGAATCCTCGCTTTCAAATTCAGCATACCATTATATCTACATATGTAAATTTTTATAACTTATTATCAAATAACCTTTTCCATATTGTACCAAGTCTCATCACCGTGATTAGAATCAGACATTCCTAAATTGATGAAACCATTTTTCTCGTAGAACGGAATCCTATCTTCTAAACAGTTAAGTGCAATACTCTTCCGATTCAACTTCTTAGCATTGGTTTCAAATTGGCTTAATAACTTACTACCAATCCCTTCACCACGGTGATCTGGACTAATCGCAATCGTCAAAACCATTTGATGACCACCACTATCTATTTCAACTGGTGTTTTGTGATACATTGAATCATTTATGAAACGTTCTTCCACTGCGGGACCACAAATAAACCCTAGGACTTCATTAGTTTCATCCTTAGCAACAATAAAGTTATCTACCAAAGTTTGAATTCTTTCTTGATAATTTTCACGACTTCCAGCTTCAGCAGTATTAAAACCAGCATTTTCAATCTTCATAATTTCATTTAAATTAGTTAAAGTAGCTTTTTCGAATTTCATAATTAGCCTCCTTGAATATTCATATATAATGGAACTAAATCAACAATCATTATCATAGCAATAAATATTCATTTTGAATTTTCATAAATTACACAAAAATGTACATTTTTTGAAACGGAGGTAAACTCATGCGACCTTTCTTTAATAATGGAAATAATCTTTTCAAAATACTTAATATCCTAGAGGATTCCAATGACTTCAGTCGATACAAGGATATAACTGACCAAACTAATCTTGATCGAGCAACGGTTAAAAAATATTTGTTAGAACTTAAAAATCTATTTTGTAAAGATTTCTCAGATAAGCAAATCAGTCTTCAAATAATTGAGGGACAAGGTGTAATTTACTACCGTGCCTCTTCTTTCAATCTTGATCAAGTCCTAGAAATAATCAATCAGGCATCCACTGAACGGATAATTTTTGAAGAACTATTTTTTAATAGATCAACTAGCCTGCAACAGTTTGCGAACGATAACTTTATTAGCACTTCTACCATTCGAAGAAAAGTTTCCGAAATATCGGATACTATCAATGATTATCACGTTGAAATATCACTAAAAGAAATGGAATTTACTGGTAAGGAACTAAATATCCGTTATATGCTCTTCCAATACTTCTGGAACATTTATGGCACTTCATCTTGGCCATTCAATAGTAATCTTCAAGAAATTTATCAAACCAATCTAAATTTACAAAAGCAGCTTCACATTACATTATCTGGTGATGAGAGTGACAAATTGGATTTCTGGTTAGCCATTAATCTACAACGTGACAATCGCCAACATCCCATTAATATTGATAATTTCATCGAAATACTTATTGGAACTGATATGATTTCAACCAAAGATCCATTTAAATTTACTGTACCCACACAGATTCAGAACCAAACTGATGAATGGCTACAATGTGCCCAAAAATATTTTAAAATAGATAATTTTTCTGATTCATTCAAAATTTATCTCCAACAAATTCAGTTAGCTAATTTTTATTTTGCGGACCTGCCAATGCTTTACGATGGTGACTATCTACTCCATAAAATAAAACACTATCCAATATATCAATTTTATATTGAGAAATTTTTACATCAATTAAATTACAATTGGTTCAAGATGCAACCAAACTTAGTTTTGAATTACTCAATACTCATTCTTAGTAAATTACGTAATCAATTAACAATTAAACCCTTAAAATACTTTTTATATTTAGATTTCAATTATGCCACAGCTGATATAATTGCCGAAAAAATCAATAATAACTTTTCTGTTGAATATCCCATAGTCAACACTACCGATATTGATCAGGCAGATTTTATGATTACAAACCTTACTAATCGGACATCCCTACCTAATATTTACGTCAATGTTCCGCTGTCAAATAACGACTACAATAATATCCACATCATGATAAATAAAATTCTTAAAAATAAATAGTGTGTTTTACAGAAAAATCGGTTATGATATTGAGAGAAATTTTCTAAACGAGGAAAAGCTTATGAACTATCTATTACTTTTGGTATCAATTGGTTTGGAAGTATTAGGGACCTCTCTTTTGAAGAAAACCGATGGATTTACCAACTTATTACCGACATTGGGAACATTAACGTCATATTTTTTCTGTCTATATATTTTATCCCATGTCCTAAAAAAATTACCATTAAGCCTTACATACGCCACTTGGGGTAGTGTTGGCTTGGTTCTAGTAACAATTGCTGGAATCGTCTTCTATCATGAATCACTTTCAATTTATTCAATTGCTGGTTTATTCTTAGTCGTATCCGGAACCGTACTTATTAATGTATTCTAAAAAAATAAAGTGTGATAATAAAAATCACACTTTATTTTTTTTACTTTTTATTCTTTCTATATGTAAAGATTACGACACTACCGATAATAAGTAGTAAAACAATTGCACCGATAACATACAATGTTGACTTCGAATTATTTGGAACGGCCTTATTTAATTTCTTGTTTTGACCCTTACTAATAGTAAAATTACGTTGTAAATTCCAAAGATTTTTCCCACCATTAGCTTTAACATCCAAATACATCGTGTAAGTACCAGGCTTTAACCGACGATTCCGATTAGCCCCCATCAAGGAATTGACGTTTACCGGATAATCAAAATAAGTATCAGGAGCGATTGACATATTCTCTTTATCTGCCGTTATAACGGTCTTGGAACTATTCTTACGTGTTACTCTAGCATCAATTGAAACGTTCTTTTCGAGTGTAGGCACATCATTATCAATATCAGCGTCAACAAAAATTTGACCATTATTACTCTTTTCTGAAGCTTTAATAAATTTCAAATTAGGATTAACTAAATCGGTATTTTGTTGAATTTGGATTCCCAATACGTATTGATATTTATTCTTTAGTGAGAGACCCTTGGCTGTTTTAGTACTTACTTGATTGTCTTCATCAACCAAGATACCGCCTAATAATTCACCAGAAAATTTTCCATTTGGAAACTGTAAACTAACCGTTACCTCTTTGGATGATTTAGCTGGAACGGTAACTTTTTTAGGATATGTTGCCATTTTTTCAAGATCATACTTCAAATGACTTTCCATTGGTGTCCCATGATCATCATAGTCGATTACACCATTTGAGTCGGTATTGGCTCTATTGATTGAAACAGTATAAGTATGACTTGAACTATCAACGTTATTAATTTTGAATTTAATATCTTCTTTTTGATTAGGCGAAACTTTTAAATCATAATAACCAAGATTTTTATTAATCTGATTGCCAGCCATTTCTGGTGAAATACTGTAATTAACCATCGGTGTGCTAGTTTGGGCAGCATCAATTTTGTCAGTATTCATATCTAGAAATATGAAAATACTCGTTATAAATAACAAAGCAATCAAAATTCTTTTTTTCAATATTTTATCCCCCTTTCGAAAAAAAAGGAGTGGCATATTGTTAAATATACCCCTCCTCATTATTTAAACTTTAAGCTGGTGCATTCGACAATGTCCAAGTCAATGTTGAACTGTACGAACCACCAATATTACCAGCTGGTACGAACAATGACGCATCAGTAGCACCATAAGCGGCGGTATAAGCACCAACACCCTCACCGACAGGGGCATTCAAAACTTCTGCAGGAGTTGCGCTGATTGGTAAACTACCAGTAAAGGTAGGTGCCGTTGATACGTTATTCTTTGAATCAGCGGTAATTGCGGCAGCGTCAGTAAATGATAAAGCTGCACCCTTCAACGTTGAACTCGTAGTACTTGATGATGTAAACGGTGTATCAGCAACCGTTACAGAATATCCACTTGCATTACCAGGATCAGAAACATGTAGATCACTAGCAATAGCTGTTGAGGTATAAGTAAAGTCACTAGCGTTAGAAGGTAAACCAGCAGTCGTACTACCAAAGCTAACACCTGGTACTGAATCCAATGTAATTGTTCCCGGTGTAATATCAGCTGAGGCCGTTGACGTCAAAGGTGGTACTGTCGTTGCGGCACTGGCAACTACTCCGCCAACTGAACTAACTCCTAACAAAGCTGCACTAATTAACAAACTACTCTTTAAAATTCTTTTCATTATTAATTTCCCTCCATACCCGATATATTTATCGATATGAATTGAAACCCATTAAAGATGGTTAATGTCTAGGATTCCAGGGAATGACACCTTCATGCCATCTTTTGAAGGCCTTCTTAACCTTCAACTTCGTTATACTTTCATCCTTAAATTTTCGCAAATATAACCACGTCATTTAGTTGGAACTGTACGATAAGTAAATTATAATAAATCTAACAATAAACAGAGGGTGCCCGTACAAATGGATGATATAAAAATAAATAACAATTTGGTGATAAATATCGTTAATATAATTTGGAGTTTTGATTCAAGTACTAATAAAGTATTAGTGCTTTTAGTAAAAAATTCATTAGGACAAGATACTGATAAATGGGGATTGCCAACAACTATTCTTCGTGCCAATGAAAACGCTGAAGAAGCTTCTTTAAGATTAATTAGAGAAAAAATTGGGATTGATCTACCTAATTTTTATACTGAACAATTAGCTACGTTCAGTAATATCAAACGAACAACCAATAACCGTGAAATTGCTTTGAGTTACATGACTTATTTACCTTACATGCCCGAATTAAAAGCTGGATATGGTGCTAAAGATGTTCAATGGTTCTCGGTTAATTATTCAAGTGATAACTTCCTTTTGAAACATGGTGAGATTATTTTTAAAACTTTATCCTCTAAAATATCGGAAGATGATTTTTATCATAATATTCAAGAACACAATGATAGCAAGCATCTAACCGCTGATCACACTTTGATTCTACGTTCTGCTTTTCAAAGAGTTACCAATCGATTAGACTATTTACCTACAATTCTGTTGATATTAGGTGATGATTTTACCCTTAAAGAAGCCCGTGAAGTCTACGCTACTTTTTGGAAAGAACCCTTTGAAAACATTGATAACTCTAACTTCCGCAAGACTCACGCTCACCTATTTACTGAGGTAGGAATTGAACATGGTAAGAGTGGTCGGCCTGCTAAGCTATACAAGCTGAGGTGATTGCTTGACCACAAATGGGACTAGTGATAGTCTTATTTTAAATTATTTTAGGTATATCTTACCTTTAATAAAAATATTTGTTTTTGGGTATAAATCCTAGGGGGTATTTCTTGTTTTGAATACAGAAGCAAAGGACAAAAGCGGTCTTAAACTGCTAATGGTCATTGGTACTGCATGGCTATTCGATGCTGCAGATGTTGCATTACTATCTTTTATCATGCCTTTATTAAAGAAAGAATGGACTTTAACCGACAGTCAAATTGGTTTAGTCAGTTCCATCACTACCGTTGGTATGATGATTGGGGCACTTCTTTTTGGATACTTAGCCGATAAGTTCGGTAAAAAGAATATTATTATCGTTACTCTGCTGATTTTCTCAATCAGTAATTTAGTTTTAGCATTAACAATGGATTTGCCACAATTCTTAATTGTTCGTTTTATTACCGGTATTGGACTCGGGGGTGAACTACCAGTGGCTTCAACTATTATTGCGGACGCCTTCTCCGGACACAAACGTTCTAGAATGTTGATCTTGGTGGATAGTTTCTGGGCTATTGGTTGGATATTAGCATCATTAATGGCCTTCCTTTTCATGCCACTTTACGGTTGGCGTCCAACAGTTATTATCACTTCACTGATGGCTCTATACACTTTAGTTATTCGTCGTCATTTACCAGAACAAACTAATACAAAGAATACAAAACTTAATTTGAAAGTTGCCTTAGGACAAATTTTTTCACCTGAATATCGCCGTGCCACTATTTGTCTTAGTATCCTCTGGTTCGTTATTATGTTTGCTTACTATGGCATGTTCCTCTGGTTACCAAGTGTCTTGATCAAGCGTGGATTCTCAGTAGTTCACAGTTTTGGTTATACCTTGTTAATGAGTGTTGCTCAATTACCTGGATACTTCCTTGCAGCATATTTAATGGGAAAACTCTCTCGTAAACGAGTCTTAGAAATTTATCTAATCGGTACTATCATTGGTGCCTTCCTCTTTGGTACTGCTCAAACCGTCTTTATGGTTGTCTTCAGTAGTTGTTTATTATCATTCTTCACACTTGGTGCTTGGGGAATTATGATTGCTTTAACTCCTACTCAATATCCAATTGAAGTACGTGGAGTGGGAATTGGTTTCACTCAATCAATCGGTCGTATCGGTGCCACTATTGGACCTTACTTAATCGGTTTTTCATTAGGTATGAACCTCAGTATCGCAACAATCTTCTTCTACTTTGTAATTGCTTTAGTTATCGGTATCTTAGTTTTAATCTTTGGAATGGTCGATAATGATCAAAAAGATAGCTCCAAAGTTGCAACAGATTAATTAGTCTATCCTCCCAGAATAGATGAAAAAAAGATTGAATTCCTCTAAACGAATTCAATCTTTTTGTGTATCCTATAACTCAACTGTTTCAGGATGATCTTTTGTTAAATGCTCAATCTTACCATCAACTTTAAAGTATTTCTCAATTAATTCTTTTAATTCAACAACTGCTTCACTTGCACGTTTAGCTTGATTCTCATTAATAGCCTCAATAACAAGCACTGAATCAGTTGTATCTTCAGTCAACATTGTTCGTTGAGCTTCACGCCAATTTAGGCAACGGCAAATTGCACCAGTTTTATCATAATAAATAATTTCTCCTGGAAGAGCTGGTGAATCTTCATCAGCACCTAATGGCTTAAATCCTTCGCCACCTTTAGCTTCTCCCAAATGAAGGTCGCCATCCATCGCATTAAGATTTTCCCCACCACAAGGAACCCCATATTTTAGGGAAATACTATTATAAATATCCACTAAAGGACTGATTGGTGAAAATTCTCTACCTTGGCTGACACGCTTTAACAATGCCTCAATCGAGCAACGAACACCCTTCTTAGTCTTGAACTGTCTGAATGCTTGACGCCATTCATCAATAACCTCATTGTCCTTAAAAGATTCATTAGTAATGAATTTCTCAGACTCCTTTGATGCATCACTCAATAGTTTGGCAAAGTATGGATCATCTTTCTCATCAACATGATTATCAATATCATGAATTGTTAAAGTGCTAATCTGTGCATCAGGAAACAACTCCCAGAATTTCTCATCAATTACAACTTTTGTCATTATTACTACCTCAATTCCTTCTTTAAAATATAGTCCGTTTGAACCGATTCACCCATGATAAATTTATGCTCACTGTATCTTACAAAATCCATCTTCTGATAAAACTTCTGCGCCGGAAAATTATTTTCCCAAACACCCAACCAAACACTCTGTTTATTTAATTCTTCCGCTTTAGCAATTCCAAAATTCAGTAATTTAGTTCCTAATCCTAAACGTTTAAACTGTTTCCGAATATAAATTCGTTCAATTTCCAAACTTTCATCTCCGATTGACTCGGACTGCGCATCAAGGACATTTAACTTCAAATAACCAGCTAATTTCCCATCATAGAATGCAAAATAGAACATGGAATTGATATTTGTTAACTCTTTTTTTAATTCAGCATTATTATATGCCTTGTCCAAATAATCATTTAAATCTGCCTCAGTATTGTATTCACCAAAGGTATCCGTATAGGTTTCAACACTAAGATTGTGCAAAGTTTTTAAGTCATCCAACGTACATTTTTTAATTTCAATTGTCATTAATATATTCGCTTATTACCCTTCTTGACGTATTCCCACTCACCAGAAATATTATTCTCAACAACTTTCAGTGACTTGAAAAACTGTTTCTTTTCTTCTTGAGTCATCCCTTTTAACGCTACGCCGTTAGAATAAATATCCTCACGATTGATAACTGGATAAGTTTCTTTTCCTTTATCCGTCACAAAGAGCTTCTTTTCTTTTTTATTATCCTTTGATTGCTTTCTAACAATAAATCCATTATCTTCAAGTTTTCTAACCGCACGAGCGGCAGTTGTTCGATCTACTTTAATCATCTCGGCCAACTTCTCCTGAATGATGCCGGGATTCTCATAGATACGAACCAAATAAATATATTGTCCCTTGGTCAAATCATATTCTTTAAACTCAATATTACTAATTGAATCAAGTGAACGAGCTATTATACCGATTGATCTCAAAATATCCACAAATGTTGCCTCTCTTTCAAACAAAAATTATTGTACAACCATTTTGTTGCAATTACAACAAAAACATAATCAAAAAAAGATAGCAATCAGGAATTGCTATCCAGTTTGATGCTTATTCTATTTTTAGTTGATTGCGTAACCAACGTTGTGGGCAAATTGATCAATTTGTTCTTGATACTCTTTACCATTTTTCATTTTGTCTAAAACATCCTTAACCTTATTGTCATCACGAAGACGTCCAAATAAGTATTGGAATGAATAATTTTTATCTAACAAATTATATGTTTTTAGAACAAAATCTTTAGCATAATCGCTCTTGTCGAGTTCCTTCTCTGCATTAATATCGGTATATAGCTCCGATAAAATTCTCTTTGCCTCAGTATTGTCATTTAGTTTCATCAATACACACCACCTAATTAATTATTAAAACCTCACACAAGATACGCCTATATGTAAGCGTTTACTATATCTTGTATTTCTATTATATAACTTATAGGTAAAAATTTCAGTTAAAAACCGAATAAGTCTGTATTAATTATTTTGTTCTTTAAAATTATGTTTTAATTCTGGCCAAATCCACTTATCTGCTGTAGCAATTAGAATCCCATTGAAGAAAAATGAGAACAATGTTCCAATATTAACAGAGTAAACATTACGAATTGCAAAACCTGCAATAATAATAATTATTATTGGCGGAATAAAATCGATCAATTGTGCTGCAGTCGAATTACCTTTAAGATACAAGAATCTCAAAATATTGGTTGTATCATCATTTGGATGCATTACAATATTTGCTCGTTGATATAGAGAAATTGCGACACAGAAGAATACAATTCCTAAACAAGACAGAATAGCACGAATAAATATTGATAAACTTGGTACACCTAAATTATTTAACAACTCAGTAAAAATATTTACAAAGTAACTAAAGAATAATACGTACAGAATTTCTCCTACTAATCTTTTACCATCAAAACGTTTGATTAAGAATTGATTCGTGATTGCATTGATAACTCCAATTATAAATAACAGAAAACCGGTATTCCAGCCAAACCAATGAGTCATATTGACCGCAGAAGCCGTCCAGAGTCCACTTCCCATATTAGCGGAAATACAGAGACCATTTCCGAAAGCATTTAAAATCAAACCAGAAACAAGTCCAATTATTCTCGTTTGTATTGAATTTTTGATACTACCACCCCTTACAATATGTTGACTATCTTACAACAAGAACTCATGACAAACAAAAAAAGCTAGGTTATAGTACCTAACTTTTACTTAATTATTTTAATAATTTGTGACTAACTAGATAATCATGTGCAACCTTAGAAGCTTTTTCATGCTTAACAGTCACAAGATAATTCATCTTCTGCATATCACTAGCACTAATTTTTCCAGCTAATTTATTCAAAGTTGATTTAATTTCTGGATGTTCAGTCGCAAACTTCTCTGACATCAATGGAGCACCTTGATAAGGTGGGAAGAAATTCTTGTCATCTTTTAGGATAACCAAATTATATTCCTGAACTTCTGGATCTGTCGTGTAACCATCAACAATATTCACCTTACCGTTGGCAATAGCTTTGTAACGAATAGAAGGTTCCATTGTTTTAACACTAGCTAATTCAAGCCCATATTTCTTTTGAATCCCAGGATAACCATCATGTTGTTGATAGAAATCTGGATCAAATCCAGCATGTAATTTATCCTCGATTGCTACTAAATCACTAACAGTTTTTAAATTGTATTTCTTAGCAAATTTTTTAGTAACAGCCAAATCATAACCATTTTGATATTTCATTGGTCTTAAATAAGCCATGTTACCTTGTTCCTTCAACAATTCCTTAGCAACTTGATAGGTCTTTTCAGGATTATGTGAAACATTCTTATTTGTTTTTACCAAAGCTTGCAAAACAGTCCCAGTAAATTCTGGATAAATATCAATTGAACCAGACTGCAAGGCTTTATATAAGAATGAAGTTCCACCAAAGTTTGGCTTTAATGATACTTTGACATTCTTATGGTCTTGCTCAATTAAATCTTTATACATGTTAATAAGAATTTCTGGCTCACTACCCATTTTACCTGCAATCTTGATTGTCACTGGTGCCGGTTTAAAACTTCTATAACCTGCAAATCCGCCGACTAGGACAATCAACACAGAAAATAGGATTCCCATTTTTTTCAATGATAGTTTAGAAATAAATTTGATCAATGCACTGAAAATCAACGTTAATACCGCTGACAAAATTGCACCAATAAGTAATAGTGAATTATTGTTAGTTTCAATACCCAATAGGATATACGTACCAAGTCCACCGGCACCAATTAAGGCTGCCAATGTGGCTGTACCAATAATCATAACCATTGCAATTCTAATACCAGAAATAATCATTGGCATAGCTAATGGTATTTGAAATTTAACTAATTTCTTACTTCTGGATAATCCAAAAGCTTCAGCGGCTTCCTCCAAATTAGGATCAATCGAAGTCAATCCTGAATAAGTATTTTGAAAAATTGGCATAATGGCATATATAACTAATGCGATTATTGCTGGAACTGTACCAATTCCGACAATTGGAATCAAAATACCTAATAGAGCTAAACTAGGAATTGTTTGCAAAATACTAGTTATTTGTAGAATTACTTCGGCAATTCTTTTGTGAGTCATCAAAATTATTGCTAGTGGAATCGCGATTATTGCGGCAATAAATAATGAAATAAGTGAAATCGAAATATGTTGACCCAAAGCTTGCATGATTCCGCCACTTTGCGTTTGTAGAATATGAATAATTCCGTTCATTATTTTTCACCCTCTTTAGCTAGGAAGTCTAATAAATCAGCTGTGGTGAACTTATAATTTACATCATCATCATTAAAAATTACTATCCCATTATTATTTTTTAACTCAGTTGCCAATCGACCAATCAGATCATCCTTTAATAAGGTAGAATTAGTTTCCTCGGTTGTCTCAGTTCCGAAACCATCATCCAATAAATTCTTAACTGATAACTGTCCATTTTGTTCAATCTGGAAGAATCCTCTGACAAAATCATTGGTTGGATGATTTAGAATATCATCCCGATTACCTATTTGTTCCAAATGACCATTTCTTAAAACGGCAATTGTACTACCCAAACGAATTGCTTCATGCATATCATGGGTCACAAAAACAAAGGTCATCTTTAATTCTCGATGAAGTTTCAAAACCAAATCTTGTAATTGAGTCCGCGAGATTGGATCCAAAGCACTAAAAGGTTCATCCATCAAAACAACATCTGGACTAGTAGCTAAGGCCCGAATAATTCCAACACGTTGTTGTTCACCACCAGATAATTCATTTGGATATCTCTTGGCATATTCCTTTGGATCAAGTCCAACTTTATCTAATAAATCTAATGCAACTCGTTTACGTTTCTCTTTAGTCCAGTGCAGTGATTCTGGTTGAATCGTAATATTTTCTTCTATTGTTAAATTTGGAAATAGAGCTATATTTTGTAAGACATAACCCATCTTCAAACGCATTTTTTGTAAATCATAGTCTTCAATATTTTTATTATCGATTAAAACTTTACCCTTAGTTGGTTTAATCAATCGATTTATCATTTTTAAGGTCGTAGTTTTCCCACTACCACTTGGTCCAACCATGACAAAAAAATCCCCATCGTTGATTTGCAAGTTTAAATCCTCAATTGCAGGATTGTCCTCATACTTCTTATAAACATGCTCAAACTTTATCATAACAAATCTCTTTCATGTAACTTTTTAAGTAACAGGTATAATATATTATATTCCAGTATTTATGTCAAACAATACGCATACTCAATAGATTGACTATTTGGTGAATTCACTTTATGATAGAAACATGTTCATACAAAAGTTACATACAGAGGTAAAAATACATGAGAGTTTCAACTCGTTTTAGCGATTCCGTTCACATCTTAGCCTTCATTGAAGTCTATTCAAAAACTAAATTAACTAGTGAGACAATCGCCAGTAGTATCGAAACATCCCCAGTCGTTGTCAGAAGACTCATGGGAGTTCTACGAGAAGCTGGTTTGATTGATACAAAAAAAGGTTCCGCTGAACCAAAATTATCACGACCAACTAATGAAATAACCTTGCTTGACGTTTACCTAGCAGTAGAAGGTGATCGTCAGCTATTTACCCTTGATACCAGTACTAATCCTGAGTGTATCGTTGGTGGTAATATTCAAAAAGTCCTAGGTTCCTACTATGAAGATGCCAAAATGGCTGCGCTAAGAAAATTCAATAACGTTACTTTACAAGATATTATTGAGACTATTCTTGTAGAACAGAAACAAAAAGAACAACGTCAACTAAATAAATAGTGTTCTTCAAGATGTTAGATTCTATAAAAATTCTGTCCATCAGATTTTTATTACAATAATAACAGAGTAGACTATATCGCAACGTTACAGTCAAGAAACACTTTAGAAATTAGTGGTATAACTTCAAGCCTAAAAAAATAAGATGAATAATTCCAGCTTTGGAATTTATTCATCTTGTTTTTGATTTGAAAACTCTAAATCATCAACATTGTTTTTATTTATTATAATTTTCAATCAAAAAGTCTTTTAGAGTTGTTGCTGAATGTCCCATGATAGTTTGATAATCGTCACTTATTTCTTCAAGTAATCCTTTACCACCAGCATCGTACATTGAAGATAACATGTGACCCTCGTTACCTTCATTATAAATATCAGAGAACTCTTGCAATGTAACAGGCTTATAACCGATCTGTGCACCTGAAACCTCAGACAAGACTTGTGCCAACTCAGGCATAGTGTAATTTCTATCTTGAGTTAGTGTATATATCTTTCCATCTTTCAAAAGTTCTTTTGTGGCAGCTACTTTAGCAAAAGCCTTAGAACTGTCGCCCAAACTAATAAAGGATAAGGCCTTGTCTCCCATTGGATAAATCACATTGTGACGTTCGATCAATTCTGGCAAATATGGTACCAATGGATCAGCGTATAAACCGTTCTTAACAATTGTGTATGGAATTCCGGATGAAGCTAATCTTCTTGGTAAATAACCATAAAAGGCTGACAAATCAAATGGATTGTTTGCTTGATCAGCAATGAATCCCATAGCTAAAATATGTCCAACTTTAGCCTTCTTAGCTGCAGCAATAACATTTTCTAACTCAGTTACTCTGCTATAACTGTCATGACTCTTACTTGGAACATAAATCAAAACATCCTTATTGGTGAAAGCCTCAATCAAAGTATCCTCTTTAAAGAAATCAATGGCAGCCAACTTAGCCCCTGTATCTGAAATATGTTTAGCCTTAGCAACTGTATGAACTCCAGCAGTTACATCAGAACTAGGAACCAGCTTGATCAATTCATTAAAAATATGGCTACCTAAGTTTCCCGTAGCACCTGTTATTAAATAATTCATAATTAACTTCCTCCTACTATCACGTACATGATACTGTGTCAGTTACAGGTAGTCAAGTGATAGCTATTAAATTCTATATAACGTTAAAAATATATTCCAAGCTCTGTAACTATTGAAATAGAGTTTGGAATACATTTTTGTACCTTAATTAAAACATCGAATTACCGTTCAATGATTTCTCTGGTATCGTTTGTAGAACATCAAAGTGTTCAACAACTTTTCCATTATCATCTAATCTGAAAATATCCATACCGGCATAATCTGAATCTCCAGGCCAAAGTTGCTCACAATGTAATACCACGTAATTCCCCTCTGCTATGGCCTTATGAAAGATAACTTTCTTTCCCGGATATTCTTTTGCCATTCTTTCAAAGTATTCAATGAATGCTTCTTTTCCATCAGCGACTCCTGGATTATGTTGAATATATGTATCACCTGCATATAATTCAAGTGCCTTTCGTGGATTACACTCATTGAACATCAAATCGTAGAAAGCCTTTGCTGTTGCTTTATTCTTCTCTAAATCAATCATAAAAAACCTCCTTATTTACTAATAAGATAATGACACCGGTTACATTTTTATTCAAGAAATAAGCTATTTACTAAAGTTATTATAAAATATTCCCATTTAGGCATTAAAAAAATCCAACTCTAAATAAGAATTGGGTTCCACTTTTCTTTACCACTGTTCATGATTCCATAGACGACCATCTACTTCACCTTTTAACAGATCCATTCGTTCGTTTTGCTCTCCAACTACTTTTTTCATAGCTGTTAAAAAAGCACGATTCTCATAAGCTTTTTGTTTCTTAGATAATTCATCAACCTGTTTACTTAACCAAACACCAGTATCATTGTTATCCATGATTATTCGTCCTCCCCTTGTTTGATCAGACTGATAGTACTCTTCAACTGTTCCAAATCTTCTTTTTGTTGGATAAACGTATTCAAAATGGTTTCACATTCTGTACAGTTAGTACCATCAAAATTTTTGAAACGGTCAGTAAATTCACGTTCAAACCATTCTTGACGATTTGTTAACGTATCTGGATATTTTTGAGTTAGATAACGTTGATAATCTATCAATAACTGCATTTGTTTTTGATCATCAAGATATTGAAATTGGGAAATTGTAAAGGCTGGCATTATTTTCATTTTAGCCCTGTCAGCAATAGCCCGATATGGTGCCATCATTTGATCAATTGTGATGTTCTCTCTTCCACCACGTCTAAAATCCTTTAACGGCATACCAGTACTGACTACAATACCAAATTCCTTATCGCCCAAATTATCATTGTCATCACCGTAAACAAAATTACGAGTTAAAACTTTATCTTCCCAGTTTTTAAGACCAGCTGGTGCCGCATACCAATATAGTGGGAATTGAAAAATTATGCGATCTGCCTTCATCAATAACTTTTGTTCTTTATCGACGTCAATTTCCTGTAACTCTTCAACATGATGCCATGTAACATCTAACAGCTTTGCCCCCTGCATAAGAAACTGCTGTGTCTGGGAATTATTTATCTCTGGATGAGAAACTATTACTAACGTTTTCAAATTAACATCTCCAATCAATACCAGAATAACAAAAAAACGTAAACTTAGACAGTTACAACACAATTAAAATAATTATGCTAAAACAAATCAACACAATGATATAATTTAGAAGATAGTTAATCACAATTGAGGAGAGCCATAATGGAAAAATATTATATTGTAGACAGTTCTATTCTTCCTGAATCCTTTGATAGAGTCATCAAGGCCCGCAATTTGCTAGAGACAAGAAAAGTTCATAACGTTAGCGAAGCGGTCAAAGAAGTTGGTATTAGCCGTGGTACATACTATAAGTATAAGGATTTAGTCTTTTTACCCGATGAAGAAATGAATGATCGTAAAGCCGTCATCTCAATGATGCTTCATCATCAACAAGGAATCCTCTCAAAAGTACTAGTCGACATTTCAGAATCAAACGCTAGTATTCTGACAATCAACCAAAATATTCCAATCCATGGAATCGCAACAGTAGTTATCTCCCTAGATATCGGTCATCTAAATGGGACAATTGATGATCTTTTAGATAAATTAAAATTATCTGAGTTTGTTGATAACGTCCGACTCATTTCAATAGAATAAAATTATTAACTCCAAAAAAAATGGACGATAACTCAAACTTGTTATCGTCCATTTTGTATTCTAAAACTCTTTTGTTTACTTAGGCCAAGCGATATACATTGCTAACATCACATTGAATGCGCCAACGAAGTAAAACAATTTTGAAATCATAGTGCTCTTGATATGACTTCCATATATTAAAAGGAATAGTCCTAGAATAAAAACTAATGCCATTACTAGAAAATTCATTGTGTCACCTATTTTTCTATTTAATATTCAATAGAGACATCTTATAAAATAAATGTGACGAAATAATGAATTTGGTATGTCATTTGTGTTCAGATTTTAATCCTTTTGCCACAAAAACTTCTCCATATCATGAAGAACACGAGGATTCCTACGGGTTAAAGCACTATGTTCTGCTCGCGGTCCTGTAAATAATCGTGATTGATATGTTTGATGAGGTCCTTTAAAAACTTCTTGTAATGACTTAGCTGAGGAAACTGGAACAGCTTTGTCAAAATGATCATCAACTGACAATTGACCGATAATATTCAACTCACGAATATGTAAATTTTGGATTGTTGAATGAGGTTTGGTATAACTTTGAAAATCCCTATGTAACTGTTTGGAGTATCGCCAATCGTTACGCCGATAAATATCTCGGCTAAGAACTTGCATTGGTGCAGCAATATTTACCAGTGATTTAATCTGCGGTTGACCGGATTTTTGACTATAGTTTTCAAGATAATACATAACGGTGTTATTACCCCATGAATGCGCTACGGCATTAAACTTGGTTACACCATATTGACGATGTAACATCTGTAAAATTGAATCTATCCAAATTGCCGTGTGATGATAATCTGACTCATGATTATTTAGAAAAATCACTTGCACTTCTGGATTTTTAGCCTTCTTAGGCCAATTACCATAGGTTTTCACTTTGCCTTGCGGAGTAACGACGACTGTCAAAGTCCTAGTCGCATAACCGTCAGTCTGTGACTGATCAATTAAATAATCCATCGAATGAGCTGTACCACCAAATCCATGGAAAAATAACGTTGGTACTCCTCGACTAGTACTAGCTGATACTGAGGTTTCCGCGCAAGCTAATCCTATGACAGATAATACAAGGATTAAGCTTAAATTTATTATTAGTTTTATTTTTTTCATAAAATCACCAAATTTGATTTACCCTCAAATTTTATAGCAATTCTGAATTTAGTCAATTAAAAAAAGCCTGAAATAAATCAAGCTTTTCGAATAGACATATTATAAATTTTGACCTTTTTCCCAAGTTGTCTTAGATAACATCAAACCTTGTTTAACGATTTGGTCAAACAAAACATGAGTCCGATGAGATATCTCACCAGCAGTCTTCATATTACTTTGTGTTAAGAATTCAGCTACATCACTGGCAGATTTAACACCCTCATCAGCTAGTTCAACCTGTTGTCTAGCATATGATTGACAGGCATCAAGATAGGCGTTGACGGTTTCAGCGTATTCATGGAAGTGAGGCTCAATCATAACTGATAAAGTCTTTTCTAACCAGTATACATTTTCAACAGAAACGTCATTTGTAGTGTTCTTATAATCTTCAGGCGTATCAGTAATATTAGTGAAGAATGGTACATATGGACTATAAGCAAAGAATCCTAAAGCAATCCATTGGATAGCAGCGTGTTTTTCATCAACATCATTTCTGATTTGTAAAATAGATGAAGCTTGGTTACGGTCCATAGCGATTGAACGATATTGACGTTGCTCAGCCTTGGTCCCAGAAGCAAAGGTACCAAATGGATCAAACTTTGTGCCATTGTAATGTGATGATAAGAAGAATTGAACATCTTCAATTGCAATTTTCTTTGCAGGCTTTCTTGTCATTGGCATTACTTGACTTGTTGGAACTTGTTCAATTTCTGGATTGAATAATTTTTGACCATACCATGTACGAGGGGTGTTGTAATAAGCATCAGCTTCGCTTTGTGTACCAAAAATCTCACGGAAATTGAAGTGTCCTGGTTGTGGATTCAAATGATGTTTTTCAACAAATTCAACTAAATCTGTCGCAACTAAGAAATTATCAGTATCGTTTAAATCAACTTCTTGCATAACTGTTTGGTTAGGAACAATTGCATAAGTATCATCTGGCAAACGCATTGCTGCCCAATGGTGACCACCAGCTGTTTCTAACAACCAGATTTCATTTTTATCATTAAAGGCGATACTGTTACATTCACCAGTACCATATTTTTCAAGAATAGCACCTAGACGCATAGCGCCTTCTTTAGCTGTCTTAACGTATGGCAAAACTAAAGTAAGCATAGCCTCTTCATCAACACCATCGTGAACTAGTGGATCATATCCTAGAACACGAGCATTTGTAGCTGTTGTTTCAGTAGAGCTCATACCAACATTGAACTCATTGATACCAGCCTCCTCATATTGACCATCACTTTGATCAGCTTGTGGTGTAGCGGTATAACGATAAGCATGATCAGGTAGCGGTACTTCTACACCTGTTGTTATTGATGTATATACTGCATCCTTTTGATCCTTAGCAGCATGAACAACAAACTTGATTGGATTAATTGGAGCATATCCGTCCTCATTACGGGCGACAATAGTAGAACCATCCATACTAGCAGCTTTACCAACTAGTATTTCAGTACAATCGGAACTTGTATTTTTCATTACGGTACCTCCCCTTTATTTTAAAGTATAGGAGTCTACTCGGCTATAATCTAGTAAGTTTATTAGAAACTTTGTAATTTAATAAATAAATTTATTTATCAGGACAAAATTTTATAATATATAGTACTATGTTTAATCGCAAAAAAACTACCTCCATTCATATTATGAATTGAAGATAGTTTATGTTTTATTTGAATTTTATATTACAATACTTCAACTGAAGCTGTAGTTACACCGTATGAAGGAATTTGGTTATTTGGCATAGCAACGTCTAATTGGTTAGGGTTACTGTATGCGAATGTACCTGTATCATTAACGGTTCTGATTAGAACTGTACCATCAGAAAGTGTAATCTTAAGCATTGTTCCTCTAGGGAATACTGATAGGTTTGCGGCTACACCAGAGTAACCCATGTTTGAACCTAAAACAGCTGGATCATAGAAACTGATTTTAAATGTTCCTTGTGATGTTCCTGTTGATGATTGTGAAGCACTTTGAGTTTGTGTTTGAGTTGTTGTTTGTGTTTGTTGTGTTGTTGCTTGTTGAGCAGGTGCTTGATAACTTGTATCTTCAGCAGGTGCTTGAGTTGTTGTTGCTTGTGCAGCAGATTCTGTACTTGTTGTATTAGCAGTTGTAACACCAGGCAATGTAACTGTTTCACCTGGGAAAATCAAGTCAAATCCGCCAACTACACGACCGTTTGCTTGTTCAAGTTCTGGAATCGTAATTCCGGCAGCGGCAGCGATACTCTTATAAGTGTCTCCTGCTTCTACTTGAACATGGTTACTGTCGAGTGAGACTGCAGCTTGAGCAGTCTGTGAAGTTGTAGCGGCGATTGCTGTTAAAGCCATAGTACTTACTAAAGCGATAGATAGAACTTTTTTCATGAATTAATTACATCCTTATGTTTAAATTGTTTAACCCTCATTGGTATGTTGCTATACTAACAACTATTTATTACACGACAACGTCCATAACGTTACAAATGGGCATCCTTTAGTAATATTAGTAATATGATTGAAACAATCAAACGTCTTAGGGTTGTTTTAACAACCTTTTGGATTTTATTAATTTGAAAATAATTAACACTTATTCTGAAAATATGAGAGTATTCTTATAATAATGATTAAATAAAGATACTTAAAATCATTACGCAAACGATTCCAACCACTGATATCAACGTTTCTAGCACCGTCCACGTCATTAATGTTTCTTTAACCGATAAATCGAAATATTCTTTAAACATCCAGAAACCACCATCATTTACATGAGAAGCAGCTAATGATCCCGCCCCAATCGCCAACACCATTAGAGCTGGATTAACACCAGACGAAGTCATCAATGGTAAAACTAATCCAGCAGCAGTTAAAGACGCAACCGTTGCGGATCCAAGCGCAATCCGTAATATTACCGCCATGAGCCAACCTAATAATAATGGTGAAATATTAGCATTGGAGAACAAATTCATAACCGCATCCCCAACGTTACCGTCAATTAAAACTTGTTTAAAAGCTCCACCACCACCAATTACTAATAATAGAACAGCGATTGATTTCAATGCATCTTCAGAACTTTTGATCATAACAGACGATTTGACTTTTCTCGACCATCCCATTGTGTACATAGCAAATAGTAAAGAAATAGTCATCGTAATTGAAGGAGTTCCAATAAATGAAACAATTGAATCTAGCGTACTAGGATTCTTAGGCGTAACTCCACCATTAACCGTCAAATCGTATATTGTCGTAATGGCCATTAAAATAACCGGGAACAACGAAGTTAAGACACTAACAGCAAAACTAGGTGTTTCCTCTAACTTAAATTTCTTCTGAGGACCCAGTGCAGATAAATTTCCCTTCCTATTAAATGCATCAGGAACAAATTTTTGAGCAAATTTAGTATAAAGTGGACCCGCAACCGCTACTGCTGGAATAGCAATAATGATTCCGTAAAGCAATACGTTACCAGGATTAGCATTTAAAACTGAACTGATTGCAGTTGGAGCTGGATGAGGAGGCAAGAAACCATGAGTAACCGATAACGCCGCTGCCATAGGAATTCCTAAATAGAGAATCGAAACACCAGCCTCGACCGCAATAGCAAAGACAATAGGTACTAACAGAACCATTCCAACCTCAAAGAACAAGGCAATTCCAATGATGAATGAAGCAATTACGATAGCAAGTTGTAATTTTTGCTTGCTAAATTTCTCAATCAACGTGTGTGCAATTCGATAGGCGCCACCAGCATCAGATACCAGACGTCCTAAAATTGCTCCGAAACCAAAAACAATTGATAACTCCCCTAATTGACCACCAATTCCATTTTGGATACTGGTGGCTATTTTGGTTAACGGAATTCCTAAACCAATTCCTACTACTATAGAAGTAATGATCAATGAAAGAAATGTATTGAATTTAAATTTGATAATCAAGAGTAATAATAAGATTATCCCTAAAATTAATACTAAGAAAGCCATAGTTTTATCCCCTTTTGGATAAAAAAAGCACGTTATTGGCGTGTTTTTTATTTATTATGTTTCTTTTGGAAAGTAGCAATTTCTTTATATTCTGGTTCCAAAACCTCAGATACACGAATCCAAATTGGTAGTAACTCACGATAAACTTCGAAGTTCTTTTCATTTGGTTTATGAACGTCAGTCACACCAACCATTCCCTTAACAGCAGATAAATCATCAATATAACCTAATGCGTACATCCCTAAAACAGCTGCACCTAAACAAGAACTCTCAAAACTTTCGGGAATAGTAACGTCTTGTTCAAAAATATCAGCTAACATCTGTCTCCAAAGTGAAGACCTGGCAAAACCACCGGTAGCCTGAATACTAGTTGGTTTACCTGTTACTCCTTCAATTGTCAGCATGACAACATACAAGTTATAAACAATGCCTTCTAAGGCAGCACGAACCATATGAGCACGAGTATGCTTTCTAGTTAAACCGAAGAATGAGCCACGTGCGTAAGCATTCCAAATTGGAGCACGTTCACCACCAAGATATGGATGGAACAATAATCCATCAGATCCAGCTGGAATCTTTTCAGCAATTTGAGTCAGAATATCATAGGTAGAAACTTGCATTTGTTCAGCCGTAATTTTCTCTGGAGCAAACAATTGATCCTTGACCCAGCGAAAGACGATACCACCGTTGTTAACTGGTCCGCCAACAACCCATTTATCTTTAGTTAAAGCGTAACAGAATAATTTTCCATTAGGATCAACCACCGGTTTATCGACAACTACTCGAACTGCACCACTAGTTCCAATTGTGACTGCAACAACTCCAGGGTCAATTGCATCAACACCTAGATTTGATAGCACACCATCACTAGCACCGAAAACAAATGGTGTTTCAGAGGAAATGCCCAGTAAGTCACCATATCTATTATTAATATGATTAATCGTATCAGTTGGCTCAACTAGTTCTGGTAATTGATCTCGAGTAATTTGTAATAAGTCTAAAGCTTGCTTATCCCAATCAAGCTTAAAGATGTTGAACATCCCAGTTGCTGAAGCAATTGAGTATTCCATCTTGTAAACTCCAAACAAACGGAAGAATACATAAGACTTCAAATCAATAAACTTCTTAGTTTGCTTAAATAATTCTGGTTCTTCATGACGCAACCAAATAATTTTTGACAGCGGAGCCATCGGATGAATTGGTGTACCAGTTTTGGCATAAATCTCAGCACCAATTCCGTTTTCTTTTAACTCTTCACTATACTTGGCAGCACGATTGTCAGCCCATGTAATTGCTCGAGTTAATGGTTGATCGTCTTTATCCATTAAAATCAAACTGTGCATTGCGGACGAGAAAGAGATACCCTTAATCTCATCGGATTTAACTTTACCCTTACGAATAACTTGGCCTAATACTTCGATTACAGCATCAAAAATTTCATCTGGATCTTCTTCAGCCATATCAGGAATATCTTGGTAGAGCTGATATTCAGAATTAGCATATGCGATTACTTTACCCTTCATATCGTAAAGGACGCTTTTGGTACTAGTTGTGCCGATATCTACACCTATCATATATTCCATAAATGAAAACTCCTATCGCTATTCTTTAGCTTATTTAATTGTAATAAGAGTTCTTATCAATGTCCAATTAATGTTATTGCAAATCATAAAAAAATGAATATAAATTAGTCATTTTCGACTCTACCCGTCTTCCATGAAAAATCGATTGGGCTGGAACATGGTCGGACAACTTTAAGCCGACAAAAATCGTGCCGTCTTAAAGATTGCCCTTTTTCTAAGTTGGCAAATACAACCAACTAAGAAAAATTTGACCATTGAGCCCATCGATTTTTCACTCCAGACTACACATGCTTTTATTAAATATTTATATAGACAACAAAAACAGATTATCCCACATCAATGGATAATCTGTTCTTTTATAATATTTTCCTTTTCAAATAGATATCTTTGATAAAAGTTTTACTAATCTATATCCATTATTATTTTTATTGTAGTTTTTCCCATTCATCACGGAGAATTCCATATTGAACGGAATCATAGTATTTACCATCATAGAAACGAACTTTTCTGATGCACGCTTCTTCTTTCATTCCTATCTTGGAGGCTAAATGCATCATTCGAGGATTTCCGGACCAGGTTGTTAACCCAACGTGGGGAATATCATAGAGATTAAACAAATAACTGACGAATAGTTTCAAAGATTGTCCGCCAATATTTTTATCCCACATATTTTGGTCGTAAATGGTAATACCTATATCTAGCCATTTAGCTAATTTACCATCTTTAAAATGAGAACTAACTGAACCAACTATTTTATCATCATTGGTAATTAATAAGTGTTCTTTATTGTTCAGCCATGTCTTATACGCCACAACATTTAAGAATTCTTCCTTAGTTGGCAACTCATCATGAAAATATGGACCATTTAACTCAGTCCACGGCGCTTCTGGATCACTAAAGGCTATTTCCCAGAATTCCTCGAGATCTTCTGGTTGAGCCTGTCTTATTCCAACTCCAACCATTATGTTCCCTCCAATATAAAAAAGGATTTGCCACTAATTATATGACAAATCCCTCAAATTAAAACAATTATTTCGATAATATTAAATTAATTATTTGCTGCAGGCTCGCGACTACCTAATCTTACCTTAGCAACTTCATGTCCCTCTTCAAGATCTGACTCTTTGAATCCGAACATATATGTTGCAGCAAAGGCAACTACGATAGTTGCGGCCGAGGCAATCAAGTAACCTGTAAAGCTTCCATCAATCCCTTTAGGATTAATAAATGAAGCAAATCCGATTAGTGATCCGGCGAAGCCCCACATATCAACATGAAGTAATCCGGTAATCAAACCACCAACGGCACTACCGATATTAGCTGTCCAGAAAACACGACCATATTTCAAGTTAATACCATACATAGCGGGTTCTGTAACACCAGAAAAGGCTGAAAGTGTTGCGGCACCAGCGATTTGTTTCATATCAATATTTTTCTTTGTTTTAAAGAATACAGCTAAAGCAGCAGCACCTTGAGCAACCATTGTTGTAGAAACAATCGCATTCAAAGCACTATGTCCAGTCGTAGCAATTTGGCTAGCAACAACTGGAATGACGGCCCAGTGTAATCCGAAAATAACCAAGCATTGATAGAATCCACCAATCAACAATCCTGAAATAGCGGGACTGAAGTTCAATAGAGCAACGATACCACCAGCTAAGTAAGAACTTAGTAACGTGATAATTGGTCCAACAATTACAATAATAATTGTGCTGACAATAAATACTTCTAGTAAAGGACTAAGAATCATACGTAATGACATTACAATATGTTTCTTGAGCCATGGTTCAATCTTTGAAGCTAACCATGCGGCAGCAATCATTGGAAAAATTGAGTATGTATAGTTAGCAATATGAATAGGAATTCCGAAGAAATCACCATTGATATTCATAGCCGTACTGCTAGTCTTTGTAGCAACTTGTACTAAAGTTGGATATGCTAACACACCACCAATAACACCCATGATGATCTGGTTAGCACCTAATCTCTTAGCAGCTGTGAATCCAACTAAGATTGGTAAAAAGTAAAAGACTGAATCGCCCATTGCGTTAATAATCATATACGTGGAACTTGTTGGTGAAAGCCATTTGGCTGACACGATTAATGCTAACAAACCCTTCAAAATACCTGATGCAGCTAACAAACCAATGACAGGCATCATGCTGGCTGTGATAACACCAATTAGAGCGCTAAAATAGAATTTAGTCTTTGGCCAAACTCCTTTAGGAGCTTCAACCTTTTCAGCTTTAACAACGAAATCGTCACCAAAACCTGGTCCTAAAGCTTTAACAACGGCGTCATAAACATCTTCAACAGCCGGTCCAATAACAACTTGATATTGACCTCCAGCTTTGGCAACATCCAAAACACCCTTCATATCTTTGATAACTTTATCATTTGCCTTGTTATCATCTTTCAAATAGAAACGAACACGTGTGATACAGTGGATTACGTTCTCAACGTTACCAGCTCCACCAACATTCTTAACAATATTTTTACCTAGTTCGTTATAATCGACGTTCTTGTTTGGTTTTGCTGTTGCTTCACCTGGTGCTAATAGAACAACCTGAGCTACGTCTTTACCGGCTTCAATATCACCTTTATCTACACGTATCTCTTTGACAATATTGGCAGTGTTTGTAATGGCAACAATTACATCTGTTACCTTACCAGCTTTCTTAACTGCATCAATATCCATCGTCGCAATCTTCTGGCCAGCCTTAACGGTTTCTCCTTCTTTAACAAATAAGTTAAATGGAGCACCGTTCAATTCAACTGTATCAACACCCATGTGGACCAATACTTCTAGTCCATCATCAGTCTTGAATCCAACCGCATGTTTGGTAGAAGCCACTAACATGACTTTACCTGAAACTGGGGCTACAATATCTTGGCTTGTAGGAATAATACCAAAGCCTTCACCCATGGCCTTTTCAGAAAACATTGGATCATGTACTTCAGACATTCCAACAGCTTGTCCAGTGACTGGAGCAAGTAGATTTACTGTTTCTTTCATAAAAGGCACCTCCCTTTACGTATATAGTAACCGTTTCCATTAATATTTACTACTATATTGTCATACATGCTGTATAAACATCAACTTTCAATATTTTTAATTATAAAAAACGTGTTCATTCGCTATATAAATAATGTATAATGTTCGTTGTATGAATATGTTTAAACAAATAAATGTGCTAGGTAGTTTACGGAGGAATTAATATGAAACCATTGTATCTAAAAATCACTGATGAACAGATTCTTTATTCTAAGAGTGAAAATGTTACAAATGACCAAAATTATACTCTGAATCCTGAATTGGAAATCAAGGAAAATCTTCAAAAATTTGAAAATACCCTCTCTAATTCATACGATGTACTCGTAATTACAAATCCAAATGAAAATTCATTAAAGGAGAATATCTTTACCTATAATGGTATAAAGGTCGATTTTGGAGATGAACTGGAAAATATCTTCCATATACCAGTTATTAATATCAAAAATATCAAAGCATCAAATTTACATAATGCCACTGAGAATGAGATTACTAAATCTGCTTGGCATCTGGATTACTATGGTATCGATCATGGTAAACGTCAGTATGGACAGGAATCAATGCAAACTATTGGTAATGGATTCTTTGGATTACGTGGTACTTATCTTGAGGCTAAAGCAAGTGATGACAACTATCCTGCTACTTATGTTGCCGGGGTCTTTAACCAATTGGCCACTCCTATCAATGGTAGAAATATTATCAATGAAGATTTAGTTAATTTGCCTAATTCGCAATACATTACATTCAGCGTTGACGATGGTGATTATTTTAAAATAGACGAAAACTTAATTACTGATTCACTTCGATCATTAGATATGAAACACGGTATTTTAACGATTTCTATGATTATTAAATTGACTGATGGTAAGAAACTTAAAGTCGTTGAAAAGAAAGTTGCCGACCTAGATAACTTTCACGATTATTATCTACAATATTCAATCCAACCACTTAATTTCTCCGGAAAAATCAAGTTACTAACTCAGACCGATGCTTCTGTTGTTAATTCAAACGTTGAGAGATACCGTAATTTGGCTAATAAGCATTTATCAGTTGATAAAATTGAGAATAATCAAAAATATGTGACACTTCTAGCTCATACAACTCAATCAAAAGTTAATCTAGCAATAAAAACTAATATTACCTATCCAAATATCAATAATCCTAAATATTCTGAAGAAAACACCGACGAAATTGCTAGTCAATGTGTTGAATTTGACGCTGAAGAACATAAAATTTACACCCTAGAAAAATCAGTCAGTATCTTCACTTCACTAGAAACAAAACAAATTGTTGAACAGGCTGCTAAAGCACATAAAACTCTTGGAAGTTTTGATGCTGCTAAAGATGTCGTTAAAAAAGCTTGGAAGGAAATTTGGAAAAAGGAAAACGTCGTTATAACGGGTGACGTTACTGCACAAAAATTACTTCACTTAAACAGTTATAGTATGACCGTAGCGGCTCAAGAAGATGCCAACAAGGATTTTGACGCTTCCGTTGGTTCACGTGGTTTGACTGGTGAGGGTTACCGTGGACATATCTTCTGGGACGAACTTTTTGATATAAATTATTACGTCTTACACTATCCAAGTTTGGTAAAGAATCTTTTAATGTATCGTTATAACCGTTTAGGAGCTGCTATGGATTACGCTTCTGATGACGATGAGCTTGACGGTGCTATGTACCCTTGGCAAAGCGGTATGTATGGTGATGAACAGTCACAAGAAGTTCATTTGAATCCAATTACAAATTCATGGGATCCGGACAATTCAAGAAAACAACGTCACGTTTCCTTAGCTATAGCGTATAACGTCTTAAATTATTATAATCTCAGTCAAGACGAAGAGTTTATGAGACAGTATGGTATTGAAATGTTACTTAGTATCGCTGAATTCTGGATCAGCATGGCGAAACTTGATAAAACTACTGGCAAATATACAATTGCTAACGTCATGGGACCAGATGAATTCCACGAAGGTTACCCTAATGATCCAGAAGATAATGGTCTCAAAAATAATGCTTATACTAACATTATGGTTAGTTGGTTCTTTAAGAAATTGATTAAAATAATCAATCACGAACCAGCCGAAGTTGTAGATGATAATCTTCAACGGATGCGCTTTACTCAAAAAGATATTCAAGCTCTTGATGACATTAGACACAATCTAAAACTTGATTTTAAGGGTGATATTCTTGGCCAGTTCGAAGGATACTTTGACCTTGAACGAATTGACTTCGATAAATATCGTAAGCAATATGGAAATATTTCAAGAATGGATCGTATTCTTAAAGCTCACAACGATACACCTGATAAATATCAGATTTCCAAACAAGCTGATACTTTAATGGCACTATTCAATATTCGTGAAGAAGCATTCTTTGATATATTGAGTGATCTAGGTTATCCAATTTCTAATAAGAATAAATTTATGGAAGACAATATCAAATTCTACATTGATAGAACAACTCATGGTTCTACCCTTTCCAGAATTGTTTATTCAATGTTAATGTTACGAGTTGACAATTCAAAGGAAGCCTGGAAATTATTCTATGAAGCTTTAACTAGTGACTACTATGATATTCAAGGTGGAACAACTGCTGAAGGTATTCATCTCGGCGTTATGGGAGCAACTTTAACTGTTGTTACTACCTACTTTGCCGGCGTAGATTATCGTGGAAAAATGCTAAAAATCAATCCTAATATGCCTAAACAATGGAAAGAAATTGAATTCCACTTAACCTTCAAAAAGATTAATTTCTTCTTCTCAATTACTGACAATACAATCATTATCAGAACCGATAAAGATACTGAAGTTAAATTCTTAGGAAAGAAATTACCATTAACAGCCAATCAGGAAATAGAATTAACTTATTAATTTATAAATTTAATCAGAGCGAGGCAGAACACGTTTAGCTTCCGAGTATTAAGGTAAAATTCACCTAGTAATCGACATGCGGTTACTAGGTGAATTTTATTTTACGCGGAACTGTGTTCTGTCTCGCATTTTTGCCGCAAGTTTAGTCCACAAAACAGTTATGTCCCAATCTCATTTTTAGCCTGGCAAAAAAAATATTTAAATAAACTAAACTTTGTACACATTCACCATCACTATTAAAAATAATAATGATAGAATATTCATAATCTTTATGAAGGGGATTTAAGACATATGATAGATCTGACGCAAGGAAGACCTATGAAAGTCATATTTCTGTATACTATTCCTTTATTATTAGGTAACTTTTTCCAACAGTTCTATAGTTTCATTGATACTTTAATTGTTGGAAAAACGATCAGTGTTAATGCTTTAGCTAGTGTCGGCGCGACGGGGGGATTGACAGCGTTAGTTATTGGATTTGCTCAAGGTATGACAAGTGGTTTAACTATTTTAACTGCTAAGAAATACGGAGCAAATGATGAGGCTGGTGTCAGACAAAGTTTTGCATCAGGAATAATTATTTCAATATTTATTGCCGTAATCTTTACAGCAATTGCCTTATTAGTTGCTTATCCTTTACTTGTTGCAATGCAAACACCTAAAGTTTTGATTCATGATTCATTTATCTTTTTGGAAATAATTTTTGCAGGGATTTTTTCTTTTGTGGGTTTTGACTTTTTAGGAAACACCATGCGGGCACTAGGTGATTCACGTGTTCCGCTATTTTTCCTAATTGTAAGTACTGTTTTAAATATTTTGCTTGAATTAGTTTTCATTCTTTATCTACACATGGGAGTTGCTGGTGCTGGTTTAGCTACCGTTGTGGCGCAAACAATTACCTTTGTGATTCTTTACTTCTATATTAGGAAACACATTCCATATTTAATCCTTACAAGAAAAGATTTCAAAATAGATATGGACGAAATAAAAGAATTGCTTAAAATAAGTTTGCCAATGGGATTCCAATCTTCAATTATCGCTATTGGCTCAATTATTTTGCAATTTATGCTTAATACCTTAGGTGCAGATGCGGTTGCTGCTTATACTGTTGCCGGAAGAGTTGAACAAATTGCTACCCTTCCCGCATTCAGTTTTGGCTTAGCTTTGGTCAACTTCACAGCACAAAATATGGGTGCTAAGAAATTTAGCCGAATTCTCAAGGGTGTTAGGGACGGTATCATTGTTTCAGTCGCATCAAGTCTTGTTATTGGTATCTTCTTAATTATTTTTGGAAGAAATATTTCACATCTATTTATGAATGGTAGTCAAACTAAGGTCTTAGACCTTATTCAAATTTATTACTATTTCAATGGTTCATCTTATTTCATTCTATCAATACTATTTATTGTCAGATATACCTTACAAGGTTTAGGAAACCAAAAAGCTCCCACAATAGCCGGCGTTGCCGAACTACTAATGAGAGTCTTTGCAGGAGTCGTTTTGATTCGTTTATTCGGATTCTACGGTGCTGCTATGGCAAATCCACTAGCTTGGACTGGTTCTGTGTTAGTTCTTGTAAGTACTTGGAATATTGAACTCAGAAAACTAAAAAATATGAAAGATACACTGAATCCAAACGAACTCAAAGGCGAATAGCTTTTGAGTTTTTTTAGTTCAACGCCAAAGCACATTCATTTAATGCATCTTCTACTGCAGGAATCCGGCCAACATAATTTAAAAAGGCATGTCCTAATCCGCCGTAACGAATATATTTAGCTTCACATCCGGCCATCCCTACTTTTTGAACAAATGCTTCATCCTGTAATCTGAACGGATCGAATTCGCCAGTCATTACTAAAATCTTTTTGAACGTCATAGGGTCAGCGTAAAGTGGTGATAATATTGGTGCTGATAAATCACGATTATTCCCAGCTATGTAGAAATCAGTCATGATTTTATCCAATTCTTTAAATTGAGAATAATTATTGTGTAACGTTCGACGTTGTTCGTCATTAACTGGAATTAAATGATCATTCCAAAGTGACCCTTCGTGATTTGAACCATGAACGACAGTCGGATAAAAGAGAATATGTTTATAAATATTACAAATACCCATTGTATGGCTTAGTTGACTTACACCCAGTGCCATCGATGCTCCTGCTGAATCACCCGCAATCGAAACTTGAGAATGATTGTTAGAAGCCTCAATTAAAACAGCCAAACAATCTTCCAGACCTGATGGGTAAGGATTTTCTGGTGCCAAACCATAATCAACACTATAGATAATCCCATTAAACTTTGTTGCCAAATGACGTAAAAATGGTAATGTATCTTCAACAGTTCCACCGTAGTAAGCTCCACCATGTAGATAAACTAAAGCTTTTTGTGATGAGGTAGAATTATCTTTTCGATAAATTCTCATATAACGAACACGTCGACCTAATTCATTTGTATATTTTATATCAACTTTGACATCCGGATACGGAATATTAGGTACGTCTTTTGGAGCAGTCCCAGCACGTAGCTCTAATAAATCATTTGATAAATGTGGTTCATCACTCAAATTTTTTAAGTGATCATACACAATTGGATCATATGAATGAGAATCAACCCTATCCTTAACAATCATTTGGACATTTTTCAAATGTGGTATATCAACGGATTCAATCTGATTTAATCGACTTAATTCAATATTATAATCATTATCCATCATAACGTTACCATCCTTAGCTAAACTAAAATAACTGTTCATTATCCTATTCATAATATCAATTATACATTTTGTTTAAACAAGTTAAAAACTAATTTGCAATAAATCTTTTTATTAATTTTGATAATATTATTATCTATTGACCATTCATTTATATTATCAATATAATTAAATCTGACAGGAGGTGTCATTTTGACACAAGACAATAAATTTTCCGCTCGTCAACAAAATTTACAGTCCCTACTTCAATTATTAGATGAAAATTCTGAGCTATCAGCTAAGCAATTAGCTAATTTAACAGGACTAAGTATCGTAAGTATTAACAAATTGCTCGACATTTTAAATACTGGTACAAAAGTTATTGCGACTGACTACCTCAATACACGTGGTCGCCGAGCTAAAATATATAAAATAAATTATGATGCTATTGATTTAGGTATCGTCCAACTAGCCGAAACTAATAACAAAATCCGCGCAACTTACTTCCTAACTAATCTGGCTGGAAAAGTTAAGTATAAAAAATTTCATGATGAAGATGTTTCTTCCGTTTCCGAACTCACTAACTTTATCCGTCAACAAGTCAATCAAACTAATCCTCAAAGAATAATTATCGGTACCCCTGGATCTGAATTGGATGGTTATCTCCAAATAAGTGATATTGATGCACTCCAAGGTATCAATTTATCATTGGCAGTTAAAACAGCTACCGATATTGAAACTCTAGTTTTCAATGACGCTAACGCTACAACCTTTGGTGCAGCAACTGAATTGAAGGAAAATAAAAATATTGCCGTTGGTATTTACTTTCCTAAGAATTTTGGCCCCGGGGTCGGAATCGTCATTAATAATCAACTAATAAATGGCGCTGATGGATTAGCTGGTGAGGTTGAATATGGAACTGTCAATAAAAATTCTGAGATAACTACCCAAATAACACAGCATCTTCAGAATATCATTAGTTTACTTAATCCTAATTTGGTTATTGTGTATGCTGACAAGCTGTCTTTAACTCCAATCCAAATCGATCAGGTTAAACAAACAATCCATCGTAATTTACCACTTCATCAAAAATATCATTTAGATTTCTCTCGTAATTTTGAACAAGATTACTTGATTGGCTTAGCCACTCTAGGCCGAAAAAGCCTATTAAAAGAATATACAACCAATTGAAACCGCTTTATTAATTTGGTACAATATGCTCATCTTAATTAACATAGTTAAAAAAGGGGTAATCTTATGGCTATCAAACTAATTGCACTTGATATTGATGATACATTATTAACTTCTCAACATAACATTTCTGAAAAAACCAAAGAAGCTTTGGATAAGGCTTTGGATCAGGGTATCAAAGTTGTTCTCTGTTCAGGTCGACCACTTGCCGGTGTAAGTCCTTTTCTGAATGATTTAGGTGTCGCTGGAGATGACCAATACGTTATTACTTATAACGGTGGATTGGTTGAAACTGTTTCCGGAAAAGTTCTTTCACGTAAGATTCTAGATAACCACGCTTACCGAAGAATCGTTAAATATGTAAATGATAATCATATGCAATATTATGTCTTAGATGATGACAGTAACGTCTATACATCAGATCATGATATAAATCGTTTTGCTGCCACACAGGCTTGGGAAAATAGTGCTGGAATTTATGTTAGAACTCCTGACGAACTAGCAGATGATTTTGAAATCACTAAGGCTGCTATTGTCGGTGAAAAAGAAGACTTAGATAAATATGACCAGGCAGTTAAAGATGAATTTTCTGATGACTACTACGTCGTTCGTGCTGCCGATAATTTTTTAGAAATTATGAATCCAACTGCCAATAAGGGAACTGGTCTAGAAAAATTAACTCAAATTCTTTCTTTCACACCTGATGAAGTTATGGCTTTTGGTGACGAACAAAATGATTTACCAATGTTCAAATTTGCAGGGACCGCTGTTGCAATGGGAAATGGGTCAGACTTGGCTAAATTACATGCCAATTATGTTACCGATACCAACGATAATGATGGTATCGCCAAAGCATTGGACAAACTTGTCTTCTAATATGGAAATAAAACATGAAATTGTCCAGCCAACACCAAGACTTCCCTTTAAATATTATTTTCACGATAAAAATTCGTCAAAAACAGTTGCTCCACATTGGCATCAGAGTTTAGAATTAGGTTTCCTAGTATCTGACAATGATTTGAAGTTCAAGGATAATGGAGATACTTTTAATTACCATAAGGGTGATATTTGGATTGTCAATTCACGTAATGTTCATGGTTCAACTATAAACACCACAAAGTCGTTGTTCGAATTCTGTTTAATCATTGATTATGATTTTTTAAAACAAATCTACCCCAATATTGATCAGATTCATTTCTCATTACATGGACGCCCTCATTCAATTAAAAAAATCATGTCATATCAAGAATTAGAAAAACAACTGCGAATAATAATTCAATTACTCCAAGAACCACGTGACTCTAACTCAACCCTGGCTTTGACTGGACGTGTTTATTTACTGCTATCAATTCTTCTAGACAATTTCTCGTCTAAGGTTAATGCAATTACCGCTGTCAACGATAGTTTAGTCGATCGTGCCCTTGGTACGATTAATCAAGATTATCACGACAACCTCAATGGAACTCTTTTAGCCAACAAGCTAAATACTTCAGTTACAACACTAAATCAGCAATTTCATCAGACCGTTCAAATGCCTATTAACAAATACATTACCGTTGTCAGGCTATTGAATGCTCAGAAAAAATTATTGAATACCACCAATAATATTGATTTTATTGCAACAGAATGTGGATTTTCGAGTACAAAGTCATTTGTCCGTAACTTCAAAAAATGGAAAGGTGTTACCCCTTTTCGATATCGTAAAACATTCAATTAAAATTTGAGAGGAATTTAATTAATGACAATTAAATTAGTTGCTACCGATATGGACGGCACATTTTTAACAGATGATAAACATTTCGACGTTGAAAGATTCAAACCAATCTATGACTTTATGATTAAAAATCAGATTCAATTTGTTTCAGCCAGTGGAAATCAATACTACCAATTAAAAAGTTTTTTCAAAGACTTCCCCGAAACACTTTTCGTAGCAGAAAATGGTGCATTGATTGGCAGTCACAAAGAAATAATTAAAGTTGATAACTTCTCAGATAATATTATTCAAAAAGTTATCTCTGTTTTGAACCAAATACCTGAAATTCAATCCATTATTTGTGGTAAAGAATCAGCCTACATCTTGGATGATGCCACACCCGAATTTTATAAAATGAGTAAATTCTATTTTCCACAAATTACTAGTGTTGCTAATTTATCTGACGTATCCGATAAAGTTCTAAAATTCTCAGTTGCTTGTCCCAAAACGGAAACCGAACTTTATATGCAAAAGCTCTCTGACATGATTGGACCAGAAGTATCTGTTGTTACCAGTGGACACGGGGATATCGATATTATTCTAGCTGACGTTAACAAAGCCACTGGCTTACAATACCTTTCGGATATGTTAAATATTGCTCCAGAAGAAATGTGTGCTTTTGGTGATGGTGGAAATGATTTAGAAATGCTTAGTTTCGTTGGTCACGGTGTAGCAATGAAAAACGCTACTCCAATTGTTCATGAAACAGCCGCTTTTGAAACAATCGATAATAATGATCAGGGAGTTCTAGCACATTTAGAGGAACTTTTTGATTTACCATCACCTGCTAAAATTTAGAGATAAGAGTGTTTTATTTTCAAGCATAATCGTATCTAACCAAGTACAATCGTGCTAAATTAGTGTTGTAGCATAGGATACTGGAAAGAAGATTTTATTATGAAACGTGCAGAAAAAGTCACTATTATGATGAATCAATTAAGTACTGCTTATTCAGATCCCGAAATTAAGGATAAGGCCTCATTAAAAGATATTATTTTAAAATCAGCTAAAGAACTTGAAAAAACTGAGGACGTTGATTTAGTATCATCTAAACTTTGTAAATCAATTACCCTATATGCAATAGCTAATAAAAACAGCTTACCTAAATCTACTGTCCTATTATTCAATCAGCTAAAGGGAAAAGAAATGAAATATGATGGCACTGCAATTGCAACTATTCTATTACCACTTTTCCTATAACTTTATGAAATCAAAAAGTCTATCAAATAGTTAATAATTCAACTATTTGATAGACTTTTTTAGTTCTCAAAATATCTTTGTTTTTCTAGTTCCCAATACTTTTTATCGTCATCATTAATTTTACGTAGAACCTTACATGGATTTCCTGCGGCAATTACTCCATCAGGGATATCTTTAGTAACAATTGCTCCCGAACCAATGACTACATTATTTCCAACTTTGACACCAGGATTGAACACAACATTTCCACCAACCCAGACATCATTTCCAATTTCGATGGGTTTACCATATTCAAATAATTCATTTCTTACAACGGAATCAATTGGATGTCCCGCTGTATAAATACTTACCCTTGGTCCAAACATAACATTGTCACCGATTTTAACATTAGCAATATCCAAAATTATACATTCATAATTAGCATAGAAGTTATCACCAATCACAGTATTACATCCGTAATCTGTATAGAATGGTGGTTCCAAGTATGCACCAGTTCCTACTTTTTTAAATAAATCCTTTATAATCTCTTGTCGCTTGGGTGTATCTTCTTCAGTAGTTTTATTGAATTCTCGTACTAATTTCTTAGCCTTTTTAAAATCTTCTCTTAATTCTGGATCATGTGCAATATACAAATCTCCAGCTAACATTTTTTCTTTTTGTGATCTCATAAAAAATACCTCAATTTAAATTTTTTATAATTCAAGAATACCAATTATAAATAAAAAAAATACCCATTTTTAAAAGCAAATGAGTACAATTTTATAATTATCTAAATACTGGTTTACTGTTACGATATTGAATATCCTCAACACCATCAAGAACGTTACTGTAGCGGGCAGCCGCAAAGAAATAATCTGATAAACGATTAATAAACTTCAAAACATCCTCGTTAATTGGTTCATCTTGCATTAAAGCCACAATTTCACGTTCAGCACGTCTAGTTACAGTTCTAGCCAAGTGTAAATTAGCTGCTGTTTTAGAGCCACCAGGTAAAATAAATTTTTGGATTGACGGAACCTTGGCAGTATAATCATCAATCTTCTTTTCTAACCAATCAACCGCACCATCTTCGTCCTTAAAAATAAATTCATGCTTTTGATCCTTAGGAGAAATTGCCAAATCAGTTCCACAATCAAATAACAATTGTTGAATCTCTTCCAATTCATTCTTCAGAATTTTCGCTTTATCTGATAAATCAGCAATAACAACGCCAACCAAAGAATTAAGTTCGTCAATTGTACCGTAAGACTCGATTCTCTGGGCTGATTTGTAAAGTACATCATTACCAATAATTCTTGTTTTACCTTTGTCACCCGTACGTGTATATATTTTCATTTATAAAACTTCCTAACAATTTTTTTGAAATAATATCTTATTTAATAATGTTTATAAAATGGTAAACCATGGCATTCTTTTTGTCACCTATGTATAATAGGCTCATGTAAGCGTAGACATGGAGAACTTGGAGGAAAGCTTATGCAAGATAGTTTATCATTACAATTACTTGGTGAATTCATCGGAACCCTTGTTTTGATTCTCTTGGGTGATGGTGTTGTTGCCGCTGTTAGTTTGAAAAAGTCAAAAGCTGAGGGCTCTGGATGGGTTGCCATTGCTTTAGGTTGGGGATTAGCTGTTACTTTAGGAATATATTGTTCAGCATTTCTTAGCCCTGCCCATCTAAATCCAGCTGTAACCGTTGGTATGGCTATTGCCGGCGTATTCCCTTGGTCATCTGTTATTCCATATATCATTGCTCAACTTCTAGGAGCAATCGTTGGTGCAGCAATTGTCTGGATCAACTATTATCCACACTGGAAGGAAACAAAAGATTCTAAAGCCATTTTAGGAGTATTTGCCACTGGACCTGCTATTAGAAATTACACAATGAATTTTATCAGTGAATTCATTGGTACATTCGTCCTTGTCTTCGCTTTACTAGCATTCACACGTGGTAAATTTACTCAGGGATTAAATCCCATTGTTGTAGGACTATTAATTACTGCTATCGGATTCTCACTTGGTGGGACAACCGGTTATGCAATTAATCCTGCCAGAGATTTGGGACCAAGAATTGCTCACCAAATTTTACCAATCGCCAACAAAGGTGATTCAGACTGGGCATACAGTTGGGTTCCAATTTTCGGACCACTTGCTGGTGGCGCCTTAGGGGCATTTGCCTACTTATTAATACCATAATTATTCATTTAGATGAGAGAAATCTCATCTTTTTTATTGCTCAAATAAAGCATATTTTTGCTTATAATTATCAAAAATTTTAATCCAACGCTTTCCAACCAGCAATAATAGAATTGCGGTAAATAATGCATGAACAAAATCAAAGTAAAAGCTGGCTACAATTGACGTTACGATACTCTTGATTGTAATTGGATTAACAAACCCAATGATGTAATAAATATCCATGATCCATCCCATCAAAAAGCCTGAAAGAAATCCCCAAATAACTAACGACCAAACAGGAACCTCCTTATTTGCCATTAATCCTGAAATCAATCCTATAATACCTAAAGCAAACATCTGCCATGGCGTCCAAGCTCCTTGTCCAAAATACATATTAGACGTCAACGCTATAATTGTACCCATTAGGAAACCTGTTTCTGGTCCGCTGACCATTGCTCCCATGATTAGAATAAATAATTCTGGTTTAACTGCTGGCAAAGCCGCAAAAATAATTCTCCCGACAACTGCTAAAGCACAAATTATTGCTATAAAGACTATTTCTCGTGAATTGTGTTGTGACTTTTCAAATTTCCAAAAGTAAACTCCTAATGTTAAAACCAAGAACCCAAATGAAAATAATAGATAATTCTTACTAGAAAAAATTGCCATTAAAATTACGACTAATAATGACAAAATAATTAATGAAATTGATTTACGATTCACTTTTTTGAATATCCTCCCATGATAAAGCTGCCGGAAAAATATTCCGTAAGGCTTTATTTATTTCTGTAGTATAAAAGAATTTATTTTCGAAAAATGTCACTGGATCACTAAACTCACTTAATTTACCATCAAACATCATTGCCACCTGATCAGAGTATTTGGCTGCAAATAGTAAATCATGACTATTAGTAAAAATAGTCCCTCCATTTGCTTGGAATACTCGTAACATCTCCCCTAGCTTGATTCGCTTATTAGGATCAAGTCCCTTGGTTGGTTCATCCAAAAATAGTATTTGCGGATTCTTAATGAACCCTAAGGCTAATGCCAAAAATTCTTGCTGCCCACCGCTTAAATCGTAGGGACTAACGTTTTCCAATCCAGCCAAAGAATATTTATTTAAAACATTCTCCAACTCAACATCAGATTGATTCTGCCCTAATTGATAAAGTAGTTCATCTTTCACCGTATCTTTCATAAAAAGAGCCGCCGGATTTTGAGGTAAAACAAACATCTCTTGATATGCTGATGAAGCTAATTTTTTTCCATTAAATTCAATTCTGCCAGACTGCTTTTTCAATTGTTGCGTAATAACTTTTAACAAAGTAGTCTTCCCCATACCATTGGGCCCAACAACACAATATGAAGCCCCCTGACGCAATTTAAAACTGACATTGTCAATTACTTGCCGACCATTAAAATCGAACCGGAAGTTTAATTTATTAACATCTAAAATTATTTTATTTACTTCTGTAATGGCACGTTTCGGTGATACAAACTGAAGTTTAGATTTATTCTTTAAAACTATTTGGCCCAACTGCTTATTACTCAATGGTACCGATGCAGATGATTTTAGACCCAATTCCAAATACAAGCGATCAATTTGAGTTAAATAATTTCGATATTTTATATTTAAGTAAATAGCTTGCAAACCATCTTCAACCGATTTATTCAAAATTAATTTGCCATCTTCCATAATTAAAAACCTATTAGCAAATCTGATTTCTTGATTAATTTCGTGCTCGACCAAAACAATTGTCATATCAAGTTCTTCATTCACTTTTTGAACAATCTGCATTAACTTTTCAGAGGCGATCGGATCCAATTGTGCAGTTGGTTCATCTAGCAATAAAACTTTTGGTTTCAAAATCAAAGCACTGGCTAGGTTGACTAGCTGTTTCTGCCCACCTGAAAGTTCTTCTGATTTTGTATCCAACAAACTAATTATTCCCAGATAACTAGCAATTTCTGTGATTCGTAACTGAATCTCATTTTGACTACATCCCTGATTATCCAAAACAAATTTCAACTCATCTCTGGGAGTTTCCATAATCATCTGATTATCGACAAACTGTGAAACATAAGCAAAGTTATCCACAGTTCTCGGAAATGACGTAATCAAACCACCCGCCGTAACTTTACCAACAGTTAAATCGGGTAACATTTGTTTTAGCAAAGTACTCTTTCCACTACCAGTTTCCCCAATCATTATTACAAAATCACCTTTATTAATAGAAAGATTGATACTATTTAGCGATAATCTTTGGCTGTTATTGTATTGGAAACTGTAATTTTTGAACTGTAAAATCTCCACCATAAGTAGTTTCCCCCTCCTATTAAAATTGGTAATAAAATCAAGCAACTGTTAATAATTAAGACAAACCAAATACCTTTATCAGATAAAATATTTAGTTTGGCCGAGCCAAAATCAACTCGACCAATTTTCAAAACTGACATTGTTATATTAAAAAAAACTGATAATAACATGGTCGTTATTAAAGTCCAATCTAACCTTTTAAATTCTAGCCAACCGATATTTTTATGCCGCTGCTCATAACCTTTTAAAATTAAAGTATCGGACACATTCATAAACTTAGCAATCGACTTGTTAAGAACTACTTCAGTTAAAGATATTTGTTGCTTAATTTTATTAAGACTCTTTGCTTGTTTGAAAGATGTCGTTCTAAAACGATTCATGACCTGTGTTTCGGTAAAAATTTGTATAATTTCGGGAATAAATTTAATCGTCAAAATAAAAATTACAGCAATACTCTTTAGAAAATTGGAAAGTAATTCAAAAATGGTTTTTACTCGAATCAATGAATCGTAAATATAGAAGGCCCATAACAAATTAACGAAGGATATCCCTAAAATGACACCGTTAATAAGGGATTCTTGCGTAATTTTTAAAAAGGAAAATGACCACAAGATGTTAGTCCCTCTCTGATTGATCAAGACGTTGAACAAAACAGTCACAAAAAAAATTATGCTAGAGAATTTTAAATACGAAATTACTTTCCCAGGACGTGTTAAAATTGACATTATGACTAGCATTATTAAAATTCCAACGGTAATTATCGGGTTATTATAAAGCAAGGATATGAGAATCACGTTAATTAGATAGGCAAATACTGTAACGCTATTGGTACCTTTTTGAAAATTTACAACCAATCGATTCATACCCTTCACCTCTTTTGTATTATTGTTATTTTAGCGTAAACAAATTGAAGATAAAAATCAATTTGATTCATCTGGCTTATATTTTGTTATAATTTAAATCGTTGTACAAATTTGAGGAGGAGAAACAATGAAAAAATTTACCGTATTTTTAATGTCTTTATTGATGTTACTAGGAGTCTTTGGACCTGCCACTACCACCGTTGCACAAGCTAGTTCAACTAAGAATATCAAGGTCACATATGTTCTCAAGAAAAACAAAAAGCAGATTGCTAAAAAAACTATCACACTTAAAAAGAATGCAACTGTTACTCAAGGTTTGAAAAAAGGCTGGAAAGTCACTGATAAAGGTGGTTTCATCTCAGCTATTGATGGTAAGAAACAAAATAACAAAAAGAAAATCTACTGGACTTTTACTGTTAACGGTAAACAAGTTAATGTTTCTGCTGACAAGAAGAAATTAAAGAATAAAGATAAGGTTGTCTTTACTCTTGCTAAATATAATGGTTAATAAAAGAGAGCTAAGAGCAACGCCTAGATTCTGAGCATTTGCCTAAGCCTAGGAATTGCACGTGATTTTGCGTGTGATTTCAAGGCAGTAGCAAAGCACAGGAATCTGTTGGTCTTAGCTCGTTTCCACTATACAAACAACTATTAAAATAAGGTCCAGCCAATTCCAAGACGAATTGACTGAACCCTATTTTTTTGCAATTAGCTCTTAGGCAAAATATTAATAATATATAGCAAGATAACAAATACCACGAATAATCCGTACATAATTGGATTAATTTCTTTTCTCTTACCTGCAGCAAGCATTGTAATTGGATAAACTAAGAATCCGAAAGCAATACCGTATGAAATATTATAAGTAAGTGGCATACCAACGATTGTTAAGAATGCTGGTAAAGCAATTTCGAATCTATCCCATTGAATATTTCTCATTGATTGTGCCATTAAAGTACCAACAATGATTAAAACTGGTGCTGTAACATTTCCTGTCACGACTGTTAATAGTGGTGAGAAGAACATTGAAATGGCAAACAATACACCAACTGTAATAGCTGTTAAACCAGTTCTACCACCTACAGCAATACCGGCTGATGATTCAACATAAGTGATTGGAGGAGTTGTTCCTAAAACAGAACCACTGACCATTGAAATTGAATCAGCCATCAAGGCACGTCCAATTCTTGGCATTCTTCCCTTATCGTCTTGCATGATATCAACTTGTTCTGACAAGCCAATCAAAGTACCGGCTGTATCGAAGAACGCTACCAACAAGAAGATGATCACAACTGCCCAAAGTTGTGGCTGCTTAATGTCAGCGATATGTGCTACCCCAACTCCGAAAGTTGGTTTTAAACTAGGAATTGCGGAAACAATATGTGCTGGTGCAGGAATCAATTTAGTTACTAATCCCAATACAGTTGTGAAGACCATACCGATAAAAATTGCTCCCGGTGTCTTTCTAGCCATTAAGATTGCTGTAACTAATAATCCGGCAATCGTTAACCAAGTTGTGGGAACTGCGAATGAACCAATTTCAACAAGTGATGATTTACTTGCAGTAATAAGTCCTCCACCTTGCAAACCAACGAAGGCAATGAAAATTCCCAAACCAGATGCAACGGCTAATTTCAAATCTTTTGGAATTGCATTAATGACAATTTCACGTAATTTAACTAAAGAAATAACTAAGAAAATCAAACTGGCAACGAACACACCAGCCATAGCAGTTTGCCAAGGAATACCCATGGCGATAACAACTGAATAACTAAAGAAAGCATTATCCCCTAATCCTGGTGCAATTGCGATTGGATAATTGGCTAAGACCCCCATCAAGACTGAACCAATCACTGCAGTTAATGCTGTTGCTGTAAAAAGTGCTCCTTTGTCCATCCCCGAATCTCCCAAAATCTGAGGATTAACAAACAAAATATAAGCCATTGAAACAAAAGTAGTTAAACCTGCAAGAATCTCACGTCTAACATTTGTCTTGGCTTCTTCTAGATGAAATAAACGCTCCAAAAAGCTTAAATTTCTTCTATCTTCTAATGAATTCACTATAAACGCCCCTTAAATGATCTCTTTTGAACTTATATAGTATTGCAAAGTATTTGCACTTTTGCAATAGAAATAGAAACTTTTTATATATTATTTCTTAATAATGTTCGTATTTTAATATAAATATAATCATTAAGAGCGCTTTTTAAGTTATTTTCAAATAATACTTGAATTTTAAAGGTAAATACTGTTCATTTATAGAACACGAACTTTATTAAAGAGAATTGCAAATATATCATGGTGATTCACGAACTTTTAAAGAAAACGTTATCATGGTTAATTTTTCATTAATAAATTTCAGATTTACTGCCTAAAGTTTAAACAGATGCTATCTTATACTTGAGTATTTTAGATTAATAAATATAGTTATATAGGGGAAATTTAAAATGAATAATAAGAAAAAAATCGTTTTGGCTTCCACCATGGCTATTTTACTTGCACCTGCTGTATTGAATACCATGCCAACTAGTCAAATCGTTCAAGCAAACACACAATTAATCGGTTCGGTTCGCCGTGGCGGTGCTACTTTGGTAGACGCTCGTGGCAATGAACTTAATAATAGAATCCTACCTGTTTATTCAAGATGGATTTTGGGACCAGCTATTACAATCAACAATAATACCTACTATCAGGTTGCTACTAATGAGTACGTTTCGACCAACTCAATTGATGTAATTGATAGCACTGGGAAAATTATCAATCCTCAGGATCAACAAATAACTAATGTTAACGAAATCAAGACTTTGGCCAATAATGCACACGTTTTGGATATTAATGGTAATGATACTGGAATTATTTTGACCGCTGGAACTTCATGGAAAGTGGATCAATACAAACTTATCAAGGGTTATCAATATTATCGTGTTGCTACTAACGAATGGGTTAAGGCTCTCGACTTCCAACTTGATTCGACCAATAATTCAGCATCACCGGTCGATATAATTGGTACTATTGCCTACAACATCAGAGTCGTCGATGATAATGGCAATCCTAATGGTAAAATTTTACTGGCCAATTCTGATTGGCGATTTGATCAAGTTAAAAATATTACAAATAATGGTGTCACTAAAAAATATTATCGTTTTGAGTCCAATCAATGGATTGAGGCCGACGCTGTAAAAATTGAAGACGATTCTACTACAACGCCAACTCAACCTAAGACTATTACACTGAGATATACAACTTTTGTTGTAAATAGTAATGGAACTCAAACCAGAAGTTTGCCACAAGGCAGCTCTTGGAAAGTTGGTCAAATTAAATCCATTAATGGTCATCAATATTATCAAGTTGGTGCTGATGAATGGGTTCTAACTACTGCAGACCAAAACACTTCAATTTTTGCTAAAGGTCCAGTAACCGCAACCTTAATTCAAAACACGCAATTATACGACACATCAACTAATTCAATGACTCGAATTCTACCTAAAGGCACGGCTTGGAAAATTTCTGAATCTGTTAAAAATGACAATGGAAATTATTTTGCAAAAGTTTCCAACAATGAGTGGATTCCACTTGGTGGTTATGTCTTTACTGACAATATTCTTACCGAAGAGCTGGCTAATTCAGCCGTTTATGAACCCAATTTTGCGACAAATACTTATTAACACAAATACCATTAATCCCACTTTTGGAAATTAATGGTATTTTTTTGTCCAAATTTTAAATTATAGTATTATAATAATGTTAAAATATTTTTAATTTACTTTTTCTGGGGGGAAAACAGTGATTCTAAAACACTTTCTTAAATTTGCAGAAGGACTAACTTTCGGGCTACTTATCCTTATCCCGATTGCTTCAGCAATTGAAATTTCCGTGTCGTACCTTTTACAAACAATAACCGATACAGCTACTGGTGAGGGAAACCTAACGTATTTAACTCTAGTATTAATTGTTGCCATTTATATAATTTTAGATGCAATAGTATATTTTGTTACCTCGTATCTCGGGCAAACAACCCTTAACAAAATAATTTATAACGTTAAAAATCGTCTATTAACATCAATGTTCAGACAAAGGACCGGCGTCGGTCAGGATGTTCAAAAATTAACCAATGAATACTACAATGACTTCACCACAACAATCGATATTTTACGGAATGAATATTTACAAGGTAACCTCAATGCGTACAAGCAAATTTGTCAATTACTAATCGCCTTAGTCATGTCGGTTTTAATCAAACCAACTTTAAGCTTGATCATTGTCATATTATGTTTACCAGGTATTCTCCTACCGTTCTATCGCCAAAAGAAACTGAAGCAAAATAAACAAAATGTTTTGAAGGCCTCACAGAAATATACCAGCAATCTTCAAGATGCCACAGCTGGTCTAAGAACGATTCAAATTTTTAATATCCAAAAACACATTCAGAATATCTTCCAAAGACAAAATAATAAATTACTAGTTGCTCAAAATAAAGACCAGCTTACCCGCAAGCAAGTTGGTGGAGTAAGTCAATTTTTAGATAATTTTTTATATCTGGGAACTTGGGTCGTCGGAATTTATTTCGTCATGAATAAATCTATTTCTCTAGGACAGTTGGTCGCTTTTTCACAATTGATGATTTTCATCTCTGAACCAATTCAATCTGCATCAGGCTTAATTAGCGACATTTTAGGTTCACGTGAAGCCGCTAAAACTATCAATGATAAAATTTCTAATATTGACGAACCGATTTCTTCACAAAGATTAAACAAACTTGAAAAGTTATCTTATCAAGACGTTTCCCTAAAGGATAACAACAAATCAATTCTAAAGAATATTAATTTAAACTTTGACGCTGACAAACATTATTTAATCGTCGGTAAAAGTGGAAGTGGTAAATCTACCTTAATCAATTTGCCATTAAGCCAAACCGTTATTGATGGAAATATACTTTTGAACGACATTTCCAATGATAATTATGCGCTGGCTGAGATTTCACAGCATATTGGACTTCTGGAACAGCATAGTTATATTTTTAACGATACCTTGAAAAATAATTTAGCCCTCTTTTCTAACAAAATTTCCGATGACGACATAATTTCAGTCTTAAAAAAGATTGGCTTAGATTCCTTTGCTAAGGTTGAATCATTGCAAAAACGAATCAACGCTCAGAGTAATTTCTTATCTGGCGGTGAATGTCGCCGTTTAGCACTAGGCCGATTGTTATTACGTTCAAATGAATTAAACCTATTTGACGAACCATTAACTGGCTTAGATCCTAAAACATCCCATGAAATCAGTAAAATTTTGACCACCTTGGAGCACGGCTGGATAGTAGTCACGCATCAATATGATCAGCAATTATTTGAACACGCTGATGGCATTGTCGTTCTTGATAGCGGCGAAGTTAAAGTGTCAGGTACATTTAACAACCAGATAGTAAAATCCTGGTTAGAACGTCTAAATTTGATATCTGAAAATTAAGGAGATGGTCCTGATGGTGAAATATCGTAATTAATCTATCACGCAAAATTAAACTTAAAGGATGATTTAAAATGATAGATTACACATTTAAGAAACCAACAATTATTAGTGACAAACAAATTATCGATTTATACCAAAGTGTTGACTGGTTAGCACATGTTCAACAGCCTCAGAATACTATTACTGCCCTGAAGAATTCCGCAGTTCTCTGGGCTATGGATAATGAGCAATTAGTCGGAATTTGCCGTGGAATCACTGATCAACGTACGATTCTATATATCCAAGATATTCTAGTCAATCCAAAATATCAGCGCCAACACGTTGGAACTAATTTGGTTCAGAAATTTTTAAAACATTTCGAAAATATAGGTCAAACAGTTTTGATTACTGACCCTGACGAGTCAACATTAAAGTTTTATCAGTCATTGAAATTCATTGAGGTAACTCCTGCTAAATATGGTCGCGCTTTTGTAATGGATCGTAGATTTGGTTAACCGTTATAACGCAAAAAAATCACGAGGGAATAATTAAATTCTCTCGTGATTTTTTGTGTTTGATTAATTTTTAACGGTATTTCTTTCAGAGATTTTGATTGTACCATCAACCAAATCGGCTTTCAAATCTTTGACGTCAATATGGTCGAGATAGTATTCAGCAACCTTATCTCTAATTTGTTGTTCGATAACCCGACGTAATGGTCTTGCTCCCATAGCTTCATCGTATCCTTCATCAATTAACCATTCCTTAGCTTCTGGAGTAATCTCTAAAGTAATACTCTTCTTAGCCAAGTTACGGTTCACATCATCCAACATCAAACCAACAATTTGATTCAAATCTTTCTTAGATAGATGTGTGAATTCAACGATTCCGTTGAATCTATTTAAGAATTCAGGACTGAAGTATGGTGCCAATTTATCCATTAATTTAGCATCTTTACTGTCTTTATCACTAAAACCAGCGTTTGATGTAGCAATGATAATAGTGTTCTTGAAATCAACAACATTACCTTGACCATCAGTCAAACGTCCATCATCCATTACTTGTAATAACAAGGTCAAAACTTGTGGATTGGCCTTCTCAATTTCATCAAGTAACACAATGGAATAAGGATTACGACGAACTTTCTCGGTCAATGTATTGCCGTTGTCTTCATAACCAACGTAACCAGCAGAGGTACCAATCAATTTAGATACCGCCGTTAAATCAGAATACTCACTCATATCCAAACGAACGATTGAATCCTTGCTGCCGAACATATCACTAGCCAATTGTTTGACTAATTCAGTCTTACCAACACCGGTAGGTCCTACAAATAGGAAACTACCAATTGGACGATTGCCTTCATCAAACCCTGCACGATTCCGACGGATAGCCCGAACGACCATGTCAACAGCTTCATTTTGACCAATGACTTTACTCTTTAATCTCTTGCCCATATCCTTCAAACGTTCAATGTCACTAGCACCCATTTGTGAAACAGGTACACCAGTTAATCTTTGAACGGAATCAGCAATATCATTTACCTTAGCAACAGGTTCATCAGTTTGGTTGTCACCTTTATCTAATTTAGCCTGGATCTCATCAATTTGTTTCTTGTACGTGGCAGCCTTTTCATAATCTTCTTTATTAGCAGCAGTATCCTTATTCTTTTCAGCTTGTTTGAGTGATTTCTCCAAGCTAACCGTATCGGTAACTGGATTCTTAGCAGCTAAATGTGCAGCTGTCATATCGATCAAATCAATTGCCTTGTCTGGTAATGATCTTTGAGGGATATATTGAACTGAATAATCAACTGCAGCCTTCAAAACATTATCAGGTAATTTTACATGATGGTGATTTTCATAAGCGCTACGTAAACCTTTCAAGATAGCAAACGTTGCGTCTTTACTTGGTTCATTGATTGTTACATCGTTAAATCTTCTAGCTAAAGCAGCATCTTTCATAATGGTGTTACGATACTCGTCTTGAGTTGTTGCACCAATAATTGAAATCTCACCACGACTCAAAGCTGGTTTGATAATATCTGCTAAACCTTTACTACCAGAATCAGAACCAGATGAACCAGCTCCAATGATCTGGTGAATTTCATCGAAGAATAAGACTACGTTACCAGCCTTCTTAACTTCTTTTAGCAAGTTCTGAATGTTCTCCTCAAATGAACCACGGTATTGCGTACCAGCTTCAAGTGCTGACAAATCAATCGAAATAATCTGTTTGTCTTTAATTGCTTCAGGAACATCTCCCTTAACAATTGCTTGAGCCAATCCCTCTACAACCGCAGTCTTACCAACACCAGCGTCACCCACTAGAATCGGATTGTTCTTCGTTCTACGACTTAAAACTTCTGCTGTTTCTTGAATCTCTTTATCACGTCCAATAACCGGATCAAGAAGTCCTTGTTGAGCTTCCTTAGTCAAGTTACGGCCGAGTTTATCTAACATTGTTCCATTTTTTGTTTGTTTAGTACTATCACTGACTGGAATATTTTGACCAGCCGTTCTAGCCTCTTGATATTTAGCCAATTCTTCTGGAGTCAACTCTTGGCCATTCACATAATACTTAGCCTGCGAATTACCGTTTTGTTGATTCATTAATCTTTTAAAAATTTCGTCCATATTATCGTTAAATGGATCGTCGTCCCAAAATGATCTTGCCATATAAAAGCCTCCTCACTTTAAGTAATGCAACTCCAATTCACGCAGAACTCTCCACATTTCTGTGTCCTGCGCTTTGGCAATTGCCTCTATATCACGCAAATTCATAGATGTGGCGGAAGTTTGTTTCTTATTGAAGGATTTATGCAGAGTCGTATAACCATACCCGCTCTTCTTCGAAATTATGTATATTGTTAAATGATTGTCCTCTAAGTATGATTTAATATCTATTCGCATATCTCCAACCTCCACAAGTACAGTATAGCACGTTTGTGATATATCACAAGTGTGAGGTACCACAAATGTGACATATTTATATATTAATGCTTCTATTTCCCAATATATCAACAATTTGTTAAAATATGGGTAATATGAGGTGATTCAATGAAAGAATTATTGAGTACTCTCGACAGATTGAATCGAATTTATGAACAACTAGATTTACTCAACTTTCGAGCTCACAAAAATTTTCCATTAACATTTAACAATGAGGATAGTAAAAAACTATTGCCACAAAATAAGCGACTATATTTTAGTTACTCTTATTTGAATAGAGAAAAAACACGTTTAACCAATTTGATGTTGAACCAAATAATTGATTTACGTGTTCCAGAATTTATTAAAGATACAACGATTCATCCACAATTAATCGACAAGGCCCTTAAATTGAAAAATGTCGATCAAACGCACAGTAAAAGAAGTTTCAACCTGCCTTCAAGAAATCGAAAAATTAACAAGCTCAAGAAATTAATTTCGATAATTGATGATGAAAACCTTAATCAATGTCATGGTTATCTCAATCAAATTTATGTCATCTTAATGTTGAATAATTTATTGCCGTTGAGTTTTCGCAAAGAGCCTTATCAGGGTGGTGAATTACTACGAGATACTGATTTCCGAACGACGCTCTTACAATTTGATTATGACCGCTATCTTTATCAAGAATTTGCTCCAGAATATTATCTAAAATTTTTGATTTATACACGTGTAAATCGAATGCCCGATTATGTTAAATCATTTGATGCACGTGAATTGTTCCCTGAGGCGGCAGAATCAGGTTTCTCCGGAATTGCCTATGAAATTTCTGTCGACAATATCAAAGAATGTTATGTAGTCTTTAAGGGTACTGAAGCAAGCACTGACTATACCGAACGATCAAGAAGTAAGCGTTTTGAAAAATCTATTCTTGAAAATTATAAAGATTGGGATTATAACGTTAACTCAATCCTTGTCGGAAGCGATAAAAACTATCTACAATTGACCGTTGCCCAGAATTTTCTACGGTATATTGAAGATAATATTGCCCCAAGAACCTCAATATATGGGATTGGACACTCTTTAGGTGGACACTTTGTTCAAACCTTACAATTGATGAATAATTGTTTTGATGGCGGTTATACACTAAATTCAGCCCCAATTAATTTAAAACTGATTCAACACGTCAAACCGACATTATTTTCTGATGACGTTTGGAAAAAATTATTTCAATTAACTGATGATAGCGATGGCACTAAATTTATTACACCGGATTTAAATCGTCGGATAAAAAATTTATTGCCACATGATTATTCTGAAATCATCAATGAATATTTTGAACAAGATATGACCCAAGTATTTTACGAATTGCCATTCACCATTTGGATTGGTCAAAAATGGGAATACAATCTCAGCAATTGGAAATATCCTTTTAAGAATCATCCCCGCGCCTACTTGAGCAGCGGAGAAATTCACGCTTATCAACATTTCTTTGAACAACTATTTGCTTATCTATCAAGTTCGGATAATAGTGGTCAAGTTTTCAGAAATAGTATGAGTTTTATTGGGATTAGGACCAAAATCTTGCATGACACAATTAAAGAACCTGTGACGGCCAAGTATTTCTACGATTATTCAAACTACTTATATCAATCAGGACTCTTTGCTGATAAGCCACAAAAAGTTAGTCAGGAATTCATTGAACAAAAGAATTCACTTTTCCGTGGTTCGTTACGTGAATGGCCATTCTTAAAAACAATAAATCCTGATATGCTGAGTCTTGCTACTTATTTTCACGTTATAAATGGTGCCAAACATTTTCTTAACCGCACACCTACAAAACATTAAAAAGCCAATTCTCGTTGTTGAGAATTGACTTTTTTTGTTATTTATCCTTATAAGATACGTCACTGGCTTTTACATAATCATTTGTTGATACACGGTAATAATCTTCGCCATCAATTGTTACCATTCTATCTGTTTTAAATGAAACGTTACCATCTAATGATCTGCTTCTTTCTTTCCCATCTTCATCATAAAGTGGAACTTTCTTATTGATTGTTACTATACCTGAGATCTGTTTATATTCGTGAACATGTTTATCTTCAACGAATTCATGAGTAGCTACACGATAATGTTTTTTACCATTAAATTCTGCAACCTGGTCATACTTCCAATCAGTCCCAATTGCTAAACCACGATTAACTGGATTTGTGTGAGCATTAATTAAATCTTTGTAATCATCTCTAGTTGCCTTAACATATGTCCGAACAACTCCACTTTCTGGCTTATATTCATAAGCGTCTTTTTCTTTGATCCATTCGTCAGTCGCAACTCTGTAATATTTAGTTTTGTTCAGCGTCATTTTCTTGTCACTGAACCAATCTGAATCAGCGGCTAATTTTTTATCAGTAATTTTCTTACCGTTTGTGTCAAAAAGTTCAACTGGTTCTTTATCCGCAAAGGTTGTGAGGTATTGTTCTGAATCTACGATGTCACCACCACCTGTGGATCCACCGCCTCCTCCGTTACCACCATTACCGCCACCGTTTCCGCCGTCGCCACCACCTGAGCCTGTGTCGCCGTCAGCTTTGTAAACTAGTGTAATAGTTTGAGGATCTTGTGTGAATTCACCTGTTAATTCAGAAGTTGAAACTAGTGTATAACCGTCAATTTTTGAATCTTCAGTTATATCGAACTCGTCACCAATTTTCTCTCCATCTATCTTCTTAGATTCTTTAAGTTCATTCCCTTTCTCATCAATATATTCAACCGTAATGCTTGGATTTTCCTGAACATTGGCATCTCTGAAAGTCATAACATCATATTTAAACGATAAACTGTTTTCTTCATCATCACTATAAAACTTTTCATAAAAGTCACCAGCATTATTACCGTAAATAAATCCATAATACCCATAACTTATATAGCTAGTGTTATCACGAATTGTTAATGGTTCATATTTATACTTACCATTGCCTAAGTTTGTAAGATCACGTGACTTATCCTTACCAAGATTCCAAGTAGAATTGTACGTATCGTTAATATTATTACCATAAACGTCCAAAATTGGCGCTGTTTCGACAATATTATCAACATGGTCTACAACATTTACTTTATTAGTATCTTTTACATAATTACCTACAGAATAAACCCATCCTCCCTTATTGGGATTGATTCCATTCAACGATGAAAAGTCTGTTAGACTATTATTCCCTAAACTTATATCTGTAGTCATAGCTTTTGATTCATTATAAAGTTTGGTTAACCAAGGTGCTAGAATTTCAAGTTGCTCGTTCTGCAAACCATTGGCGTATCCCTGATATGATCCAGATCCTGATAAATTAATATTTGTAATACTTTCTGTAGAAATACCTTTTAAATCTTCTACATCATTAATTTTAAAGGCACCTCGTAAGCTTAACCAGTCATATCGAGGACCCTGTAATTTAGAAAAATCCACTACATTTTCCCCAAAGTTTGCCCATAGGGTAACAACCGCATTGCTTGGTAAATATTTAAAATTTTCCATACCTGTAAAATCAGTAATTTCTTCTTTATTATTAGTCATATTAATTACCGATTTTTTTGAATCTCTGAACATGCCAACTGTCATTGTCCCGTCTTTAAAATTCATGGCACTTCTTACTTCTTTTTCCAAAACAGGATCTGGAAAAATCACTTCTTGTGAATCTGGAACATCATCTAATTCTAAAGATCCAAAATTTGCTGTCTTATTAGATGATTGATTGGAAGCTAATAGTTTAGACTGCTCCGTGGTCTTTTTGGGACCGGCATTTGCAGCTTGTACATTAATACTTTGTAAAGCAACTGTGGAAAATAAAGTTATGGCTAAAGCACCTACTAGATGCTTGGTCTTGCTCTTTTTCATAATTGTCCTACTTTCTTGGAATCAGTTTATAAATTAAAGTTATTTTTTGTTATCGCTTTCATTTATAAAATTCAAGCATATTATAACTAATAAGTACTATACAAAAAATTCAATATTTACATAAATTTATTGTCTAATATGATTTTATATTTTTCGATATATACTTTTAAATTCAAAAAAATAAAGGACCAGTCAATTTAAATTAACTGGTCCTTTATTTTTCTAGTTGTAATAGGTTCAAATTCCCTTTTACTTATCCTTATAAGATACATCACTAGCTTTTACATAATCATTTGTTGATACACGGTAATAATCTTCGCCATCAATTGTTACCATTCTATCTGTTTTAAATGAAACGTTACCATCTAATGATCTGCTTCTTTCTTTCCCATCTTCATCATAAAGTGGAACTTTCTTATTGATTGTTACTATACCTGAGATCTGTTTATATTCGTGAACATGTTTATCTTCAACGAATTCATGAGTAGCTACACGATAATGTTTTTTACCATTAAATTCTGCAACCTGGTCATACTTCCAATCAGTCCCAATTGCTAAACCACGATTAACTGGATTTGTGTGAGCATTAATTAAATCTTTGTAATCATCTCTAGTTGCCTTAACATATGTCCGAACAACTCCACTTTCTGGCTTATATTCATAAGCGTCTTTTTCTTTGATCCATTCGTCAGTCGCAACTCTGTAATATTTAGTTTTGTTCAGCGTCATTTTCTTGTCACTGAACCAATCTGAATCAGCGGCTAATTTTTTATCAGTAATTTTCTTACCGTTTGTGTCAAAAAGTTCAACTGGTTCTTTATCCGCAAAGGTTGTGAGGTATTGTTCTGAATCTACGATGTCACCACCACCTGTGGATCCACCGCCTCCTCCATTACCACCATTACCGCCACCGTTTCCGCCGTCGCCACCGCCAGAACCTGTGTCACCGTCAGCTTTGTAAACTAGTGTAATAGTTTGAGGATTTTGTGTGAATTCTCCTGTTAAGTCGGAAGTTGAAACTAATGTATAACCGTCAATTTTTGAATCTTCAGTTATATCGAACTCGTCACCAATTTTTTCTCCATCTATTTTCTTAGATTCTTTAAGTTCATTACCTTTATCGTCAACAAATTCAACTGTGATACTTGGATTATCTTGTATATTTGCTTTTCTATAAATCATCGCATCATATTTTAATGTTAGACCATTCATATAATCATCATCATTACCATATACTTTTTCAAAATGATAAGGTTTACCATCGCCCTTATCATAAATGAATCCATAGTAACCATACGTTACAAAATTTGTATTTGGAACAATAGTTAGAGGATCGTATTTATACTTACCATCGCCTAGGTTTTCAATAGTATGACTTCTTCTATCATTAGGCGTTCCATTGAATGTTGCGCTATAAGTATCACTAATATCATCACCATCAATATCAAAACTTGGTCCAACTTCAACAATATTAACATCATCTTCTACGACGTTAATCTCGTCATGATCTACAACATAATTACCAAGTGAAACAACCCAACCACCCTTGTTATGGTTAAGATCTTTCAATGATGAAAAATCAGAAAGGTTATTATAACCTAAATTTACAGATGCATATCTAGCTGGAGAATTATTATACATTTCGGTTACCCAAGGAGCCAAGATTTCAAGTTGCTCATTTTGTAGTCCATTCTTGACTGCCTGATATCCACCCGCACCATTTAAATCTAGATTCGTCATGTATTGAGTATCAATACCAGTTAAACCAGTGACATCATTTTCCTTGAATCCACCTTTCAGGAGTAATGTAACGTAACGAGCACCCTCTAATTTAGAAAAATCTACTACGTTATTTCCAAAGTTTGCAGAAAATTTAATAGTCAAATTATTCGGCAAATATTTAAAATTTTCCATTCCTGTAAAGTCTGTAATTATGTCAGTTCGGTTAGTAAAATTAAAATAAGTTACCTTTGTATTTCTAAACTTACCAACCGTCATCTCTTCATCGTCTTCAAAATTCATAACTTTTCTTACTTCTTTTTCCAAAACAGGATCTGGAAAAATTACTTCTTGTGAATCTGGAACATCATCTAATTCTAAAGATCCAAAATTTGATGTCTTATTAGATGATTGATTGGAAGCTAATAGTTTAGACTGCTCCGTGGTCTTTTTGGGACCGGCATTTGCAGCTTGTACATTAATACTTTGTAAAGCAACTGTGGAAAATAAAGTTATGGCTAAAGCACCTACTAGATGCTTGGTCTTGCTCTTTTTCATAATTGTCCTACTTTCTTGGAATCAGTTTATAAATTAAAGTTATTTTTTGTTATCGCTTTCATTTATAAAATTCAAGCATATTATAACTAATGAACACTATATATAAAATTCATTTTTTGTATAATTTTATTGCCTAATCTGATTTCCGTGTACAAAAAAACTCCCTACATCAAATGATGTAAGGAGTGTATTAATTATAAGATTATAGTCTCTTGTTTAATTCTTTACCAAGTTCTTCATAACCAGGACGACCTAGTAATCCGAACATGTTCTTCTTGTATGCTTCAACACCTGGTTGGTTGAATGGGTTAATACCATTCAAGTAACCTGAAATACCAACAGCAATTTCAAAGAAGTACATCAAGTAACCTAAGTTAAAGGCATTTTGTTCTTCAATGTGAACTGACATAACAGGAACGCCACCGTCAGTATGTGCAAGAACAACACCTTCGTAAGCCTTCTTGTTAACAAAGTCCATTGACTTGTTTTCTAGGTATTCTAGTCCGTCAAGATTACCCTTTTCGGCAGGAATCTTAACATCATGTCTTGGCTTGTCGATTAAGACAACAGTTTCCATAAGGTTACGACGACCTTCTTGGATATATTGACCTAATGAGTGCAAGTCAGTTGAGAAGTTAGCTGATGATGGGTAGATACCCTTTTGATCTTTACCTTCAGATTCACCCATCAATTGCTTCCACCATTCACCAAAGTATTGAACATTTGGTTCGTAGTTTTCTAGCAATTCTGTTGTGTAACCCTTACGATAAAGGATATTTCTTAGAGCAGCATACTTGTATGCATCGTTCTTTGTTAGATCAGCTGATGAATAATCAGTACGTGCTTGTGCAGCACCTTCCATCAACTTGTCGATGTCAGCACCAGCAACGGCGATTGGCAATAGACCAACGGCTGTAAGAACTGAGAAACGACCACCAATGTCATCAGGAACAACGAATTCTTCGTAGCCCTCAGCATCAGATTCAACTTTAAGAGCACCCTTAGCACGATCAGTTGTAGCATAGATACGGCCCTTGGCACCATCAACACCATATTTTTCAATCAATTTAGCTTTTAGAATTCTGAAAGCAATTGAAGGTTCTGTTGTTGTACCAGATTTTGAAATAATGTTGATACTGAAGTCACGGTCACCGATAACTTCTAGTAAGTCAGCAATGTAGTTTGGAGAAATTGAGTTACCACAGAAGTAAACTTCTGGAACATCCTTGTCATTCTTAACATTGTAGAATGATGAGCTTAGGAAGTCGATTGCGGCACGTGCACCTAAGTAAGATCCACCAATACCAATTCCGATAAATACTTCTGAATCAGATTGGATCTTTTTAGCAGCTTTCTTAATGCGAGCAAATTCATCCTTGTCATAATCAACAGGTAAATCGATGAAACCACGGAAGTCAGCACCGGCACCGGTACCTTTACGTAGTTCGTCATCTGCAGCTGTAACAAGAGCTTGCATTTCGCCAAGTTCGTTATCTTGAACAAACTTGCCTAATTTTGAATCATCAAATTTAATGTGTGTCATTTTCTCTCCTCCATATATATCGTCAAAACTAGATTAATCATTTTCGAAGAAAATTTCAAATTTTTATTAGCTTTTTTATCCATTTTCCAACAAAATATAGCAAATATCCTACCGCGGCGCCAAGAGTATTAAAAATAACGTCGTCTATATCTGTCACACCGGTATTCAAAATGAATTGCATGGTTTCAATTGATATTGAAATCAAAGCCCCCAAGAAAACAACTTTGAAAAATCCCATGTGTTTTTTTGTAAGCGCCGGTATAAATACTCCCATTGGTATGAACCACATAATATTACCATATAAATTGTAAATAAAGTCGACTAAAGATTGCGCCTTCATCAATTTCAAGGTCTCAACTAGCGGTACAATATTTATTTGGGACAACGGACGGTGCCAATAAAACTGAAATTGCCAAATGAAATAGCCATCTCGAAAAACTGTCAAAGCAAAAAGTAGGAGAACATAGAATACGCAGACTGTCAGCCAAAACTCACGACTAAAGCTTGTATTTGTCTTCTTTAATTTTATCCACAGATACCTCAAGACAATAAAAAATAAGGTATACAATATTGCTTTATCGACAGCATAAAAAGAAAGCCTAATCAACGGAAAATGATTGATCTTTGTCGCATACGATTTAAAAACGTAATCATATAAGGGTCCTAAAAATATCATTTTTCTCATTCTTTCCCACTTTTTACCTAATACGTATTATACTAACAATTAAGCAATTTATTTAGTGTTTACATAGATTTATTAAAGAATTTTTACAAAATAAGGAATTTTCAATGAATAAATTAAAAATATTTTTGAGTAAACGCCTAGGATTCATGACTTTACTAGTCTTTACTCTCTGGCTCAAAACAATCATCGCCTATTATGTCGACTTCTCTTTAGGCGTTGCAGATCCGTTACAACACATGATTTTAATCTTCAATCCAATTGCCACAACCGTTATTTTACTGAGTATAGCGTTATATATCACTCGTGCAAAAATATCTTACATCGTTATGGGCGTTATATACGTATTAGAATCAGCCTTACTTTATGGAAATGTACTCTACTACCGTGAATTCAGTGATTTTCTTTCATTTAACACGATAGCTGGTGCTTCAAAAGTTTCTAAAGGACTTGGTAGCAGTGCTTCAAGTTTGGTTCAGGCACACGATTTTATTTATGGAATAGACTTCATAATAATTGCAGTATTATTTCTAACTCACTTCATTAAACTTGATTCACGACCAATGAGAAAGTTAACTGCCATTGCAGCAACAATGCTTGGTGTCTTTCTATTTTCATTTAATCTTACAATTGCCGAGAGTAATCGTCCACAATTATTAGGACGAACTTTTGATCGTGCTTACATTGTAAAATATCTTGGTTTGAATACCTTTTTAGCTTACGACTCAATCAAAACTGTTCAGAATAATCAAGTCCGTTCGGAAGCTGTGGGAACTGATATGGATGATGTCTTATCCTATGTTGAAAACAACTATGCCAAGCCAAATCCTAACTATTTTGGTAAAGCTAAGGGTAAAAATATCATCATTATTCACTTGGAAAGTTTCCAACAATTTCTAATCAATGACAAAGTTAATGGTCAAGAAGTTACGCCATTCTTGAATAGTCTGTACAACGATAAAAATACAATGTCATTCGATAATTTTTATCATGAAGTTGGACAGGGTAAAACTAGTGACGCTGAAAATATGCTCGAAACTGGTTTATTCGGATTGCCTGAAGGTTCGCTTTTCACAAAACTTGGTAGCGACAATACCTTCCAAGCTGCCCCTGCTATTCTCGGACAAAAGGAAGGCTACACTAGTGCTGTCTTCCATGGTAACGTAGGTAGTTTCTGGAATCGAAACGTTGTCTATAAAAATATGGGATATAATTATTTCTTTGATTCCAATTACTTCAACAAAACCAATGATTCCAGTCTTGAATATGGTATGAAAGATAAATTGATGTTGTCAGAAAGTGTTAAATATCTTGAACAACTTCAACAACCCTTCTACGCCAAGTTCATTACTGTAACCAATCATTACCCATTCCAGTTACCAGACGAAGATAACGACGGTTTTGCAGCCCCTACCACAAATAATAGTGTCGTTAATAATTACTTTGTGACAGCGCATTACTTGGATAACTCACTGAAAGAATTCTTCAACTACTTAAAGGATAGTGGTATCTACGATAATTCAATGATTGTCCTTTACGGTGATCACTACGGTTTATCAAACAGTCAGAACCCTGATTTAGCACCACTCGTTGGCGTGGATTCAAACAATTGGGACGATTTCAATAACTCTCAGATGCAGAAAGTTCCATTCATGATTCACATGAAAGGACTAAAGGGTGGCATCAATCATACTTATGGTGGCGAAATTGACGTCCTACCTACTCTCCTACATCTAGCTGGAATTGACTCAAAACAATACGTTCAACTAGGAACCGACCTTCTATCTCAAAAACATAATCCAATCGTCATTTTCAGAAATAAAAACTTTGTCACACCGCATTACACTGTGTTAAAAGACAGCGATGGTAATCCTGAAGTTTATCGCAATAAAACTGGTGAGTTAGTCAATCTCGATGAAGATCCGGTTCTCAAACAAAAAGTTGCCAAATGGCAAAAATATGTCAATGAGAAGTTAAAGATGTCGGATACTATTAACAATAAGAACCTCTTGAGATTCTATACACCAACTGGATTTACCCCAGTTGATCCTAAAAATTACGACTATCAAAATGAAATCCAGAAATTAGTTCAAACCCGTGACAGTCTGGGATTGAAATCAACTAGTGTTTACTCACAAAATAATAACAAGCCAACAACCGGACTCTATAATACCGATGCGCCTGAATTAAATGGTGATCGTACCTTTATTGATAGTTGGTCTAGTATTTTGAAGAATAAGGATACTGATGAAACAAAGTAATTAGTATTAAGGCATTTGTTTGTTGTATCTTCTATAGGAACCATAATAGTAAATTCAATAATTTAGTCAGAGCGATGCAATTCAGGTCTCAGCCATGATATTTTTCTTAGTTGGCGGTTTATGCCAGCTTAGAAAAAGACTCGATTTGGAAACAATTTTGATTTTAAAATTGGTTTCAAACGATGTCCATGGCGTTCCAGACCTGATATTGCTGAGCGGAGACGGGAAGTCAGCTGATGCTGGCTTTTTTTCTTACACGATATAACGTATTATTACTGAAGGAACTATTTAAGTTATGAGGGAAAAAATGAAAAAAATTCAATCCATAATAAATACCAGACTAGGCTTTATGACATTTTTAATTATTCTATTATGGATACAAACTGTCGTGACATACTATTTGGATTTTTCACTGGGCCTATCAAACCCATTACTACACTTCTTTGCAATCGTTAATCCGTTCGCTACAGTTGTTTTATTACTAAGTTTGGCACTCTACATTAATAAGCCCAAGATATCCTACATTCTAATGGGGATTCTTTATCTTGCGGACGCTATTTTTGTATACTCCAATGTTCTCTACTATCGATCATTTTCAGATTTTATTTCCTTCAACTCAATAACTGGTGTCGGAAAAGTTGCTAAAGGACTATTTACGACTACCCTTGGTGTAATTCAATTTCGAGATGTTTTTTATTTAACTGGTCCTATTCTTGTAATTATTTTATTTTTAACTAAATTTATTAAAGTTGATGTTCGTCCTTTTAGAAAGATCAATGCTGTTGCGGCAACTTGTTTAGGTTTAATGCTATTTTCAGCTGATTTAGCGGGTGCTGAAAGCAATCGACCACAATTACTAGGAAGAACCTTTGATCACGGTTATATCGTCAAATATATCGGAATTAATAGCTTTCTTCCTTATGATTCAATTAAAGCCGCCCAAAACGATCAAGTTCGTTCTAGTGCCACTGAAACTGAAGTGGATGAGGTCCTTGACTATACTCACAAAAATTATGCTGCCCCAAATCCAAAATATTTTGGTAAAGCTAATGGGAAAAATATTATTATTATTCATTTGGAAAGTTTTGAACAACAATTAATTGGCATGAAAATCAATGGTGTTGAAGTTACTCCATTTTTGAACAGTATTTATAATGATAAAAATACTGCTAGCTTTGACAATTTCTATAATGAAGTCGGTACCGGAAGAACTGGTGATGCTGAAACTATGTTGGAGTCAGGATTGTTTGGACTAGGTTCAGGAACCGCCTTCTTCTCAAAACTCGGTGGCGACAACACCTTCCAAGCTGCACCAGCTATTTTGGCGCAACAAAAAGGCTACACCAGCGCCGTCTTTCACGGAAATACCGGAAGTTTCTGGAATCGTGATAATGTTTATAAAAATATGGGCTACAACTACTTCTTTGATGAAAGTTATTACGATACAGAAAACGCCGATTCGAAATCACTCAACACTTATGGGATAAAGGATAAGCTGCTTTTCTCCGAAGGTATTAAATATCTTGAGCAGATGCAACAGCCGTTCTACACTAAATTCTTGACCGTTACTAACCACGTCCGTTACCAGTTCTCTGATGAGGATAACGGTGACTTCCAATCAACTGACCTACAGGGTGATTACAAAACTAGACAGATCAATGATTATTTCAAGACGGCCCATTATTTGGACAAATCAGTCGAAGAATTCTTCAATTATCTCAAAGCTACTGGCCTTGATAAAACTTCGATGGTTGTCTTATATGGTGATCACTATGGTTTAGATGCAGGACAACATAAGACGATTTTTACTCAAATTCAGGGTCATGATCCAGATGAATGGAGTACCTTCAACGAATCTCAGATGCAAAAGGTTCCTTTTATGATTCACATGAACGGTCTGAAGGGTGGAATCAAGCATACTTATGGTGGCGAAATTGATGCCTTACCAACTATTCTACATTTAGCTGGCGTCAACACGAGTCAATACATCCAGCTTGGAACTGACCTACTCTCAAAGAAACATAATTCTATTGTTGCTTTCCGTGACGGTCACTATACCACTCCAAAATATACTGTTTTCCCTACAAGTAGCGGTGTTGCCAAAGTTTATTCCAATGAAAGTGGCCAACTTATTCCGCTCAAGGACAATCCAGAATTAGCTATGAAGGTTGAAAAATGGACTGAGGAAGTTGCTCTACGTCTGAAAACTTCTGATAACGTGAATAATAAGAACTTGCTACGTTTTTATACACCTAACAATTTCACGCCGGTCAATCCAGCCAATTACTCCTACCGTAATGAGGTAGAACAATTGACGAAGATTCGAGACGATTTAGGCGATAAATCAACTAGTATCTATTCTCAAAATGGTAATAAAACAACGACTGATTTGTACAATACAGATTCAGTTCAATTGAAAGATGACCGAACTCCGATTGATAGTTGGTCTTATCTTGATAAAAACAATACAACTAAATAATTTTTCCAATCAAAAAGGTCGAAATTCACATGAAAATGAATTTCGACCTGTTATTATGCCCCGATACGTTTATCAAATAACTGTTTCAACCACTCGCAAACTTTAAACAGTCCTACACTGGCTAAAATAGCCAAGATTGGCAAAAATTCAATTCGATACCTACCTTGTACTTCAATCAACAATTGTGCCGCCGCAAAGGCCATCATTGGTAGTAATAACACGTATAAATACTTAGTGAAATTAGTCTTGAATAATCCAATCGAACCAATCCAAGAAAAGACTATCAAGATAATTGAACCAATATAAGCCAAATAATTAACCAGTTCTGAAGCTCTATCAGAATGATGATCCGAAAAACCAGCTGCATCAGTTGCCATTGTTCGTTGTGACCATAAACCTTTAAGTTTTGTAACGAACAAATCTAACCATTTATTATTCTCATTAAGGTAGTTTATTTGTTTTTTAACAATTACTTTTTCATTCTTTCGTACTTCTGCACGAGGCTTATCTGGTTCCAAATATTTATCCATATCCGGAGTGTAAGTTCCATCGGATGCGTAATTTAAACCCGTAACGAATTTCCACTCTGTGTCACGATTAGATAGGCCATATTCATTAAGACCTGAGGCTTTGATTCCCCAACCTGCTAGAGCAAAAAGAACAAAGTAAATTACTAACGTCAAAACAATCTTAGAAAATCTCTTATAATCAAATTTATTCTTATCAAACATTAAATAAATAATGGCAAAAACAGCTATACCCAAAATAATTACTGGTCCAATTGGACGAACTAAACAACCAATCGTCAAAGTTATTCCGGCTAAAATATAGGCCCACAACTTATCTTTCGTAATTAAATAAAACGTTAATAAATAAAATAGTGTTCCCAAATATTGGTTATCAGCCTGACTATTCAAGGCAAACCAATCAAGATCAATCATTAATAAGAAGACTGCTAGACGAGCCATTTTGATGTTATCAAATATTTGAACGACTAATAAATAAGTAACTAACAAGATAAGAACTTGAAATACCACGTTCATCCCCTGCATTGCCGCAACTTTATAACCAAATATTTTTATAATTGCCAAAATATAAACCATGAATCCCGATTGATACGCATATTTAGCAAAATAATCATTATCTGATTGGAATAACTTTTCACCCTTCAAGACTCCTGGTGCACTCAACCAAAAATTACCGAAGTCACTAATTTGCTCATTTGGAACTAATCTAATCCAAGTAATAGCAACAACAGCGAAAATAATTAACATCAAGCCAAGAATGATCCAATTCAATTTTTTATTTGTAGTAGTTATTCGAAATAGAAAATATCCGACTACAATGACACATAAAAATGCCACGACGAGTAATCCAACATGCTTCCCGGCATCTTTGGCTAGATAAATTTCTGAATAAAATTGTCCCATTAAAATAAGGACTAGCGTTGTGAAAATCAGTAAACAACTAAGAATTACTTTACTGATTACATTTTGTGTTTTAACAATGATACTCGCCCCCTTTTATATATAATTAATCAAAGCTTACCCTTTTACCATTAAAATAAAAAAATTTTAAGGTTTTATAAGACTTTACAATTTGGATTATTTTATCAAAAAAGTCTTCCATTAAAAAAAATTAGAGTAGCATTAAAATAATTAAAAGATTATTAAATATACAAGGGGCTGATTTTATGATCAAAAACATGCTAAAAAGAAACAAGGGACTGATGACACTTATTATCATCTTAGCAATTTCTACAAGTGCCATCGAAACTGGTGCCAATCTAATTCTAATTTATGCAATCAATGCAATTATCGCAAAGAAAATAAATCTCTTTATGATTCTAATAGGCTCAATGATTCTAGGTTATCTTCTTTTCTGGATACTAGGTTATTCAACTAACGTCCTTGAGGAGAAACTTATCCAATCTGAAAATCACCGTATCCGTCACGCTTATATTGATAACCAGATAAAATTGGTTCCCACACAAAACATTGCTCCAGACGATTCAATCAACTTATTAACCAATGATGTACTTCTATACGACCAACAATATCTAAAAGGATTTTTTAAACTATTTAATTGTATCTTCGGTATTGCCTTTGCATCCATTGCCCTAATTACTCTGCATTGGTCACTATTCTTACTTTCAATCGTTATGACTGTTTGCTTGATGCTTCTTCCAAAATTAGTAAGTGCTCGACTACAAAGAACCACTAAGAAAATTTCTGAGAATAATGATAGTCTTTTACAAGTTCTTAACGATTGGTTCAAAGGTTCCAAAGATTTGCTTTGGAATGGTGCCTTATCTCAACTATGGCATCAAACTAACAAGTCATTTAGCAATCTTGAAGATTCATATGTGGATCAGAAAAAGGCACAACAAACAGCATCCCAATTTGGTGCTTTCGTAAACATTGTGGCTCAAGCCTTTATCATCACACTAGCCGGATTCTTAGCAATTAAAAAATTAGTATCTATCGGTGTTGTTTTCAGTGCCGGTAATCTAGCCTTTCAACTATTTGGAGCCGTCTCTATCGCAACCAATAGTATTATTTTGATCCAATCAGGTGCCGTTATGAAAGACAAATTAGCGGAAGAAACTAAACCAGTAACTCTCTCTGATAAGTCTTCAGAGCTACCAAATATTACCGATATAAACACAATTGAAGCAAAAGATTTGTCTTACACATACAAAGACGGAGTTTCAATCAAATATCCTGATTTCACAGTTGACCAAGGAGATAAAGTTTTAATTACTGGTCCCAGCGGTAGTGGTAAAACAACATTAATTAATCTTTTAAATGGCCAACTAAAAAAGTACAATGGATCACTAAAATTGAATCAATACGATTATTCAGCAATCAATAACGATACTTTATTAAATATGATTGGTTTACAACCACAAAACTATCACATTTTTAATGATTCCATTGCCAATAATATTACGTTATATAACAGCGGTTTGAACAACGATAAAACTGAAACAGCCATCAAAATGGCACAGTTAAATAAAAAAATTGATTCACTAAAAAATGGTCTCAATACTAAGATTGGTGCCACCAGCGATGTCTTATCCGGCGGTGAAATGCAAAGAGTCTCATTAGCACGATTCTTTATCAGGAATCAACCAATCCTAATAGTAGACGAAGGAACCTCAGCCCTAGATAAAAAGAACGCCGAACAAGTAATGAGTATTTTAACTAATAATACAAAGCTGACACTATTCGTTATTACACATAGTATTGATGAAGACGTTTTGAGAATGTTCAATAAGCATATTCAATTATCTTAGAGAGCGGAACAAGGGTGCCCAGCTCCCGAGGATTGAGACTACTATCTCAGTCGACAACGAAGTGTCGGCAGAGATAGTTGACTCAACCGGAAGGAGTTACCCTTGTTCCGCTCGTTTCCACTATAAAAATACAACAGCGCACTAAACGAAAATAAATACCCCCAGTTCAAAAAAAGAACTGAGGGTATTTCCGTATCCAAGTTAAAATGAAATCAACCAACCCGATAACGAAGAACAGTCTTCAATCGACTAGCCTCAACACGCCGAGCATCAGATAAATAAATTTCTCGATGAATTTTAGAAATCCGTTTCTTACCATTTTTACTAACTTCATCATCTATCTTGGCAAAACTATCAGGCTCATCATCATAACTTCCAACATGTAAAATCTGAGCCACATCCATCTCTGGAAAAGTCTTAATCTCCATCTCAGAAATCAAAGGTAAATTTTTCTTTTCCTGAACACTACTCAAAGTTGGCTCAATCAATTCTTCAGGAACGAAATCAGGAACCCTAATCATAATGTCATAACTGAATTCATTTTTATCCAAATAGTCTAATTGTTGACCCTTTTCCGTCAACGACCAAACACCCTCTAAAGGAAAAACCACATAATCATCAAATTCCATATTATTAGTCTGACAATATTTCTTATAGGCCGCCTTCAACCCATAAGCAGCTGGATAAAGCGTCTGAACTCTTTCTTTGAATTCTGATTCATTAGGATTACCAGTTCCAGCTAGTGAAATAAATTTCTGCTCAGGAATCGTTAATAAAACTGGTTTAGCCTTTGTTAGGTATAAATTCTTTTCCTGTTTTCGCCATTCATACTTCATCTTCACATACCTCAAATATTTTCTATAAAATATACTTTATACCAAAAAAGTACACCTACAATAGATGTACTTAATTTAATATCATTTTTATTGTTTATCATCAGGCTTATGTTCATAACCTTCATCAAACAAGGTTACCGCAAAGGTCGTTCCTTCATTAAGCTTACTCTTAACTTCAATTTCACCACCATGATTCTCAACCAATTGATGGACAATTGAAAGGCCTAATCCAGACTCACCATATTTACGATTCTTACGTGATGGATCAGCCTTATAATAACGATCCCAAATATTCTTAACTTGATCTTCAGACATCCCCATCCCAGTATCGGAAACGGTAAAGACTGAGGCATGCCGTTCTTCATTTCTAATTCCACTAACAAAAATTTTACCATCATTAGTAAACTGAATAGCATTCTGCATAATGTTAAAGATAACTTGAACAAAACGATCATAGTCAGCGTAAGTTTTAACTGGACCATCAGTCGGTTTAAGAATCAACTCATCATTCGAGTCAGCCGCCTTCTTCTCAAGTTGTGAGGTAATATCATGCAAAGGTTTATTAGCGTCAAAGACACGTTTAGCCATAGTAATCTGGTTCGTTCTAATCTTCTCGTAATCAAGATTCTCATTAACCAAACGGATCAAACGCTTTGTTTCATTACGCATCAACTGAATACTTTGACCCTTAGATTCTTCAGGAATAGCATCATATGCCAATCCCTCCAAAAGTCCATTAATAGTCGTTAGCGGCGTCCTCATCTCATGTGATGCATCAGCCATGAATTCCTTACGACGTTGTTCCTGACGCTTAATTTCAGTATCTGAAGCCTCCAAAGACCTAACCATTTGGTTAAAGTCATCTGCCAAATCATCCAATTCATCATGATTTTTACTTTCGATGTGAACTGAGAAGTCATTATTGGCAACTTTCTTCGTAGCACTACGCAAACGATTAATTCGATTGACTTGATACCTCGACAATAAAAAACTCAAGATAATCGCAGCTAATAGGGAAATTAAAAGTGCAAAATACAATCGACTGTTGATTTCACCGATATTAGTCTGTAACTCACTAACATCTGACCCAGCCCAGACCGCCGCAATCAATTTTCCATTTTGGAACCACGGCGTCAATACGTAAACATAACTCCGATCATCATTCTTACGTAGACGAGGATTTCCCTCAGTATTTTGAATATTTTGAACATTGCGAATCGTCTTACCCTGCTTTAACTTTTTCCAGTAAGATTGCTTCAAATGCAATTTAACATTATCCGGTGGTGTTGGATAAACTTGATTATTATTGTAATCAAAAATAGCGAATTGAACATTTCGTTCTGAAAGAACTTGTTCAACCGTTCTAATATTATCACCCGTAATGTTGTGAATTTGATTAGTTTTTGGGTCTTTTTTCAAAGCTATCTTTTCCAAATTACCAGCATAGCTTTCCAAACTCTTATAAGTTCGGTTGTATTCCCAACTTGTCGAAGCACTCGTAACAGAGTACAAAATAATCCCCAAAGTTGTGAGAATAACAATCAAAAAACTCAGCATATTTTGATAAATTAATTTCATTAATCTTTAGCCTTTGCACCAGTATCGTCAAACTTGTAGCCCACACCCCAAACAGTTTCAATAACCTGTGGACCAACCTTTTCAATCTTTTGACGAAGTTTCTTGATATGAGCATCGACAGTTCTTTCTTCACCAAAATAATCATAGTCCCAAACTTGTTCCAATAATTGTTCACGTGAAAAAACTTGTTTTGGCTTACTTGCCAAGGTTTTCAACAAATCAAATTCCTTAGGTGTTAAATCAGGAATTTCCTTATCACCTAAATAGGCTTCACGCGTATTAGAATTTAGTTTGAAGAACCCAGTATTGATGTCATAACCATCGTCAGCTTCCTCAACAGTTGCGTTGACACTTGTATTCTCAGCTAATTTTTCTGCTAGATTCTCATCACGTCTGTGAATAGCCTTCATTCTAGCAATCAAAGTAATTGGACTGAATGGTTTTGTAACATAATCGTCAGCACCAAATTCCAAACCTAGAACTTGATCACTTTCAGTATCACGAGCTGTCAGCATGATAATGGGAACTGTTTTAGAAACCTTACGAATTTCCTTGGCAACTTCCATCCCATCTTTTCCAGGTAAATTCAAATCAAGCGTAATTATGTCCCAATCGTTAGGCTTTTCATTGAACATATCAACAGCTTCATTACCATCATAGGCGAAACTAGCTTCCCACTTCTCTTTTTGGAAAAACATCCCCATCATCTCGGAGACTGATTTATTATCTTCTATCATTAGTATTTTCATTAATATCACTCCATACGTTAAATTAGACTATATCATCTGTTCAAAAATTGTTACCATGTTATAAGTATACAAAATAAAATTAGGTTGGTGATCTTTTGCAAACAAATTATAAGGGAACTGTCTTCTTTGATTTAGATGGTACTTTACTAAACCACCATTCCGAAGTTGACCCCGATGTGGCCGAAGCTACTCGTGAGCTCAAACGAAATGGTTACTTACCAGTAATCAATACCGGACGTTCTCCAATTGAAATCGAGCCCGTTACTAGTACAACCGATATTGACACTTACATTACTTTAGATGGTGCATTTGTTCAATCTGAAGGTAAAGTTATTTATGAAAATAATATTAAACCTGAATTGACTGAAAAACTTATTGCACAAGTTAAAAAATTTGATGACACCGTTAGCATGCACTCTTCTACGACAACACTTCTAAATGAAGTTAATCCATTCGTTGAAGAATTTTATAAGAGTGTCCATGTTGAACTTCCAGAAGTTGATCCTAAATATTATTTAAATAATAAAGTCCAAATGGTCGTCATTGTTACACCTGATGACGGATCTAACTATCAAGAGCTTTTCGACGACCTCAAGTTCTACAAAACTGGTCCTTGTTCGGTTGATGCCGTAAACAAAGGTGTTTCCAAGATGAGTGGAATCAAACATCTACTCAAGGGTCTTGGATTGGAAGACAAGCCAGTTTATGCCTTTGGAGATGGAAACAACGACTTACCTATGATTGAATTTGCTGATTACAGTGTTGCCATGGGTAATGGTCTGGATGTCGTCAAGGATGCTGCTACTTATGTTACCACTGAAAACGTTAACGGTGGTATCGTTAATGGCTTGAAACATTTCAATTTAATTTAATTGAAATATTATAAAAACTAAGGAGATTAAGAATTCCTAACTGGGAATCTTTAATCTCCTTTTTCTATGCTTTGATAACAACCTTGCCCATCATGTGTCCAGCCTCAACTAACGCTGTAGCTTTCTTAATATTCTCCAAATTAAAGCCGTTGAAAACTCGAGTAACAGTTGAACGAATCATCCCATTATCCAAACCATCGGCTAACTTTTCCAAATAGGCACCTTGAGTCGACATTGAATCTAATTTATACATTGATTTGGTGAACATCCACTCCCAAGCAAAATCGACGGACTTTTGTTTCAAGTCCATAATCTGTGAATCTCGCAAGTTTGTGATTGTCGCAAAAATTCCGAACGGTTTGATCAATTGCACAATTTCTTTCCAATGTGGATCATTGTCACTTAGGCCCAAAATGTAATCAACATTCTCAATTCCTAGGTCATTGATTTGCTTAACTAAGTCATGATGATGATTTACAACTAAGTCAGCATCCAAGTCTTTGACCCATTGAACCTTTTCTGGAGTCGAAGCCGTCGCAATTACACGTAAGCCTGCCAAGTGTGCTAGTTGGATGGCAATAGATCCTACACCACCCGCGCCATTGATGATTAAGATAGTTTTATCACGGTTATCAGCGATTGAATTAATATGTAGTTTTTCGAATAATAACTCACTCGCAGTCAAAGTAACCAACGGCATTGCCACGCTACGCTCAATAGAGGTGTCGCTAGGAGCTTTCGCAACGATTCTCTCATCAATCAGTTCATACTCTTGATATGAGCCGTCACGTGAATAATCACCCGCAAAAAAGACTTTGTCCCCAGGAACAAAATTTTGGACATCTGCACCAATTTCCTCAACAATTCCATAGCCATCATATCCAAGAATCTTAGGCTCAGTGAGTTCACCTGATATCTTTTTTCTAGTTGCAATATCGACAGGATTAATTGAAACGCCTTGAATTTTAACTAAAATATCACGTCCGGTTGGAGTTTCTTTTGGTTTATCAAATTCTACAAAACTATCTGAACTATTATTAGTTACACCAAATGCCTTCATATTTATCTAACCTCTTTTATAATTACCTTTATTTTACAACAAAAATGGATTAGATAAAATTTTCCGTGTTTACGTGATAATATTGGTCCTACTTACTTATCAAATAAAACCTTTAGGGTAAAAAAATATCGTCAATTCAAATTACGAATTGACGATATTTTAGTATTGGAATGCTCAATTTTTGTTTGGCTTTTCTAAACGAGTTCCACAAGGGTAACCCATTCCGGTTTGCCTGATTTCCCAAATCATGTGCAAAGTACGCACATAATTCGTGAAATCCTGCAAATCCTCGTGGGCTGACCACCCTTGTTCCGCTCTCTATCCGAAACGAGTTCCAAGCAACAGATTCCTATGCTTTGCTACAGACCAGAAATCACACGCAAAATCGCGTGTGATTTCTAGCCTTAGGCAAATGCTCAGAATCAAAACGTTGCTTTCCACTCTCTTTAACCTACTATCTCAACTGTTGCACTTGTAATTCCATATGAAGGAATCATGCTGTTTGGCATGGCAACGTCAATTTGGTGTGGATTACTATAGGCGAATGTTCCTGTATCATTAACTGTTCGATACCAAACATCTCCTTGAGCTGTAGTAATCTTTAGGCGTGACCAACGTGGGATAACGCTTAGGTTAGTAGCAACTCCTGAATAACCCATATCTGATCCTAAAACTGCTGGATCATAAAAACTAATTTTGAACGTACCAACATTTCTTGTAGCTGGTTGCGTTGTTTGTTGTGTTTGTGTCTGATACTCAACTGGTGCTTCTGAAGCTGATTGAGTAATGGCTTGTTGTGATTCTTCTATTTGTTCTGGTTGTGAAACTTGGACTGGTGCATGATCAACATCTTTATCAGATGTGACTTCTCCCATATTAGGGTCCTTTTCACTACTTTGGATACCAGGCATAAATTCTTTGTTGTCTGGTAAAGATACTTTTTTGTTTAGTGTGTCAGCATCTTCATCAACCTTTTCTTTTGTTTCCAAATTGGTTAATGTTCTCTCAAAATCTGTTGCATTACTTACTTGGTCTGATGATGAATCTGCAGCATAGGCAACAGAATATCCCATTCCCCCTGTAATTATCAAACTGATAAAAAGTAACGCTTCTAATTTAATTTGCTTTAGCAACTAATCTCTCCCCGGTTTTATGTTTACCAGAAGTCACTATACAAGATAAATATTTCAATTGTATTACACACACAATAAGAAAATTCGAATAGGAGCCAATTCTGTAACCTTTCTGTAATCATAGTCATTTTTAGTTATTAAATTTAGATTTTTTTAACAAAAATGATGATTCGTACCACATTGTGATTTGTTTATCAATATTTTTGTAACCGATTACTATAAAAATAAATTTATTTTTGTTTGCGAGAACAAATATTTGTTCATTAAATTTTTTTGTGGTAATTTAACAATAACAAATGTGATGGAGGAATTTTATATGTCAGAAAAAATTGCAGTTTTAGTTGGTAGTTTACGTAAAGGTTCATTCTCAAAACAAATCGCTAAAAATTTGGTTAAATTATTCCCTAGTGACTACGAACCAGAATTTATCGAAATTGGTAACTTGCCATTATATAATGAGGATATTGATACACCTGAAAATGTCCCTGCAGAATATACAGCATTCAGAGACCAAATCAAAGATGTTAAAGGTGTGCTATTCGTAACACCAGAATACAACCGTTCAGTACCTGCCGCATTGAAGAATGCACTTGATGTTGGTTCACGTCCATACGGACAAAGCGTTTGGAATGAAAAACCAGCCGCAATCGTCAGTGTATCACCTGGTGCTATTAGTGGATTCGGTGCTAACCACCACTTACGTCAATCATTGGTATTCTTGAACATGCCTACACTTCAACAACCAGAAGCTTATATTGGTAATGTTACTAACATTCTTGATGATAAAGGCAACGTTTCTGAAGGAACAGTTGGCTTCTTACAAAGTATCGTTGATGCTTACGTTAAACTTCTAAATAGATATTAATTTATAATTACGCAATCAAAAAATCGGATTCTTCTATTATATATAGAAGTAATCTGATTTTTTTGTTTGCTTTAGAATTTCAATTTAAGAACAACTCTCAAAATATTGATAGCAGATTTCTGTAAGTCACCAAGATATAAATCATTATTATCTTTCCATTTACCAGTTAAAAGCACATGGTCCTCATCAAGAATCTGTGCCTCACCACTGTAAACCCAAGCCTTAATCTGTTCATTCAAATCAGAATCATTGCCAACTCTAACTTTGACAAGCACCTCACCGTCAGCGTCAACTATGAAATCATTCCACATTTGAGTTTCAGTAAATTGTTTTTTAGTAATATCATAATCCTTCTTGATTTTGATATTACCATTAACATCGAATTCTGGACCAAAGTCACTAACAGCACTCAATAGTTCAGATTTAGACGCACCCGGCATAATTAAATCATTACCATTGTGCATACTCTTCTTAGGATCAGCAGAACTAAACCAGTCAGTCATCACTAATCCTTGGAAGTGCCACTCATCACGTAAAATATTAGTTAAGAGTTCAAAGTTTTCACCCGAAAATACACCATTAACACGATTATACGAAGTCATCATAGCCACTGGTTGGCAAATCTTGATAGCAATTTCAAAATTACGTAGATAAATTTCACGTAAAGCTTGTTCACCAATAATACTGTTACCAGAATTACGGAAGCTCTCCTGATTATTACCAATAAAATGCTTTAAAGTTACACCAAGTTTTGGATGCTTTTGAACACCCTTAGTTTCTGAAGCAGCCATGGTTCCTGAAAGATATGGATCTTCAGAGAAGTATTCAAAGTTTCGACCACCAAGTGGATCACGGTGAATATTCATCCCTGGAGCCAACCAGAGGTCCACTCCAAACTCAGTCATCTCATTACCTACAGCGAACCCAACTTTTTCAATTAAAGTTTTATTCCATGTTTGGGCTAAAGCAGTACCAATTGGCCAAGCAGTCGCATAATGACTTACAGTCTGACCATTCTTTTCATAAACTGGTTCGACACGAACACCAGCGGGACCATCAGCCATAACTAATGATGGAACTCCCTTAGACTTGATTACACCTGTTTGACCGGCAGCACCCGGTACAAGGTCTGACGAAATACCGACCATACCATTGTCACCACTAGAAAGTGTACCTTCAACAATATTGACCAATTCACTTGGAGACAAACTTGCAACGAATTCAGCAAGTTCCACATCCCCATTTTTAACATCCGTCAACGTCTTACCAGCAGCGTTTCTAACTTCTTCAATTACTTGATCTAAGCCTTTACCTGGTAATTTGTCATTGTTTGCAACAAATGTTGTAACATCAGATTTTTCTTGGTATTGAATAAATTTAGTTTCTGGAAAATTAGCAGCCTTGAGGATAAAGAATGAAACTCCAGCTACTTGTTCCAAATCAACTTTATTCTCAGTGAAAACCGTCGGATCAACTTCTGAGTTTAAAACCTTATCAACTTTTTCCACAATTACTCGTTCGTCCAATTTAAATGTTGCGACAACTTGAGTATTTCGTGAGCTATTACCTACTCTGACTAAGTAAGTTCCGGGAACTAGGACATAAGCTCCCAATTCATCATCAAAGACGGTTAAATTATTAATCGGTATCTCGAAATCTAAACCTTGTTGCGCATTTGGTCGTAGCACGGTTGTCTTCCCATAGGCTTCCAATCCTTGATATGGTGTTGGAATACCTGATTGTGGCTTAGAAACATAAACTTGGACAACTTCACGTCCTGAATACTTTTCATCAGTATTCTCAACATTAACGTGCAATTTGATTCGACTTTCATTCACATTAACTTTTGAAGTCTTGATAAAGAACTTGGTATAACTCAATCCATATCCAAATTCAAATCTTGGTTTCACATTGAAACTATCAAAATAACGATAACCTACATAAACTCCTTCGACGTATTCAGGATTGGACATCCCAAAGTTCTCTGAAGTTGGGTAATCATTATATGAATATGCCCAAGTATCACTTAGTTTACCGGAGGGAGTCTTTACTCCTGACAATACTTCAGCAATGGCATCGCCACCACTCATTCCCAATTGCGAAACTAATACGACACTATCAAGTAATGGACATTTTTCAATAAAACTTGTATCCATCACTCCACCAACGTTTAATAGTAGAACGCTATTTGTATAGTATTCACTCATTCGTTTGATGTTGGATAATTCATTATCGGTTAATTTAAAATCACCGGCCTCATTCTTACGATCGTAAGCCTCACCAGAACTTCTGGAAATAACATAAATACCAGTTGTCCCTTCATCAAATTCACCAATTTCTGGATCATTGAATTTGAAGGCTGGTGCTAAAAGTGCCAATGGATCATCTTTTAATTTTTCATCATGTAAATCTTTTTCTTTTTGATAATAACGTTGTAATCTGACTAACCAAGATTTAGACGTAATTGTGAAATCTTGGTTTTCTAATCCCTCTATAATATTAACCAAATCTCTTTGATTAACATCGCCAGAACCAGTGCCACCTTTGACAGTCGCAAAAGCCCCACTTCCATATAGAGCAACAGTCTTATTCTTTAATGGTAGAGTCTGATTATTATTTTGTAATAAAACGATGCCCTCTTTGGCAACTTGTTTGGCTAATTCTTTATTTTCGATTTCTCTTTGTGAAATAACGCTTTCCATCTAAATACCTCTCCTTTGGTGGAAATGTAATTACCCTAATTTTACACTTTTAAAATCGAAAGGTCGAAACTCAGAGGACGATTATTAGAACAATATACAGAACTAAACCTAACAAACTAATTATCAGTCCCAATTTCAATCCAGGAACTTGATATTTAAGCTTAATCTCATGTTTACCTGGCTTCAATTCCAAATAACTCATATTCCCCACAACTTGTTTGATTGGTACATTCTTGCCATCAACTTTAGCCGTCCAACCTTTTCCATATGGGATATTTAATAGAAGGATTTGATTATTACGAGTTACTTTTACAGTGCCATTAATCTTTGAACTTTGAAATTTACCCTGTAAATGTAACTGTTGCTGATTTAATACTTTGACTGATTGTCTTAATTTTTGATTATTCAATACATAGAAATTATTTGAGTTGTTCAACTTAGTACCCAATAATTTCACATTCACATCAGTACCAGTATTAATTTTTCCTAAATCGATCACATTATTATGTTCATATTCATCGACTGGAATTTTTTTACCATTTACAACAATCGCACTAACATTTTCTTTATTGACGAAATACAGATTACCCGAGATGGAACTGCTTATAGTATTTCCTGTAACTTTAGGACTCACGAAATATTGTCGTTTAGTTCCACTTAATGTATTCAAAATTCTTTCTTGATTACCGATTGGATCAGTTGAATTAAGTTTAACTTTGGTTAATTTTTTATCGACAACTGTACCCATTCCCAAGGCATCACTTTGAACTATCTTTTGTCCATTAACTCGATATTTCACTCCAAACAACGCATCAGTCAATTTAGTCCCATTAGTTGGACTGATACTTCTGATATTTCGTCCGTAATATCCGAGATTTAGCATCATCTGACGCGTATTAGAATCTAGCGTTGAACTGTACGCACTAACACCATTAATATCAAAGATTAGTGGATCATTGTTATTACTATCTGCAATGTAATCTGCTTGATTGATGAGTGGCTTAACATTTACCACTCGATAAAATCCCTTATCACTCTGCTTAATTTTTTGGTAAGTTTTGGATTCTATTTGATAATATTTCTGATAAAGATCTTCTCGACCAAACTTTGAACCTTGTAAACCACCCAAGAAATTAATTAATAATTCTACAGATATGGTTATCATCAATAAATATTGAAAATTGGGTCTCTTTAAACTCACACTTAATAAAATTCCACTTAGCAAAATGAAACTGATACTCCAGTAGAAATACTTAATAGAAACAAGTTGATTACTACGTGCCGCAAAATAGTATCCAATGGACATTAAAATTAGACTTAACCCTGTCGAGACAAATAAGTTCTTTTTCGTTATTCCAATTTGAAAACTTTCTGACGAAAAAATAATTGCTACAAAACTAAAGAAGTAAACGTTTCTGAAATGTAATCCCACTGGTGGCTGAAACATATGCCAAATTGTATTGAATGTTAAAACAAACATCCCTAAGAATAAAATTATTAAAATATAGGCAGCTGAATTTTTTTGGTACCTTGTTATTCCTTTATTTATAAAAAAGCTAATTAACAATATTAATACAAGACTAGTCATAAAGACTTCAGGCCCATAAGAAATCCGTTTTGCAACAGTATTACCAACTACACCAAATTGAATTAAGCTCGACCAACCATATTCTGGTGTTGGTAAGAAATTATTTAGATTCATTTTTTGTTTGCTGGTTTGTAACATGGCCATGACTGTTGGCAACAGGATAGCCGCACTTAGCAGTCCTGAAATAAGTGAAGAAATTAAATATTTCCCAATAGTTTTTATATTGAAACTACGATTTAACAAACAAAGATAACTAAAATAAACCACTGAGAATATGCACATCATGTAACCCATGTAATAATTGGTTACAATTGTTAATAATAATATTCCAATATACAAACCACTTTTTTTTCGATAAAAAATATTTTGAATTCCTAAAATTACCAATGGCAAAAGTATCCATGCATCCAGCCACATTAAATTATAAAAATACAATGCGACAAATCCTGACAATGAAAAAACTGTTGAGAAAATTAAATTACTAAATTGATATTGATGAAACTTCCTTTTGAAAAAATAAGCTGTACTCAAACCTATTGTGGAAATTTTTAAAATTATGATCCAGCTCAGTGCTTCTGGCACCTTATTAGCTGGAAACAAAAGCAGTATTAAATTAAATGGACTTAATAAATAGTAGGAAAGAACCGGAAAAAAATTATCGCCAAGAGAGAGACTAAACGAATAGAATGAGAAGTTGAATGTCGTCAACGCATATCGAAAATAACTTAGAAATGGAACATACTGTGCTCCAACATCCCCAATCATTAAATCATTTCGTCCCATTGGAGTTAGATGGGCACCATAAAAAGTCGCCAATACTATAATTAATGGAATCACGAAAGCCATTGAGTAGTACAAACTCTTTCTAGTCTTCAACAAAACTCCACTTCCCTACTTTATTTTGAGAAACAAAAAAGCCGATATTATTAATTGATTGATGATAGTTTATACAATTAATAATGACGGTTTCAAATGTTTGGTAGTGAAGTCTACAAGACGTCTTTATTTGAGATTAATAGGTACAAAAATAGTCTGCAATAACTAATTTGTTTAGGATATTGCAGACTGTTTTTTCTACATTTTTTACAATTAAATCAAATTTAATCCCAACCATAACAAAGCATCACAAGCACTAGTCTGGAGCAAAAATTGCAATTGGCCCAGCTGTGTAGTTGTTCTTAGTGGACGAAGTACACTTAGAACAAGACCAAGTTTGAAGACTGTTCCAGTTTTTGGAATAGGCTTCAAATCGTGTCCACAGCGTTCCGGCCAAATTGCAATTTTTGTGGAAGACGGCAACTAATTATTAGCTTTCTTCAATCTCAACTCCAAGAAATCATTCAGTCTCTGAGCATAACGTATATAAAGCAATTCAGCTGATTCCCACCAAGCAGCAGCGATAATTACACTTCCAAAAATATCACTCATGTAGTGACCGCGTAAATAGACTCTTGAGAATGCTACAAGCAATAGCCAAATTACCATGACAACTAATAATGAAAAACGTGATTCCTGATTCTTAACGTATGGTAATAATAAATATACAACGATTAAAATCAATAATGTTAAACCAAAAACATGTCCACTTGGAAAACTGAATCCAGAATCTGAAACCACCTTATCGACTGGCCTTGGACGTCTAACTATTTCTTTGATCAAAAATGCAACTACATTACCACCTAAATATGTTAATGCTGTCCATATTGCATCAACTTTTCGATTTTTCGAGTACAGTAACACCGCGATAAACATGGCTAAAATAAACGACATTATTGGACTACCCAAAAACGAAATTAACACGAACACCGAGGTTCTGGCTGATGTAACCATTGGTGATACAACATTTTGAATGGTTAAATCGAAATTTGCTAAAAGTTTGTTATTTGTTACAACTAACATTTCTAAGGCTAAAAATAATATATAGTAAAAAATTGTTAATGGTTTTCGATTTTTGTTCTCTTCAAAGAGCATCTTCCCAACTTCTTTCTGAATTATTAACTAACTCTCTTACTAACCAAATGATTTCTAACAGCCACAAATATCATTGGTATCAGTGAAATCATGACAATTACCACCATAATCAGTGAAAAGTTATCTCTTATCATTTCGACGTTACCGAAAATAAATCCAGACATGACTCCTAAAACCACCCACGAGAAACCTCCAGCAACGTTATAAATTAGAAAATTTCGATAGGTCATCTTACTGCCACCAGCCGTAAAAGGAACCAACGTTCTAACTACAGGAATGAATCGTCCCAAGAAGATGGCTGGATTACCATGTCTTTGGAAAAATAGTTCTGACTTCTGTAAATTTTGTGGTTTAATAATTTTTCGCCAATTAGCACTGTTACTAATATGGTGTCCAAATAGTTTACCAATTTCAAAATTCAAACTATCTCCCAAAGTGGCTGCCAAACCGGTTACCATAATTAGCAGAACTGGATTCAAGGAACTACTTGTCATTGCCGCCAAAGATCCACAGAGAAACAATAATGAATCTCCTGGTAAAAAAGGTAAGACGACAACACCAGTTTCAATAAATATTAATAAGAAAATCAGTAGATAAAAGGTATTTCCAAATTGATTTATTAATTGAGGCAAAACAGTATTTAAATTAAAAAATAAAGTTAGAATTGCTGTCACCATAAAAATAACCTCCATTACTAATTGATTAAGGTCAGTTTAATCAGTTAGTAATGGAGGTTCCACATATAAAAAATGAAATAATTCTGAGAAAATTTCAGAATTAATTATTTATTGGCATAATTAAAATAAAGTTACTGCCCTGCGGTTGATTATCCGCAATCTTAATTTCAATCTTATTTAACTCAGCCAATTTTTTAACAATCGCTAAACCAAGCCCTGTACCAGGGATTTTTTGTGTTCTAGCTTTATCAACTCGATAAAATCTTTCAAAGATTTCTTTCTTTTCGGCATCAGTTATCCCAATTCCTTGATCAATAATTTCTAAGAGAACTTTATCTTGTTTCTGATGCAGCCTAATAACAATACGAGTTGTCTTATCTGAATATTTACTAGCATTATTTAAAAGTGCTATCACAATTTGCTCCAAATTATCACGATTAACAAAGGCATTTAATGGTACATCATGTTGAAAATCTAGTTTCTGCGGAATACTTTCTTGATAAGTTCCTACTATATTATTAAGTAATTCTGAGACATCAACTAAATCACGTTTAACTGTCATCTTATCCATTCGTGACAAACGCAGTAAACTCTCAATCAACTTCTGCATCCGCAATGATTCACTATCAATATATCCTAAAGAACGTCCAACTATTTCTGGGTGTTCCTTGCCATGGCGCTGAATGAACTGCACATGTCCACGAATAGCTGTTATGGGTGTCCGCAATTCATGAGAGGCATCGGAAACAAACTGTCGATCCCGAATCGCCTTATGATTCAATTGTTCCAATAATTGATTAAACTCTTTGGTTAAATCCGTCACTTCTTGTGGTTTATTTGGAATTGGTAATTGCGTATCATACGACAATTTTCCAGCTTGATTAATCTTGTGCGTTGACCTTGTAAGATTTACTAGTGGTCGATTGAGATGCTTCGCCAAAACTGAAATCAATCCGACACCAATTAAAAAACTGGCTAACATTACAATCAACAAAATATTAAATATCACATGAAAAATATGTGTCACACTATGAAAGCTGACCCAAATTTCATAACGAACACCTTTACTGACCTCAGTTAAATGATAATATGGCCGCCAATAATCTCTAACTTCTAAGGCATTAAAAAATGGTATTCGTTCTGGTTTATTTTTCAAAAATCCTTTGGTATTTGCCGAATAATAAATATGCTCTTTATTATTTCTCGAGGACTCCACCCTGACAAAAGTATCCTTCGTATTAACATTACTGTTAGTTCTCCATTGATTCCAATCAGGTTTATCGTCAATAAACGAACGCTGCAAACTATTCATCAATCCATTAGCGTCTTGAATTTTTGCGTCAACTAACTGATAACCTACTCCAACAGCCAACGACAATCCCATAATAACGGTAATTATTCCCAAAATTATGACATAAGAAATTGTAATTTGGGAAGCACTGGAATTACTTCTTCTCAGTTTCATTGTCATCATCCCTTAATGTATAACCGATGCCACGAACTGTTTTAATGATTGAATTGTCGGGATCACTGTCAATTTTGTGGCGCAGATAACGAATATACACGTCCACAATATTAGGTTGTCCATCAAAATTAACGCCCCAGACTTGATTCAATAGTTCGTCACGAGTCAAAGTAGAATTAATATTTTGTAATAAAATCAGCAATAATTCATATTCTCGTTGAGTCAGTTGAATTATCTGGTTATTACGTTTCAATTGTCTTGATTTAGTATCTAAAGTTAAATCACCTATCGTATAAGTTGTGGGAACGGTTTGACTATTTTCTTGATGCCGTAAAATAACCCGAATCCTTGCCAACAATTCTTCAATTTCAAACGGCTTAGTAATGTAATCATCTGCTCCACTATCAAGTCCAGCCACCTTGTCACCGACATAATCACGAGCTGTCAACATAATGACTGGTTTATCAGATTGTTTGCGGATTCTGCGAAGCACTTCCAATCCATCCAATTTAGCAATCATCCAATCCAAAATCACTAAACTGAGATTGGACTCATTTTCTTGATAGATTTTCCAACCCATTTCACCATCTGTTGCGGTAATTACTTGATACCCTTCAAATTCCAATTCTGGTTGTAAGTATGAAATCAAACTATCTTCATCTTCAACTAATAAAATTTTATACGCCATAAGAATCACCAACGTTTACATTATTTTTTTCAAAATGAACTTGTGAATTAAAAAGACCAAAACTATCACGATTAGACCAATAATAATCTCACTAGTAAGAAAGTCTAATCCTGTACTTTGTAACAATCTTAATATGGGATTGTTGCCAATTGCAATTAACATGATTGCAATAATTATGTCTGCTGTAAAAATGTTCATATAAACCTCCGAATTGTAAAAATATAATAATGTATAATAATAGTAAGAAAAATTTTTTTGAGGTGGAAAAATGCTCAAAGATAAGCACATTACAGTTTATGTAACCGGCGGAATTGCCGCATACAAAACACTCAATATTGTTCGTAAATTAATTAAACAACAAGCCTTGGTTCAAGTTGTCATGACTGAATCAGCTCAAAAATTTATTACACCGCTGACCTTTGCAACGCTAAGTCAAAGACCAGTTATTACCGATAATTTTACACCACAAACCGAAAATGACGATTTTATTCCTCATATCAAAGTAGCACTTTGGACCGACCTAGCAATTGTCGTACCTGCAACAGCCAATATTATTGGAAAAATGGCAAATGGTTTAGCTGATGATATTGCTTCAACAAGTCTGCTTGCCACAAAAGCCCCTAAATTAGTATTTCCAGCAATGAATACCGATATGTACGACAATCCCGCTGTCCAACATAATTTAACAGTCCTAAAACAGATGAACGTTCAAATCGTTGAACCTGCAACTGGTTTCTTAGCTGAAGGAATGACTGGCAAGGGTCGCCTGCCTGAATTGGATACGATTATGACCAACATCGAAGCACAATTCAATGAAAAAAAATTAGCTGGTAAAAAAGTCATCGTAACCGCCGGCGGAACTAAGGAAGCTATTGATCCAGTAAGGTTCATTGGTAATCGTTCTTCTGGAAAAATGGGTTTTGCGATGGCAGAAGTTGCCCGTGACCTAGGAGCTGAAGTAACTTTGATTACGACCGTTACAGCATCGTTACCCGGAATAAATGTGATTCAAGTTCAGACTGCTGAGGAAATGATGAAACAATTACAAGACGTTTTCCCAACCGCCGATGTCTTAATCATGGCTGCCGCAGTCGCTGATTTCAAACCAGTGAATGTTGCTGATCAAAAAATCAAAAAAAATGATGATGAAGATATTTTCACCATCAAACTAACTAAAAATCCTGATATTCTTCAGAACGTTGCTGCAACTAAAACTAAACAATTTGTCGTAGGTTTCGCTGCTGAAACTCAAAACTTACTCGAAAATGCAGAAAAGAAGCTCAATAAGAAAAATGCCGATGTGATTTTAGCCAATAATGTTGCTCAAGCCGATGCCGGATTTAATGTTGATACTAATAAGGTTACACTATTACAAAAGAACCACGAACCAGTTTCTTGGCCATTGATGTCTAAAATTGATGTCGCTCAAAAATTCTGGGAATTCTATATTAATAAGGTTGAAAAGTAGCCTCCATTTGGAGAGCTACTTTTTTATTTTTCATCGGAAATATTTCTTCCGATATTTTATTATCCAAATTTTACAAGAATAATAAAATATATACGCTGTATGCCCTATCAACAGTGACTTTTAGACTATCAAATAAATATTCACTTATCGTCTATAAACTAATATTTAAAACCATTAATCATCATATAATATGAGTAAATAGAGGAAGTGAATATACCGGCTGGATAAGAATCAAATCACAGCTGGAACTCTGTAAAGTCCCAATTCCCTACAACTAACCAAATTTTTAAATAAAAATCACATTCAGCCATCAATATATTGAGCAGAAATATACTAATATTTAGACCTACAAATCGTCTTTTTATCCGGAAAATCCCCTAACCCATTGTCAGTATTGGTATGTAGCTATTTATGCCATAATATCAGTATTTCATTGTATTTGGTATACATTTATAATCAACCTAAAATAGGTTTTGAGGATAAAGGAAAGAGTGATTTGATAATGTTATTAAATAAAAAATGCATATATTTAGGGGTTTCGCTATTCTCAGCAATGATCTTGACGGCTTTGCCATCTCAAACTACTAAAGCGGATTCCACGAGTAATTCATCTGGTGCCACGAGTTCAGTTACTGGAACTGCAGCAAGTACTGCTACTGCACCGGTAGTATCCACAAGTTCTACTTCTGTAGCTGCACCTGTTACGACTTCGAGCTCTTCTAGTTCGACCGTAGCCCCTGTTACTTCGAGTTCTACCAGTTCAACTACAGCTCCTGTTACTTCTAGTTCTACCAGCTCAACTGCAGCTCCTGTTACTTCAAGTTCCACCAGTTCAACTACAGCTCCTGCTACTTCAAGTTCTACCAGCTCAACTACAGCTCCTGCTACTTCAAGTTCTACCAGTTCAACAACCACCCCTGCAACAAGTACTACTTCAACGTCTAGCACATCCTCAACTAGTTCTAGTAGCACAACAGGTATCGGCTTTGTAACTCAACCAGCAACAAGTGCCACAGCACCTTCAACGAGTACATCAAGTACAACCACGGGAACGGGCACTTCAACGACTCCAACTACTGGTACTACAACTACTGGCACTACAACTAGTCCCTCATATGCAATACCTAGTGATATAACGAACAGTACAGTCGTTAATTTCACTGATCCATTATTAGGAAACGCAGTTAAATACTTCTTGAATGTTCCAGCAGCCGACAATATTACCGTAGGTGCAATTAAGGGTTATATTAATCCGTCAATTAATATTGCCATGAGCACCTATCAACTACAACATCCAAATGGCCCTGATTCATCAGCTGTTCCAGGTTCATCAATGTCTGATCAACAGGATACTCCAATTGAAAGTTTGAATGGTATGCAATATCTTTCATTACTACCAGCTAAAACAACCGTCGGTTTACAAGTTATGTTAGGTACAGATGCTTCAGCTAATAACGATTTAACTCCTTTGGATAATTTAAATCTTGCTAGCTTAACGCTTGATGGTAATTATTCTGATCCAAATGCCAAAGAGATTGATCTTAGTCAAGTCACTAAATTGAATACTAATAATATATCCTACATTGAATTTTCTGGTGATACTAAACTTTCACCAAATAGTGGTTTGAATAATCAACAATTGGCAGAAATAGCACCAACGCTAACTAGTATAGTTAATAATAGTCAAGCTTCTCACATGATTGAATTGGGTCAATCTGATATATCCGATTTTTCACCATTAAAATCAACCATATCTGGTAAGGGACTTACTATTGTGGCCGCAACTAATATTGTGACTGATCCAACACCAATTTATGCCGTCGATGGCCAACCAATCAGCTTTACAGCTCCAAAAATGTTGGATATTAACGGAAATGACATTGCCAATAGTTACCACTTCACTTATACAGTGCCACAAAGTGCCTTAGCCGATGACAACTTAACTAATCTTGGCAATGACAATTATCAATTGACTGATGCAACACCAGGTGCCAAAACTTTGACTTATGGTAATTTAGGTTGGGCTTATAGTGCAAATCCTGATTCTTATATAAATGAGACAACTGCCAATGGGACAACTTTTGAAGCCATTATGACTGTTGTTCAACCTTTGGTTTGGCAAACTTCTCCTAATGTAACTATTAATTATCTCGATCAAAGTGGTAAACCTATTCTTGCTAAAGGCGTCCCTCTAGTCAAAACACTTGATGGTGTAAAGATTGGTGACAGCTATGATTTGACTGCCGACAGCCAAGTCGCCGGTTACAAGCTAACTAGTTTACCAACAATTCTTAAAGGTGCATATACTCAAGATCCACAAGTTGTTAACTTGGTCTATAGTAAGATTCCTATTCCAAGTAGCAGCAGTAGTGCCCCTACCGTTACAACTCCAACAGCTCCAACAACTAGTGTGACACCTAAGTCTAGCTTTGCTGTTCAGATTACTGATATTTCGGGTAATCCTACAGGTGAAAATGCTATTTTGGCAGATATGGGTGTTAAAGCAACTGCTCAAATTCGTGGTCAACTATATTATCAAGTTGGTTACGGTCAATGGGTTCCAGCTAGTTCATACACCCCAACTAAATCCGATACTGCCGGTGTTGTCAGAACCTTCGATAGTAACACTGCTCTAGTGGATGCTTATGGTAAACCTATAAAATCTAACCTAGCACCCAATACCGAATGGAAATACAGTCGAATCGTTACAATCGACGGTGCCGACTACTATCAGGTCGCCACTGATGAATATTTACCAGTCAAAAGTTCAGTTGCATTTACTCCAGTTACTGCAAAAACTAACGTTAGTGTAACTTCTAAAGCTGTTCTTTATAACTCTCAAGGTGTTGCTTTAAGAACATCCCTACCTAAAGGTTCTGCTTGGGTTACTGACGGATGTGCCATTATCAATGGCGTTAAGATGTATCGTATCGCTACTGATGAATGGATCAGTGCTGATAGTAGTGATGCTTATCAACCAGTAGCAATCAACTACCGTACTCCAGCCGTTACTGCTTTGTATAACTCAAATGGCGAACCTATTTCAAGAACACTTCCAGCAGGTTCAAGTTGGAGAGTTGATCGTGTCGTTACAATTAATGGTAAACAGTATTGCCGTGTAGCAACTAATGAATACATTGCTAAACCATAATTAAGATTTTTAGGTCAAAAAATATACCCTGCAGACTTTTCTACAAGGTATATTTTTTGATTTAAATTTTTATAACATAAATTATTTTGGATTTTCCATATCAGAATAATAGATTGGATCAGAACTATCAAAATCAGTTTTTTCTAACCAATCCAAAATTTGCTGACCAAGATTCTTAGACATATCCGAAGAAGCAAAAATCTGTTTCTTAGAAATATGATTAACATGAACTCCAGCGGTAATTGTACAACTACCAGGCAAACTAGCTTGAATCATCTTACCAATTCTCACAGCCAAAACGTCATCCTTATGAAATCTGCCATCATGACTAGGGAAACGAACTGTTTGTAATTCAGTATCTTTCGTCAAGGTCGTCACAGTACCAATATGTGGATTATCTCCACCAGTCACTTCAATGAATAAATCTTTACCAACAACTTCAACTTTGGCATCCATTGTATAGTTTTCTTGTGTAATTGAGAATTTCATTAAATTCCCTCCCAGCGTCCGCCAATTTCATTATCAATTCTTAATGCATCCAAAAGTTTCATTGTTTGGTGGTCAACTAAATCTTGAATGGTTTTAGGATGATTATAGAATGCTGGAATTGGTGGAATCATTTGTACACCCATTCGTGATAATTTAGTCATATTTTCCAAATGAATTGTATTCAGAGGTGTTTCCCGAGGGACCATAATTAGCTTTCGTTGTTCTTTAAGTGTTACGTCAGCAGCACGTGAAATTAAATTATCACCGATACCAACCGCAATACTAGCAACAGTTTTCATACTGGCGGGAACGATAACCATGCCATCTGTTAGAAAAGATCCACTAGCAATTGTGGCACCTAAATCGTTATCACTATAAAAATAATCAGCTAATTCTTTGATATCTGCTAAAGACATCTCAGTTTCTAATTGCAGATTCTTCTTTGCCCAGGCGCTGAAAACAACATGTGTTTCAACGTTTTCAATAGCACGTAATTTTTTAATTAAATCAATCGCATAAATAGTTCCTGATGCACCAGTGACTCCAATGACAATTTTTCGTGTGCGTGACATTTCAACACTTCCTTAATCTAAATATTTTTGCCAATCTTTAACTTCTTTAAATTGTGCACGTTCAAATTGGTCTTTCATATCAAACGGAACAGTTCCGTCTAAGACCGTTTTAGAACTCATCCCACGAACTCGAATAGATTTAGGATCATATTCAGGACGTTCTGATGGATCCAACGGATGATTACGCATTCCAGGTAGAACCATAATATCCTTATCACCTTGGAAACGAGTATTGATTGTCCACATTACATCATTCATATCGAAAATATCAACATCATCATCAACTAAAATAACAGTCTTCAATTCTTTAAATGCTGAGAAAGCTAAGATAGCAGCTTGCCTTTGGATACCTTCATCGGCTTCGTCATCCTTATGAATTTGCATGATAGTCATCAACTTACCACCACCGGCAGGAGGATTATATACATTCACAACTTTGCCCGGAATGGCTTTATCGACTAATTCCAAAATACTTGCTTCAGTTGGAATTCCGGCTAATGACACATGCTCCTCACTAGGACCAATCATTGTTTGGAAAATTGGATTGTCCTTACGATGCGTGATAGCTTTTACCTTGACCACATTCACGCCAGGATTGGCATCACCGTTATAACCAGGAAATTCTGGCATCGCTTTTCCAGTATTAGTGTTGATATCTTCACGAATAGTTTCATTAGGCATAATTTCAGCTTCAATGACATATTCAGCTAGAGCAATCGCACGTTCATCCACTGTTTTGGCATTAACCAATTGAACGGCTTGATTACGCAAGGCACCGGCAATATTCAATTCGTCATAACCAAGTGGTGTTGTAGGTGGTTCAAACGTAGCGCCAATGGTTATTGCTGGATCAAGTCCAATATTGATTGTGATTGGCATTGGTTTATTTAATTTTTCAAATTCCTTTTGGAAATGTCCAATGTGACGACCACCAGGCATAATATACATACCAATAGTGTCTTTATCCTCAAGAACCATTCGGTGAATCGTAACGTCAGTCATAGATTTATCTGGATTTGAACCTAAAACTAATCCTTCAGTAATATATGGACCAGCATCGTACTCAGTATTTGTTGGTGCTGCCAAAATTTTTCTTATATCAAAATCATTATCAGTTGCTTTATGGACAACTTCTTGTGCTGGAGCATTCTTGTCAGAATCTAGCATAACTGGAGCAACCGGATGATCCGCCGCATCCCTCAACAAACGACCCAAAGTTTTATAATCATGATGCAAAATTTGACCAACACGTTTACGACTAGCCATGGCACCGATAAAAACTCGAGTATCTGGGAAACCTTTGACGTTGTTAAACATCATTGATGGACCTTCTTTTGTTGGACGCTCAACTGTTCCACCAGCACCGACATAGCGATAGACTCCAGATAGTTCAGCATCTGGATCCACCTCAACATCTGTTTCGTGATATTGACCAGGTTGGTCTTTTAATTCAGCAATTACTCTTCTTAAATCATATGGTTGTTCTGACATAAAATTACCTCTGCTTTCTTAATAATGATAATTATAGTGGTGGTAAGTTGGCAGAACAATTCAAGTTATAGCAATATACATTCCATATTGGAATACATATCAAAAAGCACTAATTTCATTATTCCTCAAAATTAGGATAAACGAAATTAGTGCTTATTGTGTATAACAGAACTTCTCATTCCAAACGATTAGGATATATTCGTTGTAAAGCCTTTAAATCCTCAGCTGAAAGTACTACTTTGCCATTCTCAAAGGGATACATAACAGAATTTTTATTATCACTATGATCTAATCCCAAAACATGACCCAGTTCATGAACCGCCACACCCCGGTCTAATTCTGAGGAATAAGCTAAATTAATTTCAGCACTACCATGATTAACCGAATTAATACTATCCAATATATTAATTTTTATTTTTGGACCACCATGTCCTAATTCAATTGATTTTGAATCAGTTTTAGATTTCTGATATTTATTGTTATAAACACCAAAAGTTACTTGATTGTGACCGGACTGACTTTTCCCCGGTTGAATATTAACAATTCCTGTGGCGTTATAAACTGAAACCGCATATTCAAAAACCAATTTCATTTTGTTTGGCACAGTTCCAGAAAAATCGTAGTAATAATTTTTTTGTAACCTAGCATGATCCATAAATATTTCAATCGGAGTATCGCTATTTATGTTTTCACTATTCTTTGATTCAGTGGTCTCACCTTTTACTACTTTGGGCAAATAATTTTCAACTGTAGAAACTTTCTGACTTTTATTCATTTTGTTTTGAAAGTTTAAATTACTATCATTAATAATAACTAGAGTCATCCCTAATATTAGAAGTCCAACAACTTTCTTGATTATCTTCATATAAGATTTTCCTTTCTAACATCGATATTTCATCATAAGAACAATTAGTAAGGGAATTTAATATAATTGTGCATGTATGACACCATCAATTTGCCATGACGATTTGTCTACCAAGCTGATGAAAAAATCAATCATAGAAGATAACTTTTTCACTAGTTAAAATTTTGACATGAATCTTTCAAAGACCAACTGCCGCATGTAATAAGTCATTTTTTGATTGCCATTAATAATGAAAATCATCGAATGAAACCTGCAAATTGAATGGGCCTGATTCTAACAAATATTTAATCAAGACGTAAAGTTATTGAACTGAAGTTTTTCATCATTGATACTTTTTAAGATAAAAATCTTTACACATAAATAAACGAACATCATCTTTCGGATACAAAAAAAAGATTAACGAATTTTCGTTAATCTCAGTTATTTCTAATTTATTTGGACTCAGTTAGTTAGTCTTCTTCTTTTTCTTCGGTAATTCCAACTCAAATAATAACGGACTAGAATCTGGAGCAATTCGCAAATTCAATTCCTGTTGGGCCCGTGTGACTCCAACATAAAGTAAGCGACGTTCCTCCTCTACAATAGCTGAGTAATTCTCAACTTCCTTGTAGAAACCATGGAACATATTAAATTCACTCTTCTTATTCAAAGTTTTATCAATATTGATTGGATTGAAGGCATTATTATTTGTTACATCCCGATAATTATCAATATGGGCTGACTTCAAAGCATTCTCCAAAAATTTAAAACTATGATTATAAATTGATTTCCATTCCTGAACAAATTTATCAAACGTCATTTCTGGTGGGAACCAAGTATTCAAGACTTTACTGGCAGCATCGACTTCCTTATCAGTCAATCCATAAAGATAAACATACTTAAATTCCAAACCCTTAGATTGGTGCAATGATAAGAATTGAATTCGATGTTCCTGTTTATCTTGTTCCATCTTGTCAGACAGTATTTCCTTCTTACGTTCCTCTTTGAAAAAGAAATCATCTAAACTATCATATTTTTCCAATTCTTCTTCAAGATATTTCTTAATATCATTAACCTCGACTTTAGACATGAAATTCTTTTCTTCCATATAATCAAAGTATCGATCAGTTAATTTAGTGGCAGCTGTATAAACTTCATCAATCGCTGCTTTTGAAATCTTTTTCTTATCCTCATCCGTTTCAGCATCCGCAATTCTCTTTTTGAATCGTTTCACACCATTGAAATAAATTTTAACGCGCTCATCATGACGCTTAAACGGTGTATTCGTTTCGGCATTATAAGCTTCAGCGGCCAAAAGATAATCGCTTAATTTTTCTATCTCACGTTCAGAGCGACGCTCAACTTTTTCAGTGTGATCCTTATAAGATCTAAAACCAATTCGATTAGTTTGATCAGAAAAATATTTATATTGATTATCCCAAAAAGCTCTCATCAATTGGCTAATAATCCGATAGACAATATTATTCTGTAAAATTGCCCCAGCGTTATTTATATTGGCATAAATTTTTTGATTAGCTAACCAATCAGCTAACAACATTCTGGAAGAATTATAACGAACCAAAATAGCAATATCATCATTGTTGATTTCAGGATCATTAATTTGTTTGACCAGACGTTTCAACATTTTAGAGTCACCATAGAATCCAGATTTCTTACTGCTGAATAGTTTGAAAACACCTTGATCCTTTTTATCCGCTAATAATTCTTTATCCAAACGCACATGATTTTTCTTAATCAACGGAATAACCCGTTTCAAAATTTTCTCACCCGTCCGATAATTAGTCGATAAATTATGCTTCTGAGCATCCGGTAATAAAGTTTTGTAATTCAAAATATACTTAGGATTACTACCTCGGAATGAATAAATACTCTGGTCATCATCACCGATAACAATCAAATGTTTCATAGTTTCCGGACTCAGAAGTTTGGAAATAATCTCCCACTGCAAATTATCAATATCCTGAAACTCATCAATAACCGCAATCTTGAATTTCGACATAACCCGTTGATAATATTGCAAATATTCCGGAACCTGCATACTCTCCAACAACAATAATTTCATGTCATTGAAGTCAATATAACCATTCTGACGCTTCAAATCTTGATACTTATTTAAGACATCCACATAATCTGAGTAAAATTCATCCGTGTGATTCTGACGTGAATAGTCTGACATAACTTTGATAGCTTCCGATAATGGTTTATCCGCCGTTGCATCGGGTAAAACACCATCACTGGTTAATCCTTGATTGATCATATAATCATTTAAATCAAACATTTCTTCAAGCATTTCATCCTTCGTTATTACATTGCTAGGATGTTTTATTTGATCAGCCAAATCTCTAATAAAGAACCGATAAGACGACAATACCTTTGAACTACGGTATTCAGGATTTTGGCGCAACAGTTGATAAAAAAGTGCATGAAAAGTCGTGAATTTGGGACGCCCTGTGGAAAAATCCAAACCAGTTGTCGATAACTCTGATACGAACTTATTATATCTTTCACCCATGTCTAATTTAGACTTATGAGAAAAAGTAATTCCTAAAATTTCATCTGGTTCAGTTTTGTTTTCAGCAATCGCAATTAATGACATCAAAATAAAAATTGTAGTTTTACCAGAACCAGCACAGGCATTAACTAAGAGTGGTTTAGTAAAATCATTATTTAAAATAGCAATTTGTTCATCAGAGAACTTCATCTTTAGGCCTGATTCCATCAGTTCTATTACTTTTTGCGTTGATAATTCTTGAATAATTTTGTCCCCCAATAACTTTTGGATCTATTTATTTCTGTTTTCTTTTTCAATATAATTCCACAATAAATCATTTACCTTTGTATGTTTTCCTTTAACTCTAAGAAAGCATAACTCATTGGCAATATTAGTTGTTAGTGGAACTATCGCTAACTTTTGACTATCAAATTTCTGAGCAGTCTTTTGCATCATTAATGAGACACCCATATTATTTTGAACCATCTGTTTAATAAGATCTACTCGGGTACCTTCGTAAGTGATTTTTGGTTTGAATCCTGCTTTATGGCAGAGCTCTAGCACTGGATCATACAAATTAGTTGAGTCACCCAGAATAAGAAATTTATCATCCCTTAATTTGGAAAGATCCAACTGCTTGGCATGCGCAAACTGATGATTTTTAGGTAACACTGCGACAAATTCATCATTTTCCATGACGATCCGTTCCAAATTTTCATCGTCAAAATTAAATACTCGGGCAAAAATCATTTCACACTTGCCTGATTTTAACGAGGTCATTAAATTATAACTTTCTTCTTCCTGCAATTGTAGATGAACTTCAGGATACTCCTTCAAAAATTGAGTTATCAGTGCAAAGCTTTGATAACTGGGCATTGTTGGAATAGTACGTATCTCTATTGTTAAATCCTTATTGTCTTGAAAGTCGTTTAATTTAACTTGTAATTCAGTATAATTTCGAATAATCTTTTTCGCAAAAGGTACAGTTATTTCACCCTGTTGCGTCAAAGATATTTGCCGATGTGCTCTAGTAAACAACGGTGTTCCTAATTCTTTTTCTAAAGCTAAAATTTGTTTAGAAATATTTCCCTGTGTGGTAAAAAGATTTTCGGCCGTGTCAGTATAATTTAAAGTTTTCGACAAATCAACAAACGTTTTTAACTTTTGGATATCCAATCATGACACTTCCTATTCCATTTTAGAATACTATATCATAGTTTTTACACCGACAATTGTCGCTTCTATTCATAAGTATTTCGTTTTGCTGTAATATAGATAGTAAATATATCGCTTGGGGGATTATTATAAATGACAAATTTAAAATTAATTGCTACTGATGTGGATGGTACTCTCTTCGATTCCGAACACACTTATGATCATGAACGTTTGAACAATTACTTAAAAAAATTGCATCAACAAGATGTGAAATTCTTTGTTGCCAGCGGAAACAGTTATAGTCATTTAACTGCCATCTTTTCAGAATCACCTTTAATTGATGGTTTCATTGCTGAAAATGGCGCACAAATAAATGTCGGTGGTAAATTCATTGACGAAAGAACCATTGCCCAGGCCAACCTGAATCAAATAATCCCCGTTTTAAATAGTAAGTTAAATTTAACTAAGCTATTCCTATCAGGAAAAAAGGCTACCTATTCAACTAACAAATTTGACGATATCGACCATTACTATCACGATAACTTGGTCCATGTCGATACACTCGAAAACATTGATGACGTTGTTTATAAAATTAATATTCAATTAGTTAATAGTAATTTAATTGATGCAGTTAAATTTATTAATGATAATTATTCCCATTTAGTTTACGCAGCCGTCAGTGGCTTTGGTAGTATCGACATTATCCCTATTAACACTAATAAAGGAACTGCCATTACCGATTTATGCGATTACTACAAAATATCAACATCTGATGTAATTGCATTTGGCGATAATGGTAATGACTTAGAAATGATTAAAGTAGCCGGTACTGGTGTGGCAATGAAAAATGCTGTTAAAGATATTAAACAAGCCTCAAATTTAATTACTAAAGATGATAACGACCATGACGGAGTTTTAAATACAATCGCTGAGATTTTTGATATTTAATCTCTAACATAGAACAAAACGTCCACAATTCAAATGCGAATTGTGGACGTTTTTATTATTTTAATTTTCATCTGGTTTTTCCATTAGTAACAACAAAACTAAATAAACAATGATACCTGGAAAAGCTGGTGTTAACGAAAGTAGAACATAAAGAATTCTACCAACTGCTGGATTCCAGTCGAAATTCTCACAGAGTCCGGCGATTACTCCACCAAAAATTTGATTGTTTTTTGATCTTTTTACAGGAATGTGCATTATATCTTCAACCTCCATTTATTATTATTCAGGATTTTCCATTAGCATCCATAATACTAAATATCCGATAATACCTGGAAATGGTGTCAAACTGACGATAACCCACAAAACTCTGGCAATTGTTGGGTTCCATTGGAAATGTTCAGCCAATCCTCCGATAACACCAGCAAAAACTTTATCACTATTTGAACGTCTAATTGAAATATGCATAAGCTACTTCCCCCTCTTTATCTTTAATTACATATTAATTTATTTACAGATATTAGTACATTTAAATCACTTACAAATGCCTTACAAATTTGTCACTATGAGATTTAAAAAAGCAAACTCATTAATTCTGAATTTGTATCCATAAATATCAATGATTAATTTAATTGTTCAATTATTTCCTTTAGCTGAATCAAATTACTATTGAATGCGTTCTTGGCAATTGGTTTTAACAACACCATCGGTAATTTAGTTTCATCTGACGTGTAAAACACTTCTTTTATACTTGTGAACAGATTTTCTTCAATCAAACTGAATATCAATTGATATTCCAATCTCCCACTAGTACTACTATAAATAATTTGGTTCTCTACTGGACTAATCGAAATAACCTCGTCCTTATTTAATGCTTCTACATCACGATGAATCGCAAATGTTTTATCATCTATTTTAGTGATTTCTGCGATTACTGGGTTCCATTTTATAAGTGACATTGGATCTAATAAAATTCTTTTAACTTCATTACTCTGTGCTTTAACTAAAACGCTGTTTGTAAATAATTTTTTCATTTCAACTGCCTCCATCTATTTGATGAAGTAAGCATACGAAATTACCGACATTAGATAAAATCAGTATTCTGATATTAGCAAAGTCACGAAAAAAAGACGCACATACGCGTCTTTTAGTAGATTTATTACAACATTTCCTGAGAATAATATCGAATGCTTATATTATTCAATATATACCTCAATGACTAATTAGAAATTCTCAAAAACTTTTTCTCCATATAATTCAGTGAATAAATCTTTTCTCTTATTAGCTTCCACACGCTCATTATCATTGTGTGCAACTTTTGACAATCGAGCTAATAGAAAGTAACAATTGGCTAACATATAATGCGAATCATGTTTGGTAATGAAACTAATTCCATCAACCAAATAGGCTGTTGAGCTCTGATAATCATTCATTTTAAAATAAATTAATGCAGCTGAATAATAAAGGATATTCTGGTTTTCATCATAATTATATTCATCCCAATTGTTAAAAACCAAATCTAAATTATCAGCTGCGGATTCTTTTTGACCTTGTAAGGCATAAACATAGCTAATTGCTGCATAAGCTAATCGGGATAAGGTACTTAAACGAGTTCCGCTTGCCTCTGCTAATGATAACTTCAATGACTGGATAGCTGAAAAAATAGAATTAGTCTGTAATTGCGAAACACCTAAATAATAATAATATGATTGTATTTGCTGACTAGTTTTCAAATCATTTATTACATCATCTTGTAATAGGAATGCTTTCAATTCGGTATATTGATGCTCATTACATAGTTTTTCCACAGTATCATTAAATTCTTCTTGAGAACTGATCTCAAAATTAGTGGATAAACTAATTTCATCCAAATCAACGCCGAGCTTTTTAGAAAGATTTATCAATAAATTAGCGTTGGGAACATAAACATCATTCTCAATTGCTGACAACATTGATTGTGCGCAAACACCTTCGGACAATTCTTTCTGTGTTAAGTGTTTACTTTTACGTAATTCTTTTAAAACCATCCCTAAATTTTTCATATATATCCCTGACTTCTACTTTTCATTACTATCTTAATTTTAGATTAAAAAGTCCAAAAAGTCTTTGAATACGATTGAACAAGTTTAAAATAATATTTCACACAATTATTGTGCGGATAATGACCTAATACAGAATAGAATGAATCTATTCAAATACTATATATTTTACAATGTATTTTTAATCTGAATTTTCGTTGCTTTTCAATATTCATGAATATATGATTATAAAAAGTATTATTTTTAAAGGAGATTTCTTATGCTAAGTGCATCATTTAATCAAATTATCCTTGATGTTATAATTGTAGTGTATATTTTTTATAAACAATTACAACCTAAGGAAATAAAAACTGACTCAAAAGGACAATATGTGATTTTAATTATTGGCGCGATTAATGCGTGGAATAAAATCACTCACGACCAACTAAAAATAACAATTTCATTACTTATTGGAGCTTTAATTTCATTTGTTATTTTGGCTATTGGTTTTGCTTACTTACGAACTATAACTTGTAAAATATATGAAAAGAATGGTCATATTTACCGTCAAGGAAACTATAAAACACTGATTTTATGGGCAATAATGATTATAATTCATGCCGTAGTTAACAAATTTATTCCTGAGTTAAGCTCCACTTTTATTTTGTATATGGGTATTTCATTTTCCACACAATATTTGATAACACTATGGAGATACCAAAATGGGAAGTAACTTTTCAAAATGGCGATAATAATATTTTCTTCAACTATTATTGATTATGCTTAATCTAGAAATTCAATTCATTTATGGATTGGATTTCTTTTTGAATTTTGAGGACATTTTTACCTTGGCATTTCTCCTCGTTTAACAGAACTTGGTTTATATGAAAAGGGATTAATCATATTGTCACTACAAAGTTAGCAACTATGTCGGTTCCAAACAAAATAAAAAAGACTACTTTCGCAGTCTTAATTATTAAGCAAAGTTATTATTGCAAAACTTTATAATTCCAAGCAGGACTTTCATAACCGTGGAATTTTGTACTGATCAAGTTAGCAACTTCTTTAGTGTGGTAGGCTTTGACAATCTTTTTAAAGGCAGGATTATCCTTATCTTTGGCATTTGTCGACAGGATATTCACATAAGGTTTCGATTTAGCGGTAATCTTTTCTCGATAAACAGCATTTTTAGGATTCAATTTGGCATCACTGGCAACGCCACTATTAACACAGGCAGCAGTCACATCATCTAAGGATTTGGCTGTTTGACCTGCATCTAGTGACGATAATTTAATACCAACCTTGTTCTCAGTAATATCATGCAAATTAGGTATCTTACTACCATCCAATTTTATCAAACCGGCACTTTCCAACAACTGTAAGGCTCGTCCTTCATTAGTAACATCATTTGGAATTGCTACTTTGTCGCTTTTTTTCAATTGACTCAAACTAGTGATTTTCTTTGAGAACAATGACATTGGGGCGATTACTGTTTCACCAATTGAAACGATATTAGTCTTATGTTTCTTGTTCCAATCACTCTGGAAAGTATACGTCTGGAAATCGTTCATATCAATTTCCCCTTGTGCCAAAGCCGTATTTGGTTGACTATAATCAGAAAACTCAACTATTTTTATGTTGATGCCTTCTTTTTTGACAATCTTAGCAACCCTCTCCAGTTCCGGATCATTGGCTCCACAAATACCGACTTTGATCGTTTTCCCCGACTGATTACTACTACTGCAACCAGCTAAAATTAACAAACTAAGTGTGGTAATGAATATTAGAAATATTCCCTTAATTTTCCCCTGTAACATAATCTTCCTCCTCAATTTGAAAAGGCACTTCTATCAGGCTGGTTTGCCTAATAGAAGTGCCTTTTCGACACGGTATCATTCTAAAAGCAAACATTAATTTTCACTTTTTCTAATACCAAAACTATAAGTTAATTATTGTAAAACTTTGTAATTCCAAGCTGGACTTTCGTAACCGTTGAATTCGGCTTTGATAATCTTAGCAATATCAGGTGATTGATATGCCTTAACAATCTTCTTGTAAGCAGCTTTATTCTTATCTTTTCCGTTAGCAGAAATAATATTTACGTAAGGCTTTGATTTAGCAGTAATTTTTTCTCTATAAACAGCCTTTTTAGGATCAAGTTTAGCATCACTAGCAACACCAGAATTAACAACAGAAGCAGTAACATCATCAAGTGATTTAGCAGTTTGTGCGGCATCCAATGGAGTAATCTTCAAGTTCAATCTGTTTTCCTTAACATCTTTTAGACCAGGAACTTTGGCATCATCCAATTTGATAAGACCAGCACTTTCTAGTAGATCTAATCCACGAGCTTGGTTAGTAGCATCATTAGGAAGGGCAATCTTGTCACCTTCTTTAATTTCACTAACTTTAGTAATCTTCTTTGAATATAGAGCCATTGGGGCAATTACAGTTGAACCGATTGAAACAATATTTGTATTGTGTTTCTTGTTCCAGTCATTTTGGAAAATGATTGTTTGGAAGGCGTTCAAATCAATTTCACCTTGTTGTAAAGCTGTATTAGGTTGGTTGTAATCTGAGAATTCAACAATTTTTAGATTGATACCTTCCTTTTTAACTTTTTTGGCAACAGCCTTTAGTACACGGTCATCTGAACCAGTAATACCAATTTTTACAGTCGTTTCCTTTGATGCACTAGCCTTGCTTGTACCACAACCTGCTAGTACGAATAAACTAAATGTGGCTAAGATTAATAAAAATATTCCTTTAATTTTACTATTTTTCATAATTTCTCCTCCTCAATATAAAAAGGCGCTCCTATCCATAGACATCAGTTTGTCTAAGATAGAAGCGCCTTTTGCGCGGTACCATTCTATTTTAAAAGCAAATTCACATTCACTTTTCTCATTAACATGTAATACATGTTGTGTACTGTAATGGGTACCGACCATCACTCCTTAAAAATTCAGGAATGCCAATCACGGATCATTTTCACTTACATTTTTGTCCTCATCTCATTACCTGAGGCTTTCTGTACAAATATTTGTAAGTTACTTTTCCGATCAATTTGTTATCTAATGTTCAAGTTTGCGAACGGCAAAATCACCAATTCCTTGAATAACGAAAACCAATACCAGAATAAATAACATAGATACAATAGTTACATCATTTTCAAAACGTTGATATCCAACGGAAATGGCCATATTACCAAGACCACCACCACCAACAGCACCAGCCATGGCAGTTAATCCGATTAAACTAATGATTGTTAGAGTTCCAGAACGAATCAGTTCAGGAAGTCCTTCTTTCAAATAAACTCTGAAAATGATTTTGATTGGTGATAGACCAATTGCTTCGGCTGCTTCAATAACTCCGTGATCTACTTCAACTAAAGCTAGTTGAACTTGTCTAGCGAAGAATGGTGCAGTACCGATAACCAATGGAACCAAGGCCCCAGTAGGTCCGATTGTTTGTCCAACAATCAACTTTGTAAATGGTCCAATTACAGCTAGCAAAATGATAAATGGAATTGATCTGAATAGGTTGACCAACTTATCAAGACAAGTATAGAAAGCCTTATGTGGTGTAATTCCATCATCTGCAGTAACAACTAAGAGAATTCCTAAAAGGATTCCGATAATACCGGCAAATAATGCACTGACAAAAGTCATGTAAAGTGTTTGCCAAATGGCAGTTACGAAACCATTATCGCCTTCCCAATTTGCTACAACATTAGGAAGAAATTTGTTTACTAGATTTCCCATGAATTATTCGCCTTCTTTCTTAGATAAAGTTACTTCTTTAACATTAACTTTGAGACTGTTCAAATATTGAATCGCATTTTCAACATCTTGATCATCACCAGTTAGGGCGAAAAGCATAATACCGACGGTGGTATTTTGTAATCTTTCGATATTACTGAAAAGAATGTTGGCTTCAACTTTGAAACGTTTGTAAAGTTCAACAACGATAGGTTCGTTAGTTGAATCTCCAATATAGTTCAACTCAATCAAGCGACCAGATAACTTATCAACAATCCCACTATCTCTAATTTCATCAAGTACGGAACCGATATGTGTCGATGTATTAACAAAGTCTTTTGTTAATTGTTCCTTTGGATTACCAAAGATTGATAACAGGCTACCCTCTTCGATAAGTTGACCATCTTCCATAACCGCAACTCGGTTACAAATTTGTTTAATGGCATCCATTTCGTGAGTAATAATAACAATCGTGATACCTAATTTTTCATTCAAACTACCTAATAGGTTCAAAATTTCAGTGGTAGTCTTGGGATCCAAGGCACTAGTAGCTTCATCAGAAATTAGTATTTCTGGGTCATTAGCTAAAGCACGAGCAATCGCAACACGTTGTTTTTGACCACCAGATAGTTGTGAAGGATAGTTCTTAGCACGATCGGCTAATCCAACAATATTAAGTAATTTATCAATTTTTTCTTTACGTTCAGCTTTGCTCAAACCTGAATCGCGTAATGGAAAATCAACGTTTCCATAAACTGTTAAAGAATTCATCAAGTTAAAGTGTTGGAAAATCATTCCGATATTCCGACGAGCCTTACGTAAATCCTTGGGACTTAACTCGGTTAGATTTTGATTATTGACGATAACTGAACCTGCAGTAGGTTTTTGTAATAAATTGATTACACGAACCAAGGTACTTTTACCAGCACCAGAGTAACCAATTACCCCGAAGACGTCACCCTTATTAACATTGATGGAAACGTCTTTGACAGCTTCAATTGTTTTACCTTCGTTGGCGAAAGTAACGTCAATATCTTTTAGCTGTATTATTCCGTTTTGTTCTGCCATTTAATAATTACTCCCTTAATTTACCCAAGAATTGATCGAAGAAATCAATGAAATCTAAGTAATCTTGGATTCTAATATTTTCGTTTGGTGCGTGATTGCCAGCCTTTGAATAACTTACACCACAAGAAATGATTGAAGCGTGAGTATATTCATTTAATAAGTACATTGGACCAGTACCAGGACTTGAAGGTAAGGCCTCAACCTTATCCTCACCACCAAAGAAATCTTTAGCAGTTCCGATTAATTTATCAACGATAGGACTATCTAAATCCCAACGGTAACCTTTTTCACCAAGGAGATACTTAACTTTGATATCTTTGAAACCTTGGTCATTCAAATACTTCGTCAATTTATCGAATAAATCATGTGGATCTTGATTAGGTACTAATCTGAATTCCAATTTAGCTGTGGCAGCTTTAGGAGTAACGGTTTTAACACCTTCTCCTTCCCAACCACTACTAATTCCTTCTATATTAATGGTTGGATTGAATGTCAAATTGTAGTTAACTGATTTGTTCTTCAATAATGGAACTTGTAGATCCCACTTATCTTTCAAATCAGGTGTGGTAGCTTTATTTACTAAATCAATTTCTCTTTGAGTAGGTTCTACAACGTCATCGTAGAAACCAGGCACTTTAATATCACCTTCTGGAGTTCTCAAAGCATCAAGTGCTTGAGCCAATCTCCATGTGGCACTGTCAACAACGGCTGCGAATGATGAATGCAAGTCGATGTTAGCTGAGGTAGCTTCTAGTTCGAAACATAGAACACCTTTATTACCACCAGTAAAATTAAATTGTTCTTGTTCGTTCTTGTAACCTGATTCCCAAATTATCAAATCAGCAGATAGTTTATCAGAATACTTCTTCAAATAGTCTTCCAAGTGACGACTAGCAACTTCCTCTTGTCCTTCAACTAAGAACTTAATGTTACAAGGAAGATCACCATGTTCTTCACGATAAATCTTTAAGGCTGTGATACGACTAATTAAGTCAGCCTTACAATCAGAAACTCCACGTCCGATAAACTTATCATCAGTTATCTTCAACTTGAATGGATCTGAATTCCAAAGGGCAACTGGTTCTTCTGGTTGAACGTCATAGTGATTATAAATAAGAATTGTTGTATCACTAGGTTGTTTTGGTTTGATTTCTGCAAAGACTACGGGATATTCGAATTCGTCCCAAACTGTGGCATCTGCTCCAAAGTCTTGTAGTAAATTTTTAAGGAATTCGGCTGTCTCAGTAATAGATTGATTCTTTGCTGAAACGGATGGTAGTGCGATATATTGCTTTAAATCTTCAATCGACTTCTGAATTAATGGATCTGATAATTTTGACATATGAAAACCTCCTCAAATTTTAAAACTTCTATTATAGTTTGGCGTTCCAAGCTGGAATTGAGCTGGCACCGTAAACTTTTTTGATTTCTTTAGCAACTTTCTTTGTTTGGAAAGCTTTAACAACTTTCTTGTAAGTTGCGTTATCTTTGTCTTTCTTGTTAGCAACAATGATGTTGATCCAAGGTTTTGACTTTTCATTGATTTTTTCAGTAACGATAGCTTTCTTTGGATCCAACTTAGCATCACTGGCAACATTACCATTGACGATAGCGGCATCAACACTGTCCAATGAACGAGCAGTTTGTGCAGCATCAAGAGTTGTAAACTTCAAGTTCAATTTATTTTCCTTGATGTTCTTTGTTGATGGTAAAGTAACGCCAGCATCAAGTTTCAATAAACCATTTGCTTCTAGTAATTGCAATGCACGGGCTTCGTTTGAAGCATCGTTAGGAATAGCAACTTTAGCGCCATCCTTTAAATCACTTAGTTTAGTGATTTTGTGTGAATATAATGACATTGGTTGAATAACGGTTCTACCAATAGAAACAAGATCTGAATGATGTGCTTTATTCCAAGAGTTTAGGAAAAAAGTATGTTGATAAGCATTGATATTAACTTCCCCTTGAACCAATGCTGTATTGGGTTGATTGTAATCGTTGAATTCAACAATCTTCAAATTGATTCCTTCACTCTTAACTTCGTTCTTAACTACTTTCCAGATAGCTGCATCCGAAGGATTGATACCAACTTTAACTGTCTTTTCCTTGCTTTGGCTGCTACAACCAGCAAGTACGAAGATGAATAATGCTGTGAAAACTAGTAAGATTACCTTACTTAACTTCTTAAATTTACTCATATCTTTTCTCCCACCTTATATAATCTTAACCAACTAAAAACATATCTATAAAAACAAAAAAGCCGCTTCCAAAATGAACACAATGTGTTCAATTCTAGAAGCGACTAGGCGCGATACCATTCTAATTTGGAATAAGCTTACACTTATCCCCTCAACAACGTACAAAAATTCTATACGCGTGTACTATAAAGGGTACCGGCCATTGCATCTTTATCCCAAAGGATTCAGCGCACCAATCACGGGTCATTTTCGTTCAAGTCGTTGCCCTCATCTCAGCAAATAGAGGTTTTCTGTACAAACGAGGATGAACTACTTCCCCCGATCAATTTGTTTGATAAATATCTTTTGTTAATCGTTGATTAGATAATACAATCTAAAATTTAAATTGTCAATCAATTAAAATAAGTTTTTTCATTCAGTTTTCTAATTTTATATTTATGTGCCAAGTGTTATTTATAGCATGGTATTTATTAAAATGCCCGTATTTCAATGTTTCTGTAAGACTGATGTGACACATTTTATAGGTGATAAACACTATATTTTTAAAAATAAAAAATATTTAAATTTGTTTTCATTTATCATTTTACATTAGAGAAATTAATTTTTTACTAATAAATTAATTGGTGGTTTAGTTTTTGGTATTGTGATTTTAGGACAGAGAAAAACAGCTACAATTCTTGTTTGGAATTGTGGCTGTTTTACGTTACGCTTTCTATTTTGAAACGAGCTACACAAGGGCAAATCATACGCAAAGTACGCGTATAATTCGTGAAATCCTGCAAATGCTCGTGAGCTGACCGCCCTTGCTCCGCTCTCTATCCGAAACGAGTTACACAGGCCAATTTCTTCCGGTTAGCCTGAATTCACAAATCATGCACATAACCCTGTGCATAATTCGTAAATTCCTGCTAATCCTCGAAAATTCCCGGCCTGCTCCACTCTCTGTTTTCCTAAATTACTTCAACAGAAGCTGTAGTTACACCATATGAAGGGATTGATGAACTTGGCATAGCAACGTCTAATTGTTGTGAGTTTGTGTTAGCAAATGTACCTGTATCATTAACTGTTCTATACATTACTGTACCGTCAGCTAGAGTAATTTTAAGTTGTGTACCCTTAGGGAATACTGAAAGGTTAGCAGCAACACCGCTATAACCCATGTTTGAACCTAATACTGCGGGATCATAGAATGAAATCTTGAATGTTCCTTGTGAAGTACCAGTTGTGCTTGTTGTTGTAGATGTTTGTGCAGCACTTTGAGTAGTTGCAGTTGTTGTATCTTGTGATGCTGTTTGTGTTGTAGCAGATGTATCTGTAGTTGTTGCTGCTTGTGCTGTTGTATCAGCTGATGTATTCGTTGTTGTGGCACCAGGTAATGTGATTGTTTCGCCTGGGAAAATCAAATCAAATCCACCAATTTCACGACCATTAGCTTGTTCCAAAGCGGAAACTGTAATTCCGTTTTCTTCAGCAATGCTCTTATATGTATCACCTTTTTCTACTGAAACAGAGTTATTACCATTTGATACTGCGGCTTGAGCAGTGTTTGTTGAAGCGAATACTCCTGTTAAAGCTACTGTACTGAATAAAGCGATAGATAAAAGTTTTTTCATAAATAAATTACATCCTTTAAGTTTAAATTTTAAGTTTTTAAATTGCTTAGCTCTTAATTACTATGTTGCTAATACTAACAGGTCTTTATTACATCGCCACGTCTGTCAAGTTACAATTAATCGATTTTCTGTAATTTTAGTAATATTTATGAAACAAAAAACTTTCTTCCTATTAAAAGTACTTTAAACTTTTATTGCCATGAAGTTATATTCATGATATAGTAGTAAACATGCAGAAGAAGAAGAGAACGTCCCTAAAACTACTAATAATGTTAGTCGCTTTGGAACTTATCGCATTCAGTCTTAATATGTTCTTCGAGCCGCATAGTGTAGCAGCCGGTGGAGCTACCGGTATTGCTATCTTGCTTCAAGCAGGATGGAAAATCCCAACATTCATCTCGGTTCTTGTCATAAATATTGGAATGTTAGTCATGGCTTACATACATTTAGATCGACAAACAACCATCAAATTAGCAATCGGAAGTTTTATGTTACCGTTACTTCTATATATAACTCCCGTTTACAATTTAATTCCTGATAGCAGACTTATCGCTATAATAGTAGGAAGTATCATTTTCGGAATTGGTTTGGCAATTCTATACACGCTCAATATGTCTAGTGGTGGGACAACCGTTCCGCCAATGATTATCCATAAGAACTTCGGAGTGGATAAATATATCAGCCTATTCATCATTGATAGTTTCGTTTGTTTAGGAAATATTGCCGTATCAGATATGATTTCATTCCTACTAGCAGTTATGTCGGTTGCCATTTCTAGCCTTGCAATTAAAGGTTTCGGTATTTTCCATCAACGACACATTACGCAAAACGTGACACAGTAAAAAAAGGTGCATATATCAAAGCAGATTATGTTTTGACATGTACACCTTTTTTATTTTGCTCTATTTAAGATTTACTTGAGACTTAGTAATAATCTTATTATTAGAAATTTTGACTTGGATATTAGTTGCTTGGGTTGGATCAATCTCATCCAAATCGGACATATAAGTTAAAGTTTTGACACCATTCATATCTGAATAGTTGTCTGGATCTCCTAAAATATTAGTTACGCGACTGTATTTATCACCAATTTGAAGCTTGTCATAATCTTTCATAGTTAGGAGTTTCTTCCTATCTATGTCAAGACCTTGAATTGATTTAGCTGTCGCAATATTTTTTTCAAAAGTTATTTGAATCGTTACTCCACTGTTATTGTCCGTGCCATCCCAGGTTAGAATCATCATTCCGTTATCGGTATTAAGATCTTGCGTTGAGGTTGGATTCCCCAATACTTTGATGACTTCATCTTTGACATAACCTTCTGAACCAGTTTTTATAGAATTATATTTAGTAACCAATGAAGGACTCTTTGTAACTTTTTTCTCTGATTGATTTTTTCCTTGTTTAACGGTTGTTTGATCAGCCTTATCTTGTAAGTATGAATAGTTAGCGATATAAGTCGTTGCTGATACTACAATAAACATCGAAAGAATCGTGATCCAGAACCAATTTCTTTTGTAGAATGGTTTCTTATCATTTTCATTCAATATTTCATACCTCCGTCTACATACTGTATTTTAACAAGTTTTATGCCAAGTGGCATCTTTAAGGTATTATTTTTAATTTTGTAGAATTTAGACTCTTGATTTGCTAAATAAGTAAAAATTCGTTATTATTAACTAGTGAATGCCAATGGGGGTGTTCTGGATTCGACATGTGTAGTAGCGTGTGGGTCGCACTTAGGGCCTTGTGTCCCTTTAAAACACACAGTTTATTATAACTGCAAAAAATAATAATTCTTACGCATTAGCTGCCTAAAAACAGTCTAAGCGTGATCCAGCCTGACTTCGCTCAAGGGTTAGAATTGGGTCTCAAATTAATTGAGCTACGTTTGACTACGCATTCTGAATAGTTAAAAAGAGATTACCGGAATAGTTACTATGACTAGCCTAGCCATGCGGCGCACATAGTAGCGAAACATTAAGTAGTATGACTATGAGTGTAGAAGCCTGCATAGCATTACGCTTGGACAGGGGTTCAATTCCCCTCACCTCCATAATGTTAAAAAAGGCCGTTATATTAAGGACTAATCCTTGATATAATGGCCTTTTTGTTTTGGTTTATTTTTCAGATAATTGATTTGCTTAGTCAAGTGGTGGTCAATTTAATAAATAAGAATAATGAAATCAAAAATACCTATCATTTTCGTACAATAATTTTATCGAAATCACTACTTTCATCAACGATAATTTAAAGTAACGTATCCCCTTATAGAATTCATTAATTTCTTCATAGGGTTAACTGAACTCTCCCAATCATTTTTAACATCTAATGCATTATTCCTCAACAATACTTCAATTAATATAAAACTAAATTTAGTCGAATTACGACAACCTTTTGAAAATCAACTACATCACGAATATCAAATTTAGGTTGTTGAAAAAGCTCACAAACCATACCATTAATATCAAAGTATAAGTCAGTTTATTGTTGTTTCCTAAAACTGTTCAACTGATTACGTATACCTCAAATTGACATAAGAGACTAAGAATCTTTCTATGATATTAAATAATTACAATTGTATATTTATTGATATACCCAATTTTCATTGAATCATTTTAAATAAAAAGAAAAAGCAGCTTTTTACTAACCATTTCTATTTTTCAATGATTTAACTGTGTTGATTGATATTTCCTAGCAATATCATTGTATTTCATTCCAAGTACATTATTCTTACTTGCCTTTTTCTATTTATCCATCACATGTCACATTGATATTCTAAAAAAAATACTTAAGCTCCCATATCATCTTTACCATTAATAGCTGTGTTTCTAATCGAATCGGCAACAGAGGAAATTACTAATCCTGATAATTGCGCTGAATTTAGGGTATCAATCTTCCTAGAAACTGAGTCAGACATTATTGAATCACTATATACATTCTCATTCGATAATCTCTTAACTTGTGATTCAAGATTTTCAATACTAACCTTCATAGTTTCCATACTAGAAACTATATTCTCTTCAGAATTATCTCCTCTAACAATACTAATTTCTTTAGTTGCATTAAAAATTGGGCTATGCCCCTTTCCACTCATGGCCTCTGTTACATGTTTTTTAACAGATTGTTTTAATTCATCGACACCATAAAAGCTGTCATTAAAGATTATTAATCTTTCATCCTTTATATCAAAGGGCACCTTTGAAATTTGGTCATTTCTTATAAGTACAACCACCGGTTTATCAGTAGAGTGTCTGAGCGCCAATTCATACATAACATTAGGGTTTATTCCCGTTAAATTAACCACTACCAGATCATCATCAACAATATGCTTCATAATTTGATTAGTTATTGAACCAGTAGAATTATCATTCATAGGATTAGTTATTTCAAAATTCATTTCCTCTAAAACAGGATTTATTATAGTTTCAATTAATCCTCTAGCTGAAATATTAATTGGTGAATTTTGTTCACCAATCGGTGTCACTAAAAACGCACTTTTTTTATCTGACATAATTACCTCTCTTATTGAGTTGTAGAATTAAATTAATCATATCATAATATTTTTATGAATGCTGATGTACTCGAGCTGACAAAAACTTATTATAAGTGCATAGTTTTTAATTTATCAGTATTAAAATCACTAAGTACTTAGCAATCATTAAACCTATTTCAATCTACAAAAAAGTGACCCTTTCACAAGGTCACTCCAAAAATCATATTCTAAGTAATAATACCTCTTTGACTAATTCCACAATATCAATATTTAATCACCAATATTAGTGCCATCAATGATCCTATGTAAGAAACTATTTCCATTTTCAGGTGCTTCAACATTAAAGTAATCAGCACCAGTGGCACCAACATCAGATAATGTTGGACGATCGCCAACATATTTATTAGTTGTACCTTCTTTATAAATCAACAATGGCGTCCTCTCACGTGTATGTAATGAAAATCCAATTGTAGGGTCATCACCATGATCTGCCATAACGATTAAAATATCATCACCAGTATACAATGGTAATACTTCTGATAATTTCTTATCTGCCTTTTCCAGTACATCAGCGTAACTAACTGGATCCTCAGCATGTCCCGCTAAATCGGTTTCTTGGATATTCATGAACAATAATCCATCTTTCATATCTTTTGATTGATCAATGAATTTGTCAAACAAATAGTTAGTATCAACTCCTGGGAACCTTCTATCTGTTTTAACATTGATAATATCAGATGTTTTACCAACCAGCGCAACATCAATTCCGTTTCTTTGAAGAATTTGAGGTAACTGAACCTTTGGATTAATTCCATAACCTAAATGAATAACATGATAATCTTTATTATAAACACCAGATTCAGGAGCCGAAACACCTACATATTTCTCATGTTCAATTTTTCTAGCATTTAATATTTCCTTTAAAGTAACATCTCTACCACCAAATGCAATAACACGGGAAACTTTAACAACACTTCTAACCGATTCACCTAATCTAGTAATTTCCTCGAATGGCATTTCATCTAATGTAGCTGTAACATTATAGACTTGGCCCGGATCAGCCTCCAAGTTATCTCCAACTGTTGCACAATTATTAACTAATAATAATTGATACCCTGGATCACCATATCTCTTAACTTCAAATCCATCTTTTTTGATTTGAGCTTCTACTATATCAATGACCTCATTGAATGGTTGTAATAGTGGCATTTTGGGCTTTGTTCCCATAATTTCTTGATGAGCTAAATATGAATCGGCACCATGATGCATTAAATTAGAAGTACCCCAATTAGCTGAATTTGAAAATTTAAAATTTCCTCTCTCTTCACCAATTGAATTCATCAGTCCAAGTTTAATCAAATTTGGTATTTTTATTTGTGGAACCGCTTTAATAATATTTAAAGCAGTATTTGCTCCAATATCGTCTGGTCGTACTTCTGGAACATCATCCATTGCTCCCACACCAAAACTATCTAATACAATAACTCCAAATTTTCCCATATTATTTAACTCCCTCCGATAATTTTTTACCTTGACTGTCATATAATCCAACTAGTTTAGGATTTCCTTGATGTAATCCCCTTACTAAAGCAATCGTACTTCTTGTAACGAACATCTGGGTTCTAGAACACATAACAACTGGCAATCCCGACTTAAATTTTTTATTCAATTCTAAATAATAATCAATACTAGAATCGTCTAATGGTAATATCTCGGCGTGGTCATCCTTATCATTATCTCTAATAATCGCATGTTTCAAATGACCTCTCCTATAATAGCCACCACCATAAATAAAGCTGTGATCCCCATAACTATGTGATATCTCACTAACATAACAATAAGCAGGCTTCTCTGGTAAACTCTTAACTGCATGCATCGGTGTAGTTCCTGTTAAAGAATGACCTGGTTCACCCTCAGTTCCACCAAGTTCTTTAATTAATGAAATTGATTTAGTCGCTGTTGCTGAAGGTAGACTGACTACTGAACAATCAACATTATGTTTTTCAAATATTCTCTTTGCTTCATTAGCAGTATTCATATTTGATGTAGCTTTATACGAACATGATTTCTCATCAAATAGAACTGCGGGAAATGTTGTCAATCCAACTACTTCTATATTAGTAAAACTATTAATTTCACCTATTTGTTCATCTAATTCTTGTAACGTGAATCCACCAACTTGACCAGGATAAATATCATCTTTTGTATCTTGAATTTTTAAAATAATTTTTTGGGTTTTATTTACTGACTTAGCAGCTTCATTTAAATCTCTAGCATTTTCTAAAGAATACATTGTAAAATACTTTGTTCCATAACTAATAATTTTTTTCAATAATGCCTTGGGTGTTTGAACTAAATGACCTACATTACCTAATTTTAAATTATTCTTCATAAATACTTCAGCTTCTCTAAAATCAACAACTACAGCTCTTTCAATACCCGCCTTTTCTATTTCTTTAGCAATTACTGGATTTCTACCCAATTGTTTAGTCATATAGAGAAGCTCAATCCCATTTTCATTAGCTTCTTTAACAATTTTCTTAGTATTTTCACGAATCATATCAAGATCAATTACATAAGTATCAGGTAATATTTGTTGTGTCTTATGCAATTCAAATGCGTAATCAATTAATTCTGGATTTTGTTCTTCCAACTCCTTAAGAAACATTATTCCACCACCTTACTAATGCTTTCCTTCAAAATTCTAATAATGGTATCTGCACCACATCTGTAAGGATTAATCCTAATAGTCGTTTTAAGAAGACCTGGATCATATGCCTTAAATGTTCCGGACACTCGGTAAAACATTGGAACAATTTCGTATTTTGATTCAGCGCCTACTGGATTAGGTGCCGCACCCAAAGAATTAGTAAATTCCAATACCTTTTGTGCAATCGGTTTCTTAAATTCAACTAATAAGACTTTAGACTGGGCATTAGCAACATATGCATAAGAAACTTCTGGTATTTCATTATTATTTAAACGACTTACTAATTCATTAACAACATTTGCCTGATTGGCTAATGCAACTGGTGCATAAGTAAGCCCACGTAATACATCCAGAGCCTCATGACCTTGAACCTGTGATCCTCCAGAATAATTTTCTTTTCTTAATTTAGAAATTTCATCTTTATCTCCAACGATGCATCCAATTCCTTCTGGACCTAAAAGTTTAAATGTTGAGAAACAACTTAAACTTGCTCCCAATTCAACGCCAATCTTATTGACTTTCATAACTGCATAATTATCATCCGTTATAATTGGTATATTAGGATACTTAGATGATAGATATGATATTACATGCTCCATAGAGTAGGAATCCTCTGGTTGTTGACGTGTGTACTGAATTAAAATTGCTGAGATACCACTAGGTAAAATTTGATTTTCAATATCGTTATAATCAGTTACAACGGTTTTAATCCCCATACTATCAATAGATACTTTTGTAGTTGGATAAATTGGAGCCTTATGAACAAGTAAGGTTTCTCCTGGTTTAAGCACTGAATGTAAAGCAAGTCTTATTGCAGCAGTACCTGATCCTCTAACCAACATTGCTGACTCAGTACCAAAATAATCTGCTAGGACCTCTTCAACTTTTTTAGTATATCTAGGTTGATTAAGCCCTGGTACAACGCCCAAATCACCACGACTTAATAATTCATTTCCCATAAAATGACGTGTCATAGTATCAACCAGTTTAAACTGTTTTTTCAAAGCTTCTTCTGTTGAGATACTTTCAAGAGGATAAGTTTTAAATTTAGGCATTGAAATCACCATAGATTCTTTGTGGATTATCAATCATCATTTTATTAATGAACTTATCTGAAATACCTGCATTCTCCAATTGTGGAATAAAGTTATCTAATAAATATGCATAGCCATTTCCACCATTCTTTTTAAGATGACTCTTTCTTGTAATATCCATCGACATAACAACTTGGTCGGAATATCCTGCTGCCTCAATATCCTTAAGCATTTGTACTCTAATTGAATCTGCTAAATAATTATTTTTTCCAATAGTATCAAATTCAACATTAATGCCCGACTTCAACATATCAATTACATATTCAGAATCAGCTGAAAGATCAACATGTCCAATAACAATTTTACTTAAATCTGCATGTTTTCTTTGGAAATAGTTAACTTGTTCATGACCCAATGTTCCAATTGATGTATGGGTACTAATTGGACATCCTGTTTCTTTAGCTGCAATAACTGCTGCATCAAATACTTTTTCCTCACCAGACATCCACTTACCTTGAGTAGTAGCAATTTCACCAATAACTCCAGCTTTAATATTTGTTCCTTTTATACCAACTTGAATGTCTTTAATCATTCCCTCAGCCAATTGGTTTACTGACAATCTAAATACTTCGACTGGTAAAAAAGCGTCTTGATAGAATCCAGTACACTGCACTATATTAATTCCTGACTTTTCAGCAACCTTTTGAGCATATGGTATGTCTCTACCCATACCTCTATTGGTCATATCAATAATATTTCTAACGCCTTTCTTATATAAATCCTTAAATTCATCAATTACTAAGTCTTGCGAATCCAAATGACAATCTTCATTATGTTTAACTTCCGACAAATCAATTGGAATATGTTCGTGTGAATAAACCATACCAGGTACTAACATGTTAATTCCTCTTTCCCAAATTTTTAATTAAAATAGCATTATCATTCTTAAAACATTTAATAAAACACCAAATGCAATTGTTGCGATAGGACCGACTGCCATATCTACTAAAGGCTTCTTTGATTTCTTATTTAATAGCCAGAAACCAATAACCCAGAAGAAACCAACATTTGCGGCCATCTTATTACATGCAATGGCTGATCCAATTAATAATGCGATTGCTATAGTATCTTGCAATGATGTTCTAATATGTTCACCCATATCTCTTAAACCAGGGAATTTATCCAATCCTTTAGCTGTAGCGGCTAATAATTGAACTTCAATCCACATCCAAACAAAACCTGCAATGAATGCCACGATAGGTTGCCCTTTTAAAAGTAAACCAATTGCAAAAATAATAGTTGTTCCGGCCATACCATAAACACCAGTAACAATTGCAGTTGAAAATACCAATGGAATAAATCCAATAGCACGAGCAAATGTTGCAATTGCTGCTTCCATAACTTGATTCTTAACTAATAACTGTTGTGGTAGAACATCAACAGCAAGAATCAACATACTTGATGCAGCGGTAATTAAACCACCCATGATCGATAACCAAATCCAGTTACCTCTAATACGTCCGACACGTTTTGAGAAAACATTTACTAAACTTGCATTAGAATTACCGTCACCTTTAATTTGAGCTGCAAAGTAAATCATACAAATCATTGCAACTAGTAGGGCCATACCAATGGCGTTTAAGGTAACAGTAAAACCATTAACCTTGAAAGTACCAAATTTAGTTGCTAATAGATAAGCTAAAAATGTTAAACCAAAAGTAATGAATCCTTTTTTGGGGCTATGTTGACTTGCAACAGCCAATGCTGGAAAGGCACAAAATGCTAACAAGATAGGGCCACTCATTAATGACAATGCTGGCAAGAAGTTGAATGGCAACATTTTAAATAATGCAACAATTGATGAAAGTCCAAACAATAATCCTGCACCATAAATGGCACCTACAATACCTGCTAGTGCGGTACCCCATTTATTATCAGGAGTCCAAGTACCAATTACATCAGCTGCGAGTAAAATACTATGTGCAACTAGAATCGTGGATCCAATTGAGACTGGAATACCAAAACCGATAATTAATCCAAAACTTACAGCAAAACTTGTTGCTGCTAATTCCTTTCTAGTAATCTTACCTTCAATGTATTCAGGCATAATAGGTCTCAAACCATCATTGAAAACAGCAATACCACGATTGGCCAGGATTGAACCGACACCACCAACAGCAGCAATTAATATATAATTAATTAGCGTTGTAACGTTCATTTTTTTAACCACCCTTTTTAATTTTCAATATACTAAATATTGTATATTGAAAGATAAGAAACTAATTTAATATTATTTAATCAAATATTTCGCTAAAATTGGTAAAACTGTTTCTTTTGTATTAATAGTAAATCCAAACGCTATCTTTCCTTTATTATTAATTTCATCAGCAATTTGTTCCTCTGACAAAATTTTCGAGGGCGACGCCACTGTAACTGTTTTATCTGAGCCTAACAACGCTGTTGCCATTGCCAAGGCACCACCAGCTCCAGTTTCACATGCTCCAATATAATAATCAGCTTCCCCATTCTGTATTGCCATAGCTGCATCTAAATCATTTTTAATCGTAATCTCAACATCACTTGATCCAGCTAATTTCTTCAATGAGGCTTCAATCTCATCTTTTCCCATTTGTCCGCCAATAACAATTCTAATCATTTTAATCTCTCCTTAATATATTTAATATATGTAATAAAATATATTGTGTTTCATCTATAGAAAACTCAACTGGAGCCATAGGGCTTAAATGTTTCCAAATTAAAGTAGCTTCTTGATACTCATCTTTCGCCACTATCTGCTCCCAAACATCATCTGGTAACTTATCAACAACCTCTTTATCATTCATCCGATTAATGGCCACAGATAGATGAATCAAAAGCATTTCATTATCTGTACTGTTATAGTTAGATTCAAGATATTTATCTACCTCTGTGATAAAACTAAATGACTCTTTATCAAGTTTACCCACCCTGTTTAAAACATCCAATTTCTCTTTAGTAGTTTCTTTCATAACAATCATCTCCTAATACTCAGGTAAAATTTCACCAGAAATAACTAATTCTTGAACAAAAGTAATCTTCTTAGTATCAGCATACTTTTCTACAATCTCTTTTATAAAATCATTATCCCTTCTGCATAAAAGTGCAGCCTGTGATGCCTTTTCTATAAGGTCACTATTAATTGGCTCAAAATCAATCGGATAATTTTTTTCGTCAATTTCATCACGATTCCAAATGGCAACGTCAAGACTTCCATTTTCAATTCTTTGAACCATTTGATTATATGGAGTTTCAACCAAATTAACTTTATGATTTTTTATAACTTCGTTAGTTAACAATTTGTAATCAATTGAATGAGAATCAACACCAACATTCATTCCATCATGGATTCCAGTATATTTTTTCATTACTGTATTCTTCTTATGTACTAACACATGTGATGAAACGTTAGTTTTATCGGGAAACATTTTAATCAACTGAACATTATAGTTTTCTACTAAATAGTCAGCAGTTAAGCCAGATGTCATAATAAAATCAAATCGATTACCTATCAATCCATTAAGACGATTTACAGATCCATTAACATATGCCAAATTAAGATTTAGCTGACGATTTTCAAATGCCTTATATAATCCTGTGCTTAAGCCCTCATAGTACTTTGTATATGGTAATGGCATGGCACAAACAATATTTCTATCATCCATATAATTTAACAATTTGTCTTGATTTTGCTCCAACAAAAAGGTTCCTAAATGACCTCTAGATAAGGTTTTAATTGCACCATCTTCTTTTAGTGTTTCAAGTGCATTCTGCATCGTTCCCCTTGATGTATCCGTTTCAACGCACAACTCATCGACAGTGGGTATGCGATCACCAACACTAAGTGTAAAGAATTTTTTTGCTAAATAAATTAGAGCAATACCCTTTTTCTGATATTGAGTTTCCTTCATTATCACGCCCCTCCTCAATATACATTTTTTAATATATTCCTTGCAACGACATAAGTGTAAGCCTTTACATAATTATAGTCAATATATTATTTATTGTTTATTCATACATCAATATATTTCATCTATAAATCATTGATATATAAACGTATTACGGCGTATACATATTTTAACATGTTATTTGTTTAAAAATATAAAGCTATAAAATTAATGAATCAATGAAAATAGAGCCCTTTTGAACAAAGTTATTAATCCACCCACTCTTTATTGAATCCCAGCAAACAATCAACTAGAATAAAAATAGCAATTTCCTAATTTAGGGATATAAGAAATATATTAAGGGGATAAGAGAAAATGAATAAAAAATTATTCAGTACTCTTCTAATTGGAACTAGTATTGTAGGTAGTCTAGCTTTCAACAGTAATCAAGTTAAGGCTGATGCTTTAAATGGCATAGTTACAACTACGAGAGTTGCTCATTTATACAACAATGATGGCAAATTAATTGCTAACAGAGCTTTGGCAGCCAACACACCTTGGCTAACTAATTCAAGGACTGAACTTCCAGAAGTCGGATCTGTCTATCAAGTTGCTACTCATGAATTTGTCAAAGCAGACGACGTTGAATTTCAACATGGTCATGCTACTACAGGTCGTGTTAATTCCGGTTCAAATGGTGCGCTAATTTATAATTATAAAGATGGTAATTACATCGCTACCACAAACAAACTAAATGCCAACAGTAAATGGCAATACAACTACACCGATACTGCCAATGGCAAAACTTGGTATCAAGTCGCAACTAATTCTTGGATCAACAGTGACGATGCCTCAACTTCAACAAAAATTGGCAACACTGGTATAGCAAAAATTAGTTACGCTCCATCAGCTGGGACTGATTTATGGCAAGGCTATGGCACAAATAAAGTCGCTACTGGTCAAAAACTTGCTAACGGAACAAATTGGCGTTTTTCTCAAAAAGTAATCGACGCTAATGGTGATTCATGGTATCAAATCGGTAGTAATCAATGGATTTCTGGAGCATTCACAAAAATCACTAATTCAAATTTTGACTCAACTGCCGCACACATTTGGGACCCTAACTATGCAGCTTTACAAGTAAATAAAAATTCTGCAATTTATTCCGATAGTAAATATTCAGCTTCTAGTCAAGGACGTGTTTCTGCTGGAAAACTTGTTCAAGTTGATTCAACTGTTCAAGAAGGAAACACAATCTGGTACGAATTAAGTGATGGTGGTTGGTTACCTTCATCCGCCGTTTCAGAAATCAAGACTACTCGTTCACCAATTATTTTGAACGGTAAATCAAAATCACAAGCAATTTCTGATGTGATTGCTGCAGCTAAACAACAACTTGGTAAACCATACGTTTGGAATGCCAAAGGTCCTGATAGTTATGATTGTTCTGGTTTGATGCAATACGTCTTCCGTCAAGCAACCGGTCAAAATATCGGTTCTTGGACTGTTCCTCAAGAATCTGCCGGAGTTAAAGTTGCTATCAATCAACTACAACCTGGAGATTTACTATTCTGGGGAGCTAGCGGTGCCAGTTATCACGTAGGTCTATATCTTGGAAATAATGAATACCTCAATGCCCTACGTCCGGGAACAAATGTTAAAATTGATAAAATTTCTTCATATTTTGCCCCATCATTTGGTGTTAGAGTTTTACAATAGAATTAATAACAAACAATGGAGATAATTAATATGACTGATAATAACCCTTACTGTCATCAAGGAATGACTTGCCAACCTGGATGCAAATGCGCCAGTGCCGATGGAATTTGTCACTGTCCAATGCTTGATGATCAGAAATGTGCTTGCAATGGTCGTTGCGGTCACAAAAGATTTCCCGATACAATTTAGAAAATAAAATTACAGTAAAACACAAAACATCCACAATTCAACAATATGAATTGTGGATGTTTTGTGTTCTGTTACGTTCCCTATTTTGAAACGGTTTGTACAGGCCAGAATGCCCTTTTTCGTACAAAATTAATTGAACGCGAGTTTACTACCAACTAACGCTTATTATCATTTTAGCCAGAGCTGGTACGGCGTGTTCCCGACAATTTAAGATAGTCCTCTGTCCTATCAATAATGTACTTGAAACTTTAATGGTTAAGAACGTGTTTGGAATCTACAAAAATTCAAGTTATCCTGTCCCAATTCAAACTATTTTTTCAAGAAAGCAAGCACATTCTTCTTATCTGGTTTCATTCTTCCTGCTAAGAATGCAATTATGATTGCAACCATAGAGAACAGAAATTCCCATACTGACCATTTAAAAACTAGTGTTAAAACTAACATAATAAGAGCTGCAATTATCAAGACTCCATCTCTAGGGCCTAACTTCAAATATGAATACATCATCAGATGTCACTTCTTTCACTATTTAAGATACATTGAATAAGCTCAATCAGGACTTCATTGTGTATGTAGAATTTTTAGATAGATTTTTTTGTTTACTTCTAATCAATCGCAGCTTTATCAAAGCTTTGAGACAATTAGGTGTATAGCCAATCGAGACTATACACTGAATTACTTACGAAATTAAGGATACCTCCGAGAGATAGCGGGTGGAACAGGCAGATTCCGTAAAGCCCTAACAACTGTGCGTCTGTCTCTGGTAGGGAGAAGTCTAAGAATAATTCAAACATCCATTTAAATCCTAAGAATATTATAACACCGCTTTCATTTTGTAAAAATTCTTTCATATAAAATACCGAGAACTTTGCTACACTCTCTAATCTTCTTCAAGTTTAGGTCCTAATTCGTTCTTCCCACGTTTAAGAATAAAGAATGAGAAGATCAAAATTCCAATAGCAATTAAATACAAAATATTATATGAAGTATGTTCAACAACAATTCCACCCATTAATGGACCGATAGCTCTAGCAAAAGTCGCTGACATGCTCAGTAAACTTTGATAACGTCCAGCTTCTGATCTCGGAGTTCGTTCACTAACTAGCGCAGGAATACCAGGATAAACTAACATTTCACCCAGCGTTAAGACAACCATCCCTGCAGCGAATACCCAATATTCCCGAGCATCAATAATTGCTCCAAATGCAACAATGAAAAAAACTACTCCGGCTGGAATTTGAAATCTTTTGAACCAATCCTTGTTTTCAGCCAAATGATTTATTAATGGTAGAAACACAACAATTACAACCGCATTAATTGTCCACAATAGGCTATATTTACTGACAGGAATACCCAAAGTTGTCAAATGAGCTGAGATATTACTGCTCCATTGTGAGTATGAAACCCAAGTCAGACCTAGAAATAGCGAAATCAATCCAACACCTGGATGCAATTTAGTTTTAGCAACCTTATTATGATGTTTCTTAGAAACACCTTTAGGTTCCTCACGATTCTTGAACCAAAAAATAACTAGAATAAAGAATAAAGTTAAAAAGAAAAAATTAGCAACAAAGACCAATGTCATTTGAACTCCAGCAATAAATCCGCCTAATGCAGTTCCAATCGCATTACCTAAGTTAGTTCCAACGTAGATAGCATTAAATAATTTATATCTATCGACTTCCTCAATTTGTGCCGCAAATGAATTAATAACTGTAAAGGCACTCCCCACACCGAAACCTAATATCGGTAAAAGTATTGGATAGGCTGGCCAACCATGATTAAATATCAATCCAATCAACGCAACCAAGGCAATGGATGTGCTGACAATAACCGTTTTGTGTCCGCCAATTCTATCAAACAATTTACCACCGGCATAATTTCCCAAAAAGGTGAACAGTGAATTAAAAAATAAAACCGCTCCAGCCACAGCTAAAGACTTGTGCAAATAATTATGAATAAAAATTGTATTGATTGGCCAAATAAAACTCTGCCCAACTGATTCCAGAAAAGCCCCTAATATTAATACTTGTGCGTTTACCCTCTTCATCTTGAAGCTTCCCCCTCAAAAAAAGACCGCCAGCCTGGTTGCTGACGGTCACTTCAACTATCCATTTGTTAACTTGTAAAAATTCTAGCATTTTAACGACTTATGTCAATACAGACATTACTTAACAATCGTTAATTCATTCAAAGTTTTGCCATCAGGTGACTTTAATTGTAGCCAACTATTAGTTCCGGCAAAATACAAAAATGTTCCAATTTCATTGACACTTTGGAGGAATACATCTTCAATTAAGACATTATCCTTAATTTTATCAGCTTGCTCTTGACGTAATCTCAAACCAAATTTACCAGCAAAACCAACGACACCAGCTTTAGTTAGAGGCGGATCATCCACCAAAATAGCTCCAGCTTTTATCACAAATTGATTCCGTTTGATCCAATAAACCGTGGCTTTACTACCTAAATAATCAATTGTAAAAGGTACTTCCGATAATGAGGCTAAATATTTATGACGTGGTTTAGCTGACTTTTTCTTGCTTTCAATCAATGAGAATCCAAATGAATTCAAAATTGGTAGAATCGTATTCAGGTAATCTTGATAAACTCCAGTCAGCTTCGGATCAATATCTAAATCTGGGTCAATATTTAAAGTATAGCCGCCTTTTTTCATTTCACTAACAAGATATTTCAAAAAGTCAGTCGTATCAAGACTTTTGGGAATAATGACTTCAATGCAAGTTGTTCCATTGATCTTGGTAAGCTTTTCACCAAGGCCAACCTCAACTAATTTTCCAAGATTCATAACAATTACAATACTATTATGATTAAAAATGGTAGGTATTAACGAATAATAATTTATCACACCCCATTTATTCAAATCCATCATTATTCGGTCACTCGAGATTTTACCAGTAAATGCCGTTTCCATACAAGATTCCTCCTATTTAGAAATACTAACTGTCCACACCATATCATAGTTCCCAATTATTTTTGAAAAATTAGGTTACATATGTTATATTTTTCATATGTTAAATTTAGCATATGTATTAAGGAGATATTTATGACTGCAATCAAACCAATCAATAATGATCTTTTATCAGAATCACAGAAAATTTTGAAGATGCTCAGTAATCCGACGAGATTACAGATGCTCTACATTCTGGAGCAACAGGAATTAAACGTCACTGAAATCGTCAATTTGCTAGATTTGGAACAATCAGTTGTTTCACATCAATTGGCATTGTTACGTGAATATCAGTTAGTAAGTGCTCACCGAATTGGTAAAGCCAACTACTATCAATTGGACGACCCGCATATTTTGGATGTTATCAACGAAACACTTGAACATGCGGATCATGTTATGAGGGGTAAAAAACATGGTGAATAGTAATACCGATTACATCAAAAAAAGTTTACAAACAGAATATTTTTCAACGGCATGGATGGCTTTCGAATTTGTCGTAGCACTATATTCCGGAATCAAAGCTGGATCAATCCTCCTAATTGCTTTCGGCTTAGATAGTTTTTTAGAAATTATTTCTGGTAGTACTTTAATTTGGAGATTAAAAAAAGAATTCAATGGCGCACCTGATGAAGAGATTCAAAGCGCCGAAAGAAAATCATCCCTGATGGTTGGGTCAATTCTTCTACTACTATCCGTTTACGTTATCGGAGTTTCACTTTTTAATTTATTTACGCACCAAGCCTCAGATAGCAGTCTTTCCGGAATTGCTATCGCAGTTGCCTCAGTTATTTTGATGCCATTTTTAACATTAAGAAAACGTTCATTGGGAAAAGCAATCAATTCTGACGCCCTAGCTGAAGACGGAATGTGCAACATAACCTGTGCCTACATGGCTGGAACAGTTCTTATTGGAGCAATTTTGACTGCCCTTTTCAATCTTTGGTGGGTTGATTCCATTGCTGCGCTAGTTTTGGTTTACTTCATTGCCAGTGAAGGCTTTGAATCACTTCAAAATGGGCTCAAAAAAGCCTAGTTATTAATAATCTTCACAAGGAAAAACGATTACTCGTAAATTGAGTAATCGTTTATTTTTTTAAGATAATTCAATATATTTAAAAAGTTTAAATAATATTTGTGCTTTTAGTATCAAAAATAACTATTTTCAATATTTTATAATTGTTCTTTTCAAACTTGGTAAGTACCAATATTGGCAAATATTTATAATATATATAGGTAATTATAAATTGTTCACTATTAAAGAATTAGTGATTTGTATCCTGGGGGCATTATTCATGAGAAAGTTGACTTACTTAAAAGTTTTTCTTTTAAGCTTTTTAGGCGTGTTTTTAGCCTTTTGTTTCATTTCAGTTCAAAATGTTAAAGCCGATATATATTATAAAAATGTTGATTACACATTTAATGACGGCGTTAAAAGTTGGTCTAAAGGGTCCAGTTCTACTATGCAATTAATTAAGGAAAACAACGGATTATCCATCGGATATGGTTTCGGATTAGGCCAAAATAATGATGGAACAGTAAATACTGGTGCTGGTGACTCAACAATTACTAAGGATTCTACTTTTAGCAATAATTACGCTAGCAGTTATTCTAAAATGAATGTATTTTTAAGAACCTCAGATAATAAATACATAAGTTCTACTTATCAAGCCGCAGCTTCTAGTCATGTATATAAGCCTGAGGGTGTCAGTCTTTCATCACCTGATTTCATGATCACACCTCCTGGAGTATTTAAAAAGCTTTATGGTCCCTATGCCTCTGTTCTTACCAGTGGTAGCACAAAAACCGGAACTTCTGGTAATGTAACAACTGGTATGCATGACAAACAATATTACTTTGGTGAAGATTCTAATGGACATAAAGTTTTCAAAATTGTCGGTGTTTTAAATAGAAAGGCCGATAACTATCACTATGGTACATACAATAATTTAACTGTTGAATTACTATTACGTCCCTCACAAACTAATTCAGCTCTTGTTCAAAGAGAAATGTATATTCGAAATAACGATGCTGATCCGGCCACTTTCCAAACTTTTTTTGGTGAAGATACAAGTTTAGGTACTCCAGATGATAGTTTTAGCTACACACAAGATGCTGTTCCAATTTACGATTTAGGAAATAAACATGGTATCTATATTAAGAATGGTAGTTATAAATTAAATGTTACCAATGAAACTGATGATGGTTTCAATAATTACATGCATCTTGATATTGCAAATACTAGCAACACATCTGATTGGGGTGAGGGCTTCACTTCGAGTGGAACTGGTGATGAAACCACTTCTAGTCCCAACAAAGTTTTGATGAATGGGGGGTTAGGTACCAACTCCGCCTATTCATTGAGATGGAATACCGTCACTCTAGCTCAAAACCAAGTAGCCCACTTCTCATCAACCATAGGTGAAGTTCAAAGTCCCTATGCCTTACCTTCCCCAAAGAAGACATATACCAATGAAACTCATCCCAATGGGAATAATCAAGTTGGCGATACCCTCAAATTTACTCTTAAAATGCAAAACCTAGGTTACAACAGTAGTTGGGCTTACAACAATGTTATTGATAAACTACCCGCTGGATTACAATATAAAGATAAATCTGTTCAAATCGATGGTGCTGCTTATAATGCCAACAAAGTTCAGTACGATCCAACCACAAGAAGTTTATCTATCAACCCCGGAAAAACTCTAAGCGATAATGACACTTCAAATATCACTTTTGAGGCAACCATTACTAACGATGCCAGTGGATTAACAATTTCTAATACAGCTGACTTCTACGGTCGTGATCTCAACGTCACACCAAAACCTTCAACTGATTCTGAATACAGTGATTCCGTTAAAATTCCTGTTGAAAATACTAACTTCGGTTATACATTTACCAAACAAATCAAAAAATCTTCTGACACTAATTATTCCGATACAATTTCCGGCCAAGCTGGAGATATCGTTGATTACAAAATTAATTTTTCAGCCTTAAAGAATTTTGACGATATTCGTGGTCTTGCTAGTGGAGCAACATTAACCGACAACTTACCTGACGGCATCAGTTTAGTACCTAACTCAGTTTCATATAGTATTGATGGAACTAGTCAATCAACTGGTGGTAATTCACTTCAAAATCTTCCATTAGACTCAATAGCTGCTGGTTCAACGGGAAGTCTAACTTTCCAAGCTAAAATCAATAAAACTTCTGTCGGTCAACTCTTGAATTCAGCTACTATCAGCAATGCCAAAACTGATGCAGGTAATTCCTTAGGTGATATGACTTCATCGGTCGCCACATTAAATGTACAAGATTCAGAATCATTTTTAGCCGTTCCAAACGTCGACTTCGGTTCAGTCAATATGTATGGAAAATCAGAGACTTTGGATAATGTTTCATCAACTGGTGGACTCAGAGTTGCTCATCCAAATTCAAACAAATATTCAGTCAATGTTTCTTACGACAATACTGATGCCAATTCTCAATTGAAGACAGCCACAGGAAATACTTTAACAAACGATAATATAGCTACTGATGGTAGTGGCTTGATATACATTAGACAACGTACTTCCAAACCAACTGATGTTGGTAAATTTGTTCCAATACTTCCTGGTAACGGGACAGCAATCCAAACTGATCAATTTGATGATGCTAGTTCCGATAAAGACTTATCTAAATATGTTGGTATTGGAGACTGGCAATTAAGACTTGGTTCTGGTACTAAAGCTGGAGCCTATAAGGGTATTCTAACCTGGAGTATTAAAGATGCCATTTAAATTAACAAGCAAATATCTTCTGTTTTACGGCAGAAAACGTTTGCTTATTTTTTTATATTTAAAACAATTATTTAATATTGCTAGTATACTAATCACGAATAGTTATATTCATTTTGGGAAAATTTATTTGTATATTATGGGGATATTAAAATGAGAAAAAATAAATTTATTGCACATTATTTAGCAATTATCTTTTTAATTTGTTTAGCTTTCATATTTATCGGAGGGAAAACAGTTAATGCCGCGACAACTATTTCACCGAAAGATTTCGATGACGGATTAACTGGTTGGTGGGAACCTTCCAGCCGCACATCACAAATGCAGGAAATACCCATCGGTCCGGATTTAAAACTAGGTTATACCTTTGGATTAGCCCAGAATACAACCGGACAAGTTCGTGCTGGACTAGATAGCACGGTCGCCGATGAATCGTCTAGTACTAGTGCTAATAACGTTGCTTATTCAAAAATGAACGTTTTCCTCGATGTTGCCGGAACTTACTATAGTTCTGCCTTCCAAACTGGGTTCAGCTCTGCCCTAAGTGCCCCGGGCCAAGTTTCACTGACTTCACCAAACTTTTTGATAGCACCAAGTAATACTACAAAACCAGTTTTAGCTGCTCCATTCTCAATTTTAGGGACTGGATCTAAATCTACTGGTAATTACAATAACGTTGGATTAACCAATAAACATTATTACGTGACGACTGACCCAGATGGTCATTTAGCTTTCAAAATTGTTGGTGATTTTAATCGTGCAGGTTCTTCAAGTTACGGAAATGGGACATACTCTATGGAAGTCGAAATTCTACTAAGAGCTTCACCAACGAATTCTGCCATTGTTCAACGTGAAATGTATGTTAAAAATACCGAAAATGTTTCTCAATCATTCACGACTCTATTTGGAGAAGATACAAAATTAGGTAGTAGTAGTAGTTCCAGTAGTTCAATTCCTGATCAAGTTCCAATCTACGATCTTGGTAATAAACAAGGAATCTTCATTACCAACTCTGACGCAGAAGCCGGAACCTATCGTCTAATGATCACAAATCAAATGCCGGATGGATTCCAATCTTATAATGGTCAAGCTTACACAAGTAGTGGTTCAGGTAATAATTGGGCCAAGGGGCTTTCCGGTGAAGTAGTTTCCGGTACCGGTGCTGAGATACACAACTATGCTAATGCCTACCCATTATTAGGTGTATCTGTTACGGCTGATAGTTCATACGTCTTGAAATGGAAACCTACTACTTTAGCACCTGGACAAACAGCCCATTTCGGTTCAACGATGGGTGTCACTGCTAAACCATATTCAATTCCAACAGCCACCAAGACTTATACGAATGAATCCCGGACTGACGGTATCAATAAGTCCGGTAACAAACTGAAATTTACACTAAAAATGGTCAATAATGGATACGGGGCTGCATGGAATTTCAAACAAATTAACGATACCTTGCCTAAAGGCTTACAAATTGATACATCAAGTATTAGACGTTCATTCGATGGTGGTGCAACTGAAGTTGTTGATCCAACCGATTATGATCAATCAACTCGCCAATTAACTGTACCAATGCCATATCAATTGACCGATGATCAATCCGCAACTGTAACGTTTGAGGCCACTATCACTAATGACGCTAATGATACTAATAGTATTGTAAATGTTATCAATACTGGTGAGTTCGAGGGTTCTGATGCCAAGATATCACCTAATAAAGTTGATACCTTCAAGGTAGCTGCAACGATTCCAGTCTCACCTCCAGATTTCAGTTATACCTTTACCAAACAAGTAAAAAATATATCAAACAATGAAACTGAATTTCATGATAGTACTACTGCTAAAAAAGGTGACATTGTTGATTACTACATTGATTTTTCCGTAAAAGGTGGACAAGATACACTTAAAGACGGTTCTCAATTTAGTGATGAATTACCAGATGGAATTACTCGAGATGGTATGGGAAATGCTCAAATCAAAGGACCCGGTGACTCAAGTCCTTATGGTTCCAGTCAGATAAATACAAGAGTTAATGCTATCGGTAATAACCAAAATTTGACCGTTGAATTTAAAGCTAAAGTTACCGCCAATTCTGTCAATGTCGTAACTAATAATGCCAAAATGGTTGGAACAACTACTGGTAATGTCGCATTAGATGTTTTATCTAATAATTCCGATTTGAATATTCAAAAGGTTGATGCAATTACTTCAGTCCCAACCTCAATTGATTTCGGTTCCACTAATTTATCTGGAAAAACTAAAATATTAAATAATGTTAGTACCACTGGGGAATTAATTGTGACACATCCCGATAGCAATAATTTCAATATCAACGTTTCTTACGATAATGATAATGCAGATAGTCAGATGAAAGATAGCCAAGGAAACACCTTGCCTACTGATGATTCAGGTCTTATCTTTATCAGACAAAGAGACAACGCTGACACTGATCTCGGAACTTGGAAGCCACTTCTACCCGATGGAACGCCAATTCAGAGCACCCCATTTACTGGTAATAAAGAAACGCTCAATCTAACTAATTATATTGGAGTTAATAATTGGCAAATTAAATTATCCCCAAATACCGAATCAGGTGTTTATAACGGAACAGTTACTTGGTCCATGGTTGAATCAGAATAACGTTTCCGCCGTAAAATCGTTAACTTAAAAGTATTAAGTTTCCTTAATAATAAGTTCACATACTCAATAATTTGGTATTCTAAGTGTCGTAGGAATCAGTTGTTTTTATAAAAAAAGTCGTTCACATTTTATGTGAGCGACTTTTTCTTTTAGATGGCCTTTGATAGGACCCAATCATTTACATCCCCTTGACTCAAGTTAACTTTTTTAACTGAGCGAACGGAGAAATTATTCTTCTTATAAAATTTAACATTCTTTTTTGTATTAGTTTCAAGAATGATGTTGCGATAACCAATCCTTCTAACATAAGGACTAATATGGTTATTTAACATCTTGCTACCGATACCTTGGCCACGTAAACTTTTGTCTACGGCTAAGTATTCAACGGCACACTTCTTTTTACCCTTGACCTTATCGAAAAGATCTTCAAACTTAAAGATATCGAATGCATTGAAACCATTGAATCCGTTCTTGAGAATTTCAGGTATCAATTTCAAACCATCCATTGATAGATAGTCCCAATTGCTAATCTGACGACCTTGATTGAATTCAATTAGAGCAACTGCTCTAGGCTTACCCTTTCCGTCAGCTCCAACATAAACCAAACCTTTTTTCATGAATACATTAACTTCAAGCGCAAAATACTTACGTAATAATCTGTCAAACTTTGCACTAGAACGAAATTCTTGTTGGAACATGTTCTTAGTTGTTATGTATTCCTTAAATGAATCTACTAGTAAATTTATTATCTGGGGTTTATCACTGTTTAACCCACTCCGAAAATCCAAAATATGACCTCCTTTAATCAGTCATACTCATATCATAGTCACTTCTATACTGATTGTCCATATCTACGTACTTTTTATATGCCAAACGGATAAAATATAATAAAATTATATAATCTTTTTACGTTACAAACTATTAGACTTTAATATAAAAACATAGTATGCTTGTCAGTAATGTAATTCTAAGTTCATCACTAGCCGATATCTAAGTCCTCTTAGAATATCGGTTTTATTATTTTTAACTACCGTCAATAGGCAGATGGTAGTTTTTTTGAACTGAAAATTAGCTAATAAGGAGGGGAAATATGGGGAAGAATAGAAAATCTATCTATATCTTAGTTTTTAGTAACTTTTTAATCTGTCTAGGTATTGGACTTGTCATACCTGTCACACCATTCATCAAGAATGAATATCACTTTACGACATCTCAAATGGGGGTTATGACTTCACTCTTTGCCTTTGCGCAATTTGTGGCATCACCGATTGTTGGTAAAATGTCTGACAAAATTGGTCGTAAACCAGTCATTGTTTTCGGACTATTCACATATATGATTTCCGAATTTATTTTCGCAATGGCTACTACCCTACCAATCTTCAATATTTCTCGTATTATTGGTGGTTTATCAGCTGCAATGGTTATCCCTACTTCGATGGCCTTAGGTTCAGATCTGACTACGTTAAAAGATCGTGCTAAAGTCATTGGTTGGTTATCTGCCGCCTTCAGTGGTGGTCTAATCTTGGGGCCAGGACTTGGTGGTATCTTAGCTGGTATCAGTTATAAAACACCATTCTGGGTTGCTGGTGTCTTGAGTATTACCAGCGCCATCTTCACCCAAATCTTCTTGAAAGAGGATAAGGAAGTTCTTGAAGTTGAGGAAGCTGAGGCCGAACAAAAAGCTGCTGAAAAAGGGTCAATTAGATCCATTTTGACTGGTCCTATGGTGATGCTTTTTGGAATGATCTTAGTATCATCATTTGGACTCCAAGGATTCGAAAGTATCTATAGTATTTATGTTAACCAAGTATTTAATTTCGGTTTAAGTACGATTGCATTAGTTCTGACTTTGAATGGAATCATCTCTTTGATTTTACAAGTGGCCGCATTCAATTGGATCATCAACAAAATTGGTGAAATGCGTTTGATCAGTATCGCCTTTTTGTTGAGTGCTATCTGCGTTTTCTGGATCACCCAGGCACATACTCATATTGAAGTTATCGTTGCAACGTTGGTTATCTTCTCATCATTTGATTTGTTGAGACCGGCTATTACAACCTTGCTGACAAAATCGAGTCGTTCTAATCAAGGACTTATCAATGGTATGAATATGTCACTGACAAGTATTGGTAATGTTATCGGGCCATTGATGTCTGGTGCATTGATGGATTGGAATACCCATTCACCATACTTAGTTGTTACTGTGATTCTATTTATTTCATATCTAACAACCTTTATCGTTCGGAAACATCCTATTACACAAGCTGAATAACATAAAAAGGATTTGTATTAACTGCTTCAACAGTTGATACAAGTCCTTTTTTTGATTTTACTATTAAACACTAAATATTTAAATCTAATAAAACATCAATCCAGAATACTAGTTGGAACGGAATCATTTCAAAGCCGTACCCACAGCGTTTCAGACCTGCAATTATGTAGTGGAGACGGAAACCTGAATCGAACTAAACTATTCCCTGTGCCAACATAGCTTTAGCAACTTTTTCAAAACCGGCAATATTAGCACCAGCTTGTAAATCGTCACCTAAGTCATATTCCTTATTAGCTGCCTCAGAAATATCATAAATATTCTTCATAATAGCTTGTAATTGATCATCAACATCTTCAAATGTCCATGATAAACGTTCACTATTTTGGCTCATCTCAAGAGCAGAAACAGCAACACCACCAGCATTGGCAGCTTTTGCAGGTCCATAAATAACTTTATTAGCTTTATAAACTGCAATGGCTTTTGAAGTACTAGGCATATTAGCACCTTCAGCAACATACTTAACACCGGATTTAACAATCAATTGAGCTTGTTCTTCGTCAATTTCATTTTGAGTGGCACATGGCAAAGCAATATCGTACTTGATATCTAGGTCCCAAACTGAACCTTCAAAATACTTAGCTGTACTGATTCTGTCAGCATATTCTTTGATACGTCCACGTTCTACTTCTTTAATTTGTTTAACAGTTTCCAAATCAATTCCATTAGGGTCGTAAACGTAGCCATTTGAATCAGATACAGTGACAACTTTAGCGCCATCTTCTTGAGCTTTCTTCAAAGCATAGATAGCCACATTACCAGCACCTGAAATTTTGACAATTTTATCCTTCAATGAATCATTTTTACCTTTAACTAAAGCATCCAAGTAATAAATTAGACCAAAACCGGTAGCTTCTGTTCTTGCGAGTGAACCACCATATTCCAAACCTTTACCAGTTAAAATACCACGTTGTGAACCATTTAGACGTTTGTATTGACCATATAAGTAGCCGATTTCACGTCCACCAACACCGATATCACCAGCGGGAACATCCATATCTGGTCCGATATACTTTTGAAGTTCAGTCATAAAACTCTGACAGAAACGCATAATTTCTAAATCTGATTTACCCTTAGGATTGAAATCAGATCCACCTTTTCCACCACCGATAGGTAGTCCAGTTAGGCTATTTTTCAATATTTGTTCAAAACCTAAAAATTTAACAATACTCAAATTAACACTTGGGTGAAGTCGCAATCCACCTTTGTAAGGTCCTATAGCAGAATTGAATTGCACACGGAAACCACGATTGACTTGGTAGTTACCTTCATCATCTTGCCATGGAACACGGAATTGAATTACACGTTCTGGTTCAACTAATGATCCCAAAACATTTGTTTTAACATATTCGGGATGTTTCTCTAAAACGGGTTTCAAACTATCCAAGACTGCAAACACAGCTTCTTGAAATTCTGTTTGATTGGGATCTCTACGAATAATTGTTTCTTTTAAACCTTTAAGATAAGTTTCAACATCTGCCATAAAAATACCTGCCCTTTTCTAAATGTAGTTTCAACCAAATATTTAACGATGAAAGTTAAATAATAGATTGATATTATTATAACTTCTTTATTAGAATAAGTAACATTATATGAAAAAATAGCTAATATTTAAATTATTTTGACCAGCTCATTCGATATTCTTTTTCATTACTATCTCGATCTATATCAGTCGAAACAATTCCAAAATCGTTTGTCTGATAAAATTTAACCGCCCGAGAGTTTTTATCGTAGACGTCTAAACTTAAATTAGAATAATTATTTTTCAAATAGTCCAACAATTGTCTGCCAATCGAATGACTACGAAATTCACTTTTTACAAAAATACCAGCAATATAATTATCTTGTAACCCAACAAAGCCCAACACTTTTTCATTCTCAGTGTAAACAAAAATATCAGCTTTCTTAAACTGTTCCTTAACTGGAATTAAATTATCCAGCCAATAGTTTTTATCAATAAAATTATGTGCCTCTAAATTACTTTGTAACCATATATCACCAATCTCATCTAATTCAGAAATTCTCATTCTACGAATCATGTTTGCCATCCACCTTTTTATTTGCTAAAATAACTTGATATTAATAAACACCGCCGGGTGTCAAATAAAGAAAGTACGCTTACCAATTCCATTAGGCCAAAGAAGGAATTGATAGGGGTACTATTTTTTTGGAGGAAATTCTTATGTATTGGATCTATTTAGTTATTGCGGGACTCTTTGAAGTCACTTGGGCCACAACTATGAAATTGAGTCATGGCTTCACTAAATTGAATTATACTATTTTTACCATTGTCGGATTGGCTCTAAGTATGGGATTCTTGGCAATTGCCATCAAGAAATTACCAATGAGTCTTGCCTACCCAATTTGGACTGGTATTGGTGCCGTTGGTTCCATTATCGTTGGTGTTGTCTTATTTGGAGATAAACTTTCGCCACTTACATGGGTTTTCGTGGCTTTACTTTTGATTAGTATTATTGGAATTAAATTTAGTTCTGGTAGTTAAAAACTATCGCAAACCAATTCGTTCAAAACAATGACATCGGTTACATTTTACGTTATCATTTAGTCAATTGAAGGGATGCGATATTATGTTACTACCAAAAGAAATTCATGAAGATATCACCGCTTATAACAAAGAAAGCTTTGAATTATTAAAAGACAATCCATGGTTAGTTCCCGCCGTACTAGCCGTTTCAACCGCACCAATAGTAATTTCTGCCTATGGATTCTGGAAAAACCGTCAACTAAGTAAAAAATTGAAAATTGAACGTGAAAAGACTAAACAATTAGCTTTGAAACAAGTTGAATCTCGCAGATAAATAATTAACTGTGCCCTGTAATCTATTTACAGTGGCACTTTTTTTGTGATTACACTATTATTGAATAGTAAATAAATTCAAAGGAAGTCACCATGAAGAAAAAACTTATCACACTTTTATTTTTACTAACAATTCTGTTAGGATTACCACTTTCTATGAACAAAGTTCAAGCTGCTGCAGCACCAAAGGCTAAGCATCTGACTTCTGTTACTCAAAGTGTCAATCACGCTGCGCCAGATAATCCACTGATTTTCTCTCACCGTGGCAGTCCTTACAATAATCCTGATCACTCATTCAGTGGTTACAATCAAGCTATTAAAGATGGTACTCAATATATTGAACAAGATGTTTGGTTAAGTAAAGATGGTAAGCTTTATGTTTCTCATGATGATAACCTCAAGAAATCGACTGGTCATAATGTAACTATTTCAACATCCACTTCCGCAAAACTTAACACTGTTAAATTGCATAATGGCGAAAAGTTACATCAGCTAAAAGATGTTTTCAAACGTTATGGAAAAAATGTTCATTATATAATAGAAACAAAAAAAGGTGCTGGTGACAATACTGATACTGAAAAAGCCCTTGCCAAAGAAGTAAAAAGTCATAAAATGACTAATAATATTATTATGCAAGATTCAAGTATTCCTGGAATCGAGGCTTTCCACAAAAGTTTAAAGAATGTGCCTATCTTATGGTTATTAGATTCAGTTACTGAACGTCAATACACTGAAGAAATCACTAATGCACCCCGTTATATCAAATTTGTTTCGATCAGACTTGAACAATGGACACCAAAACTAATTAAAATATCACATAAGAATGGTTTCAAAACTAACGCTTGGATTCTAAATACTTATAATGATAATTACACTGCTTTGAACACTTTGAAATTAGATAGTGTCTTCACCAACAACACTAAAGAAACATCTAAGTTAATTGAGGATTGGAAATAAACATGATACCAACCAGACAAGAATTTTTAGATAATATCTGTTACACCGATTTAGTTTTTGGCCGAGTTAATAAGAAATTGAAAACTAATTATTTAATTGATGAGATAAAGAATTTAGTTAATCAAATTATCAGTGATCCTGAAACTACTATTAATAAACAAGGTAAAAATTATTATTTACAAAACAAATCAATCGAATTAGTTGTTAATTCATTTAATTTTCGATTGATCACTACAAATAGAATTTAAATTGTTCCTCTGATAAAGGGCTGCCATGTGGTAGTCTTTTTTTCTTATACAAAAAGCTTGCCAATTACTTAGCAAGCATCTTTGATTTTTACTTATTAGTCTCAGAAACGTTACCCAACATATAAACATTAATTAATGTACCTGCAATAATAGCGAATATATCAATTAAACAAGTCACAATAAACAAATTAGATTTAACGTTAGATATATTATAAAGTGAAATTTGAGAAATATTAATCAGTGTTTGGAACAAAATAAGCGCTCCCATGAGTAATACCCCTATTATTACAATTCCCTTCAACAAATAATTATTTTTAAATGGTATGAAGTTGCTGCTCCATTCAACAATTAATCTCAATAATGTACTGATGGTCCAAATCAATATTACTCCTAATGCCAATAACAGTGCCACACGACTTATATCAGAAAGTGGATAATTTTGTTGTATATGATAAATTTCTTGTCCAAATATCTTTTTATTAAAGTAGTCGTTATAAAAGAAATATCCGAGTGCCAAAATTGAAGTCTCTATTACCAGTAGATACAAAAAATTAACTATTGTAGTAAGAATATTAACGATATACAATCCCCAATTACTAACGGGAACTAATCGATACCTATTACTGGCTAAAGCTCTTTCGCCTATTAATATCAATCCCAATAATCCAATTATAAAAACAAGACCATAAGTTAAGTTCATCAATCCTTGTGGAAAACGGTCATTAAATAGATTGGCTATCCCTCCTATATTTATTGCCATAAGACAGATTAAATTTCCCAATAAAATTATGTTCATAAGTTTAAATTTATCCCATGCCAAGCTCTTAGTAATTCCCAATATACTATTCATTCAAAAACCATCCCAGACTTTATTTTTCGATTTGCATATTTTTATATACTGTACTAGTACACTAATACGATATTAAAAAAGACACTAAATTACAAGCCTTATTAAGCGATTTTACTATCGAAGTTTTCATACTTATTATTCTACTTTTAATATTTTTGATATAAGTTTCATCCCATACCTACACAAAAACACCCTTCATATTATTTCAAATATGGAGAGTGCACTTTATAGTTTCATTAATGTTATGCCTTCTGAGAAATACGAGGCAAGATAAGGAAAATGATTAATCCGATTAAGAATAAAATACTAATTGATGCTGCACCAATTGTTGATTTACCAGTCATTTGAGTCACAAAAGCCACAATAAAGGGACCCATAACTGCTGAGAATTTACCTAAGATATTATAGAATCCATAGAATTCACTACCTGAATCCTTAGGAATAATCTTACCAAAGTAAGATCTACTCAAAGCTTGTAAACCACCCTGACTTGTTCCAACTAAAATTGCTAAGATCCAGAAATCACGTGCAGTATGAAGATTTAATGCATACAAACAGATGATAAAGTAAACTGAAATTCCTAACAAAATTCCAATTCTAGTTGATGTCTTATCGGCTAACCAGCCAAAGAAAATTGAGAACGGAAAGGCAATCAATTGAACCGCCAACATAACAATCATCAATTCATTGGTCTTAACACCAATATCCATTCCGATAGCAGTTGCCATCGTGAAAATTGTATCTACTCCATCAATATAGAAGAAATATGCTACTAAAAACCATGCTACTTGACGATATTGCTTGATGTGACCAATTGTAGAAAATACTCGTTTAATACTTCCTGCAAAGGGATGTGCAATTGGTTCAACCGAATAACGTTGATGAACATTTTTACGTAATGGTAGATAGAAAATAAACCACCAAATAGCCGCAATAATGAAACTCCAACGAGCGATTCCAGTCCCATCTAACATTCCGAAACCACCGGTCAATTGCAAAATCAAAAATAGAATAAAGGCAATTACTCCACCCAAATAGCCATATGCATAACCATGAGTCGAGATTCGGTTCATATCCTTATCCTCAGCTATATCTATCAAAAAGCTGTCATAGAACAAATTACTGGCTGAATATCCAATGGCAGAAAAAACATAAACAACTAATAACCAACGCCATTGACTAGCTGGTACAAAAGCTAAACCAACGGTTGTTATCATTCCTAACCAACAAAAAATACCCAACAATCTTTTTTTGAAATTAGGATAATCTGCCAAGGCACCTAAAAACGGTGCTAATAATGACACTAATAATGTGGAAAAACTATTAGCATAACCCCAAATTGCTGTCGAACTAGCCGCTGAAATATTATCAGCTTGTGCAATAGATTTGAAATAGACCGGAAGAACTGCTGTTGTGACAATTATTCCGTACGCTGAATTCGCCCAATCGTACATGATCCAGCTCCATTGTTCCTTATTGATTCTCAAATTGACAACCCCTTACCCTTTTAAAGTCGGTATTTAGATTCCCCCCAAAGACTTTAAAAACATTAGGATTCATTACTTATCTTCAAACAAAATTATTATATCGTAGTTAAGAATCAATTTTAACGGCGATAAAGGTATAAAAAATAATTACAATTTCAATGGAAATATAAAAAAAGCCTCACAATAATCAGATATAAAATCTAATTACTGTGAGGTATATTTATTTCATGTTCTGTTCATCACGTGAATAGCTGAAATACAAATCTAGCATTAACGATTTATCCTTGGTTGAAATATCATTCAACGTTTGAATAGCTGTGGCAATCATCAGATCATCTTCCATTCCTTCATCGGAATCAAAGTATTCTTGCTGAATTCCAATAGCCTCATCAAACCAATCACCCATTCTCACGACAAATTTATAAAAATCATTGTCGTTCTCCTGATTGATAAAATCGATTTGCATCGTGTTGTATAAATCTGCTAACGCTAGGACATCACCATATTTCATGTTATTGAGAAACTTTGGAATATCCTTGGAATCTCGAGCTTCCTCAAGCTTCTTTTCATCAATCTCAGTAGCATTGTGAATCTCAAATATTGTTATAGTGTCGTCCCTCAATAATTCAGACGCTCTATCAATAGTCGATAACATAGGCACTACCCCGCTTTTCGTGAAGCTATACTTTGTTGCTATCACCATTTTAAATCAAAAAAAGTTTTTCTGTTGCTTATTTGAATCATTTGTCGTCAATTCGTACAATTATCTTTCTAAAGCCGCATCAGTCTTACGATTAAAAATAAATCCACGGACAGAACTATTTTTCTTTTCTAATTTAGGTAGAATTTTATTCTTCAGGATGTCATTTTCAAACATAACTTCATCATAGCGATTCTTTGATAAATATGAAACAACTTGTTTAGCAAAATAATTAGTCTTTAAAACATCTTGTTTTGGAGATTTTTTCATAAACTTCTTATTAAGATTATTAAGTAAGTAATCATTAAAAACCAATAGCTTGGGAAAAGTTACTATCATCGTGTTGGCAGTATACCAAACTTTCTCATTTTCAATCGTAATAATTGTTTCTCGACCATCACTAATGTAAGGAATATTCTTCGTGTGCATGGCTACCATTGCAATGTTTTTCATATTTACCAGACTCCTTCAAATTAACACCAATTGCGTAGTGCCCATGAAGTAAATTATAGTTTTTAAAGGCTGAATTATAAAGACTTTTTTCAGAAATTCAGTAGATTCATTTACATAATTTTTAAATTAAAAATAATTGCATTTTTTGCTTGCTATAAAACGCGTTCGATGGATTACTATGGTTTTGAAATCAAGAAAGGAAAGTGAATATTATGTTTGCTTATATTGAAGTCATTAACAACAATTCATCTGTATCATACGGTTATTCTAATTTTTATTTTTCAGATGGCACATTGACCATCAAACCTGTTAAAGGTCTGCTTCGTTCTTCAACAAAAAAAATCGACATTTCAAAGATAACAAATGTCCAAGATGGAATGTATTATAGCTGGAATAGGATTCAATTTGATTATGAAAATGATAGATATGCCTTTATATACAGTGGTTTCGGTGAATATGATTATTTAAAGAGAAACTTAATGTCAGAAATTATGGCTTGATCAAAAAATGCTAGGGAAGATGGTGGTTGTTCACCATGATTCCTAGCATTTTTTAATAACTAACTTTTCTTATACAAAATAATATTGATTCTTTACCAGATATCTTGATAAATAACATTTATTCCTTAATCAGGGCCAATTCAGTCTTCTTCTGTATATAGTCTCGTAATTCTTTTATAAACAAATCACTAACCTTATCAGTAACTGATGTCGGACTTTTATGGCGTAATAAAAATGCGGTTCTAGTAGGTGCTCTACCATCAGTAAGTATATATGATAAATCTTGATTTTTCTGACAAAACTTCTTCGCTACAGAAACTGGCAAAATAGACCAATCTTCAATTTCATCTAAATATGTAGACATCATATTAGCCGTTCCACAAGTTATTTTTTTCCTTTCACTATCTGGAAATAAGAATTGGTGCCACATAATAAAGGCAGAACTCCATAATCCATAAACTTCATGTTCTGAAATAAGGTCACCTATATCATGTGTTTTAGCGAATCGGGAATTATTGTTAAAAGTAAAGGCATACTTTTCACTATAAAGTGGTTCATCTATGACATTTGGATAATCATGAATAACAAAACAGAGTCCTAAATCCATTTGTCGTGTCTCAATTAACTTATGTATTTCAGTTGCATGTTCAGTTTGACATGTTAAATAGATATCGGGATGAGATTTAATAAATACTTTGTAAAAATCCTTCAGTATAAAAGTTGTAACTTGATCAGATGCAGCAATTCTCAAATTTATAAACGGTTTATGTTCTGAAATCCCCTGAGCATCTTTCCACGTAGAATATAATTTCTGTGCCATTGGTAAAAATAGCAATCCATCTTCTGACAAACTTAAACGTCTAACTCCAGGTTGTCGATTGAATAATTTTATACCTAGTTTAGATTCAAGATTGCTAATTCGTGAACTTATAGTACCTTGACTTACAAAAAGATTTTCAGACGCCTTAGACATTGTCTTAACTTTATATATTTCTAAAAAAGTTACTATGTCATCGTAATTCATTCTTTTTCTCCATATAATATTTGATTTATAGATATTATGTATCTAAAAGTATCGATTTATATAATAGTATAAATCACTATACTAATCATTGTAAACGATTTCAAATGATTAGGAGGAACTGCTGATGGATTTTAATAAGCTTTCAGACGATATTGTCACTTTACTTGGTGGAAAAGAAAATATTGATTCATTATCTCATTGTGCAACGAGACTAAGATTCATTTTGAAAGATGATTCTAAAGCAGATTTAGACAAAATAAAAGATTTGAAGGGAGTTTTGGGAGCTACATTCGGTGCCGGACAAGCACAAATAATTATGGGTGGTGCAGTCTTAGAATCATTCGATGCCGTCCAAAAAAACTATGGACCATTTGGTTCGGATGATTCGCCAGAACCAGAAAAGAAAAAAACTAAACGAAATATCAAATCACTCGGATCAGATATAGTTAACTTTATCTCTGGATCAGTTAGTGCAGTTATAACGGGATTGATTGCCGGTGGGATGATTAAATTAGCAATTTTCTTAATAGAATTATGGATTCCAGCCCTTGCCAATAATGGAACCATGAAATTATTAACAATTGTTTCAGATGTGCCATTTTATTTCATGCCATTATTTGTAGCCTATGGTGCATCAAAAAAACTATCCATGCAACCTGTTTACCCATTGATTGTGGCTGCAGCATTACTTCATCCTGATTTTACAAAGATAGTAGCCAGTGCCGGACAGATTAAAATGTTTGGTGTTCCAGTATTGCTTGTAAATTATTCAAGTACAATGCTTCCAGCATTATTAAGTACAGTTGCAGTATTTTATATTGAAAAATTTTATAACAAAGTAATACCAGGAATATTAAAAACTGTCTTTGTTGGTGCCCTAACAATTGTAACCGGAATCTTCTTCACCTATACAATTCTTGGACCAGCCGGAACGTATGTCGGATACGGAGTCGTTAAAGCAATTGTTTGGCTTCAGGCCACGGTCGGACCAATCTCACTTGGAATACTAACTGGTGTTTTTCCATTTCTCGTAATGATGGGTATGCATACTCTATTTGCTCCAATCATCTTACAAAACTTTTCTACCCTTGGTTATGATCCGTTAGTTAAACCAGCACTATTGCTACATGTAATTGCCGAAGGTGGAATGGCACTAGGTGTTGCACTACGTGCTAAAGATAAAGATATAAAAGCAAATGCTTTTAGTATTGGTATCACTTCAATTTTTGCCGGAATTTCTGAACCAGCTGTGTATGGTATTGCTCTGAAATACAAACGTCCAATTATTGGAGTTGTATCAGGAGGATTTGCTGGAGGAGTTGTCGCCGGACTATTCAATGTAAAAACTTATATGATGACTAAAACTACTATCCTTTCATTACCCGTTTATAAAAATACGATAGTTGGAATGGCTCTAGCTTGTATTACAGCGCTAATCGTGTCATTTGTTGTCGCATACGCAGTTGGTATCGATGAACCTGAAACTAAAAAAAATGACACAAAAACGGACAATAAAAATATATATGCCCCTGTTTCAGGCCAAAGTATTGCATTAGAACAAGTAAATGATGATGTATTTTCTAAGAAAATGCTTGGTAATGGATTAGCATTCAAATTATCCGATAAAACTGTCGTCTCACCATTTGATGGAAAAGTTAGTGCGGTATTTCCAACAAGTCATGCAATTGGACTAACCTCAAAAAATGGTGTTGAAACGTTGATTCATGTTGGACTTGATACTGTAAGCCTAAATGGGAAAGGTTTTAATTGTTTAGTAAAAATGGATCAAGAGATAACCGCTGGTCAACAGTTAATTAAACTCGATTTACCCTTTCTTGAATCAACTGGATTAGATTTGACGACAATGTTAGTATTCACAAATTTAAACAATAATCAATTGGAAATAAAAGATTATGGGAAAGTTATCGCTGGTAAAAGTATGGTCGCAAAGTTAGACAGCACTGAAGAATCAGATATAAAAACAAATGTCGTAGAGGGAGCTAGTTATGAATAATAAATACGTTGATAAATTTTCAAAAGACTTTTTATGGGGTGGTGCAGTAGCTGCAAACCAAGTAGAAGGCGCATGGGATGTAGATGGAAAAGGAATTGATTATACAAACTATTGTGTAGGCGGATTAATGGGATATAATCCAGAGAAAGCAAAAAACACATTATATATGCCAGAAAGAAAGGCAATTGATTTTTATCATACTTATCCTGAAGACATTAAGCTCTTTTCCGAAATGGGATTTAAAGTATTTAGAACTTCACTTTCATGGACAAGAATATTTCCCACTGGTGAAGAGACAGAACCAAACGAATTAGGTTTAGAATACTACGATCATTTATTTGACGAACTAATCAAATATAATATTCAACCATTAGTTACTATTTCCCACTATGAAATGCCAGTAAATTTAATAGAAAAATATGGCAGTTGGCGTAATCGTAAGTTAATAAAATTTTATTTACATTACTGTGAAACTATTTTTAAACGTTATAAAGACAAAGTTAAACTTTGGATGCCATTTAATGAATTGAATAATATGCGAAGAAATCCTGAATATGTTGGAGGTATCTTGGGAGAACACGGTCATGGTAAAATGCAAGCAATCTATCAAGCATCACATAATATGTTTGTAGCTAATGCCAGTGCAGTTAAACTTTGTCACGAAATTATTCCTGATTCTAAAGTCGGTGCAATGTATTCATTGAGTAATATCTATCCAAATAATTGCGATCCACAAACGGTTTTTGAAACAATGGATTGTAGAAGAAGATCTTTGTTCTACGGAGATGTGATGATCAGAGGTTATTACCCTACTTATATTTACCGTTTATGGAACGAAAATAATATACATATAGAAATGACGTCTGATGATTTAAAATTAATTAAAGAGAACACAAATGATTTTCTTGCCTTTAGTTATTACAGAACAACGACACATGAAAAAGGTCAAAAGTTTTTTGGAGATACCGGTGGGGATATTGGGACTCCAAATCCATATCTAAAGACTAGTGACTGGGGATGGCAAATTGATCCAACAGGATTTAGATATACATTAAATGAGTTATGGGATAGATACCAAATCCCCCTATTTCCTGTAGAGAACGGATTAGGAGCAAAGGATATCGTGGAAGACGGGAAAATTCACGATCCCTACAGAATGGATTATTTACGTCAGCACGTTACAGCTATGAAAGAAGCAATTAAGGACGGAGTTTCCATTATGGGTTATACATGGTGGGGACCAATTGATATGGTATCTGCCGGAACATTCCAGATGTCAAAACGATATGGTTTTATCTATGTTGATCTTGATGATCAAGGAAACGGAACACGAAGAAGAATTAGAAAAGATTCGTTTTATTATTACAAACAAATAATTGATAGTAATGGAGAAAACTTGAATGAGAAATGAATTTAATTAAAAAATGAATTATCGTAATTAAGAAAAGGTAAATCACCTCCAATAATCAAAAATTGGAAGTAGCTTACCTTTTTATAATATTATTTATTTCTAATCATTCATAAATATGAAGAAAACAATTGCTATATTATGTATTAAAAAAATCATTTGTCTAATCAAAATAATTTTATTAAACTAATCCTATTTACTAAAAACTGCTTTTTGAGTTTTATTTTGGGCTTTAGTAACTAAATATTCTCCGTTACTTCTTTCATATCCAATATATCTAGCCTTGTAAATATCAAATGCTGTCGTTTGAACAATATGATATTCATATTCAGAATAGTCATGAACTATTACACCATCTGTTAAATCTTTGACAAACTTATCAGAGAAAAGCTTACCAACATTTTCTTTCTTTGCTTCCTCACGTCTCAAATCAGACTCATAATCTGTTCCCGCAAACGAAAGTTTAATTAACTGTTTGTTACGATCCATTAGTTTTTTATTTAAAATTGGGTCATTTTTTACCATTTTATAAAATTTTGCATTTTGTGAATCTAAAAAATCACTATCAATATTTTTATTTACATCAATAGTTATTTTTTGATCTGTTATGTGATTTCCTGTTTCGTCAGTATTACTTGTTTTTTTCAATTTGAATTTAGTTGGTTCTTTATATTTAGTATTTTCAGCATGTTTCTTAATTGCATTCCAATATTCAACAAACTGTTTATTTTGAGTATCCCTGTTATAGTAAAAAGCTGACATTTCTCGGTCAGAAACTGAGTATCTCACTTCAGAGTTTTCAGACTCATTTCTCTGTTCAATAGAGTCATACTTTTTAAAACCCTTGTTATTAAGAAACTTCATAGTGCTTAATTCGGCATCCGTTGGTGTTTCAGTAGAATCCCCCTTATAAACATATGCAATATAAGGAATTGTTTTAGTTACTATTGATGACCAATCATATTGCCCAATCCCATCTTTACCATTCAACGCATTCTTTATATTCTTAGGAACATATTCTAAAGACTTTTTATCCTGATTTTTTGCTAAATCAATAATCTGGTTATCATTCATTGATGATAATTTTCCTAATGTTATGTTATTATCATTCATTCTATACGTTGATCCTACACCATTCCTAAAAACAATGATTTTATCAACAATTGAATCTTTACTGTAACCATCTGCAGTTTCCCAGACATATACCCCTGATGCTTTGGCTTGCTTAACAATTGAAATCTTTTTTGAAACAGCCGCACTAGATTCACTCTTGCCACATCCACCTAATAATACAAGTGACATAAACAGTACTAATGTTGCAAGCAGTGTCCATCTACGACCCATATTTATTTCCTTTTGTTTTCCCATTCTAATCCCCCCTGTTCAAGAAAATTATCTTGAATTGTTTATTTAACTTAATAACCTTATACAAAATATTCCTAGATATTCCCTATTTATCTTCCCTAAAAGAGTGATTTAGAATTTTAAAGTCGAATTATCCCATAATAAGTTAAAAAGTTTATAAAATACATTATGAACTTGGGAGACGACAGAATTTGTCGTTTGTAATAAAAATCATGATTATATTTCTTAAATTATATAATTGGTAAAAATGTAACCACGTTTTAACAAAAAATGCATCCAGATCATTAAATGACCTAGTTGCATTTTTTAATGGTTTAATTAATTAGACACAGATTCTAATTCTTTTCCATTGTTCTTAATTAATTTTCTATACCAGAAAAAACTATCCTTTTTAATTCGGTTATAGGTTCCTTCTCCCTTGTTATTAACATCAACGTAGATAAAGCCATAGCGTTTTTCAATATCACCCGTTGATAGTGCTATTAAATCAGTGGCACTCCAAGGACAATAACCAAATACTTTAACGCCATCTTTAATTGCTTCCTCAACTTGAGCAATATGTTTTTGTAAGTAATCTATTCTATATTCATCATGTACTTGATTATCAGTAACTTTATCTTTTGCACCAAGTCCATTTTCAACAATTAGAATTGGTATTTGATATCGATCGTATATGTCGTTAAGGTACGTTCTTAATCCAATAGGATCAATTTGCCATCCCCATTGAGATGCCTTTAAATATGGATTTTGTTCACCATTGACCAAGTTAGCAGATACACTTCTACCAGAATTATCAGCTGAAACACAGTTAGTCATATAGTAGCTACATGAGTAAAAATCAACAGTGCCATCTTTTAGAATTTGTGAGTCCTTAGGTTCTTGATGAATGTCTATGTTATTTTCTCTAAAATATCGTAGAGCATAGCCAGGATAATTCCCTCTAACCTGAACATCACTACATAACATATTCTTTATTTGAATATTCAATTGATTTGCTCGCACATCTTCCGGCTTAGGCGTAAGCGGATATGTATACATCGCTGCAATCATACAACCTATTTGGTTATTTAAATTTATTTCATGTCCCAATTTTACTGCCAAGGCACTTGCCACAAGCTGATTATGCAAACATTGATAGCGAAGATTGGGTGTATTTTTTTTATCATTAATATCCAAGGCAATATTTCCTGAAGACATTATTCCAAATGGAACTTGAATACAATTAATCTCGTTGAAAGTTATCCAGTATTTAACTCGACCATTGAAATGTTCAAATAATGTTTTTGCATATTTAACATAAAGTTGAATCATTTCTCTATTTGACCATCCACCAAAATCACCGGACAAACAAAGTGGTCCTTCATAATGTGAAATGGTAACAATCGGTTCAATATTCTTTTGAATTAGATAGTCAATAACAGCATCATAAAATGCTAGACCTTCTTTATTTGGTTCCTTATCTGTTCCATGCGGATATATTCTTGTCCAAGCAATCGACATACGATATGCTTTTAGGCCAAGTTCAGCAAACAAATCTATATCCTCTTTATAGTGATCAAAAAAATCCACGGCCTGATGAGAACCATAATAATAGCTTGGCTGAACTCCATCAGTTAGTTCTCTCATACCATTTGAGTTTGAGTGTCTTCCTAATACATCCATCACACTCTTACCCTTGTCGTCCTCATTCCAACCTCCTTCAACTTGGTTTGCTGCGGAACTAGCTCCCCAAAGAAAGTTACTTGGGAATGATGACTCATTTGTTTCATTCAACATTAAATTGAACCTCCCCATTTGTCTGTACTTCTTCTTCTACCGCTTTATATGAGTTGGTATTAGTAATTACAACAATAACAGTTGGGTCGTAACCAGCAGACGATATTTCTTTTACATTCATATTGGAAAGTGAATCTCCAGCTTTTACAGATTGGCCAACTTTTACTAAAGTTTCAAAATATTTGCCTTTTAGTTCAACAGTATCCAAGCCCATATGAATTAAGACCTCAAGACCATCTTTTGTTTTTAAACCAATAGCATGTTTTGTAGGAAAAATAGTTTCAACTTTTGCATCAACTGGAGATGTAATAATATTATCTTCTGGTTTTACGGCAAATCCCTTACCAAGAGTACCAGCAGAAAAAACATCATCCTTAACATCAGATAGTTTAATCAATTGACCTTTAACTGGTTGTTCCATTTCTAAACTAAAATTGTTATTAACAGGTTGATTTACTTTTGTCTTTTCATCTTTATTTGACTTTTGATCCTTGAATCCTAATAAATAAACAAATACAAATGATGCGACAAAAGAAGCAATTACGGTAATAATAGCTGTAAATAAGTTGCTACCCTTACCAATGAAAATTGGAAGTGAAAGAATACTTGGTGAAACAAATGCAATAGCCTTTAAGTGAATAAGACCAGCAACCATACCACCCACTAATGAACCACCTAACATTCCAATAAAGGGGCGTTTCAGTTTCAAGTTAACACCATAAAGTGCGGGTTCTGTAATTCCAAACAATGCAGAAATAGATGCACCTAATGCTGTACTTTTCATTTTCTTATCTTTAGTTTTTAGACCAACAGCACTTGCAGCACCAGCCTCAGCAATATTAGCAGCTAATCCTGAAGGAATTAGTACAGCATCAAATCCCTGAGTAGCAAACATTTGGATCATTAATGGGATAAGCGCATTGTGTGTACCTGTGAGTACTAAGAATGGGAATAGAACAGCATTTAATCCAACAGCAATCCAACCAAATTGATTCATCAATTGAACAAAGCTATTAAAAATACCAGTTAAGTATGTAGCAGCTGGTCCAAATATCCATAAAGCGATTGGAGCACTTATTAGCAAAGTAATCATAGGTTTTAAGAACGTTTTAACTAAATTTGGCGTAATTCTGTCAGAAAATTTATCGACATATTTAATTAAAATGACCGCAAATAGTATTGGTAAAGCCTGACCACTATAATCCATTAGTTGCATGGGCAAATTTAAGAATGAAGTCATACCATTACCTTTAGCAGCGATAGCAGCAAGTTTGGGATACATCATAATTGCAGCAACAGTCATTGAAATAAATGTATCTACCTTCAAACGTTTTGAAGCTGTAACAGCAACAAACAAAGGTAGGAAATAATAAATACCATCACCAATTGCATTAAGAACAACATATGTAGGAGAAGTTGCAGTTAGCACATGAGTACTTACAAGAATGGCATTCAAAACTTTTACCATACCAGATCCAGCGATGACCGGGATGATTGGTGTGAAACATCCAACTAGGATATCCAAAGCTTTGTCGAAATAATATTTGAATCCTTTTTTCTCTGTATTGTCTGATTCGGCAGAAGTAGTACTTTCACTATTAGATAGATCAAGCATATTATTATCTATAATTTCTTTATAAACGCTAACAACGTCCGTTCCAATTACAACTTGATATTCTCCTCCCTTTTCAACAACTTGCATAACACCATCAATATTTTCGATTGACTTAGTGTCAGCAAGTTTATTATTAACTAATGTAAATCTCAAACGAGTGTAACAATGCGTTAGATCAACAACATTTTTCTTACCACCAACGTTTTTGATTATTAATGAAGCTGCATTTTTAAAATCCATTGTTAATGTTCCTCCTTGTCTTTTCTTATCAACAACTTCATTTTAGGTAATGTAAGCGGTTTATTCTAATGATACTGCATATAAATAACTATCATATATTAAGCTATTTAAGAATAGTTTAAATAAAAAAATAAGAAGATTAATATTTGATAGTCAAATATTAATCTTCTTATTTAATAACGATATATAAAATGAAAATAAAGAATCTCATTTGGGCTTAGTTCAAGAGTCTGGGAATACTGATTATCCTCAATCTTGATATCTTTCATTTCTAATTCCGGTTGAGATGCATTTTTTAAGAATTGTAATTCAGACATCGAAAGGCTGGTCAAAAAGCCTAATTTACCCCAAGAATGGATAATATTACCAAGATTTTGATTAATCCGCCGAATTTTTATTCTGTATGTTCCATTCTTTATGCTCTTAAAATTATAGTGGACAGTTCTCTTTTCCTTTGATTGCTTAAATATTCCTTTATAATTCTCATATGTTAGGTTGTAATTATTATGTATGATTGAACTATATCCAATACTCACTATCGAAAAATCGTTGAATCCATCGAATGTCACTAAATTATAGTCATCATTCATAATATAATATCTACCAATACTATTAAGAAAAACAAGTGTGTTATAAATTGGCTTAGGTATACCATCGGATGAAAAAAGTCCCTTTTGTCCGTTAAGAAAACTATTCTTTGAGGGAGTCGGATAATCCTGAATCTTAGGTATTTCAATACCATCAACCATATCCCATAATTTCAAGATGAAATATACATATAATGCTCCAAAATATTCAGTATCATACAATAATTTATTATTCGGAGATATTAGTTGAAGATCTTCTATAACTAGTCTTCTATTAGAAATTTCTTTTTTTAAACTTTTTACCATCTCTACTAAAGTATTTATAGAAATTTCATATGGATTCGACCGTTGTTCTTGAAATGATTTACCCAGTAATAAAGAATAATCAATATCGAGTCGTTGGCGAGATAAATCCAATAGTTTAGAATAAGAACCTGCTATTATTATCTTTTCCATATTGCCATATGAGCGACTCACAGAATAAATGGTCTCTATTAATTTTAATAAAGCTAGTTTATTGACATTATTATCAATAATTAGTTCTATCTTCCAATTACTGATATTTCTAATACTAACGATGTTAGCAAAGTGTTTAAGAAGTGATAATACATTCTTTGACATTAAAAATATAAAGTCTTGATTATTCAGAGACTCATTAGTTATTGTAAACTTGAATATTGGTAACATACCTTTTCTTAGAGCTTGATCAAGATTCTTTTCAATCAAAAGTAATTCTGTTTCGGATAATATGTTATTAGTATTAACTTGTGTAGATATGTAAGTGCTATTTAGTTTTGATAACATAGACTGTATGTCTGAATCCAATGCTTTCTTTTCAAAATTAAATCTATCATCCCAGAAATGATTCAATAAATTTTTAGTACTTGGTGCTATATCTAAAAAGGTGTCATTAGATTTTTTCTTTTTGGTTTTAATAACCTGATCAATAATATTTCTCTGATTACTACTCTCATCTTGAGTTTCCTTTGAATATAATTTTCTATATGAACTAGGATTTATTTTAAACGTCTTTTTGAAGTTTCTATTATATGTTCCAATCGAGTTAAACCCATTGTCCATAGCTATATCCACAATTGGAGATTCTGTTTCGGTCAAGGCTTTCAAAGTGGCATTTATGCGGACAGAATTAAGATAAGTGTTAATAGTTACACCATATTCATCTTTGAATGATGATGCAATATACTGTGATGTTCTCTTAATATTTCTAGCAATATCGTCTAACCCCAAATCTTCATAATAATTTCCATCAATATAATTTTTCACCATTTCTGCGGAGGTTAAATTAAGATTGTTAATACTAACTGAAAAGTGCTTATCTAATAGGTCAATAATATTGGCAATCAATATTCTGATATTTGATAAATCACTTTCAAGACTCATATCAACTGTTTTAGACATTAAATCTGTTAAAAGCCGATATGATACCTCTGATCGTTGCTCTGGCGTACATATTATTAAAGAATTTGTTTGTTGAAAAAATTTAAATAGTTCCTGCTTTATAGATAAAACTGTGACATAACCTGAGCCACTATAATTTGCAGATTTACCTGTATTAATAACAAATAAATCGCCTTTTGACAAACTAGTATTTGTTCCGTCTATGTCAATTCTTCCAGACCCTTCAATTAAAAAGACAAGTCTTATCCCCTTTATTGAGGGAAGGTCTGTTTTACCGTTAAAGAAGTTTAAACTGCCCATTTTTTCTAGTTCCATAATAAATCCTCCATTAAACAATTTCATAGAGTCTGTAAATATTATACAGCTGTCATACTTAGTTTTCAGATGAAAAAAGTCTAAACTAGCCGTCATTCGGTAAGCTTAGACTTTTTGATTTATATATTTTTTTAACGATAATTATATCTGTGATTGATCTAAAAATGTTTTTGCACTACCAATAAGATTTGCATCATTAGAAAATAAACAAGATTCAATTTCTGAATGATTAATCTCAAATGGTAATAGTGAAAATATGGATTCAACTCTCCTTTTTAAACAATCCATGAAGAAATTATTTTGACTAATACCTCCGCCAATTAAAATTATTTCTGGGTCAAACATTATTTGAAAATTGAATATTTGAACTGCAAAGTTCTCTAAATAATCGTCGAAGAGTTTACATACATTTGCGTTCGCCTTATTCTTCACAACGTTCATTGCTTCTATTCCACTTAATTTTTTACCATAAATTCTTGATATTTCATCGACCAATAGAGGGACGGATACTTGATTACCTAATAACGCATTACTTCCATTTTTCTTAAAACCCTTTGTAAAAATTACAGAAAACTCTCCAGCATAATTATGTGAACCTTCATAAATATTACCATTTTGAACTATAGAACAACCTAGTCCAGTACCTAAAACTAGAACCAATGCATTGTCTACATTTTTTAATCTTCCCTGCCATTGCTCAGCTAATGCTGCAGAACGAGCATCATTATTTATGGTTACTGGCAATCCTAATTTATCTCTCAATACTTTTGAAAAATAAGTCCCATTATTATACTGAAGCGCTCCACCCTGGAAGACATATCCTCTCTTGGTATCAATCGTACCAGGCATACTTATTGAGCAACCCTCAACAGAAGGAGATTCATTAGCAATATTTTTAATTGTATTAAACAAGTCACTTTGATTTTCATGAGGAGTCAAAATTTTACCTTTATTTGTCAGTTTAAATTTATCAACATTATAAATACCGTACTTGATGAAAGTTCCACCAATATCAATAACAAGTAATTTCAATATTCCAAATCCTCCCCATTTGATTCAATAACCTTTTTGTACCAATAGAAACTATCTTTTTTAATCCTTCTCATGTCACCTAAGTCAGAATCACTTCTATTAACATATACGAATCCATATCTTTTCCTAAATCCTTCATGTGTACTAATCAAATCCACTGCACTCCAAGGACAGTAACCAATAAATGGAATTCCATCATTTATTGATTCCCTCAATGCTTGAATATGTTTTTGCAAATAATCAATTCTATATTGATCATGAACCTTTCCATTGATTAAAGTGTCCTTACACCCCAATCCGTTTTCAGTAATCAATAATGGTAATTCATATCTTGAATAAATTTGATGGGCAGTCACTCTAAGTCCTTCTGCATCAATAGGCCAGCCAAACTCAGTTTCTTCTAGCTTATTATTTTCGGTACTTTCAAAGAAACCTGGTATACTAAGCCCCTGTTGCTGGTCAGAACCCTTATTATTAGAATTATTTGTTGATTCCTTAGCACAACCAGAACCATAATAGTTAAAAGCAATATAATCACAAGTATTATTTTTCATAATATTTCTATCTTCATCAGTGATATCAGGAACCGCATCTAATTTTTTTAAAATATCCATTGCCATTTGGTTATATCTCCCGTAAACAGCAGCATCCAGGTATAACCAATTCCTAAACGAACTCATATAGTCAGCCGCCAATTGATCCTGAGCAGAAGATGTTCTTGGATAAATTGCACAAATATTAGGTGCTGGTCCAATCAATCCGCCATAGTCACCCCTATGATAAATTCCCATAACAATCGCCTGAGCTACTAGCATATGATGATTGGCTTGAAAAACTTCTTTCCATGTTTTGTTACCACCATCAATTACCTTACTAGCTAAAGTCAATATATTTTGTTCATTAATCGTTTGCCAATATTTCACCTTTTTTCCAAATAGATCAAAAAGTAGTTTACAATATTTTGAAAATTCATCAATTGTTTTACGATTACTCCAACCGCCAATTTTGCTTAAAGATAATGGCAAATCAAAATGAAACACTGTGACAATAGGCTCTATTCCTCTTTCAAGTAATCCATCAATTAATTCAGTATAGAATTTTACCCCCCTGTCACTCACTTTTCCGTTTGGCATAATTCGACTCCATGAAATCGAAAAGCGGTATGCACTTAAACCAAGTTCAGAGAATAAATTCATATCTTCAATTAGATGATGATAGTGATCAGATGCAACCTTAAAATCAGTAGTTCCTTCTGGAACTGTTCTTATATCCTGAACAGATGGTTCTTTTCCATCTTCATTCCATGCACCTTCAAATTGATAGGCACTAGTAGATGCTCCCCATAAAAAGTCTTTACTTATTTTCATTTATATTTACCCCTTCCTTTGCTAGTTCCTGATTATCAAGAGTTTTTATAAATGGAAGATAAACAACAACCATTACAATTAAACAAACTATTCTTAATGTAAAACCTTGCCAACCACTTACAAATAAAGTAGAGATAAACTTTGGAACAGTCCATATACTTGCCATTCCTAATGCAAGAGTCGGATTATAATAGGAAATAAATCCAGTAACGGAACCAATATACCCAATTATGCCCGTGATTACAGTACTCATTATGAATGGAATGAATAATACTGGATTAAGCATAATAGGTAATCCAAAAACAACTGGTTCATTGATATTGAACAAATTTGGAACAAATGCTAATTTAGCAAATGATTTGTATCGTTTACTTTTACAGAATAATAATATTGCAATTAATAAACTTAATGTACTACCAACGGCATCATTATTCAGAAATGAATTTACTATCATAATATTTTTGTATGGCATTACTGATCCTGTTTGAGATGCTTTAATGTTAACAAGTGCCATGTTCATAAGAATTGGTACCAGTGCACTATTAATTGCATTAGGATGAATGCCAAAGAAGAATAGTGCGTTAGCAATAACAGAAATTAGAATAAACGCTGGGACTGAGCTGCCTAATTTTGTGATTGGTTTACCAATTACTATTTGAATCAAATTAAAAACATTATCAATTGGCGTGTAACTTAATACAATTCTTAATGCAACAACGCCTGTTAGAATAATAAATGCCACCAATAGTGGTTCAAATGATTGACTTACCATTGGAGGAACACCATCGGGCATCTTTACTAACAGTTTTTTATTTTGCGCCAAAGCTGTATAAATTCTAGCAACAATAAGTCCTAAAATAATTGCCACAAACATACCTGAACTACCTAAATAATCATACGAAAGTGCAGAGATACCTTTCCCAACAGTTTGTGGCATTAAAGTAATAAATGACGCTACACTTAAAAATGCTGCCATTAGAGGGTTGGTATTTGGACGTTTCAATAGTTTCGTATATGTATATGGAATTGAAAACGCAATTAACAAACCAATTATATTTAGAGTTCCACCCATTAATGCACTAAACTGAACTGATAATCCTGCATTCTTTAAGAAAGTGTTGATGACAGGAATAGGAAAATTAGCTAAGATGGAAAATAGAGCCGCACCTAGAGTTAGTGGTAATGTATACATTAGTCCACCAGAGATAGCTTGAATCACTAAGTTACTACTGAATTTAGTTGCAATTGGAACAATATGCTTATCTATATTTTTTTGTAAATTATCATAAATTTTACTCATTTACTTACCCTTTCCATTGGAGGAATTATGGACCCAATAACAAAATTATTTTCTTACTTGAATAAAGAAAAAAGTAGTTCAACATATTATGTTTTAACAAAATATGTTTTAAATAATATTAAATTATTGCCAACTTTATCGATTTCGGACTTTGCATCTAAAAATTTTGTTTCCAAAGCAACAATAACTAGATTCGTTCACTTTCTTGGATTCGATGATTATCTATCATTTAAGAATTATTTTTATCAAATGGAAAATAATTCTAAATTATCTTTTTTAAAGATGAATAATGAAGAAATTAAATTAATTCAAGATAATCCAGAAACTTACTTGGAACAATATAGTAATCAAATAATTGATTCAATTAAGGATGCTAGAGAATCAATAAAAATAGATGAAATGGATAAACTAATATCCAATGTGATGGCGGCTAAAAAAGTCGCCTTTCTTGGCTACAGTGATTCTCAAATTATTGCAAAGGATATTCAATTGGCCTTATTAATAGTTGGTAAAGATGTCGTCGTGGCAGAAAGTTCTACAAAGTTAAAAGATATTCTTGATTCTTTCGACGAGAATGACCTAATCGTAATTTTGTCTAATTATGGTACTTTTTTTAAGATATATAGTAGTTTTTACGAACAATTATTGGCCTCTCCCATACCTTTAACACTAATTACTCAAAACTATACTTCTATGGATTTGTTCAGATTTAAGCAAACAATCTATTTGACATCAAAACGACAACTAAGTGTTGGTAATTATCCAATGCGCTTATTCTCCGAAGTATTTGTTAGACGTGCAATGTTTAACTTTTCAAATGAGAAACTTTAATTGTTATCTTTTATAACATTTTTATAGAAGAAGAAGCTATCTTTCTTATACCGCTTCAATTGTTTCTTTTCGAAATTATTTCGATCGACAAAAACTAATCCATATCGCTTTTCCATCCCATCACCGGCACTCAAAATATCAATAAATGACCAGGGATTAAATGAAATAACATTAACACCATCATTCATTGCCAATCCCATTTGTTCTATATGATCATTCAAATATTTAATTCTTTGTAAATCATGCACTTTACCATTTTCTAATTTTTCTTTCTCAGACCATCCGCATTCTGACACTATAATTGGGATATTACCGTAATGGTCCATGACTTGACGAAGACCATATCTAAATCCAACTGGATCAAAATTCCAGCCCCATTCTGTATAAAGCAGATTCTTATCTTGAACTCTTTTCATTCTTTTAAAAATAAAATCTGACTGTTTGGAATCTTTTACGGCTTCAACAATAGTTGTACAGTACCAATTAACACCTAATATATTGGCTCTTCCTTTTTGCAAAATTTCTTTATCGTTTAATTCCGTTTTAATATCAATTCCTAATTTATCTAATTCATTAGTAAATTGTTTTGGTATTTCCCCATGAATAGCAACATCCATTTGTGAAAAAGAATAGAAATCTTCAAAATTCTTTGCCTCCATCATATCAATAGACTTCTTACTTGCTGGAAGTGTCGTAATATATGAAATTGCAGGGCCAATTTTTGTATCTGGAAATCTTTCTCTACAGATTTTATATACGATAGCTTGGGCTAACCACATATTGTAATTGGCTTGAAATGCTTTCTGAAATTTTTCTTTTATGGGTAAATCCTGGCTAATTCCCAACATATCATTTGCTACAACAAGAACAGCCTGCTCGTTAATAGTAAGCCAATATTTAATATCGTTTCCAAATTCATCAAACAAACATTTAGCATACTTTACAAAATCATTAATTGATTCTCGTGATACCCATCCGCCATACTTTTTAATCAAACCATATGGCTGATCGAAATGATACATTGTAACAATTGGTTCAATATTGTTTCTCTTTAATTCATTAATCAAATTATGATAATATTGGAGTCCCTCTTTGTTGGGCTTTTCTTCATCTCCATTTGGAAAAACTCGTGGCCAACTGATAGAAAAGCGATAACTTTTCATACCTAAATCTTTCATTAAAGATATATCTTTTTTCCATAAATGATATCCATCCACTGTTTCTTTTGTATCTAGTCTTGTTTCACTATTTCTAAATGACCTAATATCGGCAATTGAAAGTCCCTTACCATTTTCCTTATATCCACCTTCAACTTGAAAAGCACTTGTAGATGCTCCCCACAGAAAGTTTTTAGGTATCCCTATATACTTCATAATTATTCTCTCTCCTTTTCTATAGTTTAATTGTAAACGGTTACTCTTTCTTTTTGGTTTCGACTAGATACCCTCCAGTTTTAAGTTGAGCTTAATAGTTTCACAATTATGAAACTATTAGAAAATTCAAGATGTATAAGGATAACAAATAACTAAATAATAATTAGCACATGACAATGATTTCTTTTAATCGTCAAAATAAAAGCATAATTTTCCACACAAAAGTAAAAGGACGTTAATTCCGTATCTGGAATTAACGTCCTTTTATTCTTATTATTCTAAAGCTAAATTTATCTGTTCAACTTATTAACATTTTTGTTTAAAACAATATTATTTTTCGATTCCTTTTCCAACATAAACATTTTCAAGAATTTGTTTCAATTCTGAAATCAATGGTTCCTTAGGGTTTGTAAATGAGAATTGATCTCCAAAAGCAGCTTCTGATAATTCTTCAAGTTTGCTATCAAAGTCTTTCTTATCTATGTAATTATCCTTTAGGCTTAACTTGATTCCAAGATTATGAGCAAGATCAACAATCTTCTTAACTAAAGCATCTTTCAAAGCTCTGTCATCTTTACCTGTCAAACCAACGTAACTTGCAATAGCAGCGTAATCTGAGTCAGCTCTGAAGCTTTCGTACTTAGGCCACATAGTAATCTTTGTTGGTTGTTCAAAGTTATAGTTGATAACTTGTGGTAAAGCGATAATTGATGCCAAACCATGTCTGATTCCATAAGCATTTGTCAAAACATCGGTAATTGAGTGACCAACACCGGCGAAGGCATTTCCAAATGACATCCCTGCAAGTGTTGAGGCATTGTGCATCTCTTCTTGAGCATTCTTGTCACCTTTAACAGCTTTTTCGATGTTATCAAAGACTAACTTAATAGCTTGGAGTGCGTATGGTCTTGTGTAATCTGATGCCATATTAGCAACGTATGATTCAACGGCATTGTTCAAGACGTCCATACCTGATTCAGCCATGATACTTTCTGGCATTGTTTCAATGAATTGTGAATCAATGATAGCAACATCAGGTGTCAAAGCATAATCGGCGATTGGATACTTTGTACCAGTCTTAGTATCAATAATTGAACTGAATGGTGTAACTTCAGCACCGGTACCAAATGTTGTAGGAATGGCAACGAATTGAGCTTTTTCAGGCTTAGGGAACTTGTAGGCACGTTTTCTGATATCAACGAAACCTTGTTTAGCTCCAAAGAGATCAACATCTGGATGCTCGTAGAATAACCACATATCTTTAGCAGCGTCCATGGTTGTTCCACCACCTAATGCGATGATGGTATCAGGCTTGAACAAATTCATTTGCGTAACACCACGTTTTACAACATCAGTTGTCACAATATTATCAACATCTGAGAACATTGTGTATTCAACATGAACCTTGCTACGTTTCAATTCATCAGTAATGGTATCGACATAACCAAGTTGAACCATGACAGGATCACACACGATAAGTGCTCTCTTCATGCCTTCAAGATCCTCTAAGTAACGAACTGAAGTTTTTTCATAGTAAACTCTTGGTTGTTTAATCCATTGCATATTATTTCTCCGTTTTGCGATTGTCTTAATATTAAGCAAATCAAATGACGATACGTTATGAGAAATAGAATTTTTACCCCATGAACCAGTACCTAGAGTAAGTGATGGAATCATTTCGTTATAAAGATTACCGATACCACCGATAGCGGCAGGAGTATTAACTAGCACACGACTAGCTTTCATCTTAATACCAAATTCAGTAGCCAAATCTTCATCCATTGTGTGAATACCAACTGTGTGACCCAAACCACCAAAGTGTAAGAGCGCATCAGCTTTGGCAAAACCTTCTTTGTGTCCAGCAACTTTATAAACTGATAGAACTGGTGAAAGTTTTTCAGCTGAAAGTGGTTCATCAGGACCAACTCCAGTAATCTCAACACCAAGTACCTTTGTATCGTCAGGAACCTTGATACCAGCAAGTTTAGCAATGTTGATGGCTGATTGTCCGGCAATAGGACCCTTAACTCCACCTTGTGGTCTAAACATGGCATCGGCTAACTTCTTGTGGTCAGCTTTCTTGATAAAGTAAACTTTGTTCTTTTCTAATAAGGCTTTAACATCGTCATAAATATCGGCATCAACAATGGCACTATTTTCAGCGGCACAAATCATACCATTATCAAATGTTTTTGAAAGTACAATATCATTAACAGCACGTTTAATGTTAGCTGTTTTTTCAATATAGGCGGGACCATTACCAGGACCAACACCTAAAGCAGGCTTACCTGTTGAGTATGCGGCTTTGACCATTCCAGGACCACCAGTAGCAAGAACACTGGCAACTCCCTCGTTATTGATCAAGTAAGTTGTAGCTTCAATACTTGGCTTTTCGATCCATTGGATAACACCTTCAGGTGCACCTGCATCAACAGCAGCTTTTAGCATAACCTTAGCAGCAGCGACTGAACATTGTTGAGCTTGGGGGTGGAAACCAAAGATGATTGGGTTACGTGTCTTCAAGGCAATCAATGACTTAAACATAGCTGTTGAAGTTGGGTTAGTAACTGGAGTAACACCAGCCAAAACACCAAGTGGTTCAGCAACTTTGATCAAACGGTGTTCCTTATCGTTTTCAATAATACCGACAGTCTTATCACGTTTGATAGAGTGCCAAATCTCTTCTGTGGCGTACATATTTTTAATAACTTTATCTTCAACAAGTCCACGGCCTGTTTCTTTATATGCCAATTTTGCTAAATCAAAACTAGCATTCAAACCGGCAATAGCCATTTGGTGAACAATATGATCAACTTGTTCTTGAGTAAAACTGTCCATGATATCCAAAGCCTTGTGAGCTTTAGCGACCATTGCATCAATTCCTGGTTTTACGTCTTCTTTTTCTTCTACTTTTGTATCTTTGGAACCTTTCAACATCTGATTACCTCCAAGATAAAAACTATTATTTGTTAACTAATTCACGTTCAATACTATCACTGTGAAAAATATCTTCAACGATTATCTTTCAAAAAATCAATGTAAACGTATCCACGTTGATATATCAACACGTAACAGCTAAATCATACAAGGCGTATTTATTTCACATATTAAGTTAATTGTGAATATTTATTCACAAAGTGCCTATTATTAGACTATTTAAACCTCTTTTAGTTCACAAAAAAGAGGCTGAATCGAAATTCAGTCTCTACTTTGTGAATTATTTTTTATCTAAACATGGTCTTAGTAGCACGAGCCATGACCTTAGGATCTTTTTCATAATGGTGCATTGGTGTCATTTCTGTCAAAGGAATATTCAATAATGTGTAAACGGCACGTTGTGCTGCACGGAATGAATATTGTTCTGTAAAGACCATATCGAATGGTTGTTCACAGAATTGACTGATGAAGGCTAAGTTCTTACTGTGCTTTGGAACTACATCAGGACGATCTCCGACAGCTCTTTGGTTGAACATTGCACTAGCATATGGCAAGTGAACAGGAATTACATTGACGATGCTATCCATAATTTCTTGTGTGTGATTCTTGATATTGTCTTTGCTAGGATCAGTAGCTGACAAGTGACCTAATAATTCTTCAAGCATTTCTTTACCAGTCATTTCCATGACAGGTTTTTGAACGTAGTCACCATTTCTTCTTGGATACATGAAGTAACCCCAGAATGTGGCTTCGTTAGGCTTTTGTGCCTTGAAGTGTGGTTGGTGATGAACAACGATTGACAATAAGGGAGTACTCTCAATCCATGTGTTCAAAGCATTACCAGGTTCTTGTTGTGTGATACGAGCAATCTCATTGAGCAAGAAATGATTATTTGTTGTAACAGTGAAACTTACCCATTCACTTTGTGTACGATCACCAAAGAATTTATCTGGATTACCTAGTGAGTAGAACTTCTCAGATGCTTTCTTCCAAAGTGCTGCACTAGGAGCGTAGTTCATATTTTCTTTGAATGGTGTATTAAAGTCACCAAGTGCTGAACTATCAGTGATTGAACCGTTAGTATCAAAGACTAAGTCGTTTTCAGCAATGTCGATGTGACCTTCTTTATTATCATTATCGACTTCTTCATACTTGAGTCCTGTAACGATAATATCATCTTGAAGTGGTGTATCTTTGAATTCCAAATCAGTAACTTTACGGTTATTGATAAATGTTACACCGCGGTCTTCCAAATACTTGCGCATTGGTAAAATGATACTTTCAAATTGATTATATGGACTTCTTGTAACACCAGCCAAAGTATTGATACGACTGAATTCAAGAATCATACGATTCATGTAACGACGTAATTCAACAACTGAACTTGCACGTTTGAATGCAAATGTTGTTTGCCACATGTACCAGAAATTAGTTGTGAAGAAGTGAGGAGTACTTGCAAACCATTCAGCAATACTGATGTTGTTGAGTTTCTCTTCATCTTTTTCAGGCATCAACATCAATTTAGATAACAAGAAACGATCTTTATTATCAAATTGCATATGTCTGTAATTGTCTTTATTGTCCTTTACACGAGGACCATCACTATCAATCAAACGACCGACATCATGTGTTGGATGTGCGTGATCAAAGTTCAAAATATCATCAGTAACAGTTTGTCCAGGATTATCCAATGATGGTACTGAACGTAAAACATCCCAAAGATTTTCAAAGGTTTCTTCGTTAAGCATTCTTCCACCCTTAGCTAGAAATCCTTTGCTGTTTGACAAAGCTTCATTACCATATTCGTTCTCGTAATCTTTTACAGCAGCACCATCGTTTGCACCATGGTCCTCAAGACCCATCATAGTGATTTGCTCACCATTGAATCCACCATCACGAATTAAATAAATACCAGCAGCCAAATTACCAACACCGGTACCAATCATGTAGGCTTTTCTTGTCATATTAACTGACCTCCGTCCCAAAATTTGCTCTTAATCTCTACACCCTTAATATAGCAGTCTTCAAATAAAAGTAAAGGCTTTCATTGCATTATTCTCAACATTTGTAATCTATTTTTTAGTAATAAAAAAGGACTCAAAACAAATTAAATTTGTTTCAAATCCTTGATAATTTCAAATTATTTTAATCACTAAGTTTAGTCAATCTAACAACGTCACGAACAATCATAAGTTCCTCATCAGTTGGTACAACTAATACTGCAACACTTGAGTCGCTAGTACTAATTAAACGAGTTCCTTTACCATTTTCGTTAGCATCATTATCAATTTTTATACCCATGTAGTTGAATCTATTGGCAATATCTGCACGAATTTCAGCATTACCTGCCCCAACACCAGCGGTAAAGATTAAGACATCTGTCCCACCGAGTAAAGCAATGTATGAACCAATATATTTAACAATACGGTTAATAAATATCTTGATAGCCAAATCAGAACGGTGATTTTCTTTTCTTGTGGCAAGCAAATCGCGCATATCTGGAGAAACTCCGGATATACCTAATAATCCTGATTTAGTATTTAAAATTTTAACCATTTCTGCTGGATCACTGATCTTCATCTTCTGCATCAAATATGCGACAAGTGAAGGATCAACATCCCCAGAACGAGTGCTCATTGTGATACCTGCAAGTGGTGTGAATCCCATTGAATTATCAACTGATTCACCATCTTCGATAGCATCGATTGATGAACCACTACCAAGGTGAGCAGAAATAATTTTAAGGTCAGTTAATGGCTTGTGTAAAAAGTCAGCAGCTGCTTGTGAGACATAACGATGACTTGTACCATGGGCCCCAAATTTACGAACACCATATTTCTCATAATATTCGTAAGGAATACTATATAAGTAATTGACTGGATCCATTGTTTGATGGAATGAAGTATCAAAAACAGCTACTTGTGGAATTTGAGGTAAAATCTTTTCAAATGCCTCAATCCCGGCAGCTTGGCCAGGGTTGTGCAATGGAGCAAATTCAGAAAGATTCTTAATTTGTTGGATCACACGAGGAGTCACAATGGCAGAATCCTTGAAAATACTACCACCAGCAACAACACGATGTCCTACTCCTGCGATTTCATCATAGCTATTAATAATTTTTAAATCAATCAACTTATCGAGCATTTTATTAACGGCAGTAACGTGATCAGGAATATCTCCCATTTCACTTATCTTTTTGCCGCCATCATACTCAACTTCAAAAACAGAGTCTGATAGGCCTAAACGATCCACCATCCCTTTGGCAATAACTTTTTCATCAGGTACTGTATATAGTTTCCACTTCAGTGTAGAGCTACCAGAATTAACGGCCATGATCTTAGACATTTAATCTCACCTAACCTTTAAAATTTTTTGCCCAGTCTTGTAACTGGTCCTTAAAACCTTCAAACAACTTAGGATTATTGGTATTTGGTATTGTGCCCATCAAAACATTTCCAATTTGCTCAGCTTTATCACCATGTTTTTGTAACACAACGATTGCCTTTTGTGCCTCTTTTGAAGCAAATAAGTTAGTTGGCAAATCTAGTACAGCTTGCAAGTAAACACTTGAAACCATCCATTCAGATAGCTTCTTAGCTTGGTCAGTTTGGAAAATTTGTGAAGGTACAATGAATATACCGATTCCACCGTCATTTAAATTATTCATAGTTTGTTCAATTAGCAAATGGTGAGCATAAGAATGTCCCTCATCTGATTTAGTCTTGAACTTGTCAGCATTTTCATCAATTGGATAATAACCAACTGGTAAATCTGCCACTGCCATATCAATATCAGTAATATCCCATTCAGCAATGCTATCTTGGTGATAAGCATCAATGTTCAGGTTCATTACTTCGCTAAAGGATTTAGTTAACGAAACTAATGCGTCGTCATTATCCAATGCTGCAGCGTTGATCTTGAATTTGTCAGTCATATTCAATTGTTCAATAACTTCAATCAATAAGTTACCTGTTCCAACAGTTGGATCAACTATGTTCACTTCTTTTTTATTTTGAACATTAAGTATTTCATAAGCAATCAGGCTAGAAATCAAACCAATCGCGTCTGGAGTCATTAATTTATTGACCTCAGCTTTATCGTCTTTTTGAGCCTTAATAACAGAAACAGTGATAGCTTGCTTTAGTTGTAAAGGAGTTAGATTCAAATCCTTTAACTCTTTATAAACAGCATCTAATTTTTCAACAGCATCTTTATTTGGAACATCGTTCTCCACATAAACTTTGCCGTCAGAAATATTAGTTAATGTTTCTGCAAGTGCCTCAATATTTCCTACCCTCAATGACTCTTTCAATAAAGAATTAGCTTGATTTAGCTTATCAAAATATGTTTGCATATCTTTTTCTGACATAGTTAACCTCTTTGCCTAATAATAAAATTTTAACGTTGGAAACGATTTTATTCAAGGATTCCTCAATTCACAATAGTCAATTTTATTACTTTTATTAAATTTTTTGTTAATTTCTTGCTTGTAAATGGTGTCTAATTGCCTATAACCATTGATTTGCTCTCCAATATAGGAATTGCTATAGCCAATAATTAAAATTGCAACTATTAATATTAACATACTATTCAATAATACCGTGCCGCCACGTTTTCGATTGTATTCTATAATCTTATGAACCATTTGTTAAATACATCTCCGACGTTTCATTGGCTTTATTCACTGTTGTAATAATAACTAAATTTTGAGATTTTTCAATATAAATTCGATTTAAATTGGTAATAATTGGTTCGTGGCCCCCCGACGTGGCAGTTCTCATCCTCAACATTGAATTGGCAGATGGTCCATAAGATTCAATAACATTAATACCTTTATTTCCGGGCTTGTCATATATGATTTTATCGGTAGTTACTCGTCTCAAATGCGCATCCCCCAACGTTTCCTGTAATTTTTCTTGAGTTATGTGCCAACGCAATTGATCTTTAAATGACGTATTCTGAATAGCCTTCATTATTTGCAGTGACTGTTGTAAAATCCCCAACGTCATAAGCGTCACCATCAGGGCAATTACAGATTCATATAGAATAAAACCCTCTTTTTTACGAAACTTCCGCTTGATAGACATTCTTATTTACCGTGACCTGATATTTATTTTCCTTTTGTTGAAAATAATATGTCTGATTCTTAATTATTATTTTATTGGGAATATCTTTTGAATTAAGATGCAACAAGATAATTTTGTGAGCATTGACCCGTTGTTCCCAATGAGTTAGCACCTTAAACTGTTCATTTATACAAATAGTTAGGGTAAAGATTATCATAATTGAAATCGCCAAAGAGCTAATAGATTCAATCAAAATAAAGCCGTCATGTCGACGTTTCAATAATCTCACCCCATCCCATTTGAATTTTATAGGCATAAATTTTTTTGGTTAGTTTGGATTCAAATTTAATTGTCAAAGGACTAATTTGCCCATTATTAGAAATATCAAAATCATTCTTTTTACTGATGATTTCTAAATTTTGGGGAAAAGTTTTTTTCAAGACTTTGTGTGTGCCATCAGGTCTAGGAACAGAAAACATCAATTGATTTTTATTCTTATCAATTTTCAGTCCGCCAACCTTTTTTGTTAAAAAGCAGCTATTCATCGTATTCTTGAACGTATTTTTAAACCACTCAATTGATTGCTTTTCTTCAACCTGTGCTTGATATCCCTTTAAATTCCAACTGGAAATAGTTACCAACGAACAGATTATAAATAATCCTATAACCGTTTCTAGTAAAGTGAATGCCGACCTACGAGTGTTCATTTACCTTGCCTGGTTCATCTTTATCTTTGGCTAAATCAATTGTTTCAAGTTTCAAATCTTGTGCATGTTTAAATTGACCTTCTGAAATGTAGCCTTTCTCCTTTAATTCAGTTAAATTAATTTTTTCTGTGTTCCCATTACTTTCTGAATACAACTCGGCTTGAGTCACAATTGTTGTTCTAAAAGCTTTATCTGACTCGTTTTGTGCATGAGTTTTCTGTGAAGCAAGATTAGGAATCATAATCAACAGCAACAACGAGATAATAAATAAAACAATAACCATTTCAATTAATGTAAAACCTTTTCTAATTTTTTTCATGTGGACATCCCTTTCATCATTCCATAAATTGGTAATAAAACTACTAAATAAGTTACAACGATAACAATCGCAATTATTCCAAATAATATTGGCTGCACCATATTCAAAATTCTTTTTAAATCACGTTGTGTTTCTTCAAATTTCAATTCTGACATTAGCAACAAATCCTGTGCCAATGCGGATCCACTTTCACCCGCTTGTAAAATGACTCTTAATTGCTTAGGCAGAAGTATCTCATTTTCAATTAAATTGATCAGACTCTGTCCTTGATTCAGTCCCGTAATAAATTTATTAGCTAAATAATTTTGAATTGAGCCCTTCTGAAATTTATTGCTGGATTCACAAATGCTGAATAAATTCATTCCACTAGACAGTTGCATTCCCAATCCTTGTAAAATTAAAAATTGAAAAAAATTCAAATATACTTTTCCAACCAAAGGTAATTTCACAAGAGTTTTGGCTCGTCGATACTCTGATTTTCTGTGCAAACTAATAATAAAAATGACTATCATTAGGCAAATAACTATCAAACTGACTAATAGTATTTTCAGAAATAGATCAATTGTTTTTCCACCACCAGAGATATCGAGTTGCGGCACGATATACATCTTCATTCCTACTAGCATAATGATAAGAAAAGACAGAATAAAACTCGGATAGACCAAAAGTTCTTTTAATTTATTCTTTTGTTTGGCCTGGTTTTGTAGAAGAATACCCGTTTGTTCTAGGGCATTTCCAAGTCGACCATGATTCTGAGCAATTATTAATTGATTGAATACTACCGTTGGTAAATTAAGATGTAGCAGTGATTGTGAAATTGTTTTTCCGTGGCATAAATCATTGTAAATTTTTTCAAAAACTTTATTCTTCTCATTCAACAATCGTAAACAGTTGATTGATTCATTTAGTGAAAAACCATTTTTCAACAATTTACTAATAATTAACAAGTATTCTGCTTGTTGAGATGAATTTATTTTCTTATCCGTAGACGTATTCTTCGTAAATGTTCTCATTTATTAAGCCTATCTGATATGCATTTTGGATTGTATCTTTCCAGTTATCATCTGTTAAATCAGATTTGATAAAATCATTAATCTCTGCCAATTCCATTGAATCAATAAATAGCTCTAAATCTCGATTTGTTGGGATCAACCGTTGATATGAAATCAGATTAACGGCGTTCAAAATATCTACATCAGCAATCTTAAATTGCCGTAAACGCTGGATAACTGAATACTTTGATTTACCATGAATCGTTGACATCACCGTATATCCGCAAAGAGCTGCTTGAATAGCCTGTTGAGCAGTTTGACTGTCCCGAATCTCACCAATAATCAACACTTCTGGTCGATGACGTAAACTGGTTTTTATCAATTCCTCGTAAGTCATCCCTGCTTCAAGATTAACTTGTAACTGTAAAAAATCATCCTCAACAATCTCAATTGGATCTTCAATACACATAATTTTTTTAGTTGAACTTAATTGCCTTCCTAGTGCATACATCAATGACGTTTTACCAGAACCCATTGGCCCCGCAAATAACATCATCCCTTTTCGTTGCGACATTGGTAATAATTCCTTTACCACCTCAGAATTCAATTGCGTGTTAAATTCCTGTGGATAAATTAATCTAACAACCATTGATTCCCGATTTTTAAAATCACCAACTGACGAAATTCTAATAAAAATATCACGATTTTGATATCTAAAATTAAATGAACCTTTTTGTGCTCGGCGGCGTTCTGAAACATCCAAACAACTATTAAATTTCAAAAAGTTCATAATAGCCAAGGTTTCTTCCTCAGTTAAATCAGCGACAGTATAATTTTGCAGCGAATTACGTGCCTCAATCCGATAAAAATTAGTATGTGGGAAAAAATAAATATCAGAAATTTTATTTGTACAGGCTTCTGTCAACAAATTATTAACCATTGTTTCTGCAGTCATAGTCATGCCCTCCTTTCAAATAAAAGTACGCAAAAAAAGACCGCAAACTTTATTGTTTACGGTCTAATTTATAAAATTTATTCGTCGTCACTATCAGCAGCGGCTGTAAACACTTCTGAAACATCTTCATCATCTTCAAGTTGATCAATCATATGTTCAAATTGTTCTTGTTTATCTTCTGGAACTGGTGTTGTATTTTGTGGAATCATTGTTAACTCAGCATCAGCAATTTCGTAGCCTTTTTCAATCAAACCATCACGTACGGCTGCAAAGTCCTTTACATCTGTGTAAATTTCATAAGCGTCGTCTGATGTTTGTAGATCATCAGCTCCTAGATCCATAATATCCATCAAAACTGTATCTTCGTCTTGAGTATTCTTAGTACGGTCTAGAACAAGATATCCCTTACGGTCAAACATGTAAGAAACTGAACCACTTGAACCCATGCTTCCTCCGTTACGAGTAAATGCAACACGTACGGCAGAAGCAGTTCTGTTCTTGTTATCTGTCAAAGTTTCAACTAAGACGGCAACTCCACCTGGAGCGTAGCCTTCGTATGTAACTTCATCATAATGTTCATCACTACCACCATCAGCCTTTTTAAGGGCACGTTTGATGTTGTCCTTAGGCATATTGGCTGCACGAGCTTTATCTACTATTAAACGAAGGGCAGCATTATCGTTAGGGTCGGAACCACCCGATTTAGCTGCCATGAATAACTCACGAGACAGCTTTTGGAAGATTTTACCACGTTTTGCATCTTGGGCACCTTTTCTACCTTGGATATTATGCCATTTTGAATGTCCTGACATTTCTGTTTCCTTCTTTCACGAATATTGTAAACCGCCTACAATTTTATCAAAATAAGTTTGTTATTACAATATTTGCAAGCAAATAAACGCTTAAAAAGGAAATTTATTGCTGTTAATTACGTTGTTTCTTGATATCGATTCCAATTAAAGTTAAAACTCCAATCAATACACCTAAAATTTGAGCGAAGATTCCACCCTTACTATTACCAGTTTGTGGGAACATTCCTGAGCTTTCTTCTTGATAAACTGGAGCATTTGTACTCATTTGCGATTGATTCTTTGGCACTACTAAGACACCAGTCGATTTCTTATTGGTTGGTACATAGTAAACAGTTCCATACATAATTGAACCAGTAGTTACCTTCTTGTTAGAAGTTGTTGTTGGTAGAATTACAGCCTTAGGATCTTTAGGGTCAGTAGTCTGAGCCGAATTAGTCTTTGGGTCTGTTGTAGTACTTGGATCCGTTGTAGTACTTGGGTCTGTCGTAGTACTTGGATCGGTCGTTGTACTTGGATCCGTTGTAGTACTTGGATCTGTTGTGGTACTTGGATCTGTTGTAATACTTGGATCTGTCGTTGTACTTGGGTCCGTTGTGGTACTTGGATCCGTTGTGGTACTTGGATCTGTTGTACTACTTGGATCTGTTGTAGTAGGACCAACAACTGTACTACCTGTTGTATTAGCCGCAACGGTCAATTGAACCGTCTTTGTCTGACCATCAGTCGTGCTCAAAGTAACATTATAAGTACCAGGAACACTCAAATTTGCTTGGCTCAAATCAACATTAACTGTTTCTGATTGATCATTATCATCGGTGGCAGTCGCATTAAAGTCTTTTGCTGTAGGAGTTGTATCTCCAACATGCATTGTATAATCGCTACCATTCAAGGTTGTTTTAGCAGCAGTAATTTGTAAGGTGCCATTTGTTGTAGTAATTGCGTAATTTGGATTATCAGCTGCGTTATAAGTAACAGTTATTGGATAACTACCAACATCTTCACCTGGAGTTCTGCTCAAAGTATAAACTGGTTGCGTTGTCAAACCGCTTGGCAATGTAACATTTGCAGATAATTGTGGATCGGTAGTTCCAGCAACTTTAGAAACATTATTAACAGTAATTGTAACTGGAGCTTTATTGATAACTAAATCAGCCGTATCAGTACCAGCTAACCAATTGTATAAATTACCTTGATTTTGATTAGCAATATTAGTTAATCCTTGTGAGGTTAAAGTAACTTGATAAGTTCCGGCATTTGTAGCATCCGGAGTAACCACAATATCGCCACTTTGTAATGTATAAGTCGTACCATCAGAAAGTGTGACTTGATAATCGCTACTATTAACTGTTTGGCTTTGACCGTTATACGTTGTGGAACTTGTTCCTGTGAGATCAGCCGTTCCAGAACGCTTGTAGACTGCAACAGTGACAGTACTCTTATCGTTGCCATATGTATAAGTGACTTGATAATTACCAGCAGCGTCAGTATTAACTGTGTTATCAGCTTGTCCATTAGGACCAACTACGGTAACAGTGATATTACTCAATGGTACATTCGCGCCAGATGGAGTATTTGCACTGATAAAGTTATCACTTGAGTTCCAATCACTACCAGCGGGAATATCAGTATTTACTACTTTAATATCGGGATCATCTAACACAACATCATAAGTACCGCTATATCCTGAATCACCGGTTATTCCTGAATTAACAAGCGACCAATTAAAATCAAAGCTGGTTACTCCAGTAGGAATTGTGAAGACACCATTACTGTAAGTTACCCCGTTTGTTAAATTGGAAATTGCCATCGAATTTTCAGTAGTGCCATCAATATTAACATTAAAATAATCTGAAATTTTATTGTGTGCAGAATCAGTAAAAATTGAGGCAAATTGATTGGTGGCAGGGTTTTCTTGATATCCAACGCTAGTCAAATTAATATTTGGAAAAGCAATATCAGTGATTCTATTATATGAAAATGCATCAGTTCCAACAGTTATATTTGCAGCATTGGTCGCAATACTATTGAGTTGGTTGCTAATAAAAGCACCATCTCCAATAGCAGTTGTGGAACTTGGAATAGTTAAACTGCCTTGCAAATCATTATATGCAAAGGCTTCAGATCCAATAGTTTGTACATTATTTCCAAAAGTTAGACTCGTTAAATGATTACCAGTGAAAGCAGCGTTTCCAATTGTAACCAAATTAGTTGGCATGGTCTGTGAACCAGTCAGATCATCGTATTCAAAAGCACCTTCTTTAATGTTGGTTAAAGCACTGGCATTGCTAAAATCAGCACTGGTTAAAGCACTATCATAAGTGAAAGCCTCTTGACCAATCGTGGTTAAATTAGGGCCAAACGAAACATTTGCTAATTTTTGATTGGCTAAAAAGGCTTGGTCACCAATCGTTTGAAGGCTATCAGGTAACTTCAACTCAGTAGACTTACTGTTATAAATAAATGCTTGGTTACCAATTGATGTTAAATCAGTATTGCTTAAATCAATACTCTGGTTAGCCGAATCACCAGCAAAAGCCTCATCACCAATAGTTGTTAGAGCAGTGGATTTTGAAAAATCAACATTAGTTAAATTAGCATCTTCGGCAAAAGTTTGATCACCAATACTTTGTAGATTCTTTGATAACGTAACTGATTGTAAAGAATTATTGTATTCAAAAGCTTGATCACCCACAGTTTCAACTGAATCAGGTAAATCAATTGTTTTAATTTGATCACTAACAAACGCTTGATCACCAATGTTTGTCAAAGTTGTATTATTAGTTAAATCTACATTTTGCAAGTTTGTATAGGCAAATGCACCACTACCAATATCAGTTACACCGTTATTAACTTGGACAGATGTAACTGTCTTATTTCCGTATAAGGCATTTGTACCAATGCTTGTAACATTGTATTGTTTACTCTCATTGGTTGCGTTATTTGTGACAGTGATTGTAGGTGGAATGCTGATTGAGGAATCTGTTAAATTACTATTTGTTCCAGTCAAAGAGGCTTCACTAGTGGAATCATCTGTACTCCAGTTAAAATCGCCAGCATCAGTATATCCGGTACCTGATGTTACCTTACTTGTTGTAGTATCAACTGGAGTCAACGGTGTAGTTGTTGTTGCTCTGGTTGTTGGTGTGACTGTAGCTACCGCTGTTGTTGGAGTGGCTGTTGCTGGAGTGGCTGTTGCTGGAGTACCAGTTGTTGTTGAACCGGTAGTACTTGTAGTTGTTGGTTGTACCGTTGCAGTTGAACCAATTGTAGTTGAACCGGTAGATTGCGCAGCGGTTCCAGTTGTACTACTTGTAGTTGCTGGTTGAGTCGTCGCAGTTCCTGTTGTAGTGGTACCCGTAGTGGCTGTCGTCACTGGTGTTGAATCAGTAGTAGTACTTGCAGTAGTCGTTCCAGTCGTCCCTGTACTTGAAGGAGTTGCTGTAGTTGCGACTGGATTAGTCGTTGTAGTTGTAGTATCCGAGTTAGTTGTCGGCGTAGAGGTATCAGTTTTATTATCAGTAGTGCTATTCGACGTAACAGAACTTGTATTATTAGTGGTATCAGCGTGTACAACAACTTCATGGCCTAGTGTAGTACCTAGTCCCAAAGTCATTGCTGCACTTGCGGCAATTAACAATTCTTTTCTATCTAATATAATCTTCTTATTTGCCATTTTAATAAACCGTCCTTATCGAGATGATATAAAAAATATAAATATGTCTAAACACCTCAAATCACATAATACAATATCTTTTAAAATTTTTTAAATAATCAGACTGAATTATGGTCATATTCAGTATACAAAAAGGCAATATTTTAAATTTATTCAAATTAAAAAAATTAGAGCTTAACTGCTTTATAGACTAAACTTGCAGCCGAAACGCGAAACAGAACACAGCTCCTCTCCGCTTAAAATAAAATACCCCTAGTAATCACAAATCGATTACTAGGGGTATTTTACCTTAATGCTCGGAAGCTAAACGTGTTCTGTCTCGCTCTTAAATATAGTTATTTACAATTTGTTTGCTTTCTTTTTACGAAAAACAAAATACAAGACTAGTACAGTAATGATTGATCCTGTCAAAGCACCACAACTATCTAAAATAACATCAACGACAGATGGAGTTCTACCACCAGTTAGCCCTTGATGAAACTCATCGAAAGCAGCCAATCCAGTTGCAGTCATCCAAGGTATAAAAGTACTCAAGAATTTATTTTTATTGAAGTAAGTATAAAGAGCTAGGCATAGAAAGACGCCCAAAATCATGTAGATCCCAAAGTGAGCACCCTTGCGAATAAAGAATTCTACAAAATGGAAATAACCATCATTTTCAATTGATTGATACTTACCACCATACGTAAATCCAATTCCCCTCAAACTGTCTTGCATTGGTTTATTCTTTAAAAATCTTTCTAAAAAAGGTACCGAAGTTTGCTGCTTATACGTCATCGAAGAACTATAAAACAAAACTAACTCGATTAAAACAACTACGCCCCAAAACCACTTTTCATTTTTCTTTAAATTATTTTCCATTATTCCTCATTCATATTTACAGTTTCATTCAACCTCTTAGCATCATCAAAATAACCTGAATAGTAAGAAGAATTAATTGCCCAATAGTACATCACTGTTGAGAAGATTATTATTATCAAAAAGTCCATTGGATATTTGACCAGATTCAATCCCCCAAAGTCGGTACTACCAATCCAAGAAATAATTGATAAACCAACTAAATGGACAATCAGCCATAAACTAGCATAGAATTTTTGCTTAAATTCTTTGAAACCGCGGCGGAAATCATAAATAAAGTAAATTGGTAATCCAATAATAATTATTATAATAACTTCAACCGTTGTTGGGAACATTGACCAGTAAATCGCCAAACTAATTAGGTCAAAGACGACTGGTGCTAAAATATTCATCCCTTTAATCTTAGTTGGACGCTTAAAATTAGGTCCCATTCTTCTAAGACTTCCGGCTACAACCGGACCTGAAAGTAATGAGATCAAGGTTGAAGCTGCCACAACTCGTGACAATAAAGCCCAGTTTTTAAATAACAAAATTAAAATAAAACTAACCACGAAGTCCACTAGCAAGGCAATTCTTGGCGTGTTGTATGAATTATTAGCTCGACTCAAGAATACAGGTAGATGTTTATTCTTAGGCATCGATGATAAAGATTTACTTGCGGAAGCGGAGAAAGCAATTCCACTACCAATTGGTGAAATAAACGCTGCAAAGTAAATCAAAGTTGATAACCAATAAACATTCAATAAAATTGCCAAATCGGCAAATGGTGAGTTAAAACTTATCTCTGACCAGCCAGAACTAAAGGCTGATTTTGGCAAAGCTCCAATAAAGACAATTTGTAATGCAATATAAATTACAGCACTAATAAGTAATGAAAGAATAATCCCTCGACGAATATTAACAGCAGGTTTTGCAATATCATTCCCTAGATTAATAACTGTCTGAAAGGCCACGTACGAGTAGATAATCCCAGCACTACCAATGGCAACAAAGATTGATGAAGTACCATTAGGCATAAACTGACTAACTGAAGTACCCATATTCGTTACATCAAAGTGTGCTGATATTAAAACAATCATTGTAACAACTGGAACAATTAATTTAAAAATCGAAATCAGATTATTAAATTTGGCCATAATCGTAACTGACCAATAATTAATTAACGTAAATACTAAAATCATCACAGTTGCCATCATAATTCCTTGAGCGGTCAACTGCCCATCTTTCATAAATCCATGAGTCCACTGAGCCCATTTCCAAGGCCAAGTGCTCATATATTGAGTTGAAGCAACGGCTTCAATTGGTAAAATTGCTAAAAGCGACAGCCAGTTTGCCCACGAAAATATATGTCCTAAAAGTGAACCGTGAGTATACATCGTAAAGCGGCTCATTGCCCCATCTTCAGGGAACATTGTGCCAATTTCTACATAAACCATCGCAATCATCGCTACTAAAATTGCTCCTAAAATCCAGGCAATAATTGCCGCAGGTCCAGCTATTTTGGCTGCTTGACTAGATCCAAACATCCATCCCGACCCAATAATAGCACTGAGTCCAAACATAACTGTTGAGAACAAATTTAATTTTTTATCCCTCATAAAACCACCAATCTGAAAAATTTTTGTAATAAAAAATAGCCTCCATTACAGAGACTATTTTACAATTATTACTCCATAGTAGGCTACTCTACCGTAACACTTTTTGCAAGATTACGAGGTTTATCAACATCGTTTCCACGAGCCAAACTTGCGTAGTAGGCAATTAGTTGGGCTGGTACGACGCTAATAATTGGTGATATCAATTCATCAATCTCAGGAATAATAATTTGATCCCCAGATTCAGCATATTTCTTGCTAGCAATTACTAAAACATTAGCTCCACGAGCTTCAACTTCTTGAATATTACCACGAGTATGACTGGCACCAACACCATCATTCACATAAGCAAATACTGGAGTTCCCTTTTCAATCAAAGCAATTGTTCCGTGTTTCAATTCACCGGCTGCAAAGCCTTCGGCGTGAATATAAGAAATTTCCTTTAATTTCAAAGCAGCTTCAAGTGATAAGGCATAATCAATACCACGTCCGATATAGAAAGCATCCCTTTGACCTGTTAAAAATTCATCTGCTAATTTTTTAATTTTATCTTTAGCATCAACAATTGATTGAATACCATTAGCGGCCAATGCTAATTGTTCTTTTACATCAAAGTCTTTAGCACTTTGTAATCCTTTAACTTCACCAAGTGCCTTTGCCAAAACAGCTTCAACTGCAATTTGAGCTGTATATGCCTTGGTTGACGCAACCGCAATTTCTGGTCCAGCAAGCAATTCCATCGTGTAAGTAGCTTCTCTTGAAAGAGTTGAGTTTGCGACATTTGTTATTGTCAAACTTGGTAAGTTCAATTCATTTACCTTAACAAGTACCTGACGACTGTCAGCTGTTTCACCACTTTGTGATAAGAAAATGAAGAATGGGTGCTTCGACAATTTTGGCATATGATAACCAAATTCACTACCTAGTTCAACATCGACTGGCACATCACAAATTTTTTCAAAGATGTTACGACCAACTAAACCTGCATGATAACTAGTACCTGCAGCAACAATATATAATCTGTCGGCTTTATTCATTTCATCAAGTAAGTCTTTTTCAACATTCAAAGTGCCGTCATTTTTAATATAATTTTGAGAAATTTTTCTCATTACATTAGGTTGTTCATCAATTTCCTTGAGCATGTAGTGAGCATATGTTCCCTTTGAAATGTCACTAGCATCAAGATTAACTGTGTAAGAACCTCTTTGAACCTTAGTTCCATCTAGTTTACTAATTTCAACGGAATTTTTCTTTAAGATGACAACTTCACCATCATGGATTTCAACGTATTCATGTGTTTCTTCTAACATAGCCATTGCATCTGAACAAATAACGTTGAATCCATCGCCAAGACCAATTAATAAAGGACTCTTATTCTTAGCAACAAAGATTCGATCAGGTTGTTCCTTGTCGACCATTGCAAATGCATATGATCCTTCAATCAAACTCAAAGCTTTTCTAAATGCTGTTTCTCCGTCCATACCCTGCTTAGCAAAGTGATCAACTAGTTGAACAGCAACTTCTGTATCAGTTTGACTATTAAAATGTACATCTGACAAATATTTATTTTTTAATTCCTCAAAATTAGTTAAGACACCGTTATGTACTAAATAAAAACGATTGTCATCTGAGAAATGTGGGTGAGCATTCTCAATAGTTGGCTTACCATGAGTTGCCCATCTTGTATGTCCAATACCAACTAATCCTTGAACATCACTTGTAACAGCTTTTTCTAATTCACTTATTTTTCCGACTTCTTTAACTAAGAAATCTTTACCATCTTGATTGTTAACATAAATACCAGCTGAATCATAACCACGGTATTCAAGTTTCTCCAATCCTTTTAATAAAATATCAGTAGTATTATCTTTTCCGATTACTCCAACAATTCCACACATAATATTTAAAGCCTTTCTAAATTGGTATAGTTTATTTTTAAGAAAATGGTATAGTTCATTCGAATTAACTTTATCATCTTTTGACAATGACTAGAATACTAATGAATTGGTTTTATGTCAAGAAATGTTTAATTTTTCTTATAATTGGTATAGTTGGTATGTACCGATTACATAAATTGGTCTATGGCAAATATTAAATCTATTGGACAAAAAAAGAGAAACTGAGGTCATTTCCCTCAATTTCTCTTTTTTTAATTAAACATATCTCTTAGTCAAATTATATCATCTTCAATAATCATCTCATAGTAACTGCTACTAAAATAATTATCCCTAAAAAACTAAAAATCAATTTTATAGCTCACTTTTAACTACGGCAACAATTTGGTCACAATAAGCATTAACTTTTTCTTCAGTAGCTGCTTCACACATTACACGCAAGAGTGCTTGTGTACCACTAGGGCGAACTAGGACACGACCATCGCCGTCCATTTCATCTTCAACAGCTTTGATAGCATCAAGAATTGGTTGATGTTTATCCCAATCTTCTTTATCAGTAACTGGTACATTAACAAGCTTTTGTGGATAAACTTTAACAGGAGCTGCTAATTCAGCCAAGCTCTTGCCAGTTTCCTTCATAACATGCAATAAATGGGCACCAGTAAGCATACCGTCACCAGTATTCATGTACTCATATAAAACAACGTGACCTGACTGTTCTCCACCGATGTTGTAGTTGTTCTTACGAATTTCTTCAACAACGTGTCTGTCACCAACAGCAGTTTGTACAGACTTCATCCCATTAGCCTCAATAGCCTTGTATAAGCCGATATTACTCATAACAGTAGTTACGATAGTATCCTTCTTTAAACGGCCACCATCGTGCAAATATTTACCAAGAACAAACATGATCTTGTCACCATCAACAATATTACCTTCGGCATCAACAGCGATACAACGATCTCCATCTCCATCAAAAGCAAGACCGGCAACAGCATCAGATTCCTTAACACGTTTTGCCAATTGTTCTGGGTGTGTTGAACCAACATTCTTGTTGATATTAATACCATCTGGATGAGATGCCATAATTTCAAAATCAACGTTCAAGTCAGCGAACAATGTACTTGCCAAACGACTTGTTGAACCATTAGCTGTATCCAAAACAATCTTTAAACCGCTTAAATCATCTGAAAGAGTTTGTTTCAAGAATTGAAGATACTTTTGAGCACCTTCTGGGTAATCAGATACGCTACCTAAACCTTCAGCTGAAGGTCTTGGCAATGTGTCTTCTTTAGCATCCAACAATTCTTCAATTTCTTCTTCAACGTTATCTGGTAACTTATAACCGTCTGAACCAAAGAATTTGATTCCGTTATCTTCTGCAGGATTATGTGATGCAGAAATCATAATACCAGCATCTGCTGAAACAGCACGCACTAAGTAAGCAACGGCTGGAGTTGTAATTACATCCAAATCAAGAACTTCAATACCAACAGAAAGTAGTCCTGAAATCAAACTAGATTGCAACATTTGTCCTGAAATACGTGTATCTCTAGCAACAAGAACACGAGGACGTGCACCTTCACTATCTGAATGTTGTGTAAGAACATATCCACCATCTCGACCTAGTTTAAAAGCTAGTTCTGGACTAAGTTCCTTATTTGCGATACCTCTTACTCCATCTGTTCCAAAATATTTTGTCATGAAAAAGTTACCCCTTATTCGCTATCTTTATTATCATCTGTAGAACTATCACTAGATGAATTTGTATTACTTGAGTTACTTGAATTACTGCTATTATTCGTACTACTATCTACATTACTTGTACTACTTGAAGAATTAGTAGGACTCGTACTGCTTGACGAACTTTGATTAATTGTTACATCAATCGTATTCGGATCAGTAAATGCTACTTTGCTTCCCAAAGCATCAGTTAAATTAATTGATTTCTTAGTACTGCCATTCACATCAGAAACATCAATTGGAACGTCAACTGAATCACTGATTGCATTAATTTGACTTTGTGTACCAAAGACTTTGATCTTTTTAACATCTGAGTCAAACGTAAAGCTGTTACCAGAAGAAGTTCCCTTTTGTTTCAGATTGATACTGACCTGTTTACTTTGAATAGTAATCGGAATTTTTACGTGGACCGTTTGTGGATCCAATGTAACATTTACTGTTTTACCATTTTTATCGAGTGCTTGCACTAAAACTTCTTGATCAAAAGTAGATTTTATTCCCTTAGGCAAGATTGGTTTCACGACCACTCGGTCAATTTTATTAATTTCAGAAGCTGCACCAGTAACTGTTACAGTATCAGGTGACACCTCTGTTGTACCAGATTCATACCCAGTCGCTAGTGATTCCTTATTATAGTCCGCGACAACCGCAAACTTCTTAGTTTCACGCCTTTGAATATTTACCGTAACATATTTAGGTTTCATAGAATAAGTTAGTTCACTATTCAGCCCTGATTCTTTAATCTGAACTCGATGTTGACCAATAGATAAGTCTCTTAGATTCAAGTAAAGATTAAAGTTTTGAGTATTCTTTGTTGCCGTAACTAAGGCAGCTGGTCCCTCAATTGTTACCTTAACATTCTGTGGATAACCAGTTATGTAGTACTTATCAACATCTGCCTGTAACTGTAAAGGAACCGTTAAAACTGCCTTTTTAGTGACAGTCGAAGTATTAGATTGGTTAGAGTCCCTCGTTGATCCAACTCCAGGAGAACTTACAAAAAAGAATAACCATAGAGCACAGCCGAGGGAGATTAATGCATAAAAATAATTACTATTAATTATCTTTTTCATCTTGATCCTCCTTCTTCTTATGGCTAATTCTGAAGAAATCTAAAATTGAATGCGCACCATTGTCATTAGGATCCTTTAATTGTGCCTGGAGATATTTCAAATAATCATCTCGAGAAAGATCGAGCATCATGTGACCATTACGAGTAATCATAACGCCACCAGTTTCCTCAGAAACGACGATTGTAATTGCATCTGTAACTTCACTAATACCAACCGCTGCACGATGTCTAGTTCCCAATTCCTTAGGAATCGTATTACTCTCAGATAGAGGTAAATAGGCAGCCGCAACTGAAATACGATTATTTCGGACAATTACGGCCCCATCATGTAGTGGCGTATTAGGAATGAAGATGTTAATCAACAATGCTCCTGTAACTTCAGCATCCAAATCAATACCAGTTTCAACATATTCTTCCAAACCAGTATTCATTTCCAAAGTGATCAAAGCCCCAATACGACGTTTACTCATATATTGGATAGCCTGATCCAGACTTTCTATCAAATGATTCTTGGTCTTGCCCTCTTCGTTACTAGTCGAGCTGAAGAGTGGTAATCGTCCCAGATGTTCCAATCCACGACGAATTTCTGGCTGGAAAATTATCACAATTACGATAATCCCCCAATTGATAAGTTGATCCATCAAATAAGAAACCGTATGTAGATTTAAAGCCCAACTAATCAGCTTTATACCAAAAATAATTACGATTCCCTTTAAGAGTTGTACCGCTTTGGTGCCTCGTAACATCGACAGAACTTTATACAAAAAATACCAGACTACCAAGATATCAACCAAGTTAGCCAAATTTTGCCATGTAAAAATATTGCTTGGTATAAAATTCATTTTTCTAGCTCCTTAGTAGTTCGAACTAATTATAACAAACAATAAAAATTATAAAAGTTCACCACATTTTATGTTAGTCCACTCCTATGTTAATAACTTCTTCACTGTAATTAATATTTTGTCTCAATTCATTAGCCGTCGATTTACTAATTTTACCGTGTTCTAACATATCTTGAACAAACGCACGACGATAGCTTAGAGCCTTAATTTCAAGGTTCAGACGATCACTATTAAATTGAGGTGAACGACCGCGATATTTACCCTGAAGTAACTCAAGACGGTCTTCATAATGACGTTGGAAAATATAAATCAAATTATCAGCGACTTCCTCATGATTAGATTGACTCAATTCCTGAAGTTTAGCCAAAGCACTCTTGGCCCCGGCAGCTGATATTTTGATTGAATCCTGGTTCATTTGTTTAATGTCATCCGAATTAACGGAACGATAGATCAAGTGTTTTATTTGTAAATAAGTTCTTCTAAAGTAATTCAAGAAGAATTCAATCGTAGAATTATAACGACGATGCACAATTTCTTTCTTATAATTAGCTATCTTGCTAGTTGCTAAATCATATGATTCATCAGAAATTTCATTATTCTCGTATAATTCTTCAATCGCATCAAGTTCACAGTTAAAACAAATATCCCAAAGTTCAGCATCTTTCTTACCCTTAACACGACGCTTACTAATTTGGCTCGTTCTAAACTGATTACTATTAGCCTGTATACCTAAATTACGTACATCATAAAGATATTCCGCGATAACAGATGAATAAACTGCTGTATCACCATCATCCATTTCTGTACGTAATTTTTTAATTGTTTTTTCTAAAATAACTCGGCTTGCTTCATCTTGTGTTAAAAGAATCGGCGTTGGTTCATCATCCGAGTCATCATCTGAATCATCAATATCTGGACCTAAACTACTACCACGATAAACAACCGGTGCACTATTTTTAGTTAGTAACGGAATTATAAAGGTTGCACCTAACAAACTAAAAATAATCACAGCACTAGCAATAAACAACAGTAATGTTCTGGAAGGAAATGCGGCTCCACCTTTAATAGTCATCGGTATCGACAAAACACCAACCATAGTAACGGCACCACGGACTCCAGAAATACCCGAAATCAGTGAAGTATCCAATCTATGTTTGGACCATAATTCGATTTTCCCATCACCATTATTAGTAAAGGTCGAATAAACATAACTCCAGATAAAACGAATCACAATTAACATTAACCAAATAACAAATGCCAATGATGTAGCTTTAATCGTATTAATATTGTCATTATGAACTAATTCCTCCATCGCAAAGGGAATTTCAATTCCCAATAGGACGAAAACAATTCCGTTAAGAACATAGACAACCAGGTCCCATGTCCTAGATGTAACTAATCTGATTTCAGGTGTGAAAGTACTCATATTTCTGTTAGAAGATATATTGAGTAATCCTCCAACAACGACTGCGACAACACCCGAAACTTTAAAAATATCATCTGCTACATAGTAAATAATAAATGGAACGATAATTTGGATAATCGCATGTAGAATCGAATCGTCTACACCTTGATTCATTAGGTACAATCTAATTCCGTTGAACATCCAAACCATTACAGCTCCAAGCAAAGCACCTACAATTGCAATGTAGAAAAAATCCATTGTGGCATTTTTAAGAGAAAATACACCCGTTACAGTTGCAGCAACTCCATACTTGAAACAAATCAAACCAGATGCATCATTAATTAGACTTTCACCATTTATTAGATGCATCAATTTGTCGGGAACGTGTGCTTTTTTAGCAATTGATTCCACGGCAATTGGATCTGTTGGAGAAAGAACAGCTACTAAAGTAAACGCAGTTGCCCAAGGTAAACTGGGAATGAGCCATTTAACAAACACTCCACCAACTAAGGTTGAGATTATAACTAAAATAACTGCATTCCCTAAAATCGGTCCTTTTAATTCCCACAGTTCTTTCTTGGGAAAATTGTTCCCATCATTAAATATAATTGGTGCGATAAATGCCAACAAGAACCACTCAGTATCAACGTAAACTTTCACGTGCATAAACAATGCCGCTAAAATCCCAGCTGATATTTGTAACAAACTAGGTGGAATAGACACAAAGTAGTGGCTAACAATATTGGCAATAATTAAGAGTGAAACAATCAGGATGATTGATTCAACAATTTCCACAGACAACACCCCTCTATTTTTTTATTTTTTGTCTTCACCAATAATGCGGACTTCGGTATGAAGCTCGACATCAAACTTTTCTTTAACAGTCTTTTGGATTAGATGAATTAAATTCAAATAGTCAGTCGCCGTAGCGTGTTTGATATTAACGATAAAACCGGCGTGTTTCATAGAAACCTGTGCTCCTCCAAGAATTTTACCTTGAAGACCAGCTTTAATAATCAAAGGACCAGTAAAATGACCCTTTGGACGCTTAAAGACGCTACCACAAGAAGGATATTCCAAAGGTTGTTTAGAACGTCTTAATTCATTTAGACGATCCATTTCTTCTTGAATAACCTCTTTATTACCACGTTTCAATGCGAACGTAGCGCTTATAACGATGCCACCATCATCTTGAACAGTACTGTGACGATAATCAAATTTCATATCATCATGAGTCAAAGTCGTGATCTGTCCGTTTGGCAACAATACCTCAGCAGATTCAAATACATCTCTAATCTCGCCACCATAGGCACCAGCGTTCATAAAGACGGCTCCACCAACGCTACCAGGAATACCTGCAGCAAATTCAATACCAGTCAGGCCAGCTTCTTGAGCGGCAATCGTCGTATTAATAATTGTTGCTCCCGCTTCGGCAGTAACCTTTGTTTCGGAAACTTCTATTTTATGGAAGTTAGGCAAAATAATTACGATGCCACGGATACCACCATCTTTGATAATCAAATTACTAGCATTACCAATGATAGTAATTTGCACATCATTTACTCTCGCAGTATCAACAATTTCAACTAATTCTTCACGAGTTTTCGGAAATGCCAATACATCTGCGTTCCCACCCGTCTTAGTAAAAGTGTATTTGCTAAGAGGTTCATTTAATTTAAATTCAATATTAGGTAATTTTTCAACTGGAAAATTCAATATTCATCATCCTTTATAGCATAGACTTACAGTTAATTTTATCACATACCAAGGTACATAACGACCTAACAAACATTACATAATGCTATAATTATTTCGAGGTGATTGTATGAAACTTATATCTTGGAACGTTAATGGATTACGTGCCGTGGTAAAAAAGGATTTTGCACAAATATTTAATGATTTAGATGCCGATATTTTTAGCATTCAAGAAACTAAACTACAAGAAGGTCAGATTGATCTAGAATTGCCTGGCTATCACCAATACTTCTTTTACGCTAAGAAAAAAGGCTACTCTGGAACAGCAGTCTTCGTTAAAGACGAACCATTAAATGTTCAATATGGTTTAGGAATCGATGAATTCGACGATGAGGGTAGAACTTTAACACTCGAATATAAAGACTTCTATTTAATTAATAGTTACACACCTAATTCTCAACAAAAATTAAAGAGAATTGATTATCGGATGCGTTATGACGATGCCTTGAGAGCATATATGTTAAAATTATCAACTGATAAACCAGTTATCCTCTGTGGAGATTTAAATGTTGCCCACGAAGAAATTGATTTGAAGAATGATAAGACTAATCACAAAAATCCTGGATTCTCAGATGAAGAACGTAATAAATTTACGGAATTATTAGATAGTGGTTTCATTGATAGTTTCCGTTCACTTCATCCCGACGAGGAAAAATATTCTTGGTGGAGTTACCGTTTTAACGCTCGTCAGAATAACGCCGGCTGGCGTATTGACTACTTTGTCATTTCTAACAATGGTCAAAAGTTAATTGATAACGCTGATATTTTAAATGATGTTTATGGATCCGACCACTGCCCCATTGAATTAGATTTAAATATTAAAGGAGATTAATTTATGAATTTTGTTTCTATGGATTTTGAAACTGCCAATGGTAAAAGAACTAGTGCCTGTTCATTAGCTCTTGTTTTAGTTAGGGACAGTCAAATTGTTGACAGTTTTTACACATTAATTAATCCACAAGAATACTTCAGTCCCAGAAATATTCAGATCCACCATATCCATCCCGAGGATGTTGCTGATGCTCCAACTTTTGATGAAGTTTGGCCACATATCCAAACTCTATTTGATAATAGCCATTTGGTTGCTGCACATAATGCTAGTTTTGATAACAGCGTTTTGAAAAACACACTAACCAACTACGGAATTATGGCTCCAAAATATTTAACGATTGATACTTTGAGAACAAGTCGGAAGTTTTTCCCCGACTTTCCCAATCATAAATTAAATACGGTTTCTGAACGATTAAATATTGATCTCAGAAATCATCACAATGCGTTGGCTGATAGTGTTGCTTGTGCTGAAATTCTTATTAAAACTGAACAGGAATTTGGAACCGAGCAAATTAAAAAGATGGTTAAATTAACTAGTTAAAGCAAAAAAGTTTGAACCATAACTAAATTATTACTCAAACTTACAGCGTAAACGAGGAACAAAACACAACTCCACTCCGCTTAATCCAAAATGGACGGTAACTCAAAATCGAGTTACCGTCCATTTTACATTAATGCTCGGAAGCTGAACATGTTTTGTTCCGCTCTCTTCCTACACATTTTTCCCCATAATTAATGTTTCTTTTTTGGTTAGTTCAGTTATAAAACCAGCTTTTTGATAAACATGAATTGCAGCAGAGTTATTTTTGTACACTTCCAAATAAATTTTAGATAGTGGTGAATCAATTGCCCAATTCAAGGCATCCTCTAACAAATAACTAGCGATACCATTATTCCAAAATTCCTGATCAACTACGACGCCAAATTCTGCCTTGTCATCATCGGAATTTTCAATTCGACAATAACCAATAACTTTATCATCAAGAATTGCCACCATCAATTCATCAACTTTAGAATGAAAAATTTCAGCTAATGAATCAGATTCCTGTTCGGCAGTAACATTTTTAATATCATCAAATTCAATAAAATCGGTCTGTTGGCTAGCTTTCTTCAAAAATTCTAATAACTCAACAGCATCATCAGGAATTGCTTCACGTAATATTAATTGTTCACTCATGCTAAATCTCCAAATTTACGGTCAGCATACTTTTTACCATGTAATTTAAAAATAATTTCTCGATCATCATCATTAGACAATCGCTTAATATTAATTGAAATATGTTCTTCAGGAATTTCATCCTTAATGAATTGAGGCCATTCGACAATGGTAATTCCATCACCATTGAAATATTCATCAAATCCTAAATCTTCATCAGGACTACTTTCCAAACGATAGGCATCCATATGATAAAGCGGTACACGTCCATCTTGATATTCACGAATCAATGTAAAAGTTGGACTCTTAACGTTTCTCTTGATACCTAATCCACGTGCTAATCCACGAGTTAAAGTTGTTTTACCAACACCTAAATCACCATTTAACACAATAACATCCCCAGCTTGCAACAAGTTTGAGATTTTAGAACCCAATTCTTCTGTTTCTTCATATGAATGTGTTGTTAATTGATATTCGAGCATATTCTCTCCTTAATTCTATAATGCCAATGCAGCAGTCAAAATTGCTGACTTGTAAACATCCTCTTCATTGCATCCACGAGATAAATCAGAAATAGGCTTAGCAAGTCCTTGCAAAACAGGTCCAATAGCTTCAAAGCCACCAAATCTTTGAGCAATCTTGTAGCCGATATTACCTGATTGCAAATCTGGGAAGACGAAGACATTAGCATGTCCAGCAACCTTTGAACCTGGTGCCTTTTGAGCTCCAACGCTTGGAACTACCGCAGCATCTAATTGTAATTCACCATCAAGTGCCAAATCAGGTGCTAATTCATGAGCAATCTTTGTTGCTTCAGCAACTTTTGTAACTTCATCACTCTTGGCACTACCCTTTGTTGAAAAGCTAAGCATAGCAACTTTAGGATCAATGTCAAACAATTTAGCAGTCTTAGCTGTTTGAACAGCAATTTCTGCCAATTCTTGAGCATTTGGATTAATATTAATAGCACAGTCAGCAAACATATATCTTTGGTCGTCCTTTTGAACGATAAATGAACCACTGATACGTGAGTTACCTGGTGCAGTCTTAACAATTTGTAGTGCTGGACGAACAGTATCTCCAGTTGAATGAATTGCTCCAGAAACCATTCCGTCAGCTTTGTCCATATAAACTAGCATTGTTCCAAAATAGTTATTGTCTAAAAGCATTGTTTCGGCTTGTTCTTTAGTATTCTTACCTTTACGACGCTCAACAAATTTTTCCACCATCGCATCAAAATCTGCATAATTTTTAGGATCAATAATTTTAATACCAGAAATATCAAATGACTTTTCTTCAGCAATTTTATTAATTGCATCTGAATTCCCCAATAAAATAGGTTTCAAAACATTTTCTTTAACTAGACGAGCTGCGGCACCTAAAATTCTAGGCTCTTCACCTTCAGGAAATACTATTGTTAAATCTTTCCCATCAATCTTACTTTTAAGGCTTTCAAATAAATCCATTACTCTTCCTCCATCTCATCGGCATTCTCTGGTAATTGCCAATTAATTTCTTCTTCATTATAGTTTAAAAGCGCTTTATTTGCTTTAGAAAATGGTTTTGAACCGAAGAAACCATATCGAGCAGCGAATGGACTTGGATGTGGTGACGAAATAATTGTATTTTTTGATTCATCGATCAATGGAATTTTGCTCTTTGCGGCATTTCCCCAAAGAATGAAAACAACCTTACCACGTTCTGATAAAGCTTTAATCGCATAATCAGTTAATTCTTCCCAGCCCTTGCCTTTATGGGAGAAAGCTTGACCCTTGCGAACTGTCAAAACAGAGTTCAATAATAAAACACCCTGTTCTGCCCATGATTTAAGATAACCATGGTTAACTGGTGTACAACCAAGGTCATCCTGTAATTCTTTATATATATTTCTTAATGAAGGCGGTATTCTAACACCGGGAGCCACTGCAAAACTACAACCAATAGCTTGATTGGGCTCGTGATATGGATCTTGTCCCAAAATAACTACTTTAGTATCAGCGAATGATGTCCATTTAAAAGCTTGAAAAATATTATTCATATTTGGATAAATAATCTGTGTACTGTATTCTTCTTTTAAAAAATTATGTAAATTATGGTAGTACGGTTTGTCAAATTCATCGTTCAAAACGTCCTGCCAATCATTTTTTATTAATGTTCTCAAATTTACACCTACCTGTTTTGATATTAATACTATAAAATATGGTAACATTCACATATAGCATAACGCATTCGGAGGGAACTTTATGATTAAATTAATTGCATCCGATATGGATGGAACATTACTAAATGATAAAATGGCGGTTTCTGATCGTAACATCGAAGCCATCAAAAACGCCCAAAAAGCCGGCATTGAATTTTTAATTGCAACTGGTCGAAGTATTGAGGAAGCTAGACCATTTTTAAAAGATCGTGTTCACCCGGGATTCATTACCTTAAATGGTGCTGAAGTTTATGACGACAAAGAACAACCCATTTCAAGTAACCCACTTTCTGAGGATTCCAAAAATAAAGTTATCGAATATTTCCACAAACACAATATGTATTTCGAAGTAGTCACAAATAAGGGTGTCTTCTCTGATAATAAGGAACTTCGTATCTCTAGTTTGGCTCAACTATTAGTCAAACTTAATCCAAGTACAACTTATGAGGATGCACTAAAGGCTACCGTAGAACGTGTCAAAATGACACCGATGACTTTTGTTCCTAACTACGATGAAATCTTGAATGATAAGTCATATCAAATTATGAAGTTATTAGCTTTTAGTGATAAAGAAAAAGAAGTTCTCGATCCCTTGAAAAAAGAAATTGAAGATAACATTTCTGATGTAGTTGTAACATCATCTTCACCCAATAACGTAGAGATTAATAGTATTGACGCTCAAAAGGGAATTGCCCTTCTAGAATATGCCGAAAGTAAGAATATTAAACCCGAAGAAACTATGGCCATTGGTGACAATCTTAATGATGCTTCCATGATTAAGGCCGCCGGTGTTGGTGTTGCTATGGCTAATGCCATCCCTACTATCAAAGAGCTAGCCCAAATTTCAACTGATAACAACGTCAATGACGGAGTTGCACAAATTGTTGAAAAAGTTATTGCAAAGGCAAATTCACAGGAATAACAAATGAATCTTTATATTCGAAAAGCGGATTTAGCAGTCGGTAATATTCTCGTTATTGCAAATCAAAATAAGGAAACTATTTTCATTGCGGCTCGCGATAAAAATAATCCTTATTTGATAAAACTCTATAATCGTTTGAATACGTTAATTGGTGAAATAAAGTTAAAAAATAATTTTTTAAAAATATATTCAATTGAAATAAATGGTGAAGAGAAAGCTACTATAAATGCTCTCCCAATGTTGGATATAAAATACGTCCATCTCAGCAAAATTAATTGGAATGTGATGGGTAATATTCCAATGTCTGACTATCGAGTTACAAAAGCTGGTCACCAGATCATGTTTGTTCAACCAACGATTCTCAGTCAGGGACATCCCGGCTTAGAAATTTGTTTTGAGAATTTAGATGACGGACCTATTGGTACTCTTTTAACGATTTTCTTGAATAAATATATTAGGTTACCAACCTTGTCATCCGGAACAGAACTTGATGGTATTGGATTAAAATCTAAAATACCATATCTAAATAATTTCAAAAATAAATGTGACTAAAAAAAGCTTGAAGAATTTATCTTCAGGCTTTTTACTTGTCCAAATCATATTGCATATGATCGTATAAATGACTTCCAATGTATAATTGACCGACTTTTTTAAAACCAGTCTTTACATAAACGTGTTTTGCAGGTTCATTATTTACATCAACATTCAAACTAAGAATCTTTTCACCACGTTCACGCATGACGTCGATAAAGTGTTCCATAGTTTTTGTACCAATACCTTTATTTTGATAATCAGGAGCAACAGCAAATGAATCCAAGTACCATTCGCCAGGCCAAGCTTCCTTGTCACCAAACAAGTTCTTTTCTTTAATGCCGTATTTGTGCATAATCTTAATCAACGGTTCATCGATGTTATCTTCAAGTTTCTCAGGATAACCAACAACGATTGCAACTACCTTACCATCAATCTCGTTTACAAGGATATTATCAAAGCCATAACGGTATCCAGGTTGGAAGAAACCTTCCTTTATGACTTGTGCCATCTTTTCATTACCAATTTCTTTAAAAACATCTAATTCCATTTCATCGAAGATTTGGAACAATATTGGCAATATCTGATCTGCATCCTCTTCTTTTGCATATCTAAACATTTTTTCACCTCAAGTATATATAATACATGATTTATAAATAATCTCAAATATAGGACAAGTTTGATTGACGGACTTAGGGAAACTGGGAAATACTGTTAAATCAATGTGCTTCAACAATATAGTCTTAACGCAAAAAACAATGACTGGAATAATCATTGTTTTATTTACGTGTATAAAATTATTGTCCGTAATCTCCGCTTCTTAATTTTTATAACCACATATTTTAAGAACAAATTCTCAGGTTTGTTCATCTGATTACATTCTTATAATAGCAAAATCATTTTCATTTTTGTATGAACAGTTTTCAGAAAGTGTTCAATTTTTGAACAGATTCCCAAAACTGTATAGAAGTTTTTTTATTATTCTTTGATCATTTGACTATAATAGTTTAATTCTTCAATTATTTTATCCTTATCATTCCTTAAATCTGCGTCAAACCAATTAATCAGAATGAAACAAAATCCACTGACAACATAAATTCGATCATTATCTTGCTTCATATTAAATCTTAATAATTGTTTATTTAAGTTATTGATCAAGAAACCACGTTTATGCATCATTTTTGTTAAACGATAAAAATTTAAACTGAACGTCTTGTTTTCAGAAATATTTGTGACAAGTTCATAAATAAAATCTTCAAAGGAATCACTATCCTCTGTAGCTTTATCCATAATCAATCGTTGAAATGCTGCTATGTAAAGATCATCAATACTTTCAAAATAGTTATAAACTGTTCCTCTAGTAACTTTAGATAATCTTATCAAATCAGTCATAGTGAAACGCTCAATTCTGTGGCTAGACAATTCCCTATGAATTATCTGAATTAAGTGGTCAACGGTTACGTTCATTTCCAGTACTCCATTATTTTTTCTTTATCTTAGCAAAATCATTTCTTTTTTAATACGATATTCCTGCGTTTCTTGAATTTAAATTGTTATCCAAATAAAAACAGATTATTGATAAATAAAACATTAATAATCATTACTATTTAAATATACATGTTACTTTGTCGAAACATTTAATAGACTTATAATATTCCAATGTTTGAAATATATCATGGAGGATATTATTGTGAATCGTAAAAGAAGAGCTCTTTTAACCGGTTTAACAATTTTTTTGGGCACATCGGTTAGTTCAACTGATTTAATCAAAACTTCCAACATAAATGAAATAGAAGCTGCTAAATTGAAGACAAAATTAAAAGCGAACAAGAAATATCCTGACGTTACCAAAGAATTGGATATCACCTCAATGGAACAGTATGCCAGCAACATGTTATTCATGAATGTCACCTTGAAGAAATTTTATGTGAAGGATTACAGCATTGATACTAAAGGAAAATATCATCTGCTTTTGGTCCCAATTAAGACAAGTGATCAATATTTTCTCGTTATTATTGATTCAGATGCCAAAATCACTAAGAATCAACAAATATCGGTTCAAGGATTTCTCAACGGTAAAACAAGAATAGATTTTAGTCAGGGATTCAATAAAAAATATTTAGATAAAAAAGCTGTTTCAATCTTAGCTGATAATTTTACGATTTATAAATAAAAAAACCTTTTTTAGTCATGTTCAGGACTGTTAATTACTCTTTCATATAATCAATTAATAATTCAAATTTACTTAGCTTCTCAATGGCCCTTGTTTCATTTTGTCTAATTCGTTCCTTAGAAACATTGAACTCTTTTCCAATTTCCTCAAGTGTCTTAGGCTTGTTTCCGTCGAAGCCAAATCTTTCAATAATAACAATAGATTCACGCTTAGTTAATTTCTGACTAATCCCTTTCATCAATACGTCCTTGAGATATTCATTTTCCAAAATACTTTGAACTGTTTCCTCAGAACTAGGCATCTGATTAATTCTTGGTGTCGTATCAGTAGCACTGGTTGGTAAATCCGTGCTAACAGTTCTTAAATGGCTAATTCTGACGAGCTCCTGATAATTAGAACTGTTTAAGCCCATTTTCTTACAAATCCATTCCTTATTAACATAACCATATGTATCTAAACTATCAGTAGTTAATCGTTTAAGTTTTCTGACTAAATCAATTTTATGCTCAGATATTTTAATAGTGGTTCCAATACCATTTATTTCAGAAGATATAGCATTTTTGATCCACCAAGTAGCATATGTGGAAAATTTCACTCCATAACTAGGATCATATTTATCAGCTGCATGCTTTAATCCGAAATAACCTGATTGGGTTAAGTCGTCAAAACTAAATCCAGCGCTCTGATATCTACTATATTTATTTGCTATCATTGCTATTAACCGCGCATTAACAATTGCTAACTTCTCCATTGCCATTGGATCACCATTTTGATACTCTAAAACGTATTTTTCATTGTCACCATAACTTATCTGTTCATGCTTAATCGTCCCGTTATAGCCATTTTTACTTTGAATATAGTTTACTTTGATACTTTTGTTCTTATCATTTTTTGCTGGCAAAGTATAAGTGAAACCGTAGAAATTTGAAATCATTGTTTCTTCCTCCAATTAATCCTTTTTATAGAAATCTGCTATTCCCATTCTTGTATATAAATCTTCATTCATATTGTTTTTTCTTTGTAATAGAGCATCCATATCTCTTTTTATTTGTAAATTTTGAATTTCGTAATCATGCAATATTTTCTTTTGCTCATCCAGCGATAGCCGTGGTATTTGATAAGTTTCTAGCATCTTAATTGGAATCTGACGGACAGTCGTTCCCATTGCTATATCATCCAATTCGGCATTTCCTATCGGGCTCTCAATAAATAATTTGATAAATTCTGGTAAATATAATTTTTGATTAACCCTAATACGAACCAAATTACTATTAATCAATGTCTTATCTTTCACATTATCATTAACTTTAATCATTTTATTATTCTCACCACGTACCGCAATGACAATATCATCTGGACGCAATTCATAATTATCAACTTTCGCCCTCTCGTCAACATTACCTCGAACCATCCTGTCGTAGCTAATCCCCTCGTTGCTTATATCGGATATTTTGACGATGTTATAAATACCATCAGGAGTTTCATTCTTAGCCGTTATATTATAGCCACGATTCAATTTAGCCACTTTGGATAACTCAATATTGTTGCCTTGATAAAAATCGCCAATTTTGATTTTATATTTCTCACCATCGAAGTTATAAATCTGATTCTTAATATATTTTCCAACTGACATTGAATCAGGATTAATATCTTTTCTAGCAACTACTGATGAATATCCGTCAATCTTTTTAAATGACTTGGTTGTGTCAACAATCTTATCAATTCCATTCAGAGAAACTTCATCCAATTTTTTACCCTGAACAATATCTGACATTGGAACATTAATAAAGACAATTTTATTTTTCTTCTCAATCGGTTTATTATGATTAAAAATCAAGATTGCCGTCGGGATACTTGTACTTGAGAAAATTCTTCCAGGTAAAGAAATAATTGCTTCAAACAAATCATCTTTTAATATATTTTGACGTATAGTTTTCTCAGATCCACCTCGGAAAAGAACCCCTTGTGGCATAACCACTAATGATCTACCTGTATCTTCCTTAGCTGAATTAATTGCATTCATGATGAAGGCCCAATCAGCTCGGGAGCTTGGAATATTTCCAAACGAATAACGATTATAATCATCTTCTAAGCCTTTATCTAAATGTGCATTAACACCAAATGGCGGAATACTTAAAACAACATCAAATCGTTCCAAATGGCCATCTTTGACGTATCTAGGGCTGCTTAAAGTATCTCCTAAATAAATAGAGGCGTTTTTTGCAGAATTTATTTCAATTAATATCTGTGAAATGGCAAAGTTAAGTGTATTTATTTCCTGTCCTGCTACAATCTGATTAGGATTATTTTGGAGAATTGTTAATAATGTTCCGCCAATTCCAGAGCTTGGATCCAGAACTGTGTCATCTGATTTGATATTGGCTAATTTAATCAATAACTCATTAAGGAAATCAGGGGTCGCTGATTCGCTGTACATTTTACCAAATTGATTTCCTTGAGCTATTATTATTTTTGTAATGTCCTTATAGTCACTTATATTAAAAATTATTTTAAATACTGCATCGAGATTCTCTTTTGGAACAATCTTTTCAATATCTTCTAAATTATCAAATATCAATTTAAGATTATCTTTATTAGAATCATTCTGAATTGCATCCATGTAAAGTTTGCTTATCTTAGCATGACCGATAGAATATTTTTTCCTATCACCATTATATTTAAACGCTATATAGGCAATTGCCGAGGTTAAGACCATACTTCTCTTATCATCAAGGTATATTTTTAATTGCTTAGTAATCCTTCGTAGTGCTCTAATAGTATCCATTTTAATCTCCTATTTAAGTTAGTATTAACAATACTAACTTACGTTTTAGATAAAAAAACGAAGTTTCTCTTCATCTCTTATTAAAACACTTATTAAATATATTTCAATGATTTTGTGAAGTATATTTAATACTCTTTTTTAAAAGCCTATTGTATCAATAGTTAATGAACTCTATTATGCAAACAAAAAAAGTTCCGAAAATTGAATTAACAATATTCGGAACCTATATAATTTATCTTTAAAACTGTAATACCGGTGATCGGGGTCGAACCGATACTCCTTATACAGGAACGGGATTTTGAATCCCGCGCGTCTGCCAATTCCGCCACACCGGCATGATATTACATTGAATACTTAGGCTTTCACCAAAGGTGGTAACCGGATTTGAACCGGTGATGAAGGTTTTGCAGACCTCTGCCTTACCACTTGGCTATACCGCCATCATTTTTTGCCCAAACCCAACTGGGTTAGCTGGATTCGAACCAGCGCATGATGGAGTCAAAGTCCATTGCCTTACCGCTTGGCTATAACCCAATAAAAAAAGGGCGGTATGTGGGAATCGAACCCACGTGTGTCGGTACCACAAACCGATGTGTTAACCACTTCACCAATACCGCCATAATAATAAAAAGGTAGAAACAGGGATAGTAGGAATTGAACCCACACTGATGGTTTTGGAGACCATAGTTCTACCTTTAAACTATATCCCTAAAATAAATGGAAGGGAGTGGATTCGAACCACCGAACCCGAAGGAGCGGATTTACAGTCCGCCGCGTTTAGCCAGACTTCGCTACCCCACCATAAATGGCGCGGGACGGAATCGAACCGCCGACACATGCAGCTTCAATGCATTGCTCTACCAACTGAGCTACCGAGCCATTAACGGTCCCTGCGGGAATCGAACCCGCGATCTCCTGCGTGACAGGCAGGCGTCCTAACCAACTAGACCAAGGAACCAATTAATTACAAAACAAATTGCGGGAGCAGGATTTGAACCTACGACCTTCGGGTTATGAGCCCGACGAGCTACCAGACTGCTCCATCCCGCGATAATAAGAAATTAAATCTATACTACACATTTAAAGGAGGATGTGGGATTCGAACCCACGCGCCGCTTTCGCGACCTGACGGTTTTCAAGACCGTTCCCTTAAGCCGGACTTGGGTAATCCTCCATGGCTTAAAATGTTGAAACTATATTACTATATTGATGCTAAGCATCAATGACCCGTACGAGATTTGAACTCATGTTACCGCCGTGAAAGGGCGGTGTCTTAACCACTTGACCAACGGGTCATATAAAAGAACGGAGAAGGAGGGATTTGAACCCTCGCGCCGCGTAAACGACCTACACCCTTAGCAGGGGCGCCTCTTCAGCCACTTGAGTACTTCTCCAGACATAGTGGGCCTAAATGGACTTGAACCATCGACCTCACGCTTATCAGGCGTGCGCTCTAAACCAGCTGAGCTATAGGCCCATATAAAGCGGGTAACGAGAATCGAACTCGCGACAACAGCTTGGAAGGCTGTGGTTTTACCACTAAACTACACCCGCATAATACCTTGCGACTACTTCTATCTATTAACAGATCTATGACAATCCATTAACGGTCCCTGCGGGAATCGAACCCGCGATCTCCTGCGTGACAGGCAGGCGTCCTAACCAACTAGACCAAGGAACCAATTAATTACAAAACAAATTGCGGGAGCAGGATTTGAACCTACGACCTTCGGGTTATGAGCCCGACGAGCTACCAGACTGCTCCATCCCGCGATAATAAGAAATGTTAGGTCCATTATTAATAGATGGACCTTGTAGGACTCGAACCTACGACCGAGCGGTTATGAGCCGCCTGCTCTAACCAACTGAGCTAAAGGTCCGGAATAATAGCGGCGGAGGGGATCGAACCCCCGACCTCCCGGGTATGAACCGGACGCTCTAGCCAGCTGAGCTACACCGCCAAAAATGTTACTTGACTAAACAACTTACGTTGCTATCGGGAAGACAGGATTCGAACCTGCGACCCCCTGGTCCCAAACCAGGTGCTCTACCAAGCTGAGCTACTTCCCGAAAATTGCTTACAATTGCTTATAAGCAACAAAAATGCACCCAGTAGGAGTCGAACCTACAACCTTCTGATTCGTAGTCAGACACTCTATCCAATTGCGCTATAGGTGCATATTCATTATAGTGCCGAGGACCGGAATCGAACCGGTACGGTAATTACTTACCGCAGGATTTTAAGTCCTGTGCGTCTGCCAGTTCCGCCACCCCGGCGTTACTATAATGAAAGCGGAAGACGGGATTCGAACCCGCGACCCCCACCATGGCAAGGTGATGTTCTACCACTGAACTACTTCCGCATTATGCCGACTAGAGGATTCGAACCTCCGACCCCCTGTTTACAAGACAGGTGCTCTGCCAACTGAGCTAAGTCGGCATAAATACGATACTTTCATATTTTACTAAATGATTCTCAATATTGCAACAACAATATTGAATACGGGTGAAAGGACTTGAACCTTCATGTCCACTGGACACTAGAACCTAAATCTAGCGCGTCTGCCAATTCCGCCACACCCGCATGGTGTGTATATATGTTGCAAATGAGCCGTGACAGGTTCGAACTGTCGACCCTCTGATTAAAAGTCAGATGCTCTACCAACTGAGCTAACGGCTCATGATGAATGGAGGATACAGGGATCGAACCTGTGACCTCCTGCTTGTAAGGCAGATGCTCTCCCAGCTGAGCTAATCCTCCATCATGATGAAACAGCGTAGCGACTATCTATCCTCGCGGGTAGTTTCCCACCAACTACTTTC
>CALNAK010000022.1 GCA_937874185.1 uncultured Lactobacillus sp.
TACCCGTATAGGATTCTACTTCGGGCTGAGCGATACCAAAGGCCTTTTCACTGTTTTCCCAAGTGAAATCGTTGTACATCGATAAGGAATTCAATTGCTGATTCACTTGGCGAAAGGCTTTCACAAACTGTACCTTGGCAGTGGTTCCTTTCAGGTCATCGGCCGCCGTCGGCGTTTGAGCAATGGCTTTTAAATCGACCACAGCCTTTTGAAATTTTAAGACAGCCTGCTGATAAGTGGGACGAATGATGACATTAAAAGAGCCTTCGCCACTATATAACTTGTAAGCTTCACGTTCATTAGCTTCCATGATTGCCGGTACCCGAAAGGTCACAATTTGGCCTTCTTGTTTTAATTCCCGGTTTTGGAGCCGGTTGGTGCGTGAGTAGGCTTGAATAAGTTCTTGATAGGCTAAGGTGCGGTCAACAAAGAGCGTGTTTAGCCGAGGGGCATCAAAGCCTGTTAATAAACGGCGTACGACAATCACTAAATTTATTTCTTGATCCGTTTGTAAATGAGCAAAGACCGCCTCACGCCGAGCAGCCCGTTTTGCGACATCTTCGTTATAGAGATTCAGATCGGCTAAATCAAAATTAGTGTGATACTGCTGATTATAATCTTTTAAAATGGTGGCCATTTGGTCATGTTTGTGCGCACTCTGATCTTCGTTTTCACTTAATGAATAAGTAATCGCAATCCGGGGCCAATCAGGATCTAGCTGATTGTGAGTAGTCTTTTTAGCGGCTTTAAAGGCTTGATAATAGCGTTGCGCCATTTCAATGGAACTGGTGGTCAAAATAGCATTGTAGTTGCCATGACCCAAACTCGTTTTACGCGGGCCTTTTTGTAAAATATATTGAACAACTTGGTTAATATGTTCATCGGTCTCAAAGTCAGCCGGAGTTAAATACGTTTCTTCCAAGTCCTTGACTGACATCGCTTGAATCTTGGCTTGAATTTTTGCTTCATCAGCTGTACTCAGCAGGCGGCCTTGCTTATCGCGACGTGCTTTGACGCGCTGGGTTTCTTTCTCGAGGGCCCGGGTTATTAACGTATCTTTACCAATCGTTGTCACGTGTTCCACGTTAAACGGTAACACGGCTTGGTCCTCTAAGGCATCTCGCAAGTTATAAACGTGACAGACTTTACCAAATAGCTCCTCAGTCGTAACCGCTAGATCACCCTTGAGCTGTTTTTTATTTTCATTAAAGATGGGAGTACCAGTGTAACCATACCAGTTACTATTGACAAATGCTGCCCGAATTTCCTTCTGCATCTTACCAAACTGCGACCGGTGGGCTTCGTCAACAAAGAAGATTACCCGTTGTTTTAAAGTCTTGCTAAAGCGGGATTGCTTACCGGTTTCCAACTGGGCTTGCGTTTTTTTGACCGCCCGATGGAGTTTTTGAATCGAGGTAACCAAGACCTTACCGTCATTTTGTTGCAACTTACGCATTAAATCACTGGTATTTTGGGCTTCGTTAATGGCAATATCGTCATTGGCAGCATAGGCACTAAAGTTGCTGGTTGTCTGTTCGTCTAAATCCCGCCGGTCAACTAAGAAGATGACCTTATCGACACCGGGATCTTGCGCAGCTAATTTAGCGGTTTTATATGAGGTGAGTGTTTTACCAGAACCCGTGGTATGCCAAACAAAGCCATCTTGATGGTCGTGAATTCGGCGCATCACGGCTTCAATCGCATAAATCTGGTAAGGCCGTAAAAGAATTAAGCTCTGCCGTTCTTGGTCGATGACCGTATATTCACTGACCATTTTGTGGGCCATGGGAATATTAAGGACTTGGCGCGTAAACGCTAAGCCGTTTTCCACGGGGTGATTATCCCGCGTTCGCCAATTGAACAAAAAGGCTTTATTGAAATGATCCGGTTCGGCATTCGCAAAATACGCCGTACTATCCGGCGTCATAATCACAAACATTTGCAACAGCGAGTAAATTCCCGTATATTTACCTTCCTGCGCGTATTTTTCAATTTGATTAAAAGCCTGGTTAAGTTCGACCGTGGCTTTTTTTAGTTCCAGTTGAATTAAGGGTAACCCATTAATCAATAGGGTTACGTCAAAACGGCGATTAGGATCGGCATCTTGAGTACCAGCTAACCGTGGTCGCACTGCTTGCCGTACCACTTCATAACTAGATTTACCGCCAGCAACGTCCGCTTTCCAAAACAACTCAAGTGTCACCGTGCCCAGCTTAGCATCATCACGTTCAACTTCAACTTTGCCAATGCCATTTTCGGCGGCTAGTAACTTAGCTGCTTCGTAAGGTGTCCGGACCTCAATCGCCCGTTTAACCTGATTAAATTCGGTATCAGTTAAAGGGTGTCCCTGCAATTTAGCATAATTATTGTTATTTAATTTATCACGAAAATTAGCCCATAATTGATCCGGCGTCGCACCATACAGGTCTTTGCGTTCCACCCATTGATTGCTTCCAGTCGTTAAGGTTTTAACAACTTCTTTTTCAAATGACAGTTCCAACATAAAAACATTCCTTCCCCCACCTTTAAATTACTCACTAGTTTATTATACGCGAACAGATTAGCGTTTAGGCTTCATAATTTGGTAGATTGATTTTTTATTTTTAGGCCACTAGGGTATACCCTAGTGGCCTTTTTTGATCCATTATCAATGGCTTTTTAAATTAGGGCCTAGTACTTTTGGAATGAAAATACTTTCCAACACCAAAAATTCTAGACCCGAATTTATCTAGTTTACAATCTCCTCAAGAATCGTTCGCTATTACATTTTGCTGAAATGTTTCAAGGCATATACGATCTTAACGATTATAGTTATACAGACAATGATTTAAAACGCGTATAGTTTGCTAATGGTAGATGTGGGAGCCCCAAAGAGATATTGGAGATTTTGGAGCCCTAAAAAAGTAATTTCGGAGAAATCGGAGCCCCTAAAAAGAAAAAATTCCATTCTTTATGAAATTAAGGACAGATCGGGCGGATTTAAAAAAGTAAATTCGTCAGATTTGTCGGGTATTAAAAAAGTAAACCATTGAATAAGCGCCCCACGTCTTAAATAAATTAGATGTGAGGCGTTTTTATTATGTCTGTGATTAATTATATTGATTAATCATAACGGGGCTTATATGCTCGTATATTAAAACAAAAATAGGGATGATTTAACATCCCCCAGATAGTCCGTTTTTAGAAATTCAATCAGCCGAAAACTCGACCTATTGAAAATTTGACTGCGCAAAATATCACAGTCGAAAATTCGACCGTGAAAAATGTTAGGGGGTAGTTACAACTACACTTGTTTGAACGTAGTAAAAAGTAGCAATTGCACATTAGTATTCAGAAAGTTTACTTTTAACGGCAACTTGTCAATTTATATTAACTATTTTTAGTTGATTAGTTACTAATTCATATCCGCCAAAAGTGGCAGAAAGGCTTCAAAATAGTATGCAACCTTGCTCAAAATTGGTGTGCCCTTTTTTGAATAAGGTTGCGCCCCTAAAATACTGATAAATAAGTATTCTTAATTATTGCCATGATGGGAAATGATGGTATGAAATGACTTTGGCTTATTAACGTTGTAACTCGGATAAGACTTAATAACATGCTAACTTTTGCTAAGGTTTTGAATGATGAAACAATCTAGTATAAAATTGCAACCTTGCTCAAAATTTGGGGTAGCCGAAAACTAGGCAGACCTATTTTGCAAAGATACATACATTCAAATATTTATCGTGACCAAAAGTGGGCACGTTTAAATACTTATCTCGGTAGCGCCAAAAGTGGCGCTCATGTTTCAAAAAACATCTGCGCAAAATTGCGCAGACCTATTTTACAAAGATCAAATATTTATCGTGCCAAAAATTAGGCACGGGTTATTTCATCATTCGAATGTCGAAAACGTGAGGGTGTACCCGAAGTACGCCCTCGGATATTCAAGTGGTAGTGATGCACTAAAACGTCATGTAGATGATGATGACAAGCTGAAGTACCAAATCAGTACCGCAGGCCAATTACGTGAACAAACAATTATTGTAATTTCTGAACAGCAAGAAGCTAAGCGAACGAATTGTTCTGTTAGGTAAAAATACCGTCGTGATTCCCGACGGAACTAACGTTGCCAAAAGTGGCTGCGACTTGAGTGCTTGAGAGAGCGCTTCTGCTAAGCGGTTCAACAATATACACGCAATGTTATATGTATCAAGGCATACAAGGGATGTCGTAAAACAAATACGTACTTAAAGTACATCTCTAATTGTTGGCAAATGTTAGCAAATGTTAGCAAATGTTGGCATAAAAAATCAACTATCTATTTTGAAGTTGCTCACTTGAACATAACTAGAATATTAATATAAATATTTAATTTCTCACGGTCGAAAATTCGACATTACTAGCATTGTGGGACGCAAAAAGTGGCGCCCCAATTCGACACTTGTGTCGAAAGATATTTACTGACATACTGCCACTGTTGGCAGAAAGTAATTTATTAAAACAACTGTACCTTATGTACGCTTGTAATAACGCTCTCTTTGATCAGTAAAGCTCCTATTAAGCAATTCGATAATATCCATATAATGTTATATGTATCAAGGCGTACAAGGGATGTAGTACAAGGTTGACAAGGGATGTCATAAAACAAAAATCAGGAAACAAATACGGATGTAATTAAGTACGTACTTAAAGTACATCTCTAATTGTTAGCAAATGTTGGCATTAATTAACTGATCCATAGCAATAAAAAACCACCACATAGAAAATGTGATGGCAACCGCCCCAGCCAGTAATATTATTATTTTGAATTGGTACCATTTGACTACCAAATTGACTACCAAATTGATGTTATTCATTAATTCTTAAAACTATCAGGATAAAGAAATAACCAGCTATATCAATGCTTTAAGCACTCGATATAACTGGTTATTTTTTACTTTATGGGTGGTTGGGGGATCGAACCCCAGACCCACGGATTAAGAGTCCGTTGCTCTGCCAGCTGAGCTAACCACCCATGCTTCTTAGTTGATAAACGTTACCGCCTCAACCAACGAGATATATCATACCATAAGCCGCAAATTCATGACAAGCTTTTTTTTCAAAAAAACTTAAATTTTTTAAGGTAGTGTTATGTAGATTTTGTTTTAATAGTAATAACTAGTATAATATTCACGTCAAGGAGATATATAAATGGCTAAAAAAATTCTAGTAGTAGATGATGAAAAACCAATTTCCGATATTGTTAAATATAATTTGGAAAACGAAGGCTACGAAGTCATAACTGCTTTTGATGGACAAGAAGCTTTGGACAAAGTAGATGAGGATGATCCAGATCTTATCTTGCTAGATCTTATGCTTCCAGTTATTGATGGTCTTGAAGTAGCTAGAACTATCAGAAAAACTAAAGATACTCCAATTATTATGTTAACGGCTAAAGATACTGAAATTGATAAGGTTATTGGCCTAGAACTTGGGGCAGATGATTATGTCACTAAGCCATTCTCTAACAGAGAGTTAGTTGCACGTGTTAAGGCTCGTTTAAGAACCCAAAGTCACGCCCACGCTGACGATACTAAGACTAGTGAAATTAAGATTGGTGATTTAACCATTCTTCCCGATGCATATACCGTAACAAAAAATGGAAAAGAAATTGAATTAACACACCGTGAGTTTGAATTGTTACATTACTTAGCTCAACATATTGGACAAGTAATGAAACGTGAACACTTACTCCAAACTGTTTGGGGTTATGACTATTTCGGAGATGTCAGAACAGTTGACGTTACCGTAAGACGTTTACGTGAAAAAATCGAAAATAATCCCAGCCAACCAGAATGGTTAATGACCAGACGTGGAGTTGGATATTATTTGAGAGACCCTGATACGGACTAGAGAGCGCAGTAGACCGGGAATTTCCGAGCATTTGCAGGACTTCACGAATTATACGCGATTTTTGCGTATGATTTGGGAAGTCAGGCAAAGCGGAGTGAAATTGGTCTACGGAGCTCGTTTTGAATCAGAGAGCGAAACAAGGGCGCTCAGCCCACGAGGATTTACATGATATTTGGAATTACTCACGTAGTGAGTGAGGCCAGATATTAGGTAAACCGGAATGGGTTGCCCTTGTGTAGCTCGTTTTAGAATCAGAGAGTGTAGTAAGGGCGCACAGCTCCCGAGGATGAACACTACAACTTCAGTCGGCAACGAAGTGCCGGCAGAAGTTGTTGAGTTCACCGGAAGGAGTTGCCCTTACGAAACTCGTTTAGGAGTCACAAACAAAATATGCCTTAGAATATAAGTAGGGCAACAAACTCCAACTCAAATAAAAATTTTCATCATTGAAAACAAGAAAAAAACTGTCATGCCATAAAAAGCGTGCCAGTTTTTTTGTTATCTGTATAGCTGTATAATATACATAAGTCTGTATTGTTTAGGTGGAAATATTTTGAAAAATAGATTTGTCTTTTTACATTCGATTAATTTCAAAATCGGATTGTCTTTTATTTTAATTCTTATCGTCACAATTGAAATTATTGGGGCCTATTTTGTACGTCAACTTGAGGATCAAAACATTGCTAATTTTGAGACTTCTGTTGTTGTACCAGCATATACGCTCAATCAGATTTCAGAAAATTTAACTGATAATGATCAGCATACTAGGGAAAATATCAGTAATGCGATTCAAGATTATTCACGAGTCAGCACTGATATTACTGATGTACAGGTCATTGATCGAAGCGGAATCATTGTTGGGGCCAAAGATTCCGAGGGGAGTAATATCATTGGGACACAGACTTTGAAAGATAATATCAAACAAAGTATTCGTAATGATAAAAGAATTACTCAAATTTACTATGAAAAAGATAATGGTAGTTCATATGAATCAATCGTACCGGTAACTTCAACGGATAATAGTACCGTCGTTGGAGCAATTTATGTTCGTGCCAGTATGGAATCAGTTTATACGGGAATCAATAATATTATCCTGATTTTCCTAACAGCTTCATTAGTTGCTGGATTATTGGGTGCCATTATTGCCATTTTTATTGCTCGTGCGATTACACGGCCAATTGATGAAATGAAACAACAAGCCGTTCGAATGGCGGAAGGTGATTATTCTGGTCAAGTTCGTGTCTACTCACCCGATGAATTGGGTCAACTAGCTATGGCGGTCAATGATTTGTCTGTCAAAGTTGAAGAGGCGACGGAAAACTCGGAATCTGAACGACGAAGATTGGATAGTGTGCTAACGCAGATGTCTGATGGGGTTATCGCAACCAATCGTTTAGGAAATATTACGGTCATTAATGAAATGGCTCAGGAGTTCTTGGATACTGATGAAGATGAAGCTATTGGACAACCATTAGTCGATGTTTTAGGAATCACAGACAGAACTAGTTTTGACGAATTGCTAGAAAGTCCAGATCCAATGGTAATTGAAACTAACGATTCCAGTGAAGATTACGACGCTGCCGATGATAATTCATTGATTTTAAACGCTGATTTCTCATTGATCCAAAGAAATAGTGGGTTCATTAGTGGTATGGTTTGTGTCCTACATGATGTTACTGAACAACAAAAAATCGATAGTGAACGTCGTCAATTCGTTTCCAATGTTTCTCATGAATTGAGAACGCCATTGACTAGTATCAGTAGTTACATTGATGCTTTGAACAATGGTGCTTGGAAAGATCAAAAATTAGCACCACAATTCTTAGGCGTTACAGCTGAGGAAACTGATCGAATGATCCGTATGATCAAGGATCTATTGAGTTTATCCAGAATGGATCAAGGTCGTTCTAAATTGGAGAAAGAATTAGTAAACTTTAATGAATTTTTCTCTTATATTTTGGATCGATTTGATATGATGCTTGAAAAAGAAAAGGCTGATGCCAAAGAAGATGATACGAAAGTTGTTAAAAATTATCGTATCAAACGTATTTTTACTAGCAAAGACTTGTGGGTTGAAATTGATACCGATAAAATGACACAAGTGGTCGATAATATTATGAATAATGCTATCAAGTATTCACCAGATGGTGGTGTCATTACTTGTCGTCTTTTGGAGACTAACAAACATATTATTGTTAGTATTTCAGATGAAGGCCTTGGTATTCCTAGAAAGGATATTAAGAAAGTCTTCGAACGTTTCTACCGTGTTGATAAGGCACGTTCTAGAAAACAAGGTGGTACTGGACTTGGACTATCTATTTCGAAAGAAATTGTGGAACAACACAAAGGTAGAATCTGGGTAAACAGTGCTGAAGGTAAGGGATCAACATTCTACATTTCCTTACCATTTGATCCTAACGAAACTGGAGGAGAATGGGATGAAGTTTAGTCGATTGATCGTCCAGCTGCTATTAGTTGTAGCTGTAGTAACCAGTATTGTCCTATCCTTCTTTATTTGGACCAATACGGCCCGTTATCAACGTGGGAAAAATATTGATGTAACATCTGCGCAATCTAACAAAAATGAGATTCCAATGAATCAAGTTATTAGTCCAACTTCAGTTATTTGGCATGATGGAACTGATCAACATTTGATTTATAACAGTAACGATAATATTTCTTTAAGTATTCAAAAAGTTATGCAAGATTGGAAAATTGATCAACCTAAAGAAGTATCTAAAAAAGATGGTGCGTATTACCAGAAGGTTATTCAGGGTAAGAATATGTTACAACTAGTCTATCCAACTTCGATTGCATCAAGTACTTTTGGATATTTGTTGAATAATGACAGTCTGAAGAACGATAAGGGATATACCTTTAATCGAATTTTGATTAATTTGAAGAATAAAAAAGATCAGAATGTGTATTTCGCGAACGACAGTAATTATGCGGTTTATAAAGCTAAAGTAAGAAACGCTTCAGCTGCTCCGATTACTAAATTAGTCTATAAAGCGAATATTAATTTGAAGATACGTTTGGATATTATGAAGCATGGTGTCTTCACGATATACACCGATCCAATAAAATTAAAATCTTATTCTTATGTAATTAGTGGAAAACAAGATGGCGAATACTCAACTGCCTTGTTTGACTCTAACAGCAATGGGTTAGTAACTTCAGAAGATAATGGCGTTTATACTTATAATTATGGCGAGTCAAAACGTTTGATTTCTGACCATAATACTGAAGAATTGACCTTTGAGGATTATACTGATACTTCGGTTCCTAAGACGCAATTTGCTTTCTTACAACGTGGTTATCAAAAGGTTAATAACTTACAAAATTCTGTATCTAACTTACGTTTGTACAGTGCAGACTGGAAAGATAAAGATTTGATCTTTAGAGAATATGTTGAAGGATTCCCAATCTTCAAGAAGAGTCAATTTGGTTCAATTAGAATCAAGTTTAGTCGAAAGGGTAGTTCAGAACATTTCTTAAACAAAGTTCTTGAAGTTCCGGTGCCATCAAATCAAGCAGCTACCAAGTTGAAGTCCACGACTGAAATATTTAAGGGATTAGAAAGAGTTGGTTATTCACCTAATGATATCCAAGCAGTTGAGGTTGGTTATCAATGGGAGAACGAAACCGATAATGAAAAAGTTGTCGATTTGAAACCAACGTATTACATTAAAATCTCTAATCACTGGAAACCATACAATGAATGGACAAATGAATCTGCGGAGGAATAATAAATGGATTTTAGAAGAATTGAAGTCATTTTCTTAATAGTATTTTTCTCGCTAGATATCTTTTTATTCTTGTCTTTCCGTAATAGTCAACAATTGGTTAGCAGCTCCAGTACCAACACTTCAACCGTTGCTGAAATGAAAAAACGTAATATTAGCTTTGGAAGTTTGGATACTAAGAGTGGCTATGCTTACTACTTAGGTTCGCAACCAGATAATTCTTTGGCTCAAAATATTAGTAAGTTACGTAATCAAGAAGTTCAATATGATGAAGATAGTCATAAGATTACAAGTAATTTAAACAGCACAATCGCTGTGACTGCTGCCGATAGAAAAGAAACTATGGATAAATTTATCAAGAGAGATATGAATGTTTTATTTGGAAAAGATTATAAATATTCACCACAACTTTCAACGACTTCACAAATGGTTTATGTCTTAACAAGGTCATTGGGTGAGGTTTATGATAAAACTGCACAGTTAGATTTCACTATTGAAGACGGCCGAGTAGTTGGTTATACCCAAACTTACATCAACTCAACGATAATTTTGCATGAAAGACAAGCTGTCAAAAGTGAGAAAGATGTAATTACTAATCTTTATGCTAATTCTGAAATACCAAACAACTCCAAGATAGCTTATGCCAATTTAGCGTATACTAAATTACTTGAAGCCAAGGATAGTACAATTTATATTCCGGTTTGGTTCGTTACAATCAAGAATAAAGATAGTAAAGTTAGTTCAATCAAGAAGATCAATGCCTTTACTGGTAATATCATAAAAAGTTCAACAACAAATGGAGATAATTATAGTGCCCAATGACGATAGTTTGAAAATCAGTGTCCTTGCCAGCAGTAGTTCTGGTAATGTCACGTATATCGAAACACCTAAGCATCATGTCTTAGTTGATGCCGGGCTTTCCGGTAAAAAGATTAAAGAAGCTATGGAAAGTATTGGTAAAGATATCAATACCGTTGATTCACTTTTTGTGACTCATGAACATACAGATCACATTAAAGGTGTGGGTGTTTTAGCTCGACGTTACAACTTGAATGTTTACGCTAATGAAAAAACTTGGGAAGCTATGTTACCAAAAATTGGTAAGATTCCCGAAGATGAAATAAATGTTTTTGAACATAATAAGATTATGTCCTTGGATGACTTGGATATTGAAAGTTTTGCCGTATCACATGATGCAATCGATCCCCAATTTTATAAGTTCTACCATAATGGAAAAGAATTTGTGATCTTAACTGATACTGGGTATGTGTCTGAACGGATTCAGAAGACGATTGAGAATGCCGACGGGTATCTGTTGGAATGTAACCATGATGTCGAAATGTTACGTGAGGGAATCTATCCTTGGCCTTTGAAGCAACGTATCCTTAGTGATAGAGGTCATTTATCAAATGAAGATGGTGCCCATACTTTGATGGATGTGATTGGTAACAATACCAAACAAATTTATCTTGGTCACTTGAGTCATGAGAATAATACTAAGAAAGTAGCTCGGACTGAAGTAACTCAAGTATTGGAAGACCATGATTTTGCGGTTGGTCATGATTTCAAGATCCATGATACTGACCCAGCAATTGCTGATCCGTTGATTGCTTTGTAAGACGATAACAAATAAATCATAAGTCTTTCATAATTTTTTCATAGTTTAACGTTATATTAGAGATAGTAAATTTATAGTGAATGCGGGGAAGTGAAAATTATATGAATAATGATAATAATGACAAACCTGAATCAAGAGTAGAAGAAAAGAAACGTGGTTCAAAATTGAATTCTGGAAACAACTCTTTGCTTAAGACGGGAATTGTAGCATTTATTTCCGCAGCCTTAGGTGTTGTAATTGCATTTGCAGGATTCACATATTTTGGCGGAACTAATAATTCTGAAACATCTGCTAGTAACGGTTCACCTGGTACAACACAAGTAAGTAACACCAAAGTCAATACAACAAGTACAATGTCTGGTGCTTACAAAAAAGTTAATGGAGCTGTTGTTTCCGTAATCAATTTGCAGAAACAAAAGGAACAAAGCTCCGGTGACGGCAGTATTTCATCTATTTTCGGCGATTTGTTTGGTGATAGTGGTAGTGATGAAAATGGTTCATCAAGTAATCAAGCCGATGATAATAGTGGTGACAATAGTAATTCTGATTCAAACTCAGATTCTAGTGCAGACTCTAATTCATCAGATTCTTCTAACAGCAGTAAGTTACAAGAATACAGTGAAGGTTCTGGTGTCATCTATGCTAAGCAAAATGGTAAAGGTTATATCGTAACTAATAACCATGTTGTTTCTGGCTCAGATTCACTAGAAATCATTTTGGAAGATGGTACTAAAGTTGCTGCTAAATTAGTCGGTACTGATACCGCAACCGATTTGGCTGTTTTGGAAATACCTGGAAGTAAAGTTCCAGCAACTGCTTCGTTTGGTAATTCTGATAATGTCACACCTGGTGACCCAGTAATCGCTATTGGTTCTCCATTAGGTAGTGAGTACGCTACAACAGTTACCCAAGGTATCATTTCAGCCACAAACAGAACTGTAACAACTCAAGACCAAAATACCGGACAAGCAACCGGTGAAGCAACAGTTCTTCAAACAGATGCTGCCATTAATCCTGGTAACTCTGGTGGTCCATTAGTTAATGCCGTTGGTCAAATCGTTGGTATTAACTCAATGAAGTTAGCTTCAAATACTGATGGCTCTTCAGTTGAAGGGATGGGCTTTGCTATTCCAAGTAACGAAGTTGTGAAGATTATCAATCAACTAGTTGAAAATGGTAAAGTTGAAAGACCATCATTAGGTATCAAAGTCTTAGACCTTGATCAAATTACTGATGATTCACAATCCAGTTTGAAGCTACCTAAGAGCGTAACTAAAGGTGTTGTAGTTTACAGCACAACAAGTGGATCAGTTGCTAAGGCAGCTGGTATGAAGAAGTACGATGTAATTGTTAAGTTAGGTAATAAGACCGTTTCATCAGTCGCTGACTTACATACAGCACTATATTCACACTCAGTTGGTGATACCGTCAGCGTTCAATACTACCGTAACGGCAAGTTGAGCACAGCTAAGGTACATTTAACTAAAAAGACTGCAGAATAAATAATTTAAGCGTGAAACCAAGTAATACTGGTTTCACGCTTTTTTTTGAACAATAAATTTCATTTACTAGATTTATTTCGGATTCTCAAAAGCTTAATAAACAAGCGGTTATCCACAGATGTGGAAAACGTGTGTATAAGTCTTAAAAATTCAGAAAAGCCGTTGTAGAAAAGTTATCCACAAAATTACCCACAGCTGTTAACAACTAGTATCAATGTAAATTGTGTTTTTTGTAAATTACTATTATACCAACAAAAGAAAACAGTTACACAAAATTATACAAACTTTTATTTTACGGTGTATAAGTAAATTGCCATGATAATTCGTTTTTTAGAAATGATTTGGCATAGCGCCGATTATTCCGTATTATAGGGATTGAGGAGATTTCTATTATGAATATTAAAGTTGTAACAGTTGGTAAACTTAAAGAAAAGTACTTCAAGGCCGGTATTGCTGAATACGCAAAGCGTCTGGGAGCCTTTTGTAAGTTTCAAATCGTTGAGTGTCCAGATGAGAAAGCACCAGAGAATCTAAGCGAAGCCCAAGATGAAAAAGTTAAACAAATCGAGGGAGAACGAATATTAGATAAAATCAAAGATAAGGAATACGTGATTTTACTTGATTTACGTGGTAAAGAATTAACTTCTGAGGAAATGGCTAAGAAGATTGATGACTTATCCACATATGGAACATCTGATATTACTTTTGTTATTGGTGGTTCCCTTGGAGTTAGTCCGGAAGTAACTAAACGTGCTGATTTCAGTATTTGTTTCGGTAAGTTTACCTTGCCACATCAATTGATGCGTTTGGTTTTGACTGAACAGATCTATCGTTCATTTATGATTATTAATCATCGGACTTATCATAAGTAAAAGTACGTAATGGGTGGTGTTTTTTGCCGCTCTCCACAAGAAAGAAAAAATGGCTGGAACATAGCGGGCACAACTTGAAATCAATTCCAAAGTTCGGAATTGTTTCCAAGATTGGCCTTTCACTAAATTAGCAAAGTACACTAATTAAGTGAAATTTCGCTATTGAGCCATTTTTCTTTCTTGTTCCGAGCTAGTTTGATTCCTGTAATCAGTTTGAATTTTAAATAAAAGTCACTAATCCTTTTATCCTAATTAATTATAGGGGTAATGGAATTAGTGTCTTTTACTATATCTATAAAAGATAAATGGAGATACTCAACTAGTTTTGAAAAGAAACTACACACTATTCTAAAGGGACTAACTGAAGGAAGGACCCTTATTGTGTAGTCTATCTTTTGTAAATTATATTTCAATCGTAGTAGAGAATGCGATAACTGCATCCCCAACGATTTGAATTTTAACGGGTTTATTATTATCCAGATAAACGCGAACTTTCATTGAACCTGTACGATTGATTTTCTCTCCTTGAATTGCTGTGAATTCAAAGATATCGCTTGTTGGTGTAACGATACCGTACTTAATAAAATAAGCACCCAAAGGTCCATTAGCATTGCCGGTAACTGGATCCTCGTTGATTCCGTTGGCAGGTGAGAACATTCTTCCGTGAACTAGGGTGTTTTCATTAGGTGTCATGGTAAAAACGAAATAACCGTTACAGTTTATTTTTGGAGTAATGGATTTCAGATGTGCTAAATCCGGTGTCAGGTTATTTAAAGTTTCTTGATTATCAATGCAGATCATAACTTTTGGAGCACCAGTTGAGGCAATTGCCATTGGACAATCTTTATTTAATTGTTCTTTCTTTAAACCGAGAGCCTCAATAATTTCTGTTTGGAGTGAGTCTGATAAGGGTTCTTCAACAGAAATTTTTCCTTGGGTCATTGTAATTTGATATGAATCATTTTGTTTAAGAATATCAATCGGTAAATTACCGGCACCAGTTTGTTGCACAAATGTTTGGGAATCTAAATTATTTTCCATGGCCCGAACGAAATTAGCACCGATTGTGGCATGTCCACAAATAGGCACTTCCATGGTTGGCGTGAAAAATCTTATTCGAATATCGGCATCTTTAGTTGATGGTTGGCAGATAAAGGCCGTTTCGGAATTATTAAGTTCTCGGGCAATTTGTTGCATTTGTTGGTCGGTCAAATCATCAGCGTTGGTAACTACTCCAGCCGGATTTCCAGCTAATTTAGTTTTGGTAAAGGCGTCGACTTGATAAATTTGGTATTTTTTCAAAATTAATTTTTCCTTCATATAAAGTATTAAGTTTTGGTAGCGATTCATGATTATCCGTTGTAAGAATATAGATTAAATATAAACTAATTATAGAGTCAAAGTTAAGTATATTGGGGATAATAAAATGAGAAATAAGAAGAGTAATATTTTAGTAGCTTCAGCAGTCGCAATTATGTTAGCACCAGCTGCTTTGGGTGCATTGCCACAACAAGATGTCCAAGCTGCAAGTGGATTGTCAGGCTTAGTTGGAACTATCAGACGTGGCGCAGGTCAAATTGTAGATGATAATGGCAATAGTACTAACGCTACTTTACCTAACTTCAGCTCATGGCAATTAGGCCAATATAAAAGAATGCGCGGCGAAATGTATTATCAAGTCGCTACGAATCAATGGGTTGCCGTTACAGCAATGGATATCGCCGATAATGGCCAAAAGATTAGCTTAAACGTTACTAATTATGATCCATCATTGATCAATGTTGGTACTGTCGGCAGTAATGCCGCTATTATGAATAATTCTGGTGTCACAACTGGTAGTTTACCTGTTGGTAGCAAGTGGAGATTAGGTCAACTAGCTACAATTAAAGGTGCACCTGCTTTTGAAGTTGGAACTAACCAATGGATTGCTGCATCTTCTGTAACAAGTATGACATCAAGTGATACAAGTAGCCAAGCTATTCCAACTAAAGATACTAATGCAAATAGTGAAACTAATTCTGTTATGGGAAAAATTGGAACAGTCGCAATTGCTGCCCCAGTATATGACATTAACGGAAAACCAGTCTCACTAACTTTGGAAAAAGGTAGTCAGTGGAAATTAGGTACGATGGTTCGTATCAACGGTATTCCATATGTTCAAGTTGCCACAAATGAATATGTTCTTGGTGCATACATGAATTATTCTGGTAACACAAATACAAGTACAACCACTGATACATCAACACAAACTGATGCACCATACATTACGGCCAATCTTAATGCCGGTAAAACTGGAACAACAACATCAAGCTTAGCAATCGTTGATAATAATGGTAAAAGTACCGGAGCTACATTACCAGCTGGCCAATGGAAACTTGGTAGAATATTGAAAGCTGATAAAGTTGCATACTTTGAAGTTGGAAATAATGAATGGGTCACAGCTGCTTTTGTCAAGATTAATAACAGTAGTACAACAACACCTGCAACACATACCAATACAGGTATTCCAACACCAGGTAACGGATTAGTTGGTAGAACGAACGTTGCTCAAAAGACATATGACACTTCAACAAATACTAATGGTCAAACTTTGAAGGCAAATACTTCTTGGAAGATTTCTAAGGTAGTAGTTAACAAATATGGTTCATATTGGGGTCAAATTTCAACTAACGAATGGGTTTGGATCACAAATGTTACATTGAATAGTGGATTAAACTTGAAAGATTACGCTGAACTTGAACCAGACTTTGCTTTGAATATTGCAAAATAGATAGCAGAGAGCGGAGCAAGGGCGGTTAGCCCACGAGGATTTACATGATATTTGGAATTGACCACGTAGTGGTCGAGGCCGGATATTAGGTAAACCGGAATGGGTTGCCCTTGTGTAGCTCGTTTTAGTCAGATAGCGAAACAGGAGTTGTACTGTATAGCTCGTTTTTAATAGTAAAATTAAATTTAAACAAATCAAAAATACCTACACTTCAAAATTACGTAAATTTTGAAGTGTAGGTATTTTATTTTGAAATTATTTATTGTAGCTTTCTAATGAGTCAAAAATGAATTTAACAAAAGCTTCACGGTCAACGTCTTCCAGAACCTTGATACTGTTCTTCTGGGGAGCGTCTGTTCTTCTATCTGGATAAGTCATACCACGATATTGATCGTTGGTTAGACAGACATCCATCGAGTAATTAGTACTCTTAGTGAACAATTCCGGAGCAATTAAACTGATAACAGCACAGGCATCATGAATTGGGATTTTCGTCATGCCTTTTTCCAATTCAGCCTTAGTATAGAAATTCAAAATTGAACTAGCCATGACACCAACGGGTCCAAGGTCCTTGATTTTAGCAATCTCATCCATTGTTATATAGGCTTTGTTTTCAGTTAGATTTAATCCTGACAAGGTAATAGGAAGTCCGGAATTGAAGACAATATCCATTGCCTCTGGGTCAACATAAGCGTTGAATTCGGCAGCTAGAGTGATATTTCCTTGTAAAGTTGAACCACCCATAATATAAATATGTTCGATTTTTTCCTTAACATCAGGGAAAGTCTTTAGCAGCAATGCAACGTTAGTTAGTGGTGCAGTTGCGACTAGATTAATTTTTTCATTACTTTTAGAAATACGGTCGTACATGTATGTAACGGCGTTATGGCTAGTTAAAGGATAGTCTTGGCTATTCTCTGGGAAATCGTAGCCATCCATACCAGTTTTTCCGTGAATTTCACCAGCTGTTTCAATTGGTTTAACTAGTGGGGCTGCTTGACCAGATGCAAGTTCCGCATGTGATCCTAAAAATGTTAAAAGTTTCTTGGCGTTTTTAGTAACGTATTCGAGTTTTACATTACCACCAACAGTTGTTACACCGACTAAGTCGGCCTTATCGGGATGTGCTAGTAAAACTGTTAGTGCAATAGCGTCATCAATACCAGGATCACAATCCATAATTACTTTTGTCATTAATATTAGTACCTCACTTTTTTAATTTTTGAGGGATTTTTTTAAGTGCGTGCACAAAGCTGCGGCGTTCCAAGGTTCCTAAAGTCGATAGGATCTTTTGGTCGTTTTCATCCATAAATTTATCGACAGTGTCTTGAATCTCTTTGGATTTATCGGAAAGAATGATTCGTTTCAAACGTGAATCATTTTTTGAACTACGACGAATGACTAAATCATCCTTTTCCATAGTCTTCAAAATATTGGTTGTGGTCGAACGTCGAATGTTAAATTCCTGTTCGATATCCTTTTGATAAACATTATCCTTATTTGTATTAGCTAGGTAATGAATTATCTGGACTTGTGTGCCAGTTAAACCATATTTACCGGCAAATGTGTTGATACCACGAGAAATTTCATTAGACGCTATTTTGATCAGGTGAGCCACATCACTCGACATAAAATCCTCCCTAAATCTTGATTGTTACCAAGTAATTATAACATTTCAAATTTTTGTTAGTTGGGCTTAGTGTTGATTGCAAGTTGTCATTTATCAGAGATATAAGTTCTATAATATATATAATTTTGATAATTTATAATTATTGGCCAAGTGTGAGAAACATTCTTTGTATTAATTTCAAAACTCTCCTATATTGGACTATGGAAACTATAAACAGGGGGAAAAATAAATGTCTAAAGTTTTGATTTTAGGTGCTAACGGTAAGATTGCTCGTTTAGCAGAACATATTTTTGTTGATACAACCGAAACAGATTTAAAATTATATTTAAGAGATGCAAATCGTTTAAGTGATTTCGTTGATTCACATAATTTAACAGAAGCCATCGAAGGTGATGCAACTGACGTTCAAAATTTGATTGAATCAATGAAAGATGTTGATATGGTTTATGCCAATTTAGCTGGTAACAACATTGAAGATGAAGCCAAGGCTGTTGTTGAAGCAATGCATGCTGAAAATAAGACACGTCTAGTTTGGATTTCAACTTTGGGTATTTATAATGAAGTACCTGGTAAATTTGGCGAGTGGAACAACAAGACTTTGGGTGACTATATTACTCGTTACGCTGCTGCAGCTAAAGTGATTGAGGATTCAGATCTTGATTACACAATCATTCGTCCAGCTTGGTTGACTGATAAAGCAGAAGTTGATTATGAAGTTACTCAAAAGGATCAAGCCTTTAAGGGAACGGAAGTTTCAAGAAGATCAATTGCCCAAATTGTAGTTGATATTGCGCAAGATCCCGATAAATACAAACGTGAATCAATTGGTGTTAATAAACCTAATACTGATGGGGATAAACCTGCTTGGTACTAGACTGAGCGTTAAAATAAAAGAGAGTGGAAAATAACATGGTCAGCTCTCGAGCATCAAGGCGAATAGGGAGTAGTAATCGTTTTTTTGATTACTACTCCCTATTCGTTTTTGAGCGGAAAGAGCTATGTTATGTTCCACGTTTATGCCGCAAGTTTAAGGAACAAATTAGTTATATCATAGACTCTTTATTTTTTATCCAATAGAATTTTGAATTGTCCAAGTCAAAGAAGTCGTATAAGATCCTTGTGGCAAATTAGAACTATTCAAGTGCAATAGTAAACCACTATTGCGATCCCACTTAATTGAAGTTAACGCTTGACCATCTTCTGAGGATTCCAGTAAGACTTTATCCTTGATTGACTTAGGCGATTGGCCTTTCTCGTAATACATTAATTGACCATCAATCTTATTTTTCAGGTTACCCAAAGGTGCCGATTCTTTAAGATAAACATATAAGTGAGACTTTCGAGATCGTTTGTCATCAAAAGTGGCAATATTATTCGGTGCATTGGTTGCTGAAGTACGATAGTCTAAAACATTTTTCCGAGCAGGTATTATCGGTTCAAATTGAATGTTCTTAATATAAGGAGTAAATTCATCGCTAATTTTATGGTAAAAATTGATCGTATTTGGATGCGGTCCGGACGTTTGATAATTTTTACCTTGATTAAATGGACTAATATTAGCCACCCCATCAAAAGATGGCGTTGTGACAAGACTCGTTCCATCTTCAATGTTGCCAATTTTGGTGGTTATTTCAATAGATAATTTTTCATCAACATTAAATTGCTTTAATTTTATGCTGAGATGTTGTTTCTTTTTTATTGAATCAGGTTTTAATATGTATTGGTCAGAACTAATTTCTTTACCATTAATTGTTACTTTACTTACTTTAGCGCCTATCGGAATATCAAGGTTTGCACTCGCTTTACTAAAAGCTTGATAACCATGGTTAGCCAGTAAAATATTGTATAAAATTTCATCATCTTGTTTCACATCGTTTACTGTATTAATTGTATTATTATTACTCTGTGAATCACTAACATTGGTAATTGAATTATCAATCGATACTTTCGGATTATACGGTACAATCACATTAAGATTTGCTTTATTAGTTATATATGAATTGGAATGATTTTTGCCTAAGCTTATTATTGCATAATAGCTTTCTCCGTTATGATTTCTCATAGCATGTTCTATTTCGTATATATAGGGATTTTTGGGGGTGGGCATATGTATCCCATGTGGATTCTTAGGGGTTACTTGAACCCAATCAATTGTAATATTAGGATCTAGCTTTTCTTTATAGAGAGGAATTAATGGGAAAGTGGCATCGTCACCCTCTCGAATATTTTGATCTATCAATCCGCCACCAATTTCAAGTTTTTTGGATGCTGTTATAGTATTGGAATTGCCATTATCAACCGTTGCAATTATTGTAACTGTACCCGATTGTTTTTTTGAGTTGGCTGTTATTTCACCACTATTGGCATCGATTGTAGCCAAACTTTTATTGCTGGTACGCCATGTTACAGGATGAGTACTACTAGCAGCATCAAATTTAATATGAGCAAAAGTCTTTCCTAAGTAATCCGAGTTAGGAGCATTCAACAAATATCCTCTGTCAAAACTTACTGTGGCCGACTTAGCAGGCTCACCAACATCAATAGACACGACATCAGAGTAAAAATCAGATGTTCTGTTATTAGTGTCAGGATACCAATAAAAGTAATGTTCCAATTGGAATCGATAATTCCCAAAGTTACTCATCTTTTTCTTTAATTCAGGTGAATTTTCACTTACACTAACTGTGTTCCAAGCACCATTATCAATCGATTCATACCACACATAGTTACTTTTCAATCCACGGTATAAATAATTGTTAGCTAAGTGGAAAGAAGCATTTAGATCAATCTCATCACCTTTTTTCAAAGGATTTTCTTTACCTTTATTATAAGGTTGTGAAGTAAACCCTCCTCTAATATGGGGAATATATGGTCCCGACGGCTGGCTAGCCCACGGCGTATCAGCCAAAGTTATCATCTCTTGTGACTCAAAAGCAAATAATGCCATCAAAATTATTAATGGCAAAATAAGAATCTTTCTTTTACTATAACCACGCATAACATAATCCCCCGATTGTTATTAACGACTACAGTATATACAGTAAAATCATTTTATTATAGTTAAAAAAGACATTTTATATTTTTATTTTTTGATATTTAATACAACGAAATTTATATTAAATTGTCAATTTCAATTATGATATGACAGGGTGGAATTTCAGAAAGAACTCTTTTCAATTTACTGATATTTTACAATCTAGGATAAGCAAATAATGATATTCCTTGAATGGACTATACCAGGCGTGATATAGTTTCCTTGTAATCGGTTGCAAAAATCGAAGTAAGGTAAATTGAGGAGAATATAAATAATGGTTAAACGATTAATTAGTGCGGATTCCAGTGAAATGCTTGCTATGGACGGTGCTGAGTTAAAACAAAGTATCAAAGCCAGTGAGGGTCGGGTTGTTTTAAGTGAAAATGTTGTTGTTGAAGAACCAAGTGATGGCATCACGACATCTGAAGTTGCTGCAGCTTTTGGTGCTGATATGATTTTGCTCAACGGATTGGATGTTTTGAACCCAATTATTTTAGGACTTTACAAAGGTGAAGAAACTAGTCGAACTGCAAAGGCTCATCACGATGGAGAAAGTATCCATCGTCTACAAAAATTAGTTGGTCGTCCTATTGGAGTTAACCTTGAACCAGTTGATCCTAATGCTAAGATGTCAGAAGACCGTTTGGTAATTCCCGAGGGCCGTATGGCTAGTGAAAAAACAATGAAGGAAGCTGAAAAATTAGGCTTTAATTTTGTTGTTTTAACTGGTAATCCTGGTACTGGTGTTACCAATGCTCAAATTGCAGCCAACATTAAAGTTGCTAAGAAAAATTTCTCTGGTTTAGTGATTGCTGGAAAGATGCATGGTGCCGGAGTTGATGAACCAGTTGTCAGTGAAGAATCTGTTAATGATTTCTTGGAAGCCGGAGCTGATGTGATTTTAGTACCAGCTGTTGGAACTGTTCCTGGATTTGATGATGATGAATTAAAAGTCGTTGTTAAATTAGCACATGCCAAGGGCGCTTTGGTTATGAGTACAATTGGTACTAGTCAAGAAGGATCAGGTAGCAGTTATATTGAAAATATTGCCATTAGAAATAAAATTGATGGTGTAGATATTCAACATATCGGTGATGCCGCATGGGGAATTCAATCACCATTTGAAAATATCTTTGCCTTGAGTAAAGCAATCCGTGGTCAACGTCACGCTATAACGCGTATGGCACGTTCAATTAATCGTTAAAATATTGCAAAATAATAAAATGGGGTGTATTACATAAGTGGAGATGTTCTGCATCTCAGTGGACTTCGAGTCCGTGTGCGCTTAGCGTACTTTGTCTTGTTAAATCAAGACCTAAAAGCAGCTTTCCTTTTTGGATTGCTGCTTTTTTATTTCCATACAAAAAATATATAACTCTTTGATAAATTATTATTTCGGGTTTAGTGAATTTATTTTATCGAATGGGAGATTAATAATGGCGTTATATGTTGATACTGGCAAGCCATTTCGGATTTGTCAGTTAACGGATATTCATTTGGGCGGATATCCATTGGGTGTAGAAGATCAAAAGACTTTATCAGGATTACGTCAGATTTTTTCAGAAAATAATTTTGATTTAATTATGATTACGGGAGATTTGATTTTAGGGAAAGAAAATAATGAGCCACTAGAATCCCTCAGGGAACTCTATGACCTACTAAATGAGTTTGAAATTCCAGTTGCCATAACGTATGGAAACAATGATACTGACGGGATTTATAGTCGAAAATGTTTGCGGGATTTTGAACAAAATCTAATTAATTTGGTGCCACATAATAATTCGTTTTTAGTTGACGATAAGGAAAATTATACGTTAGAGGTATTTGATAGGAAGACGGATAAATTGGTCAACGTTTTGTACATTTGGGATGGTGGTGACTATTCTCAATATGCGGAAATCAGCCGTTATGCTGTAATTGATCGTCATCAAATTAACTGGTATGTCAAAACTACCAAGAATTATTTTAGAAGGACTTTTGATTTAGGATTTATGCATATTCCTTTGCCAGAATACAAAGAGATTGATAAAAGTAAAGTGGATGGTATCTATCAGGATGAAGTCCATTGTGCTGGTATCAATTCAGGATTATTTTATGAATTATTAAACATAGGTAGAGTTAAGGCTATTTTTGTGGGGCATGATCACAATAATAATTTTTCGGCTGATTTTTCAGGAATTGGCCTAAATTATGGTAATGTCACGGGGTATAACGCAAAGAGTAAAGTTAATTGTGGAGTTTCAGAAATAAGTTTATATAAGGATCATGTGATAAAAAAAGTTATAAAGTTCAATAATTAGTACGCTTACAGAAGAATACTAATATCAATCTAATGGAAACGCTTAATTAATTTCTCGCTGGTTTCAGAGTCAGTGAAAGCTATAAAAATATTTCAGAAAGCACTTACCAAAAATCCTTTTTTCTGGTATATTAATCCACTGTTGTGAACAAACGGAGGTAATTTATGAGTAAAGCTCAACGAATTAATATAAAACCTCTTCACCCCTTATTATCATTGATGGGTGTTCTTATTGGTGGATTCGTTGGTATGTTCAGTGAAACTTCATTGAACATTGCCCTTCCATCTATTATGAAAGCTTTTAATATTGAAACTGGTACAGCACAATGGTTAGTTACAGGATATATGCTTGTTATTGCTATTGTTTTACCATTATCAAGTTTACTAACAAAACATTTCTCAACTAGGGGACTAGTAAGGTTTGCTTTGCTTGATTTTATTGTCGGGTCGATTATTGCAGCATTCGCAATGTCTTTCCCAATGTTGTTAGTAGGTAGAATGATTCAAGGTATCGCAACCGGTATTATTTTGCCATTGATGTTCTCAATTGCTATGAGAATTTTTCCACCCAACAAATTAGGTGCTGCACTTGGTATGGCTGCTTTAGTCATCATGTTTGCGCCCGCTATAGGACCTACTATTTCAGGTATTATTCTAGGTGCTCTTTCATGGAGATATATTTTTGGGTCATTTATAATTTTCTTGTTAATTGCTTTAATAATTATGGAAAAGAATTTAACTAATGTGTTCGAAGTTACTAAACCTAAGATTGATTGGCTAGCTATTATATTATCGACTATCAGTTTTGGCTTGATTGTCTTCGGAGTTAGTTTCTTAAGTAAGAATATAACTATTGCACTTATTTCATTGGTTGTAGGATTAATTGTCTTGGTTCTTTATATTAGACAACAATTACATGCCGACGTTCCTACATTGGATTTTTCAGTTTTAAGTAATTCAGAATTTGTTACAGGATCAGTTTTGGTAATGATAAACTTTGGAATTACATTGTCAGCTATGTATTTGTTGCCAATGTATCTTCAAAATGGTTTAGGTGTAGCGGTTGCCCTTACAGGTGCTGTTATGTTACCTGGTGGTGTCGTTAATGCTTTGGTATCATTTGGTGCTGGTCGTGCCTATGATAAAATTGGTGCCAAATTAATGTCACGTTTAGGATTCTTGATTTCAATTATCGGTTCAGCAATGTTTTTATTTAGTAATTCAAGCAGTTCATTAGGCTACATTATTGCTGCCCATATTGTGCTTATGATTGGTGTGCCATTAGCTATGTCACCTTCTCAAACATATGGTTTGAATTCACTAGATGCTTATCAGTCAGCTGATGGTTCAGCTATTATCAATACTTTCCAACAAGTTATTGGTGCTGTTGCCACTGGTATCGCTACAATTTTATTGAGTACAGGTCAACAAAATTATTTTGCAAATGGTGGACATTCCGCAAAAATTGCGTTCACAAATGGTGCTCATTATGGATTCATGTTTACATTGATTTTAGCTGTCTTTGGTTTCATCTTGGCATTCCGTGTTCACAATAAGAGCAAGGAAACTGTTGAAGCAAAAGAAACAGAAGATACAACTAGTAACGCAAAAGATACAGTAACAGAATAAATTAATCGCAAAAAAACAATTGATACGAAAAAAGCTAACCAAACTGGTAATTTGGTGGCTTTTTTTATTTTCATGATAAAATAGTAAAAATGACTTTGGAGGATTTGCTTATGACTTTATCTAACTTTGAAAAATCTTTGGACAAGTATGCTGAATTAATTGTAAATAAAGGCGCCAATGTTCAATCTGGTCAAACAATCATCTTGTATATAGCAATTGATCAAGCCAAATTGGCTCATAAAATTGTAAAAGCTGCTTATGATCATGGTGCAAATGAGGTTGTTGTCGAATGGCAAGATATCTTTAGTCAAAAAGAGTTTTTGAATCATACAAGTGAAGAACGTCTATCCAATCCACCAAAGTATGTTGCTAAGCAAGCTGATGAATTGATGACAAAACATGCTACAAGGATTTCTGTAATGTCAGGTGCACCAGATGCATTGAAAGATGTTGATGCAAAACGTTTAGCAATTTATCAAGGTGCGATGGGTAAAGCTAAAACTTCCATTAGAAAGGCAACTTCAAATAATGATATTAGTTGGTTAGTGGTTGCTGCAGCTGATCCAGAGTGGGCAGTCCAAGTTTTCCCTGAATTAACTACTGAGCAGGCCACAGACAAACTTTGGGAAGAAATCTTTAAAACTACACGAGTTGATCAAGATGACCCCGAAAGGGCTTGGGATGACCAAATTAAGCTTCTTTCAACAAAGTCAGATTGGTTGAATCAACAACAATTCAAGGAATTAAAATATAAATCAGCTAGGACTGATATAACGATTGGCCTACCTAAGAATCATCGCTGGGAAGCCGCTGGTAGTACTGATTTAGCTGGTAATTTCTTTATTCCAAATATGCCGACTGAGGAAGTTTTCACAGCTCCAGATATTAATAATATCAATGGTAAAATCAGTTCAACTTTGCCACTAAGTTATGCTGGAACTTTGATTGAGGGGATTCAATTAACTTTTAAAGATGGTAAAATTGTAAATGCTATCGCTAAAAAAGGCGAAGATGTTTTACAACATTTGATTGAAACTGATGAAGGTACACATTCATTAGGTGAAGTTTCATTGGTTCCACAAAAGTCACCGATTGCCGAATCGGGCATTATTTTCTTAAATACATTGTTTGACGAGAACGCATCAGATCACATCGCGATTGGTGCGTCATATCCGTTCAATGTTGAAGGTGGAACTAAGATGTCTGAAAAAGAATTATTGAAACATGGATTGAATATTTCACAGGCACACGTGGATTTCATGGTTGGCTCAAGTGATATGGATATTGATGGAGTAACCTTTGACGGTCAAAAACTTCCTATTATGCGTAATGGAAATTGGATATAAAAAATGGTTGAAAAATATGTTCATATCCTTTACAATAATAGGGTTAATAAAATAAGTTAAGTTGTAACGGGAAGGAGGGTTTTTTAGATGTCACAAAATACACATAAAGGTATGACTGGCCACCGCCGTCCTGTAAACCAAAAAAATGGTGCCGAAAAACGTGCTAACACACAAACTGTTCTAGACTTTTTAAAGAGTCGCGACGCTAAAGAATCTAAATAATTTAGATTTTAAATAATGTCTAATCACTTAACTGTGATTAGGCTTTTTTATGAATATAAAAAAGTATCCAGTCAAAATAATTGGCTGGATACTTTTTGCTATGCAACAGTAATAGCTTTACGTCCACTTCTCTTGGAGTGATACAAAGCTTGGTCGACTCGAGAGTAGAAATCGTTAATGGAAGTATCTTTTTGACTAATCTCGGAAACTCCAACGGAAATGGTTAATTTAATAGTATGATCATCAATTTTTATTTCAGATAAGTTAACGGCCTCAAAAATTTCTTTAACAATATCATCGGTTTGAATAACCTCATAACCAGGGAAGATGACGTTGAATTCTTCGCCACCAGTTCGATAAAGTTTGATTCTGGAATCATTGTTATCAATGACAGTTTGAACGATATCGACAACGTTTTGCAAAATTTTATCTCCAGCTAAATGGCCATAAGTATCGTTTATCTTTTTGAAGTGGTCAATATCAAACATCATCATCGTGAAAGTTGAACCATCTTTAAAGAATGATCGAAAGTCAGTGTCAAAAGCATCGTAATTAAATGTTTTGGTCAATTTATCATGAGTAGCGTCCCTAAATAGGGCAGTTCTTGATTCGACATCAGCGTAAAGAACGGCAATATAGCCGAAAGTGAATAATTCCAAGACGGCTAAATAAATGATTTCTTTGAAAAACATCGCATTTCCAATTGAGAATTTTAATTTGATAAAGAACCAATAGGCAGCTCCAAATAAAATGCTACTGAAAAGGTATTTGAAAAATGGAAATTTGTTATTAAATGTATGATTCTTAATGTAATTTAATGAATAGTAGAACATTATCAAAATAATTGAGACACACCAAGATTGCCAACTGGTAAAGGCCGAATTGAAGAACATAAAGGCCAGCACAATTGGCGCAAATAAGTGATATTTGAATGGCACACTTAGGATTACAGTGTAGAAAATGACAGAGACTAATTGGAAATTGATATAAATCCAAGAGTAAGATGCGTCTCTAATTGAATTCTGCATCGTAAATAGTATGGCTAAAATATAAAGAATGCCTAGAATTGATCGAAGTGTGTACTCATCAATTTTATTATTTTTAACATCTAAAATTTTTTTAACGAAAGCAAACATGATTTGAAAAACTACGAATACGCCCATGATAAAAAATAGACTAACTACCAAAGTAGCCCTACTCAAGAAAATTTTTGTCAGCAATTTAACTTCCCCCTGAACAAAAAAAGATGATTAGTACCCTCAACGTATTTTTTTTGTTCAAAATCTAATTGGCAAATATTTAAAAGCTATTTTTTTGAATTCATAGTCATTTTACAACATAATTAATTGCTGTTCATCAATTAATTAATAATGGATTTGGGAAGTTTATTAGAATAATTTGAAAATAAAAAATACCATCAATTCATGTTTGAGTTGATGGTATTTCGTTTCCTGATTTTAAAACGAGCTCCACAAGGGCAACTCCACTCCGCTTTGCCTGACTTCCCAAATCATGCACAAAAACCGTGCACAATTCGTGAAGTCCTGCAAATGCTCGGGAGCTGGGCGCCCTTGTTGCACTCTCTGATTCTAAAACGAGCTGCGAGCAACAGATTCCTGTGCTTTGTTACACCCTAGAAATCACACGCAAAATCGCGTGCAATTCCTAGGCTTAGGCAAATGCTCAGAATCTAACCGTTGCTTTCCACTCTCTGTTTATTCAAAGTCGGGTCTATCTAACTTAAATGTCATAATAAAGGCAACTATCAAAAATCCTAAACAAGCTAAGAATCCAGCTTGAATTCCGGTTGATTGGTTAATTGTACTGCCGGTCATGATTTTATCTGCCATTGTGATTGTGGCAATAATAATGGCGGTGCCAAATGATGCGGCAATTTGGCGTAGGGTATTGAAGGTTGCGACTCCGTCAGAGATATATTCTTTGGGAAGTGAACTCAGGGCATGTGTTTGAATCGGAATTAGTATAAGAACCAGTCCTAATTGGCGGATTGTTTGTCCTAGTGTCAACATTAAAACTGATGCATTAACATCAATAACAGCTTGCATGAAAGTTCCGAAAATATCTATCAGAACTCCAGTGACAACTAAACGTTTGATAGGGTATTTATCGAAAAGTCGTCCACTAACAGGTGACATGAATCCAGTCAAAACTGCACCTGGTAATAAAGCTAATCCTGATACTAACGGACTTTTGTGGAGAATGGTCTGAATCATTAATGGAAGTAAGATAGTATTTCCATACATTGTCAAAACTATTAGCATATTGATAACAGTCGCAAAGGTAAATTGTGAGTGTTTAAAAATTTCAAAATTAATAATAGGACTGCTAGCTTTATTTTCCATAAAGGCGAATATAGCAATTAGAATCAAGCCTACTGCAGTATAACCTAGTACGTTGAAAGTGAACAGATTGGATTGACCGATATTTGAGAATCCGGTTAATAGGAATAGTAATCCAAAACTGATGGTGATCAGGCTCTTTGTATCAAATTTCGGATTCTGTTTGGTTTCTATTTGTGGTAATTGGAAAATTGATAGGAGTACGACTACGATAATGAATGGCAAGATTAAAATGAACAGGTATTGCCAGGCAAAGTACTCTAGGATAACTCCTGATAACGTTGGTCCAATAATGGGTGAGAAGTTAAAGGCTAGTCCAATAATTCCCATGACGGCCCCTTGTTTGCTTCTCTCAGTGTATTGCATGGCTAAAACGTTAACTAATGGCATCATCATTCCGGTACCGATTGCTTGAATCATTCGACCAACGATAACGAGAATAAATGAGTTCGCCACAGCACCTAAGATGGTACCGACGAGAAAGACTGAACTGGAGGCAATAAATAAATGTCTGAAGGAGAATTTCTTAATAAAATAAGCACTAGTCGGAATCATAATGGCATTGACCAACGTATAACCATTAGTTAGCCATTGAACGGTTGATGAATTAACATTGAATACGCGCATAAAGGTTGGTAAAGCAGTATTCATAAGTGTTGAGCACAAGACACCAAAGAAGGTCCCAAAGACCATGATGTAGAGTGATTTTTTGATTTGTTTCGACATATTTAGTGCTCCTAATTAAAAGTAGTAACCTATTTATTTTAGTTATTCAGTTTACTGTGGTCAACCACCGGTTTAATTTTGGAACGCAAAAAAGGGCTTACGCCCCTAAGCTTATTGCATATGTAATTTGTGGTACACCTTGTATGGCATACCGTTCACTGATACTTTTTGGTAATCATCCACATAGGAACCTTTGGTGTCCAATTTCAAATATTGACCATCTTTAAAGTCGTCATCAGATGTGAATTCTAAATCATGCGCCTTGCTATAACGGTCGTACCCGCGTAAATAATAGGTAGAATATCCGTCTTTGTCAGGCTCCGTGACGTAATTGATCTTGATATATTTCGGTTCTCTTTTTGCCAAGACATTATATTGGTTGAAATCCTGGGCAAATTCACTTGTGCGATTTTTGATGCCAGAACATATTATTAGATAGCCACATATCAAAATTATTATAGTAGGAAAAATAATTGCAGATAATTTTTTCATAATATTTGTCTCCGTTATTAGAGATTCAACTTAGTGTAAACATCACTAGGGATGTCTTTTTTGAATACTTCTTTGTAGGAATATACGTAGCTACCTTTGGTATCAAGTTCTAGGTAATGATCTTGTTTCAATTTACCCATACCCATAAATTCTATTGGATGCTCATTACCATTTTCGTCGTAGCTCTTGAGATCATACGTATAGTTACCGTAACCGTCCTTGTCTGTCGCTTCTTTGTTATCAATCTTAATATATTTTGGCTCACGCTTGACCATAACGTTAAAAGCATTAAATGCCTGGGATGCCTGTGTTGTGCTATCCTTGGCATACATACATAGTCCTAAATACCCAACTCCTATAATTACAAAACCTAAAAGAAAAACCCTTAGAAAACTTCTCATGTGTGTTACCTCCTGAGAAATATACTAAGGGTTCTGGCTAATTTTCTACATTTGATTTACTTACATTATTCTTACAGATTTGTAAGCCGGCTTACCACCAATCAAAGTTAAGTGTATAGTCTACGATTCTGTTGAATAATGATGCCATTAATTTCATCATAATTGACGCCTCCAACATATATAAACTTATTTCTTACCTACATTATAGTTCTGTATGAAAGCGCTATCAAGCGAGACTATTTTTAAATCGTGAATTATTGTATATTAGTAGTATTAATAATTTAGAATAATTAATCCGAGGAATTGAATAAATAAAGAATCATCTAAAAGTAGGGGGAACTTGAGAGTATGAGTAAGGATATGTCAAAGCCACAGTTATTGGCGTGGGGAATTTTTATTGTTGAGAACTTAATATTTTTAGCATCGTTGATTAGTAACTATTTATATCCAATGGATCCAACTGCTGTTCCAGACAGTCCAATTAAGTTTGCTATATGGGGATTCATGATAATTGTAGTAATAGTATTTCAAATTTTTAATGGACTTGCCATTTCAAAGATGGATAGTGGTAATCAGGGATGGTTCATAACTCTGATAGTTTTGAGCTTGATACATAATCCGCTGTATTTTATACCGATCATCTGGTCATTTATGACAATACACCACCAAAAAACAGCTAATTCCAATTAAGGGATTAGCTGTTTTGCCGTTATAACGATAATTAATTATTTATCTGATCAGTGGCTGTCCAAGTGACTTTACCACTATATTTACCGGCACTGCTTTGACCATTGGATTGTAATAGCAATCCGGAATCATCTTTCCAAGACTCAGAAACAACATATGTACTTTCTGGATCATGAGATGTGCTGTCAGAAACAATTAAGGTTGGTTGTGAATTTAGTGGAGCAACTTTATCATTTTGATATTTATAAATCAAGTTACCATTGAATGGTATTTTATCGTTATACAATTTTGTGGCGGTGGCACTTAAATCCCAAGGAGTGCGATAACTGGTTACTTGTAAGGTGTAAGGAGTCTTCCGGTATAAATGTTTGTCGGCACTGACATGATTAACATCTTGAAATTCAAGTGTATCTGGAGCATCAACTTTAAGTAATTTATTTTGAAGGACGTGGATATTATAAGTTACAGTGTTGGAAATTAAGTCATCCTTATCTATCGCTTTAACGGTAACCTGTTGCGTTGAGTTTGGTGGAAATAGGCTCCAGAACGGTGGTAAATCTTTATCATCGACAATTACCTTCTTGAGAGGAATACTACCAGTAAATGTTGATGAATTTGAGTTGACGCTATCAACTGCAGTAAGGTTATATCCTCCAAATGAAATCAAATATTGAAGCTGGTCATTGGATGTAAAATTATGATCCTTGGTATAACTAAGATTAGTGGGCAATTCTAGACCCTGATCATCATTGTTATAAGCCAAGTCAATATCATCAGGATTAGCTAGTACCAAATTCCAATCACGTCTGTATTTGATTGTAAATGATGGAGTAGATGCACTGACCATAGAATTACTACCATCAAATCTTGCTGGGGCGGGTTTAATGTCGATATCCTTAGTTGTAGTGTTATCGACTATACCATTAATGGTTATTTGGGCAGATTCGGTTTTGTCTAAATTCTTGCCGAGTCGATGGGTAACTTTTTTAGTTGTGGAGTTGAAGTCACTGGCCGAGATATATTCGAATAATCCGTTGGAATAAGTTATTTTCCCGATATTTCCGCTACTATCTGTTCGTGGAGTGAAGTGGTCAGGGGTTTTTATGTTGGCGTTAATTTTTTCCCAAGCGACTTTACCGGAATCATAGTTTAAGTCATACAGAAGATTGACTTTATCACCATCAGTAACATCCTTGATATTTTCTTTATTGGGAATGGTTCTATCCAAATCTTCATCATAGATTTGTGATTGAGCAGTGGCATTTAGTAGACCGGGAATTGACTCAAAGACGACTAGCTTACTGTTAACACCTTCGGTACTGCTATTGGCTCCTGTGAATCCCCACATAATTGATTTCTGATTAGCTTTCAAATTTAGAAATTTCTCATCGACTTTTATATCTTGATCAATACGTTTACCATATGAGGTACCGCCTCCAACAGGAATAGTAGTACCGTCTGTATCTTTATCATTAAATGAATAATGAATTGTGGCAATTGTACTGTCTGCAGATGTTGGTTGATTCCAAGTAAATGTTACATGGTGCCAGGAGGTGGGTTTACCTTGTGAATCGTTACCACTGACTAGGTAGGTAACTTTTTTGGCGGATTGATAAAGTGACATTACCTGTGTGAAAGGGGTGTAGACGCCTGAACTTGTAATGTTTTTTGTCAGCTTATATGAATCAAGATTACCGGGATAGGAAAGTGAGATGTGTCCGTATCCGTTATCTGAGGCTCCAAGTAAAGTGTTGTCAGGGTATCCAGTAGGAACTCCAGATTGAGTGTCAACTGTGTCAAAGGCATTTAGTGAATAGTAGTTATCAGACTTACCGTTTGGTATATCTTTTAGTTTCGTTAAACTACTTTTTTCCGAATTAGCATTATTTAATTGAGTATCGAATTCCAAAGCAATACTATTTTGAACGGCAGTTTTGGCAACGTATTTATTATCCACATAACTAGTTTCATATCCATAAAAAGTTTTGGGTTTTCTGTAGGCTAAATCTAAACCATTTACCCCTAAACCTTCTTGCCCAGCACCCATAGCATGCTGGCCCCGGTCGTCGTTTTGTAAAACTAATGCGATACCTTGACCGTTATAGTTGGTATCAGTTGTACCGGGTCCAAAATAAAGCCAAGCTGAAATAGTTTGGGAGTTACTACTTTGATCAACACTAAGATCATTTTGAGCAGGAGTTTCAGGATTGGCCCAAATTGCACCGGTTGAGCCATTAACAGAACTACCTTTGGCTAAATCGAGAATAGTGTTTGGCGTAGGATTGGGATCTGATGTTGTGGCTTTACGACTAACAATACTTGCATCATTAGTTTGATAGGGATCATTATCAACGCCTGGATTCATGAAGATATTACTGGGTTTATAAAAGTAGTTGTTAATGTTGAGCCCATCGGGTGCTGACGCAATCGCATCGGCATCACTTTGGGTCTCTGCTACAACGTTTTGAGTAGTACTAACGAATAGACTAGAAATGACAACAAGGATAGAAAAAATCAAAATACAATTATAATAGGCTTTGTGTTTCATCATGAAGGCCTCCTAACATGGTCTATATACACGATGATTATAGTCTATTTGTATATAAAATATATAATATAGTTTTAATATTATATTAAATAATAATATATAGAATTATGATAAAGTGGTTAATCTTTATAATAAAGATAATTATATTCAACTTAATATGCATGAATAAATTGATACAATACATGACAATTAAATAATTAATGGACGCAAAAAGCCCTCCAATTTCAAATTTGAAATTGAAGGGCAAATTCATAACTATTATTTATTTGTATCAACGATAGTACTTGGTTCTTGACCTTCAATTAAGGCCTTGTTTGAATCAAATGAAGTAGTAATCATGTTGTGAATGGCAGTTTCAGTATAGAAAGCGCTATGTGGAGTAATGATAACATTAGTTCTCATGGCAAGATTCTTGATTTTTTCATCAGGAATATTTTCAGGACTGCTCCAAACTTTACCAAAGACAGAGTTTTCGTTATCCAAGACATCCAAGCCAGCACCAGCAATTTTGCCACTGTCGAGACCCTTGATCAAAGCATCAGTATCAATCAATTCACCACGAGCACAATTGATAATGTAGGCACCATCTTTCATTTCTGAGATGGCCTTGTCATTGATCATATATTTGTTACTGTCGAATAATGGAACGTGAAGTGTAATGATATCTGATTGCTTGTAAACTTCTTCCAAGGTATCAACGTACAAACCCTGTTTTTCAATATCAGGATTGTGGTAAACATCATAGGCAACTACCTTTGCGCCGAATCCTTGTAAAATTTTAATAACAACACGTCCGATGTGACCTGTACCTACAACACCAACAGTTTGTTCACGGTATTCTTTACCAATTGTAGGAGCCCAAGTAAAGTCACCATTATCAAATTTTTGGTCGAATTCAGGAACACGACGTAGTAATCTTCCCATCAATAAAACTGTATGTTCAGCAATCGCATTTGGCGAATATACTGGAACATTAGTTAATTTGAATCCTAAGTCATTTAGATCTTTGAAATTAAAATTGTCAAAACCGACGTTACGAATAGAAATATTCTTGATACCTAATTTGTTAAGTACCTCTAAGGCTTCTCGTGTATAAGCTGATGTTTGTAAAGTTACGACACCATCAGATCCCTCAGCAAGTCGAGCGCTGTCTGCTGTTAAAGTGTATTCAGTAAAACCAACTTCAACACCAGGGTTAGCTTGTTCCCACTTCTTTAATGATGGTTCCTCATCTTTACGAATTCCATATGCAAATATCTTCATTTCGCAAATCCTCCTTAATTTCATGCTAGTTACTATTCTAAACTAAGTTGTTCAGACATTCATTCGATAATCGGTAAAAAAATATGACTCCCAAGATAAAGGGAATCATACTTATTTTATTTAGTATTCGTATCATATTTATTAAGAACATAGATTGCAAAGACAACAACAATCGCACCAATAACTTCCGCAAAGTTAACGGCATAGTGTAGGAAAATAATGCTCAACACCAAAGTTGTGAATGGTTGAACCGCATCGGTAATACTGATGATTGCGGCTGTTGTATATTTTGTACTCATAACCATTAATAGGAAAGCCATAACGGTACCAAGTAGGATAACTGTTCCAATACCTAAAATACTTGTACCGGTCATCTTAGGTGGATTGACCCAGATAGGGTGGAAGAAGTTGGAAATAACCCCAGCTATCAACATACCCCAACCGGTAATTAAAATACCGTGATATTTAGCAATTAAAGTTTGTGGAATAGTAACGTATAACGCTGCTGTAACACCACTTCCGACACCCCAAAGAATTGATACTAGTGGGATAGATAAGTGACCGAAGTCACCACGGGTGATCAGCAAGACAACACCAACTAATGCTAAAGCAAAAGAAATTACGTCAACTCGTGAAACCTTTTTATGTGTAAAGATGATTGCACCAAGCATAATGAATAGTGGTGACAAATATTGCAAGATCGTGGCAGTTGAAGAATTACCAGTCTTGATTGCATGGAAAAAGGTAAACATGTTAGCTAAGAGTCCAAAGACAGCGAAGCCCACTAAGATTAATAGATCTTTCCAATTTTTGAATACCGCAAAGAATTCACTCTTTGGCAAAATAATTAACCCTACGGCTAATAAAAGAACTCCTGCAACAGTGGTTCTTGTACCAATGAACCACATAGCCGGGATGTTTAAATTCTTGGCAACGATTTGTAGAACGGTACCTGAAATTCCCCAGAGAGCGGAAGCACAAAATGCTAACCAGAACCCTCGATTCAGGGTATTCTTGGTCATTTTTTTACTTTCGTCCATTAAAAAATATCCTCCTAAAAAACTAATAGGACTATTATACCTGTCAAATTTTACTTTTGACTATTATTTTTTTAATATCATGGTGATAAATCAACAAAGGTATACGGGGTAGGGCTTACGAACAGAAGATTTTTGGCTAATGGTATATGCCAATGAAAAAGTTGTAATCTTTTCAGTAAAAAGGCTATGGTTTTTCGCTGAACAAAAAAGCATCGTCAATTCTGAATACGAATTGGCGATGCTTTAATACTAATCTTATAGATTTTCATCCATGTTAAATGTAAGTTTAGAAAGATTGATACCTTTAGTATATAGTTCACCAAAGAAGTCATGTGTCTTGTCTTGCATTTGTTTAACAACTTTTTGGTTTCTGTCAGTTAAGAATTCAACTAATTCGTCACCAGAATAGTTTGCTGCAAGTTTGTCAGTTTCAGCAACTGCCATACGCAAGTCTTGACGAATATCTGTTAAGTAGTCGATATCATCTTGGATGAATTCACTGTAGTTTGATTCAACAAGAACTGATAGAGCGTTATACATCCAGTATGCATCCTTGAAATTAAATTTGAGTGATGCATCATTGTAACTGTCATCAGTTGCATTCATGTTTGTATAGAATGGAATATATGGTGTAAATGTAGGGAATCCGATACATAACCACATGATGGCAGCAAATTCTTCAGGAACATCGTTTCTGATTTGGAGAACATGTGAGTTTTGTGTTCTGTTCAAACCAATTGGACGGTAACGGTGTTTGTCATCGTTTGAAGCATATGGGCTATATGGATCATAAGGTGTTTCATTGTAGTGTGAACCAAGAACATATTCGATATCATCAACTGAAATCTTGTGCTCAGTAGTTCTGATAAATGGTAAATCAACATCTTCTGGATCTTGATCAATTTCTGGATTGAAGTATTTTTGACCGAACCAAACACGTGGTGTGTTGTAGTGACGATCTTTTAAGTTATCTGAACCAAAGATATGTCTGAAGTTAAATCCAGTTTTATCTGTGTTCAAGTGATTTGCTTCAACGAATTCTTGGATTCCTTCTGACCACATGAATTGTGAAGGGTCAGTGAAGTCAACTTGTTGGATTGAAACACGGTTGGCACAAACAGCATAACTGTCGTCAGGAATTCTTTGAGCTACCCAGTGGTGTCCAGTAACGATTTCCATGTACCAAACGTCATCTTTATCACTAAATAGAAGTGAATTACCAGCTGGTGAACCAAATTTCTTGATAAGGTCGCCAGTACGTTTAACAGCAGCTTTAGCTGAATCTACGTAAGGTAGGACCATACGTACGATAACATCTTCATCCATACCATCTTTTTCATATGGATCAAATGCTAGAGCACGTTCGTTACCATAAGTACTTTCAGTAGCTGACATGGCAACGTTCTTACCATTAATACCACTTTCGTCATAGTAACCAAATTTTTTATAGTCAACATTAGGAACAGCTGGCCACTTGTAGCCATTTTCAGGAACCTCAGATTCAAAGCCATTCAACCATGACTTAACCTTACGTCCCTTTTCACCTGAAACAGCAGGGTTAAGTACAAAGCTATGTGGGGCAACGGCAAAGAATGTATCGTCGTTTCTGGCGATCATTGTTGATCCGTCTAAACTGGCGTTTTTACCAACTAAAATAGTTGTACAAGCGTCATCTAAATGATTTTTATTCATTTTATAGATATCCTCCTATCAATATTAATTCCATTTTATCATATCTAAAGTTAAGCGCTATCGTAAACTCGACATTAATAACTTCTATAAATAATGCTATAATTTCTAAATAACAGGAGGGGCAATAATGGATCTTGATACAAACAATAAGAGCGATTCTTTTCTAAAGAATCTGCTATTAGGATTTCAACATTTGTTAGCCATGTATTCAGGAGATATTTTGATACCAATTTTGATTGGTGCATCTCTTGGATTCAATGCTAAGGAAATGACTTACTTAATCTCAGTAGATATATTTATGTGTGGGGTAGCTACACTTCTACAAATCAAGCGTACACCGCTAACTGGGATAGGTTTACCAGTAGTTTTAGGATCAGCTGTTGAGTACGTAACGCCGTTACAAAATATTGGACATCATTTTGGGATAGCCTATATGTACGGTGCTATTATCGCAGCTGGTATCTTCATTATGTTAATTTCAAAAGTGTTTGCTAAATTAAAACGATTTTTCCCACCAGTAGTTACTGGTTCATTAATTACTTTAATTGGTTTCACATTAATTCCAGTTGCTTTCCAAAATATCGGTGGTGGTAACGTAGCTGCTAAGGATTTTGGTAGTTCAACTAATTTGATTTTAGGATTTTCTACAGCTTTAATAATTGTCGTTATTAGTATTTGGGGTCGTGGATTTGTTCAACAAATCGCGGTTTTAATTGGTATTGTTGCTGGATATCTTATGGGTATCGGTATGGGAGCAATTGGTTTCAAGAGTGTTGGGGCTGCACATTGGTTCCAAATCCCACAACCATTCTACTTCGCTACACCAAAATTTGAATGGTCATCAATTTTGATCATGTTGTTAGCTGCACTAACATGTATGATTGAATCAACCGGAGTTTATTATGCTTTGGCTGAATTAACTGGTGACAAACTCGACGAAAATGATTTACAACGTGGATATGCTTCAGAAGGTTTAGCTGCTATTTTGGGTGGTATTTTCAATACATTCCCATACTCAACTTTCTCTCAAAACGTTGCAGTTGTTCAATTGTCAGGTATTAAAAAGAACAAGCCAGTATATTTTTCAGCATTCTTGTTGATCTTCTTGGGATTGATTCCTAAGGTTGGAGCAGTCGCTGAACTCATTCCTAGTGCTGTTCTTGGTGGGGCCATGTTGATTATGTTTGGTACCGTTGGTATCGAAGGTATTAAGATGCTTTCTAAAGTTACAATGGATAATAACAACATCATGATCATGGCTGTTTCAATCAGTCTTGGTCTTGGTGTTACTGTTCAACCAACTCTATTGCACTTCTTACCATCAACATTACAAACAATTTTAAATAATGGATTAGTTGTTGGTAGTTTCTCAGCCATCATCTTAAATCTACTATTGAATTCCAATAAAAAGACAGTTTAGATACTTTCACTAACTTTCGAATTGTAAGCAAAGTTTAGTCATATTTTCATCACATTTAGTACGTATACTTATCAATAAATTAGATAAGCATACGTACTTTTTTTACGTAAAGGAGTGAATAAAATATGACCGAATACAAATACATAAGTATTGTGATAAATAAGTTTGATTTACCATTTGAAATTAAATTGGCAACGCCAGATGCAAGTGTTATCGACCAGAGAGTCGTTGATAATACTGTCGCTAAAATTTCAGAAAAAATTAGAGAGTACGATGATGAATTTTCATTAGAAAATAGCAATTCCTTATTAAATAAATTTCAAGGTGGGGAAGAAACTCCATTAATGATTTCCAAACCATTTAGAGAAGTATACGAGCAAACAATTACCGCTGAACAAATGACACAACACTATTTCAGTTCCTACTTTAATGGAAAATATGATCCAATTGGTTTATTGAATGGTTGGATGATTGATGAAATCTTTAACCGCTATTTAATATCACTATTAAGTGAGGATGGAATTGATGGAGTCTCATTGAGATGTGGCGAGGATGTTCGTTTGGCTAGTCGTCCTAATATTGATTTTAGATGGCGTGTAGCAATTAAAGATCCTAAAAAATTGGATATATTATTAGCAACTTATTACCTACAAAACGGTGCTGTCTCAACTTCGAATGAAATGCGCAGTTTAAGAAATGAGAAGAGCAACATTGAGCAGGTAACAATTATCAGTAATAATGCCTTAGACGCCAATATTTGGTCTTCAGCAGGTATCTCTGCAGGAACAGCTAAGTTCCCTATGTTTATTGAAAAATATCACTTAACTGGTATGATTGTCGATAAACTTTCAGGTATGGAGAATTTCCGTGATGGATATTCAAATAAAGCAGCTATGCAAAAATGAGAAAGTGGATCAGAACACAATCAACTTTCACGTATAATACAAAATGACCTCAGTTCACTTCGAATTGAGGTCATTTTGTATTATTTGGGAAAATTAGTATCCTAAAACGTCCATTTCTTAGTATAAAAATTTCTAAGTATGTTCATAAATAATTCAAATATCGTCTTTATAATCAAAATTAAAATACGAATAAAGGCAATGCTTATGATAAAAAAAATAGCTGGAATGGCTTTATCATTTGGAGTCGCAATTGCGATGGCAATTGATGGTTACATAGTATTTTTTAAGAATCAACAGACTAATACAGCAGTTTCATCTGATTCAAAAACTACAACGAAGAAAACTAGTAAAAAAGTGGCAACTGAAACAAGTAGTGGAAAATATAAAGATGGATCTTACACAGGTTCCGCTACTAGTACCCGTTGGGGTGATGTTCAAGTCCAAATCACTGTTTCAGGTGGAAAATTGACGAATATAAATGTATTAAGTTCTCCTGATTCAGAACAGAAGTCGATTCAAATTAATCAACAAGCTATACCAACATATAAAACAGAAGCCATTAAGGCACAGAATTCAAATATTCAACAAATTTCTGGTGCGACTGAAACCTACAAAGGATTCACGGGCTCGCTCCAGAATGCACTAAATCAAGCAGAATAATGAGGTAAGTTTATGAATAATGAAAAATATTATTTTCCCAATCATGTAATTAATCAAATGAATATTCCATTTACAGTGAAACTGGCAACGAGATTTCCTGACGATATTGTGATGGAACAATTGAAAGTAGCTACTGAAAATATTGATGAAGCGTTACATCAAATAGATTTGGATTTCTCACCATTTCGATATGATTCTTTGGTTTCAAAATATCAACGAGGTGAAGAAGGTCCGATGATGGATTCTGAAAACTTCCAATCAGTTTACGCTCAATCAATTTTGGCTGAACAAATGACCGACAGTATATTTACGCCATACTTTGCTGGTCGTTACGATCCGACCGGTTTGGTTAAAGGCTGGGCAATTGAAAAAACATTTGATGAGTTTCTTAAACCTCTATTGAAAGATACCAAAATTGAAGGTATCTCACTTAATGGTGGTGGCGACATTAAATTAGCAACTCGACAGGATTCTGATTTCCGCTGGGGAATTGGGATTGAAAATCCTGACGATCTTCAAGAAATAATTGCGACATATTATTTGAAAAATGGTGCGGTGGCAACATCTGGTAATAGTAAACGTGGCGAACATATTATTAGAATGAATCAGAATCAAGTTGAACAAGTAACGGTGGTTAGTAATAGTTTAGTCGACGCTGATATTTGGGCAACGGTGGGTATCTCAGCTGGAATTAATAAATTTTCTCAAATGATTAATGAAAATTATTTGTCCGGAATATTGATTGATAAGAATCACGAACCACTAAACTTTAGTGAAGGCTTAATCGCTAATGCTCAAGAGACATCGCTATAGTCTAGGTTTATTCTGGCTGATTGCAATTTTCTTATTACCATTACCATTTATCCAAACGTTATCAAATGGGTTACCTAGTATCTATCAAAGTGAATATCGAGCCATTTATTACGGCACAATCGCCTATGTTTGGATGTTGTTTGCCATTTATCTTAGTACCAAACCCAAATGGCTGGACCGCTTGATTGGGTTGCCAGAAATGTACATGGTTCACGGTATTTTAAGTATTGCGGCGATTGTTTTGTCATATTTACACAAAGAAGGGACCGTTTCGAGTGGCTGGATCAAGACTACTGGAGATTGGTCGTTTGATTTACTTCTTGGATTAATGATTTATTCATTAGTCTTTATGGCAGGATGGCTGACAAATCGAATCCTCATTTTAAAACGAATCAAACAAATTTTAGAGAAATTATTTAAACATGAATTGTCCATTTGGATTCACCGCTTGAATATTGTGGCCGTTATATTAGCGTTTATTCATGTCCAGTTGATTCCTTATGTTACATCGATTAAACCTTTTATTTACTTATTTGATGTGGCTAGTGCGGTGGTATTAAGTTGTTATTTATTTAGTAAATTTGTAAAGCCATTAACCTATGAACAAGGGATGTTACTATCCAATACAACGATCGCTAAAAATGTTCAGGAGTTAGTTATCAGATTGCCACGTAGTTCGCACATTGAATTATTGGCCGGAGATTATGTCTTTATGGCGTTTCCAGATTACCGAGGTTTGAAAGAAATGCATCCATTTTCGATAGCAAATGCTCCTAATGAGCAGCAAGAAATAGTCTTGGTCATTCGTGGTGACGGTGATTTTACACGTTATCTAAAGAAGGTGCCGGTGGAATCGAGAGTCAATATTGATGGAGGTTTTGGTAGATATCAGAAGTTTTTAGATGATCAACCAAAGGACGCTAATATTGTTATTCTGGCAGGTGGTATCGGTGTAACGCCGTTATTGTCTACGATAGACGCTAATTTAAATCGCAATGTAAAAGTGTTTTATACAGGTCATCGAAAAGAAGATTTACTCTATGCAAGTAGATTTATGAATTGGCAGAAGAAAGACAATTTTGATTGCCATATTCAAGTTGGTCGCTTTAAAGATGGACAAGTTTTGAATGAATTACCTAAGGATTGGCCCACTAATACTGTTTTTCTAATAGGTGGTCCGAGTGCTATGATGCATCATTGGATAAGATTGTTGAAAAATAATGGTGCTGGTAATGGACAGATTTATTATGAGGAGTTTAGTTGGTAAAAGGGTAAAAAAATAGACTGGATTTATTCAGTCTATTTTTGCGTATTCATTTGAAATGAGCTACACAGACCAATTTCACTCCGCTTTGCCTGACTTCACAAATCATACGCAAAAATCGCGTATAATTCGTGAAGTCCTGCAAATGCTCGGAAATTCCCGGTCTGCTCCGCTCTCTGATTCAAAACTAGCTACAAGCAACAGATTCCTGTGCTTTGCCTGACTTCCCAAATCATATGCAAAGAACGCATATAATTCGTGAAGCCCTGCAAATGCTCAGAATCTAACCGTTGCTCTCCGCTCTCTGATTTGAAACGAGCTACACAACACAACTCATTCCGGTTAGCCTGAATTTACAAATCATGCACATAAACCCGTGCACAACTTGTGAATTCCTGCTAATCCTCGTGAGCTGACCGTGTTGTTCCGCTCTCTGATTCTAGTCGTCCCATTCTTCAACGGAATCTTTATAACCATCGGGGTTACCGCTCCAGAAGAAGTCACCGTACCAAAGGCTTCTCTTTTCAGTATCGAATCCGTTAATTTCTTTAACGTCATCTTCACTGAGTTCAAAGTCATATACGTCAGCGTTTTGAACGATTCTTGCTTCGTGAACTGACTTAGGAATTGTAATGATATTGCGTTGTAAGTCCCAACGTAGGATAACTTGTGCAACTGACTTGTTGTACTTGTCAGCGATTTTCTTTAATCTTGGATCACCAAGCACAGCACCGCCACCAAGTGGAGACCAAGCTTCGAGATAGATATCATTTTCATCACAGTAATTCTTGATATCTTCTTCTTGGCATAATGGATGGAATTCCATTTGGTTAACAGCGGGTTTGATTGAACCGTGTTTTAAAATATCTTTTAATCTAGCAATATTGAAGTTAGAAACACCAATAGCACGAGCTTTGCCTTCTTTGTAGATTGTTTCAAGGGCACGCCATGTATCTAAGTATGTTCCATTAACTGGCCAGTGAATCAATAGTAGGTCTACATAATCTGTTTGCAATCTCTTTAATTGACCTTCGAAGTTATCAAGTGTTGATTGATAACCTTGGTCACCGTTAAAGATCTTGGTTGTTAGAAAAATATCTTCACGTTTGAGACCATTGTCAGCGAAGCCTTTTTGTAGTCCTTTACCAACACCAGTTTCGTTACCATATTGTTTAGCAGTATCGATAGCTTTATAGCCATGTTTTAATGCCCATTCAACAGCTTGGGATGCACCAGTATTATTTACTTTCCAAACACCCATACCCAATTGAGGCATTTTAACGCCATTGTTCAAAGTTACAGTAGAGTCCAATTTTAAATTCATAGTCAAACCTCCTATAACTATAATTTTAACTCAAATATAAATGGGATACTTGGAATTAAGCTTTTTGTTTGGTATAGTTCAATTTGTATACGCTAACATTAGACTAGGCGTGCTTTGTCTGGGGGAATTATTATGGAAAATGAACCAATTAAAAAAAGTGATAGTGAAATAAGGGCCGAAATCATCAGTTTAGCGGCCACTTTAGATTTACCTAAAGGAACGGAAGCATTTATAAGTGATGTTCATGGAGATTATGATAAATTTGCGCACATTATGAAAAGTGGTGCGGGTAATATCAGTCAAAAGATCCACGAATTATTCACTGGCAGATTAACATTATTAAATCGAAAAAAATTAGCGTGTTTAATTTATTATCCAGACGAAGTCTTGGAGAAAACCAAATCAGAAATTACTGATCAAGATGAATTAGATCAATGGTATATAGATACGTTAAATAACTTAGTTGAAACATTGCGCTATGTTGCCGAGAAATATCCACGCGACTTTATCCAAAAAGCAATTGATCCTAATTTTTTAACCATAACTGAAAATATTTTATTCATTAATACAAGTCTTCATGATAAAGATGCGTACTATCAAAGTACGATGAAAACAATTATCAAATTGAATTTGGTAGACGATTTCATTATTGCAACGAGTAATGCAATTCAAAGAATGTCGATTGAACGAATCCATATCGTTGGGGATATTTTTGATCGTGGGTCACACCCAGACCTTGTCATCCAACATTTGAGTGATCATTGGCAAAATTTTGATTTTCAATGGGGCAATCATGATGTTCTTTGGATGGGAAGCATGGCTGGGTCCAAACTATGTATGCTTAATCTAATAAGAATTTGTGCTCGTTATAATAATTTGAGTATTTTGAAAGAAGCATATGGGATTGATTTGGATTCAATAATTAGATTTGCTCGACATAGTTATTTGCCACTGGATAATTTTGATCCAAAAATTGATAATTTGAATGATCTTGATGAAAATACCCGATTGACGGATAACTGCGTCCAACAGGCTGCCACAATTATGCAATTTAAACTAGAGGGTCAAGCCATTCAACGTCGACCTGAATTTGAAATGGATGACCGTTTGATTCTGGATAAATTAAGTGCTGATAAGAAATCAGTTGAAATTGATGGGAAAGTTTATCCGATAACAAATGGTTGTTTTCAATTGGTCAATCCGGGGAATCCTTATCAAATTGCTCATGCGGAACAATTTGTTCTAATTGATTTGATCAATCAGTTTACCCGTTCAACTAAATTGAATGAGCAGATGTGGTTTATGATGGATCACGGTTCGATGTATTTGGAACATAATAATAATTTATTGATGCATGGTTGTATCCCGGTTGATTCTGAAGGTAACTTCTTGAAACTAGAAATTGATGGCCGTAAATATTCCGGTAGAAAACTTTGTGACTACTTTGAAAGTATTTTGAAAGATTCACTCAGACATCCGACAACGGGTGACTGTTTCAACTCTGACTTACTTTGGTATCTATGTGCCGGTAAGAAGTCACCATTATTTGGTAAGGATAAAGCGAGAACTTTTGAACATTACTTTATTGAAGATAAACAAATCCAAACTGAAAATATAAGTCCATTTTATAGTTTGTGTAGGAAGGAATCATTTGCTAATAAGATATTGAAAGAATTTGGCTTGAAGAGAAATAGTCACATTATTAATGGTCATACGCCAGCCAATCCGAATAGTTCACCAGTTCTTGCCAATGGAAAAATAATTGTGATCAATGGTGGATTATCCAAGTCACCTAATAGTGGTGGATATACGTTGCTATATAACTCTTATGGAATTCAATTGGTCAAATTAAGACCCTTTACTTCAAAGGAACAGGCAATTGCTGATATGTCTGATGGTGTTGAAAGTAGGCAAGTGATTGAGAATTCCGAAGAACGAAAGATTGTTCAAGATACTGGAGTAGGTGTTAAATTCAGACAGAGAATAGCTGATTTGATGGCTGAATTAGAAGAAAATAAAAAGAGGTAGGCCGTTATAACGGCCTACCTCTTTTGGTAAAACAATCAATTAAGCTTCTTCTTTAGTTCCTTTTTTCCAATCATCTTCGTCGCCATCCCAATGTTCTGAAAGGGCATGCTTAGGCAAGATAAGATTAAGGATGATACCAACAACTGTGGCAACACCAACACCTGTAAATTGGAATGTTCCAATTTGTAGATAAGCATTACCGATACCGATAACTAGGATAACTGAAGCAATCATCAAATTACGCTTTTCATTGAAATCAACTTTGTTATCAACTAGGATTCTCAATCCACTTGAGGAGATAACACCGAACAAGACGAAACTGATACCACCAATAACTGGTCCAGGAACAGTTTGAATCAAGGCACTAAGTTTACCAACGAATCCAAACAAAGTGGCAAAGACGGCAGCACCCATAACAACGTAGACACTGAAGATCTTATTAACGGCCATAACACCGATATTTTCACCATATGATGTGATAGGAGGACCACCAAGGAAAGCAGCCACGATTGAAGCCGTACCATCACCAGCTAGTGTTTTGTGAAGACCAGGATCTTTGAAGAAATCACGGTGAGTCAATTCGTCAAGTACCATAATGTGACCCAAATGCTCAGCCATAGTAACGAAGGCAATCGGTGCAAAACTCAGGATTGCTCCCCAATAGATTTTCTTAGGCATGTAATTCATAAACATCATATCGAAAGCAGGTAGTTTCAACCATGGAGTTGAAGCAACCTTTGAAAAATCAACGATTCCTAAAGCAAGTGATAATAAGTATCCACCAACGATACCAAGTAAAATAGCAATATTACTCCAGAATCCTCTCAAGTACATGTTCAAAAGAACAGTTAGGAACAATGTGAACATGGCGATTCCAAAATATTTAATGTCGTAATGAGAACCATTCATCATGGCGTTGTTAGCTGCACTTCCGGCAACTGACATACCAATAACGATAACAATAGGTCCAACAACGATAGGTGGCAAAGCTTTGTCGATCCAATCTGAACCAACGAAACCAACTATCAATGAAACGATTAGATAAACCATACCAACGGCAATTGTACCTTGTGCAACTCCCGGATATCCAACAGTCTTCATTAATGCGACCATCGGCACAATGAAGGAAAAACTGGAACTCATGTAAGCTGGAATTTTACGATGTGTAATCATAATATGAATCAAAGTACCAACACCGGAACTGAATAAGGCAATACTTGGATCCAGTCCAACAAGTAAAGGCACCAAGACTGTGGCACCAAACATTGAGAATAAGTGCTGTAATGATAAGAACGCCCAACTGCTTAGTGGTGGCTTTTCGTAGACATCTAAGACTGCGTCTGGATTTCGATATTGCTCATTTTTTTTATCCAAAAAAACATCTCCCCAAAATTATTTTTTTGCAAAAAAATAGTCCTCTACCCGTGTATGCGAAATAGAAGACTGAACGTGTTTCCTTATTAGCCTCACGGGACCAACATTTAAAGGATCATTTAATTTCTTTCACTATAATTGAGTTGCAAAGCAAAGTCAATAATGAAATACTAAAAGAAGAATTTAAAAGCGCTGACACAGAGGAGAAATTTATGGTTGAATTATACATTGTAAGACATGGTGAAACAGATACTAACTATGAAGGACGTATCAATGGTATGTCTACTGACAAGCCTCTAAATGCCAATGGTATCAAGCAAATTGAAGAATTAGAAAAACATATTGATATTAATAAATTTGATGAGATTTATTCAAGTCCAATGAAACGTGCAATGCAGACTGCCGATATTTTGAATCACGGTGTCCATGAAATTAAACAAGATAAACGTCTTTATGAAGCAGATTATGGTTCATGGGATGGAATCAAGGAAGATGATTTAGTCGACGAGTATCCAGATGCCTTTGATGAAAATCATTACTTACTTCCAGCATATACAAAGTACGCTAAAAATGGTGAAGAATACGCCGATGTCTATAAACGTGTAGAAGATTTTATGAATGATATGGCTAAAAAAGGCAACGAAAAGATTCTTGTTGTATGTCACGGTTTCATTAGTCGCTCATTTATGAAGGTTGTTACTGGTGCTCAAAATATTTCTAATATTATTCAACCAAATAATGCAGGAGTTTCTAAATATAAGATTTCTGATACAGGAATCAAGTATGTCATGTATTATGGCCGTATGAACGATATAGACGACTAGAGGTAAAACTATGGGTCTAACTAATAAGATTTCCGAAACTGACGTTCAGAATACATTCAACAATATTGCGGGTAACTATGATAAGTTGAATTCAATTATGAGTTTAGGGACTCATCAGAGTTGGCGTAAAAAAGCGACTGATCAGATAGAGGTTAATCCAGAAACTGTGCTAGATTTATGTTGCGGAACGGCTGATTGGACGATTATGCTGGCTAAGAGGTTCTTTCACTCTAAGATAACAGGATTAGATTTCAGTTCAGAGATGTTAAAAATTGCACAACAAAAGGTTGGTCAATCGGGCGTTTCTAACGTTACCTTAGAATCAGGAGATGCAATGAATCTACGTTTTCCAGACGCTAGTTTTGACGTTGTTACAATCGGGTTTGGTTTGAGAAATGTTCCAGATGCTAATAAGGTACTACAAGAGATTTATCGTGTGTTGAAACCTGGTGGACAATTGATTTGTCTTGAAGCCTTCAAGGTTGAGACACCAGTTATTAGTGTCGGTTGGAGATTATATTTTAATAAATTAATGCCTTTAATGGGTAAAGTCTTTGCTAAAAATAAATCGGATTATCAATATTTAGACGATTCTGTTAATAAGTTCGTCAGTATCCAGAAACTTGCTGAAATGATGCACGTGACTGGTTTTGATGATATTGAGGTCAATGATTTGATGTTTAAAGCGGCCGCAATTCATTCTGCTATTAAACCAAATTAATTTTGGCAAAACAAAAAGAACACCCGGGGAAGGTGTTCTTTTATTTTTTAGGGGATTAAATATATATGTTATAGGGGGGATGAGATGAGATTCATATCTCTCATCTACAAGTAATACTATAACTAATAAGTGTGAACCAATTATTTTGAAAATGTGAAGAAAATGTGAATTTTGATATTTTGTATAAATTCTTCAATATGATATACGTAGCAAGCTAACAATTTAATTTTGGACAGATTAGGGGAGAAAGATATGTCAAATATTAGGGATGTTGCTAGAAGATCAGGTCACTCAGTGTCAACGGTTTCGCGTGTAATCAATAACCAAAGCTATGTGGCTAAGGATACGAAGGCAGAAATACTGAAGGCTATGAAAGAATTGGATTATCACCCTAACGATATTGCTCGGGCATTGAGTACTGGTCGTTCTTATCGAGTTGGGGTAGTAATGCCTTATAGTGACCACCCTTATTTTCAAAAGTTGGAGTCTGCGATAACAAAGGTAGCATTCAAAGAAAATTACCAAGTTACTTTGTTAGCTTCTAATTATAATGTCAAAAGAGAAATTGAATATCTGGAAATGTTAAAGCATCAAGCATTTGACGGTTTAATTTTCACATCTCGAGCAATCCCATTTGCCAAAATATTGGAATACCAAAAGTACGGATCCATTAGTTGTTGTGAAGATACGTTAGATTATCCAATTTCATGTGCATATACCAATCGAGAAGACTCGTTCGTTAATGTTTTAGAGTTATTGAAGAAATCAGATTTTAAGCATATCGGCGTTACAATCAGTCGGGATGAGAATACCAGTCGAAGTGCAAAATTAACGTTGGATTCCTATAAAAAAGTCTTTGGTCATGAAATAAACGACAATTATGTTAATCGAAATAGTCAGTATTTAGAAGATGGAATTGAAGCAATCAACTCATTTGTTAAAAAAGAGTCGAATCTGGATGTAATTTTTGCCAACGGAGATCAAGTGGCAGCTGGAGCCAGATATCAGTTGAATAAATTGAATATTGATATTCCTGTCATTGGTCAAGAAAATTTGGATTATAGTTATCTGATGGATTTTTCGACTATCGACCATAAATTAACAGAAATCGGTGAATATGCTTTTTGGTTGTTATTTGAAAAGAAGATTATTAAAAAGTTGATTCCCTCAGAATTCATCAGTCGTGGAAAGCTATCTAAGATGATTAAATAAAAAAACACCCTTGAAGGAGGGTGTTTTTCGTTAGGGATGAAATTTTTGTTTATAGGGGGGATGAGAAATTAGAATTGACTAATTTCTTGAGGTTCTATGTTTCAGGCTTATCATAAAGTTATTTTTTAATTAAATACGAAAAATTCGAATTTTGGATAGCCCAGAATCGATAAGTCTTATTTTTTATAAATTCTTAGTCCTTTTGTAACGACAAAATGTCGTATCCCAGCAGATATAGAAATTTCACTCTGCAGTTACTAGTATATCGTATTTATGACACAACGACTACTGGCATTTCTTAAATAAATACAAAAAACACCTAGGGGAAAGGTGTTTTTATTTAGGGGATTAAATATATATGTTATAGGGGGTGAGAAAAGGGATTATTTGTATCTCTCATCTACAATTTATATAGTACATAATATTTATGAATTATATATTTATAAAATGTGAATATTTTGTGAAGTTTAGATGGTAAGTACCGTCGTCCGTTCGGCACTGTGAGGTCTGGAACATAGCGGGCACTGTTTTGAACCAATTAAAGTTCAAATTGTTTCAAAATCAGGCCTTCTTCTAACCTGGCAAGAACGGCCAGCTAAGAAGAATATCGCTATTTAGACCTCACAGTACCTCACTTCCGACTAAATGGTAGTATTTATTTTTAATTATGAAACTTGCGGTCGGCTTTATAGTAGTTAAGAACGAGTAATTCAAAAAAGGTAAATGGAAAATAGAATTAAGAAAAATTTTTCTAAGCTATTAATTAAAGTCAAAAAAAGAGATGAACTACAAAAGTCCACCCCAAAATATCTAAAAATGTCGAAGTTAATCAATGTCGATATGGTGTTCAGAATTTGTCTTTTTATCTAACTTGGGGAGAACAACGTTTAAAACACCATTATCATATGTTGCCTTGATATTAGTAATATCAGCTGCAGGTAGGTGATATTGTCTTGCAAAACGACCGCTTGAACGTTCGGTCATAATCATATCACCCTTGTTATCGTTGTGATCACTGAAACTATTACGGTGACCACTGACTGTCAAAACATCATTTTGATAGTTGATATCAATATCTTTCTTGTCAAATGCAGGCATGTCTACACGGACATCATAATTTTTATCAGTTTCCTTAATGTCAGTCTTTAATGTTGATTCTTCTGGTAAAGTTTCATCGAAAATGGATGGTAAATTATTCATCCAAGAATCATTATTGTTGAACCAGTTTCTCATTAAGTCATTACGATCCATAATTTCATTTGCCATAGTTATTTACTTCCTTTGAATATTATTAGATTCATCCGAATACAAAATTATTGTCTAGCACTCGACGTGTTTGAGTGCTAATGAGATTGTAAAAAAATAAGCTAATCTAATTTTTATTAATCAATGTCGATATGATGTTCAGAATCAATCTTTTCGGTTAATTTTGGAAGGTTAATTTGTAGAACACCATTGTTATAAGTAGCTTTAATATCTTTATTGTTTACTTGTGGAAGACGATATTGTCTTGTGAAACGACCGCTTGAACGTTCAGTCATAATCATGTCACCGTTCTTGTCACTATGATCAGCAGTATCATCACGATGTCCAGTAACTGTCAAAGTATCATTGTCATAAGTGATGTTGATATTCTTCTTATCAAATGCAGGCATATCAACGTGAACTTCATAATCTTTGTCAGTTTCCTTAATATCAGTTTTTAATGTTGAAACTTCTGGGGAATTGTTGTCAAATAAAGTTGGAATATTATCAATCCAAGAATCATTGTTGAACCAGTTTCTCATTAAATTGTTGCGATTCATAATTTCATTTGCCATACTATGTAACTTCCTTTCCCTTCATTACAAATACATTGTAAGGCGCTCAGATTTAGAGTTCAAGAATTTAGCACTCTTAATTGTCGAGTGCTAAAAGTCGCAAAAAATAAAGAAAATTTAACCGTTTATTATGTGATACAATTACTATGATAAAAAAGGGGTCAGTTGAGATGACTAAACTAATTTTAAAACGTATTTACGATAAAGATTTGCCAGATGGCTATCGAGTATTAGTAGATAGACTTTGGCCACGTGGAATTTCTAAAGTGAGAGCTGCCTTGGATTTATGGGCAAAAGAAATTGCTCCAACAGCAGAACTTCGAAAGTGGTTTGGTCATGACCCCGAAAAATATTCAGAGTTCAAAAGTAAATATTTGGATGAAATAAACAATAATCCATATACGGCAGAATTTTTGCAGAATCTTAAAGATGCTCTTCAAAAACAGGATGTTCTTATTTTATATAGTGCTAAAGATGAAGAACATAATGATGCAGTAGTCCTAATGGAATATCTAAATTCAAAAATTTAAATATTGTAGATTGGTTGGCTAGTAATCATGGAAGAATTTGATTTACAGTCTTTGCTATCTAGTAATGAGAAAATGTTGATACGCTTGTTGCAATCGTATGCTCAAACTAATGATATTGCGATTTTTATTTTAAATAATGAAGATCATTTGCAGGCGGGAATATTTGGTGAATTATTAAGAAGCAGTGCTTTAGCTAAGGCAAATAAGATGAGGGATTTGTCAAAGTTAAGTATCAATAAATTTAAATATAGTATTGAATATGCCGATGCACCTTTGCGAATTGTTTCAATTAATCAAAGGGTCGGTAAAATTTGTGTTGCCAAAGATGTGAAAAATAATTCTAGTGCTGACAATTTGGCAGTTATGCAAAATTTGGATAAACAAGCAATTTACTTGAAGTATTTAATAGAAAGTATTTCAAAATTAATCATCAAAGAACGTGGAATCGACACTTTTGTTATCAAATATTCTATGAATGTTAATGATTCAATTGATGCTCTTGAGGATAATGAAGGAACTGCTTTGCAACAAATTAAACGAACGTCTACATCTAACAGTTCGATAATTTCAGCAATTGAGTTTATTGATAATAATTTAGATAAACGGTTGACCTTGGACCAAGTATCAGGGAAAGTCTACCTTTCTGATTATTATTTTAGTAAACTTTTTAAAAGGGAAACCGGCTTGAGCTTTTCGGTTTATTTGAATGCTCGGAAAATTCAAAAGGCAATGATTCTATTAAAGGAATCAGATAAAAGTGTTAAAGTAATTTCGGATGAATTAGGTTTTACACGATTAAGTTACTTCAGCCAGACTTTTAAGAAGTATACAGGCTATGCTCCTACAAAATATCGGGTTGAAGGAAAATAGAGAGCGAGCAGGCCGGGAATTTCCGAGGATTTGCAGGATTTTACGAATTATGTGCGAATTTTGCACATGATTTGGGAAATCAGGCAAACCGGAAGAAATTGGCCTGTGTAGCTCGTTTCAAAATAATTAGACAAAACGGCAATCTTCTTGAAATGAAAACGAAGATTGCTTTTTTTATGAAAAAATTTGTAGTAAACTTTAAACTTAGTGTAATAAATCGTTATTGCGCATTTTTAAGGAGAGATTTTTATGAAAAATGTCTTTAAGAAGGAGTCAGTGAGTACTTACTTAAAGGCTGACTCTCGATTGACAAAAAGTTTGGGTGCTAAGGATTTATTGGCCCTTGGTATTGGAGCAGTAATTGGAACTGGTATCTTCATTCTTCCGGGGCATGAAGCGGCGTTACATGCTGGCCCAGCTGTTGCGGTTGCGTTCTTGATTGCGGCTTTAGTATCAGGTGTTGTTGGTATGGCCTATGCGGAGTTTTCTTCAGCCATGCCGGTTGCCGGTTCAGCCTATTCCTTTGGAGCTGTTATCTATGGGGAGATTATTGGTTGGATTCTAGGTTGGGCTTTGATTTTGGAATATTTCTTGACTGTTTCAGCTGAGGCGGTCGGATTTGCTTCCTACTTTAACAATAATATCCTAGGAGCTCTGGGTGTTCATTTACCTAAATTTTTAGCAACAGGACCTTTAGAAGGTGGCGGAATCAATATTTCTGCGACATTAATTGTTCTGTTGATAGCGGTTATTATTTCTCACGGTGCAAGTCTTTCTAAGAAAGTGGAAAATGTTGCCGTGTTAGTTAAAGTAGTAATTATTATTCTTTTTATTGTCGTAGGTATCTTCTATATTAAAAAGAGTAATTATGTACCGTTTTATCCGAAGGAATTCCATACGAAACCATTTGGGTTGGGTGGAATTTCAACAGCTGCCGCCACAGTCTTCTTTGCCTTTGTTGGTTTTGATGCCTTGGCAGCCAATTCGGCTGAAACGATTGATCCCAAGAAAGATATGGTAAAAGGTATCTTGGGTACCGTTGTAGTTGCAGTAATTCTTTATGTCGGCTTCTCATTAGTTCTAACCGGAATCGTTAACTATAAAGATTTGAACGTTGATGATCCAGCAGCCTATGCGTTGAAATATATTCATCTGGATACTTGGAATAAATTGATTACCATTGGTGCGTTAGTCGGAATTTTCACATCCTTATTAACAATGTTCTTTGGTGGTTCCCGTTTAGTCTATGCTTTGGGACGTGACGGTTTACTACCAGAAAAAATGGGTGAAGTCGATGAGAAGTTTTCCGTACCTAAGAATGCAATTTTAGTGGCAACTGTTGTGCAAGCATTCTTCGCCGGATTAGTTCCACTAACTGAACTAACGTCGCTGATTAATGCCGGAACGCTATTAGCCTTTATTTTCATCTCGTTTGGAATAATTCCCTTACGAAAACGAAAAGATATTCTCAATGATGGGTTCAAGATGCCATGGTATCCAGTTTTACCAATTTTTGCCGGATTAGCTAGTATGTATTTCTTATTCATGTTGCCAGCTATTTCGAAATTGAGTGTTGGAATTTGGATAACAATTGGAATTGTGGTTTACCTAGTTTATGGATTGAAACATTCTAAATTACAGAATGAAACAAGATAAAAAGGGCTCCATAACTGTTAGATGATAACGGTTATGGAGCTCTCTTTTTATTTTTTACTTTTTATTCTTGCTTTTAGGTGCACGATTATTGTTGATTTGGTGAATTATTAAAGTAACGATAATTGATACGGCTAAGACACCGACGAAAACCATATTTGGAATTTCAATATCAATCGCTGGAATTGATAGGAACAACTTTATTGCGATAAACAGAATCAAGAAGTAAGCCATTCCGTTTAACTCTGGGATTTTACTCATGAGTCCCATAATCATTTCGGCAATACCTCTCATGGCAAGAATACCGATCATACCACCGATTAGAACGATAACGGGGTTGCTTGAAACAGCTAATGAAGCCAAAACTGAATCAATTGAGAAGACGATATCCATCAATTCAATTGAAATAACAACTTGCCAGAAATTAGAAATGTGAAGGTATCTTTCAAAGGCATTTCCAGTTTTCTTTCTTTCTGTTGGAACTTCAACTTTTTTATTACGATCAATGAAGAAGTATTTTACAAAAAGATAGAAGAGGTACAAAGCACCAAAGACCTTAATCCACCAGAAGTCGATTAGGTAAACTCCAACACCAATAACTAAGAATCTGAAAATATAAGCTCCAAAAAGTCCGTAGAATAATGACTTCTCTTGTTCAACTTTGTTAGGAAGTGACTGTGTTTGAGCGGCAAGTACAACCGCATTATCAACAGACAAAATACATTCTAAAACAACTAAAGATAGGATAATTAACCAATCTTGCCCCGATTCAATAACTGTTGCCCAGTTATGAAGATCAAAGAAAGGACCATACATATTTACAAGTGCATTCAATCAGTTTCCCTTGCTTTCCATTTGATTTATTGGATAAAGCATACCAGATAGAGACATCAATTTACAATTAAGATATGAAAATGAAACAAATTTGTAAGTTTTTATGAGGGAGGTATATTGCCACCTTCCACAAAAATCAAAATTTGGTTGGAACGTGGTGGGCACGACTTTGAGCTAAGTGGGTTCCCCACTAAGAACAACTTCCCCACTGAGCCAATTTTGATTTTTGTTCCAGGCTAATCTTGTTTTTTCTATGTGTTATTGGATAAATTAACAGTAGATTTACTGAGTAGTAATAAATGTATTTATTTTAATAATCTTTGAGATGAATATTTTTTTGAAAGTTAAATAGTGGATGATAAACAAAAAAAGCAAAATTCCGATGAATGGAGTTTTGCTTTATGTGATGCTTAATTATTAATCGGATTTTCTTGAATATGATCAGTTATCAATTTAGTTGTTTCATCAGCGTTAAATTCCATTAACCAATGGCCAGCGGCTAATTTCTTCAATTGGTAATCAGCTTTGACAAATTGGGTGTTCTTTTCAATTCCGGCGGGAGCGATTGCTAAATCATCTGTTCCCCAGACTAACATTGTTGGTACGTTTACTGGTGTATATTCTATTTGTGGTGTTTGGAAAAGTGCACGATACCAGTTAACGACTGCGGTGATAGCACCTGTTTTGGAAAAGATGTCCAAATAAGTTTTAACAGTATCTGAGTCAAATCCGGCCCATAAGTTCTTTAAGACAGCATAATCATCTTTTTGTAACATTGCTTCAGCAGCACCAGGTTGTTGAAAGACGTTAACGTAAGAACCCTTTTGCTGTTGTGCGGGATCATTCTTTAAAGCCCATTCATATGCAGGTAAATCGGGTACGGAGATGGCATTCCATGATGAAAGTAAATCAGGGTAAAGCGTCGCTACAGTCCAACCTACTAGTGAACCCATATCATGGCCAACTAAATGAAACTGTTTGTAGAAGCCAACCTTATTTGCTAAAGTTACGACGTCATTTGCTAAGGAAGTCATGGAATAAGCTGGTATTTCTTGAGGACGAGCACCTTGTGAATAGCCTCTTTGATCAAAAGCTACACAACGAAAGCCAAGGTCTGACATTTTCTCCATTGCCGGTTCCCACATTAGTGAGCTTTCGGGAAATCCATGTAGGAAAATCACTAATTCACCGTCATTATCTAATCCAGCGGTGCGGACATTGAAATCTAGGTCGTTGAAATTCATAATTGTTTTTTGTATCTTTGACATTATAGATCCTTCTAAGTTATAAATTTTAGGTACAATTAAAGGATAGCAATCTTTTATGAAAATTTGTGGGACAATCGGAGGGTCAATGTCTATGAATAGTCGACAGGAAGAGCAACAGATAATTTTTGAGTCTCTAAAAATAGCATTATTTAAACTAATGAAAAAGGAACCTTTTAACTCGATAACAATTAGTGAGTTAGTAAAAACAGCTGGAATTGCCCGGTCAACTTTTTATCGTCATTATGATGATAAAATCAGCTTCGTACGTGCATTAATTCAAAGTGAAATGGATCAATTTGATTCCGTCTATCAACCCCAGACAATTGAGGAACGCTTTGAAGATAAGTATATCAATGAAGTTTGGCATGCCTTACTTGGCAATAAAGCCCAGATAGAAGGACTGATGAAAGCAGGTTTGTCTCACATATATTTGGAAGAATTCAATCATCATTTGTTGAAACTTTTTCCCTATTCAATGACGATTGAAGAGAAAATTCATTTATATGGTTTGGCGGGAGCACAGTACAATATTATTTTTAACCTATATGATCACATATGAAAATTCTGAAAAATCGGATTGAGATTTGGGTCGTATTCGGAAATTGTTTGAGCAATCAATTTTACGCCGGGTTCAATTTGATTAAAGTTTATCTGTGAAATACTTAATCGGATGATTGAACGGCTTTTTTGATAGGGTAGAAACATTCGGCTGACATCGTCGACTAGAATATCCTTTTGTTCCAAACGATGGGTTAGGATTGTTGAATTGATTCCCTTAGGAAACAGTAAAGATGTATAGAATCCTGATTGTGGATTATTTAAATGAACGTTATCTGGTAAGTACTTTTTCCCACAACGGACTAATTCAGCCATTTTTTCGGCATAGATTTTCTTAATTTGTTTGAGATGAATTTTGAACATACCGTTTTCCATGAAAGTGGTCAGGATTTCTTGTGAAATCGTTGATGTAAAGGAATCTAGGTAGGATTTATACTCTAGGAAAGACGGCTTTAATTCATCAGGGACGATAACTGCCGCAATTCGCAAACTAGGTAAGAAAACTTTTGAGAAACTCTTCAAATAAATAACCCGTTTTGATGGATCCGCTGAGAATAGTGGGTCCCTTTTTTTGTCCAAATCTAAATCACCTAAGAAGTCATCCTCGATAAGGTAAACGTCATATTTGTTGGCTAATTCAATGATTTTATCACGTTCTTTTTTGGTATAAGTGTGACCCAAAGGATTTTGAAAGCGAGGCATGATATAGAAAAACTTGATGGCATTATTTTTGAAAATATACTCTAACTTATCTAAATCAATGGAATCATTACTTATATCAATACCAATGATTTGATGATTCGTTAGTTTGGCAGCTTGGATAATTCCAGAATAGGTTGGCTGTTCGACTAGAATGTTTTCACGACCATTATTGAAGGGCATGTTGATTAGAATATTGATAGCTTGTTGAGCACCGGAAGTAATGACGATTTGATCTGCGGAACAGAAGACCTGGTTGTCTTTGAAGTATTCCTGAATTTGTTGGCGCAGTTCCAGAGTACCTTGAGGGTCGCCATAAGATAAAATCTCTTTACGATGATTGGCAATAATTTGATTGGAACAATGAGCCAGATTATCGAAACTAAAGAAGGATAGATCTGGTCCAGCAGTTAAAAAATCAATTGGCTCGGGCTTGGTTATTTCAGCTGTCTGATTAGCGGTGACGAAGAATCCTTTTTGCGGTACAGAATAAATTACGTGTTCTTTTTCCAATTCGTCTAGGGATTTTACAACAGTACTTTTACTATAGGAAAATTTATCAGCCAATTTTCGAATAGATGGTATCTTATCACCTGATTTTAATGACTGTGTAGCGATTTCCTTTAATAAATATTGTTTTAAATTTTGATATTTCATTTTGAAATCTCCCTTGGATTGTACTGGTACAGTTCCCATTTTACTATCTTTACAAGCCAACCCAGTATACATAAGATTGAAATTGCCTACAAAGGTAATAAATATAATAAAGGGAGTTTCTTATGAAATTAACAGGAACAGAAGTTGTTAAACGTGGTATGGCAGAAATGCAAAAAGGTGGCGTTATTATGGACGTTGCCAATGTTGAACAAGCAAAAGTTGCGGAAGCTTCCGGTGCCGTTGCTGTAATGGCTTTGGAACGTGTACCTTCAGATATAAGAGCTGATGGTGGTGTGGCACGAATGTCAGATCCAGCTATGATTGAAGCTATTATGAAAGCTGTGACAATTCCAGTTATGGCAAAGTGTCGTATCGGTCATTTTGCGGAAGCTAGAATTCTCGAAAGTATCGGTGTTGATTATATTGATGAGAGTGAAGTTTTGACTCCAGCAGACGATAATTATCATATCGACAAAACTGACTATAAAGTCCCATTTGTCTGTGGTTGCCGTGATCTTGGCGAGGCCTTACGTCGAATCGGTGAAGGTGCCTCAATGTTAAGAACTAAAGGTGAACCCGGAACTGGCGATATTATTGAAGCCGTTCGTCATATGCAAAAAGTTAACCAACAAATTCGCCAAGTTTCAATTGAAAAACCAGAAAATTTAATGGCAATTGCCAGAGATATTCGAGCACCATATGAATTAGTTAAGGAAGTTCATGAAAATAAGAAGTTACCAGTTGTTAATTTTGCGGCCGGTGGTGTTTCTACTCCAGCAGATGCTGCTTTGATGATGAATCTTGGTGCTGATGGTATTTTTGTTGGTTCTGGTATTTTTAAATCTGAGAATCCAGCTAAATTTGCTAAAGCCATCGTTACGGCAACAGCACATCCAACTGATTATAGTTTGATAGCCAAAGTTTCAGAGAACTTAGGTAATCCAATGAAAGGAATCGACGTAGCCACGTTAGCCAGTGCTGACAGAATGGCTCCTCGTGGTATGGAATAGATGGTAATTGGGGTTTTAGCGTTACAAGGTGCCGTTTCGGAACACCAAAGAATGTTGCAACAATGTGGTGTTGATAGTATTTTGGTAAAACATCAGTCCGATTTGACCGGTATAGATGGCTTAATTATTCCTGGTGGTGAAAGTACCGCTATTAGGAAGTTGCTAGTTCGTGAAGATATGTTGGAAAATTTGAAAGAATTAGTCAACGATGGTTTGCCAATTTTGGGAACTTGCGCTGGTTTAATTTTATTGGTGCAATCAGAAAGTTTGGCTGGACTTGATGCCAAGGTTGTTCGGAACGGATTTGGACGTCAAAAAAATAGTTTTGAGGAACCTTTGGAACTTAAAGGTATTGATCATGATTTTAATGGTATCTTTATTCGAGCTCCATATATTAGTGAGGTTGGTCCAGAAGTTGAAGTTTTGGCTAAGACTGATGATGGTAGAATTGTTGCGGTTAGAGAAAAGAATGTTTTAGCGACTGCTTTTCATCCGGAATTGACTGATGATTCGAGCGTTCATGAATTATTTGTTAAAAGTATTGTTGGATAGAAAAAATCCCAACCAATTCTGTTTTGAATTGGTTGGGATTTTTTTGTTTTCGTTTAGTGCGCTGTTGTATTTTTATAGTGGAAACGAGCTGCGAGCAACAGATTCCTGTGCTTTGCTACACCCTGAAAATCACATGCAAGAAACGCATGTAATTCCCAGGCTTAGGCAAATGCTCGGAATCTAACCGTTGCTCTCCGCTCTCTATGCTGTGGGAACAAATGTTGTATAAATCAACCATACGTTTAAAATAGTCAATACAATCGCAACGAAGTAACCAAGGTACTTGATTACTGCTCCATTGGCGAATTCTCCCATTAGTTCTTTATTACTTGAGAACTTGATCAATGGGAAGATTGAGAATGGTAAGGCTACACTCAAGAATACTTGTGAGAATGTCAAAAGTGATTCAATTTTTGCTTCGTTACCGTGATAGATAATAGCGAAGGTAATAACTGGGATGATTGACATTAAACGTGTAATTACACGTCTTGCCCAAAGTTTCATCTTCATGTGGACGAAACCTTCCATAACGATTTGACCAGATAGTGTACCAGTGATTGTTGAGTTTTGACCTGATGCCAATAGGGCAACGGCAAACAAAATACTCAAGACTGGACTAGCAACGGAACCGGCAATCTTAGGATCCTTCAAGGCATTGAACAAGTCGACGAAACGACCTAATTCACTGTTTGTACCGAAGAACAAAGCAGCACCTAGAAGTAAGAGCAATGTATTAACAATAAAAGCTAATGTCAATTGAATATTTGAATCCCAAGTTGAGAATCTAACAGCTTGGTGAACACTCTTAGGATCTTCACGGTCATATTTTCTGGCCTGTGAAATTGATGAATGAAGATACAAGTTATGTGGCATAACGGTTGCACCAACAATACCAAGTGATAGATAAAGCATACTTTGATTTTGTAAAATTTGTGGGTCCGGAACGAATCCGACCATCATTTGTCCCATGTCAGGTTTGGCTAAGATAACTTCATATAAGAACACGAATAAGATAACCATAATAAGTGTGGCAACGATAGCTTCGATTTTTCTGAAACCTAATTTCATCAAGACCAATAATAGAAGAACATCAAAGGCCGTGATTAAAACACCCCAGAGAACAGGTATGTTGAATAGTAATTTTAACGCAATCGCGGAACCTATGATTTCCGCAATATCAGTCGCCATAATGGCTAACTCGGTAATTACCCAAAGAATGAATCCACCCACTTTGGATGTTCTATCTCTTGTCAATTGGGCCAAATCTCTTCCGGTCACAATCCCTAGTTTAGCTGCCATGTATTGCAAAAGCATCGCAATCAAACTAGAAATCAAGATAACAGATAGCAATTTGTATTTAAATTGAGCACCACCAGCGATTGATGTTACCCAGTTACCTGGATCCATGTAACCCACGGCGACTAATGCACCGGGACCACTATAGGCTAACAATGTTTTAAAGAAACCAGCATCAGTCGGAACTTCAACGGTGTCATTAATTTCTTCCAAGGAAGGGCCGTTAGCATAATGAATTAGGCCTTCGTGTTTTTTCTCTTTTTCACTCAAGCTTATATCCCCCTTTTTTTAACTCAACATATAATATCATGTTAGAGAAGGTTTTTAAATACTGTAAACAAAATAATTAGGACGACTTAACAAAAGAATTGTGTTAATAATTTAGTGAAAATATTTTATACAATTATTTTCATGCCAATGTGTTAATCTAAACAAATAAATATGTGTAAATGCTTAATATTTATCATATACACAGTTCATCTTCATGTATTTGTCACACCGATACGATACAATATAGGTGGTAAATGAATTTGAACTAATATATATACTTGGTTACAATTACTAGAAAAGGGATATAGTCAAATGAGTGTAATACTAATAATAGTTGATATCATCTTTTTCCTTGGCGCAGCCTTCAATGTTTACTGGCAGTCCCAAATTGAAATAAGATCGATTTATAAAATATCGTCGTTGATTTTTGCGGCCTTCATTGGGGCTTGGTTGCTATTTTCACCAACAAACCAATTGTCATACATCATCATGGTGGCATTGTTTATGTTGCTTAACATTATGAATGGTGTTGGTGGTATTGGAACTAAGAAAATCGTCATCAATGGTTTTTACTCCGGAGTGTTGGACTACTCACAAGTAGTTCATGTAACGTTGATACCAATCGAAATCCCAGGTGGAAAATCCAAAGTGGCAGTCATCTTCAATACAAAGAGACCACAACAAGTTGAAATGAATTTTAATGTTTCATATAAAGAAATGCAGAAGTTTTTGGATAAGAAGTTGTCCAATGACGTGTCAGTTGAAGTCGGACAGATATAATAAGAGAGCGGAGAACAATGGTTAGATTCTGAGCATTTGCCTAAGCTTGAGAATTGCACGCGAACTTGCGTGTGATTTTCAAGGTGTAGCAAAGCACAGGAATCTATTGTTCGCAGCTCATTTCAAATAAGAGAGCGCAGTAGACCGGGAATTTCCGAGCATTTGCAGGACTTCACGAATTATACGCGTACTTTGCGTATGATTTGGGAAGTCAGGCAAAGCGGAGTGAAATTGGTCTACGGAGCTCGTTTCAAATCAGAGAGCGCAACAAGGGTGGTCAGCCCACGAGGATTAGCAGGGCTTCACGAATTATACGCGTACTTTGCGTATGATTTGGGAAGTCAGGCTAACCGGAATGGGTTGCCCTTGTGGAGCTCGTTTAGGACGAACAAAATAAGCAACACAACAAAAAATAATTGGGCTAAACTAATCCAGTTTTAACTCAACAAAAATGTTTTCAAACCAAAAAAGAATCATACTATTCACTTTAGGTATGATTCTTTTTTATTATCCCCAATCCTGAATTAAAAATAGACCTTTTATTAGAAGAAGTCAGACTAAGATACCTGTGATTTTTGATAGAAACATAGTGAATAATAACTAAGTTTGATAAGTCTATGTATTCACGAATATCATGCTATAACTAGTATAGTAGAAATGAAATATGGAGGATAAATTTATGAAAAAATATGTAAAAGCTCGAAAACAGGGGAACTCCATAGTTGTAACAATTCCAAGTAACTTAGGTGTTACACCTGGAACTAAGTATAAAGTTGAGAAAAGAGATAATGGAGAAATAATTTTTAAACCTTCAAAAAAGATTGTAAACAGTTTAGACAAATTATTTGAGGATTGGCACGGCAGCTATCAGAGTACAACAGATCTAAATGATTGGGAAAACATAAAACCAGTAGGGGAAGAAATATGGTAGGCAAATCTAAAGAATATTGAGCAATTAAAATCTTTCGATTACGTACGCCGTGATTGGCAGTATGTAGAACAATTACCCACGTATTTGATAGAAAAAATTCAAAAAAGTTGGTCTACAAAGCTCGTTCAAGATAAACAAACCAAAAAGGAATCATACTAAACAAAAATGTATGATTCTTTTTATTACCCTCATTTATAAATTAGAAAAGCGTTAATAATGTATATTGATATTTAATCATATCAGGAGTAACGTTTAAAAATAAATAAGTAACACTTGATATGTAAGTGAAACCAAACATTATAATAATCTAATTTGATTAAATGGGGGTAACGAAAATGCAATCAATCATAAAAAATAAAGCAGTATTGACTTTAACATCGGCCAACGTCGCTGAAACTTTCGGCGTAAGTATATTCAATATTATTTTGTTAACATACGCTAAGAGTTTTCCTAATTCGACAATTATGGTATCAATCGTTTCAGTGGCAACAGTTATACCAGGTGTCTTTGGATTCCTAGCAGGTCGGATGGCTGATTCATCTTTGAATAAGAGTCGCTACTTAATTATTGCCAAACTGGCTCAGGCAGTGATGTACATCATTTTAGGTTTAGTGATAACTCGAAAGACGGCATTTATCTTCTTTATTGTTGTACTGGTCAATGTCTTATCAGATTTCTTAGGGAATTATAGTAGCGATTTGCGGTTGCCTATTATTAAAAATAAGGTTGGGGATGATGATCGACAACAAGTTATCGGACTTAACCAAAGTATCTCCGCACTTTTAGCACCAATTGGGCAATCATTGGGAATTGCTATTATCGGAATAACACATGATTATGCTCTGGCTGGATTTATTAACGCGATAACTTTTTTAATTGCAGCAATCATTTTATATTATGGAAGAAATAGAATCGATATTCCTTTAAACCATCGAGAAAAGAAGGCCGTTCAAGATAAGAAGAATCTTCTGAAAAAGACCATGGGGATATTGGGGCAATCGACTGGTATTAATGTAATGCAATTATTGGTCACAGTTCTTTTAGTCAATGGAGTTGGTGCCAGTATGGATGCGTTAGTTAATTTATTTTTATTGAATCATGAACATTTAACCTTTATGCCTTTTAGTGTCGAGATTCTAGTAGTTAATATTCTCTACATTTTAGGAATGGTCAGCGGTAGTATTTCAAAAATTTCTATCATTGATAAATTGTCTTTCAAGGCAACTATGGGGGCAACGATTATTTTGATGATATTGTTATTCGCCAATTTTGTGATGACGGCAAACTATTGGATTCTGGTTGTAATGATGTTTCTGACATCTTTTGGTTTGGCAAAAATCAATCCCAAAATCATGGCTGAAATCATGAAAATGGCAGACGATGATATGATTGGTACCGTGTCAGGTACCTTAGAATCATTAGTTTCGGTAACAATTCCTATCGGTAGTATTGGTTTGGTATTACTGTACAATGTTGTTTCTCCGGCATCGTCTTACTACACTTCAATTGGACTATTGTTAATTAGTTTATTGGTTCTTGTAACTAATAAAGACAGTAAAAAAGGAAACTCAGAGAATTAATCTTGAGTTTCCTTTTTTGTCATTAGTAACCATAATATATATTTGATAATGCGTTTAGTTTTGATAGTTTACTTGATTGACTTTCTGACAAAGAGATACCATTCTTTACATTTGCATTTGAAACAGCAATATTCATGCGACTCAAGATATATGGAATAGAAGATTCCTGCTTTTCCAATTCATCTTTGTAGGAAATTAGTACTTCTTGTAATGGTGCTGTTTTTGGATCATTTTCTAAGTCTGTTAATAATTCCGTAATAATAGTAATTGCTTCTTTTCCGCGGTCAGTTCCGCCAGAAAACCACTTCATTTTTGCCATAGATATTTTCCCCCTATGATCGTATTATATTCCTACATATATATAAAATCGAATCGCCTAAACCAAAAAATCACTCTATGGATTTATTCCATAAAGTGATTTTTTTATAGTAATTTTAATTTAATTCACGTTGTTGCTCTCGTTTACGTAACCATGGCATAACGAAGCCTAGTCCGAATAACACAATAACGGTAATGAAGTTTAATAGTAATTGATGATTGAAAGCACCGGTACCAAACTTAGCTTCTTGAGGGATGAATCCCAAAGTAGCACAGACGAAGGTAAAGGCAAGACACCAGCCACCAACGATTAAAGCACCTGTTCTGCTTTTGATAAAGGTGTAGTCAGAATGGAATTTATCTTGTTGCCAACGCATTGCTACGAAAGCGAAGAAAACCCAACAAGTCTTATATGGTGAGATGATTCCATTGATGTTTAATAACCAATTATAAATTGTATTGATATTTGGTAATGTACCAGTTAATAACAATAGGAACAAACTTAAAGCTGTCGTCATAGTGTAACTATGGATTGGACGGCCTTTTTTATTGGTCTTTGTGAGCCATTTTGGCATGAATTTATCGGCAACGTCACCGGCAAAAACACGACTTGATGCATCAAGTAAAACGGCTAGTTGTGCCATCATGAAGATAGCTTGCACGACCGCAAAGATGTACATCAATAATTTACCAACACCTAAACTGTTACCTAACAATTGGAAGGCATAGTAGGGACCATTCATCTTGAAATCATGTGGGATGTGGTTGGCATTAAAGAACATTGCTAAGGCCAATGTACCAAAGATAGTTAAGAAACCAGTCATGATAGCAAGTAACCACATAGCTTTTGGAAATTCGTGCTTTGGATCACGCATCTGAACGACATAAGGAGCAGCCAATTCAGCACCAGACATGGCGAAAATCAAAAGTCCGGTCGTTGAGAAATATTTCAAACTAAAACTAGGTTTGAAAGCTCCCCAATTAAATGGTTGTGTAGCGATATGGTGACCATGTAAGACGGCATATCCTGCTAAAAGAACGAATAAGAAGGACATGATGAACATTGCGCCACCACCAATGAGTGACAGTATTTCGAGTGAATTCTTGATAACATTTTCTAAAAGAATAAAGACTAAAATAATAATGAAAGTTAGAATACCAAACCAGAAGGTCGACATTCTTTTATCAAGCGTATTATTTCCTAAGAACATCCAACTGAATGAAACGATAACTGAGTTAGAAACATCGACGATATATGGCACACTTTGGACCCAATACATCCATGAAGTCCAGTAACCTAAGGTATCGTTACTACTGTGGCGTACCCAAGATGCTAGTCCACCGGCTTGATTGTCGAACGTTAAACTCATTTGACTTGAAATCAATGCGTAAGGAATAACGTAAGAGAATAGTAGGAAAATCCATGAGATAACCACGGATAGTCCCTGATTTTGAAATGGATAGAAGATATTTTCAAAACTGATGATGGTAACGAAATCGATCAAAGCGATAACTTGCCATTTCATATAATGTTTATTTGGTGTTGGTTCGAGTGTTTCCAATTTAAATTCCCCCTAATATTAAAAGCTTGCTATAACAGGCTTTTAACGTTAGGCGGTTTTAAAGTAAGCAAAGAACTATTTAATTTCACTTTGTTAACTTCCCCAATACATATATAATCAAAACGGTAATATCATTTTATAAAAAAGCTATATTGCATAATATATAAAATTGTCCTTTGTCATTGTAGAGAATAAATTATCATTTGCATAGTTTTTTTTGAAAATAATTAAAATAATAGGGGGAAATTATGAACTTTCTGAAAATTGCCATCGGTAATGATGTGAGAAATCTCAATCTTGATGATTGGGAGACAGTTTCATTTTCTGCAAAATCTGATCCTGCAGAACTAGTCGCAATCGTATTAAATACACATGATGAAGCGGAAATAAAGACTGCCAAGAATCTGCAACAAACATCAGGACTCGGCATTCCTATTATTAAAGTAAGCAGTGACAGCGATATAGAGGCCGTTAAGAAAACTATCGCTCAAAAGATAACTGCTTATCAAAATAAAATGATTCCCGGTTTCCTAACTGATTTGATTAATTTCGCCGAAGATCGACCTGTTAGTTTCACCACGCCCGGACACCATAACGGTCAGTATTACGATAAACATCCAGCCGGAGTAGTCTTTAACAGGTTTTTTGGTAAGAATCTAATGTACGCCGATACAAGTGATACGGTCGATGAATTAGGCGATACCATGACACATGGTGGAACTCCTTTGACGGCTGAACAAAAAGCCGCAGAAACTTATAACGCTGATAAAGTATATTTTTGTACGAATGGAACAACCAGTGCTAACTCGATTTGTGCGAGTGCCTTACTATCCGAAGATGACCTAGTGTTATTTGACCGTAATAATCACAAGTCGCTCTACAATAGTGCTTTGGTTATGAGTGGTGCTAAGCCAGTTTATATTCCCACTGATCGTAATCCGATGGGATTGATTGGTGAAATGAACCCAGAGGCTTTGGACGAAGCTAATATTCGAGCAGAAATTGCTAAAGTTGATCCCGAAAAAGCTAAAGTAAAACGTCCTTTTAGATTGGCTATTCTACAATTGGAAACATATGATGGTGTCTTTTATGATGCTCAATGGATAATTGATAAAATCGGTAAATTATGTGATTATATTTTATTCGATTGTGCTTGGGGCGGATTCGAACAATTTGTACCGATTATGAAACACTTGTCACCACTGTCACTCGAATATGGTCCTGAGGATCCCGGAATCTTAGTGACACAATCTTTGCACAAACAACAAGCTGGTTTGGCTCAGACATCACAGATTTTGAAAAAGGATGCACATCTAAAGGGGCAAGCTCGATATGTTGATCATAAACATTTTAATAATGCTTATTTGAAATTTGTTACATCGAGTTATTCATATCCTATTTACGCTTCATTGACAGTTAATGCCTATTTGACTGCTGGTGAGGGCAATAAAAAGTGGTGGGATGAAACTTTACGTATGGGAATTGAATGGCGTAAGGAATTGTTAAAGAGGTCAAAACTCTTCAGACCTTTAGTGCCAGATAACTTTTCTGATATTAGTACTGGCGAATTAGCCACTCAAAGTAAGTATTGGGATTTGAGTGCCAAAGATAATTGGCATGGATTCAAAGAGATTGCGGATGGTCAGGCAATGATTGATCCATTAAAAATAACCGTTATAACACCTGGAATTGATATTAGAAAAGCACAGTATCAAGATTCCGGAATTCCTGGTCCGGTGGTAGCTGAATTCTTAATGGAAAAACGAATCATTCGTGCGAAGGATGATTTGAATTCACTATTATTCCTATTAACACCCGGTGATACAAAAGAAGAATTAGATATTTTATTGGATGCCTTTTTAGAATTTGAGAAGTTATACTTTGAAGATGTGCCATTAACAAAGGTATTACCTAGATTGGCAGCACAATATCCTAAGCGTTATGCCGGTTATACTTTGAAACAATTGTGCCAAGAAATGCATAACTATTATCGTCAGAACAAGACTTTTACGCTACAAAAGGAACTCTTTGCTAAACCCGATATGCAAGAATACACAATGACGCCTGCCAAGGCAGATCAGCTTTTCATGAAGAATCAAAGTGAATTGGTAAACTTGGAAGATATTAAAGGTCGTGTAGCAGTTGAAGGGGCTTTACCTTATCCTCCAGGCGTCTTTATTGTTGCTCCGGGTGAGAAATGGACTGATATAGATTTGAAGTATTTTGAAGTTTTAGTTGGAGCAATCGAGCAATTCCCTGGTTTTGTTCCGGAGATTCAAGGCGTTTATTGGGATAAGAATTCGGATGGAACGATTTCTGTTCAGGCTGAAGTATTGAAGCGGTAGTATGTTTTGCCGTCGGAAGCTCCGCAATTTCGAGGTCTGGAACGCCATGGACGTCGTTTGAAACCAATTTAAAATTCAAAATTGTTTCCAAATCGAGTCTTATTCTAAGTCGGCAAAAATCGCCAACTAAGAATAATTTCATGGCTGAGACCTCGAATTGCTCCGCTTCCGACTATATGGATGTTGATTAATTGGTTCGTTTAAATTATTTATGATTAATGTTTTTAGATGATTTTAATATAGTTCTAAAATTTGAGTATAACGATGTAGATTGATATTTACGTTTCAAATAAATATAGAAAAGACAGTAAAAAAGAAAAAACCACAAAACTAGCCTGGAACAAAAATTGAAATTGGCTCAGTGGTGAAGTTTTTCTTAGCTGACGAAGTCAGGTTAGAAAAAGGCCGAGCTTGAAGACTATTGGCGAAGTCAATCGACTCCAAGTCGTGCCCACCACGTTCCAGCCAAATTTCAATTTTTGTGGAAGGCGGCAATATACCACCAACAAAAGGAGAAAAATAATGTCATTATTATGGACAAATGATTTACCAGAAGACTTAACAAAAAAGGTTGCTAAGGTTGAAAAACTAATTCAACCAAAGCTAGACGAGATTGATCAACAAGTTTTGTACAATCAACAACGTGTTTTGAATTTATTTAGAGAAAACAGAGTTGGTGAGGAAGATTTAGTTCCTTCTACTGGTTACGGTTACGATGACATTGGTCGTGACAAAATCGAAAGAATCTATGCCGGCTACTTCAAGGTTGATGACGCCTTGGTTCGTCCTCAATTTGCTTCAGGTACACATGCCATTTCGACGGCCTTATTCAGTATGTTACGTCCAAATGACACACTCTTTTATCTAACTGGGACACCTTACGATACGATTCAAGAAGTTATTGGAATTGCTGGAGACAACCAAGGTACGATGAAAGATTATGGTATCAACTTTAAGGCTACCGAATTGCATGAAGATGGTTCTGTTGATTATGAAGCTGCTGAAAAAGTTTTGAAAGATGATAAGTCAATCAAAGTTGTAGCTATTCAACGTTCCCGTGGTTATGCCGTTCGTGATAGTTTTACAGTCGATAAGATTGCTAAGATGATTAAATTTGTTAAGGATTTACGTCCAGATGTGAACGTCTTTATTGATAATTGTTACGGTGAATTTTCTGAAAAAGAAGAGCCAACTTTCTACGGTGCTGATATTATGGCAGGCTCATTGTACAAAAATGCTGGTGCCGGAATTGTTAAGAGCGGTGCCTATATTGTCGGTCGTGAGGATTTAGTTGAAGGTGCCGGTTCACGTTTGACTGTTCCTGGTGCTGGTAAAGGTGAAGGTGCTACTTGGGGTTATTTGCGTGACTTCTACCAAGGATTTTTCATGGCAGCTCATACAACTGGTGAGGCGTTGAAAGGTATGGTATTTACTTCAGCCCTTTGTGAAGAAATGGGAATGAATGTTTCACCAAAATGGGATGCACCTAGAACTGATATTGTACAAACTGTTTCATTTGGTAAACCAGAACCAATGATTCGATTCTGTGCTGCGATTCAACATTATTCACCAATGAATTCTTTCGTTGATCCAATCCCTAGCCACCAAGATGGTTACGAAGATGACGTCGTTATGGCATCAGGAAGTTTCGTTGAAGGTTCAACAATTGAGTTGTCATCAGATGGTCCAATCAGACCTCCATATTCACTATATATCCAAGGTGGATTGTCTTACGCTCATGTTCAAATTGCAATTACACAAGCGGTTAGAGAAACATTTTATAAATAAGGAATAGAAGAATAACAGTAAAATTAAATATAAATGAAAAATCCTCGAGTCGTAAATGACTTGAGGATTTTCTATTTTACTGTAGATGTTAAATATGGCAAACGTAATTCATATTCATCAAAGAAATCACTTCTAAGTTTTCCGAATTCATCAATTAAAGCGTGAAGTTCTTCAGCCTGTTTGGATGTTAGGTTAAAATCATGCTCGACAGCTTTTTTCAGTTGCATGTAAGTAGGCTTTTTTGTGAAAGTATGTAAATTAGTGAACAGTTTCATTGCATAATTGTCGGAAACAAAGGTTGGACGATGGAAGTAATAAAGAAGCAAAACGTCAGCAGTTTCATTACCGACTCCCTTTAATGCGACCAATTTACTCCGCAAAAGCTTGGTTGGTAGCTTTTCCCATTCGTCAAATTGATCACGATAAGCGGTCAAAAGGGAACGTAAGTAGATTGCTTTATTATGGAAAAATCCGCTTGGTTGAATCAGCTCCTGAAGTTTATCTTGTGGGATATCTAACATTTTATCCACCTCAAAATTAGTTGCTTGTTTCAAATTAGCAAGTGAACGGTCAGCATTTTTCCAATTGGTATTTTGAATTAAAATCATGCCAGACAACATTTCCTCAGTATTTTCAGCGGGCCACCAATTTTGTTCACCCAATTTTTCATGCAGAATATTTAATAGGTCATAAATCGTAATTTGTTTGTACAAAAGTCATATCCCCCTAGGTAATATTATCCAATAAATTTCGAAAAAAGTGTTAAATTGATACTTGAAGACGTTTTCAAAGACTTAATAGTTATTTCAGAAAACTAATTGTGATACGCTTATATACGCTGAATTAATTACAGGGGGTGTAATTATATGTTATTAGGGATAATTTTTATTATTGTGTCCATAGCCTCCTTGATCCTAGAGAAATATGTCTTAGCAAATAATTCGCATGCTTGGTTAGGAGCAATCATTCCGGTATTATCAATTATTTTTATTATTGGAGTAATGTTGACTGACTTAATGCGTTTTGACGCTTTAAATGTACTATTGGCCGTGGCCTACGTATCATTAAGCTTTATTTTTTGGGGACAAGGGAATGACTTGTACCATAAGAGAATTGTAAGTAAAATTTATGAATAAAAATAACGATAAAACAGAAATTTCTGTCTTATCGTTATTTTTTTTACGTAATTTAGTTAAGTGAACCACCAATAGCTGCAAGGTCGCCTTTGCCATCATACTTAACAATTGCTGAAATGGCGGCTGTAATACCAGTAACGTCGTCAGCAAGTGATAAACAAGGTGTGTCAGGACGATTCAAGACTTGATTAGGTAGGAATGGGATGTGCATGAATCCAGCCTTCAAATCAGGGAATTCTTTATCAATCATGTATTGAACTTGGTACATGATGTGGTTGCAGACGTAAGTTCCAGCTGTAGTTGAAACTAAACTAGGAATGCCAGCATCAATAACTGCTTGAGCCATAGCTTTTACAGGTAATTGTGTGAAGTAGGCATTTTGACCATCTTCATGGATTGGTTGATTACGTGGTTGGAAGCCAGCATTATCGGCAATACGGCCATCATCGAAGTTGATTGCGACACGTTCTGGAGTTAAAGCAAAACGTCCACCAGCTTGTCCGATATCCAAAACATAGTCTGGTTTATTATCAAGAATAGCTTGATGAACAACCTCAGCACATTTGTTAAAAATAGTTGGAATTTCAACTTTTATAATTTGTGCACCCTCAATTTCATCGGGCAACTTCTTAACTGCCTCGATAGCAGGATTTACTTTGTCAGTACCGAATGGATCAAAACCAGTTACAAGAATTTTCATAATAATATTTCCTCCTTAGAATGCTAAAAAGTACATTAAAGCGATTTGAATAACTAATAAAATTAGAGCAATTGGGTATTGTTGTTTAATAACACCCAAGTTATCTTTCATTTCCATCAACGCTACTGGAAGTGAATTAAAGTTAGCAGCCATTGGTGTCATCAAAGTACCGCAGTATCCACAAGTCATACCGATTGCGGCAACCACAGCGGGATTTCCCCCTTGAGCAACGACGAATGGAACACCGATACCAGCTGTAATAACAGCGAAAGCCGCAAAAGCATTACCCATGACCATTGTGAAAATAACCATGGCCACACAGTATAGAACTACACCAAGCAAATGATTACCAGGTGGGAAAACTCCAGAAATAGCTTTTGAAGTTACTTCACCAACACCAGAAGCGGTAAAGATAACACCTAAGGTAGCCAATAATTGTGGTAAAACACCGGCAGTACCAACTGAACGAACCATACGTTCACTGTCATGGTAAGTCGTTTTGGCATCAGTTTTAGAAATAATCATCGCAATGATCAAGGCAACAACTGAAGCTATACCAATACCAACTTGACCACCTAGATTAGTGAATTCACTAATTAAGATAGAAAGAATAGCTAGAATGACACTGGGGAAGAATAACCAAGCTCCCAGTCTTTTGGCTGATTTTTCGGCAAGTTCTTTATTGACCTCTTTGATTTTACCAACCTTGATTTGTTTAAAGAGTGACAAAAGACCAATTACGATAATCAATAGTCCAATAACGAAACTTGGTAAGTATTTACCGATAGCAAAAATTAATCCTAAGATTAACCAAAATAATCCGGTACCGATACGGGCTGAATTATCTTTATCACGAAATGATTCTACACTGGCGAAAATCATAATTACACCCATTAAAACGTAAAAAATTTCGAGAATATTATTTACATTCATGTGGTCAACCTCCTGATTTATTTGTCGAATTGCTTATCGAATCTTGTATTGTAATATGCGGTAATAATAAAAGTAATAATAGCCATAGGAATTGAATATAGGACGATACTTGCTGGAGCAACGTCATGTCCAAGTGACTTCATGGTACTGGCCATTAATAAAACACCACTAGAAGCAATGAATAAGTTTTGTGAGAAGAAGTTACCGAAGTTATCAGTAGCAGCGGCACGTCCCTTGATTAAATCGACTTGTTTGTCGGTCAAAGGTTTCTTAACACTGGCAGCAGCTTGAGCCATTGGGTTGATCAATGGTCTGATGAATTGAACTTGACCAGATAAGGCGATACCCATAGCATCTGTAACTTCACGAATTAGTAAGTAAATATTGAAAACTTTACCAGCCGATAGTTTCTTGATTTTACTGATACCATTGACGGCAGCTTGCTTCATACCATGACTCTCAACAACTCCAATCATAGGTAAGGTTAGGAAGAACAGGGAAACCATTCTGTTATCCATAAATCCTTTACCAAGAATCGTTAGAACATCATTAAATGACATACCAGAAACTAATCCGGTTGCTAAAGCGGCGGCTACAACAACGGCAATAGTGTCTAATTTAAAGGCAAAGCCTAATATAATTATAACTATTCCAATTAATTTTAAATATTCCAAAATAAGACCTCCGTTAATAAAGATGAAATAATTGTAACACTTATTAGAGAAAAATTAGATTACAACCGCTAACAAATTAATGATTTTTTAATCTTGACTGATTGTATTTTTGTGCAGAAAAATAAAAAAACCTAGACTAACTAGTGAATTATAGTTAGTTTAGGTTTAGTTAGATTAGTATATTTTTATTTGAAAGTTATTTTGGTTTTTATTGTTTGATGTTTGAAAAGAGCTACACAAGGGTAACCCATTCCGGTTTGCCTAATATCTGGTCGCGCCCACTTCGTGGTCAATTCCAAATATCATGCAAATCCTCGTGGGCTGTGCACCCTTGTTCCGCTCTCTAAAGAATTGGCGATAAAAGGCGTGAGAATCTTTGTTTAAAGTGTAGCCACATTCCTTGTTCTTTAATCATTTCAGGTGTTAATAGTAAGGAATCTGACATATCGTTTTCGAATGAACGGGCGATTTGATGTGAAACTTTACCGTCATAGATGAAGGCATTAGCTTCAAAATTCAATGAGTAACTTCTGAAATCGTGGTTCATAGAGCCGACTGAAGAGATTTTACCATCAAAGACTGATGTTTTTGCATGCAAGAATCCCTTCTGATAGCTATAAATCTTAATTCCATATCCAGTAAGCTGATTTGCATAATATTGCGTAGCACGATAAATAAAGGGATGATCGGGCATACATGGAATCATGATTCTAACATCAACGCCTGAACGTGCGGCAATTGTTAGGGCTGTGAACATCGCATCATCAGGAACTAAGTAGGGAGATTGAATCCAAACGCTCTTTTTAGCACTGACAATCATATCGATGAATCCATCTTTCAAGATTTCTTCATGACTGTCGGGACCATCGGAAACGATTTGAATTGGTAAATTAGCTTGAGTATTAAACTTATCTGAAGGGAAATACTTCTCTTTAAAGGCCAATGGTTCAGCTTTTCTATCCATAGAAGCATTCCAGTCACGGAAGAACCTTTCTTGTAAAAGTAGGGTAGCGGCACCAAAAATTCTTGAGTGAGTATCACGCCAATAACCGAATTTTTGAGTGACATTAACATATTGATCACCGACGTTAAAACCACCGATCCAGCCGATAGTACCATCAATAACGGTAACTTTTCGGTGTAAGTGATAGTTCAAACGAGTTTTGGCAATCACGTTTTTAGATGTGATAAATGGCAAGACTTCACCACCGGCAGCTTGAAATTCCTTGAACCATCTAGGTTTAGTTCCGGAAGAACCCCATGGATCGTATAGCAAACGGACCTCAAGTCCTTCTTTTGCCTTTTGAGTTAAGAGTTCTAGAAATTTGTCCCCAATATCACTTTTGATGAAAGCATAATACTCCACATGAACTGTGTCTTTGGCGTTGCGAATATCTTCAAAGAGTTTCTTGAATTTTTCTTGTCCGTCGAAGAACAGCTCAATCTCATTATGTCTTGTTAATGGAGCTTCCTCAGTTTCATTAAAGAAACGAATGATATGGTCAGCGTAACGAGTTTCATCGTATCTGGAGGCATTCTCGGGCCTCTTTTGAGCAGCTATAGCCATTCTCTTCAGTTGACTTAAACTGTAATGCTCTTGTTTACTGATATAAAATATCTTCTCTTGAGCAATTCCACGACCTAAAAATGCGTAAATAATGAATCCTACAATTGGTAATAGGGTCAGGACCAAAATCCAAGCCCATGTAGTAACAATATTACGAGGTCTATGGAAAACAGTGATAAGAGCTGAAATCGTATTAAGAGCTAAGATAATGAGAATTAGCCAGATGATCCAAATATCAATCATAAAATAAATTCCCCTCTACTATTCTTACTTGAAAGTTTACTTCAAAATACTAATAAAATCTAATCTTAGCCGTAAATAATGCAAAATAAAAAAGCCGTTTTCACGACTTTTTTATTTTAATTACGATTATCTCCAAATATAAGAATTAAACGTAATAGTTGTAAGGCAGTGGAGATTACTGCAGCAACGTATGTTAAGGCAGCAGCGAAGAGAACTTGTTTAACCATTGGAACTTCTTCACTATCTAGTAAATCGCCTGAACCAAGGATACTAACGGCACGTCTTGAAGCGTTGAATTCAACTGGCAACGTAACGACTTGGAATAAAACGACTAAAGCGAATAGCCAAATTCCGATAGTGATCAATGTCTGATTTCTTCCTAAAAGAGCACCGACAATAATCAATGGAATTGAAGCATTTGAACCAATATTAACAGCAGGAACTAAAGCGGCTCTTAAACGCATTGGTGCGTAATTTTTTTGGTCTTGAATTGCGTGTCCGCATTCATGGGCCGCAACACCGATAGCTGCAACCGAAGTGGAACCATAAGTTGATTCAGAAAGATTCAACGTTTTGTTTCCAGGGTTGTAATTATCGGTTAACTTACCACTGACTCGATTAATTTGAATGTCTTGTAACCCAGCGTTATCTAGAATGTATCTAGCAGCATCTGCACCACTAGTTCCGTGATTACTAGGTACTTGATCATATTTTTTAAAATTATGATTTACATACCAAGATGCCCATAAACTGATAACAAGACCAATTATTATCAATAAGTAGCTGGGGCCAAAACCATAACCATATCCGTACATAGATATTAACTCCTCTTTAATAAATTGTTGTTAGCAACATTATATCCATTATTTGTGAAGTTTTCTTGAACTATATGATCTAGGTTGTTTATTTCAATCGTTTTTAATGAGATTTGGTCTCGGAGGAAGATAAGTAATCTTTCAGAGATCTCTTGTTTTTCATTGTCAGATAAATCTTTGAAGGTAATCATCAAGGCTGCAGAATTATTTTCTAAGTTTAGGTCGCTTAAAGAAATTAAGGAAACTATTTGTTTTGTTTTCTTATCCTTTAAGAACCAGTAGATGCCATCATTACGCATAATAACTTTGGCAGTATTAGAAATATATTCTGTGGTTGGATCGATATCTTCATCAAGAAACTGACTAACTTCTTTTAGATTAAAACGAGTTGGGAAATCCCAAAAGAAATTATTAGTGATGAAAGGTCGATAAGATTTCATTTTTATATTTGTCATTAAAAATTTCATACGAAGTGTCATTCGTATTACTTCTCTCCCTCTTTCAAACGGTAAATGTTATTCGATGATCATACTCTTCTTGGCACTCTTGTGTAGCTTGTGCATGAAGGGTTTGAGTGGTTCGGTACATAACAAGCCCAACAAGTAAAAGACTACACCAAAGGCTACTAATATAATAATATCTTTAGTGGCATTAGGCCAATATATTCCACCGACCGCTTCACGAATCAGGTTAACCGCATAGGTAAATGGTAGGTAAGGATTGATAAATCTAAAGAATCCATCAGATAGGACAACCGGGAAGTTACCACCGGCACCTGAAATTGATAGAACCAAGATAATGATACCAAGTCCTTTACCAACTGTACCAAACATTTGTACCAGCGAGTAGAGAATTGAGATGAAGACGAAACTTACCAGCATACAGAAAAGCACTAACCAAACTTTTTGTTTTGTGTATGCGTGAATAATGAATAAGTTACCTAAAGCAGCTGCAATTGCTTGTAACTGGTTTAGGAAGGCGAAGGTCAAGTAACGACCGTTAAATCTTTGTTTGAAGGTATAACGATATTTTTGACGATCACTTAATTTGAAATGAACTGTGAAGACACTTGATAGAAGCAAAGCACCAACCCAGATACATAGAGCCAAGTAGAATGGAGCACTGGCTGAACCGTAGTTAGGAACGTCATAAAGATCGACTTGTTTCAACTTAACAGGATTTGAGAAGAAGTTTGATTCCTTGTTAGCGTCAGACTTCATCAACTTGATAATGGCACCAAGGTCGACATCTTTTTCACCCTTTTTCAACATTTTAGCTGAATGGTGAATGTCTTTCTTCAATGTAGGCCAATCTTTTTCGGCAAAGTCATTAGCAGTTGAAAGAGCCTGTTCTAGTTCTGGCGTCTTCGAGTTAACTAAGTTCAATGTAGTAGTCAATTCATTTTCAATTTGTGGTAATTGATAATTAGCAAAGAATGTTGCAGTAGCTAATTTATTTTTCAAAGTAGGGTAGTCGTTGTCGTAGAAGTCGTTAAGCAAACCAATTCCATTAACGATGTTACCCATATTACCGTTCAACAATGTATTGGCATCATGAATTTCATTACCAACAGCAGGTAATTGTTTTTGGTACTTTTGAAGATATGCTAAAGCGGTTTTGAGAACACCTTGAGTGTTGTTCAAAAGTCCTGGAATAGCAGGGATGATGTCATTGTTGACTTGACCAATAGTTGATGCAGCATCTTTTAAGAAAGTATCGATATTAGTAATAGTACTTGAAACACTACTCATGATATCGAGTCCCTTAATTTCTGTGACGCCAGCAGCAACTTTGTCAGCTTGAGCTTGAAGGTCAGTCAATTTATTTTGAAGTGCAGTTGTATCAAGATCATCGTAATTATTCAAAATATCATTAGCTTTGGCAGCTAAAGTATCACTTAAAGCGGCTAAATCATTTAATCGTTGGATAGGCCTATCTAGGATAGTTGTCTTATCTCGGCCTAATTGTTCAGCAAGTCTATTAACTAAAGTTTGAAGATCAGTTAATGATGAAGCAACTTGACGACTGATTTGAGAAAGTTGTGCTGCATCTGAAGCAACGTTTTGAATAACCGTCTTCAATTGTTCCTTTAATTGTTCATTAGTTGGATCTTCTTTGATCCTATCAATTAAAGTACTAATGTTTCCTAGTGAAGTACTGATTTGTTTAGCAATGTTAAAGACCATTGATAAACCTGTATCAACAGTGGATTTGATAACTGGTAAAGCTTGTTGAATCTTAGGAATCAATTCCTTCGAAGCTTTATCAGTTGCATTTTGTGCATCTTGACCAAGTTTTTGAATGTCAGGTACAACATTTTGAACTTTGTTAATAACATTGATTCCGTTCTCAACTTGATTGATACTTGTACCCATTAAATCAGAAATTTTACTAAAGTCGGAATCGACTTCGTTGATTTGAGTACCAGCATTTTTGATTTCTGGAACCTTGCTTTGGAGATCCTTGGCAGCAGTGCTACCAGAATCAGCTAGTGGCAAGAAGTTATTTATATTAACTAGCTTTTGTGCATCTTGATTTAATAATGGAATGTAACCATACATGTCGTTAGCTTCTTGTAACTTCGTGTTTAATTCAGGTACAACAGTATTGGCATGTTGAACTTTATCCATGATATCTTGCAGTTCAGGAAGATTATCATCGGTAGTTATTAATAATGTAGAAAGTCGTCTTAACATTGGTAGATTAGTTTCTAGATCACCACCGGATTTGTTTAAGACTTTTGTTACGGTTTTACTGATAGTTCCCACGAATTCAGAAGAAATCGTGTTTTGTAGCGTTGTGGCCCCCGACTCGGTCAACTTCGGGGCGACAGCATTTATTTTTTGGTTAACCGAAAATACTAAAGTAGGTTTCTTGATATTACCTGATAAGAAACTGACAATATCTTTTGAGAAGTTCTTAGGCAAGTAAACACCCGCATAATAAGAACCGTCTTTAACTCCTTGGTCCAATTCTTTCTTTGAATCAACGAAAGTCCAACCTAATTTCTTGTTCTTTTTCAAATTGTCAATTAGTTGATCACCAATTTCAATTTTTTGTCCCTCAAGTTCAACTGGTTGGTCAGCAGAATAAACTGCAACTTTTAGATTACCTGTGTTTGAATAAGGATCCCATAGGGCCCAAACGTTAAACCAACAGTACAAACAAGGTAGAATAATCAAGGCCAACATTAGTAGCGTAGCGGGCTTTGACTGCATAGTTCTTTTTAGATCTAATTTAAATAGCTCCCAAGCTTTGATAGAAATCCCCTCCAAATCTCTTTTAAAAACTGCATGACGTATTGTCATTATATAACGTTATGGTAGCGGATTATAGTAAATGAAACCGTTAACCATATCTAGGATCTCAGAGTCATCGTGAAGCATAGAATGCTCGGCGTTTGACCCTTTGATTAAGTACTCTGTATATTCAGTCACCCGAGGCTTCAAAATATACGAAATTGACTTTGCGGATGTAACGGAGATATATTTATCACTGTTCGAACGATCACCGACGTTACCGTAAATGTTTAGTACACGCAAATCATCGGAAACACTGTTCCGATTCATAAAAATTCTAAAGTAAGTCGGACTCATAAAGGCTGGTCGACCATCTGGTTTGATGCGGTTCATGTTGGGAAGATCTCCCAGACCGAGTACACCATTAAATGGACCAGCAATAAGAACTAACTTTTTTAATCTAGGCATATAGGGACGAAACTTTTCTTTTAAATTCACTAGTACAAGCGCTACAGCACCAAGTGAATGTCCAATTGCATCATATGTAGTAAATTCATGTTTAAGACGTAAGTCAAATAGAAGCTTAGCTAACCAATATGCCATTTGGTTACTGCCAACCCACTTGTTTTGGAAAACAACTTGTACAATGGGATGTTCATCCTCAGTCCAAGCACCTTCATATGTAACTTTGCCTTTCCAATCAATATTTGCCTTGAGAAACTGTTCTTTGTGTTTATCGTTACACTCCAAAGCAGATTCAATCATCTTTTGTGTCGTATAGTCTCCACCACGGAATCCGTGGATGTAGAGAATCGGCCATTGCCCATTTTTCATAAATTCACCCCAACAACATATTATTATATAATTATTATTGAGAAAAATTAACCTAATGAGGTAGGACATTGCAAAAATATTATGCAGTACGACATGGTAGACAACCAGGAATCTATGAAACATGGGCTGAATGTAAGGCTCAAGTCCAAGGATTTACTGGTGCCCGTTATAAAAGTTTCCCTAATAAAGAGGAAGCTCAAGAATTTATTAATGGAAAAGATTCTTATAGTAGTAGTAAAAATCCATCCAAAAAGCAAAAAGTATCAAATATAAATGATTTTGATGTAATTGTTTATACCGATGGTGGATCAAGAAACCACGGTAATTTTAAAGGCGGCCATGTAAAAACATCTGATAAAGCCGCTTGGGCCTTTCATATCAGTAATCATGACCAGACATATGAAGGGACTGGCGGGGAATTTGGAGCGACAAATAACCGCATGGAGATAATGGCCCTGATTCAGAGTATTAAACGATTAAATGAGTTAGAAATCAATCAACAAAATACGATATTTGTCTTAGATTCTCAATATGTTTTGAACGCAATCACGAAAAATTGGTTGACGGGATGGAAGAAACGTGGCTATAAAAAGGCTGATGGCAGCGTTCCGGTCAATGTTGAATTATGGAAAGAGCTGGATTTATTGTTGCCAACTATTTCTAAAAAAACTTTTGAGTGGACTAAAGGTCATGCCACTAATGTTGGAAATAATCGAGTTGATGCTTTGTTGAACGATACTATGGATAAGATGTGAGATTTAATTTTACGAATTTAAAGAGTTTGAAACGATGTTAATCATGTTTCAAACTTTTTTTGTTTAAAAAAATTCAATAATTGTTAAACTGTAGATAATGATTCTTATATTTAAACAGTGCTTAAATTTTTATCTAGTGTTTAAAAAGGTGTAAACAAAATGGCAAAATCAGTTGATAAAGTATATGAGATTATAAAGAAAAACAGTCACAATGACTGGATCAGTACGAAAGAAGTTGCTGATCTTGCTGAATTAAGCAGAAGTGTCATAAGTATTTATTTATCGCAATTATTTAAGGACGGTAAGCTGGTTAAAAAGACTGGTCGGCCCGTTTTGTGGAAATTATCCAATACTAATGAACCATTTGGAAATTTAATCGGTCATTCAGGCAGTTTAAAGGATGTTGTTAAAAGATGTCAGGAATCCATTGTTTATCCACCAAATGGTTTTCCAATAATAATTACTGGACCAAGTGGTGTTGGAAAGAGTTTTTTGGCACGGGACATCTATCGTGAAGCAAAGGATTTAAAAGTAATAAATGACGATGCAAAGTTTGTAACGTTGAACGCTGCCGATTATGCTAATAACCCCGATTTGCTTTCTTCAGTTTTATTTGGCTATAAAAAAGGTGCTTTTACTGGTGCGAATGTTGATACGCCAGGCCTGATTGATCAAGCCAATAATGGTTACTTTTTCTTAGATGAGGTCCATCGTTTGCCACAAGAGAGTCAAGAAAAACTATTTTCTTTACTTGATTTAGGTAAATTTTATCCACTTGGTGAAAATGAGGTTGCGCATAAAGTTAATGTAAGATTTATCTTTGCGACAACAGAGAATTTGGATAACTTCTTATTGAAGACGTTTGTTAGACGTGTTCCTTTGAATATTGCTTTACCAGCATTCAAGGACAGACCATTAACAGAAAGACTATCCTTAATAACTAACGCTTTTAAAGAAGAAGCTAAACGTGTTGATAGAAAATTTGTGGTTTCCAATGAGATCATTGAGAAACTGTTGCATAATGATGATCCTGGAAATATCGGTTCAATGGAAAATAAAGTTAAATTATTATGTGCTTCGGCTTATACCGACGATTCTCAGAGTGAAAAGATTTATATTAGTTCAGAGACAGATAATGTGGATTCAATCACTGTTGGCAAGGATTTTAATGTTAATGACTTCGGATCAATTGAAGATAAAACTTATCAACTTTTGAGTGAAGTTTATTCGGATTTATTAAAGTCAATGGATAATAATGAGGGTATTTCTGATCAAATACTTTTAGCAATGAAATTCTTGAAGAAAATTCAATACTTAATGGATGATAGTTTAATCAACTATATGAAGAATAAAATTGAGTATGGTATTAAGAATGTATTGACTAAGAAATACGGTATTCGTTTGAGTCCTACGGATGATGAAATTTCACAAATTAGTTTTGGGTTGTCACTGTATTTCTTGATTGGTAGTAAAAAAATTGATACGACTGAAATTAAGGAAAAATTTGAAGAGTTATATCCGAGGACAATGTATGTATATAATCAGTTTTTGAATTCGATAACAAAGAATCAAAATTTGAAGTCGCTTGGTGTAATTTGGATGCTCCTATTGTTTAAGAATAAAATTAAGCAGATAGAGAGTATTAAATATACCGGAATTATCTTAGCCCACGGTGATAGCACAGCAACTAGTATTCAAAGTGTTGTTAATAATTTATGTGGAAATTATATTTATGAAGCTTTTGATATGCCGATTGATGTCTCCATTCATGAGATTAACGATTATGTTCAAAAATATATTAAGAACCAGAAAGATAATGAACATAAGGGAATATTTGTTTTATTCGATATGGGTTCATTAACTCAAATGTTCTCAGAAATAAAGAAGTATTCGAACTGTGAATTGTTAGTTATTAATAATGTGACTACGGCAACTGCTCTAGATGTTGGTATCAGAGTTCAAAGAAATGATTCTTTTAAAGATATTACTAATGCGGCAAATAGATTTGGGGATGCTTCAGGAACACAGTATTATGAAGGATTGTCTGATACATCTAATATTGTTGTGTCGTGTATGTCCGGTGTCGGATTGTCAGAAGAAATTAAAAGAATGATGCTAGAGAGTCTATCCAATAAATTTAAAATTATTACGATGGACTATAAGGATTTGAAGCAAACGCTTGAGAATCATGAACAAAAATTCTTTGATAAAACTAAGTTTGTGGTAACGACAACTGATATAGATACCAATTTGGATATGAATATTATCAACATTTACGACATTATGGAAAAGACTGGTTATGTTAGATTTGAAAAGCTGTTACTTGATTCAGGTGAACAACGACCAAATATTGAAGCTTTAATGGATAAAATGTTGAAATTCTTTACCATTGAGGGAATAAAAGATAGATTACAATTTCTGAATCCTGATGTTGTAATTGATGAAGTTCAACTTATAACAAAGAAGTATCAAGATTATTATGATATTTCGTTAGATGGTAAAACTAAATTGAATCTTTATATGCATTTATCATTAATGATAGAAAGAATGCTAGTTAATTCCAGAACTAGAGAAGATCCAAGTGTTTCATTTGAAGGTGAGAAGGAGAAAGAATTCTATTCAGTTTCAAAGACTATCTTTAAAGGAATCGAAATGAAGTATAACTTCCAAGTTAATGACTATGAAATTTCGTTGATGTATCAACTTCTACATTCATATATTTAAAAATGTAAGTGCTTAACTAAAATTAAGCACTTATTTTTTTTGCTTTTTAAAAACCTAACTTAATAGTCTTTATGAAAGTTGGCACGTAACTTGCTTATATAAAAGTGAGGGGAGTAAATAAACTATGAAGAAAATAATTGTTGCCTCACATGGAAGCATGGCAGAGGGAATGAAGAACACAATTGAACTTTTTGCGGGTCAGAACAAAAATGTTAGTTATATTTCCGCATATACAAAGAAGAACGATGATTTGAATGAAACGATTGATAAACTTTTCGATTCATTCAATGAAGATGATAAAGTAATAATTTTTACGGATTTGATGGGTGGAAGCGTAAATCAACGTTTTACTGTTAAAGCTCAAAATAATAATAATGTCTTCATAATTTATGGATTTAATTTACCTATCGTAATTGAAGCAATTTTATCCAATGAAGATGTTACTAAGGATTACTTAAAGAAGTTAGTTGATGTTGGTAAGAACAGCATTGGACTTGTAGATTTTGAAGAAAACGAATCAAAAAATGATAGTGAAGATTTTTTCAATTAGGAGGAAATAAAAATGATTAAAATTATGAGAGTTGACGAAAGATTAATACATGGACAAATCGCAATGGTTTGGTCAAAGGAAATGAGTATCGATGGTATTGTTGTCGCAAATGACGCTACCGCCGCTAATGAAACACAACAAATGGCTTTGAAGATGGCCGTGCCTTCAGGAATTAAAGTAATTATAAAAAGTGTTGATGGTGCTATTGCTCTATTAAATGATGAACGTGCTAAGAACATGAAATTATTTGTTTTAGTTAGAACTGTTGGCGATGCTGAAAAATTAGCTGAAAAAGTTTCAGACATTGATTATGTCAACTTAGGTAATGTTGGTAAGGCTTCAACTGATTCAAAAACAACTTTGACACAATTCGTTATGTTGACTGATCCAGAAATTTCTTCATTGAAGAAGTTAGTAGAAATTTATCCTGAAACGGCTTTGCAAAACTTACCAAGTGATAAAAAAGAAAAAGCTACTGATTTTATTAAGAAATTGAATCTATAAGACTATTACAGATGAGGAGAAATAAAAATGTATGAAGCATTTGCTGTTGCTATAGTTGTCTTTCTAACCGTTGGTGGCCAAGAATTACTTGGGTTCACTATGTTAGGTAGACCAATTGTTATTGGACCATTAATCGGTCTATTACTTGGGGATGTTAAAACTGGTTTGATGATTGGTGCATCTCTAGAAACTATTTTTATGGGTATTGTAAATATCGGTGGTGCTAGTGCTGCTGAACCAGGACTAGCCAGTGCTTTAGCTGTTGCTTTTGCCATCATCATGCATGGTGGTCTAGGAGTAGCATTACCACTTGCTATTCCATTAGGTATTATTGGATTACAAATTAAAACTTTGATTTATGTTGTTATTGTTGGACCTTTCGCAAGTAAGTTTGACAGTATGGCTGCTAAGGGTAACCAAAAAGGTATTGTCAGGTTGCACTTTGGTCTATGGGCTCTTCAATGGTTCATTTATTCATTGATTCCATTCTTTGCTATGTTATTTGGTTCAGAAGCAACACAGGCCGTTCTAAAAATGATTCCAAATATTATCGTTCATGGCTTGTCAGTTGCCGGAAATGTTTTACCTGCAGTAGGTATGGCAATGTTGATGAAGATCCTTTGGGATAAGAATATATCCGCATTCTACTTCTTAGGATTCTTGATGGTCGCATACTTGAAGATGCCACTAATTGCCGTAGCCGTTATGGGTGCCATTATTGCGATTATTGTTGCTCAAAGAGATTATCAATTACATAATCTCAGTCAAAAAGTTTCAAGTAAACAAGTTGCTACACAAGCAGCTCCTACCACAGAAACAAAAGATGAACAGGAAAATGATGATTTCTTTGATTAATGATTAGGAGAGAAATATTATGAGCAAAATTTCAAAAGATATGACAAAAGATGAGAAGAAATTAACTAGACAAATGTTCTGGCGTTCTTTCACCTTGTACTCAGCTGTTACACCTGCTAAACAAGGTGCTTCTGGTTTTGAGTATTCTATGTTGCCATTTATAAATAAATTCTATAAAAAAGAACAAGATAAAAAAGATGCTATGGTTCGTCAAATGTCATACTTCAATACAAACCTTGCAATGGCACCGTTTGTTATGGGTGTTACGGCATCTATGGAGAAACAGAATAGTGAGAATGATGACTTTAATGCCGAATCAATCAACGCTATTAAAACCAGTTTGATGGGTCCTTTAGCAGGTATTGGTGATTCAATTTTTTGGGGTGTTTTGAGAGTTATCGCTGCCGGAATTGCTATAAGTTTAGCAAAAACTGGTAACATCGCAGCCCCATTTGTTTTCTTACTGTTATTTAATATTCCCGTTCAATTAGTTCGTTGGTATGGCGGTCAACTTGGATATACTTTAGGTTCAAATTATATTGGTGAATTGTACGAAAAGGGTCTTATCAATATTTTGACAAAAGCCGCCAGTATTGTTGGTTTAATGATGGTTGGTGCCATGACAAGTAACATGGTCAAATTTGATCTTAAATGGAATATGGTCATGGGTGGTAAGACGATTCTAAAATCTCAACAAATGTTGGATCAAATTTTCGTCGGAATTCTACCATTATCAATCACACTTTTATGCTTCTGGTTGTTAAAGAAAAAGAATGTTTCTATTAACTGGTTAATTCTTGGAACAATTGTCATTGCCGTTGTCTTGGCTTTGTTAGGTATTGTCTAATGAGTGAAGAATGGTGGAAAAATGCGGTTATTTATCAAATTTATCCAAAAAGCTTTTTAGATACCAACAACGATGGTATCGGTGATTTAAATGGAATTGATAGGAAACTAGATTATCTAAGAGAGCTCGGAGTTGATGCACTCTGGATCAGTCCATTCTATCTATCTCCACAAATTGATAATGGTTATGATATTGCTGATTATCGTAAAGTTGACCCGATGTTTGGTAATAATACTGATTTAGAAAAACTGATTAAAGATGCTCATGAAAAAGGCATTAAGATTATTATGGACATGGTTGCCAATCATACTTCAGACCAATCAATTTGGTTTAGAGAAAGTCGTAAGTCTAAAGATAATTACTTTAGTGATTTCTATATTTGGAAGGATCCAAAGGTTGATGGTAGTGAGCCTAATAATTGGGGTTCTAACTTTGGTGGTTCTGCGTGGACATTTGATGAGAATCGCCAACAATATTATTTACATTATTATGGTAAGCAGCAACCGGATTTAAATTGGGAAAATCCCAAGGTTAGAGAAGCAATTTATGATGTTATGAGATATTGGAAAGCACATGGGGTTGATGGTTGGAGAATGGATGTTATTACGTCTATTTCCAAAAATCAAGAATTCCCAGATAATGCTAATCCACATAACTTGAAATATGTTGTCGGTAATCAAAATAATGGTCCTAGAATGCATGAGTTTATCCATGAGATTAATCAAGAAGTATTCAAACCATTCTCAATGATGAGCGTTGGTGAAGCTCCTGATAGTAAGAGTAAAGATGCTAGACGTCTTGTTGAACCTGAACGTGAAGAATTAAATATGGTCTTCACCTTTGAGCACATGCACGTTGATCGTAAACCTGGTGATGTAAATGGACGTTGGGCAATTCAACCAGTTGATGTTGTTCAATTAAAGAAAACATTAGCTAATTGGCAAAATACATTGAATAACCATGGTTGGAATGCACTTTATTTTGAGAATCATGATCGAGCTAGAACTCCGTCAAGATGGGGTAATGATAAAGAATATCGTTATGAATCAGCAACTGCGTTTGCGACTGTTTTACATGGTTTGAAGGGAACTCCTTTTGTCTATCAAGGAGAAGAAATTGGAATGACCAATCCAGAGTTTAAACTGGATGATTATGAAGATATTGAATTGAAGACTAATTACGAAAAACTTGTTAAACAAGAAAAAACTATTAGTGAAGCTGATTTTCTAAAAGCAGCACGAAAGATAAGCCGTGATAATGCTAGAACTCCAATGCAATGGGATGATACTAAGAACAGTGGATTTAGCGATGTTAGTCCATGGTTTAAATTGAATCCTAATTATAAGAATTTGAATGTTTTAAAGGATCGTAGTTCTGATAAATCTATTTTTAAGTATTATCAAACATTGATTAAATTAAGACATACAGAAAAAGTTTTTGAAGATGGTGATTTTCAATTATTGTTGCCAGATGACAAAAATATTTTTGCCTACACAAGAACTTTGGACGATGAGAAGTGGTTGGTAATCGCTAATTTATCTAGTGAGATCCAATCAGTTGAACTTTTGAAAAATTATATTGATGATAAAATTGTGATTAATAATTATGCAGATAAAGTTTCGGATTCACTTAAACCTTATCAAGCAATGATTTTGAAGAGTAAATAAAAATAGCAGTGCAAAACCGCAAATCGGTTTTAGCACTGCTATTTTGTGTTAGATACTTTTTTCAATAAACTTGAATCGAATGAACTTACCAATTTCGGTAATAATCAAGACAACAACTCCACAGATGACTGGAATGATCCAACCATACCAAAGGTTGATGCTTGTTGTTTCAAAAATTGATTGCATAAATGGCAAGTAGATAATTCCCATTTGTAACAGAATCAAAATTCCAATGATGTAGAATGCCATCTTGTTTTGGAAGAAATACTTTGAAATAACGGGATGATCGTTTCGCAAATTGAATAAGTAGAAAATTTTACAAAAGATAATAATATTTAAGGTCATTGTACTACCGACAACATTTGGTAATCCCTGTTGTGTTAGGTAGTCATAAGCTAGGATTCCTAGTCCAGAAATCAATAGTGAAACAACAGTAATTTCGAAGGTATCAAGTTTGGACAATAATCCAGCCTTAACGTTACGTGGACCACGTTCCATGATGTTTGCTTCTGGTGGTTCGAAGATAAAGGCGAACTGAATTGTTAGAGCGGAAACCATGTTGATCCACAATAGTTGAGCGGGATAGAGTGGTAATTCCTGTCCCATCAAAATACTAAGAATAACAACTAATCCCTCCGCAAAACTAGTTGGGAGTAGGAATCGAATTGTTTTACGAATATTATCGAAAACGTGTCGACCTTCACTAACAGCGGCAACAATATCGGTAAAGTCATCATCAACTAGGACCATATCGGCAGCTTCTTTAGCAACTTCGGTACCCTTGATTCCCATGGCAACACCAATATCAGCTTGTTTCAAAGCAGGAGCATCGTTGACACCATCACCGGTCATTGAAACAACGTGATTGTTAGCTTGTTGAGCACGAACAATACGTAATTTATTAGCAGGAGTAGTTCTGGCAAAGACACTATAGTTATCAATAACTGTTTTAAGTTTATCATCGTCCATAGCATCGATTTCAGGACCTGTTAGAGCCGTAATATGGTTCGATAGGTCTAATTCCTTGGCAATTGCCATTGCGGTGTCAGGATGGTCACCAGTAATCATTTTGACATGGACACCAGCGCGGTGAAGTTCATCAATTGCGGAAGTAACTTCTTCACGTGGTGGATCGATGATACCAACTAGTCCGGCTAAATGGAGATTCTTAATTTTTTCAATATCAATTTTTTCTAAATCATTCGGAACGATTTGGTAAGCTAAACCAACTGTTCTGAGTCCGTCAGTAGCCAATTCTTTGATTTTTGAATTCCAATAGTCATGTTCGTGGCTGTTAGTTAAATTCAAAATGGTAGCGGGAGAACCTTTGACCATTAGGACTCTATCACCATTGTGATCGACTAAACGTGCAGAAAAACGAAAGGCTGAATCAAATGGTAATGAGTCGATTTCGTTAACTTCAGGATCAGTTCCCGTAATTTTACGATAAAGAGTCGTTAGGGCACCATCAGTTGGTTCACCAGTTAATTCCCAACGATTATTTTCAAAGTGAAGTTGAGCGTCAGTTGTTTGACCAGCAATATCAACAAGCCACTTCATATCGGCGTCTTCCTGCCAGTTAAATTTCTTATGACCTAATTCCAATTCACCACTGAAATCAACACCACCGTCAGCGTCATAGCCGACACCAGTAACGTCCATTGTGTGAGTTGATGTAACAACTTTAGTAACGGTCATTTCGTTTTTAGTTAAAGTACCAGTTTTATCGGTATTAACAATATCAACGGCACCAAGGGTTTCAACGGCTGGCAAAGTTTTGACGATAACATTTTGCTTAGTCATCTTTCGGGTTCCCATAGCTAGAACAACAGAGGTACTAGCTGGCAAACCTTCGGGCATTGAACCAACGACCATCGTTATAACGGCAATCAATAATGTTGGTAAACTATAAGTATCAAGCACTATTCCTAAGATGAATAATAGGACGGCGGCGATAACGATTGCGACTGATAGGCCGAATCCTAATGAATTCAAGTTCTTCATTAAAGGTGTAGGCTGTTCCTTAACAGATTCAACGGAACCTTGAATTTGACCAATTTGTGTATCTTTAGCAACTTCTGTGACAATACCGAGACCGGATCCGTTGGTTACAGCAGTTGAGGCGTAGACCATATTTCTTCGGTCAGCCAAAGCCAATTCATCATCGGGCAAAGGTTCTTCGATTTTTTCAACAGAATTAGTTTCACCCGTCAAAATAGATTCTTGCAAACTTAAATTGTCGGCAGAAATCAACCGCATGTCAGCGGGAACAGCGTCACCAGCTTCAAGGTTGACCAAATCACCAACAACTAGATCTCTGGAATCAACTTCTAATTTATCTCCACCACGTATGACAAAGTTTTTAGAAATTAACATTTCTCGTATTTTTTCTAGGGCATTACCGGCTTGGCGTTCTTGAATATATCCGATAATTGCATTGGCAATAATAACTAATCCAATAACTATTGAATCGGAATAACGGCGCATGAATAACGTCATAATAGCTGCGGCAGCCAAAATATAGATGATACTATTGTTAAATTGTTTGATGAACTGCATGAATCGGGATGTTTTCTTGGATTCCAGTTCATTACGACCGTTTTTCTTTAGTCGTTTGTTGACCTCTTCCTCAGTCAAACCATCAGTAGTATCGGTTTGATATAGGTCAGCAAGTTCCTTTTCACTTAACTTCCATAATTTTGAATTTTGGGACGGCGGTTCAGGTGTTTTAGTTTCTTCACTCATTACAATCTCTCTCCTCAATTGAATCTTAAATATTTTCTAATAATTATCTCGGTGAATATATGATATTTATATTTATGTCGCTTGTCAAAGGTATTTGTAAATTAAATTGGAATTAAAAAGACAAGAGAGCGAAGCAGGGATGTTCAGCTCCCGAGGATTGAGACTACTATTTCAGTCGACAAGGAAGTGCCGGCAGGGATAGTTGATTCAACCGGAAGGAGTTATCCTTGCTTGGTTTGTTTAGGATGATGTAACTCTAGTATATAGTTTTAATATTTGAGTAAGTTTAAATAGGAACAAATTTTTTGATTCTTAGATTATAAGTATGAACGTGGTTTGATATTTAATGTAATTAAAAACAGCTTCAATTCGAAATATGAATCGAGGCTGTTTTTAGATGTTAATTATTATTTGTTTAGCTGAATTGATTTACTCAAATTTTAGGAAGACATACATTATTTGTGTCGTCCTAAACGAGCTCCACAAGGGCAACTCCACTCCGCTTTGCCTGACTTCACAAATCATACGCATAGTACGCGTATGATTCGTGGAGTCAGGCAAATGCTCGGGAGCTGAACGCCCTTGTTGCGCTCTCTTATTTAAATAATCCACTAAAGAATGAAACAATACTATCCCAAATTCTTTGTAAGAAGTTACGATTTTGTTGAGTATTTAAATTATTAAAGACATTTTTAGCTTTACCCATAATGTCGCTACTTAACTTCGAAGCTTGTTCTTTAAAGTTTGAATTCTTCAAGGCTCCGGAATCTCTGATTTGGACCATTAAATTAATAATTTGTTGCTTTTGATTATTGTTAATAATGTTTTGTAGGTTATTTTTTTGTAAGTTGTTATTAACAACAGTAGTGATTTGGTTAACGGTAATGTTGTCGCCTTTTTGAGCTAAATCTGATTTCATTCCGGCAACGGCATTGTTCAATTGTTTATCTGAATATCCGTCGGTACCTTTATTATCATCAGTAATACCACTTAAAACACTCATTTCTTTTTGAGCAGCGTTAACTTGGCTTTGGTTCAATGAATCACCACTGTTTGCGTATGCAGCGTAGATACCAGCTAGGGCACCTGATCCATCAATTGGTGTGGCTGATGTTACATAAATGTTGGCATCACTGATACCAGCGGTAACAGCGGCGTTACGATATTGATCAGCTGTAATAGTAGTAATATTGTTTTTTCCATTATAGTCGACAATTTTGACGTTAATACCAGAACCTGATGATGTCTTCTGAATCAAGGCAGATGACCAAACACCAGAATTACTAGTGAATGAGTTACCACTTGGGTTCAAATATTTTACTAAAGTGTCACCGTTAACGGTAATAGTTTTGTAGTTGTTGTCGTTTATTTGTGAAGATAACGCATTGATAGTACCTTGGCGTTGATCAGATGTTAATGAAGTTCCCAAGGTCATAACTGGCTGGCTGCTTAAATCGTCAGCTTTTACATTTTGAGTAGATAAAACTCCAAATGTGATTAGAGATACTAATCCTAATAAAATGATATTTAACTTTTTCAAGGTTATATCCTCCTTAATGCTAATTAAACCAAATATATATGAAAAATTCGAGAAGATAGACAAATTTTTTTAAAAACTTAAATTCCAAAATGGTTTTTAACGCTGTATTGTGCTATTCTGTAGGTTCTAGGATTACGCTTAAGTAATAAATTAAAAGGGATTAGGTGAAACACAATGAAAATTGTCGTTCTTTCAGGCGGAAGAAGTACAGAAAGAAATGTTTCTTTATCTTCCGGAGTTAAAATCACCAACGCACTACGTAGCAAGGGTTATGAAGTAGCATACGTTGATTCATTTTTAGGTAAGGATATCGAAGAAGATAAGATTGATGATCTTTTTACAACTGAACCAGAAGATGAAAAGCACTTAATCATTGATGATGAAGTTTTAACAGATGAAAAAATCAACGCACTTCGTACCGACGGAACAAGAGGCCTTCTAGGTAAGAATGTTTTGAAGATTTGCCAACACGCCGATATTGTCTACATGGGACTTCACGGTGAAGATGGTGAAAATGGTAAGATGCAAGCAGTCTTTGATGTCTTCGACGTTAGATATACTGGTAGTGGTTCATTGGCTTCAGGAATTGCTATGGATAAGAAATATTCTAAAGAAATTTTTGTTCAAGACAAGATTCCAACTGCACTTTACACAACTACTAAGACTGATAAGATTTTGTCAGAAGATATTCCATTTAACTATCCAATGGTTGTTAAACCTTCAAATGGTGGTTCAAGTGTTGGTACACATATCGTTAACAACGCTACTGAATTGAGAGAATGTGTCGCTGATGCATTGAGATTCGATTCAGAGGCCTTGATTGAAGAATATATTCAAGGTAGAGAATTCTCAGTTGCTATCGTTGATGGATTGGTTCTTCCTGCCGTTGAGATCACAGTTGATACTGGTTGGTATGATTTCCAACATAAATTCCAAGAAAACAATGTAACTCATTTCATCACACCACCAGACTTGGATGATGAAACACACAGTAAGATGCAAGCTTTGACTAAGAAAACTTTCGAAGCCTTAGGTATGAGTAATTACGGTCGTGTTGATTTCTTATTACGTGACGGTCAATTGTATGTCATGGAAGCAAATACTTTACCTGGTATGACACCATTGTCATTGATGCCAAGAGAAGCTGAAGCTGCCGGAATTTCATACGCTGACTTATGTGAGAGAATCATTATGAGCAAAGTTAAGTATTACGATAAAAGAAAATAATTTATTTTAATTAAGACATATCTCCTTAGATTGGGGATATGTCTTTTTTCTATGCCAAAAACCAGTTAGAATAGTCATGTGAGTGTTTACAAAATTTGACTGTGAGGTAATTTAAATGACAAGAAAAGTAGCTATTATCGGAATGGGAAATGTTGGTGCCGCTTGTGCACACTATATCGTTTCAAGTGGATTCGTGGACGATTTGGTCTTGATTGATACTAATGAGAAAAAGGTAAAAGCTGATGCGCTAGATTTCGAAGATGCCATGGCTAATTTGCCATATCATACTAATATTTTTGTTAATGATTATTCTCAATTAGATGATGCGGATGTTGTGATTTCATCTGTTGGTCACATTAAGCTAATCGGTGGCGAACATCCCAACCGTTTTGCGGAATTAAAACCAACAGGTGATGATGTTACTGAAGTTGCCAATAAAATCAAACAAACTAAATTTAACGGAATTATGGTAGTTATCAGTAATCCTAATGACGTAATGACATCAATGTATCAAAAAATCACCGGTCTACCTAAGGAACACGTAATTGGTACAGGTACTTTGCTAGACTCAGCCAGAATGAAACGCGCCGTTGGTAAAGCCTTCAAAGTTGACCCTAGATCAGTTTCTGGTTATAACTTGGGTGAACATGGTAATTCTCAATTTACAGCATGGTCAACCGTCAAAGTTATGGACCAACCTGTCGAAGATTTAGCAACAAAGAACGGCTTGAATTTGGATCAAATCAATGAAGATGTCCGTATGGGTGGATTCACTGTTTTCGATGGTAAAGGTTATACCAACTATGGTATTTCAACCGCTGCTGTGAGATTGACACTAGCAATTTTGAATGATGCCAATATTGAATTACCAGTTTCCAACTATCGCGAAGAATATGGAGTTTACCTTTCATATCCAGCAATCGTTGGTCGTAACGGAATCATCAAGCAACTACAATTAGATTTACCACAAGATGAATTAGATAAGTTAAAAGCTTCATCAGATTACATTAAAAAGAATCTTTAAAATTTAGGAGATACTTAGGTTATGGAAAGAATTATCTCGGACGGTGCTCCAGATGCAATTGGACCATATATTCACGCTACCAAATCAAATAATCTTGTCTTTACATCAGGTCAAATTGGACTTGATCCAAAGAGTGGCAAATTAGCTGATGGTTTTGATGCCCAAGCCAAATTAGCTTTGGATAATTTAAAGAATATTTTGGAAACATCAGGCAGTGATTTTGACCATGTACTCAAAGTAACTATTTATTTAGATGATTTAGCCAACTTTGCAAAAGTTAACGATATTTATAAAGGCTATTTCAACGAAGGATTCCCAGCAAGAACGGCTTTTGAAGTCGCAAAACTTCCTATGGATGCCAAGATTGAAATAGAAGCAATCGCTGAAGTTAAGTAGAGAGCGGAGAGCAACGATTAGATTCCTAGTCTGTAGCAAAGCACAGGAATCTGTTGCTCGCAGCTTGTTTTGGGATTAGAGAGCGGAACAGTCCCGGTAATTTCCGAGCATTTGCAGGACTTCACGAATTGTACGCGTTCTTTGCGTATGATTTGGGAAGTCAGGCAAAGCGGAGTGAAATTGGACTGTGTAGCTCGTTTCAAAATAGCAAACGTGTAACATAAATTACGTTCAATCATTAATGCAAAAGTCATTTTATCCGAGAATTGGATAAGGTGGCTTTTTTATGAATAGACAAAAAGTCAACCATTATTCCGATTGTATAGAAATCTTTACAATGTAAAAGTTTCCATAAATAGCAACTATCGAGTGCAATCTTTGATACTATGAGAAAAGAGACATTGAGTTGTTTCATCTTTTTCTAGCTAAAAAGTATTAAACGTCGTGGTATAGACCGCTACACAATGCTACAATATACTAGAGTTAAATTTAGAAGGAGACTAGATAATGACATATTATATTCATGCTAAAAAATTCTTTTTGAAAAACACTACTGAAAATGGTGGCTACCTAGAAGTTACTGATGACGGTAAGTTTGGTAACTTTTATACAGAAGAGGATGGCAAGCCAGAGGGTAAAATTGTTGATTATTCAGACAAATTTATTGCTCCAGGTCTTGTTGATACTCATATCCATGGTTTATGTGGACATGATGTTATGGATGATGACTTCGACAAGTTAAATGAAATGTCAGAAGGTCTATTAAAAGCTGGTGTTACTTCATGGTTGCCAACAACTTTGACAGCTTCACACGACCAACTAAAACATATCTGCCAAACAATTGGTGATAATTATACAAAAGCTACTGGTGCTAAGATTCAAGGTATTCATTTTGAAGGTCCTTTCTATACTGAAAAGCACAAAGGTGCTCAAAATCCTAAATACTTCAGAGATCCTGATGCAGAAGAATTCAAAGACTGGCAAGATGCTGCCCATGGAATGATCAGAAAAATTTCTATTGCTCCTGAAAGAAAAGGTTCAGCTAAGTTTGTTAGAGAAGTTGCTTCTGATAAAGTTGCTGTTTACTTAGGCCACAGTGATGCTACATTTGAACAAGCTAAAGCCTGTGTTGAAGCCGGTGCTACTGGATTTACACATACATACAATGGTATGAGTGGTTTGAACCACCGTGTACCTGGTATGGTTGGTGCTGCTATGTCAATGCACTTGGTTGATGACGAATTGATCTGTGATGGTCACCACGTTAATCCATTTGCTGCAAGAATTCTTATTGAAAAGAAAACTCCAGAACACGTTGCTTTGATTACTGATTGTATGCGTGCCGGACTTATGCCAGATGGTAACTACGTACTAGGTGAATTACCAGTTGTTGTTGCTAATGGTACTGCTAGATTAACTGATGAAACACATAACCTAGCTGGTAGTATTCTATTGCTTAAAGATGCTATTAAGAACGTTGTTGACTGGAACATTGCTACAGACGAACAAGCTGTTGAAATGGCCAGTTACACAGCCGCCAAGAGTTCAAAAGTTCTTGATAAATGTGGTATCATCGCCGAAGGCAGAGATGCTGACTTCATCGTTCTTGATGACGATATGACATTGTCAGAAACATATCTTGACGGAGTTTCAAGATACCAAGCTTAATCAGAGAACGGAACAAGCCGGTTAGATTCTGAGCATTTGCCTAACTGTGGTAATTGACTACGAAGTAGGCGATTTCCACAGTATAGCAAAGCACAGGAATCTGGCTTGTGCAGTTCGTTTAAAATCAGAGAGCGGAGCAGGCCGGGAATTTCCGAGGATTTGCAGGATTTCACGAATTATACGCGTTCTTTGCGTATGATTTGGGAAATCAGGCAAACCGGAAGAAATTGGCTTGTATAGCTCGTTTCAACTAAATAAACCAAAATTATAAAAAACAGACAACATGAAAACCGAGGATACAAATTATCTTGCATCTCGGTTTTTTTGTCCCTTGTGTACTGTTGTATACTCTACCTATTGGAGGATTATGATGAATAAAAAAATTATTGCTCATAGAGGAATTCCAACCTTGGCACCTGAAAATACTATGGCTTCATTCAACGAAGTGGTAAATCATGATGTTAAGTGGATTGAAACAGATTTAAGCATCACTAAAGATGAAAAAATTTTTGTAATTCATGATGATAAATTAAATAGAACGACTAATCAATCTGGTTCTATCGAAACAGTGGCTAGTGAAACTGTTGAGGGTGCTGATGCTGGTTTCTGGTTTGCAGAAAAGTTCCGTGGCGAGAAAGTGCCAACGTTAGATCAACTAATTGATTTTCTAAATATTCACAAAATCAATGCAAATATCGAGCTAAAGGGTGTTGTTGGGGACGATGCCAATTATTTAGCTGATAAATTGGTAGAAAATTTTGCCAAAGCATTGGAAAGACTAGACGAACATGTAGAATTGATTATTTCTAGTTTTAATCCAATTATGTTAGAGAAAATGTACAAACTAAGACCAGATCTTAAATACGCTGTTTTGTTTAGCCGAGCAACTTTAGGTGACGACTGGAATCTTGTTATGCAAGCTTGTCATGCCAAAATTGTTCATCCAGATAGTTCAGGATTAACTGAAGCCAAAGTTAAACAGATGAAGGATTATGGTTACGAAATTAACGTTTGGACAATTGATGATGTAAATCGTGCTCAAGTACTTATTAACTGGGGTGTTGATGGTATCATTACCAATATTGCGGACAGATTAAGTTTCTTAGAAAAATAAGCACAAAATAACCTCTGGAAAGTTGATATTACAAACTTTTCAGAGGCTTTTTTTGTCTAGACATAGTTGTGTCTTCGGAGGATTCATTATGAAAACTGATAGCTTACTGGTTTTTAGAAGGGGCAGAAGCTCATATATAATATGAGCTCTATGAATTAACATTGTTTGATACTACAAAATCTATTAAATCCATTATATGTTTGATTTTGTATCATCTCGGTTCAACCCAAATTTTACTAATCCCATTCAATTGCAAATACCTTAATTACGATTTATTAATCGGTGACGTCTTGGTATGTGTAAGCTCATTTAACATGAGGCTTCGAAGGATAGGAACTACTCATACGTCGTTTCTGTTCTTCTTACTTTTAAGTATAAACATTCAAATTGGTTATCCAAGAAAAGCGTTGGCAATTATACGGCTTGTATAATTGGTATACCCCAAGGCTAAATGCTGCTTTCTAAAGTCCAAGTTAAGGTAGTTGAGTATTGTCCGGCAGGTAAATGGTTGCCATTAATGTGCAAGATTAGTCCGTCTTCTTTTTTCCAAGCAAGAGAACTCAATTTAGATCCAACATCGGTTTCGGAAACCTTAACTTGATTGCCCAGAACGTTTTGATAACTACCATTTTCGTAATATCTTAAACTGGCAGGTAGAATGTCGTTGTTATCATTGAGAAATTCCTCTTTTTGACTTACGAAAGCCTTTAAAGCGGATTTATCGCGTCTTTGATCATTTACGTCAACAATATTTGATTCATTCAATTCTTGTGGACGATGTAGTAAAGTATCCTTGCTGTAAGGAGTTATTTGTCCAAAGTCGATTTTCTTAATTTGGGCATGAATCTTATCACTTAGATAATTGATGGTTTCATCAGTTCCCTCTTTACTGTAAAATCTATTTTCACTATCAAATCCATATACATAGGGTTTGAATTCGAGTGAGTATGTGTTTAGTACTCCAGCAACAGTGGTATCAATTTCAATATCTTTACTTGTTTTTCCATTCATAGTATTGAGTTCGATAGTTAAGTCATCTGTATCAGTATCTGAATTAAAAATAACTGTGTAGTCTTTTTCTGCAGATAATGTTTCACCATTAACTTTTACGCTATTTATTTGTGTGCCAGAGTGTAGTGGCACGACATAGAAAGCATCTTTTAAAGGACCGTCATCACTAATGTTTGTGATAGTATCCTGATAAATAACGTTATCAGAATTAGTAACGTCATTTAAGATATTATTATCGTTTTTCTCATGTGAGAAGGATTTATTGATTAAATTATTAGTGATTTCAATATCAGGTTCACTGGACGGAATTACGGTTAATTTAGCTTGATTAGTGGTGATACTTCTAGTTATTCCACTTTTCTTAAAATTAATTACAGCATGGAATAGGGAACCATCATCAGCCATGGTTGTATTAGGTGTTGTGTAACTATCCGCGGTACCAGAACTGATTTTCTTGTCATTTTTGTACCAGTCAATCGTAATAGAGCCACTATTACCATCATCACCGTCACCAGCAGTGTCACCTCTTAATTCAAAGGTTGCCGTTTCACCAGAATTAACTTTTCGATCATCCAATCCACCACCAACAGTTACAATTGCATGGTTAGAGATAGGTGCGGTATTTGGATTAGTCATTGTCGCAATAACTTCAACATCACCGGATTTGTTATTTTTGTTAGCTGTAATATGACCATCATCGGGATCAATTGTTGCCAAACTAGTGTCATTAACGGACCATTTGATTTTCCCGGTTGCATTTGCAGGATCAGGGTGGGCATGTGCATAAGTGGTATTTGAAAGTTCATCTTTAGTGCTATATAGATAATCATCGTCAACTGTAACAGTTAAATCGGTAGCGTCAACGGGATCTTCCAAGGTATGGACAGCTGTTAAATTAGAATAAATATGTGTTTTTAGGTAAGGCGTTAGATAAGTATAGTATTGAGTATCTAATTGATACCAAACCGTTCCAACTTTATCCGGTTTAACCTCAAAATTCTTTCGGTGTCCGTTGTTAGATTTACTAACTTCAGTCCATTTCTTACCGTCAGTCGTTTGCCACCAACGATAATGGGCACTATCAAATACACCTAAAATTACAGTCCAAATTGATCTCCCGGCATCAGTTCGAATAACCACGGGGTCGCCAACAGTCGTGTAATAATCAGGATTAGGTTGTAGTCCATATCCATTTGTCATCCAAATACCAATGAATTTTTTAGGAGGTGGATTTGGAGTTTTTCTGGGACTAACAACGAGTTCATCATTTTCAGCTTTTATTGATTTTTCAGTAGAAGTTGTTACCATCGCAAGCAGTATGAAGGGAATTATTAAGAGTAGAAAATTTTTAATTATTCGTTTCGCATGTTTGTGGTGTCTCATTTGAATACCCCCTCAAATTATTTGAGCAACAATAGTATATAAGAGAATTAGCAAATAATTGTTCCAATATGTATAAGATTATTTATATAAATATGATATAAGATATAATAATATAATTATATTCAGAATAAACTTATGTAACGCTTTCAAAAAAACCTCAGTTATCCGTAATCTATTGCTGAACAAGGCCTGAAACTGGTTCTTATTTTTAAGGGAATTTTGTTTTAATGAGTATATTACTGGCCTTATAATATTCAAATAAATTCTCTGTAATGGTGACCTATTAGATTTGGCTGGCTTTGAATTAAATTATTTATAGACGTAAAAAAGCACTAATTCTGTTACCCCCTAAATTATTCTGGGATAAATTGAATTAAGCGCTTTTGATTTAAAATTAAAGCTAATTTTTCTCCCTTGTGGAGAGCAGAAATTTTTTTATTATATTCAGACTAAAGACTATTTTCAAAACTCCAGGTCAATATGGTGGAATATTGTCCAGCGGGCAAATGATTTTCATTAATGTGTAACAATAAGCCATCATCTTTACCCCAAGCAATTGAACCAAGACCATTGCCTGATAATGTTTCAGAAATTTTAACTTTATTATTTAGAATAGTTTCGTAATTACCATTTTTATAATATCTAATTGTTGCAGGTAAAACATAGTTTTGTTCATTGGTAAGTTCAGCGAGCTGAGTCACAAATACTTTTGTGGCAGTTTTATCACGTCTTTGATCATCAATATTAGCGATGTTACTAGGACTATTATTTTTGTCAGGACGACGTAACAAAGTATCTTTGCTGTAAGCCGTTATAGTTCCAAAATCAATATCGGCAATGTCAGATTGGATTTTATCGGTAATGTAATTTATTTGGGAGATAGTTCCGTCTTGACGATAAGTTGCTCCATTACCGTCGGCGTTGTCGCCATATACATAAGGAGTGAACTCAAAACTTTTCTTAGTTGTAATATCTGGAGCTGTTGTGTTCACTTCAATATCCTTACTAGATTGAATGTCTATATTATCAATGTCGATAACTAAATCGTCAGAATTCGTGTCGGCGTTATAAATGGTTTCATAGCTAGTGGTCGGTAAAACTTCACCTGCCACAGTAACACTATTGATTATTGTTTGTGGTTGTAGGGGAATTACGTAGAATCCATTTACCAAGGGACCTTCGGTACTATTGTTGGTGACTGTGTTTTTATATGTGATACTGTCGCCACCAATAACGTTATTTAAAAGAATGTCAGTATCTTTTGTATCTGTATAACTATCGTTAATGATTGTGTTGGTAATTTCCAATGCGGGGTCACCGGCTGGAATAACTGTTAAGGTAGCTCTATTAGAGGTAACTGTTTTAGTATTTTTACCACTAGTAACTTTTATGGTTGCTTGATACTGGGAACCATTGTCTGCAATGGTTGTGATTGGAGTTGTGTAAGTTGTGTCATTAACGTTGTTTGGGGCAGTTGATCCAGAATTAGAACCGGGTGGATATTTGGTCCAACTAACTGTAACGCTGTCGATGTCTTCATTTTCATCTTCGTCAAAAGTATTCCCTTTGAGGGTGAAATCAGCGGTTTGACCAGATTTAACACGTTGATCATCTAAGCCACCACCAATTTGGACTTTTTCTCTACCAGTAAGATCAGGTGTTTCGTAATTGGACATGGTAGCTGTAATTTCAACCCATCCGGATTTACTATTACTATTAGCAGTTATTTGTCCATCGTCATTAATTGTTGCAAGAGAAGTGTCATCAATTGACCAAGTTATATTTCCAGTAGCGTTCGCTGGAGTGGGAATAGCGTGGGCATTAGTGATATTTGGTTCATCCTTTGATGTTGATGTGTAATAAACATAATCGTCATCAACGGTCACATCTAATTTCTCAACTTCAACTGGTTCTGGAGAAACGTGAACGGTAGTCATCTGTGAGTAAAGATATGTTTTGGAAATCCAACTTGTAAGATATTTATAGTATTGAGTATCTAATTGATAGGTGGTGTCTCCAATCTCTGTTGGGGTAACTGAGAAGTTTTTCTTCTGACCATTATTACTCTTACTAATTTCGAACCATTTCCCATCAGTGCCTTCTTGCCACCAGCGATAATGGGGACTATCACCGATACTAAGAATAAATCCACTAACTGATCGAACGGTGTTAGTCCGGATAGAGACTGTATCACCAAGAACAACGTAGTAATCAGGTTGTGGTTGAAGGTTATAACCACTTGAAGACCACATCCCTAAGAATTTAGTTGGTGGTGGGGTTGGGATAAAAGGGGCTGCGGGATCAGCTCTGGTAATATCTGCTTGAGTAGATTGTTCAGTGGAGGAGCTCAAGCTAAATAAGAATAAAGGTATTAATAATAATAAAATTGTTTTAATTGTTTTTTTAGCATGCTTTTTCATAACAATACCTCCGAAATAATTATCCAATTATAATTATAACGGAATATGTTTAAACACATAGACTATGTTATGCAAAAATAATTATTTAAATTTGAATATTTTGATAATTATAGACTATCTTCAAAACTCCAATTGAGTGTTGTAGTGTATTGACCTGCTATAGCAAAGTTGTTATCGATATGTAACAAGAGTCCATTCTGTTTATCCCAAGCAATTGATTTTAGAGCAGCTCCATTATCTGTTTGATAAATTTGGGTTTTATTGTTAAGTATTTCTGAATAGTTGCCATCACTATAAAACCTCAAACTAGCGGGCAATACATCCCCATTGTTATTAGATAATGGGGCATTTTGTGTAACAAAAACTTTTAGAGGCTGTTTATCCCGGCGCTCATCATCGGCCGTGACGATTCCGTTGGGTGAATTCAAACTGTCAGGGCGGTATTTGAGAATATCTTTGCTAAAAGCTGTGATCGTTCCGTAATCAATATTTTCCACCTTAGGGAGAACTTTATTTGTTATATAGTTGATTTCTTCGTCTAATCCTTCTTGACGGTAGACATTGCCATCGTAATTAACTCCATAGACATAAGGTGTAAATTGGAAAGATTGTTTGGCGGTGATATCTGGAACAGTGGTGTTGACTTCGATATCTTTACTGTCGCCATGGCTAAAGTCATCTAAATTTATGACTAAATCATCTGCACCTGTATCAGAATTAGGAATAATTTGATAATCATCGGAGGATAAAGTGTTACCAGATACTTGAACGGTATTTACTTTGGTTCCCGGCAACATTGGAATAACGTAGGAATCAGCTTTCAAAATACCTTCGGTACTTTTATTCGTTAAAGTATCGTGATATGTGATGCTATCGTTTCCGGTTGAATCGTTTAAAAGTTGATCAGTATTGGCTGAGTCTTGGTAAGTGTCATTGGTTATTTTGTTGGTTATTTCAATATCGGGTTCACTCGAAGGAAGGACGGTCAATTTAGCTTTGTTAGAGGTAATGGTTTTAGTAGTGCTGCCAGAAGTAAATGTGAGAACGGCTTGGAAATATGATCCATCATCGGCCATTGTCGTGTCCGGAGTGGTATAGGTTGTGTCGGTACCACTGGAAACTTTGACTCTAGTGTTTGAACCGGGAGCGTATTTGTACCAATCGACATTCACAGTTCCGGTTCCACTCGAACCGTCATCGTCATCCCCACCAGTTTTACCTTGCAAGGTGAAGGTAGCAGGTGATCCAGATTTGACAGTTTGATCATCAAGTCCACCGCCAATTTCAATATCAACGTAGTTTTTTATACTTGATCCATCGTTATTGGTAAAGGTAGCAGTGACTCTGACAGTTCCAGAAAGTGAGTTACTATTGGCTGTCACTAGACCATTTTCATCAACAGTCGCCAAATCAGGATTATCGACTGACCAAGTAATTGTACCAGTGGCATCACTTGGGGTTGGTTGAGCATGGGCGTAAGTTGTATTGGATAATTTATCACTAGTATTGTAGAGGTAATCATCATCAGATGTAACGTCCAATTGGAGAGCATCAACAGGATCTGCAAGGGTATGAACTGCAGCAACATTTGAGTAAATATGAGTTTTTAAAAGTAGACCGGTGAAGTAATTATAATATTGGGTATCTAATTGATACCAAACCGTACCGACCTCAGTTGGAGTCACAGTAAAATTCTTTTTATAACCATTATTGGCTTTAGCAACGGCAGTCCAATTCGTACCATCGGTTGATTGCCACCAACGATAATGAACACCATCTAAGGCTCCGGCGGCAGCTGTCCAAACTGATCTACCGGCATCAGTTTTTAAAGTAACTGGAGTATCAACAACGGTGTAATAATCAGGATTCGGTTGCAGACCATAACCATTGGTCATCCAAATTCCAATAACTTTTTTCGGCGGTTTATTAGGTGTGAATTTTGGAGTTACAACGACTTCATCATCTGCCTTAGTAGTCGTTTGTTTATTTGAGTAATTTAATGCGATAAAGATAAGCGAGAATAATAATATTACTAATTTATAAACTAATTTTTTTTGATGCGAATGTCTTTTTCTCATAAAATATAACCTCCGAGGGGAAAGCAAGGTTATTATATCGAAATATGTTTAGACAAGTATAATAATTTATGTGAAATATTTTATTGTAATTTGATTTTTTTAATAACAATCTATAAAAACACTGTTAAAAAAGCAAAAAAAATAAACCTCGAAAGGTTTATTTAATACGTGGACGTAATGTATATGCCATCAATAATGAAATTACTGATGTGATAATTAAGACGTAAAAGCTAGTCCCAAAGGAACCATTAGTAGTTACGGCTACTTGGCCAGTAATTGCTGTGGAATTAACCAATCCGGCGTAAAGGGCACCATATAATCCAGCATAGAGAACAGTTGGAAGTAGGGTGAAAATTCTTAACAAACGAATTGAACCACGTGATCTGAAACATGCAGCAATCAAGGCAATGACTGGTGACAAGAAGCAAATCAAACGAATAGCTGAGAATCCATTGGTAATCCAAGTTGGTTGTCCACCAAGGTTGGCGGTGTAGTTAGCAGCTGTAGAAATTGTACTTGTAAGTGAAACACCATTTAAGAATGGACCACTGATTGATGCAATGAATCCAACAATTGATGCAAAAATGATTACTTTTTGAGAAGTAGTCTTTCCGTGACTTACTACTTTTTCAGCAGGAGCTGATTTCCTATCTTTCTTACGAGGTCTTTCTTCGTAAGTTTCAGTTGTATCTGGGCTATCTTTTTTGCCACTCTTGAGGGATGTTTCCTTCTTGAGGGCTTTGTTAGCACCCATTTCATTACCATGACGAAGTTGCGAAAGTAGGAACCAGAGAATTAGAATGATTGCTAAAGCAATGAATCCATAGTTTCTCTTTACGACTAACAGAATAGCTACAATTATTACCGCAAAAATACTTACATAAGCATTATTTTTAGCAAATTTAATCATGTTATGAATAAAACCATCATTAGGGTCGACTTCCTCAGCCTTCCGTTTAGCTTCAGCAGCACGTTGTTCACTCTTAGTTGGTTTAAAAGGATCACTAATTGGATCTTTGATGTGATCAGTAAATTTCTTTTGTTGAGGTTCCTCGAAGTCTTTTTTGTAAGGCTTTTGAGAAATTGGATTGAAATCATTCTTACTATAAACTTGTGTTCTATCATCTAAAGGTGCATTAGCGTCAGCCTTTTTGAATGATGAACGATTGCTATGGTCAAAAGTTTTGACCTCAGGTTCTGGATCTTTGTGTGTATTGGTAGTTCCCTCATTATTAGAACCATATTCACGCTGTTGCTCAGGGGCTTGTTGTAAAACAGGCTTTTCCTTAGGCTTATCAGCTGGCTCTTCACTATTTAATTCATTTTCGATTTCGGACAATGAACGAACAGTGTCATCATCTTTAGTTTCTTTTGGTTCATCGGTATTTTTCTTTTTAAGGGCCCAACCGCAGTTATCACAAAATTTCTGATTTGGTTCAACTTTATGGCCACAATTTGGACAAAACATTATTTGCATTCCTCCATTATGTTGACAAAATAAGTATACAAGACAAGCCTTTCCATAGGAAGACATTAAAGAAAAGTTCACAAAAAGGTCACATGTCATGTTGACTATCCGAAACTCAATTATACAAAATTTTCTTATACTTTGCTTAAAATTATATTTTAATTATGCTTGTAATTATTTGTGATAGCAAATTCAAGTAAATAAATATTCTTCGTAAATGTTGACAGAAAAATAAAAAACCCCACACATATGGATGTATGAGGAAACGATTGTTGGTTTTGCACTAGTCAAACGTTAAGGTATGAAAAATATGCAAATTGGTATGGGGAAGACTGCAAGATGGTCGTCAAGCTACGAAAGGTGAGTTCGTGTCTTCCCCCAGAAATATTATAACTAAAATGAAATATGTTCCGCCAACTTAGTTTGATATAACTGGATATTAACTGGTTAATTAATTGTTATATAAGTTGCCGTCTTCCGCAAAAAATCAAAATTGTCTGGAACGTAGTGGGCGCGACTTGGAGCCGATTGGCTTTGCCAATAGTCTTCAAGCTCGGCCTTTTTCTAACCTGACTTCGTCAGCTAAGAAAAATTTCACTACTTAGACAATTTTGATTTTTTGTTCCAGACTAGGTTTGTTGCTATTTTGAATTATAGAATTTATTTAATCTTGTACCTAATTGTAGATTACATCAATAAGATTTAAATGTTATTTAGTCGGGAACGGAGCAAGATTAGAGGTTTCAGCCATGAAATTATTCTTAGCTGGCGATTTGTGCCAGGTTAGAATAAGGCTCGCTTTGGAAACAATTTTTGAACTTCAAAATTGGTTTCAAACGATGCCCATGGCGTTCCAGACCTCTAATATTGCGGAGTGGATGACGGGTACCTAAAAACTTCTATATTTCAGAGTAGACATCATTCAGTATAAATCCGCTTTAACTTAGCCAACTTATCTTTATCAACATTCAAAGCCTTATCCAAATAATTATCAAAACTACCAAAATAGTGATCAATAGCATCAAAAACAGAAGTAATACCTTGGACGTCACCTTTGGTCATATTCATTTTATTAATATCTTGATTACCGTTTTTATCGTTGAGTGTTCTAGCAATTTCAATATTGTCTTGATACATCAAATTAGTTAGTAAATAATCTCTAGTAATTATTTCATTATTGACGCCTAAGGCTTTAAGAATTAAAAGGGCACCGATACCGGTTCTGTCCTTACCAGCAGCACAATGGAATAAGAGTGATTTATTTGGTTCATCATTTTCCAAAAGTAATTCAAACAATAATTTGTAGGCACGTTGTCCGAATTTATCAAGAACAACACTTTGATAGATTAATCCTAAATAGGAAAAATTATTTCTATTGATAGCGTCAGCCAATTTATCGCCATTACCTTTTAATGGATAAACTGGATCAGAATAAATTTGGTAAAAGTCAGATTTGACGTCGGACCAATTTCGTTGTTCATCCTCAGAACGGAAATCTACGACATACTTCAAGCCATATTTTTTAAGGTAGCTTAAAGAATTATCTGTTAGGTTACTTATATCCCCTGACCGTAAGAGTTTGTTATATTTAGTTGTTGTACCATCCTCAGTGGGATATCCACCAAGTTCACGTAAATTTATGGCACCTTCGAGATTTAGTATACGTTGCATTTTTATCCTCCCCCAATCGTTGCGTATTCTGGGTCATTAGAAGTAAAATAATAATAAGGTGATTTATGGTGAAAATTAAACTTTCAATTATTATGACAGCTTATAATGTAGCTGATTATATTTCCGGCACGATTGACTCGGTGATCGCTCAGACTAATCAAGATTTTGATTTAATTATCGTGGACGATTGCTCTACAGATCAAACTCAAAAGATAATCCGTTCTTATGAAGAGAAATATGATTGGATCTCTGTTATTTGCCAAGCAAAAAATTCAGGAGTCTCAGCAGCTAGAAATGTTGGCTTATCACACGCAGACGGTGAATTAATAACTTTTATCGATGGTGATGATTGGGTCGAACCCCATTATGTTGAACATTTTATTACCACATATGATGATAACGATGTCGATATGGTTACCTGTGGGTTCTTTAATGAGACTGAAGCTGGCAAAGTAAAAAATAAAATAAATGAGCATCAAACATCAATTGTCGGACGTGATGAAGTTATTAAACAGATAATTAAAATGACCGGCACAGTTATGGGTTACACTTGGAATAAAGTTTACATCCGTTCAATTATTGAAAAGAATAAATTGTCATTCCAAACAGATTTGGATTTGATGGAAGACCAAGTTTTCAATGTGGAATATGCGACAGTTGCTCGCCAGTTTTATCTGGATAATTTACCGCTTTATCATTACGTATCAAGAAAAGGTAGTATCACACAAAAATTTGCCATGGAGAATGTCCGTGACGTAGGTGTGGCTCGAATGAAAGTTTACAAAACAATTCGAGACAGTACTCGAAAAGAAAAAGATCAGATTTAATATTTGATTACTATTCAATCGGTAGCTGAACGTATTTCGTTCAGCTTTTTTGTTGCCTTGAAACACTAAATTAATGATAACATTATTCTATGAGAAGGCTTACAAAAATAAATTATAAACTATCACTTGACTGTAACGTTACGGGACAGTCTATAGTATTTATTTGTTGAGAGAGATAAATATAAAGTTTAAATACAAGGGAGTTTTACATATGAAAGCAGTCGTAATTAGTCAAGCAGGTGGACCAGAAGTTTTGAAGATTGAGGAACGTCCAGTTCCAGTCGCAACTGAGGATCAAACAGTTATCCACATCAAAGCATTTTCTGTACACCGTTATGAAGTATTGACTCGTGAAGGTGGTTCTCCATCAGTTAAATTTCCAAGAGTTATCGGAGTTGAGGCTGTTGGTGAGGTAGAACAACCTTCAAAGAATAGTAAGTTGGTAAAAGGTCAAAGAGTTTTAGTTGTTAATGGCGGTTTTGGTCGTGCCTTTGACGGTAGCGAACAACAATATGCTTTAGTTCCTGACGATATTTTACATCCCGTTGATTTTGACGGATCATGGGTTGATTTCGCCAATTATCCTGAAACATTCTACACAGCTTTTGGAGCTTTGAAAGCTACTAAGTTGCACGAAGGCCAAACTCTGTTAGTTCGTGGTGGTACAACTGGTGTTGGTATGGCCGCAATAACTATGGCAAATGCGATGGGATTGAAAGTTACAGCAACAACCAGACGTGAAGAACGAAAACAAGATTTAATCGACCTAGGTGCTAAGAAAGCAGTTATTGATAACGGCAAACTTGAAACCGAGGAAACATTCGATGGCTTGATTGACATGGTTGGTGCTCCAGTACTTAGCGATTCATTGGCACATGTCAAACGTGGTGGAATGTACACACTTGTTGGTATGTTGACAGGAGAATGGATTTGGAAAAATTTTGATCCATTCGAAAATCTTGGTGGAAAATACGTAACCGTTTTTGATGGTGTCGACATTAATGATGATGTTATCAATGAAATGTTTAAGTTGATTAACGATAATAATCTTCAAATTCCAATTTCAAAAGTATTTACATTAGATGAAATTCAAGCAGCACAAGAATACGTTATGAAACGAGATCGTCCAATGGGACAAGTTATTGTTACGACGGATTAAAACGAGCTGCGTAGACCAATTTTGCTCCGCCTTGCCTGACTTCCCAAATCATACGCAAAGTGCGCGTATAATTCGTGAAGTCCTGCAAATGCTCGGAAATTCCCGGTCTACTCCGCTCTCTAACGTAATGAGGAAATAATAATGCTAAAAATAAGTGAAATGGCGAAACTTGCCAATACGACTAGGCGAACATTGATTTTTTATGATGAAGAGGGTGTTTTCTTACCTAAAAAACGTAGTGAGGCAGGTTATAGATATTATGATTATAATCAGCTTTATGATTTATTATTCATTTTAGGAATGAAGAATTTAGGTTTACCGTTGGAACGTATAAAAGAATTACAGGATAAACCAAGTACAGAAGTTATGGATGAGTTAATTAATGTGCAGGATCAAATTGATGGCAAAATTGATGAACTCTCAAAAATTCAGTCAGCGGTTTCTCGTAAAATCTCTGAGGGCGATGATGTAGATGCGGAAATTTATCAACCATTGATAGTTAAACGTCCTAAAATAACCTTTTGGTGTTCACGAGAATCCGTATCCTGTACAGACGAAGAGGTAGCTGAACTTTTTGCGGAGTTCTATAAGCAATTGGATAAACTAGCTTTGATGGATGGGAATCCTTCTGGATATTTGACTGATTTGCCAGAAGTTGATGCCAAGGGTTATCCGGACGCTTCTTTTAGAATTGTTAAGGAATCAACTACTAATAATAGTGGCAAAATTATGCCCAAAATTGAAAAGCCCGCTGGCGTTTATGCCGTAGTTAAGGTTGAGAATAGTGTTGAAAGTATCTGTAAAGGATTGGAGAATCTTAAGAAATTCTGCGATGATAAGGATTTAGAATTAACAACAGATATGTGGCAGATGAATACTAAAAGTGCTTTAGGTGAACATGGTGGTTCGGAATTTATGTGGTTAGAGTATTTAATTGTGGAATAGGTTTTATATATTAAACGCCAAATTCAATATTAAAATTGGATTTGGCTTTTTTTAGATTATTTTTAAGTAATTAATAGAAATTCGTGTAAGTGCCATATTATGTCATCTAATTATTGGATAATGATTAAGCAAAGTAGATATTCGTGAGGAAAGATAAACCAGATTTGAATAAAATTCGGATATGTCAGGGGAATATAATGAAAAAATTTGAAAATAATATTAATGAATTTTTACGTGATAATAAATTAGAAATGAATATATCGTTATATAATTACAGTCCCTTAGAACCCATTACAGCAGGCTCAACGGTGAATTTGCTTTCTAAGAAAAATCCCTATCTAACCATTAAAGACCAACGTTTTGAATTATTCGATAGAGAAAGTATCGGATCATATTTTAATGGCCTGAATATTTCTGAGTCATATAAAAAAATCCGTCAATATCAAACTGAAGGATTGCCTAAGCCTAAATCTAATGATGAATTGGATTATGAAGCTACTTTCGATTTGATTAAGAAAACGAATTCCGTTGGTATTTCAGTTTTTGGAATTAATCAAATATCTTATGACGGTTGGCGTGTCTTGGATGAAAATCTGTTAAATAATTCCCTGTGTAAAACTCGAGATACTGGTGAAAATCAGCTGAAATCTCAAAAAAATGCGTCTGGAAAATATTTTATGTTCAATCTTGAAGGTCTACCGGTAATGGAAAAATTGGAAGATGACCCTTATCAAGGTACTGAGGATTTCTACGAGCTTCGTCGAAATGATGGTACCGTTTTGTTAAGCAATATTCCATTTTATGAATTAAATACCGTGCTCTTTTCTCTGTTGAACGGATTTAACGTTGAACAAGCAAAGGAAGACTTTTTGTGGCCTAAAATTTCAGACGACGACTTGGCTGACGCTGATTTGATTTTTACACATGTCTTTTGTTCAGACCCATTGGAAATCAACTCGATTGATGATCTAAAGGATATCCCAATGTTATATATTCCTTATGGAACCAATCGGGTAATCAGCAAATATCAATATGGTGCATACGGACCATTAGGCCAGTCATTTCTACCTGAGGAGGCAATTGGTATTTTTGATTCCTTATATCATGGTTTGTCGGATAATTTGGAAAAAGCAGAACATGAATTGACTGCAGTCGTGGTATCTCTCACGGATGAATTAGGCTTTTCAATTTTTCGCCAGCAGCGTCGTTTTGTTAGTATGTCAGATTTAGATGAATTTACGGTCAATGATGATGGCAGTTTAAAAATTAGAACGACATTGCGATATGAAGATGACGAACCTATTGAAAATGTCTTTATATTATTGGATAAAAACACGAAATCCGTTATCAAACGGGATATGTCTTTAGACGATTTAATCAATTTCGTTTGGGGAAAAGTTAAATGACATATTATGGCATAACTGAATGATACATTAGCTACACAAAGGAGAATATATATGACAAATCAGGAAAACAATTTTTCGGAATTTATGAAGGATAATAATTTAGCAATAAATACTTATCGATATTTTAGTAGTCCTGCAGATCCAGTAACTTTGAATTCTAAGGTAAATATATTTTCTAATGAACGTCGTCGTTTAACTTTGGATGATAGTCGGTATCAGTTATATGACTATAATGACGGCAGATTGTTTCTTGATAGAGCTGAATTAAGTCAGGTCAATTCTGAGATTTTTAAAATGCAAAAAGATGGGATACCTGAATTGGCGCCTGATTTTAGGCCGAACGAAAATGTTATCTACAATTTAGTTAAGTTTATTAATGGTGCAGGCATATCAGTTTTTGGAACTAACCAAAGAAATTATGATACATGGAAAGTCATTAATGATTATTCTTTGGAAGATGCGCTAAAAAAAAGTAATGATAGGGGTGAACAACAATTAGTCATGTCACCAGGCTCAAACGACAAACTCTATTTGATTAATCTTAATAAAGATAGAGTCTTAGCAAGAGAACGTGATACGGGGAAGTTTAAGCCAACAAAAGATTTTTATGAACTTCGTAATGAAAACGGAGAAGTGATACTAACTAGTGTACCTTTGGGAAAATTAGCGGTGGTTTTAATGGCTTTTATGCGAGGATTTAACTCTGAACAAGTTAAAAATAAATTTCTCTGGCCTAATATTTCTGAAGACTTATTGAGTGATTCTGACTTGATATTCAAACGTGAATTTCGTTCTGATATGCGAGAAATTAAATCCGTGGCTGATTTTGAAACTGTTGCTACATCGCCGGTGCATGAAGACAATGAGCATTTAGTTAGTAAATATCAATATCGGGATAAATATGGCTATGAGTTTGGATTAGCCATTCCTGATAGTGAAATTTTGGATGTCTTTAAACATCGCTATAATAATTTTCCAATTGACTCTAAGGATGCAGAAGCTGATTTGAATGAGCTGCTTGTAAGTATTGCTGATCAATTGAATCTCTCAATATTGCGGGCCCAACGGCGACTAGAAAGGATTTCCTATTGTTCAAAAGCAATAATTGAGGATAATAAAATTTCTAATGTTTTGGATAATATGTTTTCTAATAAGCGTGAATATCTGGTTGAACCTGTTTTCATTTTGGTAGATAAAAATACGGATAATAAAATTGCACAAGAACTAACTTTGGACCAATTAGTCGAGTTTTTATGGATGCACACCATAAATCCAGAAGAAGGAAGTGAGGAAGAATAATCTTAATAGCCTATAAAATGACACATTATGTCATTAAAGAATGCTATTCTGTAAATAGTTAAAACTTAACTAAGTTCATTGAGGAGGGATGGTATGGCTAAGAAGGAAAAGGGAAGTAGTAATAAAAGAATTACTGAAACCGTAATGCGTATGATACGTGGCGATAAATTTACTAAGGATGAATATATAGAAAAGACTGGCGTTTCTTATCGGACGTTTGTACGAGATATGGATATTGTTAAAAGTAATTTCAAAGATTCGGAAAATTTTAAATATCATTATGATCGGGTAACTAAAAGTTATTTTCTAGAACGAAAAAGTTCAATCCCGGTGGAAGAAGTATTCGCTATTATAAAAGTTCTAATTGGAACTCGTGCTTTTAGCAAGGCTGAATTACGTGATATAACTGATGATTTATTACTGACAGTTGGGGTTAATGAGGAACCTATTATTGATAAAGCTTTGACAACGATTCGCAGTGGCTATCATTCTGTCAGCACGAGTGACCATTTGATTCAAGATATTATGAAATTTAACAATTTTATTTTGGACCAAAAGACAATCCACTTTGCTTATTTAAGCAGTGATGTCAAAGGCGTCTCACCTAAAACCCATAAGGGCGTGCCATTAAGTTTGTATTTCTCTAATCATTATTTTTATGTGGTGATGTATATCGTCAAAGATGGTGAAACTAAAGGCGATACTTATGTTTATCGAATTGACCGATTTACAGATATTATGTCTACGGATCGCTCAATTCAGGTTCCTCGTGATAAATGGGAAGATGAAGATACGATGCGCAGTAAGACGTACCTTTTGAATAGTGGATCAAATATCTCATACCAATTTATTTATCGCGGATATCCACAAGCAGCTTTGGATCAGTTGCCAGGTTCCAAATTAAAACACGCTACCGATGGCAGTATTTTTCATGCTAAAGATGGTGGAGTAGTCTTGGAAGGAAATTTGTCATTCAATGGAGCTGTGATGTGGGTACTTGGTCAAGGTGATTTGGTTACTGTTTTAGCGCCTAATTCGTTGATTGAGAAAGTAATTGAGAAGTTGCAGGAAACATTGAATCGTTATTTGAAGAAGTAGAATATTAAGTTAGCAATTTTTCTAAAAAAAGTTGATTTAATAGGAACTAGAAAATATTTATAGAAGTATAATTTAATTGATTAAAAAAATTGAGGGGTGTTAGGATATGTCTACTAATAAACAGATTCATGATGAATTAATGAATGTGGAAACTAAATTTAATGATAAAAAAATAAAGGGTGTTAATCTTAGTACTTTTGCATCATTTTTGAGCGATCAAAAGTTTTTGCCAAGTAGTAGTGTTATTGAAAAAGATTTTGAAGAAGCACTTTCTGGTAAAGCTGTTAGTGATGAGAACAAAGCCTTGAATTCCGCCAATGTAGAAAGAATGTATGGTTTTAATGCTGAATTCAAAGACATTTATTCAGGCGAAGACAAAACACCAAATGAATTTGGAAATGACTCGAATAGTGAATTCAATAACAAATTTATGTTCCTCGCATTGAATCAAGCATTTCGTCCAGATAAGAACGATATGACTGGTTGGATTAATTTCCATAATAGAGATGGCAAACATGATAGTGCCATGTTGAAATTCAGATTAGAAATTAATGATCTTGATTACTATGGTTGTTATATTACTGATATATTCAAAAATGTTGTTGATAGTAATTCTGGAAAAGTAATGAAGAGCCCAGTTGCAGATGAGAATTCTGAGGAATTTAAAAATTGTGCCAATATTCTAGCCCAAGAAATTAGTATAGTAAAGCCTGAAAAGATAATTGTTCTTGGAGGGGATGCTTTCGACTCTCTTAAAAAGATGGCCAAGTTAGATATTTTTGGTGACAATACAGAGGTAGTAAAAAATGCAACCTTGGCAACTCACTATTCTGATCCCAATACACCAAAATATATTACTTGGTTTAACAAGAAACGTCCTGCTTTAATGGATAGAATTGCTGAAAAATAATATAAATTCAGTCCTCATCGTAGAAATGAGGGCTTTTTTTTATCAAAATTATCATGATATAATAATGTCATCTTGGGGAGTTGCAGGCGATACCCATCCAAAAATTGCCGTTGATGTGAAAGGAATTCTATGCGAATTAACGTTTTACAACATACTCCAAATGAAGGACCAGGGATGATTCAAGAATGGTCCCAACAAAATAATCACGAAATGTACATTTATCATCCATATCAATTTGGAGCTTTACCAACGGCCTCCGAAACTGATATGTTAGTTATTCTTGGTGGTCCAATGAGTCCCAATGATGATTTGGATTGGATCAAGCAAGAACGTGAACTGATTCAAGAATTACTAAATCAGAATAAGCCTGTCTTTGGTGTTTGTTACGGAGCTCAACAGGTTGTTAAAACCTTAGGCTATGAAATTACTAAGGCACCAGCAAAAGAGGTTGGTTGGGGTCCAGTTTATCGTCGTGACATTAAAGATTTGGATATTCCTGAAGAACTAAATGTTCTACATTGGCATGAAGAAATGTTTGAGATACCAAAAGAGGGACAATTGTTGTTTTCCGGTGACCAATTAGAGAATCAAGGTTTCGTAATGAATCATCGCGTTGTAGGTTTACAATTCCATTTGGAACCAGAGGCAGATAATGTGCGGGAAATGGTTGTGAATGATTATTCCTATATAGACGGTTCAGTACTTGAACAAAGTAAAACCGATATTTTACAAATTCCTGATTTAACGCAAAATAAACAGACACTCTTTAAATTGTTAGATTATATAGTTGCATAGAAATAAGCCAGAAATTCCAATGTCGGAATTTCTGGCTTATTTTGTATCTAATAGTGACTGGAGATTTCACCGATACGATGATCAGTTTGTAACATAAGAGCAGTTTGGGCTCCAGCAATAGTTGTTTCCACGCGACCCCAGTAGTTGATAGCGGCCGTTTGTTGCTTGGTTTCTTCTTTTATATCACCCAGTTGTTCATTAACTTCATAAAGTTGATCAGAGATTTCGTTTTCAGCATCATTAATAGAATTAATAATTGCGGATGATGCAGTTTTAAGCGCTTCAGTTACAGTATTAGTAATTTTATCAGTTCGTTCATCTTGAGAGACATGTTCAAAGGCAAGGCTCCAAGATGGCACACCATTCAACAGAGCCTCATATATTTTGTATAAACGATATGTATTCTTAGTCTGTTCTGGTGGGAAGAAAATAATATTATCACGAATGACGTTAGAATAGGCAGTTAACTTACTTTTGGCATCATTGTAAGTCATTTTTTGTTGCTCAGCGTATGAAGAATAGAGCGGAGGAAAACTTTCGTCGTATTGGAATTTAGCGTTTAAAGTTTCGTCACTACAATCATTGTTCTGACAAAATTCTTTATCTGCATTTAAAATTTTTCTCTTCGTTTCCATTCGCTTATAGTTCTTATAGCTTGCCCATGGTTGTGAAATACGCCAGCCGTGTTTGGCAGCTAATAGAAGAATTGGGGAAGCAAATAAAAATGTCCATCCAATAAGAGCGTTAATTGCAAATAATGAGTAAAAAATTAAATGTGCTAGTAAGGTAGAACCATTAACTATGGCATCAGGTCCAGATACCATTGAATGTAGGAGTATTGCCATAAATACGAAGGGAATACTGATCCAAAGAATGATATGACCAAATCTTCGACTGCTATAATCAATTTCTTCTTTTTCTGGAAGCTTATCTTCATGTTTGAGGCGATATGCGACTTCATTAGGATGACGACTATCATGTTTAAATTTATGGTAATTGTTCTCAATGGTTTTGATGTTGTCGTTGAGTGTATTAGTTTGATAATTTAGGTCGCTATTATAGTCCTCAAGTAATTGTGATAAAGAGTTTTTAGCTACAACCAATAATTTTAAATGATTAGCTAATTCTGGAATAGGTAGTGCATTCATTGCCTGTGTATGATCGATGGTCCATTCGTACACCGGATCATTCCATCTGCTATCATCTAGTAAATTTGCGGCTGACTTATTAATTTTATCAACATCTTTAAACGTACTTGGTACGTATTTTGTTTCTTCCATAAGAGTGATTCTCCCATCTATTTAGGTACAAGACAATTGTATTAAATGAGGTGACACAATATGGCATATTGGAGAGGACCTAGAATTAATTTGAAAATTTATTATCATTTTAGATTCCAATGATAGGAATTTGAGATATAAATGACTTATTACTCAAACTTGCAGCTTAAACGCGAAAAAAATCACAGATTCACTCCGCTTTGCCTGACTTTCCAAATCATACGCAAAGTACGCGTATAATTCGTGAAGTCCTGCAAATGCTCGGAATCTTATCGTGATTTTTCCCGCTCTAATCATTTTGATTGAATGGTTCACTACCATCAGCTAAGACGGTTGAATTGTTATCGAAACGCCAGCGGATATTAGATAGTCCAGATAAGAAACTATCGCCTTTAAAGTTGCTATTGATAATATCAATGAAGGTATCTTTTTTTGAGAAATTCAGATTTACACCGTCAACGCTGGAGTTGTTTTCAATATAAAAATTGCTGGAGTCAAGGTTTCTTCGTCCGTCGACTGTCAGATCAATATAGGATAAACTGGCGTGATTCTGTAAGGCAACCGCATATGAAATCACTGAATCTTTGACGATTGCTGAAGATTTTCTCAAGCCTAGTAATTGGATTTCAGTGTCCACGGCAATCATTTGGCTATCTTTTTCGAGGAGTAGTCCCGTGGTATTCGTATTACGATTTGCCATAATAGCGGAATTTAATAACGAGATGGTTGAGTTTTGACAATAAACTGTATCCCATTTTGAAAGTACGCGATTAATAACGACATTGTTTCCATATAATTCAGCATGATTATAAAGCGCAATAGTGTTGAACTTTGGACCATCATAAGTTACGGAAAGATTTTGTAAAATCAAGGAATTGCCATTACAGAAGAAAGCACAATTTAATTTAGTCGAATTGGCGTCGTCAGAAATGCCTCTGATAGTTAAACTCTTTTTGATTTCAAAGTATCCGATATAACGTTTAAAATTGTATGTTCCAGGAAGTAATTCGATGATGTCATTATCAGAAACTTGAGAAAAGAGAACAGTTAGAAATTGTTTAGTATTATTAACCTTATATTTTGTCATAAGCCCCTCCGAAAATCTTTTATGACTAAAGTATAATAATTTGAATGACATAATATGGCATAAACTATTGATTTGATAAATTTCTTCAAATAAATAACCGGAGCAACTATTTTTCAGTTGTTCCGGTTATTTTGCTAGTTTTATTCTTTCCAAAGATATTTAAGAAGGAATCCACATAAATCAGATTGCTTTATTTGAGTATCGAGAACTTTGCCTGAATTATCTCTAACTTCAAAGTAGGCAGTTGAGTAATCATCAATGTTGTTGTCGTTTATATAATTTTCAAAATTTTTATCAGTACGAGCATTGTCAATTGATGATCTCAAACGTTTATTTTCCTTTGCGAAGTAAAGGTAGATTTTTAAACCTGAGTCTAGGGCATTTTTAAAGACGTTATTATAGAACGTAGTTGTTAATGAATTGAAATCTGAGGATCTAAGACCAGTTTGAGTATTAACTCCGATAGTTTTGTAGTCAGTCCAAAGAATATTTTCATCTTCAACTAGTGGTCGGTAGTTGATATCCATGGTTGTACGAGAATCCATAGGTTCATTGATTTTTGGATCATGATTTAACCAGGACTCTTTGTTGAGGTAGCTTGTTATTTGTTCAGGTTTATAAACGGGTAACATTTTAATATCGGTAGAGGTAGTAGTCCAATATTTCTTGTCATTATATTCATCATCAATTGCAGAATTTTTGTCACCGGATTGATTTGATACGTAAACAGCTAAAGGCAAATCAGCTTCATCTATAACCGGGGAAACGATGCGGTTAGTTGATTTCTCACGAAGTTGATATAGAAGTTTGTCTTTCCAATATTCATGGGGAGCAACACTTGGTGAAAGTGAATAGTCATCGTCCAAGTCTTCATCCTCGTAGTCATAATCATCCTCATCATCGGTTTCGTCATCTTCGTCATCGTAATCTGAATCCTCAATTTCATCGTCAGAGTCTTCATCATCAGAACTAGGATCAGCTTCGTACCAAGCAGAGATTACATCTTTAAGGGTACAAGTTAATCCGTCGACTTGATCATCAATATCGGAGAACTGAACTTTTTCTAAAATATAATCTGGTGATAATTTTTTTAACAAGGTGTCTAATGGGAAATTGGATCTACTCCAAAAAGTATCTTCATCGGTGTAACGGGAAATTAATTCGTCAACTGATAAAGTATCGATGGCATTAAATAGCTCATTTAAATTATTAAATAATAAAGTCCGATTACCGGGTATTTGAAGCTCCACTTTTGATTCAGAAATATCGGTATTTTTAAAATCAGTAGCGGCAGATTCAGTTTCAGCTGAAAGACCAACGGCTACAGAATACTTAGCCTTTTGCGTTGTATCCAATAATTCATAAGGTGTACGCGAATAATTGGTTAAAACAACACGACTATTTTTAAGCAATTCCTCTTTTGATAATGACATTGATTGAGACCCCCATGTTTTTGAATAACTTAATTATAGTATTCTTGCCTGACGTAATATGGCATTATAGAACGATTCTATGATTAATTTTGAGAGATTAATAAACGAAAAAAGACGAGGTCAAAACTAAATTAATAGTTTGTAACTTCGCCTTTACATAATTCAATACTTTATGTAAACAAAACTTTACTTTAAATTGTCTTCTTTAAATGATAAGGAACAACACTTTTATCGGAATCTTTGGTGTCTGATTTTTCATCTTTAGCAAAATAGACAACAAAACTCTTTTTGTCGCTAACATCCTCAGCAACAATTAGGGATGATTCGTAGGGATCTTTTGCTTTGTAAATTTGTGCTCCACGGACTGCCTCACCAAAGTCCTTAGAATTGGCAATTGCATCACCGGGATTAAAAAATACCATTTCGTCCATAAGTAACACGTCCTTTCTTTACCATCATTATACAATTATGTAGACTGATGGATAAAGAAATCTTGCTTTTATCTTGAAGACTTCTCAGCTATACTATGACGTATGGAGGGTGTAAAACATGACCAACGTTGAGGATTATATTAAACAAAATGTTTTTGGCAAGCCACAGTTAAAGCCTGATGAGAAGAATAAGTTTCTAGGTAATTTTGCGGAACGTGTGGCGATTGCTTTAACAATTGCACAAATTAAGAATCAAGATAACGTATCGACTGTTGAAAGCGTTATGAAAAAATATCCAAACTATCACCTTTACTTAAATGGTAAAATGGATTCATATTTACTGGATAATTATCTCCAGTTAAGTGTAAAATTAAAGTATAAGTTTACAATAGTTTCACAATCGGGAATGCGTAATCGAGATCGTACATTGACAGACAATGATATGGGCTTAGTTATTGCCGATGAGAATAAACCTGTTGGTAGACCAGTACTTATATAATCTTTGGAGGACAAATATGTCTAGCAGTAATTTAGATAACATTGCTTTACTTTCTTTAAATGGTAATAAACCATTAGCTAAGAGAATTTCTGACTACATGGGTATTCCATTATTGGATGCTACAGTTTCACATTTTAGTGATGGGGAAATTAACATCCAAGTTAACGAAAGTATTCGTGGAAAGAGCATCTATATCATTCATTCAGTTTCTGATCCAGTTAATGATAACTTCATGGAATTGATGATTGCCGTTGATGCCCTAAGACGTGCAAGTGCACAAAGTATCACTTGTGTATTACCATACTTTGCATATACTCGTTCAGATAGAAAATCTCGTTCAAGAGAACCTATTTCAGCTAAGTTATTCGCAAATATGTTGGAATTAGGTAAAGTTGACCGTGTAATGGCTATTGATATGCATGCTGACCAAATTCAAGGATTCTTCGATATCCCAGTTGATCACTTACGTGCAATGCCAATTTTTGCCAGTTACTTTGAAAAGAAAATCAAGAACCCAGATGATTTCGTCTTTGTAGCTCCTGATCACAATTCAACAAAACGTGCCCGTTCACTTGCTGAAGTATTCGGTTCACAAATTGCTATCGTTGATCAAAGATCTACAGAAATGGAAGATGTTGTTCCTGATATTATCGGTGATGTTGAAGGTAAACAATGTGTTATCGTTGACGATTTGATTGATACAGGTACAAGAATGATCAATAGCGCCAAAGCTATCAAAGCTGCCGGTGCCAAAACAATTTCAGCAGCAGCAACACACGCCATTTTCTCAAAAGGTGCTGCTAAGAAGTTAGAAGATTCATTATTAATGGAAGTCCTTGTATCAGATACAATCGTAATTCCAGAAGATGAACAATTTTCTAAATTAAAGATACTTTCTGTAACAGACTTAGTTGGAGATGCTATTCGCATGACTGAGTTGAATGAATCAATCGATTCATTATTCCAAGTTAGAGATAGCTATACAGAAATTAAGTAAATCAGAGAGCGCAACAAGGGCGGTCAGCTCCCGAGCATTTGCAAGGCTTCACGAATTGTGCACGGTTTGTGTGCATGATTTGGGAAGTCAGGCAAAGCGGAGTGGAGTTGTCCTTGTGGAGCTCGTTTAGGACGCACAAACCAAGTAATTTAATTGATAAATATAAGTAAACAATTTCTAAAACAAAACCCAAAAAAATGGATCTATCCCAAAAAGATAGGTCCATTTTTGCGTCCAACAGAAAAACTAAGCCATAGTTCCGTCAGCAATATATTCATTCTTATTCTTAAAATTAGGTAAGATTTTATTCTGTAAATCTTTGTTCTCAAAAATGATTTCATCATAAGTAGTCTGTTTCAATCTGAGTGCAATCTGACGAGTGAAGTAGTTGAACTCTATAATATTTTGTTTATCGGAATGTTTCAGATATTTCCTCAAAAATGAATTGAATAATGAATTGCAAAATTTAACATGTTTTGGAATATTAACAGGTTTGATATTAGTTGTATACCAAATCTTTTGTTTTCCGAGAGTGAAAATAACTTCATCATCATTAATATAAGGAATTTTCTTAATATCAAGAGCCACCGCGATAATCTTTTTGGACATGTTTGGGACTCCTTTCTTATTTATTCAAATGAATATTATCATAAGAATAATTATATTGATCAATAACTGCTTACTGGAATTAAGCAATTCTTAAAGATGATATATGGGAGTAATGGGTGGCTTGGATATACAATTTGGACGGTTAATTAAAATTTTTTCTAAAGATAATTTTCTTTTTTAAGTATTACATTTTGTAATGGACATTCATCAATTATAAGCATTTAACATGGATACGATTGGCACATATAATAGAACTCAATTAGACAAATAGATGGAGGAATTTTATATGAGTGTTAAAGACAAAGTTATTATCATCACAGGTGCATCAAGTGGAATTGGATTGGCTAGCACAAAAGTTTTGCTTGAAGATGGTGCAAAGTTAGCAGTTGCAGCACGTCATGTAGATAATTTAAATGAGTTAGCTAAAAATCATGCCGATAATATGTTAGTTCAAAAAACTGATGTCAGTGATTATGACCAAGTTGAAAGTTTAGTTAAAGCGACAGTTGAAAAATTTGGTCACGTGGATGTTTTATTCAATAATGCTGGTATCATGCCAGTTAGTTATTTAAGAGAAACTCGTTTGGCCGACTGGAGAAAAATGGTTGATGTTAATATCATGGGTGTTTTAAACGGAATCGCTGCTGTTTTGCCTTTGATGGAAAAACAGGGGCATGGCCATATTTTGGCAACTGACTCAACCGCTGGTCATAAAACTTTCCCTAAGTTCGCCGTTTATAGTGGAACAAAATTTGCGGTTAAGGCAATCATGGATGGTTTACATCAAGAAGAAGCTGGTAAGAATATCAAGTCAACTTTGATTACGCCGGGAACTACCAGAACCAATTTGATTAACACTATTCCGGGAGAAAAAGACCGTGAGGCTGAAGAAAAGACTCAAGAAACAGCTACGTTGGATCCAATTAATTTGGCTTATGCAGTTAAGTTTGCCATCGACACACCAGATAATGTTTCAGTCAATGAAATCAATATGATTCCTACTGGACAGTTGGTTTAGAAGGTAAATGAGAAAAACAAAATTAACTATAATCTTTTTGGTGGCAGTCATGTTTGTGTTGACGGGATGTGCAAAATCATCACAGAGTAATTCAACAAGGTCACATTCTGAATCGACTGAGAATGTTCAAAAAATTGTTGTGACAATTAATGGTAAAAAACTCAAGGCTCATTTAAATAATTCTAGTGCAGCAAGATCTTTTGCCAAAGAAATGCCAGTTACGTTGAAATTCAGAGACTTCTCAAATATGCCTGAAAAAATTGCTGATATGGATCATGCATTACCAATCCAAGGAATGCCGACCGGTCACGCTGGTACCAAAGGTTCTATCGGTTATTGGTCGCCTCAGCATAGAATTGTATTTTATTGGGGTATGGAAGATTATTACGAAGGAATCCATATTATAGGAAAATTCGATTCCAAGAATTATCGTGAGGTTATCAAGAATATGGGTAATGATGTGAATGTAAGAATTGCTAAAGCAAAATAATTAAGTATCCATACCGGTCGTATTTGGAACGTATTCCAAAATATCACCTGGCTGACAATTTAGTACTTGGCAAATCTTTTCTAGTGTAGAAAAACGAATAGCCTTCGCCTTACCGGTTTTTAGAATTGAAATATTGGCTTGAGTGATGCCTACTTTTTCAGCGAGTTCAGTGACACCCATGTTTCGTTTGATCAACATAATATCTAAATTTATTTTTATCATAGTCACACCTAAATTGTTAATTCGTTTTCATCTTTGAAATTTATGGAATTGATTAAGATTTTTTCCATTACTGAGATAAATGCCGCAATGGCAGTAGGTAGAAAAACAACGGCTAAGGCAATAATCAAGAGCCCGGGTGCACCAGCCTCACGCACGCCGTAAACAATGAACGGTAGTATTAATAAGAGGGCAACTGAAATTGCGATGAAAAGATATCTAACTGTTCTCACGAAATGTAATGCTATCTGGCTGAAGAAATTGTGTTGGTCGATCAATTTATAAATTCTGAATAAATAAAAACTGATGCCAAAAATAAGTAGGCAAGCTGAGAATAGGCCAATATCAGTCAAAATTTGTAAGAAAAATACAGTATGCTCGCTGATTGAGGAATATAATCCTAGTACAAATATGACTGCGAATAAGAATGTAAATACATCGATAATTGAGGTTACAACTTTTAAAAGTGTAGTTTTGATTGTCATAATAGAATCTCCTGTTTTTGTTAATTGTATTCTACTAGTTTATATATCGAAAAACAATATAATTATATTGATTATCAATGTAATTTTGACAAAGAAACAGTTTGAAACATAACTAGGTTGTTACTCAAACTTGCAGCGTAAACGCGGAACAAAACACAACTTCACTCCGCTTAATCCAAAATGGACGGTAACTCAAAATCGAGTTACCGTCCATTTCACATTAATGCTCGGAAGCTGAACGTGTTTGGTACCGCTCTGCACATTAGAGTAATGAAGTTTTTCCAGCATATCGTTCTTTATTATCAAATTGCAATAAAATTTTGTCCCGCAAATCACTATCTTCAAAAATAACTTCATCATAATTTTGAAGGGATAAGTAAAATGACACCATATGTGAGAAATAAACGAACTGCAACATATTTTGGAACTCAGGCTTCTTAGGTAAAAAAGTGTTGAGATGTTTGAATAAATTAACTACGTCGTCACCAAATTTCACATAACTTGGTATCTCAATAATTTTAGTATCAGAAGTGGTTTCAATTGTTTGGCCTTCTAAAGTGAAAATAGTTTTAGAGCCACAATTTTGAGGGATATTGTCAAAATCCATGGCGACTATGGCTATATTTTTCATAATAAAATCGCCTCCTGTACTTATTTTAAATCGAAATATTCATATTACTACAATATACTATTTATTTTTAACATAAGAAAGCGTTACCATATAATTATAGCTTAAAAAGAAGGAGTAATTAATATGACAGAATTTCCAAAGAACTTTTTATGGGGTGGAGCTACTGCCGCTAACCAGTACGAGGGTGCCTGGGATGTTGACGGTAAAGGTGCAAGTACTGCTGATATGTTGTTAGGTGGAACTTACGAAAAACCACGTACTTTTACTAAGGAGATCAAACCTGGTGCTTATTATCCATCACACCAAGGTAGTGACTTCTACCATCACTACAAAGAAGATATTAAACTTTTAGCTGGAATGGGGTACAAGACGTACCGTATGTCTGTTGCTTGGACAAGAATTTTTCCTAATGGTGACGATGCAGAACCTAACCAAAAAGGTTTGGATTTCTATCGTAGTGTTTTTGAAGAATGCCACAAATACGGTATCGAACCTTTAGTTACAATTTCGCATTATGAAATGCCTTATCATTTAACTGAAACTTATGGTGGCTGGGGTAATCGTAAGGTAATCGATTTCTACGTTAAATACGCTGAAACTTTATTTAATGAATATAAAGGTCTTGTAAAATATTGGTTAACATTTAACGAAATCAATATTGGAATGTTATTTGGTGGTTACATGTCATTAGGCCTTCCAGCTAAAGATGGTGCTGCACCATTCAGCGGTAAAATGTCCGATGAGGAAATTCAAGCTAACTTACAAGGACTACATCATCAATTTGTTGCAAGTGCCTTGGCTGTTAAAATTGGTCATAAGATTAATGCCGACAACATGATTGGCTGTATGATTGCGGGCCAAGTTAGTTATCCATTAACTTCAAATCCTGACGATGTTTTGAAAGCTCAACTTACTAATGAAATAAATAATTATTATTGTGGGGATGTCCAAGTTCGTGGTGCCTATCCACACTTTGCTCAACGTTATTGGGATGAACATAATGTTAAGTTAAATATTACGGCTGAAGATGCTGAAGTTCTTAAAGAGGGAACTGTTGATTACTACACATTCAGTTATTATTCATCAAGTACTGTAACTGCTGATCCAAGTAAAGCTGAAAATGCTGGAAACTTCTCAATGGGTGTTAAGAATCCTTACTTGAAGTATAGTGAATGGGGCTGGAGTATGGATCCTAAAGGACTTCGTTGGTACTTAAATGATGTTTACGGACGTTACGGAATCCCTGTTATGGTCGTTGAAAACGGACTTGGTGCTCGTGATACTGTTGAAGCTGACGGTTCAATCAATGATGATTATCGTATTGATTACCTGAAGGGTCACATTGAACAAATGAAGGAAGCTATCAAAGATGGTGTTGATTTGATTGGTTATACACCTTGGGGCTGTATTGATTTAGTTTCAGCTGGTACTGGTCAAATGGCTAAACGTTATGGTTTCGTTTATGTTGATCGTGACGATGATGGTAAAGGTGACTTTAGTCGTACACCAAAGAAGAGTTATTACTGGTATAAGAAAGTTATCGAATCAAATGGTGAAAAATTAGAAAATAAATAAGCGTCTTGATTGCGTAACTGAAGATTAGCTTTCATAATTGAGTTAGAAACTCAAAATAAAGAGGTAGTCATTTATGAAAGATAAGGTCCCGAAAGTCACGTTGAGGGTATCTATAGTAGCGTTAATTTTGATAGCAATTGTTCTGTATTTTCTTAATCAAGCGAACGCAATTTTAGCATTGTTTGCGGTCGTCGTATTATCAATCGTCTATCTATGTGGAATGGAAAAAAATCACGTTGAATTCATGCAACACCATAAACGTGAATAAAATAAACATTGTTAACGGTTTAAAAAATATTAAAATTTATTAAATATTAATAAAAAAAGAAGACATTTCTGTCAAGAAATGTCTTCTTTTTTCGGATAATACTGATATCATTTAGGTGTATAGAAAAAATTGTAAGTGCTTATATTCAATATCAGGGAGATATACGTTTATGAAAAAATATAAAATGATGGCTTTAACCGGTATTTTGCTATCGAGTACTATTTTGGGTGCAAATACTTCTATTATTCAAGCCGCTTCAACTACTTCCAAAACGGAAAGTTCATCCGCTAATCCGATTCAGGTAATTAATGCCTTAGACGATTTATTAACATCGACGACAACAAATAAGGTCAATGCTCAAACACAATTTTCTGACCTAGTTGATGGCTCAACAGTAAAGGCTGCTCCAATTTTTGGCAAACAAACAAGTGCTGAGTTTGCCAATACTTTACAATCAGAATTGAATGTTGTTAATAGTAGTAAACAACTTGTTCCAATGACTGTTGTTAAGTCTAATACGACAACTGGTTTTGCTGAAAAAGTTAGTTATACACTTGATGGCACAACTAAGACCGTCAGTGTTGATTATAATTTTGCTTTGCCTAGAGTTACTGGTAGTCAATATATGAATTTTAGTTCTAAAGATACTCAAACTAACTTGAATACTGCACTTTCAGCAACTGGATCAACTGATAATAGTACAGACGCTAACGGGAATACTAATTCAGTTAGTGTTAGTGCAAGTCCAAATGCAATTAAGTCAACTGATGCAAGTACAGATGTAAAATTGACTCCAAGTGATAATTACGCTCCTGGTAATTCAATTACTAGAACTGTTAATGTTTATCAAGAGCCTGATTGGTCAAGCATCAAAAGAACAACAGATGCTGCTGGTTTGAAGGTGCCAACATATTATACTAAAGATGGTCAAACATCTAGATTAGATATAACAAATGCTTCCGACTATAAGCCAGGAGAAACATTTACTCCTGAATACAAAGCTACAGCAATCTCATCAAATGGTAGGGATGTTACAGATAGTGTAACTAAAAATGCAATAACATTTACTTCTAAGGATTCAAAGAATGCTCCCGCTCCAATTACCATTGATTCAACGAACCTTTATTACACAATAGTATTTAGAGATGCTAATTCAGGAAGAGATGTCTATTCTGTAGAAAAATCTGCAACCGGAACAACAGCTACAGTTAGTGGCAGTGAAATTACAAAAGATTTGCCAGATGGAAAATATACATTAGCAAAAACACCAGATGATTCATATACTTTTGATGCTGATGATGCTACAAAGACTTTTGACGTAAATACAAAAGCTGACACAACTATAAATTATATTGATACTGCAATAAAGAGTGATAAACCAGTTAGCACCGAAACACTGAGTGGTAACGATGGATCAACTTTACCATTAGCCTCAATACCAGAAGGTTATCAGTTAAATAGTTATTCAGATTTGATTCAAACTCTAAATGCTGATCAACCTACAAAAGACGTTTATGTAACTCCATTAAAGAGCATCGTTAAAGACCTCGGCTACACAGTAACCTTCAAAGACAAGGATACTGGTAAAACAGTTGGAACAGCTGTCAACGGAACTGGTAATTTAGGCGATTATATCGGCGTCACAGCCCCAGATGGCTACGTCTTATCAACTTTGGCCGATAATGGTTTCTTACTATTTAAGAATGGCCAAAATGTTACAAAATATGTAACTGCCGCAAATACACCATATAACATTTCTTATGTGGATAATGATTCTAACGAAGAAGTTGGAACTCAAGCTGGTAAGGGTGCCGATGGTGCCAAAGTTACTTTGACATCTCCAAAGGGTTACACGTTCACCAATGCCAACGATATTTATTACACAATTGACAAGGACACACCAAATGCTAAAGTCTATGTCACAAAGGATAACGATAATTCTGCCAAAGTAGTTTCAACATATCCCGATGGTGGCTACGTTAAAATTTATGATGAAAATGGTAAGTTGAATGACGATGTTGTTATCTCAAAGGGAACTGATTGGGTAACTGATCAAACTAAGACGATCGATGGCGTACAATATTATCGTGTTGCCACAAACCAATATATCAAAGCTAGTTCAGCTTATACATATGAACCAATGAGCAACGTTGTTACAACACCAAGAGTAACTCCGGTTTATAACTCAAAGGGTCAATTAGTTGTTGATCTTGTTTTGGACAAAGATACACCTTGGTACACTGATCGTTCCGCAAGATTAAGAGGTGTTAAGATGTACCGTGTTGCCACAGATGAGTGGGTTAAATCTGGTGACGTTAATCTTTATTAATTAGATGATGAATAAATACTGATTCCTAGTTTTATTGGGAGTCAGTATTTTTTTGTCCAATCCGCAATATGTAAGTAACTTTTGTGTTTGTTCAATCTTAGTTGATATAATATAGTTAATTGATTTCTAAGGGATGATTGGCTTATGAAAAGAATGATTAGTTTAATATTGGCAGCACTTGTCGGTTCTTTACTTGTGGTTTTGATTAGCTATCTCAGCATTGGTGCGCTTGCTAAAAGTATTTTGTATGCTATCTTGATTGGTCTGTTTGTTTATGTTGTTGGGATAGTTATGAGAATTAATAAGTGAAAATTGTTATCCTTGAATTTTTGTTATTAACGCTTGTCGGGATTTGATTTTGTGATTGGTTGATTGAAATAAATAACCTTCAATTCTAGTTTTTTTAGTTAGAATTGGAGGTTATTTTTTTGAGGTTAGTTTTGTATTACTTATTTTTATTGTTTTCGTTTTTTGGTTTGTGCGTCCTAAACGAGCTACACAAGCCAGATTCCTGTGCTTTGCTACAGACTAGAAATCACACGCAAAATCGCGTGCAATTCCTAGCCTTAGGCAAATGCTCAGAATCTAACCGGCTTGTTTCGCTCTCTGGTCTACTTCCAATTAATCTTAGAGAACACTCTCCGTCCTAAAACTTCTCGCATAAACATAAACAATGGCCAAGCTATTAGGAAGATTGCTACATAAATGTACGTATAATTCCAATTCAAAATACTTTGTAGTCCGAATGGTTTATTTCCGAATATGAAGGAAATTAGGAATAGTACAAACGAGATTCCTATCATAACTTTTTTCCGGGTAATTAACGGATTACTAATGGATATCAAAGCACAGTATCCGATAATTCCGATTGTGAAGACGGATAGGGTTGAGGTTGCTGTGAAACTGTAATTCAAGCGATTTCCAATCATTGAAATTGCGATGATAAAAATTATATTACAGATTGCCGATGGTAAGGCTATCTCCATAACGTTTCGCATAAATCGTCCAGCTGGTGGGGTGTAGTTTGGTTCCAGAGCCAAGATAAAGGTTGGAATACCAACTGTTAAAGCGTTAATTGGTGTTAATTGTGAGGGCTGGAATGGGTAGCCGGTTCCCAAAATAATGAAGAAAATTGAAAGAACGACTGAATAGATTGTTTTGATCAAGAATAGCGAGGCGACACGTTCAACGTTATTAATAACTCGACGTCCTTCGTTGAGCATGAAAATCATAGAGTCGAAATTACGATTTAATAAAACGAAATCGGCTGATGCTTCAGCGGCTTCACTTTCTCCAGCAATTGCAATACTACAATCAGATTGACGCATTGCTAGAACATCGTTGACACCATCCCCAGTCATACCAACAGTTAAACCATTGTCTTGCATAGCTTTGATTAAGTCAGCTTTTTGACTAGGACGAACTCGACCGAAAATTTTGTACTTTTTAACTAATTCGTGATAGTCTTGATCATCTTTAACGCTACTCATGTCGATGTAGTTTTTACCAGAATCAATACCGGCTTGAGCGGCCACGTTAGCGACAGTAACCGGATTATCACCAGAAATGATTTTTAAGTCGATACCTTGATTCTTTAAGTAGCTGAAGGTAGATGGAGCTTGCTTTCTTACTTCATCAGAGATTAACAATAATCCAAGCAAAGTTTGAGTGGAATTTTCCTTCAGAATAGCAATCACACGGAATCCATTTTCAGCAGCTTGTTGAATTGTCTTGGTAACTTCCTCAGTAGGATTTTTAATGATGAATTCCGGAGCACCCATAATGTAGCGGCTATCGTCAGTCGCAATAAAACCGGAATACTTAGTTTCTGAAGAAAATGGGATAACTTCCTTAGTGTCATGTTTGGATGCTTCAACGTTTAAATTTTTAATAGCTAAAGCAGTCGCATTGGTTTCCTGAGTTACATCGACGATTTTTTGAGCAATCGCTTGAAGTTGTTTTTCACTCATACTATAAGCAATAGTTTTTTTGACAGTTAATTTACCAGTTGTGATAGTTCCGGTTTTGTCCAAACAAAGTGTATCAACACGGGCCAAAGTTTCGATAGCACTTAATGATCGAACAACGATACGTTTTCGGGACAGATTGTAGGCACCAGTGGCTAAGGCAACGGAAGTTAGGAGGACTAAACCTTCAGGAATCATCCCAATAACGGAAGCGGAAGTACCTAAAATTGACTGAGACACATCACCATTCTTTAAGAATGAGCGGAAAAATAAAAGAAGTCCGATTGGAATGATAGTATATGTTAGAATTTTAATAATGTTATTAATTATTTTCATTAAAACACTGACAGAACGTTTTTCTCTACCAACAGCGGAGGATAATTTAGAAACAAAACTTTCTTTACCAACTTGTGTCAATTGAATTTTAGCTTGACCGGCAACCGCAAAACTACCAGAGAAGACTTCATCATCAATAGTTTTACTGATTGTATCAGCTTCACCAGTAATACTGGATTCATTAGTTTGAAGTCCATTCGAGTAGCGGACGATTCCGTCAGCAGGCATGGTATCGCCACGCTTAATAGCGACAATGTCGTCTTCAACTAAATCGTCGATTGCAATAGTTTCATCTTGCCCATTTCGGGTGACAGTAAAATGTTGTGTATTGACTAGACTTATTTTATCAACAGTTACCTTAGCGCGGATTTCTTGGTAACTACCGATAATTATATTGGCAATGACTGGTCCCAAGAAGAATAAATTGCGATAGGAACCGGTCCAGAAGATTAAAATAGCGATGACTAAATTTAAAAAATTAAATAATGTAAATAAATTATCGGCCAAAATTCTGTAAACTGGTCGTGATAATTTCTTTGTTTGAACATTTGTCAGTCCGTTTTGAACTTTCGCGTCGACTTGTCGATCTGTTAGGCCCTCATCGAGACTGGTATATGTTTGTGGCCTTTTGATTTTTACCATACTCTACCTACGACTGTTAGTTATTTTTTAATGAATGCTATATACTCTTTACATAACTTAAATTTAACATAAAAGGATGAAGTAAATTTGAACAATTTATTTTTTGATTTGGATGGAACAATTATTAATTCTGAAAAAGGAATTATGAAGAGTTTGAAATATATGTACGAACATACTTTAGGCTATGTTCCACATGATGATGCTGTATTGCATACTTTTATTGGACCAACTATTGGAGCCTCATTACAAAAGTATGATCACCTTGAAGCTGATGATCCATCTATTAACCAAAGTATAAATGCCTTCCGGGAATATTATCAAGAGGAAGGCTGGGAACAATATACAGTTTATGATGGTGTTTACGATATGCTGGAGGCTTTGAACAAGGCAAATAAGGAAGTTTTCGTTGCTACATCTAAACCAGAAATTTTTGCTAAAAAAATTATTGAACAATTAGATATGAAACAATATGTTAGACACGTTTTTGGAGCCGCTGAAGATGAGTCAGTTCGTTCATTAAAGGAAGATGTTATTTCCTATGGTATCGAGAAGACTTCAGTTGAATTGGATCCAAAGAATCTTGTTATGGTTGGGGATCGTAGCAGTGATATTGTGGGGGCACACAAAAACAATTTAAAGGCTATCGGGGTAACTTACGGTTTTGGAGATTATGCGGAATTGAAAGCTGCTAACTCAGAATGGATCGTAAATAAGCCACAAGAGATTGTTAATCTAGCTATGGAGAAGTAATTATGAGCAAGTCATTGTCATATAACAGACACGGTTTTACTTTAGTTTTATTGTCAATTTGTCTAATGATAATCGTATTTTTAGGAATAACTTTATCAACCGTTTTGAATAGTAATTATGTCAAAAAAGTTGTTAGTAGCGAAACTAATGTTACCTTAATCAAAAATTATACTAATCAAAGGTTAGGCAGACTGGTTAATAGTTATTCAGAGTCAGCAAACCTTTCTTCAGTGAATTTGACAAATAATGATGTCAAAAAAATTATTAATACCTCTGTGGATGAAGTTTATAGCGATGACTCTAAATTAACGATTGGTAGTTCTATTCTTTCAACACTCAGCACCAAACTTAAAGCGGAAGCTAATCAATATGGACTTAATATTGATACGGAAATAGATAATGTTATCAGTAGTAATGAAGAATTGATGAATCAAATCGTTGATAATGATTTGGGACCGATTGAGAAAGTTATTGTTAAAATTCAGACTATCAAAAAACTTATAAAGACGGTCATGGTTGGAGCAGCAGCCACATTCATCATTCTAGCGTTACGTTTATGGTCGAAAGTTGGATCTATGTTGTTCTTTCACCATATTGGTACGGTCGGAATCTGTACTTCAATCTTGTTGGCCTTATTATTAGGTTGTATCTACTATCCTCTGCAAGATTTGATTGTAAGCAACATCGACTACAATGTTAGGGATGTGTTATACAATGTCTTCAATGGGATATTCCTAAGCTATATTTCAATTATATTCATGGTCTTTATCGTGAGCTTGATTGATTGGGGAAGTACAACAAAGTACAAATATTGATTTGAGGTGCACGTATGAAAATTGAAGTCACTGAACAAGTGAAAGCTAAGTTGCAAAAGTATCTGAATGAGGATAAACGAATCTTGTTAGATTTAGATGACGGATTTGGTCATTTATCTGATGAAGGTACCTGTGCATTATTAACCAAGTTTCGTATTATTGCAGTGGATAGTGATGAGGACCTTTCAGATTACACAGTCCATTTAGATAGTAATATCGGCACAATTTATTTTAAAGATAGTGCTAAGGATTTTCTGGACGATGGGATGTCATTGAAAGTTGATCCAAAAACACAACTGATAATTTTTTCCAACAGTAAGGAAATAATTGATAAGAGTGTTAACGTAATTGATTATGATTTAGTTAAATAAATAAAAATATTGAGGGAGCTTAAAGACATTAATTTGTCTTTAGGCTCCCTTTTTCCGTCAGGATATAAAATTATGAAAAAACTGTTGAGTCAACATAAATGGTTATTAACTTTATTATTATTTGTCTTTGCTAGTATTGTTTCAATTTATCTAACAGATTTAGCCAATGGACATATTTGGTCTTATTTAGGTCTGGACACCGATGGACGATTCCACATTATGCGGATGGAAGGGCTGTATCAATCTATGAAAGAAGGCGTGTTGTTTCCGGTTGTGAACATGTCTTTTCTAGGTGGGTTCGGTTATATCAGTAATGTTTTTTATTCTAACTTGTGGTTATATCCTGCAGCAATATTACGATTTGCCGGATTCTCAATTGCACAATCCTTTGTTATTTATTACGTTATGTTGAACTTTTGTACATTTTTAACATCATTTTTTGCTTATTATAGAGCTAGTCATCAATATAATAAGAGTTTGATATTCAGTTTCGTCTACACCTTGGGAGCTTATAGTATTTTTGATATGGTGCGGAGATTTGATGTTGGGGAAGTTTTGACATTAGTCTTTTTACCAATCGTAATGTTGGGTATTTATGAAATCTTTTATGCCGATGATAAAAAGTGGCTGTACCTCACTGTTGGTATGGTAGCCATCATTTATTCACATGCCTTGTCACCGATTCTGATTGCCATATTTATCGTATTGGTAATTTTATTTAGATTAAGAACACTGATCAGGCAACCTCGAAGGATTCTAAAGTTGTTTTATGCTGGTGGAACCTCGTTAATTTTGAGTTTGGCATACTTTTTACCGATAATTGAACAGTTGAAGCATACACAGTTTAAATTGACTTCACCATTGGTTGATGTAGTCCAAAGAAGTTCGACTTTGCCAGAATTATTTTCCTGGAGTTTGACCAATAATGTTAATCAACAAGGCATTGGTTTAATTCTTATTTTGGTAGCAGTGATGATACCCTTGGTAATTTGGAAAGTTAAAACTCCAGTTATTCGGGATTTTGCCATTATCGGTGAAATATTGTTGATAATGACGACCAATATTTTTCCATGGAAATTCTTTGAAAATACTCCTTTGAAAATGATTCAATTTCCATGGCGTTTTAACATGATAATCACAATTCTCTTCGCCATCTTTTTAGCCAGTGATCCTTTAAAATTGTTCAATCGTAATTGGAAGAGAATTTCTCTAATTGTTATGACAATGTTGGTTACGGTGGTGTCTGAAGCAGCCTTGATCAAGAACAATCCTAATGAATATAACAGTTATGCAAGTTTTGACAATGTGGATACTTATAGTATTGGAATTGGTGAGGAGTATCTGCCTAAGAATGCTAATTTGACGGAATTACGGTCCACTTCACATAAACCTGAAGTTAAAAGTGGTTCGGCAATTATTAGTGATTTTAAACAAGTTGGATCGAAGGTAAGTTTTCAATATCAGGATGCAAAAAATGCCAAAGTAGATTTACCGATTATTGGATACTATGGTTACTCTTCAAAATCTTCGATTGGAAAAGTCTCACAATTAAAAATGGATCAGAAAAACAACGGACTTGGAACTGTTACAATCCATGGAAATGGTGCAGTTAAGGTAAATTATTATCCGACAATGATTCAGCAACTTAGTAAATTGGTCTCACTAATGGGCTTATTAGTAGTATCATTTATTTTTGTGATCAGAAAAAAAGAATGAAAAAATAAGTATCTTTTACAGGAAACCAATTAGTATAATATGATTGTTAGTTTTAACATAAAAAGGGGTATCCAATTCATGCAGTTATCTTTTCTAAAGAAAAAAGGATTTAAGCAGGTTGCAGTAATTATCCTCACTGTATTGCTTTTCCTTGCAGCAAGTATTTTGGCAATTTATCAGGCACAAATATTCCAAGGAAAAATTTGGTCTTACTTGGGAACAAGTGATGATAGATTCCACATTATGAGAATTGAGGGTTTATATCACTCACTTGCTAGGCATCAACTATTTCCATTCATCAATATGTCGTTTATGGATGGATTTGGTTATATTGTTGATATTTTCTATTCAGACTTTCTGTTATATCCAGCCGCATTTTTGCGATTAATGGGATATTCAAGTGCTCAAGCAGTCATTGGATTAAATATCTTCTTAAATTTTTTAACATTTGGAGTTTCATTTCTATGTTTTTACAAAGTTCAAAAGAAATATTGGAATAGCTTAGTTTTTAGTTTTGTTTACACGTTATCAACGTATCGTATGTATGACATGCTATACCGTCATGATATCGGTGAATTAGGAACATTTTTATTCTTACCGATTGCTGTTTTAGGTATTTATGAAATTTTCTATGGCAAACGAACTAATTGGCTTTTCCTAACTTTTGGTATGACGGGAATCATTTATTCACATGCAATTTCACCAATAATGGTGGCAATTTTAATCGTTATAATTGCGTTATGCCAAGTCTCAGAATTGAAAGCTAATCCTAAACGATTATTGTCATTACTCTGGTCGGCTCTTTGTTCATTACTTTTGAGTATTGCTTATTTCTTACCGATGATTGAACAGGTACATCATACGGAATTTATGTTAACTAAGTCAGTTGGTAATTTATCTGGTGGTGCTTCGGAGTTATCTGATGTAACACACTGGAGTTTAGGAAACTCGATTAGCCAGCCAAATATTGGTTTAGTGATGCTTATTGCGGCAGTCGTTATTTTGGTTTCAACTACTAAAATAAAGAATCGTGCCTTGCGTCATTTCTCTATTGCAGGTGCAGTCATGTTGATTTGTAGTACCAAGGTTTTCCCATGGGAATTGTTGAATAAAACACCATTTAAGATGATTCAATATCCATGGCGATTTGATATAATTATTTCCATTTTATTAGCAATCTTTGTTGCTGCTGATCCATTCAATCTTTTCCAAAGAAGAATTTCAAAAACATTATTGATTGCGTTTGTTTTCTTAATTTCAGTTTCAGCTAGTTATCGCTTGGTTATTGGTTCACCACTACAATCGAATACTTATAGTGCCTATAACAAGTTAGAACCTTATAGTATTGGCGCAGGACAAGAGTATTTACCAGTAGGTACGAATCTAAGTAAATTACAAAGAAGTACTCACAAGCCTAAGATACGTGATGGTAAGGCCCAAATTACTGACTTTAAACAATATGGCACACGTCTAAGCTTTAATTTTAAAAAGGCAAAGAATGCTAAAGTTGATTTACCAATAATTGCTTATTATGGTTTCCAATCAACTCAGTCTAAGGGTAAAGTCTCTAATTTGAGAGTAGATAAAAAGAATAACAATTTAGCACAGGTAACTATTAATGGTAAGGGTAAAGTGGTAGTCGACTACTTTGAAACAACTACTCAAAAGATTGCCCGTCGTATATCTTTCTTATCGTTATTAGTTATTATTGCGGTGTTATTTATCAATAAGTTGAATCTGGTTAATTTTAGTAAAATTGAAGGACTCAAAAACAATTCTAAAGAGAGCTAGAAATTGGAATACATGGTAGCTCAGTAAAAAAGATAGAAGAAAAAATTTTAAGCATTAACATAAGCAACTTCAATTCACATTTTGAATTGGAGTTGCTTTTTTATTGTCCCTAATAAAAATAAATATTATAATTACCTCAATTTATAAGAGATGAGGGGCAAATAATGGATAATTATACTGACTTTAATTCCAAGATTATTGATGGTTGGGTCAATGAAGGTTGGGAATGGGGAAAACCAATTAGTCATGAAGAATTTACTGAAGCAAAAAAAGGTAACTTTAAATTGGTTTTGACACCTAATATTGCTGTTCCAAATGATTGGTATCCTAAAGATATGTCGGGGCAAAAAATCTTAGGGTTAGCATCTGGTGGTGGCCAACAAATGCCAATTCTGACAGCTCTTGGAGCATAATGTACTGTTTTTGATTACTCACAAAAACAACTGGATGCGGAAACTGAAGTTGCTAAAAGAGAAGGATATGACATTAATGTCGTTCGTGGTGATATGACAAAGAAATTACCATTTGACGACGAAAGTTTTGACATGATCATTCAACCAGTTGCTAATTGTTATGTCGAAGATGTGCAACATGTTTGGGAAGAAAGTGCTCGCGTTTTGAAAAAGGGCGGTCGACTTCTTGTCGGTATGGATAATGGTATTAATTATATTTTCGATAAAACAGAAACAAAGTTATATCATAGTTTGCCTTATAATCCGTTGAAGGATGATTCTGTTAATGAAGAATTTCCACCTGAAGAAGAGGGAATTCAATTTTCACATACATTAGATGAACAACTGCGTGGTCAAATTAAGGCAGGTTTTCAAATCGTTGATTTATACGAAGACACTAATAGCGAGGGAAAGTTACACGATTTTAATATTCCAACTTTTTGGGCTAGTTATTCAATCAAGAAATAGTTGTTTTAGTTTCAAGTGTAAAAAAAACACTCACAATCCTATCTGAATTGTGGGTGTTTTGCTATATATTTATTCTTTCAAATTATCAACATCAGTTAATGATGCCAAATTATCTTGCTTAGTTACGGCTGTTTTATCAACACTAACTTTGAACCAGTTAACGAATCCATGATCGAATTCGGCAACCTTGAATTTGAAGTTATTCATTTCAAACTCATAATCCTTTTGGATGTTAGGGTATTTCTCAATGATATAACCACCAACAGTGATGATATCGGAGTTTTGGAATTCCTCAATATCGGTTCTGAAATAACGTTCGAAATCGTAAAGTGTTGTTTTACCTGAAACGTTATACGTTCCGTCATCATTTTTGACAATATATTCATCGGAAACATCATCGATTTCATCCTTGACGGTACCAAACAATTCCTCATAGATATCCTTATCTGTGACGATACCACTTGTCCCACCATATTCGTCAACAACGACAACGATAGGAGTTTGTTTCTTGATCATCTTAGATAAAATATCTTGGATAGGCATTGTTTCGGGAACGGTATTAACTGATCTCAAGATACGACTGATACTGACATCGCCATCAACTTGATTTTGACGAACAATATCGTAAGCATAAACATAACCTAGAACTTTATCTTTATCATTATCGGCAACAACTGGGAATCTTGAGAACCCTTGTTGTAGATAATCTTTGATAACATCTTTAATTTTATCGGTGATATCAACAACGTAAAGACTAGTACGATCGACCATGATATCTTTAGCAACCTTGTCATTCAATTCGAAGGCACGTTGCATGAAGATAACATCGTTTGGTTCCATATCGCCACCCTTAACGGATGACTTGGAAAGTCTTAAAATTTCTGATTGTGAGAAAACTTCGTTTTCTGAATCGGCTGGTTTCATACCCATCAAACGGACAATTCCGGAAGCAGATATATTTAGTAACCAAACGAATGGATAAACGGCTAAATGGAAAAATCTCAACGGTGATACAACTAGCATCAAAGTTGACATCGGCATATCAATTGCCACATTCTTAGGGACAATTTCAGTGATAACAACTTCCAAATATGTTAGTAAGAGCACACCAATAATTGCACTAGCGGCATGAAGACCACTACTACCGTCTGCAGAAATATGAACGATGCCCAATACTTCCACTAATAGGTATTCAATAGTACTTTCACCAATCCAACCTAAAATGATACCAGCGATACTAGTACCAACTTGGGTAGTTGATAAGTACTCGTTCAGGTTATTAACCATCATCAAAGCACGTTTTAGTTTTTTTGTATTACCATCTTTTGCCTTTGCAATTGCATCTTCCAGTTGACTAGGTCTGGTTTGCACTAAAGCAAACTCAGCAGCAACGAAGAAGAAAGCAAAAATAAAGGTTATTAATATGATAATAAGATTTGTTGTAATTGTAGAACTTGACAATATATGATTTCCCCTTTTATTCTTGTAAGACGAATTATACACCAAAGAAAAACCGACTGCGCCGGCTAAGAGTAAATATTTTTTTATTACATCTTCAGTATATCCATTTTTACGGTTAAAATATACCAAGTGTGATTTTAATTTAGAGTATACTAATTTGTAGTTGAACTTCACAATTATTATTTTTATAATGAAGAGAACGAAACAACCATGGGGGAATCCTTTTGACTAAAGCAAAAAGTAACAATCTATTAACTCCTGCGCAAGCTGCCAAAGACTTGGGGATAAGCGTAGCAACATTACGTAAATATTCTTTGATAGTTGAACGAACAACTGAGAACAGTAAATATTTTGAACGTAACAGTCAAAATAATCGTTTATACACTCAAAAAAATATTGAAGATTTCAAAGAAATGGTTAAGTTAAGCCACGGTCCTAAGATGACTCTGGAAACTTCTGCTATGCAAATATATCCAACATCTGACGTTAAAACTACATCGAACGCTAAACAGGATAGTATGATCGATGAGATGCAAACAACTATTGCCAAGTTGGAATCTGAGAATAAGAAGCGTGAACTAACTATTAAGGAACTACAACAAGAGTTGGATGACGCCCAAAAATCAAAGGAACAACTACAAGTTGAACTAGATACTCTCAAGCAACAAGCTGAAGAAAAGGTTCAAGATGCAGGTTCTGGCAAAGATGAAACAATTAAAGAACGTGTGAACGAAAAAGTTAATGATGATAAAAAAGGTCACTGGTGGAATAAGTTTATGAGCTAATCAGCCAATTTTGACTATGATATCAACCTCTTGAGCAATCGGGTCGTACCAAAATGTTTATTTTGGTGCGGCTTTTTTATGTATAATTAGACCTTGTGATAACAACTTAGGAGGATGAATTTTGAAATTAGCAATGATTGGGTTAGGCAAGATGGGAATCAATTTAACTGAGAATTTGATTCGTAATGGTAACGAGGTAGTTGCTTTCGATTTAAACGATGCTGCCAGAAATGACGCATCAACATTAGGTGCACAAGTAGAAGCAACTTTGGAAGATGCTGTTAAAGCTTTGTCAGCTCCACGTATTGTTTGGGTAATGTTGCCAGCGGGGAAACCAACTAACCAAACAGTTGATACATTGAGTAATATTCTTGATCCAGATGACATCGTGATCGATGGTGGAAATTCATTTTTCGAAGATTCATTGGAACATAACAAAATTTTAGCTGCTAAGAATATCAAGTTCTTTGATGTTGGTACTTCTGGTGGTATGAGTGGTGCTAATCGTGATGGTAATTTCATGATTGGTGGAGACGACGAAAAGTTGTTTGCTTATATCGAACCTATTTTCCAAGGTATCGCTCAAAAAGATGGTTACTTATACACAGGTAAAGCCGGAAGTGGCCATTATCTAAAGATGGTTCATAACGGTATCGAATACGGTATGATGCAATCAATCGCTGAAGGATTTGACGTTTTGGCACACAGTCAATACGATTACAACAATGAAGCAGTTGCCAAAGTTTGGGAACACGGCTCAGTTATTCGTAGTTGGCTAATGGAATTGGCTCAATCAGCCTTTTCAAAAGATCCTAAATTAGATGAAATTAAAGGTGTTATGAATTCATCAGGTGAAGGTAAATGGACTTTGGAAGAAGCCTTGAAACTACAAGTACCAACTCCAGTTATTGGTGCATCATTGATGATGCGTTACCGTTCACAAGAAGACGATACTGTAACAGGTAAAGTCGTTGCGGCCCTACGTAATGAGTTCGGTGGACATGACGTGGAAAGTAAAAAGTAGAAATATTTAGAGAGCGGAGCAACACGGTTAGCTCGTGAGGATTAGCAGGATTTCACGAATTATGCACGTTTTGTGTGCATGATTTGGGAAGTCAGGCTAACCGGAGGGAGTTGTGTTGTGTAGCTCGTTTCAGATTAGAGAGCGGAACAGGCCGGGGAATTTCCGAGGATTAGCAAAATTTCACGAATTATGTGCGTACTTTGCACATGATTTGGGAAATTAGGCTAACCGGAAGAAATTGGCCTGTGTAGCTCGTTTCAAAATAAGAAACACCAACACAATAAAACCGCCAATTCAAATGAATTGACGGTTTTTATAGTTAGTCAGATAATTTTTTTGGAAGGAAATGATGTGTTTTGAAAAAAAGAGGCGAAGTTTTTGGACTTTTGTTTATTGGTGCCTTTATCGGAAGTGATTTGCGGTATTTAGAAAGTCTTATTTTTAAAACTAGTAATGGATTTCCGCTAGGAACTCTAATAGCTAACTTGAGTGGAGCATTGATATTGCCATTTTTGATTCATTATTTACAAGATAAATTTCATCTCTCACCAAAAGTTATTTTGACTTTGAGTACTGGTTTATTGGGAGCATATACAACATTTTCAACATTTACCGCCGATACATATCGGTTGTATAGCGCTGGTCAATGGTTATCATTGTTAATATATTTAACAGCAACAATTGTTGGTGGATTTCTATTAGCACTTTTAGGTAACTACTGGGCCGCTTCACAGGCGTTCAGTGACTATATTAAGAAGCGAGGTAAAGAAGTATGAACTTCTTATTAGTTGGCTTTGGAGCGACCATAGGGGCCTTTTTACGTAATGAATTGACGCAGATGCAATCAAAAATCAAATTTGATTTTCCAGTTGTAACGTTACTGATCAATATTTTTGGTGCATTGCTTTTAGGAATCTTCACTGCACAAATTCATAACGGTGCGATATTATTACTATTAGGAACTGGATTTTGTGGTGGATTCACCACATTTGGGACCTTCAATATGGAGTTAAGTCAGTTATGGTTCCAGCATCGTTTATGGAGCTGTTTCATTTATTTCATCTTAACTTACATTTTTGGTATATTAGGTTTTGTAATCGGGATTCACATTTAGGAGAAATTAAAATGCAAATGAAAGAATCAGTATGGAATGAAAGTTTTCGACCAGGAATATTTTCTTCAACAAAATTATATTTTCAAGATTTATTCGTTGGTGCTAAAAGAATGAGCCGTAAGGATTTCTGGTGGGGCTACTTAGGAATGTCGATTGTTGCCCTAGTAATTTCCGGATTATTGGCTTTAGCTATTACTAGAATGCCTATGGGTGATTATTATTGGAGCTCAATTATTGGTGTTGCTCTAGCAATGACAGTCGGCTATTATTACATCTCAATATTTACAGCATCTATCAGACGATTGCATGATCGAAATATGCATGGTTGGTGGGTTCTACTTTACTTTGTGCCAATCATTGGTCAAGTTGCCTTACTTGTATTGTTGTGTTTGCCACAGCATGATTTTGGAAATAATTGGCCTAAGGAAGTTTAGACTTTGGTAAACTAGAACAGAAATGTTCTAGTTTTTTTATTGGAGGTCAATTCTATGTGTGGACGTTATATGTTTCAACCAGATAAGAATCCAGAAATTAAACGAATCTATCAATTAGCAGTCGATAATGGTTATAATCCTAAAATTGGCGAAGTCTTTCCAACTGATGAGACGGCTTTGATTGTTGCTGGAGAACGCCAAGTTAAAGTAGTCGGCATGAAGTGGGGCTTTCCAGGCTTTAAAGCAGGACAGTCAATTATTAATGCACGTTCGGAAACAGTCCGTCAAAAGTCGATGTTTGCTCAACCGTTTAGAAATAATCGCTGTGTTTATCCGACAACTGGATTTTTTGAATGGAGTAAGTCTAAGCAAAAATATAAATTTAATTTTAGCAATGATCCAGAAACATTATTTATTGCCGGTTGTTATAATTATTTTGAAGATGTTCCACAAAGTATCTTGTTTACGACCGAGCCAAATGAGTCCATGATTGAGATTCATGACCGAATGCCACTAATTTTGGCAAAGAATCAAATTAATTCGTGGATCTATAACGATGAATTTGCTAACGAATTCTTAAGTAATGCGATGCCACAGCTTGTATCGCAAGAAGAAAAATAAGGGTGTATGAATGAATAATAAAATTCAAAAATTCAGTAACAGTAATAAGTTTTTCAAGTGTCCCATTTGTGGAAATAAACTTTCTTTAGATGGCAATAGTTTGATGTGTGAAGAGAATCATTGTTTTGATATTTCTAAAAAAGGTTTCGTTGATTTTGTCTTAAATAATAAACAACAAAAGAATTATGACCTAGCTTCATTTGAAAACCGTCATACAATTTTGGAACGTGGAATGTATGATCATATTGCTGATAAATTGGCGAAATTGACTACAGATTTATCCATTCAAAATATTTTAGATGTTGGTTGTGGTGAAGGTTATTATTCAAAGAAAATTAGTGAATTAGGAGATAAGAATATCTTTGCCTTTGATATTTCGAAGGACTCAATTCAATTAGCCGCAAAGGGTCCTAATATGCCGATAGAATGGTTTGTTGGTGACTTGGCACGATTACCCATTCAAGATAAAACAATTGATGGCATCATCGATATTTTCTCACCAGCTAATTACAATGAGTTCAATCGTATTTTAAGCAAAAATGGTTACGTGATAAAAGTTATTCCCAATGAATATCATGTTCAGGAGTTGCGTGAAGTTGCTAAAGATCAATTGAAACAGGAAAAATATTCAAATAAAAATGTTTTGGATTATTTTGAAGAACATTATCAATTGGTTCAGGAAATCGATGCTACAAAAACCTACTCAGTTGATGCAGAAGAAAGAAATGCTTTTATCAATATGACGCCGTTATTGTTTAATGTTGATAAGTCATTGATTGATTGGGATAAGGTTACTGAAATCACTGTCGGATCAACTATTTTGGTCGGTAAAGTTAAATAGTTTTTTAATCAAAGGTTGAGAGTGAAAAAAATCATCCGGGTATGATTTTATTAGCTGAATTGCATGGTAATGTGAGAAGTAACCATAATTTATATGTTTCAAATGTTAATTTTTAAATGCTATATTCAAAAAGATCGCACAATTCAAAGATGAATTGGCGACCTTTTTATTATGGGAAGATATATATTATTAGAGGTATAAGGAAATTATGATTTACTATGTGGTGCCTTTGGGTGCAAAACTGATTCTTTCAATGGAATAGTTTTGTCACGCCCTAAGTACATTGTGTAGTATGGTGGCACATTATTTACATAGTGTAGTAGTTGTTTTGTAACTTCAGGAATAACCTCTGGAGTTAGTTGTGGTAACATGTCAGGCGTGATTTCACCCTTGATGCCATTGAATCTCTTAACACGTTCTAGGAGATAACGGATGTCGTATCTTGAAGGATTGACTTCGAGAACATCTTTTTCAACGTTTAGTAATTCGTAAACACCTTCAAGAGCTGTTCTGACTGAAGTTTCAACGGTGAAGACAACATCATCATCAACTTCAACGAATTGGCCTAATAGGGCTAAGTTAGTGCATCCATCAGGAACAACCTTTGGACGGTCTCCAAGTTTACGTGGCATGAATTGACTTGTGGCATAAGGCATCATGGCTGTTGACATGTAAGTGTGTTTCAAAACTTCATCTTTAATGTCAAGCATACCTAAGTGGTATAGCAATTCGGTCATGATCTCGTCACCGGTACAATCCCACATGCGTTTCTTGATGTAGTTACCGACGTTTTCACCATAAAGTCCATAGCCCCAGCCAACTTCTTCATCATCAGCTTGGTAAGGGAAGAATGGTTTGTGGTGAATTTCAAATGACATATCCCAATTGGAATCCTTAAATGTCATCAAGCCACCAGTTCCGGCTCTACTACCAGATAACTCTTCAATTCGTTTGAAGAATTCAGGGTAATCTTTAACAGTTGGGAAGAATGAGATCCATTTAGTTTGGTCGATTTGTCCCAAGAATTTCTCAGGGTGTCCAAATTTGTCATCCTTTTTAGCAAGATTTTGCCAGATAGTGAAGGTACCCATGTCATTAGTATCTCTATTGGTCTTTGCGACAGTATTGTTGTCACCGAAACTACTATTTTCACTAATTGAACCTGTTGTAACGAAGACCAGGTCACGATTGGCAACTGGGATAGTAATATCTTCACCGTTTTGATGTGCCAAAATGGCATTAACAGTGTCGATCTTTTCGTCGAAGGATAAATCGTAAACTGAGAAGTTATTAACAAAGTTAACACCTTGATCAATTAGCCATCTTTCGATAGGAAGAATAATAGCGTCATATTCGTTATATTTAGTGTGAATAAAACCTTCTAGGTATTCGTGACGATTAATGAAAGTGAATCTTTGCCAGTAACGGCGACATTCAATAGCACTGTGATAATTCTTGAAGGCTAATTGACTGTGGAAACATGTCCAGAAGTTAGTTCTGAAAAAGTCTTTGTCAAAAAATTCATCAATTCGTTTGTCAGCTAATTCTTCTTCAGTTGATGAAACGATTTGTGCCATAGCGGTAACGTAACGTTGTGGCATCTTGTAATTGTGGTATTGACCGTCAATTTCACCTTGGTTAACAATTACACGAGCTTCAGTGTGCATTGGTTCATCACGGTTAAAGTCAACAACGTCATCTAGGACAGTTCTGCCTTCGTTTTCAAGTGATGGAATCTTACTTGATAGATACCAAAGACATTCCATGTATGGTTCTAGTTCACGTTCGGCACGGCACAAGTAACCCTCATTACCCTTAGTACCATCCATTGATCCACCCATAACAGGCTTCTTTTCGTAAATAGTAATATTTCTGGCAGGCATCTTGGCATCATCAATTAAGAAAGCAGCAGTAGCTAATCCGGCAATTCCTCCACCAACGATATCAGCTTTACGAGCGTCAACCCCAACTGGTTTGTGAGGATGATACATAGTTTTATAAATGTTCATTTTAATTTACCCTCTTTCAATATTCGGAAACAAACTTCGTCCTTGCAACTTACGATAGGGTAGTGAACGCTTTCAAACAATTGACAAAAAAATAGAAGTGTAAAATTTATTTACACTTCTAAAAATATGTAAAGCTATTTAGCGTACTTTTTAAGAGCTTTCTTGAAGTCTCCTTGAACCAAGACACCAGTTTGGTCGACTATCTCTTGTGGATCATCCTTCATTCCATCTTTGACCCATTCAAAGATGAGTGCAATAAAGGCGAGACTATAAAAGTGAGCAATGAAATCTTTATGCTTTTGGTCAACAGCCATACCAGTAGCTTGATTTTCTACGACAACAATAATGTAACTATAAATGATTTCATAGATATGTTTTTCCATCAAATCACGATAGGCAGAACGATAAGTGTTATCAATGATAACCTTGTTGGCCTTAATGATAAGCATCAGATCGTAGAATCCCTTTTGCCAGTTATCATAATCAGCCACATTATTGAGGGCACGTTCAGTTGCCTGGCGAGCGGTCCACTCGACTAATTCGTAAATGTCAGAAAAATGATTATAGAAAGTTTGGCGAGTTAAATTACATTCGTTGACGATATCTTTAACTGTAACTTTATCGATTGGTTTCTTTTGGAGTACGAGTTCTAAGGCTTCTACCAAAACATCTTCAGTACTATTTTGCATAAGAATTTTCCCTTCAAGACTATGTACTCAATTATATAATTATTTTCAAAAAAAACTATTTTTTTTATGAAAACAGATATCCTCTTACGCCTGTGGTGTATCGGTAAGTGTCCAAGTTATTTTACCAGTATAAGTTCCCTGTTCGTTACTACCATTGTCGTTGAGTAAGATACCGGTATTATCAAGCCACTTGTAGGTTGTCGGAATATCTGTATCAGAATCGGATGAATCGGTCTGTTTAGCAATGAAAGTTAAATTATTTTGAAGACTAGTACCAACACTTGTCGAATCTTTTTTGTAAATTAAGTTTCCGTTAAAGACGTCTTTATCACTATCTTCCAAATCTGTGGAAGAACCGTATAAATACCAAGGTGTATTAGAACTTTTGACGCTAAGTGAAAAGGTACCGATACGATTCAAAATTTTCTTTTCTGAAATAGCTTGGGTATCTTGGAACTTCAAATCGGTTGTTGAAAGTTGTAATAGGGTATTAGGAATAACGGTAACATCATACTCAGCCTTATTGGATGTGACGCCATTAGCATCCCTAGCTGTGATATAAACTTTTTTCACGGTATCGTCATCAGTAAAGATATTCCAAAAGTCGGTGTTGTTATCAATAATTGTCCGAAGATCAATGTTGTTATCGGTGGCGTCGGCGGTTGTTGAATTAATATTGTTTGTGGCATCATAAGTTTTACCGTTGACGGTGATTTCATAATAAATGGGGTCATCATCCGTAAAATTATTGCCGGTGTAATGCAGGCCAACAGGTAGAACTAATCCGGTTGTTCCTTTATAAGGGAGATTAATTTTGTTTGTCGTATCTAAAGCCAAAGTATAAGTCTGTTTAGGTTTAACTTTGAAAGTTGGGGTACTCAAGTTAGAAATGTTGTTGTCACCGGTAAAGGTTGCGGAAACTGGATTAGATGTGACTGTGGTATCTGTTGTATTATCAGATTTACCATTGACAGCGACACTGACTGAAGTAATTTTATTACCATCTTGTGTACCAATTTGGTTAGCTGTGGAAAGTTTATGATTAATGATTTTACCAGTTGAATCGAGATCACTCGAAGTAAGATTTTCACTACTGATAATTTTTCCAGAGCTATCCTTATAATTTATCGTACCTATCACATCATCATCTGGCATTAAGTCGAAGTAGTCTGGTAGATTGATTTTAGCAACAATATTGGACCAATTTTGTCGACCAGATACATAATCCAAATCGTAATTCAAAGTTAGTGAGTCGCCATTGGCAGTTGTCATTTGATTATCGTCTGAGTCAGCTGTGATGGTTTTCTTTGGAAGTGAATTATCTGTAATTGAAGATGTGGCGTTCATATTCAACATGGCAGGGATAGATTCAAAGTCGACCAGTTTATCTTCAACGTTTGCGTTAGAAGTGTTTGAACCGGTGAAACCCCAAAGAATATGGCCGGTAGTTTTACCAAAAACTTTTTGATAATTAACAGTTGTTGAATCATCCACACGAATAAAGTTTGAACCTGACTTTTTGTAATTAGTCGTCATATCGTTAGGATTGATGTCGTTAAATGAGTAGGAAACAGTCGCAGTACCATTGGTGTGACCAGTCCAATTGAGTGTTACATGGTGCCATACAACGGTACGTTTTTGATTATCGTTATCGTCAACTAGGGCGGCCGCAGAAGTTAAATGAGTATGAATCAATGAGAAAGCAGAAGTGAAATTTGTTTTAGAGGAATTATCAGTGATATTAATATTGTGATATGAATCAGATAATCCAGGATAGGTAACTGCGATATGTCCATATTGACTAGAGCCACCTTGAACAGCATTATCTTTGTCAGGATAATCAGATGGCAAGAAGGATACATCACGATTATAAGTATCGAAATTGTTTAATGAATAATAATGATTGGCACCAAAATTATCGGTAGAATTCTGAGTTGGAGAATCCTTAGTATTTGAGTTAAGTTGTGGATCAAATTCTAGGGCCATACTATTTTTGATGGAAGAATTAACGATATAATTTAGCCGGTCAAGTATGTTGGTTGAAAGATAAGTATAGCTTGTAGTAAGGAACATATCTTTCCCAACACCAACATCATAGCCATAAACACCTAGACCTTCACCACCTGCACCGAGTGCATTGATACCATTATCATCATTTTGAAACACTAATGCCATACCATCTCCGTTAAGTGAAGGGTCAGCACCAGAGCCGTTACCAAAATATAACCAAGCTGATATTTTTTGAGTCGAGGTGGTGTCATCAAGGTCAATGTAATTTTTATTATCAGCGTTAGACCAAGTTGCGCCATACGTGCTGGGACCACTAGCCAAGGAAATTACGCTTTGACTGTTGTTGTACAGTTTCGCAGAATTGGTAGAGAAAACGTTCTTTGAACCTTGAGGATTTGGAGTACCATGTTCAAAGTATTTCGAAACATCAACACCTGCTGGAGCTGTGGTAGGATCAGCTGCCAAAACTTGTTTGTTATTATATTTCAGAAAAATTAGGCAAATTAAAATAGTCATAAATAAAAATGAAAGTAATTTCAGATGATGCTTTTTTCCATCTAACATAATAGAATGCCCCCTTAGGACGTTTACTAAATGTATATTTTTCAATTATTATAAAATTTGTTTTTGACAAAAGTATGAATTTTGCCTAAATATATAAAATTTTAATTTAAAAAACAAATAAAATTGATACAGACAAAAACGAACGCATGTTTTACAATGTTATTTAGCAATAATTAAGGAGGACGTTATGCCGACAAAGATTGGAATTCGCCAGTTAGTGGAGTTTGTTTTACGAAGTGGTGATTTGAATGAAACAAAAAATAGTCAAAACACTGCCCAAAACGGCGCCAGAATCCATCGTCGACTTCAAAAAAAACGTTCAATTGATGCCGATTATGAAAGCGAAGTTTATTTAAAATCCATTGTGACCATGAATGATACCGACTATTTGATTTCAGGCCGAGCTGATGGGGTTAAGCTGACGGCAGATAGTGCCTTAATTGAAGAGTTCAAAACTTCGGATCAACCGTATGACGAGTTGAGTGATAACACTTTGGAATTGTATTGGGGCCAAGTTCAGGTTTATGGATATTTATTACTGAAAGATCATCCGGAATATGAACATGTCACATTACAATTGACTTATTTTCGAGTCAGTACTGAAGAAGTCACAACCGATGAAAGAGTTTTAGGACGACCAGAATTAACTAAATTCTTCCAAGATTTGATTGATGAATATGAATATTGGCTCACTTTGCGAGCTGAATTACGTAAAACTAGAAATACTTCGATTCAAAAATTGAACTTTCCGTTTCCGCAATTTCGTACCGGCCAACATGAATTAGCTGGTGCCGTCTATAAGACAATCTGTCTGGAGAAACGATTATTTGTGGAAGCACCGACCGGAACTGGGAAAACAATTTCAACTTTATTCCCAGCAATTAAGGCAATGGGTGAAGAAAAAATTCAGCGATTGTTTTATCTAACGGCCAAACAGAGTACTCGACATGTGGCTGAAGAAACGATTGAATTGATGGCTAACAAGGGATTGAAACTCAAAAGTATTACCTTAACTGCTAAAGATAAGATTCGTTTTCCTGAAGAACAGGATGTGCCACCAGAAGATAATCCTTATATGATTGGGTATTATGACCGTCTAAAGCCAGCGCTGGCTGATTTGTTGACGAATGAAGATGCAATCACGCGAGCAGTAGTTGAAAAATATGCAAAAAAACACACGGTGGATCCATTTGAATTTTCATTGGATGCGTCGTTATTTTGTGATGTCATAATTTGTGATTACAATTATTTATTTGATCCATTAGTTTACTTACAAAGATTTTTTATTGAAAAAGATACGGATAACTTTTTTCTAATTGATGAAGTTCATAATTTAGTCAGTCGGTCACGTGATATGTATTCAGCTGAAATCAGTGATAAAGCTATTGGTTCACTTCTAAAAGATGCTAAGAAAATTAAGAATAAATCGAGTGCTGAATTTCAAACACAAATAAAGAAGATTCAACGAGTTTTTAAGCAGATAAAAAAAGTCCTCCAAGAGGAAGACCGTGAAGAGAAAATAACTAGTGAAATACCGGATAAGTTAATTAAAGTTTTAAGTAAGTTCGATGATTTTATGAGTGAATGGATGCCAGAACAGAAGCCATCTGATTTCTTTGAAAGTGCAAAAGATTATTTCTTTAATTGCCTAACTTTTGTCAAAATTTCTTTCCTATATGATGATAGTTATAAAACTAGAATCGTTTTGGACGGAAAAAATTTGGTTATTAAACAGATTTGTCTGGATCCAAGTAATTTTATTAATCAGTCATTGGATTTAGGAATTGGAGCCGTCTTGTTTTCAGCAACACTTTCACCAATGGATTATTATCAAAGCGTTTTGGGTGGAATAGATAATAGTTTGGCTTATCAATTACCATCACCGTTTCCTGTGGATAACCAGAATATTTTGATAACACAATACGTCCAAACAACTTATAAGCAAAGACAATTCAGTGAAGAGAGTATTATTCAAAGTTTGAAGGCTTTAATTTCTGCTAAAACAGGAAATTATTTGGTGTTTTTTCCTTCTTACGGATACTTGAATCAAATTAAAGCGGTTTTTGAGAAAGAATATCCTGACGTGAAGACAATTACTCAGGCGACTGGTATGGATAACGCTGCCCGAGAGGAGTTTCTCAATAAATTCGAGGATAATCCTAAGGAAACGTTATTGGCTTTCTGCGTGTTAGGTGGAATTTTCTCTGAGGGAATTGATTTACGAGGTAATCGATTGATTGGCGTGGCAATTGTTAGTGTTGGCTTACCTGGTTTGAGTGCTGAAAATAACTTGATTCGTGACTATTACGATGAAGAAAATGGGCACGGTTTTGAATACGCCTATCAGATGCCAGGGATGAATAACGTTTTGCAGGCAGCGGGACGATTGATTCGTAGCAGTCATGATAGTGGGATTATCTTATTGATGGATCAACGTTTTGGTAGCGCCAGATATACACGACTTTTTCCACCACATTGGCAAAACTACCAACGAGTGCAATCTTTAAAACAATTAACAACTGATGTGGATAACTTCTGGAAAGGACATTCCAATGAAAACTAAACTAACTAAAAATTTAGAGAGCACCTTGTATGAATATTGTTATGAACAGGGTGCCTATGTAGTTGAAGAAGTTTCCATGCCCGATAAAAAGGGAATCGTGGATACTTTAAGTTATCAACAACTGACTGACGGCCAGATTGAATGGCGTTGTTATGAATTGAAGGTTACTAAGTCCGATTTTCATTCGAAAGCTAAATTGTCCTTTATTGGAAATTATAATTATTTTGTTTTACCACAGAAACTATATGAAGAGGTGGCATCAGAAATTCCAGCCCATATTGGAGTTTTAATTTATCGTGCTTTTGATAAGGCAGCGATTGAAGCTTCACCACAAACACTTCGTTCACCAGGTTTCTTGACTGTGGCGAAAAAGGCTCAGTATCAAGAATTACAAGTTGATGAACAATATTTAACGAGTCATTTTGTGGCGTCGTTATTTCGGGAAGTGGATAAGGCTAAACGAGTTGAAAAAGGTCTGCAATTGTATTCAGATGACCGTCTCTATAAAGAATTGAAGAAGCGAGCTAAAGCTGGATATGACGTTTATACGCCAGATCATAATTTATATGATCGGTTTGTTGAAGACATGAAAGATGACGCAATTACGGCTTTGCAAGAAGAGTTGGATGCTCGAAACGTGGAGTACCAAGAGTTGAAGTTAAAATTGCAAGAACAGAATAAACCAAATTTGGAGGGTAAACTATGACTTACTTTCCTTATTTTCGTGGTCGCATGTATGATTTATTGGCGTTACAAGAGTTATGTGAGAATGATCAGCTAGGTTCGCAAATTGTGCCAATCATTGAACCAGTTAGAGATTCCAAGGAATTACAAAAGACAGTCACAACGTTTATTGAACATAGGCAACAGTTTAGTATTGTCGCAAATCCGCAAGTTAGTGTTTACGGATTGAATGATACGAAGCTTTTTCCACTGCCAGATATGCATAAGTTATCATTCTTTTATCCGAGTGCTATTTTGGCAGCTGATTTCAGTAGTGATTTTTTGAAGAAAAATGTAGAACAAGAATCATTGTTAATTGTTAATAACTTTGAACTGTTGAAGGTATATAAAAATACTTCTGTGCTTAAAAGTGTGGATAAAGTTTTGATTCCAGAAGTAGCTCGGATGCATGAATTGGTTAAGAATAAAGCCGTTTCACTGACTGATCCGTTGACGTTTGCCCATCATGTGGAAGACTATGCTAATTTGGTTGATGAATATTTCGAGCCGGTCTCATGGTATGAACAGGTGGATGACTATGTCGGATTTGGTGACTATTCAATGGTTGGACATGTTTATTTTGATAAGGGGATGCCCGCCAGAGCGATTGCAATTCATCTGATTTATGTCACAGAAGATGGCAGTTTGCGTGTGCATCATTTTGTTTCTGATAGTAATGAGAAAATGAGTGGACAGAAGGATAAGTTCTTTGAGGCTTTAAACAAAATGGTTATATGGGTTCATGAAAATATCAATGGACTAAATCTGACCCCTGCCTTAGAGACGCTGTTAGAATATAGCAAACAGGACAAGTTCCCTGGTTTGGGGATGGTTAAGAAATTGTCAATCATGCATCATATGCAGTTGATGCAACGGTTGTTGGAGCGTCCTCTAGAATAAAAATGGTTCCTACTTTTTTTCAAAAGTAAGAACCAAACTTGTAGCGTAAATATGGAACAAAACACAACTTCACTCCGCTTAATCCAAAATAGACGGCGACTCAGAGGCGAGTCACCGTCTATTTCACATTAATGCTCGGAAGCTGAACGTATTTTGTCCCGTTCTGAAATTCTCTTTATTACCACCATAATTTAATTAAAGCTTGTGTACCATCATTGCCGAGGTCTTTATCGTCAACGAGTGTTTCATAAAGTTTCTTTGCTTGTTTTGTAGCTGGCAAATCAAGATTCATCTTTTCACTTTCATCGAGTGCAATTCGCAAATCTTTGAGGAAATGTTTTGAATAGAATCCTGGTTTGAAGTCATCGTTCAAGATACGTGGGCCATAATTTTCCAAACTCCAGTTATCACCGCCACCACCTTCAACAGTTTCGAGAACTGATTGTAGATCCAATCCGGCAGCTTTAGCGTAAACAAACATTTCAGTTAAACCAGTCATTGTTCCAGCAATCATAATTTGATTAGCCATTTTGGCATGTTGTCCGGCACCGTAAGAACCAAAATAATGACTGACTTTACCAATGATTTCAAAGATTGGTTGGAGTGTTTCGAAAGCCTCTTTGGATCCACCGACCATGATAGTCAATTTACCATCACGGGCACCGACATCTCCACCTGAAACGGGAGCATCGATTGATTGAACACCAATAGTTTCAGCTCTTTCACCGATTTTTTTAGCTAATGTAGGAGTACTAGTTGTCATATCAACAATGATTTTTCCAGTGGTTAAGCCAGCGAAAATACCATTGTCCTTGAAGTAAACATCTTCAACATCTTGAGGAAATCCAACCATAGTAAAAATAATGTCAGCACTTTCGGCGACATCCTTTGGGTTGGCATACCATTTAGCGCCTTTGGCAATTAGTGGTTCAGCCTTTGACTCAGTTCTTGTGTAAATATCAACGTCGTAGTTAGCCTTTAACAAGTTGTTAATAATGCCACTACCCATAACGCCTGTACCAATGAAACCAATTTTTTGCATGATATATCCTCCAATCGTTATTTCAATTATATTATAAGAAAAAACTTGTCGGTAATAATATGATTATTCTATTTTTTTGCATGTTTTCTTTGCTATAATTCACTTGATACGTAGTCTAAGTCAAATAGATATGGGAGGGGAGTTTAATGAAATTTATTAAGGATTATTATAAGAGTATTTTAGCGGCTTTATTCTATGGAATAACCTCGGCTCTAGGTATTCAATTACTATTGCAGCCGGCTAAACTTTACACCAGTGGCGTGACAGGTGCGTCACAATTAATCGTCAACTTACTAGACCAATTTGTACACGTAAGTACACCAGTATATTTATGGTATGCCTTACTGAATTTGCCTTTGATTATCTTGGCTTGGTTCAAGTTAGGTAAAAAATTTACAATTCTATCAATTATTTCAGTTGTAGCGGCATCGATATTTATCTTGATCATACCGTTATATCCAATCACTAAGGATCCATTGCTTTCAGCAGTTTTTGGGGGAATCCTTTCTGGTTCAGGAATCGGGTTGTGTTTCCGTTATGGATTCTCAACTGGGGGAACTGATATCATTGCTTTAATTGTTCAAAGAAGTACTGGACGTACTGTTGGACAAGTCAGTTTTGCCGTTAATGCCATTATTATTACGATTGCTGGTTTTGCCTTTGGCTGGGAATTAGCTTTATATACAATTATTTCAATTTATATCACTAATATGGTGATTGATAAAATGTATATTCAGCAACAAAAAATTACCGTTACGGTTTATTCACATAAGATTGATGAGATTTCTAAGGAATTATTGAAATCACTTAATCGTGGTTTGACTTTGGATTATCACCTAAGAGGCGCTTATTCAGGTGAAGAAATCGGTTCTATAACGATGGTACTCACAAAATACCAATTATTCTTTGCAAAAAAAGTAATTGTTGGCGTCGATCCGAGTGCGTTCATCAATATTCAACCAACGATGTCGATTGCTGGTAAATTCAATGACAATTAGTAATTAATATTGAAGATTTCAAAAATGATTATTGTCGTTTTTGGAATCTTTTTTGGTTCCAAATCTCCTATAATGTTAACTAGTAAGTTACAAGGAGATTAAACCTATGAAAACAATTATTTATGCTCACCCATATCCGGGAAGTTTTAATCATGAAATCCTTAATCGATTATCTTATTCATTTTCTAAATATGATGATGATTTCCAAATTATTGATTTGTATTCCGATGACTTTAATCCATTACTCTCAAAAGAAGATTTACTATTACATAGTCAGGGAAAAACTTGTGATGAATTAGTTAGAAAATATCAACGTGAGTTGAAAGTCTCAGATGAATTGATCTTTATTTTCCCAATTTGGTGGCAAAACATGCCAGCCATTTTAAAGGGCTTCTTTGATAAAATTATGTTGAATGGTTTTGCTTATAACGAGGATAATGGTTGGAAAGGATTGTTAACTAATATCAAAGAAGTAACAATCGTTACCACTTCAACCGTTACAAAAGAATATTTGGAAACTAAATGTGGTGATCCAATTCAAAAAGTTATGATCAATCGGACGTTGACAGATTTAGGAATTGAACCTGCTAACTGTAATTGGATTCATTTTGGGGAAGTTAATACAACGACCGATGAAGTACGTGAAAAATTCCTAGATGATTTACCAGAATTATATGCTAATAATAAATAGCGTAATTTACTTTTGTGAGACACTTCCAATGCATTTTAAGTTGGGAGTGTCTTTTTATGTTCTGTATAAAAAAATATTTGTTGGATAAAAGGAAATTTAATACGGGGTATATGGAATGTATTCTTTTATAAATAAAAAAATACTAGTGAGAGAAAAACGTTTAAACTTAATATGACTCAACGTATTTAAACATTTGCTTAAAATTATCAGTATTGCCAATGTTTTATTAGATTATTTTGTTAATAATTTGAAATCTTGAGTTTTCCCAATTTACCAAGTATCATCTTTAGATATAAGTGTATTATGGTTTAATATATATATTGACTGTATCAAGGGATATAAAAATGAGGATGTTGTATTAATGCGTAAAAAAATTAACGTAATAGGTTTATTACAATTATTATTTATGGCTTTATCAGCGTTTGCCGTGGCTTTTATTCTAAATTATGCTCAAACCAATGATTTGATCTTCACGAAACAAATCGTCTTTCAAACTAATTTAAATACTTATTTACTGACAAGTTTGATATTGTTTCTGATTTATCTTGGTTTATATGGATTGTTTAATCGCTTTTTCTATTCTTCAGCAATATTCTACGTGTTCTTTGCGATTTATGCCGTAGCTGATCGTTTAAAAGTGACGTCACGTTCGGAACCAATTTTACCAAGCGATTTGTCGCTCTTAAAGAATATTAAGGGTTTATTAGATATGGTAACTATGCAAGTAACATTGATTGTTGTTGTATTGATTGTCATTATCGTTGCTGCAGCGATTCTTATGGAGAAACATTTTGGTAAGAATACGATTCGTTTTGGTAAAATATCAAGATTGATTTTTGTGGCTTTGGCCGCATTCAGTATCGGCAGTTTCTATACAGCTAGTGATGATAGTTCTTTAACTTATCAAGTTTTAGCTAAAGCTGGTTATACGAACTATGCTTCAAATATCAACCAGTCAGCCAACAGTAACGGTCCTATGCTGACATTTTTGGGTAACATGTATGTTGATGTTATGGATCAACCAAAAGGCTACAGCAAGCAAAAAATGGAATCTCTGGTCAAAGAATATCGTTCTGAGGCAAAAGATATTAATAAAGATCGTTCCAATAATAATTTGAGTGATCAAACTTTGATTTTTGTCTTGAGTGAAAGTTTTTCTGATCCAAGTAGAGTTCCCAATATTAAACTGAACCAAGATCCAATGCCTAATATTAGAAATATCAAGAAGAATACTACTTCAGGATTGATGATGAGTTCCGGCTATGGTGGGGGAACTGCCAATATGGAATACATGACGTTGACCGGTTTAGCAATGAACCAGTTCTCTGATTCATTACAATCTCCTTATACTCAATTAGTTAATAAACAAGAAGATCCAATTAATATTGCAAATAGCTTTAAAACAAGTGCTGCGATTCATCCGTTCCATGGTAATTTCTATAATCGTAATACTGTTTATAAAAAGTTTGGGATTCAAACATTTAGAAACCTTGATACTAAAGGTTCCTTAGCACTAAAACAGACTGACACTTTGCCACAGATGGAATACGTCTCCGATACGTCAGCGTATAACGATACACTTTGGCAAATAAATCAGGCTAAGGGTGGTCAATTTATTAATTTGGTTACGATGCAAAATCATATGCCATACACGAATAAATATACTGATAACCCTTATAAGGTAACTGGTTCAGGAATTAGCGATAAATCACGCTCTCTCGCTGAGAATTTCTCAAGAAGTATCAACTATACCGATAACTCAACAAAAGAGTTCCTAGAGAAATTAGATGCTATTGAGAAGCCAATCACAGTTGTTTGGTATGGTGATCATTTACCTGGTATTTATGATGGTAATGATATTTATAAATATAACGTTGCTGAACATGAGACTGATTACTTCGTTTATAGTAATAAATACGCTCGTGATCATGGCAATGGGACAACCAAATTGACTGACAAAGATACTGACGTTACCGATCCAAATGGATTTATTCCGTTAGCCTTGAAACAAATGGACCAAAAAGTAACACCTTACTATGCGCTATTAACTAAAGTTCAAGAAGACGTACCAGCAATGGCTAAGAGTATTGATGAAAACAGCAATAACTTGTACGTTGGTAAGAATGGTGTAGAGGTTAAAGATAGCCAATTAACAGATAAGCAAAATAAAATTATTCATGATTACAAATTAGTTCAATACGATTTAACAAGCGGTAAAGGATATAGTAAATCAACCATCAATAAGTAGTGCTTGGAGAAAAATCCAGGCACTACTTTTTGTATATTTGGATTAAGATATAATGAGTTAATATAAAGGGTATTATTCTTATTTATGAAATAATTCAAACTAAGGATGTTTTAATTCATGCAAAAGAAAACTAAGATTCTATATCTAGTCCAAATTGCTTTTATTATCATATCGGCCTTTTTGGTCGGATACCTCCTGAATTATTCTCAATCAGGTTCGTTTTCGTATAGTTTTAAAACTGTTTTCGAAACTAATTTCCCTATCTATTTACTGACGTCTGTAATTTTATTTTTCGTGTATATGGGCTTGTATGGACTGCTCAATCGGTTCTTTTATTCGACTGCCATTTTTTATATATTCTTCGCAATTTATGGAATAGCTAATCGTTTAAAAGTTATCTACCGTTCCGAACCCGTTTTACCTAGTGACTTATTGTTTTTGACTAATAGTAAGGAATTATTAGGGATGGTAACTCAGAAATTATTAATTATTACCGTTGTAGTGTTTATCGTTTTGGTAGCGTTATGCATTACATTAGAACATTTCTTTGGGGAAAAATTATTACGCTTGAAATTGATTCCAAGAGTAGTATTTGTTGCATTGGCTGTTTTGAGTTTGGGTAGTTTTTACACAGCTAATCGTCAAGGTTCTATGACTAACAAAATACTAACTAAGGCAGGCTATTCAGACTTTGTGGCTAACATTACTTGGTCAGCTAACAGTAATGGTCCAATGATTACATTTTTAAGTAATATTCATACCGACGTTATGGACAGGCCAAGTGATTATAATAAGCAAACAATGGAAGAATTGGTTACCAAATACCGTAAAGTGGCTAGTAACATAAATAAGAATCGTCCCAATAATAATTTGAATAAACAAACTTTGATTTTTGTTTTAAGTGAAAGTTTCTCTGATCCAAAACGTGTGCCGAACATCAAGATGAATCAAGAAGTAGCTCCCAATATACAAAACATCAAAAAAGATAATACCTCTGGTTTGATGATGAGTTCTGGTTATGGTGGAGGAACTGCCAATATGGAATATATGACTTTAACTGGATTGGCTTTTAACCAATTCTCAAAGTCGTTGAATTCCCCCTATACGCAATTAGTTCCAAAGCAGGACCATCCAATTAATATTTCTAATAGTTTTAAAACTAGTGCTGCAATTCATCCGTATTATGGAAATTTTTATAATCGGAATACCGTATATAAACGTTTCGGAATCAAAAGTTTTAGGAACATTGATACAACGGGCAAGATGAGTTTGAAATATAAAGATACTGTTGATGGTGGACAATACATTAGTGATCAATCAGCGTATAATGATGCTCTTTGGCAAGTTAATCGGACTAAAAGTGGTCAATTTATTAATTTAATAACGATGCAAAACCACATGCCATACACAGTTAAATATCCAGATAATCAATTCAAGGCAACTGGTAGTGGTGCAGGTAAAAATTTGCAGCTGGTTGATAATTTTTCTAAAGGAATCAATATTACCGATACAGCAACTAAAGACTTTCTTGATCAATTGGATAAGATAAATAAACCAATAACAATCGTTTGGTATGGTGATCATTTGCCGGGAATTTATGATGGCAACAGTATGTCTAAATATAATGTTGTGCAGCATCAAACGGATTACTTTGTTTATAGTAACAAGTACGCTTTGAATCATGGATACGGAACTAAGAAATTAGATGTTGGAACAAAAGTTACTGATCCAAACGGCTTTATTCCACTAGCTTTGAGACAGATGAAACAACAAGTCACACCTTACTATGCGCTGTTGACTAAGGTTCAAGAGGATGTTCCTGCCATGGCTAAGAATACGGTGGGTAACAGTGAAGATTTGTATGTTAATTCAAAAGGAAAACAAGTATCGATGAATAATTTAACCAAGTCGCAAAAAGAGATAATCCATGATTACCAGTTAGTTCAGTACGATTTAACCGGTGGCAAGGGTTATATTAAGGATTCAATTAACAAATAAAATTGGAGAAGGCAAATTAGTTCCTCATTACGATAAAAGAGTAAAACTAGTTCGGAGCAGGGAAGAATAATGGCTCAATAGCGAAGTTTTTCTTAGCTGACGTAGTCAGGTTAGAAAAAGGCCAAGCTTGGAAACAATTCCGCTTTTTGGAATTTATTTCAAGTTGTGCCCACTATGTTCCAGCCATTTATTCCTCCTTGTGGAGAGCGGAATCATTAAACTAAACAAATTTAAGAAAGAACCAGAATTAGGTTTATTTACTAATTGGAAACACTTTCATTCTTTGAAAGCCCTTAACCAGGAGTACACTTAATACATTCACTTACAAAAAATGGGGATGAAATTAAGTTTTGAATTTAAAGAGTTTCTTCTATATATTGATACCAACATTTCTATTCAGTTCAATGGAAATTGCACTAAAAATCGCCGGGGGACAGTTTAATCCAATCGAGTTGAATTTTATCAGATTCTTGATTGGTGGCTTGGCTTTATTGCCATTCACTATTCTTTACTTGAGAAAGAATAAGATTAAATTATCTAAATCAGATTTCGGTCGTATTGCTTTAACAGGATTTGTAATCGTTGTTTTGAGTATGACCTTGTATCAATTATCAATTGGTATGGCAACAGCATCAGTTATCGCTATTATGTTGAGTGCTAACCCAATCTTTGGTTTAATTATTGGTTTCATTTTCTTAAAAGAAAAGTTGTCACGAACAAACGTCCTAGCCTTGATTTTGACCTTAGTTGGTCTTTTGATCATTATCAATCCATTCCACTTAACAGGGGCAATGGGAATCATTCTAGGTTTGTTATCGTCAATTATCTTTGGTATTTACGGAGTTATGTCACGTGTTAATGGTAATAAGATTGGTCTTAACGGACTTTCAATGACATGTCTAGCATTCTTGTTTGGTTCAGCTGAACTTGGTGTTTTGATGGGATTAAGTCATTTACCAATTGCTCAGGCAATTCCAAGCAACTATTCAGAATTCGTTAATATTCCTTTCTTCCAAGGAGTATCACTCCAGACTTTACCATTGCTACTTTATATCTCTGTCTTAGTTACTGGTGTAGCTTTCGGATTATATTTTGTCTCAATGGAAAAAGTTGGAATTCTTCAAGCTTCATTGATCTTCCTTGTCAAACCAGCTTTGGCACCTGTTTTAGCTTTACTTGTTTTGGGTGAAGCCATGAAGGTTAATACAATTGTTGGTATTGTCGTAATTCTCTTAGGTTCATTGATCACACTTATGGGCGAAAAGATTGCATACAGTGTTATGGCAATTTTCAGAAGAAACAATCCCGAAGCACATCAAGATGTTGATGAATTAGCTAAGGTTAAGGCAGAACTTGAAAATGGTGAACTTGCCAAACGTGGTCGTGCCACCGAAGAAGCTGTTCGCGAATCAATTGAAGAAAAGCGTCATGCACATGATTTTTCATCAAATGAAGATTAGTCACAATTAAAAAAATTATTAGATAAGATTACGCAAATATGCGTAATCTTATTTTTTTTGAAATATTTGAGCTATTATAAAGGTAACGGTTTCAAAAGAACCCGATATTAATTAGGAGGTCCGGATTTTATGGAGAATTTGATCAAAATTGGTAATACGGACGTGACAAGTAAGAAAATCGGCTTAGGTACTAACAAAGTCGGTGGACATAATTTATTTGATAATTTAAAAGATGAAGATGGCTACGCTGTTGTTAAAGAAGCCATTGACAGTGGCATCACGACTTTAGATACTGCTTATATGTATGGCTTGGGACGTTCGGAAGAAATCATTGGTGACGTCATTCAAAACTATGATAGAAGTAAATTGGTGATTGCCACAAAAGCAGCCCAAGATCCTGACAATGATTTAAAAAATGATAACAGTCCAGAATTTTTGAAGAAGGCTGTCGATTTAGCGTTGAAACGCCTGAAGACAGATTATATTGATATTTTTTATATTCATTTCCCAGACGAAGGTACCCCTAAGAATGAAGCCGTTGCAGCTCTGAATGAACTTAAGAAATCCGGAAAGATTAAGGCTATCGGTGTTTCTAACTTTTCATTGGATCAAATCAAAGAGGCTAATAAAGATGGCCTAGTTGATATTGTTGAAGACAATTATAGTTTGCTACATCGTGATGCTGAAAAGGAATTGTTCCCATATTTGAGAGAAAACAATATTTCATTCGTTCCATATTTCCCACTAGCATCAGGTTTGCTAACAGGTAAATATCAACTTGCTGATGATAAAAAGTTTACTCAATATAGTAAGAAACAATTTGCTGACATTATCGGTTCTATTGATAAAGTACGTAAGATTGCTGAAAAATACGATGCAACTGTAGCACAAGTTATTTTGGCTTGGTACATGAAGAATCCCGATATTTCAATCGTAATTCCAGGTGCTAGAAAGCCTGAACAAGTTGATCAAAATGTTAAATCATTGAGTATTGATTTAGCTAATAGTGATTATCATGCGATTGATGAAGCATTTTCTGATTTTGAATAGTTTACTAATTAATTAAAAGAAGGATGAATTATGGCTAAGAAAGTAGTTATTTTAGGTGCAAATGGTTTTGTTGGTGGAGAATTTGCCAAACAATTTATTGAAAATGGAGATTCAGTTGTTAGTATCTCAAGAACTGGTGAACCACTAGGAAATGAATCATGGTATGGCAAGGTTGATTGGAAAGTTGGAAATGCTTTATCAAAGGGATTCTGGACACAATATCTTGAAGGTGCCGATGTTGTAGTTGATACAATTGGTGAATACAAAGAAGACGCTAATGAGAATTTAACTTTTGAAAAAGTAAATTACCAAAGTGCTTTGAATATTGCTGACGCAGCTGAAGAATATAAAGTTCCAGTCTTCGTTTATATTTCAGCTGATGATATTCCAAATGCTAATAAGAGATATATTGATACAAAACGTAAAGCTGAAGAAGACTTAAATAAACGCAGTTTCAGAACAGTTATTATGAGACCTTCAACAATGGTTACAGATGATGACTTCGTTGATAGCACTTCAGCCCACAGAAGTATTCCAGTAAGTATGGTTGCCTTGACAGCGCTAGATGCCGTTGAAAATGCTAAAGAAAATGTTACATTAGGCGTTGATGATATAGATCAATAAAGATGTGCTTGAGAATGGCATTCATATCTTCATTAAAGTTTCAAATAATTGTTTAAGGTTTCTTTTTTAATAAAAGCTAAAAAACACCCAATAAAAAATCGGGTGTTTTTTTTAAGTATTGATAATCTACTATTCCTGCTAACAAAATCTCTTATTGTCTAACAATTATAGAAGGGTCCGGTAAAAGATTTTCCATTCGGCTTTTTTAATCCTGACAGTGTATCACTAACATATTGAGTGGCTTTTGAACATCATTGATTCTTTATTCAACATTTTAAGTAGTCTGCCTTGTGTATTTATTTTGGATATCCATGACCCTATAATATCAACATTCATATTTGTTTTGAAAATTACGTCTTGAAACATTGTAAGCGGTATTATTATTCAATGATATTACGAAAAAGTCATTGAAGAGTGGAAACTGATCGGGGTTATTTAAATAAACGCCTAATGGTTCGGTAGACAATTTTTTTACTAAATCTTTATGTGCTTTTTCTTAATTTAAAGATAATAGAATCTTTTTTAATTTTGTGGCTTTGCCAATTGAAAATTTCTTTGTAATACCATTTTTCAAAAGAATACTTCGAATGGGGAAATCAATCTGTCTAATTTTAGAAGGATTAATCAGGCAGGAACGATTTATCCTGAACAGGAATGGATATTTTCTCTCAAGTTCATTTAATTTCCCATAGAATTCATATTTACCGTTATCAGAAATAAAGATTAATTGATGAGGAATCTTTGAGGCCTCAATGAAGAACACTTCATTTTGATTAAAATTGAATATTTGGGTTCCAATTTCGAAAATAAAATTTTGCTGATGATGTTCTTTTGATTTTTCTGTCAGTTTTTCTATATAAGCAAGTATTCCATAAATATCATCTCGATAATTCTCCATAGTTTGCCCTTTTTCAATAAACCCAATAGCCCCAATTTTTCTTTTTAAAGTTTCTTGTGCCATTTCATCATGAGTTGTTGTAAAAACAATATTTGCTTCTACATCTGATTCACGTATTTTATTGGCCAAATCAATCCCATTGATGGTTGATTGTAAGTCAATATCCAAAAAATAGGTTCCATGAGATGGGAAGTTTGAACTCATATACTGAAGAACCTCTTGTGGACCTTCAACTGAGCATTCAATTTTGAAAAAACCATTATGAAATAATAAATAATTTTCAATGAGAGTGTTTAATTGTTTTAATTCAATAGGATTATCTTCACAAATAATAATGGGGTAACTCATTTTTTATCTCCTTGATTAGTTATGACCATTTGAATACAGAACCAATTATTTATTGTATTGTAATAGACTAATAGGTTTCTATATTTTTTTTTGATATCTTGAACGTTCACCATTCCGATACCGGAATGATCTTTTTTGGTTGAAAAGCCATATTCTTTAAATTGTGAAACAGATGGTATCTTGTTGACCGTATTCTTAATTGTTATTTCCAATTGATTATCTGTCTCTATCAAAATTATTTGAATTTTTCCATTCTTTTGTTCGTTGACTGACTCGATTGCGTTATCAATTGAAACACCAAGAAGTCTAATTAAATCAAAAATATTAATATTAACAGTTTCGATATTGCTCTTACATTCAAAATAACAATCAATATTATTAGATTTCATCAGCTTTAACTTACTTATAAGAAGCGACTTAATATAGGGATTAGATACATATTCAAGGTCTTTGAAGTTATCCATTGAAATGTTACTGAAGTATTTTGCGGAGTAAACTTCCAAGTCTCTTAATGATTTTTTTAAATCGTTATTATCATCGGATACTGCAATTTCATTTAAGCTGTTAATTATGTTTATATAATCATGTTTGAATTTGTGCATTTCTTTTTGATCAATGTCCAATCGAGTAGTGTATTCTTTTAGATTATTTAATTGTTCGGCCATTAATTTTTTTTCAAAAGACTCTTTTTGTCGATTTTGCTCATAAATAAAAATGAATATAATGGCGATTCCTTGAACTAGTAAAAATATTAAAATACCAGCCTCTAGCGGAATATATGCTTCAAACTTTCTAATGAAAAACATTAATGAGAGAAGTACAGCATAGTTATAAAGCAAAATAATGCTGAGTGATGGAGATTGGAAATTCCTGATTTTATCCTTCATCCCTATTTTTATAAGTCCAAAAGTTATTAATAGTATAAGAATGGTTTCACTAAGTAATAATATTTCCACCCATAATAATTCATTCGTTCCATAAATTTTCGAAGCAATAACTGAGGAAATTGTTGATGAAATAAATTCTATTAATAACGATAAAATAATGGAATTAAGTAAATAATAATCGCTTTTTTTGTGCTCTTTTAAAAAAATGTACATAATCACTATTAACAAAAAATTAGAGAAAGTGTTCATGAATAAACTTATGAATAATGTTAATACAAACAATGAAGGTAACAGAACGATTTTTTTAAATTTAGACAATAAATTTATATTGTAAATTGAAATAAAAGTAAGAAAAAAAAGGAGACAGGATACTGATATCTCCAAAATTATTAATTTGGTTCCAATGATTACCATGGATTAACACCCCATATAAAAGTATAACAATAATGTTATCCACAATTATGGAATAAAGAAAGTATACATTTACCAATATCAGTTTTTGAAACAGCAGATACTGAAATATTAGGTGTTTTTTTTCCACCGATAGTTTTTTTAAGATCTTCTGAATCTAGTTTTACTTTTTTTATAGTCTGTGCATCCTTCTTTCAGTAACTTATAAATGTATTGAATCACATGATTTTATTTTTAGAAAAAAACATCTTGAATGCTAGTGTTCATTGTCTTAAATACAAAATCTATTTTCTCTTTATTATTAAGGATGAAAGCAGATATCTTTAATGATTTTTTTAATCGATTTACTTCTAAAAATAATATAATTAAAGATAATATTTTTCGTGAATATAATATTAGAAGGATATCTATATATGACTAAAAATAATATTTACATACCCCAGGTAGATGAGAGCGACTGTGGCGTAGCCGCTTTGGCAATGATTCTAAAAAATTATGGGTCAAGTTACTCTATTGCAAGGTTGAGGAACCTTGCTAAAACAGATCAAGATGGAACTACAGCACTAGGTTTGGTTAAGACAGCTCAGAATTTGAATTTTGAAACACAAGCAATACAAGCCGATATGGGTCTGTTTAAAGAAAAGGATATTGTCTACCCATTTATTGCACACGTGATTAAAAATCAAACACTTGAACATTATTATGTAATTATCGGGTGTAATAAGAAACATATTATTGTTGCCGATCCTGATCCAACAGCGAAGGTAACTAAGAATCAATTATCTGTTGATCTGAGATTTGAAAATGTCGATTGTTGGAATGAGTGGTTCAGGTAAATCAACCTTTAATATATAAATCAGATTTATATATAATCATAAATCATTTGTCAATATATCTTAAATATCACTTTAAAAAAAAACCGTTGTTTAAGATTAGTCTAAGTGTCCTTCAAGATGTTTTTCTAATCAAATCTAAAAATAATGTTAAATTATAGGCATGGATATCTACAAAATAAAGAATAAATTTAGCACTGAACCCAACTCACAAACTAATATTTGATTAAGACTTATTTTTCTTAATTCAAATAAATTCATACTTGGAGATGGTTATTATGGAGACAAAATATTATCATGATTAAAATTTAAAAATTTATAGAAATCAATGATATAGAATTACAGACAATTAAAGGATTCGGTACAATAGGTGCAGCCCATGAGTATCTTTTCTCCAATGTTGGTGATATCGTAAAGAAATGTGGCAAAGAAGTTCATAGTATGACCATTTATATAAGGATTTTAAGTAAAAAGTTTATTGATTATTTAACGGGAAGAGGATTAGTCATGACAAAATTCAACAAAATAGAATTTAATATTAATTTTTATAAAACCTTTTCTTTCTGGATTGGAATTATATTAACTCCTGAAACAATTAAAGACTTATTTATAAACAATGATTACTCAGTTGCAAATTGGGGGTCATTAATTTGTATCCTGCTATTAATGATAAATGCATTTTATAAGAAATGATATTTGATCGAATTATATAGTTGTATTCTGCGATGTATTTGATATTCCAATTTTTAGTATCGTAAATAAGAATTAAAAAAGGACAGCCAGTGTCCATACTTTTTCAATTCTATAAATAGTAATATTAAAGGAGTAAATAATTTATGAGTAAAATAGAGAAGCAAGAGTTCATCGATAATTGTAAGATGACTATCAACTCATTATATGAATTGATAGTTAAAAGAGATGATTATAAAACTAACACTGGACTACAAGATATCACGGATGTCTTATCTCAAGTTGACAAAACTATTGATGGCAGCAAATATCCTGAACGACTTATCAGCAAACTGGTTTCATATATCTACAGTATGGGTCCAGCCCACAAAATATTTTTCCCTAAGGATCAAGAGGCGCTGATCAATAAATTAGGTGTCTTTGGTCAAAAAGCAGGTAATGCAGGGTTGTATTATGCCAGCTTTGATACTAAAGCTGATTTTTTCAAGATTTAAAATAATTTTGAAGTTTCAATGGGTTTCATATTAAATAAATTGGATGAAAAAAAATCATATTTGAAGCAGTATAAAGATTAATATCTTTTGATGGACATATCTCGGAAATTTTGCTGAGGTATGTCTTTTTTTGCTGTTAAGTGTTGAAACCCCTCGATTTCCATAGTAGTTTTAATCCACGTATGGTGGTTAAAATGACCAAAAGATATATCATCAAATTTTCAAATTAATTCACCAACATTATTTTGCAACTTACCCCCAAATATTTACCACTCATAGTGAAAACGGATTATTTCAGAAAGATAAATCATATACTGATGTCACTCAAGGAGGTAAGTTAAATGCTACTAACTGTCAAAGATTTAACTAAAAAATTTAATCATAAATTAATTGTTAATAATATCAACCTATCACTCAACAAAGGTGATTTGGTGGCATTTTTAGGGCCTAACGGTGCGGGAAAGTCTACCACAATCAATATGTTAACTGGAATTATCGCACCAACGGCTGGTGTAATTGAATTGAATGGTTTGAAACCAACGGATGCTAAATATCATGAAAAAATTGGTGTAGTTTTTCAAAATAGTGTGTTAGATGATGAATTAACTGTTATACAAAATTTGAAGATTCGGTTAGGAATGTATCATCAAAAGAGGTCTGATTTAAATTATTGGATCGAAAAATTTCAATTACAAGATATTCTTAATCAAAAGTATCAAATTTTATCCGGCGGGCAAAGACGGCGTGTTGATATTGTCAGAGCTTTACTACCACACCCAGAAATATTGTTTCTCGATGAGCCAACAACTGGCTTAGATATTCAAACTCGTAAATTGATTTGGAAGGTTTTAAACGAATTAAGACAAGAAACAAAACTTACCATTGTGTTGACGACTCATTATCTTGAGGAGGCTGAAATTGCAGACTTTGTCTATGTAATTGATCATGGGCAAATAATTGCGGCAGACACAGTTGGAGAATTGAAACAAAAATTTGCCCAAAATGTTTTGAGTATTGAATTGAAACAGGCTGATAAAATCCCAAGTGAATTGAAGAAATTTCCAATTCACAAAATTAATAGCAGAATAGAAATTTTTATTAAGGAACAGGATGCCATTAAGCTATTGGAACAGCTTAATTCATCAATTAATAATTTTGAATATCGCCAAGGTAATATGGATGATATTTTCTTGAATCTAACAACTAAGGGAGATAAATAATTATGAGAAGTTTAGTTAGCCGCAATTTACGATTATTTTTTTCAAGTAAAAGTAGCATATTTTTTTCACTTTTAGGAGCATTGATTTCATTTGTGCTTTACATATTATTCTTACGCCAACAAATAACGCAAAGTTGGTCACAAATCAGTAATTACAAGCAGTTACTCGACCTTTGGCTGATGGGTGGAACATTGACAGTGACCGCTATAACGACTACGGGAAGTTCATTAGGTGTATTGGTTCGTGATCGGGAAAGTAACCGCTTGGCGGATTTGATTTTGACTGGCTTATCATATGAGCAAATTAATTTTGCCTATTTAATTAGTGCTTGGATTATCGGAATAATTATGCAAGTAGTAATGTTTGTTGTGATGTTGACTTACTTCATATTTCAAGATGGAATCAGCTTTGACACCAGTACTTTATTGCCAATTTTAGTTGTGATGTTATTTAGTAGTTTATTGTGGTCTGTTTTCAATATGTTCCTGTATAGTTTCGTGAAAAAAGTTGATACAGTTGGTAAAATCAATACAATTATTGGGACGGCTTCTGGATTTTTTGCCGGAGTCTATATGCCAATTGGGGCCGTACCTACATTTGCGCAATCGCTAATGAAATTAACACCGGCTCCATATAATGCCGCCTTGTTTCGTCAAATCATGATGAACCAACAGATTTCCGATTCTTTGAATAAACTGCCAAATAGTGCCATAACGAGTTTTAAAAAGTCATTGGGAATAACTATTTCTAGTGGATCATTGAATACGTTAGATGTAATGTTTATCTCATTCGGAATCTTAATTATTCTAAGTTTGGTATTGTATAGATATAATAAAAGAGTGGTTGTAAATAAGATTTGATTTAAGGGATAGATGATGAAAATAGATGTTAATTATCAACAGAATAAGCAATTACCAGATAAGAAAATTGAAGTAACTATTGAATCACAGGCGTTATCTAATGATGTACAGAAACTGATCAATACGATTGAAAATTTGGATAATCATTTTGACGTTGTGCCGTTAGCGGTTGATGACAAAGTTTTGATGGTAGCGACTAATTCGATAATTGCTTTTGAAGTGTACGATAACGAATTAACAATTTATACAGATGAGCAGAATTATCAATTAAGAGGAACTTTGAAGACAATGTTACAACGATTAAATAGTAATTTTATTCAAGTTTCCAAGAATTCAGTAATTAATTTGAACCATTTAGAATCATTGGAAGCTGCATTTTCTGGCAATATGACGGCTTTCTTAACCAATAAATTAAAAATAACGGTCAGTCGAAAGTACTTATCAGACTTAAAAAATAGTTTGGGGATGTGAGATTAATGATTAGAGAAACGATAAAGTCAGTTTTAATAGGATTGTTGATAGGAGCATTAACTTACTTATTAATTTTGTTGTCGATGGGAACGACAGTTGTGACGTCGAGTAATATTATTAGCGTCTTACTGATGAGTGCCGGAATTGGTTTGATCTCAGTGATTTTTGAGTTTGATTGGAATTATCTTTGGGAACTATTAATTCATTTTTTAGGAACGTTTTTCTTAGTAGTATTAATGTGTAGTTATAATGGTTGGTTACCGACATTGTATACGCATATGTTTACTAGTTTTTTATTGTTCCTAGTAATTTATGTTTTAGTTTGGGTGGCACTATATGTTATGCAATGGATCGATGCTCAGCGTATTAATAAACGAATAAAATATAGAAATCAAAAAAAGTGAGAATAATACCTCACTTTTTTAATTGTTCAAAATCATTAATGATTTGTTCCAACATGGCTGAAGTACCAATGTCAGAAAATTTTGTGTCATTAGGTAAATAATCCCTTTCTCTCCACCAATTTCGTAATTGTGTTGTGGAAAAAGGTGTTTCCTTTTGATTGTTGTTTCGTAATGTAACTTCGAAGGGAATATCCAAATAATAAATTAGAATGTTAGGCGAAAAAGTTTTACACAATTTTATCAACATATCACCGTAAACGTCTTTACGTAAAATACCTTCTAAGATAGTAATGGGATAATGTTTTTTACCAAATTCAGCTAAATCGGCAATCAAATCTATGGTCGGGTTACCAACGTGATCATTGGTATGTAAAATATTCCTTCTCAGAACATCTTGTTGTAGTAATAAACATTTATCAGTCCCAAAATAATTCTGCAATTCTTTAGCCAAAACGGTTTTGCCACTACCAGAATTTCCACGAATAATAATCAAAGTTGATTTCATGATGATGGACCTTTCGAAGTATTATTTAACTTGTTTAAGTTTACCATCTTCGATTTGCCAAATGGAATCTACTAAATCTAGAACTCGTTCATCGTGAGTCACCATAACGGCAGCCTTATCTTGTTCATGAACGGTTTTTTGAATTATTTGAACGACTTCACGACCACGTTTTGAATCAAGACTGGCGGTTGGTTCGTCCGCTAAAATTAAATCGGGTTGATTGATGAAGGCTCGGGCAATAGCGACACGTTGTTTTTCACCACCGGATAAAACGTTAGGGTAGCTATTCAAACGATGACTCAAACCTAATTTATCCAAAATAGTCTTCGCATCAACTGGTTTTTTCTTAGATAGTTTTTGAATAAATTGTAACTGTTCTGATATTTTTAGATAGGGAATCAAATCAGAATTTTGAAAAATAAAACCGATTTGATTGAGACGCAGAGCAGTTTGTTTTTTCTTAGAAAGATGACTGATGTCTTGATTGTTCAACAAAACTGTTCCCGAACTGGGAGTCAATAAAGCGCCCATAATTGTTAAGAGAGTACTTTTACCGGCACCACTGGGACCGACAATCGCCGCAAATTCACCTTTTTTAACATTGAAGGAAATATCCTTTAAAACTTCATTAACTTGTTGACCATCAGGATAATTCTTGATGATATTTTTTAATTCCAAAACATTTTCCATTAACTATTACCTCCAATGGCTGTGATAGGATCAACTTTGACAACTTTAATCAATGATAATAAGGCACTAAGCAACGTGATAGCTAAGAATATCAAGCCAGTTCCAAGTAAGACCGGCGTGCTCAAACTAAATGGCATCGACGCAGGCATCTTTAATTCGATTAGATAAGTAATCGCAAATGAAATTAGAATAGAAACAACCGATAATAATCCCATTTCCGAAAGAACGTGTTTGATAAGGTAGGAAGTTTTTGTTCCCAAAGCTTTGAGAGTTCCAAAGTCGCTTAATTTCTGTAAATTGATAATATAGAAGAAGACAGCGAGAACGAATAGGGAAATGATGTACAAGAAACCAATCATTAAGTAAAGTGAACCCTGTTCAGCTGAATATCCAGGAATCGCATCAATTAATGTTTGTTTGTTTATCACTTGATATCCAGACACCTTGTTGATAGACTTCTTCAAAGCAACGGCGTTAAAGTTGGTATTTTGTGGAGCAAGATTCTGCCATTGTTTCTGATTTAGATAGATGACAGGTGTATGTGAATAGGCCTTACTATCAGTGAATCCTGCGATGGTAAAAGTTTTGCCACTGCTGGAATCTTTGAACTTGTCACCCAATTTATATCCGGATGATTTCAACTTTTCACTAACAACAACCTTTGAATTATCGGCGTTGGTTAATTTTGAGTCACTTAAAACTTTGGGATTCAAGAAACCTTTAGCATCAATTGCCATATAAGCGATATCAGTTTTTTTACTAGCTTCGTTGGTTTTTTGAACTGTCATCTGTGAAAGACTCAGTTTGGCAGCGTTTTGATGATATTTATTTTCAAATTTATTCCAATCTTTATTGGTTAATTCAGAACGATTCAATCGTGATTCGGAACCCTTTTGGAGAATAAAGGTTTTAGCAGATGTTTCTTTAATTGCTGAACCACTATCGTTGGCCAAGCCGTTGGCAAGACCAGTAATGAAGAGAACTAAGAAAACTATCAAAAAGATAATTAACCCTAATGCACTAAATTTTAATTTTTCATGACGTAATTCTTTTAATGTTAGATACATATTTGTACCTCCTTGATACTTTTAATAATATGTTGGAAGTACAATAGGAACAATAAACAAAGCAGTGTGGTTAGTGTTTTAATACACACAATCAATATAATTGTGCTGTGAAATGAGGTAACTTATGAACGAAAACGACCGTCGAACAAGACGAACCCAAAAACTGATTCGAGATAATTTCATTGATTTGATGGCAAAAATGCCGATAAACGAGATAACGATTCAAGCAATTACTGACAAAGCTGATGTAAATCGCCGTACATTTTATCTGCACTATACGGATATTTATGATCTGTTAAGCAAAACGGAAGATTATGTGATGAATCATTTTTCCAAAATCTTTGATGAATTCGAGATTCCTACAGATGAGAAAATGATTGGATCAATTTTTTTCAGAACGGTTTTGAACTATGTTGAAGATAATGAGAAGATGCTTGGCATTTTGTGTCGGAATCCTGATTCAAAATTAATGCAGAAATTGATTTTACTAACGGTTGCTAATGGGAAAAAATTCATTCCATTTGCTCACCCTGAGAATGCGGATTATATTCTTAATTATTGCTGCTGGGGGATGGTTGGAATCATTCATACAGCTATGTTCCAGAATGACTTTGATGCGGCTAAATTATCAACGTTAGCCGATAAATTATTAACCGTTACCATTGAAGCTGACGGTATAAAGACAAATTAATTTAAGAAAACGTTTTTAGACTCTATGTATATAAATTAATAAGTTGTAAAATGTAAAATTGTGCTAAGTACATTTTTATATGCGGGGGCTTATTAATGGAAGATCTAGAACCAAAGAAAAATTATATAAGCTGGCCTATTTTAGCCTTAATGGATTTCGTTACCGTTATTGGTTTCGATGATTTAACTTATAACTTCCAAAACCAAGGTATGGGTGTTATCACATCTTGGATTATCATGTTATTTTTATACGTTATTCCTTATTCATTAATGGTTGGACAATTAGGTTCAGTATTTAATCATGAAGGTGGGGGACTTACTTCATGGGTTCGTGGTACAAGTGGCGAGTTCTTAGGTTACTTTACTGCTTGGACTTATTGGGCAGCATCAATTCCTTATGTTGTTGATACAGCAAACTCTATCGTTGTCGGTTTAGGCTGGGCCTATTCTGGTAATGCTGGTTTACAAGAACATATGTCAAATGGTTGGTTTGCATTCTGGACATTGATAACATTTATCGTGTTCATCTTTGTACAATCAAGATTCAAGCGTTCACTAGAAGTATTAAGTACTATCGGTGGTATCGCTATGTTTGGAATGACTGTCTTGTTTGTTCTAATGACGTTTGCTGGTTTGGCCAATGGTGGTCATATTGCAACGCAACCAATGAACATTCACACCATTATTCCTAAGTTTGATTTGCATTATCTAACAACCATCGGTTTGTTGATCTATGCAGTTAATGGTGCTGAATTGATTGCTCCATTCGTTACAAAAATGCGTCATCCTAAACGTGAATTTCCTAAAGCAATGATTATGTTAGCTGTTATGACGGCTTTCCTAACTATCTTTGGTTCATTCTCATTGGGTGTTTTCTTCAACGGTTATCACTTGCCAAATGACTTGAAGATGAACGGTTCATATTACGCTTTCCAAGCTTTGGGTAAGCAATATCACATGGGTAATACTTTGATGTATATTTTTGCTTGGACAGAAGTATTTTATCTTGCTGCCTTACTTGCTGTTTTACTTGATGCTATGACCAGAATGTTGATTTCTGATACTGGTGCCAAATATATGCCAAAGGTATTAAGCAAAAAGAATGCTAATGGATTGCCTGTTAACGGTTATCTATTAACTTGTGGATTGAGTGCTTTCATTATGTTACTAGGTATTTTCTTACCAAGTATGAATGATATTTTCAACTGGCTACTGAACCTTAACGGAATCATTTCGCCAGGTGTTACTTGCTGGATTTTCTTTGCCTTTATCAAAATTAGACAAGATAGCGACAAATTCCCTTCAGATTACGTTTATATCAAAAATGATAAATTAGCGTTATCCGTTGGTTGGTGGTGTTTGATTGTTACTGCCGTTGCTACTATTTTCGGTATTGGACCACAAGATGTGAGCTTCGGAACATCAACATGGTGGTACGAATTAGTAATTAATTTCGTTGCCATTATCGTCTTGATTGGATTAGGTGCCGTCTTGCCATACGTTACACGTCGTGAGAACCGTAGTACAACAGGTTCTGCCTTCACACGTTTACAATGGACAGGAATTTTGGCAGCCCTATTCTTAACACTAGTTGGTGATTTGTACTTTGGTGGATCAAATTACGAACACAATATTGTTTCAATCGTTGCCATTAGTGTGCTAGGAATTGCTCTAGTTATAGGATTCGGTTGGAAAGAATATAATTTGAAAGAAGACTAGGGTTGTTTTTATTTCCGCCTTCCACAAAAATTGGAATTTGGCTGGAACGTGATGGGCACGATTTTGAGCTAATGCAAGTTCAGCATTATCTCAAAACTCGGCCTTCTTCTAAACTGACTTCGTCAGCTAAGAAGAATTTCATCACTGAGCCAATTCCAATTTTTGTTCCAGGCTAATGTGGTCTTTTAAATTTTATGTGGATTTGGTTATTAAATTATATTTTATAAAAGTGGGTTATCTTAATTGGTAATCCGCTTTTTTGTTGGAATTATAAATCATTGATTTGAATGGTATGTTAATGAAAAATTAGTTAATTCAGAACATTTTAAATAATTAATCTGTACCCTTCGGAATAAATAGTGATTAATCAATTTCTTGTTCTGAAAATTAAAAATCGTAAAAAAAGAAAGCTCATTTAGTTGGTAGCGGAGCAATTCGAGGTCTCAGCCATGAAATTTTTCTTAGTCGGCGGTTTTTGCCGGCTTAGAAAAAGACTCGATTTGGAAACAATTTTTGAATTTTAAAATTGGTTTCAAACGACGTCCATGGCGTTCCAGACCTCGAAATTGCGGAGCGGACAACGGCAACAACCCACCAACCCCAGCACTTTTCAAAACCTCAAAAATAATTCTATATCATAGCAAGATTTTTTATGGTAAACTATTTCGAGTTGCTTTCTTTCCAAAGTTTTACGTCAAAAGGTCAATCTGATGGGATTGCGGTCATGTCGGGGAAGTAAGCGCTTGAAAAATTTGATATTTTTAGATCATATTTAGTTTATTACCGGAAAAATATTGTATATTTGAAGTAACCGTTAGGTGTAATAAATTAAGAAGGTATGATTTATTTTCACTTGAGGAAAACGCCATGACAGATACAGATTTGGGAACAAAGAAAAGATACATCAGTTGGCCTATTTTGGCCCTTATGGATTTTGTGACCGTTGTTGGATTCGATGATTTAACTTACAACTTCCAAAATCAAGGAATGGGCGTTATAACGTCCTGGATAATTATGATTCTATTGTATGTTATTCCGTATTCGCTGATGGTTGGCCAACTTGGGTCAACCTTCGATGACGACGGAGGGGGATTAACATCTTGGGTCAGGGAAACTAGTGGAGAGTTTTTTGGTTACTTTGCGGCCTGGACTTATTGGGCAGCATCGATACCATACGTTGTTGATACTGCAAATACAATTGCGGTTGCTCTCGGCTGGGTTTACCACGGAAGTGCAAAGCTACAGACACAAATGTCGAATAGTCATTTTGCTTTGTTTACTTTATTAATCTTTGTCTTTTTTATAATAATTCAATCACGATTTGAACGTTCGTTGGAGATTCTGAGTACGATCGGTGGAATCGCTATGTTTGGTATGACCGTCTTATTTGTTTTTATGACAGTTACAGCATTAGCGATGGGTGGTCATATTGCGACACAACCATTAACCGTTCATACGATTGTGCCAACCTTTAATCTGCATTATTTAACAACGTTAGGATTCTTGATCTTTGCGATTAATGGGGCGGAAAGAATTGCGCCATTCGTTACGAAGATGCGTAATCCTAATAAAGATTTTCCTAAAGCCATGATAATGTTGTCATTGATGACAGGATTTTTAACTATTTTTGGTTCGTTTTCTTTGGGTGTCTTTTTCAATGCCAATAAGTTGCCCAATGACTTAAAAATCAATGGTTCTTACTATGCATTCCAAGCCTTAGGCGAGAGATTCCATATGGGAAACACGTTAATGTACCTCTTCGCTATTACTGAAATTTTTTATTTGGCCGCTTTACTAGCTGTCCTATTGAATGCCATGACCAGAATGTTGATCTCAGATACCGGCAACAAATACATGCCAGAGTTTTTGAGAAAAACTAATTCCGCTGGCTTGCCAATTAACGGCTACCTGCTGACATGTGGGTTAAGTGCCTTCATCATGTTCCTAGGGATTTTGTTGCCAAGCATGAAAGATGTCTTTAACTGGCTTTTGAATTTGAACGGAATAATTTCACCAGGTGTAACTTGTTGGATCTTCTGGTCATTTATCAAAGTTAGAATGAATGATGACAAATTTAGTTCAGGTTATGTCTATATTAAAAATAAAACTATGTCACTTATCGTTGGCTGGTGGTGTCTTGGAATCACTGGAGTCGCTACGATTGCGGCCATCGGTCCTCAGGACGTTACATTTGGTTCATCAATGTGGTGGTACGAATTAGTAATTAACTTTGTTGCCATTGGAGTCTTGATTGGTTTAGGATTTGTCCTACCATATATCACTAAACGTGAAAGACGCAGCCAAACAGGAACCGCCTTTACAAGAATTCAACGCGTGGGAATTTGGATAGCGGTTCTTGCCACATTACTTGGCGATTTGTATTTAGGTGATGCCAATTTCACCCGTAATGCAGGTTATATTGTTTTAGTTACCATTGTTGGGGCGATATTCATTGTCGCTCTAGGATGGCGTGAATACGATTTGAAAGAAAGTCTTGATTAAGTTCAAGACTTTTTTTATTATTTTTTCATCTAGTTTTTAAAACTAGATTGCACAGTTTAAATAACTATGATAAATTATACAAGTAATTACAAAAGGGGTGCGTTTTCATGGATGAGTTACAAGAGTGGTTAGATACGTTAGAAGATTATCGTTTACCAAGATTCGATGATCTTCCTGAATTGGATCTGTATCGTGATCAGCTTTTGACATTAGTTGATAAGTATATTGGTCCAATTTGGTTAGAGGACGGTCCAGTTGTTACCACTTCGATGGTCAATAACTACGTTAAGAATGGTCTATTGCCACATCCAATTAAGAAACGCTATAACCGTGAACATTTAGCATATTTAATCGCTATTACTTTCTTGAAACAAGTCGTATCAATCAACGATATTCAAGAAGGCTTAGAAGTTCAAACTAAGCTTAATGGTGGAATTGCTAAGGCATTTGATTTCTTTTGTGATAAGCAGGAGATTGCTTTGAAAATGTTGAATCATCGTGAAGAAGGCCAAGTCTTGTCTGACAATAATCAATCGTCAGCTTATTTAATGGTCGAGATGGTTACGGTTGCTTTTGCGACTAAGTTAGTTACGAAGAAAATATTAATGATTGAAACTAATAATTCAGACGAAAAGAGTTAATTAAAATGGAAAAGATTGCTGTATTGGTAGATTCCTGTTGTGATTTACCTGAAGAATATCTCGAAAAGCCCGGTATCTATGAATTGCCAATGCAAATTGCTTACCATGACAAGACTTATCTTGATCGAGTAGATATATCTGCTAAAGAAGTTTACGATAATTTACCAGTTGAGATTCCTAAGACTTCCTTGCCATCAGGTGAATCAATTCAAAAGGCACTTGATGAAATTGCGGCAGCAGGTTATACACACGTCATTTCAATTTCAGTGTCATCTGGTTTGAGTGGTACATTTAACTTTTTAAAGGTATTTCTTGATGATGATGACCGATTCATTTCAGAAGGATTTGATACTAAACAAGTTGCCATTGCTTCAGGTTTGATTGCAGTTGGTGCCAAGAATGATGTTGATGATGGCAAGTCATTTGCTGAAATCGTCGAACACGTTAAAAAGATGATTGATAATACAATTGTTTATTTCTGTATTCCAACTTTAACTTATCTAAGAGCTGGTGGCCGAATCAGCGCTGTTGCCTCAACAGTTGGTGGAATGTTGAAACTTGCACCGATAATTACTTGTAAAGCTGACGGTTCATATACGATTGCCGCTAAAGCTCGTGGTATGAAAAAGGGTAAGAAATTGATGCTTAGTTATGCCCAAGAATTTTTGAATGATGGTGATAAGTATCTTTTGGCAGTCGGTCATGGTGCTGATGAAGCCGGTGGTCAAAGTATGTTTGATCTACTACACGAAAATAATATTAAAGGACAACAAGAATTTCTTGGTCAAGTTGGACCAGCCTTAGGTGTTCATACCGGACCTGGTTTGATTGGAATCGGTGTTGTGAAAATTTAGATAACAAAATATCCCTCAATTCATAATCGAATTGAGGGATATTTCTATGCTTTTTATTCAGAACGTAACGCCGTTGCAGCATCTTTCTTAGCAGCCATTCTAGCAGGAATATGTCCACCTAGAACAGTTAGAACGGTACTGACAATAATTAGAACTACTGCATGAACTGGGTTCAATTGTGCAACATTGGATAAATCAGTCATGTTTTGAAGGATTATATTGATTGGGAATGTTGCTAACCAAGCAATAATAACTCCGAGGACACCGGATGAAACTCCTAGGATAGTTGTTTCAGCATCGAAGACACGGGTAATATCTTTCTTTCTAGCACCTAAGGCTTTTAGAATACCAATTTCCTTGGTACGTTCAAGCACAGAAGTATAAGTGATAATGGAAATCATAATCATACTTGTTACTAGAGAAATTCCGGCAAAGGCGACTAGGACGTAAGTAATGGCATCCATTAGTCCACCAGTTAAGCTAGAAACTTGTCCGGCAAGATCAGTATAGATAACTTTGTCAGCTTCTTTTTTACCCTTATTGTATTTATCAAGGTAACTCAAGACCTTATCCTTACTCTTAAAAGTACTTGGGTAAATTAGAATACTTGCGGGTGTAGATGAGCCACCTAAGTAACTTACTAGACCAGTCTTAGTAGCTGAATCAGCCGAAGCACCAGTTAAAACATTTGTATCACTAGCTTTTTGAGCCTTAACGATATCAGAGTTTTCATTGTTCTTGATGATCTCTTGAGTCAATTTATCGCTATAAGCAATTCCGGAAGCAAGAATGTTTTCTGAATTTTTAGATTTAACTCTCAAAATACCAGAAATCTTAACGGTTGTATTATTTGAGTTATTGTAAAGTGCTGATAAATCGGAATTTGGGGTGTACATGTTAGTGCCTAATTGTTTGTAGTAATTATTATTGTTAACAATCTTAAATTCTTTACCAACAATTTTGTTAAAGTCAAATTTCTCGTTGTTTTTAACGTTCATACCCATATTTGTTAGAGCATTGATATTAGTTTCATTGTTACGATCAACAATTAAAACAACATCATTTTCACTCTTAGGCATTGAACCAGAAATAACTGAATAGTGTTTCTTCAAGAAGTTTAGTCCGTCATTTGATGAAGATGGGTAAACGGAACCGCCGATACCAGTTGATGAAGCCATGGCTGTGCTCATACCAGAAACAGCATTAGAACTGTTAGTATTTGAAAATTGGGCTGTTTTAACTTTGTCGCCATCTTTAGTCAAAAGATTCATACCTGTTGAGTATGTGTAGGTGATATCTTTACTCAAATCAGGATCAAGATTCTTAACATACTTCAAATAATTCTTCGACAATTTGTTAGTATGGGTAGCTTTTTCCTGTTGACTCAATTTTGCCGTAATCTGCTTGGAATTAGACTTCTTTACTTCTTTATTGGAAGGTGCAGTTTGTTTCGAGGCTACCTGTGAAATAGTGACCGGGAACTGGGCTAAGGTATTGCTTTGCGTTTTATTGATCTGCTTTTGGAAACCAGACGATAACGCTAAAACAATAGCAATACTGATGATACCGATACTGGAAGCAAAGGCCGTCAATGCTGTTCGGGCCTTCTTTGTCTTCAAGTTAGTAAATGACAATTTCAAAGCTGTCCAAAAAGTCATTTTAGTTTTCTTAAGTTCAAAGTTTTGTTTAGTGTCACTTTCAACATAAGGATTAGAATCATCTTGAATTTTACCGTCCGCAAAGTTGATGATACGATCAGCGTATTCTTTAGCCAAAGTAGGGTTATGTGTAACCATGATAACAAGGCGTTCTTTGGACAAATCTTTGATCAGTTGCATGATTTGTTCACTAGTTTCAGTATCTAGTGCACCAGTTGGTTCATCACACAAGAGAATCGAAGGGTTATTAGCAATTGCTCGAGCAACCGCGACACGTTGTAATTGTCCACCAGATAGTTGATTAGGTTTTTTGTTGATATGTGGACCCAAACCAACTCGATTTAAAGCATCAAGTGCCTTTTGATGTTTTTCTTCATTGGAAACACCACTAAGGGTCATTCCCATTTCAACGTTATCAATAATACTCAAGTGTCCGATAATGTTGTAACTTTGGAAGATAAAACCAACTGAATTGTTACGGTAAGCGTCCCAATCAGATTCGGAAAAATCTTTAGTTGATTTTCCATCAATTACTAAATCACCAGAATCGTAAATATCTAAACCACCGATACCGTTCAGCATGGTTGTTTTACCGGAACCACTGGGTCCCAAGATAGCAACGAATTCTTGTTCTCTGAAGGCAACCGATACGTCATCTAATGCTTTGGTAACGGAATCGCCAACGTGATAATATTTTTTAATATGTTTTAATTCCAGCATAGGATTATTTCTCCATTTTTTATTTATTAATGTATTTTAACAATTTATTTGGTAATATGTCATTAATGCAACACTGTGTTTAACATAATAAAAGCTTTATTTAAATTGTGCAACCGTCAATGTGCGACAAAGTGTCATTAATTAAACACTTTAAGTATAAACGTTGCTTTTAGGAGAAAACTTTATGGTCGGAATTAAGAATAATCGTCGAACCCAATACACCCAGAAGATTATCAAAGAAACAGTTTTGTCGTTATTACAGAAGAAACAACTTGATGCAATTACTGTGACTGAAGTTTGTAAAATTGCGGATGTCAATCGGGCAACGTTTTATCGTTATTTTGACGATATTAATTCCTGTGTTGAGAGAATTGAAATGGAATTTTTTGAATCGTTAAATATTCCCAAAGGATTGTCACCATTTGAAGCGTTGGATAGAATGCTAGAAGCCTTTTATCAGAATCCTCAAGTTAGTAATTTGGTCTTTGTGGAAGGTAAAACAGAATTATTGGATAAGATGCATGATGCCATGACACCAGGTCACAAGGAAGTAACTCAATTTGATAAGTATCAAGGGACTTATATCATGTTGGGGATGCACGGAATTATGAAACGTTGGGTCAAGAATGGGATGAAAGAATCACCTGAGGAATTGACTGAAATGATTTGGAAGATTCTATTTGCGGATGAAGTTCGCGAGATTCGTGATCGAGATTTTCCGGATAGTAAATGGGAATCAAAGTGAAGAGATTCTTACCAAAATTAATTATTCATATGAAATATAAACTCTCAAACAAAAAGATACAACTATACTGATTAGAAAAATCTAGTCATTGTGGTTGTATCTTTTTTAGAATTTATTCAAATTTCAGTCAAAGGATTCTTTATAGCTTTCGTCCAGAGTTTCACATCAGCCTTTTTATTAGCCAATTCCTTTTGGATAATCAATTCTCGGCCATATTGTTCAGGATGATTAGTAACTTCACTTAATTCCAATTCGAGCTGTGCAATTTCAACTTTTAAAGTTTGACGACGGAGTTCTAATAGTTTTCTTAGAAAATCGCCATGTGTATTACCTAAGAAGTGTAGTCTCAAAACAAAATCGTCATTGGAAAGTTCTGTCGCTGAATCTGAAATGGGTAGTAAAAGCCATTCTTTGAAATAGTTTTGACCGTTATCAGTGATTTGATAAGTTTTTTTACGTGTATTCACATCATCATCATTAGTTAGTTCGATTAAGTCACTTTTCAAGAGACGATTCAATTCAGGATAAATTTGGCTAAATGGTGCAGTCCAGAATTCAGCTTTCTCTTTATCAAATGTTTGTTTAATATCGTAACCAGTCATCGGCGTGCGAGTTAATAAGCCAAGAATCATATATTGTAATGTGTTTGAGCGTGCCATTTATAGCTCCTTTACAAATTCATACTATGTATTAAACTATATATATTAATATATAGTATAGAGGGAAATTATGGAACAGGTTAAAGGTAAAGATTTGACGATGATTCTACTAGGAATCGGTATCGTCACTTTCATGTCTACACTAGATAGTAGCATTGTCACAGTTGCTCTACCAGTGTTGAGTAAGGCGCTGAGCACCAATATGAGTTTGATTAATTGGGTTGTAACGATGTATCTAATTGTGATGAGCAGTACCTTAATGATTTTTGGTAAACTCGGTGACAAATATGGAAAAATCAAATTTTTTAAATGGGGTACGTTGATCTTTCTAGTCAGTTCAGCGTTGTGTGCATTATCGGTCAGTTGGTTGACGCTGATTATTTCCAGAAGTTTGCAGGCGATTGGAGCCGCAATGACCATGGCGACATCCAATGGAATTATTGTTGAAATTTTTCCGGATAATAAACGTGGTCAGGCTCTAGGTTGGATGGGTTCCTTCGTTTCTTTAGGAGGAATTATTGGTCCAAGTATTGGCGGAATTTTGTTAAATTTCTTTCCGTGGCACATTATTTTTTGGTTGAATGTACCAATCGGTATTATTGCAGTATTTATTTTATTGAAATATTTGCCAAGTAAATTAGATAAGACATTCTCTACCGATAGTTTTGATCTAGTAGGTTCAGGATTATTGTTAATTGGCTTCACTAGTATGTTCGTCGGAATCCTTTTGAGTCAACAATTAGGTTGGGCAGATTGGCGAATTCTTGCTTTAACATTTATTGGCTTGATTCTGTTGATAATTTTATATCGTTACGAATCAAAACAAAAAGAACCAATTTTACCAGTATCATTGTTCAAGAATAAATGGTTTACGATGCAACTATTAGCTTGTTTCATGGTCTTTATTGTGGACTTCTTCTTTGATGTTCTAGCACCATTTTATCTTCAAAATGCACGAGGATTCAGTCCGCTATTCAGTGGCTTCTTCTTGTTGATTTTCCCAGTTGTTCAATTGTTTATTGCACCAATGTCTGGTTCCTTGGCGGACAAGCATGATCCGTTCAAGATTACCTTAGTTGGTTTAGCAATTATTAGTTTTGGACAAATTTTCTACGTTGTTAGTGGCTTGCACAATCCTATCTTTATTTTCGGAATCGGTGCTGCTTTAGCCGGGTTAGGTAATGGATTGTTCCATTCACCGAATAATGTTTTGGTCATGAGTAATGTTGAGGAAAAAGATTATGGTTCGGCTGGTAGTGTTTATAGCTTAGCGAGAACTGTTGGTATGGTTGTCGGATCAGCGATGTCTACAACGTTGTTATTTGGTTCAATGTCAATATTGAATGGTAATCGGGTAAAGTCTTACTTACCAAGTAATCCTCAATTATTTATTGATGGAATGCATATCACCTTTGGCTTATCGCTGATTGTTAGTGTGATTTTATTGATTGGAATTTTCATTTGGCATACACGTGCCTCAAAAAAATAACAGAAGCGGGACAGAATACGTTTAGCTTCCGAGCATTAATTGCAAAATGGCGATAACTCGATTTTGAGTTATCGCCATTTTGGGATTAAGCGGAGTGAAGTTGTGTTCTGTTCCGCGTTATTGTTGTCATCTGAGTCTGTTTTTATCTGTTCTGAAAAATTTTAGCACCAACGTAGTAACAAATACCAGTAATTATCATAGCTGGGAAAGTCGCACCAACTGATTGGACGATGAAATTCAACTTGTTCAATCCGATGTAACTGATAACACCGATAACCCAAGTTGCAATGGCGAGTAAGTTGATTCCCTTGTAATACCAATAATCTCCGCCAACTTTTGAAAATTCTTTGACTTGATATTTTTTCTGTCTAATAAAGAAGAAATCAATCAAGAAGATAGCAATTTCTGGTCCTAAGAACATTCCGATACCATCTAAGAAAGTTTCAAAGGTAGTTAGGAAACTGGCAATATAAACTGGGATAAAGGTCATAACTGTTGCAACTAAAGTTACAATCCACAATGCAGGTGTCAATTTTAAACGGTGGAAAATGTTAGTCATTGCGGAACCGGCTGCCATAAGATTAACGGCATTGGCGGTCGTACTAGTCATAACGATAACTAGCATGGCTAGGATCCCCAATCCTAATTTAGCTGCAATTGTACTGGGGTCAGCGTTGTTCGGATCGAAGTGTCCAATTGTGATTGCGGTAGCGATTGTAGCAATCAATCCGATGAAGGCAAACCAAAACAAACCGATATTTGCGCCAAGAAATGAAAAGGTGGTTGCAGCTTGTTTGTCTTTGGTAAAACGACTGAAGTCAGCTGCGGCCGTGACCCAGGCTAAATTAAATGCTGCAAGGATATCAATTATTTTCCCATTGGGTAATTGGAATTTACTAGCGGGATGCCAGTTAAGAATTTCGTTAAATGAAACAGTCTTCAAAACGACGATTGATTCCCAAGTTACCAAGACAATAACTAAAATTATCCCGAATCGTTCGATCCACTTAACTGATTTTTCCCCCAAGGAAATACTAATTAAATGCAGAATGGACATAACAATTATTCCCAGAATAATACTGAATTGATTGTGGAAGTAGCTGTTATCCCAGCCGAGCAAATCTTTCAGAATAAAACTAATTGAAGTTGCGGCGATAAAAGTATTGATAGCGGCCCAACCGATAAATTGAATGACGTTAATAATAGATGGTAAGAATGAACCTTTAACTCCAAATGATGGACGTGTCAGAGTCATTGCGGGTAGTCCAGTTTTATATCCGATGTATGATGCTAAACCTAATAGGATATAGGAAATTATTCCAACGATAACCAGTAAGGTGGACGCTTTAACTAAACCGACAGCTGCGATAACACCACCGATATACCAAGTTCCATTATTAGCGTTAGCACCGATCCAAGTCGCAAATAAATCCCATTTTGACATGGTACGTTGTGAAGCTGTTGTTGCTTGAATATATTCTTTTTTAGCCATTATTTTCCCCTAAATTTAGCAATAAAAAGAGAACTGCGTTTGAGCAGTCCTCACTTGTCCTGATGCGTATTCTAGTTAGTTTAATGGAGATATTTAGTTAAGTCAACGACTAATATTTTTATATTAATTGATTATATATTTCTGATAAATAAGTATAGAATGAGGTCAGCCGACAAGGCTGTTTTAATAATTTTTAAAAGGATGGCAATATGATATTAGAGAGACCCAATGTTGTTAATTTGAAAGAGTTACAAGCAGAATTAGGCGGTTTGGACAAGCGTCCCGATATAAAAGAGTTAGAAAAATTAATTAAAATGTATCAATTATACGAGGCGGGTCAAAAAGAAATCAGTACAAAATTGGAGAACTTGGATTCTGAATTTCAAGTAAATTATGATTACAATCCGATTCATCATATGGAATCAAGAATGAAACGGATGCAAAGTTTATTGAGGAAAGCTGAAGGTAAGGGAGACGAACTGACAGTTGAAAGTATCCAGAGAAATATCTTTGATATTGCTGGTATTAGAGTTGTTACTAATTATATAGATGATATTTATAAAATTGAAAAGATGTTGACGAATCAGACTGATGTTACACTTTTGAGACGAAAGGATTATATTAAACATCCTAAGGAAAGTGGTTATCGCAGTCTTCATATTGTAGTTAAAGTTCCAGTATTCCAATCGAAAGGACCAATTGATGTGCCAGTGGAAATTCAAATTAGAACTGTTGGTATGGATATGTGGGCCAGTTTGGAACATAAATTGAGATATAAAACTAATTCTGATAGTAATTTAGTTGATAAGTATGGTGATCAATTAAAGGGTTATTCAGACGAGTTGGAACAGATTGAGCGTGGCATGCAGGATATTCATAAAAATTTGGTTTAGAATTTTTGTATGCCGCTCTCCACAAGAAAGAAAAATTGGCTGGAACATAGCGGGCACAACTTGAAGTCAATCATCAATGCCGAAGGCATTGACAATAGTTTTCAAGCTTGGCCTTTTACTAATCCGGCAAGACCAGCCGAATAAGTAAAACTTCGCTATTGAGCCATTTTTCTTTCTTGTTCCGAGCTAGTTTTGCTTTTTATTATGTATATAAATTGTTTATTTAAAAAATAAATGTAGATTACATACTTATTTAGTATAACCAAAATACTAAGTAATAAAGGTCACAATTTTTTATAAGGAATTTAAAAAGGATTACCCAATTAAGGTAATCCTATTTTTGTGGAAGGCGGCAATTAAAGTAAAAACAAAAGCAAAAGTCTAAACGGCCTGCACTTGATGTGACATGATCCAATCGTTCTGGTTTAAGGAATAGGCCATAATGAAGAGTTCCTCACCAGTATCGGGTGAAATTCTTGTTTCAACTACGCCGATTTCGCTCATACCCATTTTTTCCATTACACGTCCGGAACGTGGGTTAAGGTGGGCATAATGAGCCTCAATTTTGTCGAAGTTCAATACTTCGAAGCCATATTGCATCATGGCACTGCCAGCTTCGGCAACGTAACCATATCCCCAAGCCTCTTGGCTCAGTGCATATGACAGAATTCCGACACCAGCTTCGGGGTGGAATTCATAGAATCCAATTAATTTATGACTAATTTTTTCTTCGATTCCGAAGGTATATTGCACTTCTTTTAAGAAGTGACTCTCAAATAGTTGTTCAAAGTTAGCAGGGGTCTTTACATCTCGATATCTCATATATTTAACAATTTGTGGGTCCAAGATAATTGCTTGTAATTCGCCATAATCCCCCTGATTAATAGGGCGAATGAGTAATCGTTCTGTTGTAATTTGACGCATCCTTTTTTCTCCAAATCTATGATTAGAAATAGAATAATAACCTATAATTTATTGAAAGTAAATAATTTTATTTACAAAAAATCGTTGACTTTAAATTTTAAAATGAGTAATATGGTTCGCATACGAACAAACGGGGTGAAGATGATGATAGATTTTAAGAAAACGATTCTTTTTAATCTTAGAGAAACAACGATTCATATTTCTCACTATATTCATCATAATGAGAAACATGCGATGGAAGACAATCCATTTGATGGTGATCGAGTTTCTCGTTTGCAAGGTATGGCCGTTGGCTTTTTATATGTTCATGATGGACAACAGGTTATCCAAAAGGACCTTGAAAAAGGTATGTCTATCAGTAAATCAACGGTTAGCGGACTTGTTAAACGGATGATTAAGAATGGATTGATTTATACCTCTCCATCAAGTAGTGATGCGCGTGTTAAATGTCTAAATCTGACAACTTATGCTATCGATATTATGAATGATATTAATCGTCAAGCTTCAGAAACCGAAGAAGTTTTAAAGAAGGATATTTCCGAGGAAGATTTGGCAATTTTCTTTAAGGTGCTCAAACAAATTAAACAGAATGCTAAATAGTGTTTTTTTACAGTTATAGTTCGCATGCGAACTAGAGGAGGAACTAAATGATAAAATTATTCAAACGTTTGAATAAGAAAGAATATACCATGATTGCCATTAGTTTGGTCTTTATTGTGGCACAAGTTTGGCTTGAACTGGAAATTCCTAGTTACATGTCTACTATCACAGAAAAATTGGAAATGAAAGGAACGACTGTTAGTCAGATTATTCAACCAGGGATGATGATGATCCTGTTTTCAGTCTTGAGTGCAGTTGCGGCCATTATTGTTGGTTATTTTGCGGCTCACGTTGCGGCAGGCTTTACTGCTAGATTGAGAGGGGATGTCTTTAATCAAGTTATGGATTATTCCACACATGACATTAAAAAATTCTCTGTATCTAGTTTGTTAACTCGTTCAACAAATGATTTAACACAGTTACAACAATTTATAGCCATGGGTCTACAAGTTATTATCAAGGCGCCAATTACTGCAATTTGGGCAATAACTAAGATTGCTAACAAAGGTTGGCAATGGACTACTGCTACAGCTGTTGCCGTAGTAATTTTGATTTTGATGTTAACTTTTATCCTATTATTAGTTCAACCAAAATTCAAAATGGTTCAAAGTTTGACTGATCGTTTAAATTTAGTTACTCGTGAGAATTTATCAGGTATTAGAGTGGCACATGCTTATAATGCCGAAGAGTACCAAAATGACAAATTTAACAAGGCCAATAAAGATTTAACCGATACCAATTTATTTGCGAATAGAGTTTTAGCTTTGATGAATCCAGGAATGAGTTTTATTTCCAGTGGATTGACACTTTCTGTTTACGCAATCGGTGCTATCATCATTAACCAAGCAGCATCGCCTGCAACTCGTTTGACGTTATTTAGTAATATGATCGTGTTCTCGTCGTATGCCATGCAAGTAATTTTAGGATTCTTGTTGCTATCAATTATTTTTATCCTACTACCACGTGTTTCTGTTTCAGTATCCAGAATCAATGAAGTTTTGGATGTAAAACCTTCTATTGATGAGAAAGTTGATACAGTTGGTACTCCAGAAGAATCTGGCACAATTGAATTCAAGAATGTCAGTTTCCGTTATCCTGACGCTGAAGCCGATGCCATTCATGATTTGAATTTTTCAGCTAAACAAGGTCAGACAGTAGCTTTCATTGGTTCAACTGGTAGTGGTAAATCGACTGCAATGAATTTGATTCCGAGATTGTACGATACAACTGACGGCCAAGTTTTGATTGATGGAATTGATGTTAAAGACTATTCAGAAAAAGATTTGAATAACCGGATTGGCTATATTCCACAAAAGGCAGTCTTATTCAGTGGTTCAATTCGTTCCAATATTAATTTTGGAAAAACAGGTGTTGATGATAAGAAATCAGATAATGATTTATATCAAGCATTGGACATAGCCCAATCACGTGATTTCGTTGAAGATAAAAAGAATAAGTTGGACTCAAAAGTTGCTCAACATGGTGATAATTTCTCTGGTGGACAAAAACAACGTTTAGCCATCGCAAGAGCCATTGCTAGAAAACCAGAAATTCTCTTGTTCGATGATTCATTCTCCGCTTTGGATTATGAAACTGACCAAAAATTACGAACTGCTCTGAAGGAAAAAGCTGAGAAGACTACAAAAGTTATTATCGCTCAAAGAATTAGTACGATTATGGATGCAGATCAAATTATCGTCTTAAACGATGGTCGTGTTGCTGGACAAGGAACACATGCAGAATTATTAAAGAACAACGAAGTCTATCAAGAAATTGCTTACTCACAACTATCAAAGGAGGAACTCGCTGAATGAAAGTAATTAATGGTATCAAAAAATATGGTTCTGAATATATCAAACCATTAATAATAGCGGTTATCTTCGCGATGGCTGGTAGTATTTTTACAATTATTGGGCCGGATCAATTAAGTAAGATTACTGATTTGATTACTAAAGGCTTAGTTGGAAAAATCAACATGGCTAGTGTCTGGCATGTGGTTATTTTCTTAGCCAGCATCTACGTAGCGGCGGCCATTTTGTCCTATGGACAAGGATTCATTATGGCAACAATTACCCAAAAATTTACCCAGAAGTTAAGATCCAATATTACTGAAAAAATCAACAACCTACCATTACAGTATTTCGATACACATAACGAAGGTGACACGTTGAGTCGTGTAACCAACGATTTGGATACAGTGGGACAATCACTGAACCAAAGTTTAGGTATCCTAGTATCAGCAGTAACTTTATTGATTGGTAGTATCGTGATGATGTTTACTACTAACGTAACTTTAGGATTTACAGCTGTGTTGTCAGTTATTTTTGGATTTGCTTTAACAATTCTAATTATCACTAGATCACAGAAATATTTCTATAACCAACAGAATAAATTGGCTGATGTATCCAGTTATTTGGAAGAAGTTTATAGCGGCCATGATGTCGTAAAAACTTACAATTATACTGATCAAGCTAAAACTGAATTTAACCAAATGAATGATGATTTACAAAATAATGTTTGGAAATCACAATTTTTATCAGGAATCATGCAGCCACTGATGAATTTTACAGGTAACTTTGGTTATGTAATGGTCAGTGTTGTTGGTGCAATTCTAGTATTGAACGGTCACATTACAATTGGTGTTATCGTGGCTTTCATGATTTATGTGCGACTCTTTACACAACCCTTATCACAAATCACTCAAGCTTTTACTAGTTTGCAATCAGCTCAAGCAGCAATGCAACGTGTCTTCAGTTTCTTAGCTGAGGATGAGGTTGTTGATGACACTGACAAACGACAAGATTTATCCGGAACTAAGGGTAATGTCGAATTTGATAATGTTGAGTTTGGTTATTTACCAAATCAGAAAATTATTCATGATTTCTCAATGAAAGCTAAAGCCGGTCAAAAGGTTGCGATTGTTGGACCAACAGGTTCTGGTAAAACGACGACAGTTAATCTATTGATGCGTTTCTATGATATGAATAGCGGTAGAATCACGATTGACGGCGTTAATATTGCGGATATGAAACGTTCTGACGTGAGAAAACAATTTGATATGGTGCTACAAGAAGCCTGGTTATTTGAAGATACAGTTAAAAATAATTTGATATATAATCAAAAGAACGTCACTGATGAACAAATTAAAGCAGCTACTAAAGCAGTCGAATTGGACCATTTCATTGAGACGTTACCAAACGGTTATGACACTGTTTTGAACGACTCAGTCAGTCTTTCTGTCGGTCAGAAGCAACTATTAACAATTGCTCGAGCCTTGATTAGAAACGCTCCTATGCTGATTTTGGATGAGGCCACTAGTTCAGTTGATACGAGAACTGAAGAACAAATTCAACGTGCTATGGATAAATTAACATCCGGTAGAACTTCATTTGTTATCGCCCACAGACTTTCAACAATTAAGAATGCTGATCTGATTTTAGTTGTCAAAGATGGTGAAATAATTGAACGTGGGACACATGATGAATTGATGTCTGAAAATGGTTTTTATGAAAACATGTATAACAGTCAATTTACAAAGTAGTTCTATATAATAAAATAATAAAAGAAATGAATGATATTCAAAATTATCATTCATTATTTTTTTGCTTAAATATATTTTATTTTTATAAAATTAATAGTCAAAGCAGTACCGTTATATCAGTAAAAGTACCGTGTATCAGGTGATTTGAAGGCCTCTGACACGTTTGACAGATGTATAAACATATTATAAAATTGCGATGTTAAGAGAGTCTATTAATATGAGGAGCACTAATATATGAAGGAATGGCAAAAAGAAACCGTATATCAGATTTATCCACGTAGTTTCCAAGATTCTAATGGGGATGGTATCGGTGATATCAACGGTATTATTTCTCGACTAGACTATTTACAAAATCTAGGAATCGGTTTGATCTGGTTAACACCAATGTATCGTTCACCGGGTAATGACAATGGTTACGATATTGCGGATTACTATCAAATTGATCCTGTTTTTGGAACAATGGACGATTTCGAGAGATTACTGTCTGAAGCTCATAAACGTGGCATCAAAATTATTATGGACATGGTTTTAAACCATACTTCCAATGAAAACCAATGGTTCCAAGAAGCTTTGAAGTCAAAGGATAATCCTTATCATGACTACTATATTTGGCGTGATCCGGTTGATGGTCATGAACCAAATAACTGGGTTTCAAAATTCAGTGGTAGTGCTTGGAAATATGTTCCTGAATTAGGTCAGTATTATTTACATCTTTATGATGTAACAATGCCAGATTTGAATTGGCGTAATGAAAAACTTCGCAATGAAATATTCAAAATGTTGACATATTGGGCCGGAAAAGGGATTGATGGTTTCCGTTTAGATGTTATCAACAATATTTCAAAGGATAAGGATTTGCCAAACGATACCTTCAAAACGCCGTTAGACGATGGTCGTAACTTCTATACTAATGGACCTCACGTTCACGAATACATTCACGAAATGTATGAAAAAGTCTTTGGACCTAATAACTTCGTAACAGTTGGGGAATTGTCTTCAACTCCGGTTTCTGAAGCTGTTAAGTACACTAATCCTAAGCGTCAAGAATTATCAATGGCCTTCACTTTCCATCATGTGAAAGTTGATTACACTAATGGTAATAAATGGACTTTGGGTAAGTATCAATTGACTGATCTGACAAGAATTTTGAGTGATTGGCAAGTTAAGATGAACCGACAAGGTGGCTGGAATGCCTTGTTCTGGAATAATCACGATCAACCTAGAGCTATCTCTCGTTTTACTGATGATGATAAATATCGTGATCAATCAGCGAAACTTTTAGCAATGGTCGAATTTGGATTGCAAGGAACTCCTTATGTTTACCAAGGGGATGAGATTGCAATGAAGAATGCCTATTTCACTGATATCAGTCAGTATAAAGATCATGAATCAATCAATGCCTACAATGAATTAATCGATAAGGGTGTTGATAAGGATTTAGCAATCAAGATTTTGCAACAAAAGTCACGTGAAAATTCCCGTTTACCAATGCAATGGAATTCAAGTAAGTATTATGGATTTACAACAGGACAACCTTGGCTGAAACCATTGCACCATGATGACTATTCAGTTGAAAAAGTTTTAAAAATGAAAAATAATGTTTTTAATTTTTACAAAGCGTTAATTTTTCTAAGAAAAAACAAAGTTTTACTAACGGATGGAGCATATAAATTATTAGATTCCCATGATAATAGCGTTTATAGCTATGAAAGATTCGATGATAAGGGTAAAATTCTAGTAATGGCTAATTTTACTGGCAAAGCCCAAAAGCGTGATATCGAAGATGGATTTAACTTAATCTTGGGGAATTACGAAAACATTCAACTTAATAAAGGTACCGTAACTTTACGGCCATATGAATCTGTGATGTTAGAAACAAAATAAGCACCTAAGGGTGTTTTTGCAAATTATTAAATAATGAGGTTTATTTGATGGAATGCAATTGAATTGAGGAGAAAAAATGCCAAAGAACTTATACTCGGATATATATCATATTTTGAAGGGTGAAATTGATAGTAATGTTTATCCACCTAAAACAATTTTGCCTGGTGAGGAAGAATTATCAGAACGATTTAGTGTGACTAGAAATACTATTCGTCGTGCCTTGAAAAAGCTTCAAGGTGAAGGCCTAGTTTATACAGTTAAGGGCCGTGGTGTAGTAGTTTTAGAGCCGATTACTGATAATCGTTTGGTTTTCTCAGCTGCTAATCATTTAGGCTTCCAAGATTTGATGACTTTTCCACAGAACAAGTTCATCAAGAAATTGACTACTAAGGTATTAGTTTTCAAGGAGATTGAAGTTGATAATTTATTGTCAGAGCATACTTCATTTAATGTTGGCGATATTGCGTACTACATTGAAAGATTGCGCATGGTCAACGGTAAAGCTATGGCAATTGATTCAAGTTATTTCCGTAAGGAAAGCATGCCCGAATTGAAAGAAATTAACGCACAAGAATCTATTTATCAATACGTTCGTGACGAAAAATTATTTAAGATAGCTGCAGCTCGTTCAGTTGCCACAGTTGAAACAGTTTCAGAAGAAGAATCTAAGTTATTGGATTTGAAAGAAGCTAATTGTGTCGGTGTCTTGAAGAAGTATGTGTACACTGATTTTGGTAGTTTGTTTGAATGTACTGAAACTAAATATGTTCCCAACCATTTCTCTTTGGTTGGATTTGAATCTTATTAAATTAAAAATAAAAAGAGTTTGAGACATAACTATTTTGTTACTCAAACTTGCAGCTTGAACGCGGAATAAAACACAACTTCACTCCGCTTAATCAAAAATGGACGGTAACTCAAAATCGAGTTACCGTCCATTTTACATTAATGCTCGGAAGCTGAACGTGTTTTATCCCGCTCCTTTTTTAGAATTTAATAATCTGATTAAATATAAAGTTATCGGGGATAAAATGTGATTCGGTATATTCAAACTGTTTACCATCATCATTGAAAGCAAAACTAATGATATTTCCGACACAGTTATTCATGCCGAGATTGAGATTTTCGTAATCTAGTTGGCAGGCGTGTTCAATTCTTAATTGACGTTTGACTACGGCGATTTTCATCGCTAAGTCGCCTTTAATGTATGAATAGATTGAACCTTTAGCAATTTCTGGAGTTATTCCAGGAACAACTTGTGCATTAAAATAGTTAATATCTAAAACCGCATTTTTATTGTTGATTCTTCTGACACGCTTAATTGCGTAGACTGGAATCCCAATGGCAAATGAGGTTTTTTTGTTGAGTTCATCATCAACGATAACCTGCTGGAAATCAGCAATGATAGTCTTTCTATCAATTTTTTGATCACTGTTGAGTGACTGCAATCCACCGATTTTTTCAAGGCTCAAATTGATTTCTTGAGTTTTAGGAGTCTGCTCCAGAATAACGACACCTTTACCCTTAACACTATAAACAAGACCGTCATCAGCCAATTGTTTGATGGCTTTTCTGATGGCATAGCGACTAACGGTAAATTCATCTATTAGCGCATCTTCAGTCGGAAGACGCATCTTTATGTTATATTGTCCATTCAAGACGCGTTTCTTTAGTACAGAATAAATATCCTTGTTATTAGTTTCAACCATTTTGTAACTCTCCAATAAACATAATTGATCAATATATACTATTTAATATTACATTATATTAAAATTAATTTAAACACATAGCCGAAAGTAAGTTCCAGATATTGAAAAATTATTTTAAATTAAACGTTTTCTAATAAGCTGTTCCTCAATATATTTAGCAGCTAGCTTGCCACCATTAGCGGAAAAATGGACATGATCACCACAGTCAAATTCGGGTTTTAACTGGCCATTTTGTCCAACAAATTCAGCAAGGTCAATTGCATTAGGCAGCTTCAAAATCTCCCTATTTACTGCTAAACGGATACTTTCTTTTTCGTCTGTCCAAGCTGGTCTACCACCATTAATATTACCATCAGCGGGAGTTAACGTCATTGGAACAAAGGAAATACTATGTCTTTCACACTTATGTTGTAATACCTTTACAGCGTCTATTAAGGCCTCTGGCGTAGGTAATTCGGATATTGGTGTGCCAGTTCCGGGATGTAATAAATCATTGACTCCCTCCATGAATACGACGATGTTAGGTTGGAAGTCGGAAATCATGTGGTCAAAGCGTGTAAAACCTGCTTCGCCAAAACTGGTTGACCATTGCGAAACACTATTTCCGGCGTGTAAGATACGATTACCAGATATCCCATAATTGGCGGCCATAATTTGAAAGTTGGATTCAAGATTTAATGATAGTGGGGCAGTGAAGTTACCTTGGTTAGTCAAAGAATCTCCAAAGAAGGCAATTCGTTTATATTCTTGATTAGTTTGAACTTGTAGGGCAGAAATCCCAAAGAAATACTTGGATTCTTGAATGGCAGTATTTTCGGTTTTGACCAAGTCATTAGAAATAGTCATACCGATTGAATGGATAGTTGGATTACTGGAAACTAAATCTATAGATAGGAAGTTATTATCAGGCATTTCCAAATCGATCCAATCAGACCAAACAACGAGTCGAGCGGGGATATCAAAACTAGACTGTCCATTTAAGGTTATGGATTTTTTATCATTGGAATTCAAATAAATATTTAAACTAGTAATATTTAATGGATCTTCATCGTATAAATTATTCAATTGTAGTCGTATTTTATTCCCAGCTAAGGGTTGAAAAATTTCTAAATGTTGTTTGCCAGTATTATTGATGAACTCGATATTAGCATAGTTAGTGAAGTTGTGTTTCCAAGTGGTAGTTTCTATCATTGATATTCCTTCTTATTGTCTTAGGGACTTGTTAGGACCATAGTATCATGTATAAACAGTTCAAGTTGTAAAATAATCTAGAAAAATAGTCAAAATAAAAGAGCTGATATATATTCCGTATATCAACTCTTATTTAGTTTCATTTTTATGTACCATTAGTTAGTGGCAACAGGATTAGCATTTAATGTCCAAGTAATTATAGCGTTCATGTTTTTACCAGATGGTTCATCAGAACTACCACCGGTTGAATTTGAAAAGCTTTCAAGACTTGCGGAATCTGGTGTATTGTATTGAGCTCTAATAACACCGGCATTATATTCGCCTTTCTTCAAAGCCATAACAGTTTGTGCAGTAGATCCACTAGAAATAGAAGCTGCCTTAGTTTTGGCATCAACACCAGTGCTAGAAACATTGACGTTATCGCCATCAACCAGCGGAATAGCACTCAAATGTAAAACTGCATCAAGTGACTCTGAAGCGTCAGCAGTTGACTCTGAGGCGTCAGCAGTTGACTCTGAAGCGTTAGCAGTTTTTAATTGACCCATTGATGCTGTCAAAGTAAATCCGGGCATCTCAGTTTCGGGTAGTAAATTACGTGAATCAGTAACTTGCAAATAGCCCTCAGGGTTTGTAGTTGTTCCATCTTCACCAATTGTATCGGGCTTGAAACCTTCAGTATCAGCAGTATTACTCTTTAATTTAACGGTAGTACCTCTGGCCATAGTACCAAAGTTGAAATCAGGAACTTTATCCAATGTTAAGACACCAGAAACAACGGTCACAGTAACCGTTGAAGTTTCTTTCTTTATTACTGATGATTCATCTGTTGCAACGGGTGGAACTGATGTGTCGGCAGCTTTTGCTGTAGTTAGGGGAAGGGTAGACATACTAAAACTAACCATTGCTAATAAAAGAATGACATTTTTAATTAATTTCATTAGTTGTCCCCCTTAACCGATTTTATTTATATAACTGCTCCATAGTTAGAGTTTAGCAAATATTGCCATACGGTTTGTATCGTAATTCATAAATCTTTTTTATCTAAACTGGAATAAGCGTCATTAAAGCATTAATAAGGCCTTATTTAGGAGAAAAAGCGTTAGATACTAGGAAAAATTAAATTTTGTAAAGTTAATTATGCCAGCTATTTCAAAATTAAGCTAAGGATTTGTCTGATAAGGAATACCGGAAAATACACCAGCTCATTTGGAATTATTTCTGGAAAATATTTTAAAATCCTCAGAATAATTATTTTTACTTAATTTTATATGGTAGTCTATGGGTATTATTTGAAAACGATTACAAGTGGGAGATAAAAATGAAGGATGTAGTTTTAATTGATGTTGGTGGAACGAGTATTAAATATGGATTGTGGGATTCTGAGGAAAATCAATTAACTGATAAAGGCTCAATTGATACACCAAAAACACTTGAAGGGTATTATGCTGATTTAACTGAGATTGTTAATAACTTTAAAAAGAGCCATGATCTGGCTGGAGTTGCTATGAGTACACCGGGTGCTGTAAATAAGAACACCGGTGTAATTGAGGGTGCCAGTGCTTTACCTTACATTCATAATTTTCCAATTCAAGTTGAACTAGAAAAAAGGTTTGGCCTAAAAGTAAGTATGGAAAATGATGCAAATTGTGCCGCTCTAGCAGAGTTGGACAGTGGTGTTGGTAAAGGATTGAAAAATCTAATTTTCGTTGTAATTGGTACCGGTATTGGTGGATCAGTTATTATGGACGGTCATGTACATCATGGGAAACATCTATTTGGTGGCGAGTTTGGATTTACCTTGATTGATGGGTATAAAACATTGAGTAATGTTGGGACCGCTGTTTCGTTGGCTAAGCGTTATAACGAGGAAAAAGGGACCAATTATAGTGGCAAAGAGGTTTTCAATTTAGCTAATAATGGTGATGAATTGGCTCAAAAATATGCAAATGAGCTTTATCATTACTTAGCTATGGCAATATATAACCTTCAATATGCATTTGATCCTGAGTTAATTGTTTTGGGTGGTGGCATATCCCAAGCTGATTTTCTGATTCCTAACATTGAAAAAGAGTTACAAAAGATTTTGTATGAAGTAAAGATTGCTCCATTTATGCCAGTTATTAAAGCCTGCAAATATCGTAATGATGCCAATTTGGTAGGTGCCTACGTCGATTTCAAACAAACTATTTGATAATGTTTGTCTATGCTGATACGTTGGATATGAAAGTAAGAAATCACTAGTAATGACTTCCTAACAAGGTTTAATGAAAGAGGTTAGGTTGATATATGGCTCGCAAGGCAAAAATAGAACGTGAAAAAAGATTGAAGAAAACGGTTATCAAATATGCTCCGTTACGTAAAAAACTAAAGGCAGAACATGATTATAAGGGTTTAAGTTTGTTACCTAGGGATGCATCACCAGTTAGGATGCATTCGCGTGATGAATTTGATGGTCGTCCACATGCTTTTCTAAGAAAATTTGGTATGTCACGTTTGAACTTTCGCAAATTAGCTCATGAAGGGAAAATTCCCGGTGTCAGAAAAGCTAGTTGGTAATTATGAAATATAAAAATAGTTTCCCTGTTGGGAAACTATTTTTTTTGCGTCCTTAAAACAATATTGGTAAATAATCATTATATTTATAGTTTAAATTATTAATTTTAAATATTTTTCGAACAAATTTCATAACATGTAAGCGCCTTATCTTACAGAATTGTCACATGGGACTAACATTATGGTCATTGTAATCATCAGTCGTTTACTTTTAAATGATGTGGCTCAATAATAATAACCGGTAATCAAATTAAGGCATTGTAGGTTGGTTTTTGCAAAGTTGGCAAAGCGTCAATCATTAAATTTGTCTGTTACAAAGCGTATATTTTGAAACCTGAGTATGTTTTATTTATAATGAGCTTGTTTAAACATATCGGTGCTGAAGCCACGTTTTTACTGCATTTCGTCAAAAAAGACAACTTTTTTTTACGAAATAGGATATTTAGTACAGGGCTTTTTTTATTATAATGTTTATACGAACGATATAGAAATAACAATATTTAATTATTTTGATTCAAGTTTTAGTTTGACACCATTTATTTTCAATGGTTAGATAGTTTCCGCATAAGCAAACTCTTTCAGTGAGGTGTGAATTATGAAAAATAGTCTCCTTGTTTTCATTAAAAAACCAGTGACTGTTTTTATTATAAAAACAATTGTATTTTTCGCCATTTTCTTAGTGCTTCTTTACATATATGGATATAACGGCGTTGGTAGTGCCAAGTTTATTTATAACGAATTTTAGCAGGAAGAAGGGATATTTATATTATGAATACAATCATTGAAAAAATAACTACCGCAGCATTACAGGATCCCGATAAGATCTGCTACCAGAATGGGCCAGAAACTCATACGTATCAAGAACTATTGCAGGAATCAGATCGGGTTGCCAGTTTTTTACAAGAGAAGTTTTTACCTGCTAAAAGTCCATTAATAATCTATGGTGGACAACAATTTGAAATGCTGGTTATGTTCCTTGGCTCAATTAAGGCTGGACATCCATATATACCAGTTGATGATGGCTCGGATTCCCAAAGAGTTATCCAAATCAATTCAGTTGCTAAGCCTGCTTTGATTTTAAACTGGAGTGAAACAAATGATTTTGGCGTTGACACCCCTCAAGTAAACAAGACAGAACTAAAAGATGTTTTAAATTCTGAAAACAACATTTATGACAGTAACCGCAGTGTTGGACCTGACGATGATTTTTATATCATCTTCACCTCGGGAACAACCGGTACTCCCAAAGGTGTTCAAATCAGCACAAACAATATCCTAGATTTTGTTCAATGGGCTGAAAAGGAATTTGATTATTCAAAGGAAATGAACATGCTTTTACAAGCTCCATTATCTTTTGATTTATCAGTTTTTGATATTTATCCAGGTTTAATTAATGGTGCAACTTTAAATGTTGTCGACAAAGATACAACTAAGAATTTTGGTAAGTTACAAGGTGCGATTGTTGATTCTGACTTTAACACTTGGGTTTCAACACCATCATTCTTTGAAATGTGTCTTTTGTTCAGCGGATTTAATGCAGAACACATGCCACATTTGAATAAATTCATCTTCTGTGGTGAAGAATTAACACATGCTACAGCTAAAAAATTACTAAAAAAATTCCCTAAGGCAGAGCTTTACAATACCTATGGTCCAACAGAGAACACTGTTGCTATCACATCAATCAAGATTGATGAAGAAGCTTTGACGAAGTTTGATCGTTTGCCAATTGGATATTTGAAGTCAAACATGGAACACAAAATTATTGGTTCTGTGGATGAAAAAACTGGTCGAATGACAGGTGAACTATTAGTTAGTGGACCTGATGTTTCAAAAGGTTATTTGAATAATCCCATACAAACAGAAAAAGCTTTTGAAGAAATTGATGGCAAAATTTTCTATCACACTGGTGACATGATCAGTGAAGGTGATGATGGATTGTTGTTCTATCATGGTAGAACTGACTTCCAAATCAAGATGCATGGTTATCGTATTGAACTTGAAGAAGTTGATTCGATGTTAGGTAATCTTGAACAAGTAAAGCAATCATGTACGGTTCCTTTGTATAACAACAAGAAACAAGTTAGTAAAATGATTGCCTGCATTGTTTTGGAAGAGAAGTTTGTTGAAGATGATGAGAAGGACTTGTCATCTGATATCAAGGATTCTTTAAAAGAGACAACAATGGAATACATGATTCCAAACGTCTTAAAATTTGTAAAGCAATTACCAATCAGTAAAAATGGGAAAATTGATAGAAAGACTTTAATAGGCGAAATTAATGAATAACATTACACCTTATAGTAGTCCGCACTATTTCATATATTTAATGATTCTCTTACTCCCAATAATGATTGGATTATGGTTTGGTAGACGCTTTAAAGTTTATGATTTTCTAGCAACAATTGTAATCTTAGCGATAACTTTCTTTGGTGGAAACATGTCGCAGGGACTGTCACTGATCTTCTATATCCTTTATGAGATGTTGATAGTTTTCTCGTATCGTTCGTATCGTAAAAAGCACAATAACTTCTGGATTTTTACCTTGTTCGTTGTCTTGGCAATTATCCCGTTAGTCTTTGTGAAGATTGATCCATTACTCAAGAATGCAACAATTTCCTTGTTTGGATTCATGGGTATCAGTTATTTAACATTTAAGGCTGTTGAAATTGTTATGGAATCACGTGATGGGGCAATTAAAGAACTCAAACCATTTGAGTTTGTCAGATTCCTCTTATTCTTCCCAACAATTTCTTCAGGTCCAATTGATAGGTTTAAACGTTTCCAAAAGGACGTTGTAAAAGTCCCTAGTCGTGATGAATATGTCAAGCTAATGCAAAGCGGTGTTAATAAGTTAATGCAAGGTTTGCTTTACAAATTCATTATCGGATATTTCTTTGGAACATTGTTATTACCAAAAATTGAGATTTTAACCTTGTCGTATAGAAATCAAGCTCCATTAGGCATTTCATGGGCTTTAGTAGCATACATGTATGTTTATAGTATGTATTTGTTCTTTGATTTCGCGGGTTATTCACTCTTTGCGGTAGCTATCAGTAATTTCATGGGTATTAAGACACCAATGAACTTTAGAGCACCATTCAAGTCCGTTAATATTAAGGACTTCTGGAACAGATGGCACATTACTTTGTCATACTGGTTCCGTGACTTTATCTACATGCGTTTGATGTTTACTATGATCAAACACAAATGGATCAAGAATCGTGTCAATATTGCTAACTTCGGTTATGTAACCTTATTCCTTATCATGGGATTCTGGCACGGTGAAACTTGGTATTACATTGTTTATGGTATTTTCCACGCCTTAGCAATGATTACCAATGATGCTTGGTTGAGATATAAGAAGAAACACCGCAAACAAATTCCAAGCAATAGATACACAAAATGGTTTGCTATCTTCTTAACCTTCAATGTTGTATGTTTCAGTTTTATGATTTTCTCAGGTATTTTAAATAAATTGTGGTTTTAGTTAGGAGAAATTACTATGGATGATATTAAAAACAAGATTGTTGATATTTTAAAGGATGTTACAGGTTTAGATGACGCTGGACAAGATGCTGATCAAGACTTATTTAAAGATGGTGTCCTAGACTCAATGGCAACTGTAGAAGTATTGGTAACATTACAAGATGATTTTGGAATCCAAGTACCAGTTTCAGAATTTGACCGTTCACAATGGTCATCTGTTAACAAAATTGCTCAACGTGTACAAGAATTGGAATAGACTATGAAAAAAAAGTTATGGATGATTTTTGGACCTGTTATAGTTGCGATTGCTGCTTTATTGATTCTTCTTTGGGCACCAATCAACTTCAAAACAGTGACACCTGAAAAAGTTGAACAGGCGGCTACTTCATTGGACATCCGTGTTTTAAAGGGTGAAAGTGTGAAAAACGCTGCCGCAAAGGAAAACTACATTCCCATCTTTGGTTCATCGGAACTTTCTAGAATGGATCCGTTCCATCCATCTTCCATGGCGCAAAAATATCATTGGAAGAATAAGCCATTCTTACAAGGTAATCCCGGAACTGCTTCATTGACACAAGCAATGAACGTCGGTGGAATATCTAGTTTGAAGGGAAATAAGGCTGTATTTATTATTTCTCCACAGTGGTTTAGTAAATCCGGTGTCCAGGCTGAGGCTTTTAAGTATTTCTTATCACCACTACAATTGACTGGGTTCATCCTGAACTCTGATAGCGGCGACAAGGCAATGAATAAGTACGTTGCGGGAAGAATCCTCGATTTAGGTGTCAGTAAAGGACCTATCGAAGATGATGCCTTAGAACGTATTTCTGAAGGTAAGCAGATTACTTCGTTCCAACGTTTTTATATCAAATCATTTGCTCGTTCCAGTTTACAAAGCCAAGATGATTTTTTCGGTTCACTCTCAATGAATGATCATGAAAAGATGATTGACAAGGCTGCAAGTAAACTACCAGATAACTATAATTACACGGATTTGAATAAGTTAGCTACTAAGATGGCTAAGAATAACTCTCGTGATAATGATATGCAGATTGGTGATTCCTTCTATAGGCGTCAATTAAGCAAACGAATTAACACTTATAAGAATACTCATAGACATGTTACTTATACTCGTTCACCAGAGTATAACGATTTCCAAGCATTGCTTTATATCTTTGCACAAAACAAAGTTGAAGTTATGTTTGTTATCCAACCAATTAATCCGCACTGGGTTAAATATACTGGTATGCCAATGAGTTCAATTACTAATTTTGATAAGAAAATCAAATATCAATTAAATTCACAAGGATTTAATAATATTGTTGACCTTTCTCACGTTAAGAATCCCAACTATATCGCTGAAGATACCATTCATATGGGCTGGCGTGGTTGGTTAATGCTTGATCATCATTTGAAGGATTACTACAAAGATAAGAAAGCTAATTCTAAGAATACTCAATATAAGATGAACAGTTATTTCTTAACTAACACTTGGGCTAATGACAATCAATTTGCCAAATAATTATATAAAAAAAGCGATGTGAAAAAACCCGCCGGGGTTATCACATCGCTTTTTTGACGTCTAAATATCTAAGAGCATTTTGTCTAAAGCTGCTATAACAGTGGCTTTAGCATCAGTATATTGGTAGTTATATAAATCTGGATACTTAGTATGCAAATTGAAAGTGTTATTAATCTTATTGATATTCTCTTTGTAATAGTCACTATCTTTAGTGTTAGCAAGAACTTTCAAGGCTGTAGTGGCAGGGATGATCTCTGTCATTTGACCAAATAATTGTTTAATTTGTTCCGGATTAAGATGTTCTTTGACAATTTTTACCAAATCACTAAACATCATTGATATTCCTTTACCCATTATGCGGATATTTTTGGCATTATCATTAGTCATCATACTGAGTTCTAGTTGTGCCATATCACGAACATCAACACTATCCATTTGTGAATCAATTAAGGAACCACCGTTTTTCAAATAGGCAGGAATCATGTCATGGTTCCACTTTAGAAATGATGGTCCGATTACGTTAGTAGGGTGGACAATTACATAATCGAGTCCTAGTTCTTTACACCAACGAGTAACAGTCTTCTCTTCAGCAATTTTCATAACACCCCAAATATTTTTTGGGTCGAGTACAGAAAAATCATCCTCATCGTAACTAGTAACAGTTGGATCAAGATGACCTGCTCCAATAGCTCCAACAGAACCTAAGTGAACGATTTTCTTGATAGTGCCAGCTTGTTTGATAGCCTGCATGACATTATTAGCCATAATCGTTTTAGTAACAATGTAATCAGTTGTAGTTTTTTCGTTTCCACTAAAGGCGGCAGTATCGTTGAAGACCCACTTTGCATCATTCATAATTTCGGTTAACTTTTCAGTATCAGTTAGTACATTGATTTGAGTAAGTTTCAGTTCAGGTAGGGCGGTATTGAGAGCCTTAGCTTTTTGCGGATTTCCGAAACTTCCATAGATATTGTTGAATCCAGCATCAGTCAAATCTTTGACTAACCAAGATCCCATATAGCCGGTTGCTCCAAGAACAACAATTTTATCTGTTTTATTCATAGTTCTTCCTCTCTAATTAAGTTGTTACGAGTACTTTAATACTTAAACGTAACTTTAAGTCAAGTAAGGATAGTTTTCCTTGATATAAAACAGTAATTTACCATATATATTATAATTATATTTACAATATTTATTTTATGCTATATCATGAGCCTAGGAGATTTTTAGGAAATTGAGAAATCAGTTCCGGTATTTTTTTACTCTCATATGTGAAAAAATTAACATGTAAGGAGAACCCTCATGGATCAAAAACAAACAAGTAAAGAAATTCTTTTAAGAATGGTTAAATCTTTTACCGAGAATGAAGTGGCACCATATGATATGGAAATTGACCAGACTCGTTCATACGTAAATGATCTGTTAAATAAGATTAAGAAGTATGATTTTTTGAGCACGATGTTACCAAAAGAATACGGTGGAGCAGGCTTTGATGGCGAAACGACTGCTGCCATGATTAATGAAATTGCTCGGGGTAATGCCAGCTTGGCAGTTACTTTGGAAGGCCATTTTAAATCGATCGACCAGATTGTGAAATATGGGAATAAATCTTTACAAGAAGAGTATTTGCCACAAGCTAAATCCCGCATCATTGCCTTCTCTATGACTGAACCAAGTGGTGGATCTAATCCATTAGGAATCACTTCACATGCAGAACACGTTGGGAATAAGTGGATTATTAATGGCGATAAAATCATGATTACCAATGGTGGTTTAGCTGAAATTTATTGTGTATTAGTTAAGACGGCACCAAAAGAATTGTCTTTCTTTGTAGTTGATAAAGATATGGAAGGTTTTGAATTTGGGAAACGTGAAAACTTTCTTGGATTAACTGGAGCTCCAGTTGGTGAGATTGTCATGAATAATATTGAAGTCGACGAAAATCACTTATTGGGTAAAGTTGGTATGGGTAAAGAAATTGGTGACAGTGCTCATAATGATGCTCGTGTCTTGATGGGTGCGGTTCTAACTGGGATTATGGAACATGAACTAAACATCGTGACCGATTATGCCACTCACAGAAAAGCCCTTGATACGCCAATTATTCAAATGCAGGCAATTCAAAGAAAGATTGCTGATATTGCGGTTGCTAAAGAAACTACTAAATTGCTTTATCAAAAAGCAGCTTGGTTGAAGGATCATGGTCAAGATTATGAGGAAGAGGCTGCTATGGCAAAAGCTTATGGTAGTAGAAGTGCTGTTAAATCCGGTGACAACGCCCTCCAAATTCTCGGAGGCTATGGATACAGTCTTGATTATCCAGTGGAACATTTAATCCGTGATGCTCGAGCAATGGAAATTGCTGAAGGAACCGTTGAAAAGATGCGCACTACAATTGCATTAATTGAAGCTAAGAATCGTGCCTAGGAGGTTGCCATGAAAATAGTTGTATGTATTAAACAAGTACCAGAAACTACTAATGTAAAAATTAATGAACAAACTAAGAATATCGATCGTCGTGGATTGGGTGGGGTTATTAACTCATACGACCTTAACGCTTTACAAACAGCCCTAGAAATCAGAAAAAAAGTTGGTGGAGAAGTTATTACACTAACTATGGGTCCAGATGATTTTGCTGTTTCCTTACAAGAAACATTGGCTCTAGGTGCTGATAAAGGTGTTCTCCTATCTGACCGTGCTTTTGCAGGTGCCGATACTTTAGCAACTGGATATGTTCTAGGTGAAGCTATTGAAAAAATGAGTGATGTCGATTTAGTTTTGGTTGGTCAACAGTCAGTTGATGCTGATACAGGACAAGTCGGTCCAATCATTGCTGAACTTTTGCAAGTATCACAAGTAACTTATGCTGAAAAAATTGAAGCTCGTAGTAATGAATTATTGATCAATCGAAAATTAGATAATGTTGAACAAAACATTACTGCTAAACTTCCATTATTGGTAACTGTGACAGATAAGATTAATCAGCCACAATATACTAATATAGTAGAAATTGCCAAAAGTTTTGATAAACCGATTACTACTTGGCACGCCCGTGACTTGAATTTGGAAGATAGTCGAGTTGGTCAAGCCGGATCACCAACAATTGTTCGTTCTATTTCTGAACCTGTCGAAGTAACTAAGATCAATACTCGTTTATCTGATGATCCTGTTACAGCAGCTAAGGAATTAGTTTTAGCATTGAAGCAAAAGAATATTTTGACGGAGGAAGCTTAAAATGACTGTACTTAAAGAGAATTGGATATTTGCAGAAAATGACCTCCAAAAAAACAATCCAGTAACTTATCAATTAATCACTAAAATGAAGCAAATTAGTCATGATCCAGTTGTTGTCATTTTGATTGAAGAAATTGATGCTAAACTGGAAAACGAGTTATCAGAGTATGGTCCCGACAAAATCATCACTATTAAGGATAACGATTTAGCTGATGGGGATGATTTAGAAATCACGAATGCCTTAGCTAATTTAATTGATCAAAAGGGAACACCAAACACTTTGATTTTTCCCGCCACTGTTGTTGGTCGTTCGATTGCTCCCAGATTACAAGCTCGTTTGAGAACAGGATTAACAGCTGATTGTTTGGATTTGAAATTTGAGGATGATTTATTAGTTCAGACTAAGCCATCTTATGGTGACAACATTATGTGTGAAATAGTAATCCCCAATCATCGTCCACAGATGGTCACTGCACGTCCCAATGTTTTCAGCTCAGAGAAGAAAATTAACCCTAATTTGAAAATTGAAAGCATTTCCGACTTACAATGGAAGAAAGACGACCAATTAGTGATTGAAAGTCACGTTTTACCAGTCAAAACTACTAAAGATATCAAGCAGGCTAAACGTGTGGTAGCACTGGGTCGAGGTAGTAAAACTGAACCAGCTATCAATGTTGCAAATGACCTAAAAAATAAATTACATGCAACAATCGGAGTTACTCGTCCATTGACTGATTTAGATGAGTTCAATATTGATGACCAAATTGGTCAAAGTGGCCAGACTATTGCACCGGATTTATTAGTCAATTTAGGTATTTCAGGAGCCGTTCAATATACATCCGGAATATCAAATGCCAAAATAATTGTGTCCGCGAATACCGATGCAAATGCTCAAATATTTAAATATTCAGATTATTTTTTTGTAGGAAATGCAACTGAATTTGCGAAAGCTCTAGAAGCTATACTATAACTACCCTTGAGCGTTGATTTCATTTTTTGAAATCAACGCTTATTTTGGTTATAAAATGCTTACAAAAAAAGTAATAATTTGCATAAGCAAATTATATTTGTTAGGGTTATAAAGGTCGTTGTTATTGCCTTGTGTAAATAACAGCTTTTTTATTTCAATATAATGAACATTTAGAAACACGTTTATTTCGATTCCAAGAATGGGGGATTTAATGAGTACTAATAAAAGTACAAAAGTAGAAGTCAAAAACTTAACAAAGATTTTTGGTAAACGTACTAACAAAGCCAAAGAGTTAAGTCGAGAAGGAAAAGATAAATCGGAGATTCTTAAAGAAACAGGAGCTACCATTGGTGTCGTCGATGCCAATTTCAAAATTAATGATGGCGAAATATTCGTTATCATGGGCTTATCTGGTAGTGGTAAGTCAACCTTAGTAAGAATGATCAATCGTCTTATTGAACCAACAGATGGTGAAGTTTTGATTGATGGCGAAAACTTGATGAAGATGGATAAGAAAGAGCTTCGTGAAGTTCGTCGTAAGAAAATGAGTATGGTCTTCCAGAATTTTGGTTTGTTACCAAATAGAACTATTTTGGAAAATGCTGAGTATGGCTTGGAAATTCAAGGAGTTGATAAAGAGACTCGTGAAAAGAAAGCTATGGAAGCACTAGATACCGTTAGTATCTCAGGTTACAACGATGAATATCCTGATCAATTATCAGGTGGTATGCAACAACGTGTGGGATTGGCTCGTGCTTTAGCTAATGATCCCGAAATTCTTTTGATGGATGAGGCCTTTTCAGCCCTTGATCCTTTGAACAGAACTGATATGCAAGATGAACTTTTGGATATTCAAGAGAGATTGCATAAGACAATTATCTTTATCAGTCATGATTTAAACGAAGCCTTAAAAATTGGTGACCGTATTATGATCATGAAGGATGCCAAGGTTATTCAAACAGGTACTCCGGAAGATATTTTGACACATCCAGCTAATGAATATGTTGAAGAATTTATTGAAAATGTTGATAGAAGTAAGGTTCTTACTGCCGGTAACGTAATGATTCGTCCAATGACAATCAATATCGAAAAAGCTGGTCCACGTTTGACCTTGAAGATGATGAAAGCTAACGAAGTTTCAACTGCATATATTGTTGACGGTGACCGTAAGTTGCTCGGCGTCGTTGATGCTAATGATGTTATTAAGTTGGTTCGTGAGAATAATCGTGATATTAAATCTATTCTTCAAACAGAGGTTCCAACTACACCAGAAGACACTCCAATTGCTGATTTGATGGATGATATTTCTCAAACAGGTATCCCATTTGCCGTTGTTAATGACAAGAAACAATTGAAGGGAATTATTGTCCGTGGTGCCGTTCTTGGTGCCTTGGCCGGAAATGAGGTGAGCGATTTTGAATAGTCTAATTTTAGGTAGTATTCCAAAGATTCCACTAGCTCATTGGATCGACAGTTTTGTTGATTGGCTCGTACAATTTACAGGTTTCTTTAACGCTATTACTAACTTTATTGGTTCTATCAATAATGCCTTTCAATGGGTTTTCGATATTATTCCAATTTGGTTATTTATCGTTCTAGTTCTAGCTTTAACTTATTATGTAAATCGTGATAAGCAAAATTGGGGGCTCTTAATATTTGAGTTCTTAGGTTTACTTTTGATTTGGAACTTAGATTTTTGGCGTGATATGACACAAACATTAACACTAGTACTTACTGCTAGTTTAATCGCTCTAGTTATTGGTATTCCATTAGGTATTTTGATGGCTAAGAGTCACACAGCTGAAATTATTTTGAAACCAATTCTTGATTTCATGCAAACAATGCCAGCTTTCGTTTACTTGATTCCAGCCGTTGCTTTATTCGGTATTGGTATGGTTCCAGGTATCGTAGCGTCAGTTATCTTTGCAATGCCTCCAACAGTTCGTATGACTAATATGGGTATCCGTGAAGTCCCTGCAGAATTGATTGAAGCAGCTGATTCATTTGGATCAACTGAATGGCAAAAATTATTCAAGGTTGAATTACCAATTGCTAAAACTAGTTTGATGGCTGGTGTTAACCAAAGTATGATGCTTTCATTATCAATGGTTGTTATTGCTTCAATGATCGGTGCTATGGGTCTTGGAACTAAAGTTTACTTTGCTGTTGGTAGAAACGATGCTGGTGGTGGTTTTGCTGCCGGTCTTTCAATTGTTATCTTGGCAATTATCTTAGATCGTCTAACACAATCATTAACAAGAACACGCAGAAAACAACATTAGGAGGGATTATTTGAAAGACAAGAAATTTTTAAAACTTTTCTTATTAGCTCTATTCATTATCCCAATTATTTCCGCATGTAGTTCTCAAACTGCTTCGTACAATAGTAAGGAAAAGTTGGGTTCACAAATAAACTATACAATCACTGGTATTGATGCTGGTGCTGGTATCATGTCATCAACTCAAAAAGCTTTAGACGAGTATGGATTGACTAAAGATAATTGGCAATTACAAACTAGTTCAACTTCAGCAATGACAAGTACTTTGGACAAAGCGCTTCAAGATAAACGTCCAATTGTTGTTACTGGTTGGCAACCACATTGGATGTTTACTAAATATAATATTAAGTTTTTGAAAGATCCTAAGAATGTCTTCGGTAAAGCTGAACATATTGATACAGTTGTTCGTAAAGGCTTGAAGAAGGATAAACCCGAGGCCTATACAATTTTAGATAGATTCCACTGGACTCCAGCCCAGATGTCTGAAGTTATGTTGAAGGTTAATGACGGTATGGATCCTAATAAAGCCGCTAAACAATGGATCAAAGCTAACCCTAAACAAGTTCAAAAATGGACTAAGGGTGTAAAGAAGGTTCATGGTCAATCATTGAAGATGACCTATGTGGCATGGGATTCTGAAATTGCCTCAACTAACGTTGTGGCTCAGGTTCTAAGAGATAAAGGTTATAAGGTAACGATTCAAGCAATGGAGATTCAACCAGTTTGGGCTTCAATTGCTACAGGAGCTGCTGATGCGCAAGTCAGTGCCTGGTTACCTAAGACTTCTGGCTTATTCTATAAGGATTATAAGGGCAGATTTGATGATTTAGGTCCTAATCTTGAGGGTGCCAAAGTTGGCCTAGCTGTTCCAAAATATATGACTAATATTAATTCCATTGAGGATTTAAAAAATAAGTAAAAAACTCAAAAATCGGGAGAAATTCCGATTTTTTTTGCATTCAGGAAGTCTATTTATGTATTATTGGAATAATAGAGTGGTCTAGTCATTTATATATCATATGAAATATTATTTTGAGACGTGTATATATACGTTTTGGAGGCTATGAGCAAATGACATGACATAAGTAAGGGTATATAATTATATTAATTAATATATAAATTTGTTATATAGGGGCGATGTCGTGGACATTCAAGCGTTTATTGATAAAAGAAAAAGTTTAGGCCTTTCCCAGAAGGAATTAAGCAACGGTATTTGTACTCAAGCAACGTTGAGCAAGTTTGAGAACAATGGTAAAATTCCTTCTCTGAAGATCCTAATCCAATTGTGTAATCGTCTGGATTTATCACTGGACAGTATCATTGGCGTTACAGATTCCAATAGCCAAAAAGTCATTAAGGAGATGAATCAAGCAGAATTCAATTTAATTATTCAGGAATATGCTGATTCTCGGGAAATCATTAAGAAGATTAACCCTGATACCTTAGCAGATGACAAAGATGCACTGATGCAATATTACTATTTGAGAGGTTATCTGAACGTACTAGATGACGGCGATTTATTTGATGCGGTCTTTGACTTTAATCGAATATTGTCGGAATTAGATGCGCATGGCGAAACTATTTTTACATTCTTATCATTTGTAGGAATGGGAATGGTTTATGCTAAACAAGGTGATGACTCGAAGAGTGAATATTACTTCAGCAAAGTTTTCAATAACATCTATACGATGTCAATTGATGATGTAACGAAAATTTGGCGTTATATCAATATTATTTTCTACTGTGCAATCTATTACTCTGAAAGAAGTGAACTCGAAACAGCTAATGCTTTGTTGCAATATGCTGTGAAGATTTGTTCAGAAAACCATGTAACTTATTATATTGCCAGAGTTTATGCTCAATTAGCCATGAATGAAAATCGGGTTAACGGCAACAATAAGAAAGTACGTAATTATATTAATAAGGCTTTGGTATTTTCAGAATTTAATAGCAATAAGAAAGAAATCGAAGTCATTAAAAGATGGATTTCCAGTAACAATTTATAACCAAGGGAAAAGTAGGTTTATGTAAAGATTCCGCTCTCCACAAGGAAGAATAAATGGCTGGAACATAGCGGGCACAACTTGAAATCAATTCCAAAGTTCGGAATTGTTTCCAAGATTGGCCTTTTTCTAACCTGACTTTGTCAGCTAAGAAAAATTTTGCTATTGAGCCATTTTTCTTCCTTGTTCCGAGCTAGTTTGTATATTAAATCAAAAGTACTAATTCAATTTATCCTAGAATAATTTAGGGTAACAGAATTAGTGCTTTTTTCTACGTCCATAAAAAATTAAATTTAAAAAATATACAGAAATACCAACTAGTCTGGAATGAAAAGGCGATGGGTTCAATAGCCAATTTTGACTTAGTTGGCGTACTTTGCCAGCTTAGTCAAAGGCCAAGCTTGTAGACAACAGGGCTTTTGTTGGCTTCAAGTTGTGCCGGCTATGATCCACCCCAATCGCCTTTTCATGGAGGACGGAAATTACCAACATAAGAAAGGACCCATATTTTGTGGAGTCTCTTTTTGTGATATATTGGAGGGACAATTAGAGTAGGGGTATATTTATGAATCTTAGTCGAAAAAAAATAATAAAATATAGCATTATTGTTATCGCAATGCTATTTATACTGGTTTATCCTGTCCAAATTTATAACGGGGCTATGAACCTTATTAGTACGGCCACACCTTTGATTTTGGGTGCTATTTTGGCATATGTACTAAATATTTTATGTGTTAAATTGGAAAAATATTATTTTCCACGTACAAAAATTAAATGGCTTCAAAAAAGTCGTCGTGGCTTAGTTATTTTGAGTGCGTTAGTAATCGTTACCGTTGTTATGGTTGGAGTTTTCCGATTAGTATTGCCACAATTCTTTAGTGCTTTGACTAATTTCTTCAAATATATTCCAACATTCATTAGTGATCTATCTGATTTTGTTCAGAAGATTAATCATGATTCAGTAATATCTGATCAATTGAAAACAGCCAATATTGATTGGACCTCTATTCAAGCTAAAGTCACTAAGTTTTTAACTTCGGGTGTCAGTGGCTTGTTTGGATCAACTTTCAAAATTGTTTCAGGTATCACCAAAGGATTTGTTAATTTTGTTTTGGCTTTAACATTTGCAATTTATATTTTAGCCAGCAAAGAAAAATTAATGGCTCAATTTGCCAAACTTGGTCATGCTTTTATGAAGAAGGATCATATTAAAAAATTTCAGTATGTTATGAGCGTTACTAATAAAATGTTCAGTAGCTTCATTGCCGGACAAGTTACTGAAGCAATCATTTTGGGAAGCCTTTGTGCGATTGGGATGTTAATTTTTAGATTCCCTTATGCCTTATCAGTTGGTGCTTTCGTAAGTATCACTTCATTGATACCTATTCTTGGTGCCTGGTTAGGTGGGGCAGTCGGGTTCTTGTTGATTGCTGTTGAGTCACCAATTAAAGCTATTTTATTTATCGTCTTCATTTTGGTATTACAACAATTTGAAAGTAATGTTATTTATCCAAAAGTTGTCGGTACATCAATCGGACTACCCGGAATTTGGGTTTTAGCCTCAATTACTGTCGGTGGTGGTCTGGCCGGTATCGTCGGAATGTTGTTAGGAGTACCTATTGCCGCAACTATTTATCAATTACTTAAGGTTCAGACAAATCAACGTCTAGAAAATCAAAAAGAAACTGAGTAATGTTATAATTTGGGAAATTACGTTTAGGAGCGATTGCTTTGTGGAATAACTATTTTAATTTCGTGTTAACTTTCGTAGCAATTTTTACCTTAATTCCATATTTAACATCGCTGATTACTTCTTGGTTGGGACATTTATCAAAGATTACCTTGGTAAATAATTTGGGTAGTAACAGCCAATTAATAGTCGGTGGATTAGGCGTTATTATTCATGAATTAGGGCATACCATTTTTGCATATTTATTCGGTCATAAAGTAACTAAGGTGCAGTTACTAAATTTAGACTATCGACAATCTGGTTCCTTAGGATCTGTTGATCACAGTTGGAATGACCGTAACGTTTATCAATTAATGGGTAATTTCTTTATTGGCCTTGCACCTTACTACATGTGTTCTATGTCTTTATATCTACTACAAAAATTCTTGTTGAACGCTCAATTTAGTGTGAGCTCGTTAACCCAGAGTTTAGACATCAATACAATGATATCCGCCAGTGTGATTTTTGATTCAGTATTGGATAATTTAAAATCTAGTTTCTCCAATGCTTCATTACCAATGATTGTTTTATATATAGTGCTAACAATTATGATTGCCAGCACAGGGTATGACTTGAGTCGTAACGACTTTATGACGGTTAACAAGGGAATCTTACCTTGGGTGGTTACTTTGCTTGTAATCGGCAGTATCCTTTATCTGTTTCATTTGAAAACAGTCGTTATGGCTGGAGCAGTTTATTTCGTGGCATTCTCAATTTTGTTCATGATACATGCGTTAATTAGTGTCGTTATGTCGATGATTGTAATAAAGATATTAGGAATATTCTAAAAGAACACCATCATCGATGGTGTTCTTTTAGCCTTAGCAGGAGATATTAATATGAGTAGAAAAACTTTTCACATTGCATTTGGTGCTTATGGAATAATAACTAAGGGTGATTAACTGTTAGTTATCAGAAAGAATGGTGGACCATATGTTAATCGATTTGATTTACCTGGTGGTAGCCTTGATGAGGGTGAACCACTTAGTAAAACAGTTATCCGAGAAGTTAAAGAGGAAACCGGATTGATAGTTGAGAAGAGTCAGCAATTGGGCACGATAAGTTACCGCTATCCATGGAAGTATCAGATATATACATGGAATGAACATATTTGTGTTTTCTATGATATTCAACAATTTTCGGGAAAGATTCAATCCAAGGTAGTACAATTTATTGGGCAGGATTCAAGGGGGCGCTAATTGGGTAAAGTTATCTGATTTGAATTCTGATAATAGTTCGCCATTAGTTTTGAAGGCTAAAGAGTTTGCTGTGACACATGAGTTCAAGATAGTTGATGAAACCTATGCTGATTGGCAAATTATGATTTAACTGAATTAAGATGTGATTATAAAAATGGACCAACCAATTTTAGTTTTTAATTGGTTGGTCCATTTTTTCTTCGTTTTCTAATCGAAATGAGCTACACAAGGGTAACTCTTTCCGATTTACCTAATATCGGTCTCACTCACTTCGTGAGCAATTCCAAATATCATGTAAATCGTCGAGAGCTGATTATCCTTATTTTGCTCTCTAATATGAAACGAGCTACGTAGACCAATTTCACTCCGCTTTGCCTGACTTCCCAAATCATACGCAAAATGCACGTATAATTCGTGAAGTCCTGCAAATGCTCGGAAATTCCCGGTCTACTTTGCTCTCTAATTAGTAAATGATTGATTCAGCTTATTCAAATCGCTGTCATTAAATCTGATATCGTCTAAGTCATCTGCTTTATCACTTAGTTCGTTAGTAACTTTTTCTGTTAAGGCATCTAGGTCATTTTGATCAGCAGTATCTGGTAGTAGACCAACGATTAAGTAATCAATTGGAGTTTTGTCGTTTCCCCAAGCAACGGGTGTCTTGAATGTTAAGGTCATTGTGTGGATGCTGTGTTTCTTGTCACTTGTGGCATACATGAAGACGGCACGGTTTTCTAAAATAGTGTTACCTTGGGCAGCACTTGCAAAAATACTACTTTGAATAGCTTGTTCATCAACGTTAAATTCTTCAGCAGTTTTTTGAGCGGCTAATTTTAAGGCGCTTAATTGGTTGTTATCCTTTAATTCAATACTTGCTGTTGTGTGGTTCTTTCTAAAAATTTTAAACATAATTGTTATCTCCCTTGCATTATAAGATATTTAATTCAACGAAGTAGCTTTGACATGTCTTGCTCTCTACAAGACCCATGTTATTCTATCGAACGGGTTTCATAGCAAGGGGAAAGTTCAAACTTTTTAAAATTTATTAATTCAGTTAATCGAAAGCACGAATTTCAGAAGGTATTTCGGTTGGATCTTCCAGAATAACTTCAGCGTCTGCCTGGGCTAATTCTTTATAGTCGCCAAACCCATAAGTGATACCAAGTGTGTGAATACGATTGGCAATTCCACCTTGAATATCGGTAGCACGATCCCCAATAATTACTGATTGATCTAAATCAGCATTGATGTCGGATAATCCATATTTCAGAATATCAGTTTTATTGATCCGAGTTACTTGGTCATCAGAAGCACCGTACAATCCGCTGAAATAAGCGTCCAATTTTAAATATGAAACTAACTCTTTAATCAAACTTTCTGGTTTAGTAGAGGAAATATATAATTTATAACCTTCATCTTTTAGTGCCATTAAAACGTCCGCAATCTGTGGATAAAGATTGAGTTGATGTAATCCCTTGGTATTGTAATATTCTTGATAAGCTGCGATGGCTTTAGGGTAACTGGATTCTGCCAAATTAGGATAGAATTTTGCTAGACTATCGGTCAAAGCTGGTCCAATAAATTTTTGGTAAGTAGCCTGGCCTAAGTCGGGAAGCTCCAAAATTTTTGCCATGTATTCCAATGCCTTGATTGTGCCAACTTGTGTATCAGCGATTGTACCGTCGAAGTCGAAGAAGATGTTTTTCATAATTGTGTGCTCCTTTATTGATTATTCTTGAATTGAATTGTGTCGTGCAATGAAAACTCCAGAAGTGGTCAAGAGAACTGACATAATTATAAGAATGACGATAATGAAATTCCATGAATTAACTTTGTTCTCGATGAATCCAAACATGACTGGACCAATTGCGGCTAAAAGATAACCAGCTGATTGTGCCATACCAGATACTTCGGCGGTTTGATAAGGATTGGTAGTTTTTTCAGTGAAGAAAATTACAGCCATATTGAAGGCCAGTCCAGATCCGAAGCCTGTCAAAACGGTGATAATTGTTAGAAAGACAATGTTGCTAGTGGAAATCAAGAATCCTAATGGAGCGACCGCGTAGCCGATAAGAAGCATCCAGAGTAATTTTCTGAGTCCATATTTTCTAACTGATAAGAATGGCACGATGAATGAACAAGGTAGACCACTTAATTGGAGTAGGGTTAAAAGATTACTAGAAGTAATTGTTGTTAAACCGTGATTTTCCAAGATTGATGGTAACCAAGTTATTAATGAATAATATACTAATGATTGTAAGCCGAAAAAGGCTGTTATTAGCCAACCTAAAGATTGATTCCAAACGCTACGGTAATGTTTTACTTCAGTTTGTTTGGAGTCATCTTTTTGATTATGGCGTAGATTAGGAATCCAGAAAATAAGGGCAATTATTGCAAGAATTGAAAGGATTCCTAATGTTGATTGAGAAGATATTTTTGTGATAAGGATCCCCGATAAAGCCGTTCCGATAGCACCAATCAGTAACATTGATAGAGTATATAAACTAGTACCTAATGGAATTTCGTTTGGCAAACGGTCTTTAATAATGGCTGGAACGAGTACGTTACCACTATCAATTCCGATACCAGCTAAAAATGTTCCGAGCATTAAAGCCCAGATTGCTGGGATGACACGTAAGTAACTACCAATTATTAGAACAATGAAGAAAATAAAAATAGTTAATTCGTTACCTAATTTTTTGGCAAATTTAACAATAATAGGTGATAAAATTGCAAAAGTAACTAGAGGAATGGAAGTAATCAATCCGGCTAGAGACTTTGGGATGCCAAGTTGTTTTTCAAGTGAATTCAGTAACGGTGGAATAATGGTAATTGGCAAGCGAAGGTTGGCCGCAATTAACATCATGCTTAGTAAGAAATATTTTTTTGATTTAGTTTGTGACAAGATTTATCCCCCTAAAAATAAACACAATATTAACAGTTTAAAACATAAAAAGGATTGTGCCAAATTTCCGTCTTCCATGAAAAGGCGATGGGGTTGGAACATAGCCGGCACAACTTGAAGCCAACGAAAGCCCTGTTATCTACAAGATTGGCCTTTGACTAAGCTGGCAAGGTACGCCAACTAAGTCAAAATTGGCTATTGAACCCATCGCCTTTTCATTCCAGACTAGTTGGTATCTTTACTTATTTTTGGGTTCCAATATTAATAGTTATATGGAAAAACATTAAAAAGACTAATTTTGTTATCATTTCCATCAATTTGGAAGGTCAACAAAATTAGTCTTTTTGATTTTTAATTTAGACTCATTAAAACTAGCTCGGAACAAGGAAGAATAATGGCTCAATAGCGAAATTTTTCTTAGCTGACGAAGTCAGGTTAGAAAAAGGCCAATCTTGGAAACAATTCCGCCTTTTGGAATTGATTTCAAGTTGTGCTCGCTATGTTCCAGCCATTTATTCTTCCTTGTGGAGAGCGGAATATTTACCCTTAGTTCATTGTTTTTGACCAATTAGCGAAGAAATTAGCTGTGAACTCGATAAACTTATCGTGCAAAACGTTGAAGTCATTGTCTTCCAAATATTCAACTAGTCCAATCAAACCTCCGACGATGAAACTGATCATCAATTCGGGAGCGTCGGATTCAGAAATCATTTTGATCAATGGATCATTTTGACTCTCAGGGTCTTTACTCTTTTTTTGAACGATATCACGAAGGATACTGCGGAACTCTGGATAAAGGTTAGCCTTAGTTTGATATTGTGGTGAGATGTGATGCATGAAGTTGCTATTCTTTTCCATGAAATCAGCAATTTGGTAAACAACTGTTTTGGCATTAGATGTGTTATTGAGTAAATCATCTAATAAGAATGAAAAGACGGCGTGTAATAGGGAATACTTGTCATTGAAGTAACGATAGAAGGTACTATGGTTGATCAGTGCCTCATCACAGATATCACCGACGGTAATTTTTTCAAATGGCTTTTTTTGAAGCAAAGAGATCATTGCCGTGATAATTGATTTCTCTGTTCTTTGTGTTACTTGTGACATAGTTTCCTCCTAGAGTACTTTGACGTTTTCATAGCGTGTCATTAGTGAATTGAAGTCGTAGTCTTTAATTTCCTTAATACTATCAGGACCATTAAAGAAAGCTGTTAAACTACCAGCAAGCATTAAGTTTAGTGGTTCATCCTTAACATTTCTAACTCCAATAACTGGAACATTATTGGCAGCTGCGTAGCCACATTCCCAAATAGTTCCAGAATCTGGTTCCATTTCGTTTTCTTCTATTTTGTAGTCTAGCATAGCAACGACTACATCGGACATATTAATATTATTAATATCATGTTTGTAAACGGCTGTTTGCCATTCGAATGAACCAAATTCGGTGGCAGTATATTCGTCATCACCGGGTCTGAAAATATCACCAATAGTAGGATTGGCGGCTAATAATTTTTGAATTTCATCAAGACGACTGATTTGTTCTTTGCTGAAAAATGGTCCAGCTAAATATACACGATTCTTCTTTTTCATGTTTATAATTGGTACTCCTTTATAGGTATATATTTAATTATACTTAAATGTTTGATAAATACCCGAAAAATAATTCAATACGGAAATATTTTTTAATGTAAAAATTTGATTTTCTCAGAAATAACTTCTGGAATATAATTGATAATTTTTCTTAAAAAAACCTTTTCATTAATCTTTTTAGATGATATAACTTTCGTAGGCACGGAGGAATTGCTTATGAATAAAAAACGATTGCGAAATATTCGCGGTGACAAAAGGAAAGTAGGATGGCTGGCAGCTTTCGGCATTTTCCTAGCTTTTATTTTGTTAATTTTTTAGGATTAAACGTGCTTATAGATGGGACAAAGTAAAGTATTCTCAAATTAGAATATAATAACTTATAACTGAGGCTGAATGAATAATTTAGCCTCAGTTTTTTTTGCAATTAAAAATGTGTCTCAGGTTTACATATAATCCGAGACACATTTTGTTATTTTTCTGGTTGAATCAAAGAGTTATCAGAATTACCGAACCACTTCTTATTGATTTTTTGAAGTTGGCCAGTATCGGCTAAGTGTTGTAATCCTTTATCAATTTTACTCTTCAAAGTCTTATCACCTTTACGCATACCAGCGGCAAAATCTTCACCATCGAATCCGCCACGTGTAACACGATATGATGATGGATCTTTTTCCTTACTTATATAATAGCCAGCATAAACGCTATCAATTAGTAGTCCTTGAATTCGGTTGTCATCCAAATCCATTAAAGCGTTATTAAATGAATCGTATAAGACTGGGGTTTTATTCTTGATGTAATTTTTAAGCATAGTGGGATGTTCGTCGAGCAAACTGGCACCGGAAGAACTGGTTTGAGCACCCAAAGTTTTACCCTGCATATCTTTGAATGAAGTAATGTTGTTTTTAGTCTTAGTTACAAGAACCTGACGGTTAGCCATATAAGGACGTGAGAAAGCTATCTGTTTTTCACGGGCAGGAGTAATGGTGTAGCCATTCCAAATTAAATCAATTGTTCGATTACGTAATTCTGTTTCCTTCATATTCCAATCGATTGGTTGAAAGTCAGCTTTGATGCCATATTGCTTGAATACAGCTTTGGCTAAGTCGATATCATAACCGACTAATTGGCCGTCTTTTTCACGGAATCCCATAGGTACAAAGGTGTCATCCAATCCGATAATAACTCGACCACGTTTCTTAATGGTTGACCAAGTATCAGTTGTATTAGCCTCTTGGGCGACTGATTTAGAATCATCGCTACAACCAGCTAGGAGACTGAAGAAGGCTAATAAGGTGATGAATATAACTAATTTTTTCTTCATATTATTAATCCCCCTATGAGTTTATTGGTTTAACTTCTAGTAATTGGTCAGCAATTTTTTTGGCAAATTCTGGATCATGGGTAATAACGATTTGAGTGATACCAGTTTTCTTCAAATCTAAAATCACTTCGGCAACAGTATCACGTAGACTTGGATCAAGTGCTGAAGTTGGTTCGTCGTAACAGAGAATTTGTGGCTGCATAGCTAAAGCACGAGCAATAGCGACACGTTGTTTTTGACCACCAGATAGTTCGAAAGGATATTGTTTCTTCAAACTTGTTAAACCTAATGAAGCTAGAATTTCATCAACGTTTTTTTGAACAGTTGCTTTGTCTTGTTTCAAAACTAGTTGAGGAGCTAAAGCAACGTTTTCCATAACGGATAAATGAGGGAAGAGGTTGAAGTCTTGGAAGACCACACCAACAACACGTTCTTTAACTGATTCGTCAAAAGGATCGAAAGGCTTGTCATTTAAAATGAAAGTCCCGGAGTCGACTTTTTCAAGTCCAGCAATACAACGTAGAAGAGTTGTTTTACCGGCACCACTGGGTCCAACAATACTAAGAATAGAATTGTCTTTGACTTCGAGGTTCAGGTTATCAAGAATAGTTTTCCCATCAAAACTTTTTGTGATATTTTCTAATTTCAACATTTTTTTCTCTCCTAACGATAATAGCTAAAGCGTTTTTCCATAATTTTGAGGACCCAAGTACAGATCAAAGTTAATAGTAGATAGATGATACCAACTAATACTAGTGGAAGTAAGGTGACGTCACGTGAACTGGCAATATTTCCGGCTCGTAAGAGATCGCCTAATCCGATAACATAAACCAATGATGAATCCTTAACTAAGTTGATAACTTCATTACCAATTGAAGGTAAGACGATTTTGACAACTTGAGGGATGATGATTTTTCTAATTGTTTGCCAGTAGTTAAGTCCAAGAACTTTTGCTCCTTCAAACTGTCCTTTACTGACGGTACCGAAGCCACCACGGAATATTTCAGCGAAGTAAGCTGTGTAATTTAGAATAAAGGCAAATAGTGCGGCATCATATCTTTCAAAAACGATATGGAAGAATGGCATATTAGGTAAGCCGTAGAAAACAAAAATCAATTGTAGTAACAATGGTGTCCCACGCATAACCCAGATGTAGAAGGAAAGAATCCAACTCAACGGTTTGAATTTAGAACTGCGACCTAATGAAACTAAAATTCCTAATGGCAATGAACAAATAATTGTCCAAAAGAAAACTTTGAGGGTCATGGCTGTACCGCTTAGAAGTGACGGTAAAATTTCAAAAATATAATTCATCATAATTTAATCCCCTTTTCAAATATAAAAATGACGGTAAATAAAAAAACGCCCACTAGCATATTGCTAGAGGACGTTTACACGTGGTTCCACCTCGATTTGTTAATACCTCACGATATTAACCTCAAGAAGTTATTGTAAAAGAAGAGAGTCCGAGAATAAAAAAAGTCGCGCTCTCAGTCAAAAAAGACTAAGAGGGCGACTATTCGCGGTACCACCTCTGGTTTCTAATATCTCACGATACTAGACTCATGAAGTTACAATAACTTCAGCTGTAACGGTGCTACCGAAATGACCTACTTGATTCAATCATTCAACTTACAGATGTGTTTCATTAAGGATTAGATCAACTCGCACCAACGTTGATTCTCTGGACTAATTTACTTAACTACTCTTCTGTCGTCGTTTTTATAATTGTTTTAAAATGTTGAAACAATCGTACGACCTGGAATAAATAAAGTCAAGCTTTTTATATTTCAAAATTGACATAGGTTATAAAATGTAATATATTATTAATCAAATGATATTATACGTCGTATAATATGGCAGAAATGAGGAGATAATATGGCAATTCAGGTCTCAACAGAGATTCTTGAGGGTTCAGTTTTAGCTCTGCTCACGAAAGAAGATTATTACGGATATGCGATTACTAGAGAAGCTAAAAAAGTTTTTCCTATCTCTGAGTCGACAATGTATCCCATCTTACGTCGTTTGAAAAAAGAAGATTGGTTGAGTACATACGACGAAGCCTACGAAGGCCGTAACCGTCGTTACTACAAAATAACTGATTTAGGTAAAAAACATTTAGAGCAGATCAAACTTAATTGGCAGGATTTAAAGGCAGCCACAGATGCTATCTTGGAGGGGAATAATGAAAATTAGTGCAACAGATACTTATATTGATGAATTTAAAATATATCTTCATCAATTAAGTGAAAAAGAACAAAGTGATGTTATTGAATTTTATCGTGAATATATCGCTGATGCTGGTTTGACAAAATCAGATGAAATCATCAATGCTTTGGGTACTCCCAAGAATTTAGCTAGAAAAGTTTTGGCTGATTATTCAATTAAAATGTCAGAAGAGAATTATAAAAATGTCGATGACGGTAAGATGACTAGTAATGAACGTTTCAAAAAGAATGTAGGGATGATTGGATTGGTTCTACTAGCCTTAATGGCATCACCAATCGCAATTCCAATTGCTTTAGTTATTATTCTAATGTTGGTATTAGTTGTTGGTTTAGCGTTTTTCTTTATTCTACTATTTCTATTCCTTGTTGCTGCGTCAGTTATTTGTGGAATTGGGGCAATCTTTATTGGTTTATCAGTTATTTTCCAATCGTTCCCAACAACAATCCTATTTGTCGGAGCTGGTCTATTGATCCTTGGAATCGACTTTTTCTTGATACCAATTATCATTGCACTATTTAAATGGTTCTTTAGCGTTGTAGTTATCTTCTTCCGTTGGTTAGGTAAGAAATTATTGCATGGTAGAAAGACTCCAATGAAGGGGGAGAAAACTAATGCGTAAGTATTTTGTAACTGGTTTTTATTTAATTATTGTTGGTGGAATCCTACTGCTAGGTGGAATCCTGATGGGTGCCAATCGTTCAGTGGTTTGGGACCACGGATTCAAAGTAACACAACGTGTCAATGAAACTTATCCATTATCTGATTTTAAGAATATTTACATTGAAGGTCGCGATACTAACGTTAATCTAAAGCTAGGTGACCGTTATAAGATTCGTATCGATGGTGATAAGTCACAGATGCCTGAATATAAAGTTAAAGATGATACTTTAACTGTCAACGGCAAATCAGTTAAGAAACAAGTCGGTGCTGGAGTTATCGGACGTCAAGAAGTCACTATAACGATACCGATGAATAAAACCTTAGATAACGTCAATTTAAGATTAGCTGACAGTAATATTAAAATAAACGATGTATCAATTGATAAAATGATTAAATCTTCGAAAGATCTTGATTATGATTCTAATTTATATTTGAATAATGTGACGGTAAATAATGCTGATAAAGTTAATCTTTATAACGCTACAATGAGTATGAAAAATTCAAAAGTAAGTAATATGTCACTGATAGCTGGAGCTTATGCCACAGTTAAGGCAGATAGCACAACTATTACCAAATCGAGTTTTAGTTTGGATGAATCTAAACTAACTATTATTAAATCAAATTTGGATTCAGTTAAATCATTGGCCAATCACAGTAAAGTTAATTTAGATACGATTACTTTGATGAACCGCAATGAATTTAGATTATTTGGATCTGGTAAGTTTACTGGTAAAGCAATCACAACGGATGGTTTAGATTTAGCAGCCGATAATAGTTTTATTGATTACTTTGGCAAGAATTATGGCAAGGCTTATCAAAGCCGAATTGACGCTAATAATTTGTTGTATGTTAAATCTACCAAGGCGCCAATCATAATAAAGTAAATTAGTTTGTCATAGCTATCTTTGTTATAATGTCGTTATTTGATGCGAGGGGTATTGATGAATAACGCTAACTATAATCGGATATCTGCAATGGATATTAGACGAGAGGCTCACCGAGCTTTTAGAAAAGATATTAAGGGAAATGTTTCCCTTAACATAATTCCAATTCTGTTAAGATTTTTAGCAGTCTACTTTGGAACAAGAATTTACACAACCTGGATGGCTAATTTAAATGTTAATTTGGCTGATCCAGCTCAGACAAGCCAACGTTTATCTGAAATTTCAGTGAATATGGCAAATGATCCAAGTTCTGCTACCAAATATATGCTTACTTTAACGCCACAAACGAATGTAGCGGTATATGCTTTCATGTTTTTCTTCATGATGATTTGTGCGGGTATTTCATATACATTGGTGGATAAAATCCGTAAACCTGATTACCAAATAAACGCTTTAAAAGATAGTTTACAAGCCTTTACAGGAAGATATTTCTTCCCATTACTATTTATAACAGCATTGTTAGGACTCTTCTTAGAGGCTGGATTTATGCTTTATGTTATTCCAGGAATTTGGTTCTTAGTTATTTTCTCGCAAAGCTTCTTAGTCTTTAAAGATGATCTTGCACAATCAGATAATGGCAAGTGGACCATCAGAATGGCCTTTTCAACATTTAGCCGTAGTTCAATCTTGATGCGTGGGTATAAATGGACTTATTTCTCATTTATCTTTGAATTTTTCTTCTGGGAAATTTTGAATGCTTTAACACATGAATTGTTATCGTTATGGTTACAACCATATGAGCAATTAGTTATGGCAACGTTCTATCAAAAAGTTCTTGAAAACAACGTTAAAAATCAGAGTAAATAAAAAATGACCGTGATGAATTTCATCACGGTCATTTTTTATCTTAGTTCAACGAAGATATAGTCGATTGCTTTAGCACCGATAGTCAACTTTGAGCCGTCCTCTTTTTCAACTACTAACGAGTTATCAAACTTTTCGTGTTTAACAACCGTAATAATATCGTCAATTTCGATACTAAGACTTCCAAAATATTGTAGAAAGTCATAATTATCGGAAACACGGACGATTTGCACTTTAGTTCCATCAGAAATCATGCTGAGTAATTTATCATCAGCATCGGTTTCACCTTGACCATTTCCAGGGATAATACCACCATGTGGGCAACGTTGAGGGTGATCTAGGAAATCATTCAGGTGATCGATCAAATCGTCGTCAGAAGAATGTTCTAGGGCATCAGCGTTATGGTGAACGTTATCGACTGGATATTCTAAGCATTTATTTAAAAATACTTCCCAAAGTCGGTGAGTCCGAACTAGTTTTTCGGATACTTTATTCCCCTTTGGTGTTAGCACAATCTTGTTATAAGGAGAATGTGTTAAGTAGCCTTCACTAGCAAGTGCATTCAACATTTCAGTTACCGAGGGAGCGGAAACATTCATGATTTCTGAAATACGCTTGTTGGTGATTTTGGTAAAATCATAATTTAGTTCATAAATCGTTTTTAAATAGTTTTCTTTGTTAGGTGACAATTTTGCAACCTTTCGTTTAACCTAATAATTTTATTAGTCCCTCTATTATAGCGCATATCGCTCAACTTTGATAATCCATAATGTTAAAATAATTATTGTAATGGGAAGAGGGGATTTTTTATGAGTGAGCCAAAACGTCGTTTTGACTGGTTCGGTTTTATAATTGGTTTAATATCACTATATGCAGGATATTTGGTAATCTGGTATCCATTAAGTAGTTTATCAACGATTGCTGTAGTATTTGGTGTTTTTGTAATTTTACGTGGTGTTTATCAATTATGGTTCGGATCACAAATGACCAAGTTTCTAGGAGTACGAAGTGGCTGGACGATATTTACGGCCATCGTTAATATTATTATCGGTATTATTTTCGTTTCACACGTCAAAGTGGGAGTGGTCGTTATCGTTTATATGTTTGCTATTTGGTTCTTACTAGATGCGATTTTCCAAATCTTCACTTCACGTTTTTATCATTTCTTCGGTAAAAAATATTACATCTTCATTGTGATATTAGCTATGTTGAATTTACTATTCGCAGTAATTTTATTGTTTAATCCTGTGCTAGCCGGTAGTTTCATCGTCTTCATGTTGGCGTTCTTCTTCTTTGCCACTGGTATTTCGGAAATTATCGAGGCATTTTAATTAAAAGCATTCTCTACATGAATCAAATTTGATAAAATGTAGAAGATGTATGCCGTCTTAGCTCAGATAGGTAGAGCATCACCATGGTAAGGTGGGGGTCGTCGGTTCAAATCCGATAGACGGCTGTTTAATAAAGTATATACATTCAAGTGATTGAGATTAATAATTATTAATCTTGATCATTTTTTGTTTTACATAAATTTTATCAATGGTATCATTAATCGGTGTTTTACTTTGAATTAATTTGTTAGGTCTGTGACAAGAATTTGATTATATTAGTCGAATTCTAGCTAATCAATTAATATTTGGGAGTGGAAAAGATGTATCAATTACTTACGGATTCAGAATGTGACTTACCTTTAGCTACGCTAAAAGATAACAATGTGGATGCAATCTATTTCCATACTGAGATTGATGGCAAAGACCTAGTGAATGATTTTGGTAAAAGCTATAATCTCGATGATTTTTATAAACAAATTCAAGCAGGGGTATTGCCAAGTACAACGCAAGTTAATGTTGGTGAATATTTCGAATTTTTCAAAACATATGTTGAAGCTGGAACTGCAATTGCTTATGTAGGTTTTTCCGGGGGCCTAAGTGGTTCAATGTCCAGCGCACAACAGGCAAAAGAAATGTTACTGGAATCATATCCAGATGCAAAAATTGCTATTATAGATACTTTGGCTGCTAGTGGTGGCGAAGGTCGTCTAGTTTTAGAAGCAATAAGATTACAAAAGGCTGGCGTTAACCTCGATGATTTGGTAGAGTGGTTTGATAAGAACAAGTTAAGACTTCAACAATGGTTTACAGTTGATAATTTAACTTATCTTTATCATGGTGGACGTATTTCACGTGCATCAGCCACTTTGGGAACATTACTCAAAGTTAAGCCATTACTAGATGTTGATCCAGCTGGTAAATTACGTTTTGTTTCAAAGATTCGTACTCGTAAGAAGTCATTGATAACATTGGCCGATAAAGTGGTCACTGCAATGCAAGATGATTTAGATCAACCAATTGTCATTACAACAAGTGGCGATTGGGAAGCTGCAGATGTTGTTAAAACACATATACTTGATAAAGTCGCCGGGGCTAATATACAAGTAAATCCAATCGGAATGACGATTTCTAGTCATACTGGATTCGGATGTGTTGCTGTATTCGTGATGGGTTCTCAAAAACGCGTTTAATATAGTCAATTATATTAATAAATAAAAAGACGTCTGACAATTTGTCAGGCATTTTTGTGTTGTGAGAGGTTATTATGTCACTAAGATATTTTGAATAAATAAGTCTATTTATATTTGAATAACTAAATAAAATTGTTGGAATAATTGCTTGCTACAAAATTTCCATATCTATAAAGTTGGAACTATAAAAGAGGCGTTGGGAAAATGAATATGAATACTCTATTTATCTTGTTAATGATTTTATATCCAATTTTTTTGATCTTTATGATTGATACACACGTTCATTATATGGATGTAAAAACTCAGAAATTTAATCTTAATTTGAGTTCAATTATTAATAAAAGTTGTGGCTATGCGATAGTTTGTTTGGCAATTGTCATACCGTTAATGGTGGGGCATATTTATTTAGCCTTGCTTACCAATTCTAGTCGGGACATTTTTGAAACGGTACTGATTATTTCCAGAGGAATTGATATTATTGCGACCGCCAGTTTAATCGTATTTTGTGGATCGCAATATTTGATGGTTAATCATGAGATTAAAAACTGCTTAAATCATGATCGTCAGAAAATTGACTAATTATTCCTTATTATTCTTAACTGCGGTAATGTACATTTCTCCCCAGGCGTCCATAGCGTTAATTACGGGGATTATTGCGGTTCCTAAACGAGTTAATTGATAGCTAGTTTTAATGGGGTCAGAGGTAGAATCAATTTCCTTTTGAATGATGTGATCATTTTCTAATTGTTCTAATTGCAGCGATAGTATTTCATCCGAACAATTTGATAAAGATTTTTGAATTTCAATATAACTCTTTTCCGCCACCATTAACTGACAGAGAATAATTGATTTATATTTTCCATTTAAAATTTTTAAAGTACTATCAATGGGAGAGAATTCTCCATGACGTCCAAATGAATCCGTTTCGTTCATAATTAGCGCCTCCGATAACTTAAATGTCATCTGGATTGTATCATCATATTGGTTGATAACGTAATTATTTTAATAGGTATATCCTGATAAATTTTTCGATATTTTGTATCGTAAGAATTTTGGGTTATGCCTATTTATTTTTAACTTTTTTCAACTTGGCATGAAAATTTAGTAAACATTAAATTACGAATTACTACTGAATCATCTATATAAAGTGTGATTTGACAATGTTTTGGAGTAGAGTAATAATTTTCATAAATAAAATTATTACCAGTTTTTATTAGATAATAATAATTATTCTAAATTTAATGAGGGAGATTTAGTTAATTATGTCGATTAAAAAGGGAAATAAGTGGGCGTTATCATGTGTATCTGTAAGCGCTGCAATATTAGTTGGGATTAGCGTTAACAATATCAATGTTAATGCTGATGTTGAGGATACTGATTCTACTGTAACGGGGGTTGCTGTAAGTCAAAGTGTTAGTGAAAATAGTGGTAGTGGTAAGTTATCAACCGATAGTGGTGCAGATGCTTCAACAAGTCAAAATGTTGGAAGTACAAATAATTCAACAAGTCAAAATGGTGATGAGTCCAGTAAAAATGCTTTAGGCGCAAGCAAATCAGTAAGTGGTGATAGTCAAAAAGCATCATCAACTACAAATAGTAATGTTGCAAATGTAAATCCTGATGTTAAAGATGGTGGCCATGTTAGTGATGATTATCCAGATGTAGCTAATAATACTTTAGGATATGCCTCAAAATTCCATGTCTTTGCTAATGATGCGACTTTAACTGCTCATACTAATGGTAATATTGCGGTAAAAAATTTACACGGTGAAGTTAATTTTGGTACCAATATTCATGAGACATTAGTTAATAAAGATATTTCTTATATTCAAAATATGACGAAGATAGCTGGCAGTTCTTTTGTTGAAGCACCAGATGATGAAACAAGAGGTAATAAAGTTATTTTTGGGGATTCTATTAAACTAGATGTAACTAACCCCCATAGACCAACTGCAGATGGTACTTATATTGATCATTTGAAAGCCGGTGAAATCCATCAAGATAAAAATGGTAATAAGTATATTGATTTTGATACTTATTTTAAAATATTAAAAGCCACATCTGACTCTCTTTCAAATGAAAATCCTGATGTACATATTAAATCATCAGACTTTACAGATCCCAACCAAAGAGTTATTAATTTGCAAGGTTATGAACCTAATGAAAAGAATGAAATTATTATTAATATTGATCCCGATGTTTTGAGATCAGGGACACCACTAACTATTTATGGGTTATCAAAGGATGCAGGTGGAACTAATGTTATTTTTAACGTTGATACTAACGGAATAGAAGAATATGACATTAATTCTCAAATAAGATTGATTTATAATAATGGACAGACTAACGATGGTAATGATACTTCAGAGCGTCCTAATAAGGAAACTGAGTACTTTGATGACAATCACTTACTTTGGAACTTTTACAATAATAATGGACTAATCAATATTGATAGACCATTCCAAGGTAGTGTCTTAGCACCTAATTCAACAATTAATGTTAATCAAAATCTTGATGGTAATATTATTGCTAATAAAGTAAATGTGAGGGCCGAATCACATAGATGGGACTTCCAAGATAATTCAGATAAGAAGACTCAATTTGAAAGACCAGTTGTAATACCTGGTCAGGTACCTGAACTTCCAGGTGAAGAGGATAATGACGGAAATAATATTGAACATCCCGATGAAGAAGAGGAAGAGGAAATTGACGAAGATGGCAATTTAATCGACCCTGAAGATCCAGATTCAGAGAAACCAGGAACAACAGATCCAGATACCGACAATGGTGATGAAGATGGCGACGAAGACACCGATAATGGTACCGATGAAGATAAGGATGATGAAGATACCGACAACGGTACTGATGAAGATAAAGACGATGAAGATACCGATAACGGTACTGACGAAGATAAAGATGACGATAAAGATGACGAAGATACCGACAACGGTACTGACGAAGACAAAGACGATGAAGATGCCGACACCGATACTGATGAAGACAAAGATGACGAAGAATCTGACGCCAACACCGATGAAAATCAGAATTTGATTACAAATGGTGGTTCTGAAGGTAGTCAAGAAACTTCAGACTCAAAGGATAATGAGTTAGAAGGCGGCGTATTATCAGATGTTGTTGGTAATGACAAAACTGAATCACAAACTCCAGATTTAGCTACATCAAACACAACTGGAACTTTGCCACAAACTGGTGAAGCTAGTGGTGTGATCGCTACAATTGCTGGTATTATCATGATTGCTTTAGGTTTTTTATTAAAGACGATCGGAATTAAAAAGGACTAAAAAAGAATTTAATATTTAATAACAAAAGAGTGTCAATTCCAAATTCAAATATGGAATTGGCACTCTTTTTTGACTTTAATGTTTGGGAGCAGAACGAGTTTTCTTTGGTTCCTTATTTTTCTTACGACTATTACCAGTAAGCAAGTAATTGATTCCAGGTATCCAACTAAGAATCCAAATAATAATAATAGCGATAATGAGAACAACAAAATAACGTAAGAATGTTGCAGCAATACCAGTTACAGCAACATTTTTCATAAACCATGGTTCGATGAAAAAGACGATTAAATTGTGAATTAAGTAAATTCCAAACACCAATGGTGCTAAGAATTCAAAGATACCAATCGTAAATTTCGACTTTATTCTGGTACCCCATTTTTGTAATAGAATATATGCTGAAATCGACATGATAGGGATAAATATTGAAGTTACGTAATAACTATTGTTGGCATCAAAGGTTTGGGGAACTGATTCTGAGAAGAAATTTCCGAAAGTTGCCATACCGATGAAGAGTACTAATAACGCAAATGCACTCACATCTTTAACATTCAATTGGCTAATAATATATCCCAGAATGTAGTAACCAACAAATCCACCAATTAGCAAAAAGTTAGCAACTGGTGATAATTGGAAAACATGTTTGTATTCTTTGGGCATCATGACGCTGATTGAAGGTAGGAGTGAACAGGTAATTAACCAAACGCTAGTCACATAGAGCAACATCCTCGTACTAGCGTTATCCACAAATGTTTTAATAATTGGAGATAAAATATAGATTCCAATTAGCGGATACATGAACCAGAGGATGGGGGATGTTGGTTGGTAAAGAATCAGCTGCAACCGGTGCCAAACTTGATTTGTCGTTATAACGTTGGATGTCAGATTCACAACCGTTGGAATAATAATCGACCACATAATAAAGGGAATGGTGACACGGGGGATGCGCTTTTCCCAAGTATATTTGAGCGATAGGGTTTTCGGACTATTAAGCATTAATGATCCCGAAATCATAAAAAAGATTGGGACACTGATATGAGCAAAATAATTTAACATTTTAACTATTTGCCAATCAGTTGTACCAATATGTTTGGTCGTGTCGATAGTTGAAACATGAATGAATATAACTAATAAAATTGCGATAACACGTATAAAGTCTAAATAAAAAATTCGTTGTTTTTTATTCATGAAGAATTCCTCCGTTAATACTCTATTAATAATAGTTGAAAACCTAATGAAAATGAAGTATTGGCGTATGATATAATGACAAAGTAAAATTATTGATTGGAAGATATTATTATGCGCGTAGGTGAATCCCCAGGAACAGATTTTGTTAGATATTTAATATGGATTGCATTTTCTATCGTCACACTGATGTTAAAGAATAATGCGGCCTCTCAAAAAGGACTAGATGTACCAATCGTCATCATATTCTTTGTGGTTGGTTTGGTTACATTATTCTTGATGATTAGGAAATACGTCCGTGAGGAAAAGTCATTTTCAGATACCGCTGACGGTTTTCTATATTCATTAGTTTCTAATATTGGTTTAGTTAGCTTGATGATTATCATGGTTTGTTTATTGAGAATCATGGTTAGTTATTTGCAAGTAACTGGTAAATTACCAAAATTCCAGAACAATGATGTCAGCAGTCCTGATCAAAAAGTATTTCTCTTCAATATGGTGGCAAATGTCTTCATTATTGCTATTCAACAACAGTTAGTTCAAACAGGTTTCTTCTTCAATTATTTCTTTAGAAGAAGTTCATCATACAGTGCAATTATGGGAATCCTATTGAGTGGTATTGTTGCCGGAGTGATTAGTTTACCCGGATCAATAACTCAATTCATGATGATGATGGCTTTGGGCTGGTGCTACGCATTAACATATCTTTACACAAAAGATGAAAAAATGTCGATATTTGTTGCCATGGTAAGTGCCGCAGTTGGTACGATTATTATATAAAATTAAATAGTTAATCAAAAAGTGTTCTCTAATGAGAATGCTTTTTTTTCTGCCCAAATTTTTTGTTAGTTCTATTTGGAAACGGTTTCTTTAAATGGTATAGTTGTAAATATGCTTGATGTAGCTTGTAATAATTGAGTTTTCTAAGGAAAGGTATACAAATGGATAACAAATTCACAACAACTAATGAAATTAAATCAGAAATAATAAATTTATCTGCTATTTTAGGATTGCCCAAAGGTACAGAGGCTTTTATAAGTGATATTCATGGAGAATACGATGAATTTGCACACATTATGCGCAATGGTTCCGGCAATACTAAGCAAAAAATATCCGAATTATTTACAGGTCGATTGTCAGCAACTAGTCAAAAGAAGTTGGTATTTCTAATTTATTACCCTTCTGAAATATTAAAAACAACTAAGAATAAAATTGAAGATTCTGATCAGTTAGTTCAATGGTATATGGATACCTTCAATAATCTGATTGAAATGTTGCGCTATACCGCCAACAAATACACTCGTTCCAAAGTAAGAAAAGCAATTAATCCGGACTTTGTTTATATAACGGAAGAATTACTTTATGTGGATGCCAATGCTGAAACAAAGCAATTATCTTATCAAATGATTATGGATAATATTATTGAATTGGGCATGGCAGATGCTTTTATCATTTCAACTTGTCATTCAATTCAAAGATTAGTTGTTGATAGAGTCCACATTATAGGCGACATTTATGACCGTGGACCACACCCAGATTACATAATTGACCATTTGTCTCGTCATTGGCAGAATTTTGATTTTCAATGGGGTAATCATGACATCTTGTGGATGGGAAGTGTTGCTGGATCAAAATTATGCATGTTAAATCTAATCAGAATTGCGGCCAGATACGATAATTTAAAAATATTGAAAGATGCTTACGGAATTGATTTGTCTGATTTAATACAGTTCTCAATCAAAAATTATCAAACATTAGATGCGTTCAAACCTAAATCTGATACTGGTGAGAACATACCTTTGGAAGATGAGAGAATTCATAATTTTGTGCAACAGGCAGTTTCGATAATGCAATTCAAATTAGAAGGTCAAGCAATTAATCGTAGACCAGAATTTGAAATGGAAGATAGACTACTTTTAAATAAATTGAATGCTGAAAAAGATTCAATTGAAATTGACGGAAAGACCTATCCAATAACAGACGGTTGTTTCCAATTAGTAGATACGAATGAACCTTTCAAATTGACAGATGAAGAGCAGTCGATTATTTCTAATTTGATTTCTCAGTTTATTAATTCCAAACATTTAAATGAACATATTAAATATTTAGTTGATAATGGATCAATGTATTTAAAATATAATGGAAATTTATTATTGCATGGCTGTGTTCCAGTTGATAAGAATGGAGATTTGGAAGAGTGGAGAGTTAACGGCAAGTCGTATTCTGGAAAGAGTTTATTCGATTATTTTGATAGCGTAATAAGAGCTGCATTGAACAATCCAACGACAAAAGATTGTCTTAATTCCGATATCATTTGGTACTTGTGGACCGGTAAAATGTCGCCACTTTTTGGTAAGGATAAAATGACAACCTTTGAACGTTACTTTATAGACGATGCTGAGCTACATGTGGAGAAATTGAATCCGTATTACTCTTTACGAAAAGAAGAATGGTTTGCGGATAAACTCTTTGAAGACTTCGGATTGTCGAAAGATGGTCACATTATTAATGGTCATACGCCAGTAAAACGAGGAACTTCACCAATAATGGCAAATGGGAAAATATTTGTGATAGATGGCGGGATGTCTAAGCCGTATCACAAGACAACCGGAATCGGTGGTTACACACTGTTATCAAATTCTAACGGATTACAATTAGTTACGCATGAACCATTTACCACCCGCCAAAAAGCAATTGAAGATATGACCGATGTTGTTTCGACTAAACGTGTAATAGAACAATCCATTCATCGAAAAACTGTCGCCGAAACCGATATTGGCAAAAAGTTACAGCAACAAATTGATGAATTGAAGAAATTACTTTAGAACAAAAAAAGACACATAACCATTAGATTTTTTCCTAATGATTATGTGCATTTTATTTATTTCTCAGCAATTAAACTTTTAGATTCACTTTCAAGTAATGGCGAAAGTTCGCCATCAACACAAAGTGTCAAACTGTGCATGGCTCTAGTGCAGATAGTATATAAAACGTCAGTACTACGTTTATCAGGATAATTCTTAGCAGAAATATCATGTCCAACAACGGCATCAAATTCCAATCCTTTAGCCAAGTAGATTGGCAAAATCAAGATTCCCTTAGGAATTGAACGGAAATCAGCATCAACTAAGGTAACAATGGATTCATCACTAAAGTGGGTGTAAATTTGTTCAGCCTGAGATTGGTTACGAGCCAAAATAGCGACGGTTTCATATTTCTTGTTCAAATCTTTAGCAGTTTCCTTGAGTCCTTGGAAATAGTCATCTTCGCTAAATACTTTAATAACGGGATTTTCACCTTGACGGGAGAAGGCTTTGACTTCATCACCATTGGGCAATAATTTCTTGGCAAAGTCAGTGATTTCAGCAGTAGAACGGTAACTTTGATTTAAAGTTATTGTAGTAAGTTTCTTCTTGCTAAAGAGTTCATTAACTTCGGTAACAAGGTCATTCTTACGATATGAACTAGTCAAAACATCCTGCGCACGGTCACCAAGTAAAGTCATTTTGGCATTAGGAAAGGCATGCTCAATATATTTGAGTTGGGCCATGGTATAATCTTGAACCTCATCAATAAAGATATGTTGGATACCACGATTGACACCGCTGTCGGTTACAAAATCACGTAAGTAAAGAACTGCAATCGAGTCACTCAAATTCAATTTGTGAGATTCAATCTGATTGTCAATTGACTCAATCATCGTTTGCCAAATGTTATCTGGAACCAAATGTTGATCCATTTTATCCAAAAGGAAGAGATATTCCTTATATGGATTGAAGAAATAATTATTGATCAAAGCGTTATAGATTGGGGCATAACGTTCACGCAGAAATTCTTCGGCGATGATTTCACGTTGGTTAGTGGATTCCTCAATGTTGTGGTCGGTAATAATTTGTTGGAAGTCCTCATCTGAAAGATTATCAATTTCATCTTGAACCCAATCTTCATTACGGTCCTCATGAATACGTTCTTGAAGACGTTTGATAAGTGCATTCTTAGTCTTCAGAAAGCGGTCAGGGATGTGATAGGCATGATTTACTTTGTCATAAATTTCAGAGATTTCTTCCTTAGTGAAGAATGGTTTACCTTCAAAAATAATATCCTCAAAATATGGTGTGTGATTGGGATGATCATTCTCAAGTTGTTCCAATTTAGTTAAAAAGGCACCATTCTCTTTGCACAAACGAATTTTAATAGTCGTCTCAGGTAAGTTATGTTCATCTTTTTCGTAACGTTCAAAGAGGGTCTCAACGTGAATACCGGTCAAACGTAATGCAATGAATTCATTGAGAGTAACTTGACGCATATTTCTTTCACCCAAACTTGGTAGGACTTCAGAAATATAATTACTGAATAATTTATTAGGTGAGAAGAGCACAATATTATCGGCGGTCATGGTTGAACGACTGTGATAAAGAAGGTAGGCGACACGTTGTAAAATAGCTGATGTTTTACCAGAACCAGCGACACCTTGAACTAATAAGACGTCAGAAGAAGTATCTCTGATAATAGTATTTTGTTCATGTTGAATGGTCGCAACAATATTTTTCATATATTCATCGCTATATTCGCCAAGAACTGATTGCAAAATTTCATCGCCAACAGTTTCGTTGGTATCAAACATATTTCTAATTTTATTATGAACAATTTGGAATTGACGTTTCTTCTTCAAATCGACAGTTGCAACGCCATTTGGTGTGGGATAGGTTACATTTCCAAGCATACCATTATAGTAGATACCAGAAATTGGAGCACGCCAGTCATAAATTAGGAATTCTCCATCATCGTCTTGGAGTGTCGAAGTTCCAATATATAAAGTGTCTTCCTCGTCATCTTCAACAATATCGATTCTTCCAAAGTAAGGTGAACCTTGCAAGTTTTCGAGTTTGCGACGGTTAGCGTTTAAAATATTTTCGTTTTCGACTGCCAAAGCAACTAATTGTTTCTGTTGTTGAACAGAAGCGTTAGTTTCCATTTGGTCATCGATTTCAGTAGTATTAACTTTTGTATTTTCACCGTAATTACGTTCGATACGGCTAGTTTCCTTATGAGCTTGGGCGATACTTTGATCTACATTTTTAATCTTGTTGTCAATTTTTTGGGAGACTTCATTGACCCGTTTTTGTTCTTCATCTTTTGATTGATTAATCGTCATTAAAAATACCCCTCGTTGACAATTTGTCGTTTTTTAATTATGCTAATAGCAATTAGAGTACATTAAATCATAAGCATTTTTGAGTACTATTTCAAGTAAGTTGGTTTAGAGAATAACTTCACGGCTGAAAAAGTTATCGACCTTGGGATAGGAAATGGATATGGGTGGTTACCTTAAAACCTAGAGTGGTAGAGAAGTTCTCTACAAAACAGGTGGTACCACGTTAATGCGTCCTATTGTATATATTTTTATATGTACATAGGGCGCTTTTTTTATCTAAATAGCTGTTGATTTGATGAATCCAGGAGGAAAAACATGAAAACAAATACAATTTTAACCGGAGATCGTCCCACAGGTAAATTACACATTGGACATTATTTAGGTTCATTGAAGAACCGTGTCAGACTTCAAAATGAAGGTGACTACAAGATGTTTATCATGATTGCTGATATGCAAGCATTCACTGATAACGCTAGAAATCCTGAAAAAGTTCGTAATAGTTTGATTCAAGTTGCCCTTGATTATTTATCTGTCGGAATTGACCCAAGCAAGACTAATATTTTAGTTCAATCACAAATTCCTGCATTGAATGAATTAACAATGTACTATCTTGATCTTGTTTCCGTTTCTCGTTTGGAAAGAAATCCAACTGTTAAATCAGAAATCCAACAAAAGAGTTTTGGTCAAAGTATTCCTGCTGGATTCCTAACATACCCAGTTAGCCAAACTGCTGATATCACAGCGTTCAAAGCTGATACAGTGCCAGTTGGTGATGATCAAGAACCAATGATGGAACAAGCACGTGAAATCGTTCGTACTTTCAACAATACATACAATGTGGATACTTTAGTTGAACCACAAGGTGTCTTTCCTCCTAAGGGCCAAGGTAGACTACCTGGTATTGATGGTAACGCCAAGATGAGTAAGTCACTGGGAAACTGTATTTACCTTTCAGATCCAGAAGACGTTGTAACTAAGAAAGTTATGTCAATGTACACAGATCCAGAACATATTCATGTTGAAGATCCCGGCAAAATTGAAGGCAACACTGTCTTCACATATCTTGATGCCTTCGCTACTGATACAGCCAAAGTCGCTGAATTAAAGGAACAATATCAAGCTGGTGGTTTAGGTGATGTTAAGGTTAAACGTTATTTGAACGACGTTCTACAAGAAATGCTTGCACCAATTCGCGCACGTCGTGCTGAGTACGAAAAGGATATCCCTGGTGTTTACGATATTCTTAAAAAAGGTAGTGACGCTGCCAACGTCGTAGCTAACCAAACCTTGTCAGAAGTAAGAAAAGCAATTGGTGTTAATTACTTCGATTAGTTTATGAAAATACTTTCATAAATAATAAATACGTTTTCATGAAAATATACTGTGCTTAACTCTTGATTTTATCAAGAGTAGGGTATAGTATATTTTTTGTTCTAAAAAAGAAAAAGTTTTTGAAATAAATGAGTCTTTTGTTTTTGGTGGGTGGTATATTGCCGTCTTCCACAAAAATCAAAATTTAGCTGGAACGTAGTGGGCACGACTTCGAGCTCTTGGTTTTGCCAAGAAGCTTGAAGCTCGGCCTTTTTCTAACCTGACTTTGTCAGCTAAGAAAAATTTCACTACTGAGTCAATTTTGATTTTTGTTCCAGACTAGATTTGTTGGTTTATGGTATCTGAAGCTTGGAGATTAGTTTTTAACCTAATCAAATCAATTAAGACATCAATGAAATAAAATACTATTTAGTCAGGAGCAAAGCAATATAGAGGTCTCAGCCATGAAATTATTCTTAGCTGGCCGGTTTTGCCAGGTTAGAATAAGGCCGAGTTTTGAAACAATTTTTGAACTTTAAAATTGGTTCAAAATCGTGCCCATGGCGTTCCAGGCCTCTATATTGCGGAGCGGATGACGGGATAAACCCACAACAAAAAATCCACTACATATTGTAAACGAGGTAAATCATGGACGAGTACAACTTAGTCGGTTTCGTTATGAAATATTCGATGATTCGAAAAAGAATCGCTGCGAAGTATTTAAAGAAAGAAGATTTAAATGCTTTTGAAAGTATTCTCTTATCAATCGTCTACAAACATCAAGAATTGAGCCAAGACCGAATCGGTGAGATTACCTTGTTTGATGGTGCGAGTGTTGCTCGTGCGTTAAAAAAACTTGAAGATCGTGGCTTTGTATCCCGAGAAGCGGATCCAAACAACGGTCGTAAAAAGATTGTTCGTATTACTGATGAAGGACAAACGCTTTATGACGAAGTTCGTAAAGCCTTCCATGCTAGTAATGTAACGATGTTTAACGATGTAACTTCTGAAGAACAGCAACAATTGGAACATATTTTAACTAAGGTTTATAAAAACTTAGACAGTATTAAGATAGATTCCAAATAAATAAGAGAAGAGGATTTTATTATTATGGGAAATAATGATAAAGCAATTGTAGATTCCAATGGTAAGCCATTTAACCGTAATCTTTTGGTTTTAGTCTTACTAGTTGGTACCTTCTGTACCGTTTTAAACGGAACAATTTTAACAACCGCATTCCCAACATTGATGAAAGAATTCAGTGTTACAACTTCAGATGTTCAATGGTTAACAACCGGATTTCTACTAGTTAACGGAATTATGATTCCTGTTACTGCTTGGTTAAGTAACAACTTCAGTACAAAAGTACTATATATTATCGCAATGTCGACTTTCTTAGTCGGTACAATAATGTGTTTTACAGCTCCAACATTCTGGATGATCCTAGCTGGTCGTCTAGTTCAAGCTATTGGTGTTGGTATCACAATGCCACTTATGCAAATGGTTATGTTATCAGTGTTCCCCGCTGAAAAACGTGGTGCCGCCATGGGTCTTGGTGGTTTAGTTATCGGACTTGCTCCAGCTATCGGACCTACACTTTCAGGTTTCATCATTGACAACTTCAACTGGAGAGATCTTTTTGGAATGATTATTCCTATCGTTGTTATTGTTTTGATTTTAGCCTTTATTTTTATGCGTCCAGTTATTCAAACGCGCAGAACTAAACTTGATATTTTATCATTGATCGAATCAACAATCGGATTTGGTGCCATTCTTTATGGTTTCTCATCTGTTGGTAATGACGGTTGGGGTTCAATGACCGTTATCGCTTCAATCGCAATTGGTGTTATCTTTATTTTCCTATTTGGTTATCGTCAATTACATATGAAGACACCATTCTTGGAATTACGTGTTTTCAAAGAAAAGAAGTTCGCTATTGCCGCTGCATTGTCATCAGTTACTAACATGGCCATGATCGGTGTTGAAATGGTTCTTCCACTATATCTACAAATCGTTAAAGGTATGTCAGCATTCCACTCAGGATTAACTTTACTTCCTGGTGCTTTGATGATGGGTATTATGAGTCCAATCACTGGTAATGCGTTTGATAAGTTTGGACCAAGAGATTTGGTTCGTATGGGGATGTTCTTACTTACAGCCGGAACAATTCCTTTCCTATTCTTAACACAAAACACACCAGTTATTGATATCGTAATTCTTTACATGATTCGTATGTTTGGTATTTCAATGGTTATGATGCCTGCTACAACTGATGGTATGAACGCCTTGCCATTCAGCCTTATGAGTCATGGTACAGCCGTTAATAATACAGTTAGACAAGTTTTCAGTTCAATGGGTACAGCTATCTTGATCAGTGTCTTGACTAACGTAACAAACAACTTGAAACCAAGTAGTGCATTATTAAAACAAGCACCTCTACAATATAAAAATGATTTCTTCAATTCAACCTTATCCGGATACCACGCAGCTTTTGCCGTCGCTATCTTGTTCTGTGTTGTCGGTTACGGAATCAGTTTATTAGTTACAAACAGCTCTAAGTCTAAAGACGTTAACACTGCTGAATTAGAAAATACAAGAATGGCGGGTGAAGAATAATGGTTATTGCTACAATAATAATTAGTGCCGTTTTAGGTTATTACTTTGCTGTCTTCATCAAGAACAAGAAGGTTGGTTATCCATTATCCTTTACGTTTATTGCTCTGTTTATTCTAAGTTTGGTATTGTTAGTTTCTAATGAATATAGTCACTTTGGAATGGAAAAGGTAACTAGTGAAAAGGTTTATCAGATTCAGTCCGTTCAAAAGAAATCTAATATGTTATTGAAAAAAGAATTGGGTACTAACGGTAAAGAAGATGTTTATATTTATCGCACACCTGAAACTGCTACAACTAAGAAACCTAAGACTACCAAGGTTGATGTCAATGTTAAGAACGTTGTGAAGACAGGAAACTACGACAATGCAACTTTAACTAAGAAGACAACAAGTTGGAAATACAAGAATGGATTCTACTCATTCCTCTTTGGAATTTCTCAAAACAACAATGAGTTCGTTAAACAAACTAATACTTTCAAAGTTGGCAATGATTGGTTAGTTCTATCAACTACTCAAGCAAGTCAATTACAGAAAAAATTGAAGAGTAAATCATTCCAAGCTCAAATGAAGCAAGAGGGAGCAACTTACGTTAAGGCTGCCGTAATGAAAGCCATGCAAGCTAATCCTCAAATGACTCCAGCTGAACAAAAGAAAGTTACTCAACAAGCAACTAAAGCCTTCCAAGCTGAGGCTCAAGCAAAAATGATTCAAGAAATTAAAAATCAAAAATAATTAGTAAAGACCGTTAAGTTTACAAAGCGTAAATTTTAACGGTCTTTTTTGATCGAAAAGTCTATTTTAAATAATATTTCTTGGAAATATTTACAAAAAGAATTGGATAATTTTCATAAAATTAATACTATTTTTATTGTTGAAATTTAAATAATCTTGTTTCATAATTATTCCTTGGAAGGGGAACGATTATGGGGATAAAGAAACAATTGCTCTATGCGACATTGTTTGCTTCAAGTTGTCTTTTTTCAACTACGGTTGTTAAAGCTGATCAAGTGAATAGTAATACAGAGTCAAATATTAGTCAGAACACTGCGACAAATACTCAAGTTCACAACACCACTGACACTGTATCTCAAGCTACCTCAGAGAATACTGTTACAAAACCTGATACGTCGACTGAAAATTCAGCACAGACTAGTTCAATCAAAACTAATTCAGTGCAGAATAATTCGACACAAAGTAACCAAACTCAGGCACAAGCAGTTCAAAATACTCAAGTAACTCAAGATACACAACGTACGGACGTTCAACAAAATCATACTGATGAAGCTGTTGATGGCGTCTATACTGTGGGTAATCAGAACATCATTTTATATGATGGTAACGGTGCAAGAATCGGGAATCGGATGTTAGCCGCCAATACAGGGTGGTTAGCCGATACTCGTAGAACTATGGGGAATGGTTCAATGTATTATCGTGTATCAACTACTGAATACGTTGATAATAATTCTGGAGTTTACCGAGATTATGCACAACCATATTCTGGTACGGCCACCGTTGTTTATAAAACTGGTGCCAGTGTTCATGATTTCGAAGGATTCGGTCGTAAGGCCACATATTTAGGACATACTTTACCAACTGGTAGCAGTTGGAAAATCAGTAGTCGTGCTCAAGTGGGTGGCAAGAATTGGTATCAAGTTGGTAACAATACTTGGGTCCCACAAGACTATATTGTGGTTAATAATGAACCACATAAAGAGGCTAGTTGGATTTCTGGAGTTCCTTTGATTGCTCAAAGACCAGAATTACCAAATGGTTGTGAGATCACTGCTGTAACAATGATGTTGCAATATGCTGGAGCCAAAGTTAATAAGATGCAAATGGCTAGAGAAATGCCACGTAGTGGTGATCCTAACTATGGTTACATCGGACAACCTTGGGATTCAACCGGAATCACAATTTTCCCACCAGCTCTAATGAGTATGGTTGAAAAATATGCTGGTTCAGCTAAGAATTTAACTGGTCAAGGGTTTGATGCCATCAAGTATCAAATTAATCTAGGCCATCCAGTTGTTACTTGGAATACTCTTTATGGCTTCCCATATCATGCTTTAGTAGTAACAGGTTACGATAAGAACTATGTTTACTACAACGATTGTTGGGCTAACCAAACGTTACAAATGGGAATTAATCAATTTATCAATAATTGGAATACACAAAAACGACGTGCAATAAGTTATTAGGGGAGAAAAAAATGAATAAAGCTTAAAATTGTTTTTTTTTGCTGGATTAGTTTTAAAGGACGCCAAAGAAGAGTTTTTATCTTCTATACAGATTTCCCTTCGTCAAGAATGTTATGGCACCTTTGTTAGGTATATGGGAATTGAATCATGGAGCATATGCCGTTCGAGTGCATGCAATTATGGTGGTAAATTGACCATAGGATTCAAACGCTTATTTCGTTGAAAAAGATATCAGAATAGAACAAAAATTTCCGAGCATTTGCATAGATAAAGAATTATGTACAAACTAAATGGGACTATAAGTTCTTATATAGAAAAAAGAAGCAAGACTCCAGATTGAAAAATTCATCTTGGGTTTGGCTTCTTTTTAAGTCTATTAATAAAACGGGAAACAATATAAATAGTAAATAAAATAAATTCTAAGCAATATCTTGATTTATTAACATATGTAAAAGATATGTTAATAAATATCATTTTACTTCATAATTTGAAAAGATGATTCAAATATTAGTCATCTTGAATATTTGGCAATTAGTTGATATGGGGAGAATTTATATAAATGAAGTATAAATAAGTTTTGATTATTTTTTAATAGGGGTAGTTATTTTGGATTTTAAGAGTAAAACATCATTTCGCACCATTTTAATTTCAGTATTTTTCTTTCTGTTCTTACTTATTTGGACTTTGTGGCAGTTTCATTTTAACTATATGGTTGCGTCGTATGACACAATTTTTCATTCACAACGAATCTATGAAATTCGTTTAGCTTTCAATTCTGGTCAATTACCAAGTTGGGTTAATTTCCATACGTTTTTCTTTACAGGTCAAGCTATTAATGGAATGTATCCAGATTATACTCTGTGGCCATTTGTTTTTATTACCGATTTTTTAACACCTATTCATCAGATTATTGCTATAAGAACTATCATAGCGGCGCTTTCTTTTATTGTAACTTATTTCTCTCTAAGTAAACGTTTTGATAGTATGAATGCTATTTTGGCGGCAAGTATTTTTGCAATGTCTGGTTCAGTTCTAAAAGATTTAACTGGTGAGATGCAAACAGGAACGGCTATCATCATGATATTTATTTTTCCGCTTTTATTTACACTTAAAGACATAATTCAAAGTGATAAATACAATTTGAGATTGATTATTAAAACAGCACTCTTGATGACTTTGGTTGTCAATTCCCACTTATTAACTGCTGTGGTTATCACTATGGTCGGAGGACTATTTCTGATAATTAATACCATTATCAAGAGAAATTATATGGCTTGGTTTAATTTGGTCATTGCTGCTAGTTTAACATTGGTATTATGTTTACCAATTATTTATCGCATTATTAAAATTTCAAAAACTGGTTTGCTCCCACCATTTGGTGCGGGACATATTGGGAGTGTTTATTTAATTGATTTATTTAAACAGCCTGATTGGGATGCTAAATCTACTTTTTCTGCTTCTTCAATAATTCTATTGATTTTATCATTATTAGGAATTCGCAAATGGAACCTAAAGAAAGCCTTACCTTGGTTATTACTAGAAGTAGCTTTAATCATTCTATCATCAAATATTTTTCCATGGGAGCTCTTTAACCATGTTCCGATTATTGATAACTTTCAATTTTCTAATTGGCGCTTTGGAATATTTTTAGGTGTTGTTCCAATGATATTAATTTTTACAACTCTAAAGAATAACATTTTAACCAGGATTTTATTGATAATGACAATTGCATCATATCCAATGGCAACGTACGCAGCTATTCATAGTCAAACATTCTGGACCGTACAAGCTACAACTGTTACTAAATATACCCAAGAACAGATTCCACAGGATCATCCTTTTTATATGACTTCTACTGGTATTAATAGTGATAAAGTCATACGGTCGTTACTACCTGATTATTCACCTGACACAACTTCACTTCAAAAGGGTAGTAATGGAATGTCACTAGATTGGAATATGACTAATCTACTGACAAACCATGTCGGCCAAGATGGCAAGAAAGGTGTTTTGTTGTCTCGGGGTAAAAGTTCCATTAAGGGCATCACATGGACGGCTAATGATATTGGGAAAGGTAAGATTTCACTCCCTACATATGGGTACAAGTCATTACGTTATCGTGTGACGCTCAATGGTAAGCACATTCCTTGGAGCTTAAATAAACAGAGTTTAATCACCGTGAGTTCAAGGAAAAATTTAAAGCAAGCAATATATAAAGTTACATGGATAACTCCAAAAATTTACTATTTATTGATGGGAGTTTCATTTGTTGTACTAACAATAATGATTTGGAAATTAATTTATTACAAGAAGGTTGAAAGATAATTTAACAGCTTTATCATTTTGAAAATTTTCTGTTCCGGAATATAAAGTAGTGTATTAGTACATGACGGAGTTCTTCTTAGTTAACATTTAGAAACTTTAAGAAAGAACATTTGATATCTATTTTGAGTATTTCACTCAAAATTAAAATGAAAAAGAGTGGTTCATGATGTTTGATCATCAGGAATCACTTTTTTGCTTTATGGAAAGTATTACTCAAAAAGTAAATAAGATTGAATGCGAAACGGCGTTCCCTTAAAATGTAATCATGTTAGAAGAATCTTCTTGGGAGGAGAAATAATTATGAAACATATCGTAGCAGGTATCGTTGCACACGTTGATGCCGGTAAAACCACACTTTCAGAGGCTATGCTATATCGAACTGGTGAATTAAGAAAACTTGGTCGTGTGGATAAAGGTGATGCCTTTTTGGATCCGGATGCATTAGAAAAGAAACGTGGAATTACAATTTTCTCCCACCAAGCAAGTCTTAAATATAATCAGCTTGAATTAACACTTTTGGATACTCCAGGACACGTGGATTTCGCTACACAAACGGAACAAGTTTTGGACGTCTTAGATTATGCTATCTTGGTAGTTTCAGCGACTGATGGCGTGCAAGGATACACTCGAACTTTGTGGCGTCTGTTGGAACATTATCACGTGCCAACATTTATTTTTATTAACAAAATAGATGCCAATGGTGTGGATAAAAAACAAGTTTTAACACAACTTCAAGCGGTGTTATCTGAGGGATGTATTGATTTCGGTTCGGCAGCTTCCAACGATGAAATTTCAACAGATATTCCTGAAGAATCTACTGAAGAAATTGCGATGCAGGACGACACTGTTTTGGATGGATTCTTGAATTCTGGTGAATTATCAGGTGCGACGGTTCAACAATTAATTAAAGAAAGAAAAGTTTTTCCCTGTTACTTTGGATCAGCTTTAAAAGTCGAAGGTGTGGATAACTTTTTGGCAGGATTGGAACGTTGGACTAGTGAGAAAGAAACCAGTGCTGAATTTGGAGCAAGAGTTTTCAAGATCTCCCATGATGAAAAGGGTGAACGTCTCACTTGGGTACGCGTAACTAGTGGTGTTCTACCAAACAAAACCGTGCTAGTTAAGGACCAAAAGGCTAATCAGTTACGGATTTATAATGGCGCAAAATTTGAAGTCAGTCCAGAAGTTTCGGCTGGTGGAGTCTGTGCTATAACAGGTTTAATTGATACACATCCAGGAATGGGGCTGGGTATCGAAAAAAATGGTGGTCATCCAACAATTCAGCCAGTTCTGAATTATCGAGTTGATTCTAAGGATAATGACATTCATGCTTGTTTGACGGCATTACGTCAGTTGGAGGATGAAGATCCACAATTACATGTTTCGTGGTCAAGCCATTTACAAGAGATTCGTGTTCAAATCATGGGAGAAATTCAATTGGAAATTCTTCAACAATTATTGCTACAACGATTTAATTTGGATATTGATTTTGGCGAGGGCAGCATTCTTTATAAGGAAACCATTACTCAAAAGGTTGAAGGTGTCGGTCATTTTGAACCACTTCGTCATTATGCAGAAGTTCATCTATTGATGGAGCCAGCTCCGGTGGGAAGCGGATTAAGTTTTGAATCACAATGTAGTTTGGATGTTTTGGGTCGTAATTGGCAACATCAAGTTGAAACAAACTTGAACTCTAAAGAACATTTGGGAGTTCTAACAGGTTCGCCAATTACCGATATGAAAATTAGTTTGGTCGGTGGAAAAGCCAGTAATGTTCATTCAGTCGGAGGAGATTTCCGTGAGGCAACTTGGCGAGCTGTTCGGCAAGGTTTGATGATGCTAAAAGGTGTCGGTGCTTGTGAATTGTTGGAGCCTTGGTATAAATTCCGACTTGAAGTAGGGCAAGATCAAGTTGGTCGGGCCATGAATGATATTCAACAGATGCACGGTAGTTTTGATCCACCAGAAATGACAACTGTGGATAAAGTTAATTCGGATGTTGCTATGACAACTTTGACCGGAGCTGCACCAGTTTCTGAAATGCAAGGTTATTCACGTGAAGTTACCGCCTATACACATGGTCAAGGCCAGTTGGAATGTATTATTGATGGATATCGTCCTTGCCATAACGCTGAGGAGGTTATAAAGAGCTTTGAGTACGATCCAGTGTCCGACTTGGAAAATACCCCCGACTCTGTTTTCTGCGCTCATGGGGCTGGATATCCGGTTCCGTGGGATGAAGTTCCTGAAATGGCACATGTGGCTTATTTGTATCCTTTTGGGGGTTGATTTGGGAGACCTTTTTTCGTTTAGGGCGCTGTTGTATTTTTATAGTGGAAACGAGCGGAGCAGGACAACTCCTTCCGCTTTGCCTGACTTCCCAAATCATACGCAAAGGGCGCGAATAATTCGTGAAGTCCTGCAAATGCTCGGGAGTTAAGCGTCCTGCTCTGCTCTCTAATTGAAACGAGCTTCACAAGGGTAACTCCTTCCGGTTTACCTAATATTTGGCCTCACTCACTTCGTGAGCAATTCCAAATATCATGTAAATCCTCGTGAACTGACCGCCCTTGTTGCGCTCTCTATCTGAAACGAGCTGCGTAGACCAATTTCACTCCGCTTTGCCTGACTTCCCAAACCATACGCAAAGTACGCGTATAATTCGTGAAGTCTTGCAAATGCTCGGAAATTCCCGGTCTACTCCGCTCTCTGTTTTTTGAGCTAAATAATGGTATTGGAACGACTAAAAATGGATAATTATTACGTTAGACTTTAGAGGTGAGACTGTGGAAAATATATTTGAGGTTAAAGATTTATCATATCGTGTTGATGAAACTGATATTTTGAAACACATCAATTTAGAAATTAAAAAGGGTCAATACTTAACTGTTATCGGTCCTTCTGGTAGTGGTAAAAGTACTTTTATGAGAATTTTGGCATCAATGATCAGTCAAACTAGTGGCGAGGTTTTGTTTGATGGCAAGAATATAACTACTTATGAACCAACTAAATATCGTCAACGTGTTTCCTATGCTTTTCAACAACCAACTTTATTTGGTAAAACTGTTAAGGACAATCTGGAGTTTCCTTTTGAGGTCCGCGGAGAAGAATTCGACCAGGCAAAAGTAATTGATTATCTAAAGATGGTTAATTTGGACGAATCGTATATTAATAAGAGTGTTAACGATGTTTCTGGTGGTGAAAAACAGCGGATTGCTTTGATTCGTAATCTGATTTTTCCACCTGAAGTGTTGATAACTGATGAAGTTACTGCTGGTTTGGATACTGAAAATAAGGCAATTGTGCATAACATGTTGAAAGAATTTAATGATCGTGGATTAACGATTCTTCGAGTAACTCATGATGAATCTGAGATTGACGATGCAGAATCAAAAATAACAATTAAAAATGGGGAGTTAATTTAATGACGAATTTAACCGTGTCTAATTCGACCCTCATGTTAGGGTTCGTTTTAGTAATTGTAGCTTTGATTATTGGTTATATTGAGAAGTTACATATTGATAAAGATATTATTATCGGTGTTATCCGGGCAATCGTACAGTTGTCGGTTGTTGGATATATACTGAAATTTGTTATTAAGGCGAATGATAATTGGCTGACATTGGCCTGTTTCATTATTATCGTGATGAATGCATCTTGGAACGCTGGTAAACGTGGAAATGGTATTCCTAAGGCATTTCAATCATCACTTTTAGCAATCTTTGTCGGTACAACAATTACCTTGGGTACCTTGATTTTTACAGGTTCAATTAAATTTATTCCTGAACAAGTCGTGCCAGTGACCGGGATGATTGCCAGTAATATCATGGTTGCAATTGGCCTATGTTACCGCAATATGAAACAAACATTTACAGATCGTCATCAACAAATTCTGGAAAAATTAGCTTTAGGTGCTGATATTAAACTAGCTTCACTCGATATTTTACGAGATAGTATCAAAAGTGGTATGCAACCAACAATAGATTCCATCAAAACGTTGGGATTAGTTAGTTTACCGGGGATGATGTCTGGATTGATTTTTGCCGGAGTAGATCCTGTTAAAGCTATTAAATATCAAATTATGGTTACATTTATGCTGTTGGCATCAACTAGTATTGGATCAATTATTTCCTGTTATCTGGGGTATCGTCAATTCTTTAACGAAAGAAAACAATTAAAGAATGAACTAATTTCTTAGCTTTGTTAAAATAGACCTACTATGTAGGCCTATTTTTTTATATAATTGATACAATGGGATGTGATGTAAATTTGAAGTTAGCAGTGATAGAAATTGGATCTAACTCCATTAGAACATCAGTGTATAAATCTGCCAAAAAGAATCGTTTCAAAACTTTAGATCGTTGGCGAGAGCCTGTCCGACTTGGTAAATCAATTGCCCAAAGTCGACTTTTGACCAATGAACAGATTGCAGAAACTATTGATGTTCTAAAGAAATTCCAAACTCGAATTGAAAGATATGAAGTAGATAAAACTAGTTTGATTGCCACAGCTGCGGTCAGAATGGCTAAGAATCAAGAACAATTGATTTTTGCCGTTTTGAAAGAAACTGGCTTGCAGTTGGAAATCATCAACGAACAAGAAGAAGCTTATTATGATTACGTTGCTGTTAGAAGCACGATGAGAACTAAGGACGCTTTGATTGTTGATGTTGGTGGTGGAAGTAGCGAAATCAGTTTAGCCAAAAAGGGACGTCTAAAACATGGACTAAGTATCCCGATTGGTGCCATTTCAATTTCGGATTTGTATTTAGCGAGTGATCCAATCAAAGAGAACCAATTAAATGCAGCAAGAAAAGATATTAGACAACGTTTGGAAAACTTGAACTGGATGAGTGCCCAAGCCACTTTTGTAGGACTTGGAGGAACTCTTCGAGCAGTTACTAGTATCTTGAATCGTGAAGGTAAAAATAAAAAAACTTTGCATAATTCAGTCATTACTCGAGATCAAATTGATGAGTTATTTGATCAATTGATTCATTCTTCTTTAGAAAAAAGAAGTCAAATCAAAGAGTTAAGTGACGGAAGATACGAAGTCATTTTAGGCGGAATTTTAATAATATCCGAAATCATCAAAAAAACCCCCTCTAAAGAAATTCGATTCTCGAATTTCGGAGTTAGAGAAGGTTATGTATTTAATTATTTCCACAAGATGAATTTACAAGATTAGGAAATAATTGAATTCTTAATATTTTGAGATTCAGGTTAATAAATATAGTGGCTGAAGTCGACTTTATTTGACTAGATTGTTGATAGTTATAATTCAATAAGAATAAAACATCAAACCTAGTCTGGAGCAAAAATCAAAATTGGCTCAGCTGTGAAATTTTACTTAGGCGGTGAACTTTACCGTCTTAGTAAAAGGCTGATCTTTAAGACAATGTGAATTTTCATTGGCTTAAAGTCATGCCCACAGCGTTCCAGCCAAATTTTGATTTTTGCGGAAGACGGCAAGTCAACTAAGCACGATTAGGAATAGTCTTCTCAGCAGAAGCTAAGATATGACCATCCATAGCGTGTAATAATTCATTCATCCAAAAACCATTTTCCAAATTAAGATTATCATCCAGAGCAAAGACTTTAAGAACGTAGTCATGTGTTTTGTCTGGTGGATAAGGTCCATTGTAACCAGTGGCCACATCTTTAGGACCATCGAGTAACGGACTGGCAGAACTGTTCTTTCCTTGAACGACAGGACTTGTAGCAACTTGACTGAAGTTTTCAGGTATTTCGACCTGAGAACTAGGAATATTTGCGGCAGTCCAGTGAATCCATTCAAATCCACAAACAGGAATTGAATCAGGATCAGTAAAAGTCAAAGCAATAGTTTTGGTACCCACTGGAAGATTTGATAATTGAATTGGGAAACTGATAATAGGTTTCCCATTTTTTATATCTTCGGGAGCGGCGTATTTGCCATATTTATCAGGCAATAGGTTGTTTGGTAAAGATACTTTTATGTCCATACAAAAATCTCCTTTATATGAGGTGCAAATAATGAAAAAATTAAATAATAATGAATTACCTACTAATATTGTAAAGCAGCTAGAAAATATTGAACAACAATATGGTAAGAAAATCGAAATCTATGCGGATTATACAGACCAAGAATTTCTAACTCTTGATCAAGCCAATCACCAAGCAAAGGGTGAAGATATGATTCAAGTTATCATTACGAATGAGAAATATAACGATTTCGTATTGGCACATGAATTGCATCACATCGAATTGGAACTATCTGATGAACCTAGTATCAGTTGTGCTGTAACCACAGGAAAACAAGATAACGATGGTCGAGTTTTATCAATTGCCAATTCCGTTTTTGAAACTTTGGAACATGCGACAATTGTTAAAGAACAAATTGCTGACGGAACATTTACCGATGCAGTCAAAGCTGAATATCTTAGAGGAATCGATGCAGCACTCACTCCTAAGGTTCAATTAGATTTAGCAAATATGCGTTTCTATCGAACATTGATTATGCTTGATGGTATGGTCTTTGGACAACATGAACATGATGAGGATTGGCAACATAATTTCCCAACATCATTTAAATATGCAACTAAATTGGTTGAAATTGTGGAACAAAACGACTTAACAGTGCCATTCCAATTCAGACGTGCCTTGGTAAATATCTTGGATGCTTATAATGAAATAATTATTTCTAATGGCTATCAAGGAATGCATTTCCATACATTCTTGAACATCACTCCTGTTATTTCAAAACGCCAATTACGTTTAAGTTTGAATCAGGTTTATCAAATCAAGCATTCAGAATTTAAGAATCGTGCGACCGGTAAAGATGCTTTTGATTTGATTGCGATGAATGATGGTCAAAGCATTGCTACATTGAATCTTGATCCTGCAAAAGTAACTCCTGAATTCTATAAGGCTTTTTATCAACATACAATTGAAGAAGTTTTCAAGGGAGAAGATATTAAATATCTAATTAGATAGGGGGAGTTTTATGACCGATAAAATCGAAGAGTTTAAACAATTATTAGATCAAGCTAAATTTGTAACTTTTCTAACTGGTGCCGGAGTTTCTGTGCCATCAGGAATTCCTGATTATCGTTCTAAAAACGGTTTGTACAAACGTGAGAAATATAATTTCCCACCAGAATATATGTTGAGCCATGACAACTTGGTTAAAAATCCAGATGTCTTTCATGACTTTGTAATTCACAACATGTATTTTCCAGATGCACAACCCAATATCATTCATACAAAAATGGCTGAAATCAGTAATCAAAAAGGTGCTATCGTAACACAAAATGTCGATAAACTACACACCAAAGCCGGCGCAAAAAATGTCGTGGAATTTCATGGAAATTTATATGATAATATTCATTGCCTGACTTGTGGAAAAGAATTTGATTATAAAGAATATATAAAAGATTATCGTCATCATGAAGATAATGGTATTATTCGTCCCGGGACAACAGTCTTATATGGGGAAAATATTAATCCCACAAACTTCCAAAATGCGGCTTTAGCAGTTCAAAAAGCTGACTTATTGGTAGTTGTTGGAACAAGCTTTAAAGTTTATCCGTTTGCCGGATTACTAGAATACAGTTCACCACAGGCTAAATTAGTTGTCATCAACAAAGAAGATTTAAACATTGATTCATCGATTCTAGCGATTGATGACGATGCAACGAACGTTTTTTCACAAATATAAAAAAATGCTATACTTAGTATCAATTTGATTCCTAGGTTTGATAGTGGTTAATTGCCGTCTCTACTCCACAATAATGAGGTCTGGAACGCCATGGGCATCGTTTGAAACCAATTTAAAAAGCAAAATTGTTTCCAAAGCGAGCCTTATTCTAAGTCGGCACAAATCGCCAACTAAGAATAATTTCATGGCTGAGACCTCATATTGTTCCGTGCCGACTAGTTTAGATAACTTTAATTTAATAAGTGTTGTTTATCATAGTGAATAACAATGAGACTAGCCTGGAACAAAAATTGAAATTGGCTCAGTAGTGAGTTTATTCTTAGCTGACGAAGTCAGGTTAGAATAAGGCCGAGTTTTGAAACAATTTTTGAACTTTAAAATTGGTTCAAAATCGTGCCCACTACGTTCCAGCCAAATTTCAATTTTTGTGGAAGGCGGAAAGCAACCCCCAACCTAAAAAGAATCATCAAACTTAGAAGCGGTGGAGGTTAATATATTTTGACTGAAGAGAAAAAAACTTTTTACATTACAACACCCATTTATTATCCATCAGGAAAATTAACAATTGGGAACTCATACACTACGATTGCAGCGGACACATTGGCTCGTTACAAGCGTAATGAAGGCTACGACGTTTTCTTCCTAACAGGAACTGACGAACATGGTCTTAAAATTGAGGAAAAGGCCGAAGAAAAACACATGCAACCTCAAGAATACGTTGACATGATGGCCAAAGGAATTAAAGATTTATGGAAGTCACTTGATATTTCAAATGACAAATTCATCCGTACAACTGACGATTATCACGTTAAAGCCGTTCAAAGAATTATTGAACGTTTAATTAAACAAGGGGATATTTATTTAGGTGAATATTCTGGCTGGTATTCAGTTGATGATGAAGAATACTTTACAGAATCACAACTTGCTGAAGTTTTCCATGATAAAGACGGTAACGTTAGTGGTGGTAAAGCTCCATCGGGACACGAAGTTGAATTAGTCAAAGAACCTTGTTACTTCTTTAAGATGAGCAAGTATGCTGATCGTTTGTTGAAATACTATAACGACAATCCTACTTTCATCGAACCAGAAATTCGTAAGAACGAAATGATCAATAACTTTATCAAACCAGGTCTTGAAGATTTGGCTATTTCACGTACAAGTTTCAACTGGGGAGTTAAGATTCCAAGTAATCCTGAACACGTTGTTTACGTTTGGGTAGATGCCTTGTTGAACTATATTACTGCTCTAGGTTATGAAAGCGACGACGATTCTCTATTCAAGAGATACTGGCCAGCAAATGTTCAATTCGTTGGTAAAGAAATCGTACGTTTCCATACTATTTATTGGCCAATTATTTTGATGGCATTAGGTATTGAATTGCCTAAACAAGTCTTTGGTCACGGATGGTTATTGATGAAAGACGGTAAAATGTCTAAATCTAAGGGAAATGTTGTTTACCCTGAAATGCTAGTTTCAAGATATGGCCTTGATTCACTACGTTACTATCTAATGCGCGCAATGCCATTTGGTAATGATGGTGTCTTCACTCCAGAAGATTATATCGACAAAATCAACTATGATTTAGCTAACGATCTTGGAAACTTGTTGAACAGAACAGTTTCAATGATTAATAAATATGATGATGGAAAAATTTTATCCGTTGACGCTGTGACTGATTTGGATAAAGATCTTGAGAAGTCATACGCTGACACATTAACTGCTTACCGTGAACACATGGACAAATTCGAATTCCCCGATGCTTTGGCTAGTGTTTGGGCCTTTATCGGACGTGCTAATAAATATATTGATGAAACAAAGCCTTGGGCATTAGCTAAAGATGATAGTAAGAAGGCTGAATTGCAGTCCGTTCTTGGACATCTAGCTGAATCACTTCGCTTGATTGCACTCTTGATCAGCCCAGTTATGACACAATCACCAGTTAAGATTTTCGCTCAACTTGGTCTTGATTATGGCAAAGATAAGGATTTGAATTTTGGCGATACAGTTGTTGGTAAGACAGTAACTGCTAAACCAGAACCAATTTTCCCACGTCTTGATGCTGAAGAAGAAGTTAATTACATTAAGGGCAAGATGGCTGAAGAACAAGCTAAGCATGGTGCTGGTAAGTTAAGTAAGTCAGCTCAAGCCAAAGCCAAGGCACAAAAAGAAGCCGACGATGGTTTCCCTAAGGAAATTGAATTCGACGACTTCACAAAAGTTAAAATGGTAGTTACTGAAGTTCTTGATGTTAAACCAGTTGAGAATTCTGATAAATTACTTCAATTCAAATTGGATGATGGCTCTGGCGTTGATCGTCAAATTCTTTCAGGAATGCACAAATTCTATCCAGATTATAAAGAATTGATTGGTAAAAAGATTCTTGCTGTTGTTAACCTTAAACCACGTAAGATGGTTGGTGAATGGAGTAACGGAATGTTACTTTCATCTGAAAAAGGTGACGAAGTTAAACTTGCTATTGTTGATAATTCACACAAAAATGGAGCTATTTTAGGATAATGAAAATTTTTGATACACATACACATTTAAATGACGAAGCATTTGCTGGGAAGACCCAACAATTTATTGATAATGCTAAAGAATTAGATGTTGATGAAATGGCCATTATCGGTTCAAACGAAGAATTCAATATTGAAGCAATTCGTTTGGCTCAAAATTATAAAGAGTTACATGCGGTTGTTGGTTGGCATCCAGAATTTGTTGAAGCTTACAATGAGGAACAACTAGTTAATCAAATCAAATTACCAGAAGTAGTTGCGATTGGTGAAATTGGTTTGGACTATCATTGGGAAGAAGATCCAGATCCTAAGATTCAACAAAAAGTTTTGATTCAACAATTGGATATTGCTCAACAATATAACATGCCGGTTTCCATTCACTGTCGAGATGCTTTCGATGATATGTACAATATTTTGAGAAATCATGACATGTCAAAATCGGGAATCATCATGCACAGTTTCAACGGTGATATTAATTGGCTTAACAAGTTCTTGGACTTAGGATTATGGGTTTCATATAGTGGCGTGGTGTCATTTAAGAATGCCCCCGAAGTTCATGAATCTGCTAAAGCTACACCGTTGGATAGATTATTAGTTGAAACGGATGCACCATATTTAACACCCGAACCATATCGTGGACATTCAAATCAACCAGCTTATACAAGATATGTCGTTGATGCGATTGCTAAGTTAAAGGATATTTCACCTGATGAAGTTGCTGAACACACGTTTAATAATGCTCACCAAGTGTATAATCTATAATTATGAAAAAAATAAAAGAAATTATTGTGGTGGAAGGTAAGTCGGATACTAATCGTTTGAAAGATTGTTTTGGTGATATTGATACGATTGAAACGATTGGCTCCGCTCTAAATGACGAAACGATTAAACGAATTAAGATTGCTCAAGAAAAAAGGGGAGTAATAATTTTTACTGACCCTGATTTCAACGGTAATCGTCTTCGAACGATGATTCAAAAGGCTGTTCCTGATGCTAAGCAGGCTTTCTTACCTCGTAACCAAGCTGTTCCAAAGCATAGTGATGGCAGTTTGGGAATTGAACATGCTAATGATGCTGATATAAAAGCTGCCTTGGCTGCTGTTTATACTCGAACCGATGAGAATTTTCAAGAATACGATCATGCAGATATGGTCAATCTCGGCTTGATTGGTGAACCAGATTCTCATCAGAGAAGATTGTTCGTTGGTTCTGAATTGAAAATTGGGTATACGAATGCTAAACAATTTTTAAGTCGACTCAACATGTTTCAAATTACACCGGAAGATTTAGTTACAGTAGTTAAAAAATTTGATGAAGGAAGTACCCATGACACAAAATAGATTAAGTATTGCCGATCCTATCCGCACGAATGACATCCTGCGCAAATATAAGTTACGTGCAAAGAAAAGTTTAGGACAGAACTTTTTAACAAATGAAAAAGTTTTGGATGCAATCGTTGATGCCAGTGGCTTGAAGTCAGATGAAATTGCTATTGAAATTGGACCTGGTATTGGTGCCTTAACAGAAAAATTAGCTGAAGTTGCAGAAAAAGTTTATGCGTTTGAAATTGATTCTAATTTGATTCCCGTTTTGGCTGATACTTTGCAGTATTACGACAATATCGAAGTTATCAATGAAGATATTTTGAAAGTTGATTTGGATAAGTTTGTTGAAGAAAATGGTTTAACTGGCAAAACAATTCGCGTTGTTGCCAATTTGCCTTATTACATCACAACTCCAATCATGTTGAACTTGATCAACAGTGATTATCCATTCCAGTCATTAGTTCTAATGATGCAAAAGGAAGTAGCGGAAAGAATCACTGCTGTACCGGGTCACCGTGAATATGGTTCATTGACAATTGCAGTTCAAACTAAGATGAGTGCTAGAATTGATCGAATTGTTGGACATAAGTCTTTCATTCCTCAACCCAAAGTTGATTCCGCAGTTGCTGTTTTGGACCGTTTACCTAAAGACAAAATGGATATTGAAGATCCAGAGTTTTTCAACACAATGGTTCGTTCATCTTTTGCCCACAAACGTAAGAGTTTGATGAATAATATGTTGAATTGGTTAGGCAGAACTGATGAAAGTCGTGAAAAGATTAAATCAGTTTTTGAAAAATGTGGTATCGCCGAGAATGCCCGTGGAGAGCAGGTTTCTATCGCTCAATACAAGAAAATGGCCGTGGAATTCAAGAAGTGAAAATATTACAATTATATTAATTTCTTGTAATTTTCATAAAAACATGGTAAAATTTCACTCCTAAGGAGTGATTATTATAATGCCAACATCATTGAACACAATTAAGAGTCGTTTAGATTCACACTTAGGTGAGAATTTGACTATAGTTGCACAAGCAGGTCGTAAAAAAGTAGTCCGCCGTCGCGGAACTTTATCAGAAACATTCCATTCAGTTTTTGTGGTAGATTTGGATCAAAATGAAAACTCTTTTGAAAGAGTTTCATATAGTTATGCAGATTTACTAACAAAATCAATTGATATACATTTTGATAGCGAAGAACCAGCTGAAACAGAAACAGATTCAGACGTTGAAGCCGAAGCAGAATAATAATAATTCGTTAGTTAAGAGGTTGAACAAATATTGTTCAGGCCTCTTTTTTTTAGTTCCACTTACGACCTATGGTCGTTAGTGGAACTTATATGGGGTGTTGGCCAAAGGTCAACGGAATCTCATTCATATGTCCGCCTTCCACAAAAATCGAAATTCGACTGGAACGTAGTGGGCACGACTTCGAGCCATTGGCTTCGCCAAGGGTCTTGAAGGTCGGCCTTATTCTAACCTGACTGCGTCAGCTAAGAATAATTTCACTACTTAGTCGATTTCGATTTTTGTTCCAGGCTATTTTGATTTTTCTAATATGATGGTATTAAAAATTAATATTTCTAAATAATATGTATTTAAATAATGATTTTTCTTTGATTGATTAAAAAATTCTAAAAGAGAAGAAATTAGCTCGGAGCAAGGAAGAAAAAATAGCTCAATAGCGAAGTTTAACTTATTCGACCGATTTTGTCGGATTAGTTAAAGGCCAATCTTGAAGACTGTTATCAATGCCTTGGGCATTGATAATCGGCTCCAAGTTGTGCCCGCTATGTTCCAGCTATTTTCCTTCCTTGTGGAGAGCGGAAAATTAAGACAATTCCAACTTAAAAACACAAATCATATGTTATAGCACACATAAATCGTTGTGCAAAAGCATAAAGTTAGTAAAATGGTACTGTTTACATTCAAAAAAATATGAATTGTTCACTGTTTTGCTTTATAATCTGGTAGAGAGATATGTTTTAGGAGAAAATAAGATGAAAACACGAAGAAGCGAACGTTTAATTGATATGACTCGCTATTTATTGGAACGACCACATACGCTGATTTCTTTGGCCTTTTTTGCTGGTCGTTATGAATCAGCTAAGTCATCAATTTCAGAGGATCTTGGAATTTTAAGAAGAACTTTCATGATCAGAGGGATTGGAGTTCTTGAAACATTGCCAGGAGCTGGTGGGGGAGTTATCTTCACACCGGGAATTTCTAAAAAAGAAGCAACTGAATTTGTAGAAGATACATCTAAAAAACTGGTTGAACCAAACCGAATTTTGCCAGGGGGATACTTATATCTAACTGATTTATTGGCAGATCCCGAATTATTGAGAACGGTTGGACGTATGATTGCTACTCAATATTCACAGAGTTCAATTGATGTCGTTATGACGGTGGCCACAAAGGGTATACCAATTGCCCAAAGTGTCGCTAATTTCTTGAACATACCATTTGTGATTGTCCGTCGTGATTCAAAAATCACTGAGGGTTCAACCATTAGTGTTAACTATGCGTCAGGATCATCTGATCGAGTTGAAAAGATGGAACTTTCAAAACGTAGTCTTGATGAAGGTTCAAGAGTCTTGGTCGTTGATGATTTCATGAAGGGCGGCGGTACCATCAATGGTTTGCGTAGCTTGATCTCTGAATTCAACGCTATTTTTGTTGGTGCAACTGTCTTTGCGGAGAATATTAATATTCAAAGTGAAATTGGAGATTCTGATATTACTTCAATCTTTAAAGTGACAAAAATTGATACACAAAATCGAATTTTAAACGTTGAACCAGGAAATTATTTAACAAATACCGATTTCAGTTATTTTGAATAAATTCTTGATTGAGCAGGCATATATAATAATGCTATTATATATAAGGATATTTGAATGACTGAAGGGAGTTTCTGATGTCGAATCGTTATGTAATAATTCTTGCTGCCGGAAAAGGTACAAGAATGAAGTCAAGACTTTACAAGGTATTGCATCCTGTTGCAGGGAAAGCAATGGTTGACCATGTTCTAACTCAAATTGAAGAGATCAAACCTGATCTTGTTGAAACCATTATTGGTAATGGTGCAGATAAGGTTAAGGAATTACTTGGTGACAGAACTAAGTACGCTTTGCAATCTGAACAATTAGGTACAGGTCATGCTGTCTTGCAAGCTGAAAAAGATTTAGGTAATAAAGAAGGTATTACACTGGTTGTTACTGGTGATACACCATTATTTACTGCAAAAACTTTTGAAAATCTTCTTAATTATCATGAAGAAGAAAAAGCTGCTGCAACAATTTTAACAGCACATGCTGATAATCCATTTGGTTACGGTCGTATTATCCGTGATGATGGTGGCAATGTTGAAAAGATTGTTGAACAAAAAGATGCTTCAAGAAGTGAACAAGAGATTCAGGAAATTAATACCGGTGTATTGTGCTTTGATAACAAGTTGTTATTTGAAAACTTACATAAAGTTAACAATGATAATGCCCAAGGCGAATACTACTTGCCAGATGTAATTTCTCTACTTAAGAAACAGGGTAAAAAAGTTTCTGCATATGAAATGGCTGATTTGAGTGAGTCATTAGGTGTTAATGACCGTGTCGCTTTGTCACATGCGGAGAAGATTATGCAAAGAAGAATCAATGAACAACATATGCGTGATGGCGTTACAATTGTTGATCCTGACAATACTTACATTGATGTTGATGTTGAGATTGGTAACGATACAGTTATTGAACCAAATGTAAAAATCTTTGGTAAAACAAGTATTGGTTCTGAATGTGTTATCGGTTCTGGCTCAAGAATTTATAACTCTGAGATTCAAGATAATGTTGAAGTTATCAGTTCTACATTAGACAGCGCCGTTATGCATAAGGGTAGCGATATTGGACCTAACTCACACCTAAGACCTAATGCCGAAATTGGTCGTGATGTTCATATCGGTAACTTCTGTGAAATTAAGAATGCTAAGATTGGTGACAGAACTAAAGTTGGTCATTTAAGCTATGTTGGTGACGCAACTTTGGGAACTGATATCAATGTTGGTTGCGGAGTCGTCTTCGTAAACTATGATGGTGTTAAGAAGTGGCACAGTACAATTGGTGATCATTCATTTATTGGTAGCAATTCAAATATTGTTGCTCCAGTTGAAATGGCTGACCATTCATTTATTGCGGCCGGTTCTACCATCACAAAAGATATTCCTAAGCACGCTATGGCTATTGCACGTGAAAGACAAACAAACAAAGAAGATTTCTGGGACAGATTACCACTATCAAATAGTGAAGATTGGAAATAAAGGGTGAATAATTAAATGTCATGTCAAAATAACGAACAACCAATGAAGATTTTTGCATTGAACTCTAACAAACCTCTAGCTGAAAAGATTGCTAAAGAAGTAGGAGTACCACTAGGAAAGTCATCAGTTACACGTTTTAGTGATGGCGAAATTCAAATTAATATTGAAGAAAGTATCCGTGGAGCAGAAATATTCTTGATTCAATCAACTTCAGCTCCTGTTAACGATAACTTGATGGAATTGTTGATCATGGTTGATGCTCTTAGACGTGCATCTGCTAGTGTTATCAATGTCGTAATGCCATATTATGGTTACGCTAGACAAGACCGTAAATCACGTTCACGTGAACCTATTACAGCTAAATTAGTTGCTAATATGTTGGAACGTGCCGGAGTTGATCGTGTACTTGCACTTGACCTACATGCTGCACAAATCCAAGGATTCTTTGATATTCCTGTTGATCACTTAATGGGTGCACCATTACTAGCTGATTACTTCCTATCAAATCATCTTGAAGAAGGCGCCGTTGTTGTATCACCTGATCATGGTGGTGTTACACGTGCCAGAAAACTTGCTGAATTCTTGAAGACACCTATTGCTATTATTGATAAGAGAAGACCTCGTGCCAATGTTGCCGAAGTTATGAATATTATCGGTGATGTTAAAGGCAAACGTGCCATCATTATTGATGATATGATCGATACTGCTGGTACAATTTCTCTAGCATCACAAGCACTTATTGATGCAGGTGCTACTGAAGTTTACGCTTGTTGTACACACCCAATTCTTTCAGGCCCAGCCATCGAAAGAATTGAAGCATCACCAATCAAGACTTTAGTTGTTACAGATTCAATTAATCTCCCTAAAGAAAAAATCATTGATAAGATGGTACAAGTTTCAGTTGGACCACTACTTGGTGAAGCAATCAAACGTGTTCATGATAATGACCCAGTTAGTCCATTATTCAATACACGATTTGAAAAAAACTAGAAATTTAGAGAGCGGAAAGCAACGGTGCTCAGCTCCTGAGGATTAAGACTACAAACTCGGTCGGCAACGAAGTGCCGGCAGAGTTTGTTGACTTAACCGGAGGGAGTTACCCTTGTGTAGCTCATTTAAAAAGCAAAGGGCACAAAGCACAGAAATCTGTTGCTTTCCGCTCGTTTCAAAATATATAAACCAAAAAGAACTACTTTTCGCGTGAAGAAAAGTAGTTCTTTTATTTTCTATAAATCATTTAATAAAGCATGATTTCGTGATAATATGAGCAATATAAAAGGCCGTAATGACCAAATTGGGGTGATATGATGAAACAGTATAAAGTAATTGTTTGGGGTCTTGGAAACGTTGGTAGAGCAGCAATAAGAATGATTCAAGAGAAACAATCATTACAACTTGTTGGTGCTGTCGATGTTGACCCTAAGAAAATTGGTAAAGATGCTGGTGAAATATTCGGCTTTGATAAAACTGGCATAACTGTTTTAGATAGTATTGATAAAGCATTGGAATTAGATGCTGATGTAGTTTTGGATTACACACCTTTAGTTCGTGATGAAAAAGGTGGATTTACACCTAGTGCACTTGATGTCTGCAAAGTTTTGAAGGCAAAGAAGAATGTTATTACAACATTGCCTATTTATTATTCACAGGCAACAACACCAGATTTATTCAAAATGATTAACGATACTGCACAAGAAAATGGTGTTTCATATTTACCAACTGGCCTATTACCAGGAGCCTACGCTTCATATATTCCAACAGTTTTAGCTGGATTGATGGGACGAGTTGATAAAATCACAGTTCAATCTGGTGAAGACGACCAACACAACTATTCAAGTTGGGTTAAAGTCTTCGGTTATGGAATGAATCCAGATGACTTTCCTCAGGATCGTTTGAAGATGGGAATCGCCTCATATTATGTTTCCGGAGTTTACGAAATGGGCGAAAGATTAGGCTTCAAGTTTGATGATATGAAGATTGAACATGAATGTTACGCCGCTCCAGAAGATTTACACCCAATTTTTGGAACAGTCAAAAAGGGAACTATCTATGGCCACAAGTTTACGATGAGTGGCATGGTCAATGGCGAGGCCAAAGTTAGTTTGATTTATGTTCATAAGATTTGTGATGATGTTGTTAAGACACCAGAAATTGATAATAAGATTCATATCGAAGGTATGCCAAAATCCTTGGATATCAGTATTGACGGTATGATGCCATTGGATGAAAGCTATGTAACTAGTGCTGCACCAAGTGTCAACGTTATTCCAATGGTTGTTGATGGTAAGAGCGGATTCCTACAAGCTCTTGATTTGAAGGTAGTCACACCTTTGAAGTAGGAATTGCCGTAGTACATCTATGATATAAAACAATAAATCCTCTGTATTAATTGGCTAAGTTGATTGGCCAATTACATACAGGGGATTATTTGTGTTCAAATTTAATGCAATTAAACTATTTATTCTTTTTTGTCGGCAAATGAACGTGATATATTTGCTAAACTTTCTTTGACAATTTGAACATTCTTATCGCCGACTGTTTCAGCAATTTTTCGTTCAGTGTCAGAAAAATACTTATGAATTCTTTTAGATACTTGATGCGATTTGGGAGTCAAAATGATTCTTTTGAGTCTAGCATCATTTGCCATTGGCACTCGTACTATTAAATCGTTTTTCTCCATCAGTTTCAGAGCACTAGTCGCACTGGCACGTCTGATATTAAATTCTTTTTCAATATTTTTTTGAAAAATATTTTCTGAATTTTCCATGCGAGATACATAATCAATAATACTCATTTGCATGCCGGTTAATCCCAAAGTTTGAGCGTATTTGTCGGCGTCTCGGACAATGTCATTATTAGCCTGCTTGATTAAAATTCCAAAGATTCTGTCCATTATTAACCTCGTAGTTTGTTTTCTAACTTAAATTTATACTAGCACAAATAAAGTCAATTATGTTATAACAGTTTAAGTTAGTTCGAATTCTAACTATTAGGAGAAAACATGGAACAAAAATTAAATACAAAACTCATTTTATCGATCATCGCTGCTGGTTTGATGTCATTTTGCGGTGTGGTAGTTGAAACTGCTACTAACGTAACTTTTCCAACTTTGATGCATGAATTTGGAGTTAACACTTCGACTGTGCAGTGGATGACTACGGGATATTTATTAGTTGCATCAATCATGATGCCATTGTCAGCTTATTTAAAACATAATTTTACTTCAAAAAAACTTTTTATTTTTGCAGCGTTATTGTTCATCATTGGACTGGTGACCGATTCGATTGCTCCAACTTTTCCAATTTTAGTCTTGGGTAGGGTCATCCAAGGAATTGGTGCAGGTATTGCCTTGCCATTGATGTTCAACATTATTTTGGAACAAGCTCCCGCTTCAAAAATTGGCTTGTTGATGGGAATTGGTACTTTGATTACTGCTATTGCGCCGGCTGTGGGTCCAACTTTTGGTGGGCTTGTCGTTAATTCACTCGGTTGGAGAAGTATTTTCATTTTACTTATACCAGTTGTAATAATTGCTTTATTTATTGGTATATTTTCAATTCAACAGATTAATCCACCAATCCATTCAAGATTAAATCTGATCGGTTTGTTTTTGATTGCAGTAACTTTTATTGGATTCATTTTAGGATTCAGTAATCTTTCAGCAATTGGCAAGAACCCACTAGGATTTTGGATTCCATTAGTATTGGGAATTATTGTGTTGATTTTGTTTGTTATATCTTCAAAGAAATCAAGTTCCCCATTAATTGATATATCGGTTATGAGTAACGTGAAATATTCAAGTCATTTAGCCGCGTACTTCTTGGTTCAACTAGGAGCATTAGGAATGTCATTTGTTCTGCCTAACTATATTCAATTGGTAAATCATAAAACAGCCTTAATTGCTGGATTAGTTGTTCTACCCGGTTCAGCTTTAGGTGCCGTTTTTGCTCCGCTAGGTGGTGCCATTTTAGATAAATTTGGTGCTAGAAAGCCGATTATTACCGGAATAATTTTACAAATTGTAGCTATGTTGCTATATGTCATTTTCGGACGTGGTTTGTCAGATAGCTTGATCCTTACTTTCTATCTATTATTCATGGTGGGGATGGGATTAGTCATGGGAAATACGATGACTAACGGATTAAATCAATTGCCCGCAGATAAAAATGCTGATGGAAATGGACTTTTCAATACAGTACAACAATTTGCTGGTGCGGTAGGGACTTCAATTGTTTCTACAATTGTGACTATCTCGCAAACTGCTTCAACTCCTAAAAGTTATGCCATACGTACAGCTATTGGGTCACGAAACTCATTTATTGCTTTACTGATTTTCCTAGTTGTTGCAGCATTTTTACTTAATCATGCAACTAGAGTAAATTCCGAAAAATAATCTTATACAATAAAAAAATAGTTTGGGATACAACTAATTTGTTACTCAAACTTGCAGCGGAAACGCGAAGCAAAACACAACTTCGTTCCGCTTAATCAAAAATGGCCGGCAACTCAAAATCGAGTTGTCGGCCATTTTACATTAATGCTCAGAAGCTGAACGTGTTTTGCCCCGCTCTGTCATTTTTATGTCCAAATTAATATCTGTCATTGTTATTTCTTTGTTGGTATCTGAGTAAATCACGAATTTGTTGTAAATATTCAGTTTGAGGATCAAGTGGTTCTTCCTCAGATTGATCAAATTTACTACGTGAACCATCGCGACGCATTCTGTTCATTGCTTTAACAATCAAGAACACAACAAACATTATGATTAGGAATTGAATCAGAGCATTTATAAGGTCACCAATTAAAAAAGTGGCTCCTAAAACTTGAAATTTCATATCTGATAAATCAATTTGCCCAATAAAGAGTCCGATTAGCGGATTTAAAAGGTAGGTAGTAATCGCTGATACTAAGCTATTAAAAGCAGCACCAACGATAACACCGACAGCTAGGTCAATAACAGTACCACGGGAAATAAATTCTTGGAATTCCTTAAACATTCTCGCCAGATCTCCTTCATTGATTTTACCTTTTTCAAAGTACAAGCTTCACTTTACTATATTTTGAGAAAAATTAAAGAGTAAGAATAAATATTTATTTAAATTTTAATCCGTGTGTAATTTCCGTCTTTTCATTCCAGACTAGTTGGTAACTCTATTTGATTATTTATAGATACATAAAAAGCATTAATTCTTTTTACCCTAAATGATTCTGGGATAAATTGAATTAGTGCTTTTGATTTAAATTTAAAATTAATAAAAAAATGCAAACCAGCTCGGAGCAAGGAAGAATAATGGCTCAATAGCGAAATTTTTCTTAGCTGACGAAGTCAGGTTAGAAAAAGGCCAATCTTGGAAACAATTCCGAACTATGGAATTGATTTCAAGTTGTGCCCGCTATGTTCCAGCCAATTATTCCTCCTTGTGGAGAGCAGAATAATTATACTAGTCCAATTAAAAGCCTAACGTTTATTCTTTTGCATATTCAACGTATTTCTTTTTTATATCTGATAAGTCAGTCAAAGCTAATTTTTGATTAACCTCATCTGTCATTTGTTGTTTAGTTTCATCGTCCCAATCATAGTATTTACACATATAATCAATGACAGCAATTTTAATTGTTTTCATATGTTCGATATCAAATAACATTTGGCTACTGCGACGGAGTAGAAAGTCAATTGGATGTTCAACCATTTCAGATTCAAGTCCATATTCGAGCATAGCCCAATCAATTCTTGGCAATCTAGCTTTGGTTTTAGTGTCAGGTAAAAGTTGATAGATGGCTTCAACATTTGAACCGTAACGATGAACTAATTTTTCGGCATCTTCACGGTCAAGGTCGTGGTTGACGATACCTTCATGTGCCATTTCATCAACGAAGTTCATCCAGCCAGCTTCACCACCAACATCTCCACCAGATAGTGTTAAGTTTTCAGTTTGTTCAGATTGAAAATCGTAATTAGTTTCAACAGATAATTGTTCCGCTACTCGATCAACAATTTTTTCAGCCATCTTTCTGTAGCCAGTTAATTTACCACCAGCAATGGAAAGCAATCCAGAATCAGATTGGAAAATTTCATCTTTACGTGAAATTTCTGAAGGAGATTTGCCTTCTTCTTGAATTAAAGGACGGACACCAGACCAACCACTTTCAACATCATTTGGGGTGAGCAAGTCAGGTAAGTCGAACATCTGATTAGCGGCCGATAGAATGTAAGTCACATCAGTTGCTGTAATATCAGGCTCTTTAGGATCATCGTTCCAAGTAGTGTCGGTTGTTCCAATATAAGTTTTACCTTCACGTGGAATGGCAAACATCATACGTCCATCATGGAAGGGAGTGTCAAAGTAAATAGAATTAGAAATAGGGAATTTATCGTGATCAATAACAAGGTGGACACCTTTAGTCAAATGTAGGTGTTTACCTTTATTGGAGCCATCCATTTCTCTGACTTCATCGACCCATGGTCCGCAAGCATTGATGACTTTTTTGGCGTGGATCTCACCAATTGTGTTATTGATTAAATCTTTGAAAATCACTCCACAGATTTTGTTGTTGGAATCGTAGAGTAGGCCGGTCACCTTGGTATAGTTAGCAATCAAAGCACCCATTTCATGAGCCTTCTTGATTACTTCCAAAGTTAAACGAGCGTCATCAGTTCGGTATTCAACGTAAACTCCAGCACCCTTTAGGTTTTCACGTTTGATATAGGGTTCACGTTCCAAAGCATCGTGAGAATTTAACATATATTTTCGTTCGGAATATTTTACTTCAGCTAAACGGTCATAGACATCTAAGGCAATGGCTGTTGTGAATGGTCCAAAGGTGCCACCATCGTAAAATGGCAACATCATTTTTAACGGAGTAGTGATTTGAGGAGCATTGTTATAGACAATAGCTCGTTCACTACCAACTTCGTGTACTTCTTTGACAGCGGCTTGTTTCAAATATCGTAAGCCACCGTGAACTAACTTAGTTGAACGACTTGATGTTCCGGAAGCAAAGTCACGCATTTCAATCAAACCAGTTTGAATATTTCTAGTTTGAGCATCAAGTGCGATGCCGCTACCAGTAATACCTCCACCAATAACTAATAAATCGAGTTCTTGATCTTGCAGAGCCTGTAAATTTTCGGTCCTAGTTTTATCTGAAAATTCTTTCATATTGCCCTCCTGTCAATTCACACATTTTAGCAAAACAAGCATAATCTCAAAGATAGAGAATTGCACGGATAAAATATCGAAAAGTAGAAATCAAATTAGATTATTTTGAATGGCTAATATATGTATTTTAATAAATTTCCTGGGAACTTGAAAGCGTTTTAGCTAAACTATTTTATCATTATGGATATGTTCTTGGAATTCGTCATATCCAGCTGTAAAAATCTCATCGGATTGTTTCATCAGCATTGATTTAGGGAAGTAGAAACGTTCATCCCCAGAAATCTTACCAGTCAAAGCTTTAACCAAACGACTAACAGTAGATAATTCGATTAATGAACCATCATCTTGCATGATTTCAATTTGGGTACGACTCTTATTTGAATTTGGTGTGTAAACATCATAAGGTAGATCATAGCTAGTATTAGTAGCAGTGTAATATTTTTGTTGGAAACCAACACTTTCAACTATGTCAGCCAATTTTGGTAGAAGATGTTCGGTCTCTTTATTGTATTCAGCAGATTTGAAAGGTTTTCGTGAAAGGAAACGGTATGAGAGGTCCTTCAAAATTTCATCAGGGTAACTTTGCCAAAGAGTGAAGTAAGTATTAAGAATGCCATCATCTAAAAGTAAATAATCATTGATGCTAACTTTATTCTCAAAGAATGGTACTAACAAACTTGGCATTTCAAACCCATTCATATGATTGTGTTCATATAAATCCTTGGCACGTTGCAATAACTTAGTTAGAACAACTTCCATACCACGAGAAACCGGATGGAAATAGACTTGTTGATACATCTGGAAACGACAGAGAACGTAATCTTCCACGGCGTGCATTCCATCGTTGTCAAAGGCGATTCCATTTTTATAAGGACGCATAACACGAAGGATTCTAGTTAGATCAAACATTCCATATTTAGTACCAGTAAAGTAGGCATCGCGCAAAAGGTAATCCATTCTGTCGGCGTCAATTTGACTAGAAATCATTTGGACAACTTGTGGATTAGGATAAGTGTGAGCAATGACACTGGCAACTTTTTCAGGAAAATCGTCGGAAACTTGGCGCAAAACTTGATTGATTTCTGTTTCAGGTGAGGTAATGATTCTTCTAGTCCACATTTCATGATCAGTATCAAAGATATGTTCAAAGGTGTGTGAGTAGGGACCATGGCCAACATCGTGTAAAAGTGCGGCACATAAGGCTACGATACGTTCGTCATCATTCCACAAGCCGTCGCCAGGTGTTTTTGAAGAATAATTTCTTTGGAAATTGTCGCAGATTTGACGAGTTATTTCATAAACACCCATACAGTGGGTGAAACGAGAATGTTCGGCACCTTGGAAAGTAAATGAGGATGTACCAAGTTGCTTAACACGACGTAAACGTTGAAATTCCTTGGTATTGATCAAGTCCAAGATAACTTTGTGCTGAATGTGAATGTAATTGTGGATTGGATCACGGAAGACCTTTTCTCTAGGTAACATTTCGACGTTATATGACATTTATTTTTCCCCCAATAATGTTTGATTTCGATTGATTAAATCTTTTAAAGTAGCATTGAAAGCTTCTCTATAAGGTAATGAATTTTGAATTATAAAGAATTCTTCTTTATCGATATTATATTTGTTTGCGATTAAAACGTTAATGATTTTTTGCTTAGCTTGGTCAATTGTTAATTCTTGACCCAAAAGCTGGTCGAGGTTTTCCATACAATGAATATCAATTTCAGGAAAATCAATATTCTTATGTTTAGGAAAGTTTCCGATTTCATAAAAATCCTTCATCAATTGACTGCGTTTCTTTTGGTCACCGTTAATACTGATATAAGCCATAATTGCGACGGCATTACCGGATCGACGTTGTGAGATGCCGGCAAACTTTTTGCCATTGATACTTAGATCATAGGTTCCTGGACAATATGAATTAGTTATTTCGCCAGTTTTAATTTGGTCAGAAAAAGCTGATTTTAATATGGAATACATTTTCTCGTAAGCATCGTCAATCTGTAAGTTATCCTTGTCTGGTAGAAAAATTGTGAAATTTAAAATACCAGAATCAGTTACAACACCTAAGCCACCAGAATTTCTGAGGTAGAAGAGATATTCTTTGTCTGATAACATTTCCAGACTAGGGATGATATTATTGAGTCGTTTATCCTGCATCCCCAGAATTACAGTGGGCGGTGTGACCCAGAAATGGACAACTGGTTGACTATTCTCAGAGACAAATTTTAAAATAGCACCAGTATCTGAAAATGGGACAAGCATATCTTTGTTAGAGCTTATTTTTTGGTCGTATAATATAATAGTATTATTCACTTAATCACTTCTTTTAATTAGTTAATATAATTTTATCATGTAGAGGCAGTAGGTATTGGAAAATAATAGTTTTGATGTAAATGTAGAATTAAATATTGAGACCCTTCAATCAGGGCAACTAACGAAAACTAAAATTAGTGAACCAGGAAAGTTCACACAAATCGGTAAATCCATTTATTTGAAGTTCAATGAAAGTTTGGAGAATAACGATACAGCATCTATTCTAGTCAAAATTACTGAAACAGGCGAGATTCATGTTAAACGTGTTTCAGAATCGACTAAATTGGCTTCATTATTGTATTTCACACATCAAGAACACAATAATGGTCATTTAGAAACTGAATTTGGTGTCTTACCCCTTGATACATTCACTAAAGATTCTAAAGTAGAAATTGTCAGTAAACCACTTTCAGGAAAAATAAATATTGATTATGACTTGATTTACGACAATAATGTAATAGGAAATTATAAGTTTAGATTGATTTTTGGTGCTTAGCCAGATATTATTATAAGTAAGACGCTACGAAAGGACGTGTACACGTTTGAAGTTTGATAAATTCAAGGATCAAAATAAAGACGAACTCTCATTGATTGAGGTTGCATATGAGATTCTTAACGAAAATAAAAAAGAAGTAATGAATTTTTCTGATATCGTTAACGAAATTCAAGATTTCTTAGGTAAATCTGATGAACAGATCAAGAGAGCACTTCCACAATTCTATACAGATTTGAATAATGATGGTAGTTTTCTTTCACTTGGCGAAAATGTTTGGGGATTACGTAAGTGGTATCCATACGATTCAGTTGATGAAGAAGTAAATCACCCTGAGGATAACGGTACTGAAAATACTCATAAGGCTGCTCAAAAGGTTAATGCCTTCTTGAGTGAGGATGACGACGACGATGTTGTTGATTATGACGATGACTCAGATCTAAACGTATCTGATATGGATGACGATGATGAATCTGACGGTTCTTCTAGTGATAACGGTCCTGACTTATCTAAGTTCTCTAACGCTGATATTACATCAGACGATGATGACGACGATGACGCTCATGACGAAGGTCTAGATGATGGTATCGAAGGTCAACTTTCTGAATTCGACGCTGACGATGATGATGACGACAGCGAAGACATCGATCTTTCAGACGACGATGATGATGACGACGAAGACGATGATGAAGATGACAACGAAAAATAAATTTGACTTTTTTAATTAAAAGTTTGACGACTCGAGCATATCACGGTATTATATAGTTCGGGCTCTATTAGATAGACAACTTCAAGTTCCCTGTTCATGTTGAATAGGGGACTTTTTTATATTGTGAGTAAGAAATCCCTAGAATTAATATGTGGAGGAAAGCTATGACTAAGTACATTTTTATTACAGGTGGAGTCGTTTCATCATTAGGTAAAGGGATTGTCGCTGCATCCCTAGGTAGACTATTAAAGAACCGTGGTCTTAAGGTAACAATGCAAAAATTCGATCCTTATATCAACGTGGATCCAGGAACAATGAGTCCATATCAACACGGTGAGGTTTATGTTACTAACGATGGTACAGAAACTGATCTTGATTTAGGACACTATGAAAGATTTATCGATAATGATTTGAACAAATATTCAAACGTTACAACTGGTAAAATCTATTCAGAAGTTATTCGTCGCGAACGTCACGGTGACTATAACGGTGCAACCGTTCAAGTTATTCCTCATATTACAGATATGATTAAGCAAAAAATTATGCGTGCTGCTACAACAACTGATTCTGATGTTATCATCACTGAAGTTGGTGGTACTGTTGGTGATATTGAATCACAACCATACCTAGAAGCATTGCGTCAAATGAAGGCCGAAGTTGGTTCAGAAAATGTTGTTTATATTCATGCTTCACTAGTACCTTACTTGAAGGCAGCTGGCGAAATGAAGACAAAGCCAACACAACACAGTGTTAAAGAACTTCGTGGAATCGGTATTCAACCTAACATTTTGGTTGTTCGTACAGAACTTCCTATGCCACAAAACATGAAAGACAAGATTGCATCATTCTGTGATGTTGATCCAGAAGCAGTTATCGAATCACGTGATGCTAGTTCACTTTATGATATTCCGTTGAACTTACAAGCACAAAACTTCGATGATATCGTTTGTCGTTACTTACACTTAGATACTAAAGAAGCTGACATGGGTGACTGGAACAAATTAGTTGACCGTGTTCATAATTTAAAACATAAGACAAAGATCACTTTAGTTGGTAAGTATACAAAGTTACAAGATGCTTATATTTCTGTTACAGAAGCACTTCGTGCTGCAGGATACGCTTATAATACAGAAATAGAACTAGAGAAGATTTCAGCTGATCTTATTACTGAAGATAACGTTGCTGATTATCTTAAAGATTCAGATGGTATTCTTGTACCTGGTGGTTTCGGTGACCGTGGTCTTGAAGGTATGATCACAGCTATTAAGTATGCCCGTGAAAACGATGTTCCTTATCTTGGAATTTGTTTAGGTATGCAAATGGCAAGTATCGAATTTGCTAGAAACGTTCTTGGAATCAAAGATGCGACAACTGGTGAAGTTGACGAAAATGCTGCACACAAGGTTATTGACATTATGGCTGATAAAAAAGATGTTGAAGATCTAGGTGGTACTTTACGTTTGGGTGCTTATCCATGTAAACTTAAAGAAGGTTCAAAAGCAGCAGCTGCTTATGACAATCAATCAGTTATCCAAGAAAGACATCGTCACAGATTCGAATTCAACAACGAATATCGTAAACAATTTGAAGAAAACGGCTTAGTATTTTCAGGTGTTTCACCAGACAACCATTTGGTAGAAGTTATTGAAATCCCTAAGAACAAATTCTTCGTTGCTGCTCAATATCATCCAGAATTCTTATCAAGACCAACTAAACCAGAAGGCCTATTCAAAGGCTTTATCGGTGCAGCTTCAGGACTTGACGAAGACAAGATGTAATCTTCTTTTGAATTAGTTAAATATAGTTAGGAAAAAGCTTATGCAAAAACTTGTAATCAACGGTGGAAAGAAATTATCGGGTGAAGTGACAATCGGTGGTGCCAAAAACAGTACCGTAGCTTTAATTCCTGCAGCCATTTTATCTGAGACACCAGTAGTGCTAGATTCTGTTCCACAAATTAGAGATGTAAGTAATTTGCGTTCAATTTTGAAAGATATGAACGTTTCTTCAGAAATGAATAATGATGTGCTGAAAATTGATCCGACTGAAATTCAATTTGCTGAATTACCAAGTGGAAAAGTTAGCAGTTTACGAGCTTCATATTATTTTATGGGTGCTATGTTAGGACGATTTGGTAAAGCGGTCGTTGGTTTCCCAGGTGGCGATGATATTGGACCACGTCCGATTGATCAGCACATCAAGGGATTTGAAGCACTGGGTGCACACGTTGAGAACAGACATGGGCAAATCATTATTACAACTCCTGAAGAAGGTCTTAAAGGAGCTAAAATCTTTTTAGACATGGTTTCTGTTGGTGCAACAATTAATGTTATTCTCGCTGCTGTTAAAGCAAAAGGAACAACTGTGATTGAAAATGCCGCCAAGGAACCTGAGATTATTGATTTAGCAACATTTTTGAATAACATGGGTGCGGTTATCCGTGGTGTCGGTACGGAAACCATTCGTATTGAGGGTGTTGATACCCTTCGTTCGAATAATGCACATACAATTATTCCCGACCGAATTGAAGCTGGAACTTATTTGAGCTTAGCTGCTGCTAATGGTGGTGATATTCTTGTGAAGAATATTATCAGTGAGCATTTAGATGCTTTCTTAGCTAAGCTAGATGAGATGGGCGTTAATTTGGAAGTCGGCGAAGATAGTATTTTTGTTAAACCTTCTCCAAAACTTAAAGCAGTTAATATCAAGACAATGCCATATCCTGGCTTTGCCACTGACCTACAACAACCAATCACACCACTCTTGATGAAAGCTAGTGGCGAGGCGATGATTATTGATACAATTTATCCTAAGCGAGTAAAACATATCTCGCAATTGAATAAAATGGGTGCTGATATTACGAGTGAAAATGATTTGATTTTCGTCCATGGCGGCGCTCAATTGAAGGGTGCTAATGTTTCAGCTGATGAAATTAGAGCCGGTGCATGTTTAATGATTGCCGGACTATTGGCTGATGGACAAACTGTGATTGATCACGCTGAAAATATTTTACGTGGTTATGATCAAGTTGTTTGGAAGTTACATTGTTTGAACGCTGATGTTAAGTTGATTGGTCAAGACGATTTAGTATAGTCTTGACAATTAACGGTGAAGCTGATAGATTTTATTTATAATTTAAAACAAGAGAGGAAGTGCGCCGTTGAGAAATTAAGTTTAAGTTCAAAATTATACAAATATAGAAATATAGTGTGTAGTTTGACTTGGCTTAATTTTCTCAACAGTGTTTCCTTAAAAGATATTAAGGACGCTGTTTAGCGTCCTTTTTTTGTACAAAAATTTACAGTCATAAGTTGATCTACACCTTACGAGGTGCCTATAAATGGGAACAATACAAATAGAAAATGTTAATTTCAAATATGATCAGATGGTCGATAATCTGTTCAATTCATTAAACTTAAAAATCGACGAGAGTTGGAAATTAGGTCTAATCGGTCGTAATGGTCGAGGCAAAACAACTCTGATGAAACTACTTTTAGGTCAGTTGGATTATACAGGTAAGATAGTTTCTAACTTGAATTTTTATTATTATCCACAAACGGTTGTTGAAAAAAATATTCCAACTATCGAAGTAGTTAAGAATCTAACGAATTTGGAAGATTATGATATCTGGAAGATTGAAGTTGAACTTGAGAAACTAAAAGTTGATCCAGATATTTTACAACAAGAGTTTGATACTTTGAGCCCGGGTGAAAGAACCAAAGTGTTATTAGCAGTTTTATTCGTTGATGATTACGGTTTTCAGTTAATTGATGAACCAACCAATCATTTGGATATTGAGGGACGAAAAGTTGTTTCAGAATATCTTCAAAGTAAAAAGGGATTCATTGTAATTAGTCATGATAAAGCCTTCTTGAATCCAGTTATTGATCATGTGATTTCAATTAATCGTGCCAATGTTGATGTTTATAAGGGTAACTTTGACACTTGGGAAGATGCTAAGAATCGCCAAGATAATCATGAAATTGATGAGAAGATACAGTTGAAGAAGGACATAAGTCGTTTGCATGAGACAGCAGTCAAACGTGAGAACTGGTCCAATTCAGCTGAGTCACAAAAAAATAAGAATCGTTATAGTGAGAGCGTCAATTTGGACAAAGGCTTTATTAGTCACAAGTCAGCAAAGATGATGAAGAAAGCTAAGCTAGCTGAAAAAAGAGTTGATTCAGCAATCACCGAGAAGCAAAATTTGTTGAAAAATATTGAGATTGAAGAACCGATTAATTTAAATTACGAAGAATTAAAGCATCCTGACTTTTTTATTGAAGTTAATAATTTATCGTTGAAACATGATGAAATAGTTACGCCAACTGTTAATTTCAAGGTTAAAAAGAATCAAGTCATAGCTTTGATAGGTCAAAATGGAATTGGTAAGACAACAATATTTAAACAGATTCTAGGTTTGCCACAGCCTTTTACACAGACTGGGAATATTCATCTAGCTAATAATTTGAAAATATCGTATATGCGTCAAGATAATGAGTTAGTTGGCAGTATTAAGCAACTTGCAATTGATAAAAAAATCGAACCAGAATTGGTTTATTCAAATCTTCGTAAGTTAGGTTTTGAACGTTATCTTTTTGACCAACCAGTTGAAAAAATGAGCCAAGGTCAGCGTCGAAAAGTTGCTTTGGCAATGAGTTTGTCAGAAAAAGCTAATCTTTATTTCTGGGATGAGCCATTGAATTATCTTGATGTCATTACTAGACAACAAATTATTGAGGCAATAAAGAAGCAACATCCAGCAATGCTTCTGATAGATCATGATCAAGATTTGATTGAATCCGTGGCAAGTAAGAAAATTATTCTTAAACGTTAGTTTGTAATTATGAAGGGAAGTGTCGATATTGAGAAATTAAGTGAAAATTTCAAATTATACAAATAAATGTGTAGTTTAACTTGAGCTTAATTTGTGTCGACAAAACTGAATAATTGTTGAACTACACCTTAAATGAGGTGTTTCATATGGGAACAATCCAGATAGAAAATGTCAGTTTTAAATACGCTTCAATGGTCAATAATCTATTTGATTCCTTGAATTTAAAAATTGATGAGAGTTGGAAATTAGGTTTAATCGGTCGAAATGGCCGTGGTAAAACAACTTTGCTAAAAATAATTCAAGGGAAATTACCCTACCAAGGTAAAATTACGTCAAATTTGAAATTTTATTATTATCCACAGACAATTGTGGATAATAAAGTTCCAACTAGGAAAATTGTGGAAGAATTATCAGGTCTATCTGAATATGATTTATGGAAAATGGAAATTGAACTGGAAAAACTTCAGGTTGACGTGAATGTTTTACAGCAACAGTTTCAAGTGTTGAGTCCAGGTGAACAAACTAAAGTACTTCTAGCAATTCTTTTCTTGAATAATGACGGTTTTCAATTGCTTGATGAACCAACGAACCACTTAGATATTGAGGGTCGAAAAGTAGTATCCAATTACCTAAAAAGCAAGAAGGGATTTATTGTTATTAGTCATGATAAGAGTTTTTTGAATCCAATTTTGGATCACGTTATATCAATCAATCGAAACGATGTAACAGTTTATAAAGGAAATTTTGATACTTGGCAAAAAGCAATGAATCAACAGACAAATCTTGAGTCATCTCAAAAGAATCAGCTAAAAAATGATATTCGACGATTACATGAGACTGCGGTTAAAAGAAAATCTTGGGCCCAAAAGTCTGACGAACAGAATCCTGATAGTACCGGGAGAAAGATGATGAAAAAATCTCAAACGATTGTCAAACGGGTTGATAGTGAAATCACAGAGAAAAGAAGTTTATTAAGGAACATCGAAATTGAGGCTCCTCTAAAACTAAATTACGTAGAATTATTCCGTCCAAAAATATTATTAGAAATAAATAATTTAGAACTGATTCATGGGGTAATTGAAACACCACCAGTTAGTTTAAAAGTAAAACCAAATCAAGTAGTGGCATTAATCGGAAAAAATGGGATTGGTAAGTCAACTATTCTCAGACAGATTTTAAATGTTCCACAATCTTTTACACAACGTGGTCAAATTCATTTAGCAAAAAATTTAAAGATATCGTATTTACAACAAAACAATGAGCTGTTTGGCAGTATTAGGCAATTAGCTGTGAATAAAAAAATCGAACCAGAGATGGTTTATTCAAATCTTCGTAAGTTAGGTTTCGAACGTTATCTTTTTGACCAACCAGTTGAAAAAATGAGCCAAGGTCAGCGTCGAAAAGTTGCTTTGGCAATGAGTTTGTCAGAAGAGGCCAATATTTATTTTTGGGATGAGCCGTTAAACTATCTTGATGTTATTACGAGACAACAAATTATTGAGGCAATAAAAAAACAACATCCGACGATGTTGTTGATTGATCATGATCAAGATTTAATTGAATCTGTCGCAACACAAAAAGTAATTTTGCGTTAGTAGAAGGTATTGAAAATTTGCTTAACTCATGATATTATTAAACACTGTTAGTTAATATAATCTATATTTCCGTCAAGGATTTATGGCAAGGGAGCGTCATAACATGAAACAAGGAATTCATCCAGATTATCACCAAGTTGTATTTATGGACTCATCAACAGGTAAGAAATTCTTAGCTGGTTCAACTATGGGATCAAAAGAAACAACTGATTATGAAGGTAAAGATTACCCACTAATTCGTGTTGAAATCACATCAGATTCACACCCATTCTACACTGGTAAACAAAAGTTTGCTCAAGCAGATGGTCGTATCGATCGTTTCAACAAGAAATACGGTATGGGCAACAAGTAATACAAAAAAAAGTCATCCGATTGGATGGCTTATTTTTTTGCTTTTTTTGATCTTAAATGTGTGAAGACCCAGATGAAATTAATCAATGCTAGTCCGCTAGTACTGATGAAGACAGCTGAATAACTTAAAACACTAGAAATCGATGAACCGAGCAATGGTCCACAGACATTACCAACTGATTGGAACGACTGGTTATATCCGAAGACTCGGCCGGTATATTGAGTATCAGTGTTTTTAGCTAGAAGCGTTTGTACTTGGGGAACTAGACAAGCGTCAGAGATACCAACTAAGAATCTTAATCCGGCTAATTGCCAGACGTTGGTAACAAAGGCTTGTGGAATATAAACCAAGATGGCAAATATTAATCCACCGATTAAAATTTTTCCAGTACCGATTTTATCACCTAAAGCACCAAATCTAGGTGCAGCGATAATATTAGCGATACCAGGCATTGCGGCAACGACACCAGCCACTAGAGTAACTTGATCAGAACCGTGCATCAATTGTTTAACGTACAAACTGATGATAGGATTGATCGAGTTGTTAGAAGTTTGGATGATCATTGTCGTAACAAACATAGCTAAGATCAAATTAGGATTTTTCAATTTATGGAAAATTTCTTTAGTGGATTCTTCCTGTCCTTTAGGGATAGGTTTGAAGTCTTCTTTAATAAAAATCGTAACTAAAATAAAAGCTATGAAAAGTAATGAACCGGTTATCATAAATGGAATACGATAACCGAGGTATTGAGCGATTACGCCACCGACTAAAGGTCCCAATAAGGTACCAGAGATAACTCCAGTATTTAGGGTACCTAAAGCTTTTCCACTTTCGCTTCTGGGAGCTGTTGAGGCAATAAGTGTGTTTGAATTACTAACGAATCCTGAGAAGACACCTTGAAGGAGTCTTAAAACAACTAGTTGCCAGGGAGCAGTTACAAAGGCTTGTAAAAAGATAACGATAGCCATACCAAGTGATGCACGAATCAGCATGAGCTTTCGGCCTTTTCTGTCAGCAATCTTTCCCCAGACCGGAGAAATGATTGCCATGACTAGAAAGGTTGATGAAAAAGCGATACCATTCCATATGACAAGTTGACTTTTTGTGAAATTGCCTAACTGGTTAATGTATAATGGCATAAAGGGTGTAATCATACTGAAACCAATACCAGATACGAAGGTACTGAACCAAAGGACTACTAGATTTTTCTTCCAGTAGTTATTCGGCCCAGACGTATCGTTTGTACTAGATGTCATATACGTCAAATCCTTTCTAAGTAACTTAGTATACTCTTTTTTTATTTATATCTTATAAATTTAATTTTTAAAAATTAAGGAAGTTTATTCATGAAGATGAAGTTAAGGGAAGTTTATTCCGCACTAAAAATCACTAGCGAAAACGTTGCGGACGTTGAAATAACTGGAGTTTGTTTCGACAGTCGCAAAGCTAAGGCTGGTGATTTATTCTTTCCATTGCAAGGGGAACGCGATGGACATGAATTTATCAATAGTGCTATCGAAAATGGGGTAAGTGCCACTGTTTGGCAAAGTGATCATGATATTCCTAATGACAAGATACCTTATGTTGTCGTTAAGAATGTTTCGAACGCTTTTGAAACATTAGCTAAGTATTATTTGAACAAAGTTAATCCCAAAGTGGTTGCTGTAACAGGTAGTAACGGAAAGACTACAACTAAGGATATGATTGCTAAAATTCTTAGCACAAGCAATAATGTTGCAAAAACTCCGTTAAATTTTAATAATGAAATAGGTGTGCCTTTTACAATTTTAAATATGCCAACTAATACAGAAGTTTTAGTTGTCGAAATGGGAATGGATCGACCTGGCCAGATCGATAATTTGAGTAGTATTGCTAACCCAGATATTTCTGTTATTACAATGATTGGTGAAGCGCACATTGAGTTCTTTGGTACTAGAGATAAAATTGCGGACGCTAAAATGGAGATTGTTGATCACTTACATGAAGATGGAACATTCATCTATAACGGTGACGAACCATTATTGTTAGAACGTGCTAAAAAAGTTGAACAAAATCAATTGACTTTTGGTAATAACGATAGTAATGATTTATACGCAACAGAAATCAAAGCGGGAAAAACTACAACAAGTTTCAAAACAAACCTATGGCCTGAAATCGAATTTGAGATTCCAATGATGGGTGAGTACAACGTAAGTAACGCTCTGGCTGCTATAACAGTTGGTCGTATTTCACATATTAAACCCGAAGCAATGCAAAAGGCTTTGAGTGAATTGTTTGTAACGGAGAATAGAACAGAATGGATCAAGGCAGAAAATGGTGCCGATATTTTGAGTGATGTTTATAACTCTAATCCGACTGCAGCCATTGAAGTTTTGAACAGTCTAAAAGCTATCAAAACTGATGGTCGTAAATTGATTGTTTTAGGTGACATGTTAGAACTTGGGGATGCTTCCAAGGAATTGCATGAATCTTTGGCAAGTTATATTGATGCAGTAAATTTTGCAAAAGTCTATCTTGTTGGCGACGATATGAAATATTTGCGTGACAAACTTAGTGATAAGTATGATTCAGAAAATCTTCTTTGGTATGGGAAAGATCAACTAACCGAACTAACCACAGATTTAAAGAAAGAATTAACACCAAATGACACTGTTTTGTTAAAAGCAAGTCATGGAATTCACTTAGAAAACGTTTTACATGAATTAATTTAGTCGTGTCAATTGAGATTGTGAACAAAACGTGGTAGAGTAGATAAATTGTATTTTATCGTGTTTAAAAATGGAGGACATTTGTGAAATTTAAAGAATTAGATTTAGATCCCAGATTATTGAGTGCCGTAGACGAAGCCGGTTTTGAAGAAACTACACCTATTCAAGCTCAAACTATTCCACTAGTATTGAATGGTGACGACGTTATCGGACAAGCTCAAACTGGTACAGGTAAGACGGCAGCCTTTGGTTTACCTTTGCTAAATGCCGTTGATACTCAATCAAGTAACATTCAAACATTGATTATCTCACCAACTAGAGAGTTAGCTATTCAAACACAAGAAGAACTTTACCGTCTTGGTAGCAAGAAGAAAGTTAAGGTTCAAAGTGTTTATGGTGGTTCAGACATTAGAAGACAAATTCGTGCCTTGAAGAACCATCCTGAAATTGTTGTTGGTACACCAGGTAGAATGTTGGACCACATCAACCGTCACACATTGAAGTTAGGTAATGTTAAGAGCGTTGTTCTTGATGAAGCCGATGAAATGTTAGACATGGGATTCGTTGAAGATATTGAAAGTATCCTTTCAAACGTTCCTAATCAACACCAAACATTGTTATTCTCAGCTACTATGCCTAAGCCAATCATGAAGATTGCTGACAAGTTTATGACAGAACCTAAGATTGTTAAGATCAAGTCAAAGGAACTAACAGCTGACAATATTACACAATACTATGTAAAAGCTAGAGAATTTGAGAAGTTTGATTTGATGACACGTCTATTCGATGTTCAATCACCAGAACTTGCTTTGATTTTCGGCCGTACAAAGCGTCGTGTTGACGAATTGACACGTGGTTTACAAGCACGTGGTTACAATGCTGAAGGTATTCATGGTGACTTGTCACAAGATAAACGTACTAGCGTTTTACGTAAGTTTAAAGCTGGTAAGCTAGACTTCCTTGTAGCTACTGATGTTGCTGCTCGTGGTTTGGATATTTCAGGTGTATCACATGTTTATAACTATGATATTCCTCAAGATCCTGATAGTTATGTTCACCGTATTGGCCGTACAGGTCGTGCCGGACATTCTGGTGTTTCTGTAACATTCGTTACACCAAATGAAATGGGCTACTTACGTACAATCGAAAACTTAACTAAGAAGCGTATGGATCCATTGGCTCCACCAACTGACAAAGAAGTTCTTAAAGGACAACTTGAATCTGTTAAACAAGATATCAAGGATACTTTGGAACATGACAAGCATTTGGATCGTTTCGATTCAGCTGTTGAAGAATTGTTAGCTGAATATTCAGCCGAAGATATTGCACGTATTTTCTTGAGCGATGCTATTAAGGATTCAGAGAGTGTTCCAGTTAAGATTGCTCCTGAAAGACCACTTCCATCAAGAAAAGTTAGTCAAAGCAGATCAGGTCACGGTCGTCACAACAGAGGCGGCGGTAGTGGTCATGGTCGCGGCGGCAACGGCGGTGGAGATCACCGTAGAAGACGTGGCAATAGTGATCATCACGAAGGCGGTCATGGTAATGACAGCAAACGTAATGACAGACGTCGTGAACACGACAACAAGGGCAAAGGCCGTAGTAAGAAGTCATTCAAGATCAGAACAAATCTATAATTTTTAGAGTTTGTTAATACAGAAAAACAACCATATGGTTTATACTAATAATGATTAAAACAAAGTGAATAAAATTGCTTTGTTTTTTTTTATCAAAAAATAAGTTAAGTTGGTGTTTTGGTGCCGCTCTCCACAAGAAAGAAAAAACGGCTGGAACATAGCGGGCACAACTTGAAGTCGATTACCAATGCCTTCGGCATTGATAACAGTCTTCAAGATTGGCCTTTTACTAATCCGGCAAAAATCAGCCGAATAAGTAAAATTTCGCTATTGAGCCGTTTTTCTTCCTTATTCCGAGCTAGTTTTTGTTATCGATATTGAATATTTAAAATTATTAAGTATACTTGGAAAATTTCATCGCTACTTAATTGTAAATAGATTATGCTAAAAAAAGGTTATGTTGGAACCATTTATGGTTTCCATCAAATACAACAACGAATTCAGTCTGGAGTAAAAATTGAAATTGGCTCAGTAGTGAATTTATTCTTAGCTGACGAAGTCAGGTTAGAATAAGGCCGAGTTTTGAAACAATTTTTGAATTTTAAAATTGGTTTAAAATCGTGCCCACTACGTTCCAGCCAAATTTCAATTTTTGCGGAAGACGGGCCTATCCCTCTACCAAATAATGTTGGCATTTTGGAAAATCTGTTAATATGGCACTAAATAAGGCTTGTAGAGTATTTTTATAATGCTATTATTGAGGCTTGGGAAATACTAGTCAACTTAGTTTATTTTTATAAAAAATAGATTGTGAGAAAAAATATGATCAAAGGATTGGGTATAGATATTGCGGAGATCGACCGAGTACGTAAGATTTATGGTCGACATCCTCGCTTTGTGGAAAAAATTCTGAATGACGATGAAGTTAAAGTTTTTAACTCATTGAATACTGAAAAATCCAAGATGACCTACTTAACAGGAAGATTCTCAGTTAAAGAGTCTTTCACAAAAGCTATGGGAACTGGACTTCGTGGGATTGGTTTTCACGATTTAAGTGTTTTGAATCATGAATCAGGTCAACCGTTTATTAAGACGGAAATATTCAAAGGCAATATTCATGTATCAATTTCTGATACAGACGAATTAGTAATAACTGAAGTTATTCTGGAGGAGGTAGATTAAAATGTTACCATCAATTCATCGTCCAGCCTATGTTGAAGTGGACTTGGCAAAGTTAAAGAAGAATCTACAAAATGAACTAGAGGCAGTTCCTGATGGAACAAAGGTCTTTGCGGTCGTTAAGGCTAATGCTTATGGTCATGGCTTAGTCAAAGTGGCTAAAGCTGAAATTGAATTTGGGGCCGCAGGTCTTTGTGTTGCCACATTGGATGAGGGGCTAGAACTTCGTAGTAATGGCATAGACGCTCCTATTTTAGTTCTAGGTATAATTCCCGTCGAATATGCTAAAGTTGCCGCACGTGCTAATATATCGCTAACTGTTGGTGATTTAGACTGGTTGAAGGTTGCAGTTCAACTACGTTCACATAATTTGAAAGTACATTTAGGAATTGATACTGGAATGGGCCGTATCGGTTTTCAAACAAAAGCTGAATTGATCGAAGCTTGTAACTTCTTGAATGATCACAAGGATGCTTTTGTACCAGAAGGATTGTTCACACACTTTGCAACAGCAGATAGTCCTGATGAAAAATACTTTGAAAAACAAGTTAATAATTTCAAAGAAATGACAAGTGATTTGCCAACCAAATTTACATATGTTCATTGTGCTAATTCAGCAACTGCTCTATGGCACAGTGATTTGGCTATCAATATGGTCAGATACGGCTTAGCTTTGTATGGCTTGAACCCATCAGGAACAGACATTACAAAATTACCATTCAAGTTGGAACCTGCTTTGAGCTTGTATTCAGAATTGGTTTTCGTTAAGAAAATTAAGGCTGGCCAAAGTGTCGGCTATGGCGCAACCTATACAAGTAAAGAGGATGAATGGATTGGAACGATTCCGATTGGCTATGAAGATGGCTGGTTAAGAAGAATGCAAGGCTGTGATATTTTGATTGATGGACAACGTTGTCAAAGTGTCGGTCGAGTATGTATGGATCAATTCATGGTTCGTTTGCCTAAGGAAATGCCAGTTGGAACTAAGGTAACTTTAATTGGTAAAGATGGCGATGACGAAATTACAGCTACTGACGCTGCCAAGTATGCTGGGACAATCAGCTATGAGATTCTTTGTTGCTTGAGTGAAAGATTACCCCGAGTTTACAAAAATTAAATTTCAAAAATAACTTTAAAAGAAGCCCATTCAGGATGATGAATTAGCTTCTTTCTTGTGTTTCATAGACAAATAAATTAATTTTAAAACATAAATTGAGAGCTGAACTTATACATGATATGATATATTATATTGATAAAATATTCACAAAATAAGGAGGACTCTTTTTATGAAAATTGGTATACCGAAGGAAATCAAAAGCCAAGAAGAACGTGTTGGATCAACCCCTGATGGGGTAGCAAGTTTAGTCAAAGCTGGTCATCAAGTCTTTGTTGAAACAAAAGCAGGTATGGGTTCTGGATATACTGATGAACAATATGTTGCAGCAGGTGCCACAATTTCTAATGTTGAAACAGTCTGGAACTGTGAAATGATCATTAAGGTTAAAGAACCACTTGAAGCAGAATATAAATATTTTAAAGAGAACCAAATTATCTACACGTATCTGCATTTGGCCGCAAATAAGAAATTAACTGAGGTCTTATTACAAAGTAAAACAATTGGTATCGGTTATGAAACCATGGTTGGACCAAATGGAGGCTTGCCATTATTATTCCCAATGAGTGAGATTGCCGGTAGAATGGCAGTTCAAGTTGGGGCGCATTTCTTAGAAGAACCTCATCAAGGAAAAGGCCTGTTGTTGAGTGGTGTTCCAGGAGTTAGACGTGGGAATGTCGCAATTATCGGTGGTGGTACGGTTGGGATTAATGCCGCTAAGATTGCTATCGGAATGGGTGCTAATGTAACAATTTTGGATATTAATGCTAATAGACTTGCTGAAATTGAGAATATCTTTGATGGCAAGATTCAAACATTGATGTCAAACCATCAAAATATCGCTAAGTCAGTTGAGCATGCTGACCTAGTTATTGGGGCAGTCTTGATTCCTGGTGCGATGACACCAAAATTAGTAACTGAGGAAATGATTGAATCAATGGAGCCTGGATCAGTAGTTGTTGATATTCCAATTGATCAGGGTGGATTATTTGAAACTAGTGTAAAAGCGACGACTCACGAGAATCCCGTTTATGTTACACACGGGGTCGTTCATTATACTGTTGCTAATATTCCAGGAGCAGTGCCAAAGACAGCCACAGAGGCTCTATCAGGGGTTACAATCCCTTATGCGGTCAAGATAGCTAACGTTGGTGTAGAAAAAGCTATTGAAAATAGCACGATTAAAACTGGAGTTAATACATATCACGGTAAATTAACAGAAAAGGCAGTCGCAAATAGTTTGAATTTACCATTCACTGATGTAGAAACTTTAACTACTGTTTTGGAATAAAGATTTAATTGATTTTTGACTGTAAAATGGATTGATTTGGTTGTATTCTAGGGTTGAATAAGAAAAGAAGTGTCAGATATGAGAGTAGATCAATGGCATGATTTTATGAAAAATGTAGAATACAAAAAATATCAAGACAAGGTAGACCAGAATCGGCCATATCTAGATAAATTTCAGTCGAATCTGATGGAAAAGTATGAGATAAGTTATTTTAGGGAACATCCACTTGAAGAAGCAATCAACCAAATGAAAAATAACTTTTTGATTAAACTTACAAAATAATAAAAAGAGGTCCTTATAAGCTGAATTACTCAACTTGTAAGGACCTCTTTAGGTTTTGTTTTAGAAATTTTGTTTTTAAGTACTAAAGAGTACTTTTATCTAAGATTTTTCCAGATTTCAAATCATCAATTTCAGAAACGACAAAGCTCTTCTTCTCTAAGCGTTTGATAATTTCCTTCAAAGTGTCGATATCTGTTCCAGATGGCAATGTGAATAGGGTTCTTCTAACTACTTCGTTTGATTTTGCATCCAAAGTCATACAAGCAGCAACTGAAACATACTTAGCAAAGATTTTTGACATCTTCTCTAGGTCCCCACGATCACCTGAAGAACTTACAGTTAATACATAACTACTAATATCCAAATTCCAAGAATCTGACAACATGCTCAATAATCTAGCGTGAGTTAAAATTCCGTAGAATAAGTTATTTTCATCAAGTACTGCGATGTAAGGCAAATCTTTGATGTTGAAGAAAACTTTAAAGAAAGGTGAGTCTACACTGATTGTTTTTGTAGCATTCTTCATCAAAGTAGTTACAGGAAGACTCATATCGCCACCACGTGACTTGTGACGGTAGATGTGCATCTTATAGATGTTACCCCTAAATATTTGTCCGCTTTCATCCAAAATTGGCACACAACGGAAACCTGAGTCTTCTAGAATCTTCAAAGCTTGTTCAAGAGTTACGGTTTCTTTGACTGTTGTAAGTTTTTCCTTTTTTAGTACGAGTGATTTAACTAACATATATATTCACATCCAATCTAAGTATAATTGAACTAATAATACAGTAATTCTGTGAAAAAAAAAAGCTGAAACAAACTATTCGTTTGTTTCAGTCTTTTTTTAAGCTAGGAAATTAAGGATTATTGACGACCCTTGATACCTGTAGCTTCGAAACCATCTTTAAGAATTTTTTCAAGTTCTGCAGCTGACTTCTTCATTTGTTTTGATTCTTCATCATTCAATGGAACTTCAATAATTTGTTTTAGACCTTTACGGTTAACAATTGCAGGTGAACCGATATAAATGTCTGAAACGCCGTATTGACCAGTCATCATGTTTGATAATGGAAGAACAGTGTTTTCGTCGTTTAGCAATGCCTTTGAAATTCTTGCAAGAGCAGTACCGATACCGTAGAATGTTGCACCCTTAGTATTGATAATGTCATAAGCTGCGTTAACAACCTTCTTGTAGATCTTGTCAAGAGTATCTTTAGTGATTTCTGGGTGTTGTTCCATCCATTCGGCCATTGTAACGCCACCGATTGTTAGATGTGACCATGCAGCGAATTCTGAATCACCGTGTTCACCCATGATGTAACCATGAACTGAACGAGGGTCAAGATCTAATTCTTCACCAACGAATTTTTGTAATCTAGCAGTATCTAGTGAAGTACCTGAACCAATAACACGTTCCTTAGGGAAGCCTGAAAGTTTCCAAGTAGCGTATGTAAGAATATCAACTGGGTTAGCAGCAACCAAGAAGATACCATTGAATCCTGATTCAACAATTGGATCAACAATTGTCTTCAAGATGTTCAAGTTCTTGTTAACTAGGTCAAGTCTTGTTTCACCTGGTTTTTGTGGAGCACCAGCAGTGATAACAACAAGATCTGCATCCTTAGCATCTGAATATTCACCGGCGTGAATGTTCTTTGGGAATGAGAATGGAAGTGCATCTGCAAGATCCATTGCGTCACCCTTAATCTTGTCTTTAGCGATATCACAGATAACTAGTTCTTGAGCAATACCTTGAAGTGTCATAGCATAAGCAAAAGTTGAACCTACGGCACCATCACCAACTAGAAGTACTTTTTGGTGATTCTTTTCATTTGTTGGAGTTGTCATTATAAAATATCATCCCTTCGAGAAATTAATATGTTCCGTGACTCATTATACAAATAATTAAGGTAAATAAACAAGTTAGTTGTGAAAAAAGTGAAAAATATGTAGATTTATAATGATATAATGTAAACCCGAAATGAGGTATTCAAAAATGAAACTAATTGTTGGCTTAGGAAATCCAGGTAAAAAATACGATCGTACAAAGCATAATATGGGCTTTATGACCATCGATAGATTGATGGATGAGTATGGTCAAACACAGACAAAAAAGGATTTTGAGGCCGAATATTGCAAATTTAAAGTAGAGGGCGAAACAGTTTTTCTAGTTAAACCATTAACTTTTATGAATGAATCAGGACGTGCAGTTAACTTCTTAATGGGTTATTTCCAGATCAAGCCAGAGGAATTAATGGTTATCCAAGATGACTTAGATATGCCAATTGGTAAGGTCAGATTAAGAACAAAGGGTTCAGCTGGTGGTCATAATGGTATTAAGAGTATAATCTCATCTATAGGTACAAAAGACTTCGACCGTATTAAGATTGGTATACAACATCCAGATAAACAAACAGTTGTAAATTGGGTTTTAACACCATTTACTAAAGATCAAGCACCAGTAGCATTATCAGGAATCGACCAAGCCGTTGATATGGTTAAGGATTGGGTCGCAGGAAGCACATCAGATCAATTAATGAATAAATATAATTAGGTATTCGAAGGGGGCAAAATTTGGATTTAATAAATTTCATTACGAATAAGCTCGACCTTGGGGAATTTATTAATCAAGTTAAGCCAGAAACAAAGAATGCACTTACAGGCTTAACGGGATCAACGATTTCCCTTTTTGCATTGGAAACATTAAAAACAACCGATAAAAAAATACTAATAGTTGAAAACACAAATTTTCATGCTAACAAAATGTATGATGATTTGAATTTGTTAGATAGTGACGCAGTACATATTTTTCCAGTTGAGGAATCTATTTCAACAGAATTAGCTACCAGTTCACCTGATGAATTGAGTCAAAGACTTGATTCATTGAGCTTTCTAGCTAGTGATGAACCCGGAATAATTGTCACATCCATTGCCGGATTAGAGTATCAATTATCGGCTAAAGAACTTTTTAAAGCTGCTCAGTTAGATATCAAAGTAGATGAAGAATATGACCTAGAGAGCTTGAATCAAGAATTCGTTCAAATGGGCTATGTCAAAGATAAGTTAGTCGCTAAACCTGGGGATTTTGCAATCCGTGGGGATATTGTCGATATTTATCCATTAAACGTTGATAATCCAGTTCGAATCGATTTCTTCGGTAATCAAGTCGAAAAGATTAAGTTCTTTGATACAGAAACACAACGAAGTGTCGAGGATCTTAAACAAATCAATATTTTACCAGCCAAAGATCGAATCGTAACTGATGAACAAGTTGCTGATGGTTTGAAGAAACTTCAAAAGAGTTATCAACGACAATTAGAATCAGCTGATAAAGATATTAAAGAGAATCTACAAGTTGCATTTGGTCAAACAATTGAGGAATTATCTGAAGGAATTCGTCCAGAAAATATCGGTAGAATTGCTGATTACATTTTTGAACATCCAAGTAGTTTGCTCGATTACTTAAATAAAGACGATATTGTTATTTTCAATGAATATAATCGTCTGATTGAACAATCTAATGATGGTCAGGCCGAGAACCAGTCATGGTTAGCCAGTCAATTAGAGTTTGGTAAAGCTTTGCCAGAACAAGTTATCCGACAAAATTTTGCGGACTTGGTTAAGCCGGATCAACATGCTCAAATTTATCTATCTACATTGCAACAAGGGATGGGTCACATTCGTTTGGACCAACTAGAAAATGTTTCGGTTCGGACGATGCAACAATTCTTTAGTCAAATGCCTTTGTTGAAATCTGAAGTTGAACGGTGGCAAAAGCAAGATTATACCGTAATTTTAACTATCAGCAATGACAAACGAATCAATGCCATCAATGACACGTTAGTTGATTTTGGTATCAAGGCTACTTTGACGACCGCTAAGAAAATAATTAAGAATCAAACTCAGATAATGAATGCTAGCTTGAGTTCTGGTTTTGAAATGCCAGAAGAAAAATTAGCTGTCATTACTGAAAAGGAACTCTTTAATCGTCAACCTAAGAAACGCCGCCATCAAACTTTGGCTAATGCGGAACGTTTAAAGAGTTATAACGAGTTAAAACCCGGGGATTACGTTGTCCATGTTAATCATGGTATCGGTAAATTTATCGGTATGCAGACAATGGAAGTCGATGGTAAGCATCAAGATTATATTACGATTGAGTATCGGGATGACGGTCGTTTGTTTATTCCTGTTACCCAATTGGATATGGTTCAGAAATATGTTTCAGCTGAAGGAAAGTCACCTCGTACCAACAAGTTAGGTGGTAACGAGTGGCAAAAAACTAAGCGTAAGGTTCAATCAAATATTGAGGATATCGCTGATGATTTGATTGATCTATATGCCAAACGTGAAGCTGAAAAAGGTTTCGCCTTTCCTAAAGACGATTCAATGCAGAATGACTTTGATAATGCCTTTCCATATCCAGAGACACCGGATCAATTACGTTCAATCGATGAAATTAAACGTGACATGGAAAAACCTCATCCAATGGATCGACTTTTAGTTGGGGATGTTGGTTTTGGTAAAACTGAAGTTGCTTTACGTGCAGCCTTTAAAGCTGTCGAAGCTGGTAAGCAGGTTATCTTCTTAGCGCCAACGACATTATTAGTTCAGCAACATTACGAAACAATGAAGGATCGTTTTGAAGGATTCCCAGTTAATGTTGGGATTCTTTCCAGATTTCAGACTCGTAAGCAGAGTAAAGAAACAATTGAAAAGTTAGAGGACGGTTCCATTGATATTGTTGTTGGGACACATCGATTATTATCAAAAGATGTTAAATTTGACGATATTGGTTTATTAATAATTGATGAGGAACAACGTTTTGGTGTTAAACATAAGGAAAAAATTAAGCAATTAAAAGCTAACGTGGATGTTTTAACTTTGACAGCCACACCAATTCCGAGAACTTTGAATATGTCGATGTTGGGTGTTCGTGATTTGTCACTAATTGAAACGGCACCAAGTAATCGTTATCCAGTTCAGACTTATGTCATGGAACAAAACTACGAAGTTATTGCAGGTGCTATCAAACGTGAAATGGCTCGTGGTGGGCAAGTCTTTTATCTCCATAATCGTGTGGAGGATATGGATCAAGTTGCCAGTCAACTTCAGGCTTTAGTTCCAGATGCGAGAATTGCGACGGCTCATGGTCGAATGAATGAAACCCAAATGGAAGGCGTGATTTCGGATTATCTAGCTGGTGAATATGATGTTTTGGTAACCACAACTATTATTGAAACTGGTGTTGATATGCCGAATACCAATACTTTGATTGTGGAAAACGCTGACCGTTATGGGTTGTCACAACTTTACCAAATCAGAGGACGTGTTGGTCGTTCTAATCGAGTAGCGTATGCTTATTTGATGTATCGTCCTAATAAAGTTTTGACTGAAGTTGGAGAACAACGTTTGGAAGCTATCAAGAACTTTACTGAATTAGGTTCTGGTTTCAAGATTGCGATGCGTGATTTGTCCATCCGTGGTGCTGGTAACTTATTAGGTAAACAACAACATGGATTTATTGATTCCGTTGGATTTGACCTTTATACACAGATGTTGAATGATGCTGTGGCTAAGAAACGTGGTCATACAAAGGCTGAGAAGACTAATGCTGAAATTAATATAGCTTTGGAAGCATATTTGCCAGAAAACTATATTACTGATCAACGTCAAAAGGTTGAATTATACAAACGAATCCGCCAGATTGATTCACTCGAAAATTATCAAGAAGTTAAATCAGAATTACTTGATCGTTTTGGCGATTATCCACAAGAAGTCGCCAACCTATTAGATGTCAGTCTTCTAAAGAATTCCTTTGATGAATCGCTCGTTAAGAGTGTAATAATGCGAAATGGAATCATTGCTATCAAGTTTTCAACCAAAGCAGGTGACTATTTGACTGGTGACTTAGTCTTCAAATTCTTAGGTAATACGACAATGAAGGCTAAAGTTAATAATAAGAATGGTGAATTCATTATTAATCTTGATTCCGGTAGTGTTAAAAAGGATGAATGGTTTGACCAATTGAAGGTCTTCGGTGAAAAGATGGCTGAAGGTTTTGATAAACTAAAGAAAGAAAAAATTAAAAACTAATATGCAAAAAGAAGTGTCAAGAGCAATCAAGGGGACTTGGATTTTGACGATTGCCTCATTGTTCTCGGAACTTTTGAGTGCCATTTATCGAATTCCACTGCAAAATATTGTAGGGGATAGAGGTTATTTTATTTATCAACAGGTTTATCCCATCTATGGTATTTTTTCTGTTTTAGCGTTATCGGGGTTGCCGGTTGTGATATCCAAAATGTTTGCACAACAACGTTCAGTAGCTGCAAAACACAATTTGCTGAAGAAAACCTTTGGCATTTTAATGGCTGGTTCAGTTGTGATCACAGGATTGTTGTGGATATCTTCCAGATACTTGGCATTTTTAATGGGAGATCCAAGGTTATACACCGAAGTTCGTGTTGTAGCTTTGACTTTTTTATTAGTTCCGTTTGAGGCTAGTTTAAGAGGTTACTTCCAAAGTGATTTAGTGATGGAACCAAGCGCTATCTCACAAGTATCAGAACAATTTTTCAGAATAGTCATTATTATTGCCAGTGCTTTGATGTTTGGACATGGTTGGTTGAATGTTTACCAAATGGGAACATTGGCCAACTCTGGTGCATTTATCGGTGGATTGTTAGCCGTCGCAATATTGGTAATAACTTTTTTGAAAAATAAGGGTCAAATAAAAGAAAATGATAATTCTGATAAAAAAATTAGATTAGAACACGGATTAGTATTAGAAGTAGTTTTGATTGTGGTCTTTACTGGGATAACAATTTTTTATCAGTTTATTGATTCATTCTCAACGTTACGATTATTGATGCATTCCGGCATGGCCTTGGACCAAGCGGAGATTCAAAAGGGAATCTTTGATCGTGGGCAACCGTTGTTGCAATTAGGAATTGTTATATCACTTTCGTTTGTTTCAACAATCATGCCACAATTAAAAGAAACCAATCGACTCAAGAAAAATCAGAATACAATAGCTAAAATGGTTCGTGTCTGCTTATGGTTATCAGTTGCTGAAACAGCTGGTCTGATTGCCTTGATGCCACAAATTAATACAATGCTCTTCACGAATACCAGTGGTTCGAGAACTTTGAGCATTTATATGTTATCGATTATGATTGTGTCATTTATTAATTTATTGATAGCTGTTACTAGTGGAGATGATGAAAAAAATCTTCATAAGTTAGTATTGTTTGGGATGTCGCTAGTAGCCAAAGTGGCGTTGAACGTTATCTTGGTACCAAAATTTGGAATTGCTGGAGCCGCTATGGCAACTGTCCTGAGTGAGTGTGTGATTCTCTTTGGTATTTTGATAATTTATGATTTTAATCGCAGTTTCCTATCTTTGGACAAAGGTTTTATTTCCAAGTTGATCAAAATTGGTTTGATCATGGCGATTGTTGTTAAAATCATTGTAAAATTCTTATCCGTTTTTATTGTTATGAGTCGTGCCAATAGTGTCTTAATAAATATCATCGCTATTCCAATTGGAGCTTGGGTATATTTGAAACTATCCAAACGTTGGCACTTGTTGACGAAAGCTGAGTGGGAGATTTTACCGCTGGGAAGATATATTACAAAGATTATGAAAATAGAGGACTAATTATGAGATTAGATAAATATTTAAAAGTAAGTAGAATTATTAAAAGAAGAACTGTTGCCAAGGAATTTGCTGACAACGGTCGTGCATCAATTAATGACCGCGTTGCCAAATCGTCTAGTGAAGTTACGATAGGTGATGTATTAGAATTACACTTTGGTGAGAAAACCATGAAAATTAAAGTTCTTAATATAAAAGAGACAACAAAGAAAAATGATTCCGCTGACATGTTTGAGGAAATTTAGTTTAAAAGATTAGAATAAGATTAAAAATGGTAATTTTATTATTCAAATAATTGTTCAAACTTGTTATACTCAAGGTAATCATTTCTAGGGGAGTAGTGGCATGGAAGTACGTAAACTAAATTCCAACGTTTCTGTATTGCAACCAAAACAATCAAATTCTTCTCCAAAACCCAGTCGTGATAACTATGTCAAAAAAATACATCGCAGACGGATTGTCGTCATCGGCGTTATTTTTGCAGTTATTGTGCTTGTGTTTGGAGTGCAAATTGTTAGCGCACATAATACATATAACAATACAATGGGACAAATTGAGATTAGTAAAGTGAAGTTGGCTAAGCAAAAATCAACGCAGAGTGATTTGAAGCTTGAAGTAAACCAACTCCACAACACGAGTTATTTAGAAAAATATATCCGTGAGAAGTACATGTACAGCAAGCCGGGTGAACAAATCTATAATTTGCCAGACGATGTGAAGACCACTACGATTCAAAAATAGGGAAAGGAATTTTTTTTAATTAGATGACAGTTGAAGTAGGAGCTAAAACAGAAGGCAAGATTACAGGAATCACAAACTTTGGGGCATTCGTTGACCTAGGGGAAGGACAAAGCGGAATGGTACATATCAGTGAAGTTGCTGACGGTTACGTCAAAGATATTCACGATGTACTAAACGTTGGTGACACCGTTAAAGTTTTAGTTCTTAACGAAAGAGATCACAAAATTGCACTTTCAATTAAACAAGCATCAGATAAACCTAAGTCAAGCTATCACTCAGATAGATCAGAGCGCTCAGATCATTCTGAACATGCTGGTCGTCCAAATCATTTCAGTCATTCAAATTACTCACATGATCGTAATGAACGTGGTGGCAGAGGCGATAGAAAGCCACAACATTCTTCTTATCAACACAAACCAGAGAGCTTTGACGATATGATGTCAGGCTACATGAAGGAAAGCGAAGAAAGAATGAGTGTTATCAAGAAAAACACTGAAGGCAAGCGTGGTGGCCGTGGTGGTCGTCGTAGTTAATAAATTCATCGGGTTGGGACGTTGTCTCAGCCTTTTTATTTTAAGGAGACGCAAATGGAACTTGATAATAGAATTATCGGTACAGTAAAAAAAGTTTTACAAAAGTATCATGCTAAAAAGGTCCTGATAGCCGTTTCCGGTGGAGTCGATTCAATGGTTTTGTTGAATGTGATTGCCCAAATATTGCCCAGTGAACAGTTTGCAGTAGTTAATGTGGATCATGATTTGCGTCCAGAGAGTGCCAAAGAAGTCGAATTTGTTCAAAATTTCTGTGTTAAAAATGATTATCAATTTTTTACTACCAAATGGTTGGATAAACCTCAAAATGACATAGGGATGGAAGCTGCTGCTAGACAATTCCGTTATAATTTTTTTAAAGAAATTATGAAATCTAATGGTTTTGATACTTTGTTGACAGCCCACCACGGCAATGACTTGGCAGAGAATATTCTGATGAAGATGATTCGGTCAGGTAATGCGTATGAGGTCGTTAGTTTGAAGGAACAACGTCCGTTTGAAAATGGTCAGATTGTTCGACCATTCTTGGATTTTGCCAAACCTGAATTAACTGTTTTTGCAGATATCCATGATATAAAACATGTTCAAGACCAAACTAATTTTGCCAATGTTACTTTACGGAATCGGTTGCGAAATAATATTTTCCCAGCATTACAAAAAGAAAATGGCCAATTGTTAGCTCATTTTAAATTTTTCGACCAACAGTTGACCGCCTTACTAGATTTAGCTAAGCAACAATTTTCAGTGATTGAAAAAGATATGGATTTAGCGGAAGATAAGCAAAAAATAATCGGGTCAATCAAGCCAGTTTTAACTTTGGATAAAGATCAGCAGACATTATTTTGGGGAAATTTCTTTACTAAACGGAACTTGGATATTGCAGTAAGCAATCGTCAAATTGATCAAATTATTAATATTTTGACGAATGATAGTGCAAATGCATCAATTAATTTAGAAGATTCATGGCAATTTATTAGGACTTATGACAAATTTGTGGTAAAAAAGATACATTCACAAAATTTTGAAGAATTGAATCTTGAATTAGGTCAGATGGGTGAAATTGATCATAAGCAAGTGACCGTTTCTGAAGTTGAAACTAATGCAGATATTCTATATGACAAGATTCCTCGAAAAATTACGTTAAGAACTAGACGTGAAGGAGATAAACTCCTACTTGCTAATGGACAACACCAGAAGTTGAGTAAAAGATTTATTAATGAAAAGATACCTGAATATGAACGAAATAATTATTTAGTTTTATTATTTGATAATCAGATAGTTTGGGTTGAAAAAATCTATGAGATAAGCGACTATTTAAAAAAGGGTACTAAGCATTACAAAATTAACTTAACTGAGGTAAAAGAATGAATTCAGATATCGAAAAGGTTTTAGTTTCTACAGAAGAGATTGAAAAGACGAATAAACGTCTTGGCCAAGAGCTAACAGAAGAGTATCGCGGTAAGAATCCATTATTTGTTTGTATTTTACGTGGTGCAGCCATGTTCATGATGGATTTGGTTAAGAATGTTGATATTGAAATGGAATATGACTTCATGGATGTTTCTAGTTATGGTGGAGAAAATACCGTAACAACTGGGGATGTTCGTATTATTAAAGATTTAGATACATCTGTTCGTGATCGTGATGTGGTAATCGTTGAAGATATTATTGATACAGGTTATACCTTGGATCGTTTAGTAGAACTATTCGAATCAAGACATGCCAAGTCAATTAAGTTAGTTTCCTTCTTAGATAAGCCCGCACGTCGTGTTAAACACGTCAATGTTGACTATGTTGGAATTCAAATCCCAGATGAATTTGTTGTAGGTTATGGAATGGATTATGATGAACATTATCGTAATTTATCTTATGTTGGGGTCTTAAAACCAGAGGTATACAGTACAAAATAATTAAGATAGAGTTACAATTATTATTGTGTTACTGTTCACCAATGTTACAATATGTAACGTCTAAGTAATTAGGAGGAAACGTATGAAAAATAATCGAAATAGGTTAGTCAATAATAGCCTGTTTTACATCTTGCTCTTTGTTGTTTTGGTTCTTGCAGCAAGTTGGTTTGCTGGTGGTCAATCCTCAGACCAATCAAAAACATTAAGCCAAGACCAATTCATAACACAATTAAAGCAAGGCAAAGTAAAGAGCTTCAAACTAGAACCTATTGGGGGAGCTTATCAAGTAACTGGTGAATACAAGAAAGCTCAAAAGGCTCAAACAACACAATCTGTGTCGTTATTCAGCCGTTCTCGTTCAACTGGTTCTACTGCGGTAACTACATTCAGTTCAACCGTATTGCCTAACAATGATACGTTAAAGATGATTAATACCGCGGCTATGGCTAAGGGAGTTAAGACAACTGCTGCTCCTAAGTCACAATCAGGCCAATGGATTTCATTGATCTTAACGGTTATTGTTCCATTCGCATTATTCTTCTTTGTAATCTTCGCAATGATGGGCCGAGGAGGCCAAGGTGGTGGCGGTGCTAAAGGCGTCATGAACTTTGGTAAATCTAAGGTTAAACCTGAAGATCCAAAGAAAAATAAAGTTAGATTCTCTGATGTTGCTGGTGCCGAAGAGGAAAAACAAGAACTTGTTGAAGTTGTTGAATTCCTAAAAGATCCAAGAAAGTATGTTTCTTTAGGCGCTAGAATACCGGCCGGTGTCTTGCTAGAAGGACCTCCCGGGACTGGTAAAACTTTACTAGCTAAGGCTGTTGCTGGTGAAGCTAAAGTTCCTTTCTATTCAATTTCTGGTTCAGATTTCGTTGAAATGTTCGTTGGTGTTGGTGCATCTCGTGTGCGTGATTTGTTTGATAACGCTAAAAAAGATGCTCCTTCAATCATCTTCATTGATGAAATTGATGCTGTCGGTCGTTCTCGTGGTTCAGGTACCGGTGGCGGTGGTAACGATGAACGTGAACAAACTCTTAACCAATTATTGATTGAGATGGATGGATTCACAGGTAATGAAGGTGTCATCGTTATGGCTGCTACTAACCGTTCTGATGTCCTTGATCCTGCCTTGTTACGTCCAGGTCGTTTTGACAGAAAGATTCTTGTTGGTCGTCCTGACGTTAAGGGCCGTGAAGCTATTCTTAAAGTTCATGCTAAGAACAAACCATTTACAGAAGATGTAGATTTAAAAGCTATTGCACAACAAACACCTGGATTCGCTGGTGCTGATCTAGAAAACTTACTAAACGAAGCCGCACTTGTTGCTGCTAGACGTGGTAAGCAAAAGATTGACCCAACTGATCTTGATGAAGCTGAAGACCGTGTTATTGCTGGTCCAGCTAAGAAGAACCGTGTTATTCCTGAGCAAGAACGTCATACAGTTGCTTACCATGAAGCTGGACACGCCTTGATCGGTTTAGTATTGAGTGATTCTCGAGTAGTTAGAAAGGTTACCATCGTACCTCGTGGACGTGCCGGCGGTTACGCTATCATGCTTCCTAAGGATGATCAAAATCTTGCAACTAAGAAAGAATTGAATGAACAAATCACTGGATTACTTGGTGGTCGTACAGCCGAGGAAATTATCGTCGGTCAACCATCATCAGGTGCATCAAATGACTTTGAACAAGCAACTCAAATTGCTCGTACCATGGTTACTGAATATGGTATGACAGACCGTCTTGGTACAGTTCAACTTGAAAAGAATGGTCAACCATTTAGTGGTGGTAACTATCGTCAATTACCTTCTTACTCAGAAGATACTGCTAAAGAAATTGATCAAGAAGTTAAGCGTATTATTGATGAAGATCACGAACGTGCTAGAGAAATTCTTGAATCACATCGTGAACAACACAAGATTATTGCTGAAGCTCTCTTGAAGTATGAAACACTTGATGAAAAGGAAATCTTGAGTTTGTTCAATACTGGTAAGATGCCAGCTAACGATCCATACCAAGAATTCCCAAGTGAAAGTGCTGCTACTTTTGAACAAGCTAAAAAAGCCGCTGAAGCAAAAGATGTTGCTAAACAAAAGACTGAAGAACATAGTAAGGATGATTCAAACAATACCGATGGTGAAAACCTTGATAAGACTGAATATCCTTCAGAACATCCCGACGAAAGCAAATCAGATGATACTAAATCAACTGAAGAGCCTAAGTCGACTGATGAAACTAAATCAGATGATCATAGTTCAGATGACTCAAATAGTAACAATGATAATAGCGACAATAATAAAGATGATTAAAAAGAAAAGGCGACTCGGAAGAGTCGCTTTTTTGAACGGAGGAAACTATGACTGACATTTTAACTAAATCAGTTTCTAAAGATGGAAAATTCAGAGTATATATTGTTAATGCTACTGAAACTATTCAAGAAGCACAAAAGAGACACGATACATGGAGAAACTCCAGTGCCGCATTAGGTAGAACTATGATTGGTTCAATTCTAGTTGCTACTTCAACTTTGAAAGAAGACGAAGTTTTAACAACCAGAGTTCAAGGTGATGGCCCAGTTGGTGCTATTGTGGTTGATGCTGACGCTCAAGGTAATACAAAGGGTTATATTACTAATCCTCACATCAGTTTGAAGGCTCGTGAAGATGGACATATTGATGTTAAAGCTGCCGTTGGTACTAAGGGTACTTTGAGTATTACTAAGGACCTTCATTTAAAAGAACCATTTACAGGTCAAGTTCCACTAGTTTCTGGAGAAATTGGAATGGATTTTGCTTATTACATGGCTAAGTCAGAACAAATTCCTTCAGCTATTGGAGTTTCAGTTTTTGTCCAACCAAATGAACAAGTCGGTGCTGCTGGTGGTTTCTTAGTTCAAACTTTACCTGGTGCAACTGATAAAGATATATCAAAAATTGAAGACAACCTAAAAATAATCCCTAATCTATCAACCTTGCTTAATGAGGGGTTGAGTAATGAGGATATTTTGAATAAAGTTATGAATGGCGTTGAGATGAAAGTCTTGCAAGAAATGCCAATTCAATTCCACTGTGATTGTTCTAAAGAAAGATTTTCAAAATCATTAGCTACTTTGGAAACTAAAGAAATTCAAGCAATGATTGATGAAGACCATGGTGCAGAAGCTGTCTGCAAGTTCTGTGGTAACAAGTATCAATTCAGCGAAGATGATTTGAAACAAATTATTGCTCAAAAAGGTTAATGAGATTTGCCATGTTAATAGATAATTTGTTATTATTACGAGTTGTAATTGAAAAAGTTAGAGGTATGAAGTATGGAATGGAAAATAGGTGACGTTACAATCCCTAATCAGATTGTCGTTGCGCCTATGGCAGGAATAACTAATTCAGCTTTTAGAGTGACTGCTAAGGAATTCGGTGCTGGTTTAGTCGTTTGTGAGATGATTAGTGATCAGGGAATTAAATACCGTAACGATAAAACTCTCGGTATGATGTTTGTTGATCCTAAGGAGCATCCAGTTAGTATTCAGATTTTTGGTGGCAGTATTGATTCATTAGTCAATGCAGCTCGTTATGTATCCGAAAATACTGGGGCTGACATTATTGATATCAATATGGGATGTCCTGTCAAAAAGGTAACTAAAACTGGTGCTGGTTCTAGTTGGTTGAAAGATCCAGATGAATTATACAAAGCCGTTAAGGCCGTTAGTTCAGCAATTGATAAACCACTAACAGTTAAAATGAGAACTGGTTGGGATGATGACCATATTCTAGCAGTTGAGAATGCCTTGGCTGCTCAAGAAGGTGGTGCTGCTGCAATTGCCATGCACGGGCGAACAAAAGCCCAAATGTACACTGGTCACGCAAACTGGGATATTTTACACGATGTAGCTCAAAGTTTAACGATTCCTTTCATGGGTAACGGTGATGTGAAAACACCACAAGATGCTAAGAAGATGATTGAAGATGTTGGTGCGGATGCTGTGATGGTAGGTCGTGCTGTCCTTGGAAATCTTTGGCGTCTAAATGAAATGGAACACTATTTGGAAACAGGTGAGATTTTACCTGATCCAACTATTAGAGAAAAAATTAATATAGCTAAACTTCAACTCCAACGTCTGGTAGACTTAAAAGGTGAGCATGTTGGTGTTCCAGAGTTTCGTCAACAAGCAGCATATTATCTAAAGGGGATTCCCCATGCGGTTAGAACACGTGCTAAAGTAGTTAATGAAAATACTATGCAAGAAGTGTTTGACACATTAGATCAATTTGTTGAAAGTTATGAAAAACGAGAAGCGAGATCTTCAACAATTTCGTAGACAGGGGGAAAAATTTTGAGTAACGAAAATAAGGACAACAAGAAGAAACAACTTACTAAAGAAGACATAAAAAAAGCAAGAGTGATGAATGATCAACTACAGGTCAGACGTGATAAATTGCAAGAACTTTATGATGAAGGCGTAGATCCATTTGGTTCAAGATTCGAAAGAACTGCTTTGGCTCAAGAGATTCATGATAAATATGGTGATGAAGATAAGGAAGTTCTTGAAGAACAAGATCTACCTGTTGTTATTGCTGGTCGTATGATGACAAAACGTGGTAAAGGTAAAGTTGGTTTTGCTGATATCCGCGATAGAAGTGGTAAGATTCAAATTTATGTACGTAAAGATGTTGTTGGTGAAGAAAACTATCACATCTTCAAACGTTCAGATATTGGTGATCACTTAGGTCTTCATGGTGAAATCATGAAAACAGATATGGGTGAATTAACAGTTAAGGTAACTCACGTTACTATGCTTTCTAAGTCACTCCGTCCACTACCTGATAAATTCCATGGTTTAACAAACGTTGAACAGATTTATCGTCAAAGATATTTGGATTTAATTGCTAACCAAGATAGTTTTGATCGCTTTAAGAAGCGTACAAAGATTATTTCAGCTATCCGTGAATATTTAGATGGTGAAGGTTTCATGTCTGTTGAAACTCCAGTTCTAAATACTCAAGCTGGTGGTGCCAGTGCTAGACCATTTATCACACACCACAATGCTTTGAATATGGAAATGTATCTTCGTATTGCCCTCGAATTACCTCTAAAGAGATTAATTGTTGGTGGATTCGAACGTGTTTACGAAATTGGTCGTGCTTTCCGTAATGAAGGTTTAGATACACAACATAATCCTGAATATACTTCATTGGAGACATATGCAGCATATTGGGATATGACAGATGTTATGAAAGAAGTCGAAGGACTCTTCAGACATGCTGCAGATAAAGCTAATGGTACACAACTTGTTACTTATCAAGGCGAAGAAATTGATTTGAGCAAGCCATTCAAGCGTATTAAGATGGTTGATGCTATCAAGGAACAAACAGGTATCGACTTTAGTGTTGATATGGACCTTGATCAAGCACGTAAGTTAGCTGATGAAAAGGGCGTTCACTACGAAGAATTCTGGGGCGTTGGTCATATCATCGCTGAATTCTTTGAAGAGTTTGTTGAAGATACTTTAAAGGAACCTACATTCATTTATGAATATCCTTTGGAAGTTTCTCCATTAGCTAAGAAGAGTAAGGACAATCCTAACTTTACTGACCGTTTTGAAGTTTATATTCTAGGTCATGAATTTGGTAATGCCTTTACAGAATTGAATGATCCAATTGATCAACGTGAACGTTTTGAAGCACAAGCCAAAGAACGTGAAGCTGGTAATGATGAAGCCGAACATATTGATGATGACTTTGTTGAAGCAATGGAATACGGTATGCCACCAACTGGTGGTCTAGGAATCGGTGTTGACCGTTTGGTAATGTTATTAACAGACGCCGCATCAATTCGTGACGTTATTTTGTTCCCAACTATGAGACCAGAAGATAATTCAAATAACGAAAATTAATTAATGATGAGAGTTAGGGCTGAATAGTCCTGACTCTTTTTTTAGTTACTTTTACGACCTATGGTTGTTAGAGTAACTTATGGGGGTGGTTGAAGACCAACGGCATTTGCCGTCTTCCACAAAAATCAAAATTTGGCTGGAGCGTAGTGGGCCGACTTGAAACCAATTTTAAAGTTCAAAAATTGTTTCCAAGCTCGACCTTTTTCTAACCTGACTTCGTCAGCTAAGAAAAATATCACTACTGAGCCAATTTTGATTTTTGTTACAGACTAAGGTTGTTTTTGAATTGTTGGGATGTATTAATACTATTTATAATATAAAGTAAATTTGTTACTGTATGAATTTTAAAATTAATCAGTAGAGAAATTAATTTTATTGATAATTATTATTTTGGTGATTTTAAGAAAAAGAAGTAGTGAATCTCAATTATTTAATTTGATGTGGAAACAAATCTAAATCAAAACTCCAAACCAGGTGGAGGTCAGGGAGAAAATTTGTCTCAGTGGTGAAGCTGTTCTTAGTGGGGCCCACTTAGAACAAGGCCGAGCTTCAAGCTCCTTGACAAAGTCAAGAGCTCGAAGTCGTGCCCACCACGTTCCAGACAAAATTTTCTCCCTGACCGGAACCGGCAATAAATAGTAGCAATATACATCCAAAAAATAATCGAAAAAATATCTAAAATTTTTATTGACTTACTTTATAACCAATAGGTATAATAATATAGTTGTTTCAAACAGAAACACTATGGAGGATTAGCTCAGCTGGGAGAGCATCTGCCTTACAAGCAGGAGGTCACAGGTTCGATCCCTGTATCCTCCATTAAGCAAAAATGCTTAATGGATTCAATAAGTGTTTTGCGGGTGTGGCGGAATTGGCAGACGCGCTAGATTTAGGTTCTAGTGTCCAATGGACATGAAGGTTCAAGTCCTTTCACCCGTATGTAATTAGCCTTGCAATGAGGTTGATTATTGTGTATAGTAATAAATGTCGTTTGGCTTAATGCCGACTTAGCTCAGTTGGCAGAGCACCTGTCTTGTAAACAGGGGGTCGGAGGTTCGAATCCTCTAGTCGGCATTGCAACAATGCGGAAGTAGTTCAGTGGTAGAACATCACCTTGCCATGGTGGGGGTCGCGAGTTCGAATCTCGTCTTCCGCTTTAGAGATTTCAAAAGTTAAAGAGGGTAATTAATTCTAAATCAGAATTGATTACTTTTTTTTCGTTCTCTAAGAAATAAATTCTGATTCATGTTCCGGATTGGAAATCTGATTTAGGTATATAAAGTGTTCTAATGTGGTAGGATTCTAGTTGAAGGCAATTAATACTGACTTTTAAAATATTAATTGTTTAATTATGAGTGATAAGATAAAATAATTGCTTTTTTTTAAAACATAATTATACTTTCTAAACAGACACTTAAAAAGTAGAGGTAACATTAATGGACAAAGTATTTACCGAAAGCGCCAAGAATGCACTTGTTTTAGCCCAAGAACAAGCTAAAACATTTCATCATAATGCCGTTGGTACTGAGCATATTCTGCTTGGTCTAACAATGGAGAACGATGGTATCGCCGGTATTACTTTGAGAGATCTAGCTGTAAGTGATCAAGATGTTGAAGAAGAGATTGAACATCTGACAGGTTATGGGGATGTCTCATCTAATACTGCTAAGGGAATTTACTTACCTTATTCTCCTAAGGGTCAAATGATTTTGAGCAATGCGGAAGAGAATTCTAACCTATATAAGGCAACTCGTATTGGTACTGAACATATCTTGCTAGCTATTCTTGATGATTCAGATAATTTAGCAAATCGTATTTTAGTTAATTTAGGATTGAGTTTGGCTAAAACTAAGTCATTACTCTTGAGTAAAATGGGTATGTCTAATAAGGCTGCACGTCGTGGTTTTGCGGCTGGTCTTAATAAACAAAAGAAACAACAATCAAATACAAGTGGTGGAACTCCAACTTTGGATTCACTTGCTAGAGATTTAACTAAGTTAGCTCGTGATAATCAAATCGATCCAGTTATTGGTCGTAAAAAAGAAGTTGAAAGAACTATCCAAATTCTTAGTCGTAGAACTAAGAACAATCCAGTTTTAGTTGGTGAACCAGGTGTTGGTAAAACAGCTATTGCTGAAGGATTAGCCATTGCTATCGTGAAGAAGGAAGTTCCTCTTGATATGCAAGGCAAACGTATCATGATGCTTGATATGGGTTCATTAGTTGCTGGTACAAAGTATCGTGGTGAGTTTGAAGATCGTTTAAAGAAAATTATTGAAGAAATTTATGAAGATAAACATGTCATTCTATTCATTGATGAATTGCATACTTTAATTGGAGCCGGTGGTGCTGAGGGTGCTATTGATGCTTCAAATATTTTGAAACCTGCTTTGGCTCGTGGAGAACTACAATTGATTGGTGCCACTACATCAAATGAATACCAAAAGTATATTGAAAAAGATACAGCATTAGAGCGTCGTTTTGCGAAGGTTCATATTGAAGAACCTAGTGCTGCTGATTCAGTTCAAATTTTGGAAGGATTACGTCCTAGATATGAACAACATCATGGTCTAACTATTTCCGATGAAGCTGTTGAAGCTGCTGTTCGTCTTTCAACACGTTATCTAACAAATCGTTTCTTGCCAGATAAGGCAATTGATTTAATGGATGAGGCATCTGCCAAAGTTCGTATCCACAATGTTTCAAAGAATAATAAGTTAGAAGAATTAACTAATCAATCAATGAAGTTATTGAATGATAAAAACAATGCCATTCTTGACCAAGATTTTGAAAAAGCTGCTCAGATTCGTGAAGAAGAACAGACTATTCAAGCAAGTATCGCTAAGCTAAAGAATAAGAAGACTGTTCAAACAAAGAAACCAGTTGTTACAGCTGATGATATTGCTGAAATCATTGCTGAATGGACTGGTGTTCCAGTTAAACAAATCACTCGTAAAGAGAGTGAACGTCTACTTAATCTTGAAGGAGAGCTTCACAAACGTGTTATCGGACAAGATAACGCCATTAGTGCTGTTTCTCGTGCTATCCGTCGTGCCAGAAGTGGTATGAAAGATCCAGATCGTCCAATTGGTTCATTTATGTTCTTAGGACCTACTGGTGTTGGTAAAACTGAGTTGGCTAAATCAATTGCTGAAGTAATGTTTGGTTCTGAAGACAACTTGATTCGTGTCGATATGTCAGAATACATGGAACAATACAGTACTTCGAAGTTGATTGGTTCAGCTCCAGGTTATGTAGGATTTGATGAAGGTGGTCAACTAACTGAGAAAGTTAGAAATGAACCATATTCAGTTATCCTATTGGATGAAGTTGAAAAAGCTCATCCAGATGTCTTCAATCTATTACTTCAAGTATTAGATGATGGTATCTTAACTGATGCTAAGGGTCGTAAAGTTGACTTCCGTAACACAATCATCATCATGACTTCTAACTTAGGTGCTAGATCACTTGAGGAAGATAAGTCAGTTGGTTTTGGTGCGAAGGATGTCCACAATGACTATAAAGAAATGCAAGAAAGAATCAATGTTGAATTGAAGAAGTTCTTCCGTCCAGAATTCTTGAACCGTATTGATGAAACAATCGTCTTCAAGGCACTTAACAAGGAACAACTTAAAGATATTGCTAAGATCATGAGTAATAACTTGAGAAAACGTCTTGCTGAAAGAGAAATTAAGCTAGTTATTTCTCCAACTGCTTATAGTGACTTGGTTAAAGATGGTTATAATCCAGAGTATGGTGCTCGTCCAATGAGAAGAACCATTCAACGTGAAATTGAAGATCCAGTTAGTGAACAATTGCTTATGGGCAAAGTTAAAGCTGGCGATTCAATCAAAGTTGGTTCTAAAAAGGGCAAGCTAACAATTACAGTTGATAGTCCAGAAAGTAAGACAGCTGTGACTAATCAAAAGTAGTAAGCTTGACTATTGACATGAAGAGTGCTTAAGTGTATTATTTCTTTTGAGATTCAAAGTTCAAATTGCAAATCACGATCTATTGTCCGTGGTTATGCCAAATAAAAAACGCAAAAATAGATTTTCGATTCTATTTTTGGTTTTTTTTTGCCTAAAAACGGGTTATAAAAACGTTTTCAGACAAAATGTAATCAAATTGTAACATTAGACTTTGATTTGCATTTTGAACAAATTATATGTTGAGGTGAAAAATTTGACTTATCATAACGTTAATTATGGTGCACACCGTGTTCGTCGTAGTTATGCAAAGATCAAGGAAGTACTTCCACTGCCAAATTTAATTGACATCCAAACAAACTCTTACAACTGGTTCTTAGATGAAGGACTAAAAGATATGTTTGACGATATTATGCCAATTGACGATTTTGCAGGGAACCTTTCATTGGAATATGTCGATTATAAATTACTAGAACCAAAATATACTGTTGAAGAAGCAAGACAACATGATGCTAATTTCTCAGCTCCATTACATGTAACATTGAAATTAACAAATCATGAAACTGGTGAAATCAAGACTCAAGATGTTTTCTTTGGTGATTTCCCTATCATGACAGAACAAGGTACTTTCATTATTAATGGTGCCGAACGTGTTATCGTTTCTCAATTAGTACGTTCTCCTGGTATTTATTACAATCAAGACACTGACAAAAATGGTCGTATCAACTTTGGTACAACTGTTATCCCTAACCGTGGTGCTTGGTTGGAATATGAAACAGATGCTAAGGGTCTTGGTTATGTAAGAATCGATAGAACTAGAAAATTACCTATTTCAGAATTAATCAGATCACTTGGATTTGGTGAAGATTCAGAAATTCTTGATATTTTTGGTGAAAACGATACTTTGAACCTTACTCTTGAAAAAGATGTTCATAAAGATACAAGTGATTCACGTGTTGAAGAAGCCTTGAAAGATGTTTATGAAAGACTTCGTCCTGGTGAACCAAAGACTGCAGATAGTTCTCGTTCATTGCTATATGCTAGATTCTTTGATCCACGTCGTTATGATTTAGCTCCTGTTGGTCGTTACAAGATCAATAAGAAGTTAAACCTAAAGACAAGACTTCTAAATAAGACTTTGGCTGAAACATTGGCTGACCCAGATACTGGTGAAGTTGTTCTAGCAAAAGATACTCTTATTGACCGTGAAGCAATGAGTAAATTGGCTCCATATCTTGAAAGAGATGATTTCAAGACTCTTACATTACAACCTTCAGATGAGGGTGTTTTGACAGACCCAATTGTTATTCAATCAATTAAGATCTATTCAGAAGCTGACAATGAAAAAGTTGTTAATATTATTGGTAACGGTCATATTCCAGAAGAAAACCGTACAATTACACCTGCTGATATTTTAGCTGGTATTAACTACTTCTTGAACCTTAAAGAAGGCATTGGCTCAACAGATGATATTGATCACTTGGGTAACCGTCGTATTCGTTCAGTTGGTGAGTTACTACAAAACCAATTCCGTATCGGTTTATCACGTATGGAACGTGTTGTACGTGAAAGAATGTCAATTCAAGATTCAGCCACAGTTACACCACAACAATTGATCAATATTAGACCAGTTGTTGCTTCAATTAAGGAATTCTTTGGTTCATCACAATTGTCACAATTCATGGATCAAACAAACCCACTTGGAGAACTAGAACACAAGCGTCGTCTATCAGCTCTTGGACCTGGTGGTTTGACTCGTGATCGTGCCGGATATGAAGTTCGTGATGTTCACTATACTCACTATGGTCGTATGTGTCCTATTGAAACTCCAGAAGGTCCTAATATTGGACTTATCAATAACTTGGCTTCATACGCTATCATCAACAAATATGGTTTCATCGAAACACCATATCGTCGTGTTTCATGGGATACACATAAAGTTACCGACAAGATCGATTACTTAACTGCTGATGAAGAAGATAATTATATTGTTGCTCAAGCTAACTCACCATTAGCTGATGACGGTGCCTTTGTTGATAAGACAGTTTTGGCTCGTCACAAGGATGACAATATTGAAACAACTCCTGAAAAAGTCGATTACATGGATGTTTCACCTAGACAAGTTGTTTCTGTTGCTACTGCATGTATTCCTTTCTTGGAAAACGATGATTCTAACCGTGCCTTGATGGGTGCTAACATGCAACGTCAAGCCGTTCCTTTGATCAACCCACATGCACCACTTGTTGGTACAAGTATGGAATATATTGCTGCTCATGATTCCGGTGCTGCATTATTATCTAGTCATGCTGGTGTTGTTGAATATGTTGATGCTAAGAAGATCACTATCAAACGTGATGAAGATGGCACAACTGATGAATATAAAGTAACTAAGTTCCGTCGTTCAAATAATGGTAAGAGTTACAACCAAAGACCTATCGTTCGCAAGGATGACAAGATCAAGAAGGGTGAAATCATTGCCGATGGTCCTGCCATGGAAAATGGTGAATTAGCCCTTGGTCAAAACCCACTTATCGCATTTATGACATGGAACATGTACAACTATGAAGATGCTGTTGTTCTTTCAGAAAAATTAGTGCGTGAAGATGCATATACTTCAATTCATATTGAAGAGTACGAATCAGAAGCACGTGATACAAAACTTGGACCTGAAGAAATCACACGTGAAATTCCTAACGTTGGTGAAGATTCATTGAAGGATCTTGACGAATTCGGAATTATCCGTATTGGTGCTGAAGTTCGTGATGGTGATATCTTAGTTGGTAAAGTTACACCTAAGGGTGTTACTGAATTATCAGCTGAAGAAAGATTACTACACGCTATCTTTGGTGAAAAAGCTCGTGAAGTCCGTGATACTTCACTTCGTGTACCACATGGTGGTGGCGGAATTATCCAAGATGTCAAAGTCTTTACTCGTGAAGCCGGAGACGAACTTGATCCTGGTGTTAACATGTTAGTTCGTGTTTACATTGCGCAAAAGCGTAAGATTCAAGTTGGTGATAAGATGGCCGGACGTCATGGTAATAAAGGTACTGTATCTATCGTTGTTCCTCAAGAAGATATGCCTTATATGCCAGACGGTACTCCAGTAGACATCCTATTGAACCCAATGGGTGTTCCATCACGTATGAATATTGGACAAGTTCTTGATCTTCACTTAGGTATGGCTGCTAGAAAACTTGGCATCCATGTTGCAACACCTGTTTTCGATGGTGTTAGTGATGACGAACTTTGGGATATTGTTAAAGAAGCCGATATGGATACTGATGGTAAGTCACTTCTATATGACGGTCGTACAGGTGAACCATTCAAGAACCGTGTTGCTGTTGGTGTTATGTACTACATGAAACTAGCTCACATGGTTGATGATAAACTTCACGCTCGTTCAATCGGACCATACTCACTAGTTACTCAACAACCACTTGGTGGTAAAGCACAATTTGGTGGACAGAGATTTGGTGAAATGGAAGTTTGGGCTCTTGAAGCTTATGGTGCCGCTTATACACTACAAGAAATCTTGACATACAAGTCAGATGATATTGTTGGTCGTGTTAAGACATACGAAGCCATCGTTAAGGGTGAAAGTATTCCTAAGCCTGGTGTTCCTGAATCATTCCGTGTTCTTGTCAAAGAATTACAAGCACTTGGACTTGATATGAAGGTTCTAGATGCTCACAAGAAAGAAATCGAACTTAGAGATATGGATGACGACGAAGACGCTGTTAGTGTTGACGCTCTATCTAAGTTCGCTAAACAACAAGAACAAAAACGTGCTGAAGAAGAAGCTAAGAAACTCGAAGCCTCAAAAGATTCTACTGAATCAGCCAGTACAAAATCAGAAAACTAGTCAAAACTTTAGGGAGGTTACCTTTTGATAGACGTTAATAAATTCGAAAGTATGCAAATTGGTTTAGCATCTCCAGATAAGATCCGTAGTTGGTCTTATGGAGAGGTTAAAAAGCCTGAAACTATCAACTACCGTACTTTGAAACCAGAAAAAGATGGTCTATTCGATGAAAGAATTTTCGGACCAACTAAAGACTGGGAATGTGCCTGTGGTAAGTACAAACGTATCCGTTATAAGGGTATTGTTTGTGATCGTTGTGGTGTTGAAGTTACACGTTCAAAGGTTCGTCGTGAACGTATGGCCCATATCGAACTAGCTGCACCTGTTACACATATCTGGTACTTTAAGGGAATTCCATCACGTATGGGACTTGTCTTGGACATGAGTCCAAGAAACTTGGAAGAAGTAATCTACTTTGCATCATATGTAGTTATCGACCCAGGTGATACAGATCTAGAAAAGAAACAACTATTAACAGAAACTGAATACCGTGCTAAGCGCGAAGAATTCGGTAACAAGTTTGTTGCTGAAATGGGTGCCGAAGGTGTTAGAGATTTACTTAGACAAGTAGATATGGATACCGAAGTTAAAGAGTTACGTGAAGCATTGAAGACTGCTCAAGGTCAAAAACGTACACGTGCTATCAGACGTTTGGATATTCTTAGTGCCTTCCAAAAATCAGGTAATAAGCCTGAATGGATGATCATGGAAGCAATTCCCGTTATCCCACCAGATCTTCGTCCAATGGTTCAACTTGAAGGTGGCCGTTTTGCCACTTCCGATTTGAACGATTTGTACCGTCGTGTAATCAACCGTAACAACCGTCTCAAGAGATTGTTGGACTTACATGCTCCTAATATCATTGTTCAAAATGAAAAGAGAATGTTGCAAGAGGCTGTTGATGCCTTGATTGATAATGGTCGTCGTGGCCGTCCTGTTACAGGACCTGGTAACCGTCCATTGAAGTCACTTTCACACATGCTTAAAGGTAAGCAAGGACGTTTCCGTCAAAACTTACTTGGTAAACGTGTTGATTATTCAGGACGTTCAGTTATCGATGTTGGCCCTACATTGAAGTTCTATCAATGTGGACTTCCTCGTGAAATGGCTTTGGAATTATTCAAGCCTTTCGTTATGCATGAATTAGTTAAACGTGAGATCGCTTCTAACGTTAAAAATGCTAGAAGAAAGATTGATCGTCAAGATGATGATATCTGGGATGTACTAGAAGACGTTATTAAAGAACGTCCAGTATTACTTAACCGTGCCCCTACACTTCACAGACTTGGTATTCAAGCCTTTGAACCAGTGCTAGTTGACGGTAAGTCAATTCGTTTACACCCACTTGCTTGTGAAGCTTATAATGCCGATTTTGATGGTGACCAAATGGCTATCCACGTTCCACTATCAGACGAAGCTCAAGCTGAAGCACGTATGTTGATGCTTGCTGCTCACCATATCCTTGCTCCTAAAGATGGTAAGCCTATCGTTACTCCTTCACAGGATGTTGTTTTAGGTAACTACTATCTAACAATGGAAACAAGACATATGACTGGTGAAGGTAAGATCTTCAAGGATTCTAACGAAGTTCAAACTGCAATGCTTAATGGTGATGTTCATTACCATACAAGAATTGGTATCGCGGTTGATTCAATGCCTGACAAGCCTTTCAAGGATGAACAACGTGACAAGATTATGATTACCAGTGTTGGTAAAGTAATCTTTAACGAAATTCTTCCAGAAGACTTCCCATACTTGAATGAACCAACTGATGACAACTTAGTTCATGGTGTTCCTGATAAGTACTTCCTTGGAAAAGGTGAGGACATTCATAAACGCCTTGACGAAATGGATATTATCGATCCACTAAAGAGTGGTTATCTATCAGATATTATTGCTCAAATCTTTAAGGTTTACCGTGTTCAAAGAACTTCATCACTTCTTGATGATATGAAAGACTTAGGTTACAGAATTTGTACACTTTCTGGATTAACAGTTGGTGTTACTGATGTTCCTACATTGAACCAAAAGCCTGAAATCATCGATAAAGCCCACAAACAAGTTGCTTCAATTTCTAAGCAATTCCGTCGTGGTCTTATCACTGATGAAGAACGACATGATCGTGTTATTAGTGTTTGGAATGATACAAAGGATGAAATTCAACAATTGTTGATCGATTCATTTGATCCTACAAACCCTATCTCAATGATGTCTGATTCCGGTGCCCGTGGGAACATCTCAAACTTTACACAACTTGCTGGTATGCGTGGACTTATGGCCGCTCCTAATGGTGGTATGATGGAAATCCCTGTTATTTCAAACTTCCGTGAAGGCCTATCTGTTTTGGAAATGTTCATGTCAACCCATGGTGCCCGTAAAGGTATGACCGATACAGCCTTGAAGACCGCTAACTCTGGTTACTTGACTCGTCGTCTAGTTGATGTTGCACAAGATGTTATTGTTCGTGAAGAAGATTGTGGTACTGACCGTGGACTTGTTGTAAGTTCAATTATGGAAGGTACAGATATGATCGAACCATTGTATGACAGACTTGTTGGTCGTTATACACAAAAGACAGTCTTTGATCCTAAGACTGGCGACATTATTGCACCTCGTGGCGTAATGATGGACGAAAAACTTGCTCAAACAATTGTTGATGCTGGTGTTACACACGTTACAATTCGTTCTGCATTTACATGTGATACAAAACATGGTGTATGTAAGAAATGTTACGGTCGTAACCTTGCTACTGGTGAAGAAGTTGAAATTGGTGAGGCAGTTGGTACTGTTGCTGCTCAATCAATCGGTGAACCAGGTACACAATTGACAATGAGAAACTTCCATACCGGTGGTGTTGCTGGTGGCGATGATATTACTCAAGGACTTCCTCGTGTTCAAGAAATTGTTGAAGCTAGAAATCCTAAAGGTCTTGCTGTTATTTCAGAAGTTGACGGTAACATTACTGCCATTGATGAAAACCCAGCAGAACATACTAAGGAAATCACTGTTGAAGGTGATATCGATACTAGAACTTATAGTGTTCCTTATACATCAAGTGTTGCGGTTGCCGAAGGTGATCACGTTAAACGTGGTGGTAAGTTAACACAAGGTTCAATCGATCCTAAGGAATTAATCAAGGTTACTAACGTCCTACATACAGAAAACTATTTGCTTGCTGAAATTCAAAAAGTTTACCGTATGCAAGGTGTTGATATCTCTGATAAGCATTTCGAGGTTATGGTTAGACAAATGCTTAGAAAGATCCGTATTCTTGATCCTGGTGACACAGATGTATTGCCTGGTCAATTAATGGATATTTCACAATTTACTGATCATAACGCGGAAACATTGTTCAATGGTGGTATTCCTGCTACTGGACGTCCAGTACTTCTTGGTATTACTAAGGCTTCTCTTGAAACTAACAGTTTCTTGTCAGCCGCTTCCTTCCAGGAAACAACAAGAGTTCTTACTGATGCATCTATCAGAGGTAAGAATGATCCACTTCTTGGACTTAAGGAAAATGTTATTATTGGTAAACTTATTCCTGCCGGTACTGGTATGGCTAAGTACAACCATATGGAACCTAAGAAGGTTGGCCCTATGGCAGAAAACTCTTTGAATGGTGCTTACACAATTTCTGACATCGAAGCTCAAATGAAAGCCGAAGATGCAGCTAAATCAGAAAACTAAAGAGTGAATAACTTTTATGTAGTATGATTTAGAAATAATTAATTAAAGACGACCCTTTGCGGGTCGTCTTTTTTTTTGTGTATAATGGTGTTATTGAAATTAATTTGGAGGTCAGCATTTTGCAGAAGCAAGAATTATCTTATGAAGATACCAAATTTACACTTGATACGTATTGGTTAGATCCAATCTCGGATTTTGAGAAACCAAACGACTATCCTGTCGCCATCATTTGTCCAGGAGGAGCTTTTAAGTTTCACTCTGATCGTGAAGCTCAACCAATTGCGATGAAGTTTAATTCAGAGGGAATGCACGCACTAGTTTTGCACTACCAATTGATTGATGATGAACATACAGTTTATCCCTTGGCCTTACAAGAGATGGCTACTACTTTAAACTGGTTGAAGGAACAAAGTGATTTACATCATATTGATTTGAATAAAGTTGTACTAGTTGGATTTTCTGCTGGTGGACATATTGTGGCCGACTTCAATTCAATAATGTTGGATCCAGAACAAAGAGTAAAAATTTTCCCTGAAGAATTAGCGGTTGAACCAGCGGTTAACGTTTTAGGATATTCTGTAGTTGATATGACTTTGGGCTGGCCTAAAGATGAAGACTGGTCAATGAAGGTCAGTTCCGATATCTATTATTGGCAAGCTCAAGAACATTTGACTAAGAATGGTAAGCCAACCTTTATCTGGCAAACGGTTACCGATCAAACTGTGCCAGTGATGAATTCAATTATTTATGCACAAAAGATGGATTTACTGGGAATTCCTTATGAAATGCATCTATTTGGTTCAGGTGGACACGGTCTATCCTTAGCAAATCATGTAACTCAGAATCCTGGTAATGAGGCTAACCTTAATGCCTACGATGCTAAGTGGTGGGAATTATGTGTTAATTGGTTAAAACTGGAAAAGATTTTGCCAAAATTTTAAACGAAAAGATCATATAGGTTATTCCTGTAGCTATTGTTAAGTAGGGGATAAATCTAAATGATCTTTTTTTGTGGAGACTATATTGTAGTAGGCAAAAGGTACATGCAATTAAAACAGTATTTAAGAAAAAGTTTGTTTCAAAAAGTAAGCCGATTAATGACATAACTTCGATATCGCCTAGGCCTAATGAATAACGTTTGCTCAATAAGAATAAGGAAAGGTAAATCAATATGGCCGGTAATAAATGGAGTTGTGGAAAAAGCATAATAATAGTAGGAAGACTTAGTAAATAGAAAATAGGGTAGACATATCCATAGAAATAATCACTAAAGGATAACACAATTAACATAATAAAGAACGGTAAGTAGATCCAATCATTTTGATATATAGTTATGCACAAGAACAGGCTACCAACAAATTCTTGAAGTGGATTTTCAAAATCTAATTGATTTTTACAACTGGAGCATTTACCATGAACTATGAAATAACCTATTATAGGTATAATTTCGTACCATCGTAAAATTCGGAAACAACGATCACAGTGAGAACGCCTAGTTAGGCTGATCTGTGGGTAATCATGTGCAATCACTTTTAGAAAGGAGATAGTACAAGCTCCCAATATGAAGACTAATAAGTATACTGAAATAATCATTTTAAACACCTCAATAAGAAATTACGTGAGTTTGTGGATAACTTTTTAAAAATGTTGCATTGACATGGTTTTTTAAAGATGGTATTCTAATAGACGTGCTTTTATTGGCAGCAATATTAGTTTGTTTATTAAATATAAAGCTCGAAACGTACGCCACCTATGTGGTTTATTATTTTACAAAATTATGAACCACCTGGATGTGTGTACTTAAATTTTTAGGAGGAACTTTGAATGCCTACAATTAATCAATTAGTTCGCAAAGGCCGTAAGTCAACAGCATCTAAATCAGATGCTCCTGCATTGAACTTTGGCTACAACAGTATGAAGAAGATTGCTACAAAGAATCCAGCCCCACAAAAACGTGGTGTTGCTACTCGTGTCGGAACAATGACACCTAAGAAACCTAACTCTGCCCTACGTAAGTATGCCCGTGTTAGATTATCAAACCTTATTGAGGTTACAGCTTACATTCCTGGTATTGGTCATAACCTACAAGAACATAGTGTTGTCCTTGTCCGTGGTGGACGTGTAAAGGATCTACCTGGTGTTCGTTATCACGTTGTTCGTGGTGCCCTTGATACAGCCGGTGTTGATGGACGTATGCAAAGTCGTTCTAAATACGGTGCTAAGAGACCTAAGAAATAACAACAAATAAAAACATTTAAAGAAATAATGTAATAACGGAGGAATTTTATATGCGTAAAGGTAGAGCTCCAAAACGCGATGTTTTGCCAGATCCAATGTACAACTCAAAGCTAGTAACTCGTTTGATTAACCATTTGATGTATGATGGTAAAAGAGGTACTGCTTCAACAATTCTATATCGTTCATTCGATATTATTAAGGAAAAGACAGGCAACGAACCATTGGACGTGTTTGAAGAAGCAATGAACAATGTTATGCCTGCTCTTGAAGTTAAGGCCCGCCGTATCGGTGGTTCTAACTACCAAATTCCTATCGAAGTTCGTCCTGATCGTCGTACTACTTTAGGACTACGTTGGATTACAAGTTATGCTCGTCTACGTGGCGAACACACAATGGACCAACGTCTTGCAAATGAAATCATGGATGCAGCTAACAATACTGGTGCTGCTGTTAAGAAACGTGAAGATACACACAAGATGGCCGATGCTAACCGTGCATTCGCTCACTATCGTTGGTAAGATTAAGATAATTTGAGAGGAGATACAATTTTTCATGGCTAATAAACGTGAATTTCCACTAGAAAAAACCAGAAATATTGGTATTATGGCCCATATTGATGCCGGTAAAACTACAACTACTGAACGTATCTTGTACTATACTGGTAAAATCCATAAAATTGGTGAAACACATGATGGTGCTTCACAAATGGACTGGATGGCCCAAGAACAAGAACGTGGTATTACCATTACATCAGCTGCTACAACTGCTGAATGGAAAGGTAACCGTATCAATATTATTGATACTCCAGGACACGTTGACTTCACAATCGAAGTTGAACGTTCACTACGTGTTCTAGATGGTGCCATTACTGTCCTTGATGCTCAATCTGGTGTTGAACCACAAACTGAAAATGTTTGGCGTCAAGCTTCAACATACGGTGTTCCACGTATTGTTTTCGTTAACAAGATGGATAAAATCGGTGCTAACTTTGATTACTCAGTTGAAACACTTCACGAAAGACTTAACGCTAATGCGCATGCTATCCAAATGCCTATTGGTGCTGAAGACAAATTCGAAGGTGTTATCGACTTGATCGAAATGAAAGCCGACCTTTATGATGAAGATGAACTTGGTACAAAGTGGGATACAGTTGATGTTCCTGACGACTACCGTGCAGAAGCTGAAAAGAAACGTACAGAATTAATCGAAGCTGTTGCTGAAGTTGATGACGACGTTATGGAAAAATACCTAGACGGTAAAGAAATCTCAAATGATGAAATTCGTTTAGCTATCCGTAAAGCTACAATTAACTTGAAGTTCTTCCCAGTTCTTGCTGGTTCAGCCTTCAAGAATAAGGGTGTTCAAATGTTGATGGATGCGGTTGTTGATTACCTACCATCACCACTTGACGTACGTCCTTATAAAGCTACAGATCCTAAAGATGATTCAGAAGTTGAACTTATGGCTGATGATTCAAAACCATTCGCTGGTTTAGCATTTAAGATCGCTACTGACCCATTCGTTGGTCGTCTAACATACATTCGTGTATATAGAGGTTCATTGGAATCAGGTTCATACGTTCTTAACTCAACTAAAGACAAGCGTGAACGTGTTGGTCGTTTGCTACAAATGCATTCTAACCACCGTAAGGAAATCCCAGAAGTATTCTCAGGTGATATCGCTGCTGTTATCGGTTTGAAGAATACTACAACTGGTGATTCTCTAACTGATACTTCAGATCCACTAGTTCTTGAATCATTGGATATTCCAGATCCAGTTATCCAAGTTTCTATTGAACCTAATTCTAAGGAAGATAGAGATAAGATGGATATTGCCATCCAAAAACTATCTGAAGAAGATCCTACATTCCAAGCTGAAACAAATCCTGAAACTGGTGAAACTCTTATTGCCGGAATGGGTGAACTTCACTTGGATATCATGGTTGACCGTATGAAACGTGAATTTAACGTTGCATGTAAGGTTGGTGAACCTCAAGTTGCTTACCGTGAAACATTTACTCAACAAGCTAGTGCTCAAGGTAAGTTCGTTCGTCAATCTGGTGGTAAAGGTCAATATGGTGACGTTTGGGTTGAATTTACACCTAACGAAGAAGGTAAAGGCTTTGAATTCGAAGATGCTATTGTCGGTGGTGTTGTTCCTCGTGAATACATCCCTTCAGTAGAACAAGGATTGAAAGAATCAATGGAAAACGGTGTTCTTGCTGGTTACCCATTGATCGATGTTAAGGCTAAGTTATATGATGGTTCATATCACGAAGTCGATTCATCAGAAGCTGCCTTTAAGATTGCCGCTTCAATGTCATTACGTAACGCATCTAAAGCTGCTGGTGCCGTAATTCTTGAACCTATTATGAAGGTTGAAATTGTTACTCCAGAATCATACTTAGGTGATGTTATGGGACAAGTTACTGCTCGTCGTGGACGTGTTGAAGGAATGGAAGCTCGTGGTAATGCACAACTTATCAATTCTTACGTTCCACTAGCTGAAATGTTTGGTTATGCTACAACACTTCGTTCAGCTACACAAGGCCGTGGTACATTTACTATGACAATGGATCACTACGAAAAGGTTCCTAAGTCTATTCAAGCAGAAATCATCAAGAAAAATGGTGGTACACCTGCAGAGGACTAATCTGTAAATTAATAAATCACAATGACATTAAATTGTTATTGTGATTTTTTTTGTATAAAAAAAAGCCCATATCAACTGATATGAGACAATTTCCGTATAGAATTTAAAAGCTAAATGATTGTTTTCTTCTATTATAGATAGATACAAGTAAAGCAATCGCCACGATAACGAATATCGAAGTCTCTCCGATTGTTAAAATGTTATCCATTATAGTTACCTTGCCACTCATTAATTCACCAGAGGTACTAAATGCAAATGTATCAAGTAGGGTATGGAAGATGACTGGTAGGTAGAATAAATCGGTATAAAGATAGATACTACTCATAAATAGTCCCATGCCGAAAGCAAAAATCATTTGGTTGATAGTGTTAGGCAAACTTTGACCAGCAGTAACGTTTGTTATATGTAATAAACCGAAACAGAGACTACTTACAATTGGTGCATAGAAGATTTTATATTTATAATTTCTGAATGCTACCAATAGAATAGTCAAGAAGGCATAACGGAAAAGTAATTCCTCGGCAATACCAGCTTCGAGTCCGCTTAAGAGATATTGAATTTTAAACGAGACACCTTTGAAGTTGAATCCGAATAAGGCACCGAACAAAGTTTTTCCTCCACCGAAGGCATTCCAGAAGATAAACCAGACACTTATTAATAGAAGAATTCCTAGTAGCCAATAATTGGCATCCTTAGATAAACGAAACTTAGGCATATCGTAACCCCAACGATGCATCATAATTAAAATCATGATCATAAAGGCGATGGCACTCAGAAACTGTGAGTTACTTAATGTAGTAACAAATGGGTTGAAGTAAAGAATCGTTCCATAGGTAACAATATTTAAAGCAGCCATTGCGATAAATTCAAAAGTGAAGACAGCAGCAAGTAATTGTAGCAACTTGTTTTGAATTGAACCAAAGAACACGATTATATATGGAATATATATAACTAATAGCGAAACCAACAATAGTCCAATAGAACTAGGTAGGTTCCAGTTGTAATACCGAGTTGTTAAGTTAATAAGGTAGAAATAGGACTCGGCAATGATGAAAACTTGAAAAAACAATTGAAAGACAAAATTAATTCGATCCATTAACTTATTTGGATTAGGTTTGAGATAAAGAGCTAGTAAATTCAAAATAATCGGAGCAAACAAGTATAGGTTCTTTGTCGTGGCACTGTAAGCAAAAATGATTATTGCATTAAGAATGATTTGTGCGCGCAACAGATAAAAATAAATTTTGTCTTTATTATTGTTGGAAAACCTGTTATTATAACTAAATTCGAAATCGTTCAATTTACACCTCCACTTTTAATAGAGTATAGTTGAAAAATGAATTTTAAGAAAGCGTCTTTCATTTTAAAAAAATACACTATTTGGACTTGATAATGAGGACTTCATCGTGTAGTATTATAAGAGTGCTTATTTACATGATAAGTATTACAAAGTGGTATATAAAATATATCGACGGTTTAGAAGTAAGAGGTTGCGACACACCCGGCCGCTTTGCCACGGCAGGGCTGACGGATATTCTTACGGAGCCGGTCATCTTGAAAGAGACAAAAAGGAGGTAACCCCATGGCAAGTCAAAAAATTCGCATTCGTTTAAAGGCTTATGAACATCGTATTCTAGATCAATCAGCTGACAAGATTGTGGAAACTGCAAAAAGAACTGGTGCTACAATTTCAGGCCCAATTCCTTTGCCAACAGAACGTTCACTATATACAGTGTTGAGTTCACCACATAAGCATAAGGATTCTAGAGAACAATTCGAAATACGTACACATAAAAGACTTATCGACGTTGTTAACCCAACAAAGAAGACAGTGGATTCACTTATGAAGTTGGATCTACCATCTGGTGTTGACATCGAAATCAAACTATAATAACTAAAAATAAATTATTGGAGGTGCAAACATGGCCAGAAAAGGAATTCTTGGTAAAAAAATCGGAATGACTCAAATTTTCACTGACAACGGAGAACTTATTCCCGTTACAGTTGTTGAAGCAACACCAAATGTTGTTATGCAACTTAAGACAGTTGAAAACGATGGTTATGAGGCCGTTCAACTAGGTTTCGAAGATAGACGTGAAGTTTTATCTAACAAACCTGCCAAGGGTCATGCAGAAAAGGCAAATACAACTCCTAAACACTTCATTCGCGAATTCCGCGATGTTGAAATGGGAGACTACGAATTAGGTGCTGAAGTTAAAGTAGACACATTTAATTCTGGTGATATTGTCGACGTTACAGGAACTACAAAGGGACATGGAATGCAAGGTAATATTAAGAGATTCGGTCAAGCTAGAGGACCTGAAACTCATGGTTCAAGATATCACCGTATTCCTGGTTCAATGGGTGCCATCATTAACCGTGTATTTAAGGGTAAGATGCTACCAGGTCGCATGGGTAATAACCGTGTTACTACACAAAATCTTGCAATCGTTAAAGTTGATACTGATCGTAATGTAATCATGATCAAAGGTAACGTTCCAGGAGCTAACAAATCATTAGTTAAAATTCAATCAGCTATTAAAGCTACTAAATAGGAAGGAGGAACTGAGTTATGACAAAAATCACAGCTTATAAAGATAACGGTGCTGAAAACGGTACTGTAGAAGCAAATGACGTAATCTTTGGTGTTGAACCAAACAACAACGTTGTTACTGAAGCAGTTATCATGCAACGTGCATCAATGAGACAAGGTACTCATGATGTAAAGAACCGTTCTGAAGTACGTGGTGGTGGTAGAAAACCATGGCGTCAAAAGGGAACTGGTCGTGCTCGTCAAGGTTCAATTAGATCACCTCAATGGGTAGGTGGTGGTGTCGTATTCGGCCCTACACCAAGATCTTATGCATACCATCTTCCTAAGAAAGTTAGTCGTTTAGCATTGAAGTCTGTCCTTTCACAAAAGGCTGTCGACGGTAATATTATCGTTGTTGACTCAATTTCATACGACAAGCCAAGTACAAAAGCTTTTGCACAATTACTTAAAACAGTAGGTGCTGATAACAAAGCTCTTGTAGTTGTTGAAGACGGTAACGACAACGTTGCTCTATCAGCAAGAAACATTGCTGGAGTTACAGTTGTTGCACCAGAAGGTGTTAACGTTCTTGACGTAATTAGCGCTAAGAAGTTAGTTGTTACACAAGCAGCACTTTCAAAAATTGAGGAGGTGCTTGCATAATGAACGCAAGAGACGTAATTATTCGCCCTGTTGTTACTGAAAGCTCAATGGATGCTATGAGCGACAAGAAATATACTTTCGATGTTGCCCTAGATGCTAACAAGGTTCTTGTAAGACAAGCCGTTGAAGAAATTTTTGGTGCCAAGGTTAAACAAGTAAATATCATGAACGTTGCTGGTAAGAAGAAGCGCCAAGGTCGTTATGTTGGTCTAACTAACAAACGTCGTAAGGCTATTGTTACTCTTACTGCAGATTCTGATGAAATTAAGATTTTTGACGAAGAGAAATAAATAAGGAGGTCCAATAATGGCGATTATCAAGTATAAACCAACCACAAACGGTCGTCGTAATATGACAGGTTCTGACTTTTCAGAAATTACTAAAACAACTCCTGAAAAGACACTTTTAGAATCACAAAGCCATACTGCTGGTCGTAATTCATATGGTCATATTACAGTTCGTCACCGTGGTGGTGGACACAAACAAAAATACCGTGTTATTGATTTCAAACGTATCAAAGACGGTGTTAAGGCAACAGTTAAGTCTATCGAATATGATCCAAACCGTACCGCTAATATTGCATTAATTCATTATTCAGATGGTGTTAAGTCATACATCTTAGCTCCTAAAGGTCTTGAAGTAGGACAAATTGTTGAATCTGGTAAAGAAGCAGATATCAAACCAGGTAACACACTTGCACTTGCAGATATTCCTGTTGGTACTACAATTCACAACGTTGAATTAAAACCTGGTAAGGGTGGTCAACTAGGCCGTTCTGCTGGTACATCTGTACAACTACTTGGTAGAGATGGTAAGTATTCATTACTACGTCTACCTTCTGGTGAAGTACGTATGATTCTTTCAACTTGTCGTGCTACTGTAGGTTCAATTGGTAACGAACAACATGAACTTATCAAGATCGGTAAAGCTGGACGTAAGCGCTGGTTAGGTGTGAGACCTACAGTTCGTGGATCAGTTATGAACCCTAACGATCACCCACACGGTGGTGGTGAAGGTAAAGCACCAATCGGTCATCCATCTCCTATGTCACCATGGGGTAAGAAGACTCTTGGTAAGAAGACTCGTTCAACTCATGCCAAATCTGAAAGACTTATCATTCGTCACAGAAAAGGTAAGTAAACTATTCATTAGAATACTATAAGGAGGACATAAGATGAGTCGTAGTTTAAAAAAGGGACCATTCGCTGATGCACACCTTCTAAAGAAGATCGATGCACAAGCTGATTCTGAAAAGAAGACAGTTATCAAGACATGGTCAAGACGTTCAACAATTTTTCCTAGTTTCGTAGGATATACAATCGCAGTTCATGATGGTCGTAAGCATGTTCCTGTTTATATCCAAGAAGACATGGTTGGTCACAAGTTAGGTGAATTCGTACCTACACGTACATTCCATGGTCATGGAACAGATGACAAAAAGACAGCACCAGCAAAATAAGAAGGGAGACTTAAATGATGGCAGAACAAGAAATTACATCAGCAACAGCTAAAGTTACAAATGTTCGTATTGCGCCTCGTAAGGCTCGCCTTGTCATTGACTTGATCAGAGGCAAGAATGCTGCTGAAGCACTTGCAATTTTGCAATTCACACCTAGAGCAGGCTCTCCAATTATTGCTAAAGCTCTTAAGTCAGCAATTGCAAACGCAGAACATAACTTTGATTTAGATGCACAAAACTTATTCATCAGCGAAGCTTTCGTAGATGAAGGACCAACTCTAAAACGTTTCCGTCCTAGAGCTAAAGGTTCAGCATCACCAATTAACAAGAGAACAAGTCATATTACAGTTGTAGTAACTGAAAAATAGTATTGGAGGTAACTTGAGTGGGTCAAAAGATTAATCCAGTCGGATTCCGTGTCGGCGTTATCCGTGACTGGGATGCCAAATGGTATGCAAACAATAAAGACTTTTCAACATTTTTACATGAAGACCTTAAGATTCGTAAGTATATTGAAGACAAACTTTCAAATGCTTCCGTATCAAGAATCGAAATTGAACGTACTGCAAAGAACGTTACAGTTTCAATTCATACTGCTAAACCAGGTATGGTTATCGGTAAAGGCGGTTCTGAAGTTGAAAAATTACGTAATGAACTAAATAGTTTAACTAATAGAAGTATTCACATCAACATTATCGAAATCAAGAAACCTGATTTGGATGCAAAACTTGTTGGTGAAAGTATCGCTCGTCAACTTGAAGGTCGTATTGCTTTCAGACGTGCACAACGTCAAGCAATCCAACGTTCAAGACGTGCCGGTGCTAAGGGTATCAAAGTACAAATTTCTGGTCGTTTGAACGGTGCCGATATGGCTCGTCGCGAATGGAGTACTGAAGGAACAGTTCCTTTGCACACATTGCGTGCTGATATCGATTATGCTTGGGTTGAAGCAAGTACTACATATGGTAATTTAGGTGTTAAAACTTGGATTTACCGTGGTGAAGTTCTTCCTGACAAGCCAAAACATACAGAAACAAAAAACGAAGGGAAAGGAGAATAATCTATGCTAGTACCTAAACGTGTAAAACACCGTCGTGAATTCCGTGGAAAGATGCGCGGAGAAGCTAAAGGTGGAAAAACTGTTACATTTGGTGAATATGGCTTGAAAGCACTTGACTCAAGTTGGATCACTAACAGACAAATTGAAGCATCTCGTGTTGCTATGACTCGTTACATGAAGCGTGGTGGTAAGGTTTGGATTAAAATCTTCCCTCATAAATCATACACTGCTAAAGGTGTCGGAGTTCGTATGGGTAATGGTAAAGGTGCACCCGCAGGTTGGGTTTCACCAGTTAAACGTGAAAAGATCCTCTTCGAAATCGGTGGAGTATCAGAAGACGTTGCTCGTGAAGCATTAAGACTTGCATCGCACAAACTACCCGTTAGAACTAAGTTTGTAAAACGTGAGGAAGTAGGTGGCGCTGATGAAGGCTAGTGATATCAAAGAGCTAACTGCTGCTCAATTGCAAGACAAAGTTAAAGAATATAAAGAAGAACTATTCAACTTGCGTTTCCAACAAGCTACAGGCCAATTGGAAAATACAGCCCGTCTTAAGGCCGTAAGAAAAAACATCGCAAGATTAAGAACAGCTCAAAACCAAAAGAATAACGAAAATTAATAGACAGGAAGGGGACATCAAGTTGAGCGAAACACAAGAAACTCGTAACCGTCGTAAAGTATATCAAGGACGCGTCACTTCAGATAAAATGGATAAGACAATCGTTGTAGTTGTTGAAACTATAAAGACTCACCCAGTTTACGGAAAACGTGTAAGATATTCTAAGAAATATTACGTTCAAGACGAAAACAACGAAGCACATGTTGGCGATATTGTACGTATCATGGAAACTCGACCTTTGTCAAAGACAAAGCGCTTCCGTTTATTAGAAATCGTCGAAAAAGCAGTCACAATCTAGACTATAACTGATGAGAGGAGGACCAAGCCGTGATTCAACAAGAAAGTCGTCTAAAAGTTGCAGATAATTCTGGAGCTCGTGAAATTTTAACAATTAAAGTTCTTGGTGGTTCAAACCGTAAAACAGCTAATATTGGTGATATTATTGTTGCTACAGTCAAACAAGCAACACCAGGTGGCGTTGTTAAAAAGGGTGATGTAGTTAAAGCAGTTATCGTAAGAACTGTTTCAGGTGCACACCGTACTGATGGTTCTTACATCAGATTTGACGAAAATGCTGCAGTTATTATCAATGCTGATAAAACACCTAGAGGTACTCGTATCTTCGGACCCGTTGCCCGTGAACTACGTGATAACGATTTTATGAAGATCGTTTCATTAGCACCAGAAGTGCTATAGAAAGATCAATTTAATTCAGGAGGTGCTGAATAGTGTTTGTAAAAACTGGAGACAATGTCAAAGTTATGTCCGGTGATGACAAAGGTAAGACAGGATTAGTTAAAAAAGCTATCCCTGCTACTAACAAAGTTATCATTGAAGGCGTAAATGTTGTTAAAAAACACTCTAAGCCAAGCAACGCTCAACCCCAAGGTGGAATTGTTGACGTTGAAAGACCTATTAGCGCAACTAACGTTAAGGTTGTAAGTAAAACAACTGACAAAGAAGATAAATAAGAAAGGAGAAAACTAAATGGTTAACGCTTTAAAAGAAAAGTATGTTAGTGAAATCACACCATCAATGATGAAGAAGTTCAACTACTCATCAATCATGGAAACACCTAAATTGGACAAGATTGTCTTGAACATGGGTGTTGGTGATGCAATTGCTAACTCAAAGAACCTTGACGAAGCTGTTGAAGAACTAGCCCAAATTGCAGGTCAAAAACCTCTAATTACAAAGGCTAAGAAATCAATCGCTGGTTTCAGACTTCGTGAAGGTATGTCAATCGGTGCTAAGGTTACTCTTCGTGGTGATCGTATGTATGACTTCCTTGACAAACTAATCAACATTGCTTTACCACGTGTTCGTGATTTCCGTGGTGTAAGTACTCGCTCATTTGATGGTCGTGGTAACTACACACTCGGTATCAAAGAACAATTGGTTTTCCCAGAAATTGACTACGATAAGGTTAACAAGATTCGTGGATTGGACATCGTTATTGTTACAACTGCTAACACCGATGAAGAATCACGTGAACTATTAACTCAAATCGGTATGCCATTTACAAAATAAATAGGAGGTAAATTCATTGGCTAAGAAATCTCAAGTAGTACGCAATCACAGACCTGCTAAGTATTCATCACAAGCTTATACTCGTTGCGAACGTTGTGGTCGTCCACATTCAGTTTATCGCAAATTTAAGCTTTGCCGACTTTGCCTTCGTCAATTGGCTCATGAAGGTCAAATCCCTGGTATGAAAAAAGCTAGCTGGTAAGATTTTACAATTAAAGGAGGTAAATTAAATGGTCATGACAGATCCTATTGCAGATTACCTAACACGTATTCGTAATGCAAATATGGTTAAACATGAATCTCTAGAAATTCCTGCTTCTAACATTAAGAAGAGCATGACAGAGATTCTTAAGAATGAAGGATTTATCAAGGATTACGAAGTTATCGCAGATAACAAACAAGGTGTACTTCGTATTTTCTTAAAATATGGTAAAGATCAACAACGTGTAATTTCAGGCTTGAAACGTATTTCAAGACCAGGTTTGCGTAGTTATGTTGATTCTGATAACGTTCCTAAGGTTCTTAACGGACTAGGTATCGCTATTCTTTCAACTTCAAAAGGTGTAATTACTGATAAAGAAGCCCGCGCTCAACACGTTGGTGGAGAAGTAATCGCTTATGTTTGGTAAGATTCTTAAAAAGTAAGGAGGTGCACGAATTTGAGTCGTATCGGTTATAAAGTAATTGAAATTCCAGCAGGAGTTACAGTTACTCAAAAAGATGAAAACATTACTGTTAAAGGCCCTAAGGGTGAATTAACAAGAGCATTCAGTTCAAAAATCAAGTTAACTCTTGAAGGTAACGAAGCTAAATTCACACGTGAAGATGATAACGATAAAGCTCTTCATGGAACAATGCGTTCAAACCTAAATAACATGATCATTGGTGTTACAGAAGGTTATGAGAAGAAGCTTGAACTAAGAGGTGTTGGTTACCGTGCACAAGTTAAAGGTAACGTATTAACACTTTCAGTTGGTTTCTCACATCCAGTTGTTATGGATACACCAGAAGGTATCACTGTTGAATCACCTTCTAACACAGAAATCAACATTTTAGGTATCAGTAAGCAAAAGGTTGGTCAATTTGCAGCTGTTATCCGCGATGTACGTCCTCCAGAACCTTATAAGGGTAAAGGTATTCGTTATGTTGACGAATATGTACGTCGTAAAGAAGGTAAAACTGGTAAGTAGTAAATAAATCCATGAGGTGAAAATTGTGATAAACAAACCAGACAAGAACAAAGCACGTCAAAAACGTCAAAAGCGTATCCGTGCGAAAATCTCTGGTACTGCTGAGCGCCCACGCTTAAATGTATTCCGTTCTAATAAAAACATTTACGCTCAAGTAATTGATGACGTAAAGGGTGTAACGCTAGCAAGTGCCTCAACTCTTGATAAAGAAGTTAAAGACGGTTCAAAAGTTGAACAAGCTGAAGCTGTTGGTGCCCTAGTTGCACAAAGAGCACAAGAAGCTAAAATTAGCAATGTAGTCTTTGACCGTAGTGGTTACTTATACCATGGTCGTGTTCAAAGTCTTGCTGAAGCAGCTCGTGAAAATGGGCTAAAATTCTAGAAGGAGGAAACCAAATTTATGACATATATCGATCCATCTCAATTTGAACTAGAAGATCGCGTTGTCTCAATCAACCGTGTTACTAAGGTTGTTAAAGGTGGACGTCGTCTACGTTTCGCTGCTATCGTAATTGTTGGTGACAAGAATGGTCACGTAGGTTTCGGTACTGGTAAAGCTCAAGAAGTTCCAGAAGCTATTCGTAAAGCTGTTGAAGATGCCAAAAAGAACCTTATTGAAGTTCCTATGGTTGGTTCAACAATTCCTCATGAAGTAATTGGTACTTTTGGTGCCGGTGAGATCTTGTTGAAGCCTGCTGAAGAAGGTTCAGGTATTGCTGCTGGTGGTGCCGTTCGTGCCGTTATCGAATTAGCCGGTGTTGGTGATATTACAAGTAAATCACTTGGTAGAAATACACCAATTAACGTAATTCGTGCAACAATCCAAGGATTAAAACAATTAAAGACTGCTGAAAGCGTTGCAGCAATGCGCGGTATCTCAGCCCAAGAATTGCTTAACTAGAAGAAAGGTGTGTAATAATGGCTAAACTTAAAATTACTCTAATTAGAAGTGCAGCTCACCGCCTTCCTGCTCAACGTACAATTGTTAAAGAACTAGGACTCGGAAGAGTTTCAAGTTCCGTTGTTAAGCCGGATGATTCTGCTATTCGTGGTGCTGTGCGTAAAATCGCTCATTTAGTAACTGTTGAAGAAGTTAAAGATTAATAAATTTTTTAAAGATTAGGAGGTGCAATAATGGAACTAAACGAACTTAAACCAAGTGCTGGTTCAAGACATTCAAGAAAACGTCTTGGTCGTGGTACTTCAAGTGGTACAGGTAAAACTGCTGGTCGTGGTCAAAAAGGTCAATTGGCTAGATCAGGTGGTAAGACACGTATCGGTTTTGAAGGTGGTCAAATGCCTTTATTCCGTCGTATGCCTAAACGTGGTTTCAATAACATTAACCGTAAGGAATATGCTGTTGTTAACCTAAGTGACTTAAGCAAGTTTAATGATGGTGCTGAAGTAAATGCTGAAACATTGAAAGAAGCAGGTATCGTTAAAAAACAATATAATGGTGTTAAGTTGCTTGCTAACGGTGAGGTTAGTGCTAAGTTAACTGTTAAAGTTGCTAAGAGTTCAGCCGCCGCTACAAAAGCAATCGAAGCTGCTGGTGGCACTGTAGAGGTGATCTAATGCTTGGAACTATCAGAGATGCTCTAAAGGTAAAGGAAATTCGTAAGAAGATCCTATTTACCTTGATGTTACTTGTTATATATCGTTTGGGATCACAAATCACAGTGCCTGGTGTTAATGCTGCGGCAATGGATAAAGTCGGATCAACAGGATTAGTTCCTTTATTGGATACTGTTACCGGTGGTGGTCTTGCGAACTACTCTATTTTCTCAATGGGTGTTTCACCATTCATTACGGCCCAAATTGTTATTCAACTTTTACAAATGGACATTATTCCTAAATTTGTTGAGTGGAGTAAACAAGGTGAAGTTGGTCGTAGAAAGTTAAATCAAGTAACGAGATATTTGACGATTGTTTTAGGTTTTGTTCAGTCAATCGGTATTACTGCCGGTTTTAACCAGTTAAGTGGTTTAGGATTAGTTAAATCTCCTAATATGAGAGCTTTCATTACTATTGGTATCATCTTAACTGGTGGTACTATGCTTCTTACTTGGATCGGTGAGCAAATCACTGATAAAGGTTTGGGTAATGGAGTTTCAGTAATTATTTTTGCTGGTATTATTGCTAGATTCCCTAATGGAATGTATCAAATTTACCGTGATTATATTACTAATGCTAGTAAAGCAGATCTTGCTAAGAACATCGGATTCCTTGTTGGTTTAGTTATCATCATTTTGTTGGTCGTACAGTTTGTTACATATGTACAACAAGCAAGTAGAAGAATTCCTATTCAATATACAAGACGTGCCGCTGGTAGTGGTAGTGAAAGTTTTCTACCATTGAAGGTTAACGTTGCTGGTGTTATTCCTGTTATCTTCGCTAGTTCATTTATTGTAACGCCTCAAACAATTTTGATGGCATTTCAAGCAAATCACAGTGGAGATCAATGGTATCAAGTATTAACTGAAATATTCAGTATGCAAACTACTACAGGTTCTATAATTTATACATTGTTGATTGTATTATTTACATTCTTCTATGCATTTGTTCAAGTAAATCCTGAAAAGCTTGCTGAAAACCTACAAAAGCAGGGGGCTTATATCCCCGGCATTTGGCCTGGTAATGAAACAATCAAGTTCATGTCAGGTGTACTAATGAAGCTATCAACCGTCGGAGCTATTTTCCTAGGTGTAGTTTCATTACTTCCATTATTAGCTGCTAACTTGTTCAACTTACCTCAATCCATCGGATTAGGTGGTACAAGTTTGTTGATTATCGTTGGTGTTGCTTTGGAAATGGATCGTCAATTACGTGGTCTTTTAATGAAACGTGAATACGTTGGGTTTATTAGATAATTGGAGATGTGACAATGAATATTGTATTGATGGGATTACCTGGTGCTGGTAAAGGTACTCAAGCTGAAAAGATTGTTGAAGATTTTAAAGTTGTTCATATATCAACCGGTGATATGTTCAGAGCCGCTATGGCTAACAAGACAGATGTTGGTTTAAAGGCAAAGGGCTTCATCGACAAGGGTAACCTTGTTCCTGATGATGTTACCGAAGCTATCGTTGAAGAACGTTTAACTGAAGCTGATGTTCAAAAAGATGGATATATGCTTGATGGATTTCCGAGAACTCTTGATCAGGCTAACGCTTTACAGACAATTGCAATGAATGTAAACAAACCTATAGATGCTGTCATCTATATCGATGTTAAGCCTGAAGTATTAGTTGATCGGTTATCTGGAAGATATATTTGTTCTAAATGTGGAGCAACTTATCATAAGATTTACAATCCTACTAAGGTTGAAGGAACTTGTGACGTTTGTGGCGGACACGAATTCTTCCAACGTGAGGATGATAAACCAGAGGCAGTTCAGAATAGATTAAAAGTTAATATTGAAATGAATACACCATTAATTGATTTCTACGACAAGTTACACTTGTTGCACAAGATCAATGGTGAACAAGAAATAGATGAAGTTTATAACGAAGTTAAAAAAGTTTTACAAAGTTTGTAAAACTTTTTGCTTTGAATGTTTACATGTACGGGAAATTATTGTATAATTCGCCAGTATATGCAGAATAATTTCATCCCGATGGAGGTTAATATCTGTGGCAAAAGAAGATGTCATTGAAGTAGAAGGTACAATTTCAGAGACATTGCCTAACGCAATGTTTAAGGTAAAGCTTGAAAATGGAGCTACAGTTCTAGCCCATGTATCAGGTAAAATCCGTATGCACTACATTAGAATTTTACCCGGTGACAAGGTTACCGTGGAATTATCCCCTTATGATTTAACCAAGGGAAGAATTACATATAGATACAGATAATAAGTTTTTTAATGGAATGGAGGTTCCACAACATGAAAGTAAGACCATCCGTTAAACCTATGTGCGAACACTGTAAGGTAATTAAGAGACGCGGTCGCGTCATGGTTATTTGCTCTGCAGATCCAAAGCACAAACAAAGACAAGGATAATTTAAATAGGAGGTGCATAGTTAATGGCTCGTATAGCAGGTGTAGATTTACCTCGTGATAAGAGAATCGTTATTTCACTAACATACATTTTTGGTATCGGTGAAACAACAGCTCAAAAAATACTTAAAGATGCTGACGTATCTGAAGACATTCGTACAAGAGACTTAACTCCTGATCAAGAAGATAAAATTCGTGCAGAAGTTGATAAAGTTCGTGTCGAAGGTGACTTACGTCGTGAAGTAAGTATGAACATCAAGAGACTACAAGAAATTGGCTCATATCGTGGTATGAGACATCGTCGTGGATTGCCCGTTCGTGGACAAAACACAAAGAACAATGCAAGAACTCGTAAAGGTAAGAAGACTACCATTGCAGGTAAGAAAAAGTAAAATAATTATTAAGATAGGAGGTTAATCATGGCACAAACTAAAGGTCGTAAGCGCCGTACTAAGAAGCATATTGAAGCTGGTGTTGCACATATCCACTCAACTTTCAACAATACACTTGTTATGATCACTGATGTTAACGGTAATGCCGTTTCATGGTCATCAGCTGGTGCATTAGGATTCAAAGGTAGTCGTAAGTCAACACCATTTGCCGCACAAATGGCTGGTGAAGCTGCTGCTAAAGAATCAATGGAACATGGTATGAAAACAGTTGAAGTAGCTGTTAAGGGTCCTGGCTCTGGTCGTGAAGCTGCAATCCGTTCATTACAAGCTACTGGTTTGGAAATCACAGCAATTCGTGATGTTACACCAGTTCCTCACAATGGTTCTCGTCCTCCAAAGCGTCGTCGTGTATAGAATGGTTGTATACCCATATGAACTAAGCTACACACATTTCGTTTTGAAAGGGGAACTAACCGAATGATCGAATTTGAAAAGCCTTCCATTACTTCTGTTGAAGAAAGTAGTGATTATGGCAAGTATATTATCGAACCGCTTGAAAGAGGTTATGGTACAACTTTAGGTAATTCATTACGTAGAGTTCTACTAGCATCACTACCTGGTACAGCGGTTTCCGATATTCAAATAGATGGTGTATTGCATGAATTTTCAGCTGTTGATGGCGTAATTGAAGATGTTACACAAATTGTGCTTAACGTCAAAAGATTAAAGCTTAAATCATATGCTGATGACAGTTTAAAAGCAGAAATCGATATTGTCGGTCCAGCTACTGTTACAGCTAAAGATATCAAAGCTGATGATGATCTAGAAGTCCTCGATCCAGAACAATTTATTTGTACTGTTGCTGAGGGTGGACATTTCCACATGCAAATGACAATTAAAAATGGTCGTGGATATACTCCTGCAGAACAAAATAAGACTGACGAAACACCTATTGGTGTTCTTCCAGTTGACTCAATTTTTACACCTGTAGAAAAAGTTAACTATCAAGTTGAAAACACTCGTGTGGGTAAGAGAAACGACTTCGACAAATTGACAATCGATATCTGGACAAATGGTTCAATTGGACCACGCGAAGCTATTAGTTTGTCAGCTAAGATTCTTACAGAACATTTAACAAGTTTTGTAAATCTTACTGAAGAAGCTAAGAGTGCCGACATGATGATTGAAAAAGAGGAAACTCAAAAAGAAAAGAAACTTGAAATGACTATTGAAGAACTTGATTTATCAGTTCGTTCATATAATTGTTTGAAGCGTGCCGGTATTAATACTGTGCAAGAGCTTACTGAAAAATCCGAAGCTGATATGATGCGTGTTCGTAATCTCGGACGTAAATCATTGGTTGAGGTTAAAGAAAAGCTTGCTGATCTTGGATTATCATTGAAGCAAGAAGACTAATTATATCAAATTCAAACAGGAGGTATAGACATGGGTTACCGCAAACTAGGACGTAACAGTTCACAAAGAAAAGCAATGTTACGCGATTTAACTACTGATTTAATCATTAATGAACATATTGTAACTACTGAAACTCGCGCAAAAGAGATCAGTCGTTCAACTGAAAAAATGATAACCTTAGGTAAACGCGGAGATTTACATGCTCGTCGTCAAGCTGCTAGTTATGTTAGAAACGAAGTTGCTAACATTTCAGAAGAAGACGATGCAGTTATTGTTCAATCAGCTCTTCAAAAGTTATTCAGTGATATCGCACCTCGTTACAAAGAACGTAATGGTGGATATACACGTATCTTGAAGACAACTCCACGCCGTGGAGACGCTGCTCCAATGGTTATTATTGAATTAGTTTAATAATAATTGTTTATTAGTTATAAAAAAATCAGTCATTCTGATAAATTAGTGAGTGTTAAGATGATGGTTGTTAATCAGCCAAGTCTATCTCGGAGATCCCTTTAATAGGGGACACTAATTTGTCGAATGATTTTTTTTTACCCAAATTTTGGTTTTTTAGTTAGAATGTATGTAATACGGTTTTGAGGGAGATAACTTTTGGAAAAAATCATTTCGATCAAAAACTTGAATTACACCTACCCGGAATCTAAGTCACCAGCTATCAAGGATGTTTCACTCGATATCTATAAGAATGAGTGGTTATCAATTGTTGGTAAAAATGGTAGTGGAAAGTCAACATTAACTAAATTAATTGATGGCTTGATTGAGGCTGATTCTGGTACCATAGAAATTGCTGGACAAGTTATTAATGATAATAATATATGGGAAGCTAGAACCAAAATTGGAATCATCTTTCAAAATCCTGACCACCAATTCGTTGGTGCAACAGTAGAGGATGATGTTGCCTTTGGTTTAGAGAATCAAGGTGTTCCTAGGGAAAAGATGGTTGATGAGGTTGATCAAGCACTTTCTTTAGTGAAAATGTCTGATTTCAAAAAACGTGACCCGCAGTCACTTTCTGGTGGACAAAAGCAGCGAGTGGCAATTGCTGGTGTTTTGGCAACTAAGCCACAAATAATTATCATGGATGAATCAACTAGTATGTTGGATCCAGATGGTCGAAAAACAGTCTTAGATTTGGTTGAAGAGTTACGTAGACAACAGGATTTAACGATAATTTCAATTACACATGATATTGAGGAAACTGAATTGTCACAAAGAATCGTTGTTTTGAGTGATGGTCAGATTGTGAAAGATGATAAACCAATCAATATCTATGATATTGGGCCTGATTTGACCAAATATGGTCTTGAGGAGCCATTTTCAAGTGAACTGATGTCAACACTAAGGGATTCAATAAAATTGCCTGACGGGTATTTAAATGAAGAGGAGCTAATGAAACTATTATGGAAATTACATTAGAACACGTTTCACATTCTTATGATGTTAATAGTCCTATGGCAAATCTTGGCTTAGATGATGTTTCCTATACAATTCAGGATAAAGAATTTACGGCGATAGTTGGCCAAACTGGTAGTGGTAAATCAACTCTGGTTCGTCACATTAATGCGCTATTGAAACCAACTTCGGGGACAATAACAGTTGGTGACAGAGTAATTACTTCGGAAACCAATAATAAGAATCTAAAACCACTTCGTAAAAATGTTGGTATGGTTTTTCAATTTCCTGAAAGTCAATTATTCGAGGAAACTGTGGAAAAAGATGTTATGTTCGGACCAATGAATTTTGGTGCAACTGAAGATGAAGCCAGAGAATCTGCACATGAGATGATTAAATTAGTTGGACTGGATGAAGAATATTTATCCAAATCTCCTTTTGATTTATCAGGTGGACAGATGCGCCGTGTTGCAATTGCTGGGGTTCTAGCAAGTAATCCAGAAACAATTATTTTGGATGAACCAACAGCGGGGCTTGATCCAGTAGGTCGAAGAGAAATAATGGATTTGTTCAAAGGTATGCAAGCCCGAGGCAAGACAATTATTTTAATTACACATAATATGGATGATGTGGCTAATTATGCTAATGAGATGGTGGTCATGAATCAAGGTAAATTAGTTGCTAGTGGAAAACCTGTGGATGTTTTTAACAATCAAGAACTTATTGAGAAGGATTTATTAACATTGCCTAAAAGTGCTCAATTTGCAAAAGAATTGGAGCAAAAAGATTTCCACTTTGAGCGATTACCAATTACAATTGACGAGTTAGGCATAGAAATAAAACAACAGGTAAATGGTGATTAGATGGATAAACTAATTTTAGGGAGATATTTACCAGGCGATTCACTGATTTATCGCCTAGATCCACGTGGTAAATTCTTATTAACATTTTATTTTGTGGGAATTGTTTTCCTAGCAAATAACGTGGCATCATATGCGTTTCTCTTGGCTTTTGTCCTATTTGCGGTCTATTTATCAAAAATCAACTTTGGGTTCTTTATTAAGGGCCTGAGGCCGATATTCTGGCTGATTCTCTTTACAGTCGCGTTGCAATTATTCTTTACACCAAGTGCTCATCCAATTTGGAATTGGGGAATATTCACGTTTTCCACAGAGGGAATGACAATAGCCGCCTATATATTTATCAGATTCGTATTAATTATTTTTATTTCGACATTATTAACATTGACGACGACGCCCATCGAAATTTCCGATTCAATCGAGAGCATCTTAAAGCCATTGAAAAAAGTTAATTTTCCAGTAACACAAATTGCTTTAATGTTGTCGATTGCGTTAAGATTCGTACCATTGTTAGTCGATGAAACCACCAAAATTATGGATGCTCAACGTGCACGTGGAGTTGATTTTGGTGAAGGTGGACTGATCAAACGAATCAAATCATTTGTGCCAATCTTGATACCGCTCTTTGTTAGCAGTTTTTCAATTGCATATGATCTAGCTATTGCCATGGAATCTCGTGGTTACAAAGACGGTGAAGGTCGTAGTAAATATCGTGTGTTAAGTTGGGGCAAACGTGACAATATCATGATTGTTTTCATGATAGTTTTAACAATTATTTTATTATTTCTTCGGAGTTATTAATTTATGACAAGATATAAGTTGACCATCGCTTATGATGGAGCCAAGTTCCATGGTTTTCAAAGACAAAACGAGTTACGGACCGTTCAAGGAGTCCTAGAGAAAGCCTTAACTAAAATGACTAAGGGTAAACACGTTGATGTGTTTGGTTCTGGTCGAACGGATGCTGGAGTACATGCACTGGGACAAGTAATTCATTTTGATTATCCCGGGAACATGCCAGCGATAAATATGCTAAAAGCAATCAATTCGTTAATGCCACTGGATGTTCTTGTAAAAGATGCAGAAATTGTGGATGAAAATTTTCACGCACGTTTCGGTGTCAAAAAGAAAACTTATCAATATCGAGTTGATTGTGGATATTATACTGATCCTTTCAAAAGGTTTTACACAGGACATTATCCGTATAATTTGTCTGTGGAAAAGATTCAAACAGCTATCAAAGATTTAGAGGGTGAACATGACTTTACAAGCTTCGCAGCCTCCGGTGGTGTGATAGAAAATAAAGTTAGGACTATCTATTCGGCGACAGTTGAGTATAATAGAGAAAATGATGAATTAATTTTTGAGTTTACTGGGAACGGTTTCCTCTATAATATGGTTAGAATTCTTGTAGCAACACTTCTGGAGATTGGTAACGGTCGCCGTGAGGAGCATGATTTTTTACGATTATTTGAGGTCAAAGATCGCCAGGAGGCCAGAGGGACAGCACCAGCCAGCGGCTTGTATTTAAAACAAGTCTTTTATTAAAATAATCTGTGGATAAATATTGACTTACAATGTAAATCACAGTATTATTGTAACTGGTATTGTTTGCCCCACGATAAGCCCCGGAAACTTATTAGGTTGTCAAACAGACGTAGAAACTGGAGGAATTTATAGTGCGTACAACACCATTAGCAAAAGCAAGTGAAGTTGAACGTAAATGGTATGTAATTGATGGAGAAGATGTTGTCTTAGGTAGACTATCATCTGTTGTTGCTTCTATTCTCAGAGGTAAGAACAAACCCACTTACACACCTAACGTTGATACAGGTGATAATGTTATTATCATCAATGCAGATAAAGTTAGATTAACAGGTAAAAAAGCAAAGAATAAGATCTATTATCATCACTCAAATCACCCAGGTGGTATCAAGAGTATCAGTGCCGGTGAAAAGAGAGCTACAAACCCTGAAAAGTTTGTTGAAGATTCTATTCGCGGTATGTTACCTAAGAACACACTTGGTCGTCAAGAATTCATGAAGTTGCATGTTTATGCAGGTTCAGAACATCAAAACCAAGCTCAAAATCCAGAAATGTTGGATATCAACAAACTAATTTAAGGAGGAAAAGAATTTGGCACAAGTATCATATGCCGGTACAGGCCGTCGCAAGGATTCAGTTGCTCGTGTACGCCTAGTTCCCGGAAACGGAAAGATTACTATCAACAAACGTGATGTCAAAGATTACATTCCTTTTGACAATTTGATTGCTGATATGAAACAACCTCTAGAACTTACTGAAACAACAGAAAACTATGACGTTATCGCTAACGTTAATGGTGGTGGTTTTTCAGGACAAGCTGGAGCAATTAGACATGGTATTTCAAGAGCACTTCTTGATGTAGATCCTGATTTCAGACCTACACTTAAAGCTGCTGGTCTTCTAACACGTGACCCTCGTATGAAGGAACGTAAGAAGCCAGGTCTTAAGAAAGCTCGTAAAGCTTCACAATTCTCAAAACGTTAATATTTATTATTATCGGTTTGATTCAAAAAACATCTCTCTGTGTGAGGGATGTTTTTTTGTATATAATGGAATTATCTAAAGGAGTGGTTAAATATGGATGTACAGAATTTTTCAAATAAATATACAGTTAGACGTTTAGTTACAAGTGATACTGAACCGATATTGAGATTGAATTTGAGTAATCCTACTTACTATAAATATTGTCCACCAGAAATTACTCGTCCAGTAATTCGTCACGATATGATAGTTGTTCCACCACATAAAAGTAAGGATGATAAATACTACGTCGGATTTTTCGATGGGGATAAGTTAATTGCCATGATGGATTTAATTATGAAATATCCTGACGACATTACTGCTTGGATTGGTTTGTTTATGGTTGACGCTGACTATCAAGGTAAGGGAATCGGTAGTGGTATTTTTCAGGATGTGATGAATGCTTTGAAAAATGATGGAATAAAACAGATTGAATTAACTTATGCCAAAGGTAATGAACAGGGGAAAAACTTTCTACTGAAACATGATTTCTTTGAAGTCGGCGATGAAGTGGAAGAACCTGAATACACTGCTGTAATCATGGGACGCTTGATTTAATTGTGTATTTGTCTATAGCGAGAATGATTTATTAATTGTTAGTCTGTATATAATTAAGATAGTTAATAATTGTTCGAGGTAATGACATTGAAAAAATTCAAAACAACTTTTATTTGGTCAATCATAATAATTTGGTTACCAGTAATGATTGATCTTTTTTTCTGGAATAAATTACCAAGTAAAATAGTTACTCATTATAATGCGCAAATGGTTCCAAACGGTTGGAGTCCTAAGCCAGTAGCAGTGTTTATGTTGCCGATTATTTTGACCATAGTTCAGATATTTTTAGTTTATTTATTTATTCGAGATCCTAAAAATAAGAATGCAAAAGTATGGATGAATAATATTATCTTGATGGTGATTCCAGTAATTTCAGTATTTATTAATGTTTTAATGTTATCCACAGGCCTGGGATTTAACGTTGCTAGATTTAAAGATGTATTTTTTAATTTTCTAGCAGGAATAATTTTGATTATGTTAGGAATTGTTCTAAAGTCGGTTAAACCAAATCAAATTATTGGAATTAGATTACCGTGGACACTTCATAGTTCTGAGAATTGGAAAAGAACTCATCAATTGACTTCAGAACTTTTCATTATTGGTGGAATTGTAATGTTGGTAATAGGATTAACACCGTTGCAATTACTTTTTGTACCAATATTATTGTTGTTGATTATTATTCCGGTTATATATTCATTTATTCTATTCAAGAGGGGAATTTAGAATGAGAATTGCTGTTATCCAAGCAACAATACAAATTTCGAAGAATAAGACGTTGTTTAAGGCAACTGTGAATGCGACGACGGATGCTGATGAAGTAACTAACTTTGGTGTCTTTGAAGGTGATCCAACACTTTCATACGTTCAGGTATCAATTATTGTAGGTCTTTTGTTGAATTCACATGCAGTAGATTACGTTGTAACAGGTTGTAGCTCAGGTAATGGGATGGATATTGCCTGTAACGCGATGCCAAATGTTATTTGTGGGTATTTGCCAACACCTGCGGATGCTTATTTGTTCGGTCGCATCAATCATGGTAATTGTGCTTCAATTCCTTTAGGACTTAATTTTGGTTGGGCTGGCGAAGTCAATTTACGTTTTACACTGGAAAAGTTATTCGGTTCTCCCATGAATGTAGGTTATCCACAGGCCTCTGCCGCACGTAAAGAAAAGGACGCACTCTTGTTAAAAGATATTAAACAATTGTCTCAGACGGATATGAGGGCTATTCTCGAGGGATTAAGCGAAGATATCCTCCAACCGATATTTGCTAAAAGGGATGTAATGGATTATATTTTTGCACAAGGGGATAACTTAGTATTAAAAAATTATCTTAATTCTAGAATATAAAAAAGTGTATTCACACTAACTTGAAAAAAATTTTAGTTAGTATGAATGCACTTTTTTATTTAATATTTTTTAGTCCATCGACAGCGGTCCAAGTTATAACTCCTTCATAAGTCCCAGCTGTTTGATCATCTTTTTGATCTAAGAGGATTCCTGTATCTTTAGTCCAGCCATTTGTTCCGGTTGCGATATGGAATGTTTCTGCAGAATCAGTTGTTTTGGTACCACTGGCTATATTAACAGTTTGGTTGGTTATGCTATCATGATTGCCTTTACTGTCAACAAAAACCAATCCGCCATCTTTCCAAGTTTCCTTGGTATTATTTTCGTCAGTTAAAACAGTTGAGTCAGCTTGGAGTGTCCAGTTTGAACCATTTTCACGTTCATCAATAACATCTACGTCCCAATCGTTGGCACGGTGAATAGTTTTATTGATAGGCAAATTTTGGACGGTTTGGAAGCTACTACTTTTGGCAGCGTTAATAATTAAATCGCCATTAACTGTAATGTTAAAGGTAATGGTTTTGGAACGATTATATTCGCTATCTTCAGCATAGAAGGAAACTGTATTTGATCCTTGTTTAAGCTCGTTGGCTTTAACAGGATAACTGAAGATATCGGCGGAATTATTAGTATCTAAGGTACTCAATAACGGTGCATTATCACTTGTAGGTGATTCAACACCATTTATTAAACGATGGATAGTAATTTTACTTGTATCAATTGTGGAAGTTGGATCATAAGAAACAGTACCACTCAGATTTAATTGACCATTCATATTCATACTTTGGTTCTTCTCACCGTTTTGACTCAAAAGAAGAGTCTTAGGTTGAGTGATGGTGAAACTTGGTGTGTTAATATCCTTGTACAAAGTACTACCATCGAAACTAGCATGTGCAGGATCCACAGTTGTACTTGTCGAATCACCACCATTGGCAACTCCATTAACTTTTATGGTTGCACTAGTATTATTAGTTTTATCCAAAGCTTTAGTTAAAGTATGGGTAATGTTTGTTTGATCACCGCTTAATTGAATTGTTTCAGTTGGTGTAGTGGAATCGTTGTAACTAATTGTGGCCGTAGAATATGTGATATGTGCTGGTAAATCAATTTTTGAAATAATATCGTCCCAAGATTGAGAACCACTATCGTATGATAAATCATATTTAATAGATAAATCATCTTTGTTGTGAACTGAATCTTCGGCCCCCGTTAAAGGCGTGATTTTACCTGTGTATGAATTGTCGTAACTTTTGGCAACGTCACGTTTTTCCGTATTATCATGTACAGTCGATGTGACCGAACCTTCAGTAATTGATGGGATTGATTCGAAAATGACCAAGTTATTAGCTGAGTATTGGTTTTGTACACCTGTTGCTCCAGTAAATCCCCAGTATAATTTGTTATTACTGGCTTTTGGATCACTAAATCCAAAGGGATTGGTATTGATACCACCAGTAGATGTACTTTCAACGATAGGGGCAGTTCTGGAAACTCCTGTTTCTGGTGTACCAGTGATAGGATCCTTGTCATTGATAGTAAATTTAACTTCAGGATAACTAGTATCATTTCCTAAAGAATTTTCTGGAATCCAAGTTACCGTTAAGTGATGCCAAGCATCATCAGAAAGGAAAGCTGTTTTTCCAACTTCAGAAGCAGCATAGATAGCATTTGATTCATTTAGAATAGGTCCATTTGAACTTGAAGTGTCGTATGAATTTGGATTAGCGGGGAAACCGGTATAAATATGGTTACGGTTATTTGCATTACCCGTTCTCGAATAGGCATAGTCAAAATTCTCATTGATTGTACCCCCATTTACATAGGAACTATTTATATAAGTACCAAAGTTGATTGACCAACTATTTTGAATAGCACGATGCGCTAAAACAGCACTCGTATTACTATTACCAATTATTGGTGCACCCCAAACTCCCAAGGTTTCACCGGCTATACCAGTTGTTTTATCAGTTGAACTGACAGTTGGATTGCTATTGTTTTGAGCTGTATCACTGACGTTTTGAAGAACAAAGGACATTCCATCAGCAACACTATTATTAGCCGCATTATTGCCACCACCAAAGAAGAGCCACATCGAAACCGTTTGACGTTTATTGACATCAATATAATTTCTTTCTGATGCATCTGCTTGATCTCGTTTTGACCAAACATCACCATAAGCTGAATAAGAACCGTATTGTGTAATGTCTACAACTTGTTGCTTTGAACCGTTATCTCCTTCACCGGGGTCCAAAATATGACCAACGTTATAATTTTTCCCATCTGTTACATATTCGGGAACATTGAACAACGGATTTAAATCCTTAATTCCAGTTGGAACATCAGCGGCACTGCTTAGAACTTTGTTTAGGCCTCTTTGTCCAGCGGCTTGGGTAGAAGAGGGGCTAGACAAGATAATCAAAATAACACTAATAAAAATAATTGTTATATATGAAACAAATGATTTCTTAATAATAATCCCCTCCCAATAAAGCACTTATGTCTCACGGTTATACTAGTATAAATAAATTAATAAGTTAAGCTTTTTAGGCTAAAGTTTGCTTGTTTTATAGAAAAGATATATTATTGTTTGACTCTAAAAATGAGTGTTCAATTGACTATTTTTATCAAGATAAAAGAGGACGGAAAATGGCTTATAAAGTAGATTTCAAAGATGAAGTAATAACAGGTTTAGAGGAGTCACCGGTGGCCGATAAATTGGCCGGCCTACGAGCACATGAAGCACGTTATTTCAGAACACACTTTAATCAGGATTTTGTTGTTTCACCTGCAGATGAGAATCCAGAGATATTGAATCGAATTCAAGAGATTTTAAAAGAACGAGATATTATTTTACCTTATAAAGCTCTGGAGGTTAGCGATTTTGTGGTTGAGAGAAATCGAACTCGTTGGTCGTATGTTTTTTATGAAAACGGATTGGTCGTTAATGTGTTATATAGTTTGGACCCAGACGGAAAAAGAGCGGTTGGATTCAAATTGTGTGAGGGAATAGACGCCCCTAAAGAGTTTAATGGTAAATTTAAATTCGTCCGCCAACGTTCCAGTTTGGCTGGAATTATTCGTGGTTCTTATTTTAAGATCAAGGGTAATTATTAAGCTATGCGTTCAAATAAGGAAATACTCGACTTGACTCTTAAAATTGCTAAGAAAAATCATGTTGAAGCAATCGCTTTGAACGGTTCTCGTGCCAATCAAAATAGTAGAAAAGATAAATTTCAGGATTATGATATTGTTTATTTTGTTGAAACTAATCAAATGCAGAAGTTGTTAAAGCATCGGGGATGGTTGAAAGAGTTTGGTCAAACGATTGTTATGCAAGTGCCAGGTGATTTTGATTCTGAACCAAATGATGGGTATGATTTTTTCACGTTCTTAATGTTATTTAAAGATGGCAACCGAATTGATTTAGGATTATGCCCACTTGATAAAATCTCACAATGGCAAAAAAACGATCCAATAGGACAAGTTCTGTATGATCCTAGGCATCTTTTGCCAGACAACCTAATGTCTTCAGATGAGATTTACTATCAGAATAAGCCGACTAAAAAGGAATTTTTGGAGACGTGTAATGAATTTTGGTGGGTTTCAACATATGTTGTTAAGGGAATCAAGCGTAAGGAAATGTTATATGCGACCGATCATTTTTATCAAAATTGTTTTCAAGAATTTTTAAAAATAGTTGGTTTTGCGGTAGCTCAAAAATATGATTATCAAATAAATTTAGGTAAGAATCATAAATATCTATTTGACTGTTTAACCGAAGATGAAATTGAGCAAATCAAACAAATTTTGAATATGAGTGATTACCAACAGATAACGGATTCTTTGTTATTAATGCAGGAACTCTTCAACAATTATGCACAACAATTCTCTGAGGCTAGTGGCTATGATTATGACTCCACTGAAGCTGTAAATGTAATGGAATATACTAGTAAACAACTAAAATAATTACTAAAAAAAACTATACTATCTAGGATTCTCATCCAGGTAGTATAGTTTTTTTGCGTCAGTTAAAATTTGATTAAAAGATTTATTTTGCCACAATATCGGTATAAATTGTTACACCCATCATTAAGAGAATCATGAGAACGATTAATCCGATAACAATTATGTGACGCTTTTTGTGCATCAAGAAAACTGCAACGAATTCACGGATCAAAGCATTGGGTAAGAAATAGAATTTAGTTGGAGCGCCAACGCCGTTTGCAGCTAAGCCGGCAGCTTTCGCGTAAAGCCCAGCTCTGAAAATATGGTAGTTGTTACTGAAGAATTTGATATACGGATTTTCCTGACCATAATCTTCTTGAATCAGAGCCTTAGAAAATTGCATATTTTGTAAAGTGTTTCGAGATTTATCTTCAAGAATTACTAAATCAGGATCCCAGCCTTTTTCGATAGCGTAATCAGCCATTGCCCTGGCTTCCGATAGTTTCTCATCAGGACCTTGCCCACCAGAGAAAACAATTTTTGGCATTGGACGTCCTTTTTTGACTTGCTTGTTGGCAAATTTAATTGCGGCATCAATTCTGTTTCCAAGTAATCTGGAGACTTTGTCACCGTTGATCAAGCCAGCACCAAGAACAATCAGGTAATTAGCTTTGTATCGACGGGGAAAGAATTGATAGAGAAAAACATTTGCCATGAAATTGTAAGAACAAAGGGCAATGTAGACACCAATTGTAGGCAATCCTCCAAGGATGACATTGAACCAGTTGGGAAAAAGATTAGCCCTGTCGGCCATGAAGAGGTTAATTGCCCAAAGTACAATTAAGAAGATAGCTAGCAATAACGTCAACATATTGGATAGGGTATGACTTTCACGTTTCCAAACTATTATGGCATTCCACAATAATAACGCCCAAAGAAAAATCATGGTTACTGCGATGATTCCCAATATTATTAGGAATAAGGTTCCCATAATAATGATAAACAGTGAGTTACCAGTGCTGAAAATCAAAACCGCCAGTTCGGTCAGAAAACTGATGAAGAAAATGGTAAAGGTTATACCGTTGATTAGTCTACGTGGTTCGGTTAGCCATAGATATAAGAAAATCCCGAAAAGGACTAATGTAACAATTCCTAGATACGTGGAGGCAGCTTTACTAACCTCAGTATAAGGCAAGGCTCCATTCATTAAATCACCCTCAATTTCTCAAAATATATATTTATTATTCCATTACAATCAGATTAATTTTATCATAGCCAGTGAAAGTAATTAAATATAAGCTATATAAATTGAGATTTACCAACATTGGGAAGGCTTTCAAATAGAGAGAGAAATTGCTATAGTGACCTTAGGTATTTTGATTGCAAGGATAGATAAAATTAACTATTGAGGGGAAAATGATGACTGTAAAATTAATTTTGAGTGATATTGATGGGACGATTCTAAACGATAAAAATATTGTTGACAGTAACTTGAAAAGTACGATTGGAAAGTTACGTCAAAGGGATGTTCCATTTATATTGGCATCAGCACGTTCTCCAAGAGGGATGGTTACTATTGCGGAAGAACTGGATGTTTTGGATAATCCAATTGCTTGTTACAATGGGGCGTTAGTTGTTAAGGACCTTCAAGAAGAGAAATTCTCAACGATTCTTAGTCATGAATTAGATTTAAATGAAGTTAAAGATATAATTCGAACTGTACATGAAAAATTTCCACAGATATCTGTCAATCTGTATTCTGGCGCTGATTGGTATGTTGAAGATGTGGATAAATGGGTCAAAATAGAAATGGATATAACCAAACTGACGCCGATTGAAATTAATTTAACTAAGTTAGTCAATCAACATCAAGTGCCAATTCATAAGCTACTTTTGATTGGTGAACCCGAAGAAATTTCAAAGGTATTGGCTTATTTACAAAATGTCAATCTGCCAAATAGTTCATTTTATTTATCTAAGGATAACTACTTAGAAGTGACTAATAGTGAGGTTTCTAAGGAGAAAGCTTTGCGTGAATTGGTTAATTATTACGGCATTAATTTAGACAATACCATGACTTTAGGAGATAATTTCAATGACGTACCCATGTTGGATCTAGCGGGGATCGTTGTAGCAATGCAAAACGCCCCAGAAGAAGTGAAGTCACATTCTGACGTGGTGACTATGAGTAACAACGATAATGGTGTTTCACGGGCCATTGAAAAATATGCATTGAAATAATTTTTAGGAGTGTGGATACTTATGTCGAAAACTTCAGTTATTCGAGCCAACATTGCCGACTTACCATTTCACGTTGATGCCATTGCCAATGCTGCCAATAGTGCTTTGATCCCTGGTGGTGGGGTAGATGGTGCCCTAAATAGAAAGGCTGGTAAAAATCTCAAAAAAGATATGCTAGCCATTGGTGGCACACCGACCGGAACAGCTGTTTATACTCAGGCTTACAATTTGAACGCAGATTACGTTATTCATGCGGTTGGACCTCAATATGTAGATGGACAACATGGCGAAAAAAATTTATTACGGGAAGCATATGAATCAGTTATGGCCATTGCTAAGAAGTTAAATCTTTGGACGATAGCCGTACCGTTTCTGAGTACTGGAATCTATGGATATCCTTTGAAAGAAGCTGTCCAAGTAGCGTTAGAGACTGTTAAAAAATTTGATGGTGACATTGAAGTGTTCTTTGTAGCGTTTGATTCTAAGACTGAAAATATTGCTAAAACGTCTTTAGAAGAATGAAATATCTCTAATAATATTAAAATTAATCAAATTATTATGTTGACAAAAATCTAGTTAAGATTTAATCTCTTAACAACAAAAGAATTCGTCCATAAACCAATGAGATGGAAGTCAAGATTATTGTGCACGCAAAGAGAGTTGCCGGTGCTGAGAATGGCAATCGAACGCAGATAGTTAAATGGACCATCGAGGGTCTCTCCGAAAATGAAAAGTACGGGAGAACGTCAGGCATACGTGAGTTGTCGGGAGGGTGTTAGCCCTTCGCTAAGAGTAATGGAGAATTGTTTGGAGTGGGATTTTTGTCATACTCTATTCAGTGACTCTATTAAAATAAGGTGGCACCGCGGTAAATCCGTCCTTAAACGTTATATATACGTTTATGGGCGGATTTTTTTGTATTCCCAGGAGGTATCACTAATGACAGAAAGTAAACGATGGCAAATCCAAATTGATTAGTTAAGTAATAAAAATTAATTTGGAGGTACCAATTATGATTGAAAATGCAATTAAAAAATTAACTGAAGGTTCAGATTTAAGTTTTGAAGAAACAAATCAAGTTATTGATGAAATTATGACAGGCAAGACAACCGCTGTACAAATAGCCAGTTTCTTGACAGCACTAAGTGTCAAAAAAGAAACTGTTGAGGAAATTGCTGGTGCAGCTGACGCTATGAGAGCTCATGCTTTAGCCTTCCATGCAGATGAACCAGTATTGGAAATCGTCGGTACCGGTGGTGATCATTCGAATTCGTTTAATATTTCGACAACCTCAGCTTTAGTTGTTGCTGCAACAGGAATTCCGGTCGCTAAGCATGGTAATCGAGCTGCTTCATCTAAGAGCGGTGCCGCTGATGTTTTGGAATCATTAGGTGTACAAATTAATTTGGATCCTAAACGAAGTGAAGACATCTTAAATGAAATTGGAATTTGTTTCTTATTTGCTCAGGAATATCACAAGGCAATGAAGTACGTCGCTCCAGTTAGACAAGAGTTGGGAATCAGAACTTTGTTCAATGTTTTGGGACCACTAGCTAATCCGGCACATGCATCGAATCAGGTTTTAGGCGTCTATGATGAAAAGTTAGTTGAACCCATGGCTAAGGTATTAGCCCAATTGAATATTAAAAATGCCATGGTAATTCACGGTCAAGATGGATTCGATGAAGCTTCAATTTCTGCTCCAACAACGATTGTGGAGGTCCATGATGGTGAATATCATAAATATGAAATTACACCAGAACAATTTGGTTTGAAACGTGCTCAAAAATCAGAAGTTATCGGTGGTACGCCTGATGAGAATGCTCAAATAACTTTGGATATATTGAATGGGCAGACAGGCGCTAAACGTGACATTATTTTATTGAATTCGGCCTTAGCAATTCATACTGCAAAGCCAGAAATAGACTTGGCATCCGCAATTGAAATGGCAAGAAAAGCTATTGATGACGGATCAGCCATTAACAAATTAAATGAATTCGTTAAATTAACGGAAGATAGTGTGGCAGCTTGATTTTAGATGATTTAGTTAGTGCTACTCGAAAAAGATTATTAATTGATGAAGAAAAAGTTCCTTTAGAAGTTTTAAAATCACAAGCAGCATCAATTCCTAATAAGAATCCACAGGCAATTGTTGATAAGTTTTTAAAACCAGGTTTACATTTTATTGGCGAAATTAAAAAAGCTTCGCCATCTAAGGGATTGATTGCTGAAAAGTTTCCATATTTAGAAATTGCTCAAGAATATCAAGATGCTGGGATTGACGTAATTTCGGTTTTGACGGAGCCAGATTATTTTCAAGGTAAATTGGAATATCTGACTGAAATATCTAAAAGGGTCGATGTGCCGTTATTAAGAAAAGATTTTACGATTGATCCGTATATGATTTATCAAGCCAAAGTGGCTGGAGCCAGTTTAGTTTTACTGATTGTGGCGATACTGACAGATGAACAATTAAAACAATATTTAGGTTTGGCCGACGGTTTAGGATTAGCTGCTTTAGTTGAAGTTCATAACGAATCTGAATTAAATCGAGCTTTGAAAGCTAATGCCAAAATCATTGGTGTCAACAATCGTAATCTCAAGGATTTCACGGTCGACTTGAATAATAGTTTGAAATTACGTTCTTTAGTTCCTAAGACAATTCCGTTCATTACTGAAAGCGGGATTAAAACTACTGCTGATATTGAACGTTTAAAGTTAGCTCAAGTTAATGGGGTCCTGATTGGCGAGACGTTTATGAGAGCGGCTGACCGAGTGAAAATAATTAATGAATTTCGAAGTGTGTAACTTGTGACAAAAATAAAAATTTGTGGATTGATGACTTTAGCTGACATCGAGGCGGTCAATCGAGCGCAACCTGATTTAGCTGGATTCATCTTTGCTAAGGGTCGTCATCAAATTGACTTAACAACGGCTTTGAAATTACGGCATGCACTAGACAAAAAAATCGAGAGCGTTGGTGTTTTTGTAAATGCTCCAATGGATGAAATGTTAAGAGCCTTTGATAGTGGTGCAATCTCGATGATTCAGTTACATGGACAAGAGAGTGAACAGACTGTACTAGCTTTGCAGAAGCACCATATTCCAGTTGTCAATGTCTTCAAACCAACGACCACGATACCTCAAACGAGAGCCGACTATATTATGTTGGATAGTGGTTCTGGGAATGGACAGCCAGTTGCTTGGGAAAAATTAAAGTTGCAGACAAATAAACCATTAATAATTGCTAGTGCATTGAATATCGATAATGTTATAGAAGCAATTAGGACGACTAAACCAACTCTAGTTGATCTGTCTAGGGGTGTTGAAACTAATGGTCATAAAGATTCACAGAAAATTTTAAAAATAGTAAAACTTGTGCATCAATTTAATGGAGGTATTTCCGATGGAAGAAATAAAAAGTAAGAACAAAACTGATGATTCACGTCATTATGGTGAATTTGGTGGTCAATATATTCCCGAAACATTAGTAAACGAATTGCATAGAGTGTCAGATGCGTACAACAAATATAAGGATGATCCAGCATTTTTAAAAGAGTTCCATGATTTATTAAATAATTATGCTAATCGACCTTCGTTACTATATTACGCAAGACAAATGACCGAAGACCTCGGTGGTGCCAAAATTTATCTGAAGCGTGAGGATTTGAATCACACTGGTGCCCACAAAATCAACAATGTACTTGGTCAAGCATTGATTGCCAAACGAATGGGAAAAACTCGTTTGATTGCTGAAACTGGTGCCGGTCAACACGGTGTCGCAACTGCAACAATCGCTGCTTTGTTCAATATGGATTGTGAAATTTTCATGGGTAAAAAAGATACTGAACGTCAAAAATTAAATGTTTATCGGATGCAATTGTTAGGTGCCAAAGTTCATACGGTCACTAATGGTTCAATGGTTTTAAAGGATGCCGTCAATGCTGCCATGCAAGAGTGGACTAAACGAGTTGATGATACCTTTTATGTTCTCGGTTCAGCAGTTGGCCCATATCCATATCCTGAAATGGTCCATGATTTCCAAAGTGTCATTAGTAAGGAATCGAAGCAACAAATTCTTGAAGCTGAAGGGCGTTTACCTGATGCAATCGTTGCCTGTGTTGGTGGTGGTAGTAATGCCATTGGTAGTTTTGCGGAATATATCAATGATAAGAATGTTCAGTTAATTGGTTGTGAGGCCGCTGGTAAAGGCGTCGACACTGATCAAACCGCTGCAACGATTGAACGTGGCTCTGTCGGTATTTTCCATGGTATGAAATCGTTGTTCCTTCAAAATGATGATGGACAAATTGATAAAGTTTATTCGATTTCTGCCGGACTTGATTATCCAGGCGTTGGTCCGGAACATGCCCGTCTAGCAGAATTGAAACGTGCAAAGTATGTGGGAATTACAGATGATGAAGCGGTTGATGCTTTTGAATATATTGCTAAAACTGAAGGTATCATTGCTGCCATTGAAAGTTGTCATGCGTTGGCCTATGTAATGAAATTGGCACCAACAATGGGTAAAGACAAAATTATTATTTGTACCGTTTCTGGACGTGGTGACAAAGATGTTGCCTCAATTGCCAAGTATAGAGGAGTGAATATTGATGAGTAATTTAGCTGAAGTATTTCAAAATAAGAAGGTTTTTATTCCATTCGTTGTAGCCGATGATCCTGATATTGAGACAACTGTTAAAAGTGTTGTGACCTTAGCTGAAAACGGAGCTGATATTGTCGAACTGGGAATTCCATTTTCTGATCCAGTTGCCGATGGACCGGTTATTCAAAAGGCTGACTTACGTGCTTTCAAAGCTGGCGTTAGGACTGAAGTTGTCTTCGATATTGTTAAAAAAATTCGTGAACAAACGCAAGTTCCATTAGTATTTTTAACTTATTTGAACATCGTTTTTAAATATGGTTATTCAGAATTCTGTCAACGATGTCAGAAATTGGGAGTATCTGGACTAGTTATTCCTGATTTGCCACTTGAAGAACAAGAAGAAATTAGACCATCTGCTGATAAATTTGGAATTGATTTGATTCCTTTGATTGCTCCAACGTCAGAAGGACGAATTGAGAAAATTGCTGAACATGCTAGTGGATTTATCTATGTGGTTTCATCACTTGGCGTTACTGGAGTTAGGGATGATATAGCTAAGCAGAAACTATCTGAGACAATTCAACGTGTACGCAAGGTTACGAATGTACCAACCGCAATTGGTTTTGGAATTCATTCGCCAGAACAAGCTGAAACCTTAGCTGGGATTGCTGATGGGATTATTATTGGTAGTGCTGTGGTTCAGATAATTTCTGAAGGTGGTACTGACTTACAAGATAAGTTGGCTGAATATACACGCAGTATTAAGGATGCAATTTCAGTTAAAATTTAGGTTTTTAAAAGTAATACGTCGTAATTGATGTATTACTTTTTTTATAGGTACTAAAAAGTGCATACTACCCAAATCAATCAATTCGGTTTATATTTTGTATACAGAATACAAATTAATTTTTTGGAGGGTATAACTATGGATCTTCATCTAACAAATAAGACAGCTTTAATAACAGGATCTACTAAAGGTATTGGTAAGGCAATAGCAATCGAATTAGCTCGTGAGGGAACTAATGTCATTATTAATGGAAGGAAACAATCTGAAGTTGATGAAATTGTCGCTGAAATTAAGCATAATTTTCCCGAAACCTCACCTCAAGGAGTTGCAGCTGATTTGGCTAAAGAGAGTGACCGAGAAAAATTATTCGAGTTAGTTTCTAAAGTAGATATCTTGGTAAATAATATGGGAATCTTTCAACCAATGGATTATTACGATATCGATGATGCAACTTGGGAAAGATTTTTCAGGGTTAATGTTCTAGCAGGAAATGCATTAGCTAAATTCTATTTGCCAAAAATGCTGGAACAAGATTTTGGCCGAATTATTTTTATCGCCAGTGAAGAAGCGGTAATGCCTTCTGGAGAAATGCCTCAATACAGTATGACCAAGTCGATGAATCTTTCATTAGCTAAGAGTTTATCCAAACTGACAGTTGATACACATGTGACGGTCAATACGATTATGCCAGGGTCTACTTTGACTGAAGGTGTCCAGACAATGCTTGATGAAATGTATAAGGATAGTGGATTGCCAAAGGATAAGTGGGAAAAAGACTTTATGAAAAATCATCGTTCACGTTCACAAATCCAACGTTTGATCCGTCCAGAAGAAATTGGACGTTTTACAGCGTTTGTTGCTAGTCCAGATGCTTCATCATTTTCCGGCGAAGCTTTAAGAGTTGACGGTGGTTTAGTTCCAACAATTTTCTAAAATGACAATGTGGATAATATTACTATAAAAGTGTTTCCAGCCAACCTAGATTTTCATTGTTTGATATCAATAATGTTATGATTAAAGACAATTAGGAGGAGATCAATATGGTTTGGTTATGGACACATTTAGTTACATGGATAGTAATTGCAGTCATGATTTCACTAGCATTATTTACAAAGACACATACAAAAGTTTATGAAATGATTACTCGAGTAGGTTATATTGTCATTATTGCAACAGGAATAAAACTAGGCATTAAAGCCTGGTCAGTTGAGCCAACATTGTTAATCGTAAAAATAATTGTAGCTTTAATATTTATTGCATTAATCGAAATATCATTTGCGCGAAAAGAACAAAATACTCTAAGCAAACCATTAGTTTGGGCAGTAATTATTTTCTGTGTTGTAGTTGCTTTATTAGGATTTGCATTGGCAGGATGGTATCCATTTATTCAACATTAGAGAGCGTAGAGCAACGGCGGTCAGCTCCCGAGCATTTGCAGGACTTCACGAATTATACGCCGCTTTTGCGTATGATTTGGGAAGTCAGGCAAAGCGGAGTGGAGTTGCCCTTGCGTAGCTCGTTTCCACTATAAAAGAAGAACAGCGCACTAAACGAAGAAAACAAAAAGAGACCAGACAATTTAACTTTTGTCTGGTCTTTTTTAATATATAAAACCTAGTTAACCATTTGCTCACCAACATATTGAGCATACAATTCATAGCCCTTCATCAATTCACTATGAGTACCATGTCCGGTAACAGCACCATGTTCGATGAAATAGATTTGATCTGCGTCAACGATTGTTGAAAGTCGATGTGCGATAACTAAGGTTGTGCGTCCAACCATTAATTGGTCCAAAGCACGTTGAACTTTTTCTTCAGATTCTGAATCAAGACTAGCCGTAGCCTCATCAAGCATAAGAATCTTAGGGTCACGTAGGAAAGCTCGGGCAATCGCAATTCTTTGTTTTTGACCACCAGAAAGTTTGACACCACGTTCACCGATTTGTGTATTAAGTTCTTCAGGGAAGTTACGGACAAATTCATCCGCGTAAGCTAATGACAATCCATGCCACAATTCTTTATCAGTAAGTTTGTGATCTAATCCGTATTGAAGATTGTCACGAATGCTTCCAGCAAAGACGGCACTATCTTGAGAAACATAACCGATTTGAGAACGCCAGTTAGCGAGGTCAATATTTTTAATATCGTGATTTCCAACTAGAATTGAACCACTGTCTTGTTGATAAAATCTTTCTAATAATGAGAAGATAGTTGATTTACCACCACCACTAGGTCCAGCAAAGGCAATAATTGTATTAGGCTTAGCCTCGAAAGATACGTCATGTAAAATTTGGTGATTTTCATCATAACTGAAGTCGAGGTGAGCGGCAGTGATTGTTTGTCCTTCAACGTCAACATCTTTACCGTTAGTTGTAACTTCTGGTTCAGTATTCAAAATCTCTTGAATTCTTTCAGTAGAACCCATAGCTTTTTGAACTGAAGAAAAGAAAGTTGCAAAACTAGCAACTGGAGTAATAATGTTGAATAAATATAGTAGGAAAGCGACTAAAGAGCCACTTGAGAGTGTACCTTGTTGAATTCTGACGGCACCATATCCTAGGATACCAACGAATACACCTAACATCACAGTTGTCATAATTGGTTGTAGAACAGCTTCAACTTTGGCATTTTTAACACCAACAGTGAAAATCTTATCAATAAAATTACCACCAGTAGTTCTTTCAAATTCTTCACCATTACTAGATTTGATTAAACGAACTTCAGATAGTTTTTCACTAACATCAGCATTGAAGTCGGCTGTGGCTGACTGGAGTTTACGGCCAAGTCTAGACATGATACGTCCAATTGGTAACAAAATTAGGACGACAATTGGAACGATACTGAACATCAATGATGCCATTTTCCAATCCATGAAGAATAGGATAATCATAGAACCAATTAATTGAATTCCACCAGTAATAAAATTAGGAAATTGTGATGTTATCAAATCTTTGATAACACTAGTGTCATTTACTACACGGGAGCTGCTTTCTCCAGATTTATGATCGTCAAAGTAATCAACTGGAAGTTCTAATAAGTGTGCCCATAATTTTTCACGAAGAGTTTTAACGGAACTTTCACCAACGTAACGAAGAATGAAACCACCGATAGTTCCGAATCCTAGTTGGACCAGAAAGGCTAGAATCAAGACGGCTAACATTTTACTGTCTATGTTGGAGAGACCACTGGTATTAACCAAGCTCTTTGTTAGTTGGGGAACAACTAAACTTGCTCCACTGGTAACTAGACTCAATAACATTCCTAATATAAAGAGAGATTTTTTAGGATTAACGCTATTGATCAGTTTTATAAAATCTTTAAATTTGAAATTGCCAGTTCTTCTTGGCATATCTTCTCGCATCATTGTTTCATTACGCATGTGTTGTACCTCATATAATTGTTATTTATTATTACGCCAGAAATCATTGTTGAAATCTGGTCTTCTACCGGGATCATGTTCGCCACGAGGTCCCATACCATGGAAATCAGGACGGAAGTGACCATCGAAAGGCATATTGTGCATATTTTTTCTGAATTCATCACGCATTTTTTCGACGTCTTCTTCTGACATTCCCATCATTTCTTCACGCATATTCATCATGGCTTTAAGACGGTCAGTTGGATCAACAAATTTCTCAGAATTCTGTTTGAAATCGTCATCCCAACCATCAGAAATTTTTTGGAGATAATCACTGAATTGACCTTGTTCGTCGGGATTTAATCCATTAAAGAATTTTTCGCTATAATCTTCATTTTTCAAGGAAGCATTTTCTTCGGCCTTTTTGCGACCGTCATCAGTTAAGAAGACATGTTTACTGCGTTTATCGTTCTCATCTTCTTTACGAGTGATGTCGCCATTGTTTTCCATCTTCTTCAATAATTCTGCTAAGGAACTAGGACGAAGATCTAAGATTTCAGCTAGATAATTTTGTGTTAAACCATCTTCTAATTTCAAAACGGCTAGGACACGCTTTTGACCAGTTAACTTCTGTTTCTTTTGGCTCATGAAGTAGTTACCAGCTTCACCGATAAAACGTAATTGTTTCATTAAATCATCTGTAATTTTACTCATTATAAAAATCCTCTTTTCAATTAATTTGTAATTGTTTCGGTACCTAACTTAATTGCAAGACTGAGTATAGTTCGGTACCGAAACAATGTCAACAGATAAATTCAAATTATTTTTTGGGAAAATTAAAATAGAGGTTTTGGCGGATATGGAAAGTGTCACACGGAGGATGAGATAAATTAGTTGACAATATAGGAAGTAATCTTTAATATACAAACAGTAAAAAATATCATTTACTAGTGAATAAAGAAAGTTCCAAAATATAAATTTATTATCGAAGAGGGTAAAGTAATGGCAAAGAAATCAAAAATTGCTAGAAACAAGAAACAACTTGAGTTAGTTGAAAGATACGCAGAGATCCGTAAGGAATTAAAGGCTAAGGGCGACTACATCGCATTGTCAAAACTTCCTCGTGATTCAAGTCCAGTTAGAATTAAGAATCGTGATTCATTAGATGGACGTCCACACGCATATATGCGTAAATTTGGAATGTCACGTCTAAACTTTAGACAATTAGCTCATGCAGGTCAGATACCTGGTGTTAAAAAAGCTAGTTGGTAGGGAGAAATTTTATGGAAAGAATGACCACCGCAGCTGCTTATAGACAGCTAAAGAGTCCTAATATTAAGACACGTAAACGTGCTTTACGTGTAATTAAAGACAACAAAAAGAGATAAAGTGCGAAATACTTATTAATCTGATGGAACCCCTTACAACGCCATGCTATAATTGCATTGTGAATTATGTAATTATTTATAAATGGAAAGAAGGGATTAAATTATGGCTAAGACAAAGAAAAAACGCAGCTTTCCTACTGCGTATACCGTTATAGTCATCGTTTTGATCTGTGTACAAGCACTGACTTTCTTTATTCCATCAGGGAAATATAGCACTTTGGAATACGATTCGGGTAGCGACAAGTTCGTGATTACCGAAGCCAATGGTAAGACTTTTAAAGAAAGTGCTACGCAAAAGACACTGGATAAGTACAAGATAAAAATTAAGGTTTCAAAGTTTAAGGATGGGACAATTTATCGTCCGGCTGCGATTCCAAATACTTATCATGAGATTAAGAAACCCAAACGTGGTGTCTTTGGGACCATTAATCAATTTTTAACATCACAAGTTCAAGGTGTCGTCGATAGTGTTGATATTATCGTCTTCGTCTTGATACTGGGTGGTGTTATTGGAGTCGTTAATGCGACTGGAGCCATGGACTCTGGTATGCAACGGCTGTCGGAGAAATTGAAAGGTAAGCAGAAGTGGTTGATTATTATTGTTACTTCCTTGATTGCTTTAGGAGGAACAACATTTGGCCTTGCTGAAGAAACAATTGCCTTTTATCCAATTTTAGTACCGATATTCTTGCTGGCCGGGTATGATACGTTAACCGCGGTCGCGGCGGTCTACTTGGGAACAGCGATTGGTTCCATGAGTTCCACCATCAATCCGTTCTCAACAGTTATTGCTTCAAATGCTGCCGGTATTAACTTTACAAACGGTTTGCCAATGAGAGTTTTGATGTGGTGTGCCGCTGTCGGAATATCAATTGTTTATACGATTAGATATGCTGAAAAGGTTCGTAAAGATCCTAAGAAATCATTAGTTGCTGACCAAGCAGATGATGATAAGGAACGTTTCTTAGGTGATATGGATATGTCGGTTAAGAGTGATTTCAGTATGCGTCAGAAGTTATCACTGATTGTTTTCGCTTTAGGATTTATTGTTATGATTTATGGTGTACAACAATTGGGCTGGTACTTCACTGAGATTGCCGTAGTCTTCTTAGCCGTTACTTACATCTTGATCTTCATTGCCGGATTGACTGAGAGCAAGTTCGTTGATAGTTTCGTTAATGGAGCTAGAGATTTACTTGGAGTTGCTTTAACAGTTGGTTTAGCTAGATCAGTTGGTATTGTAATGGAAAAAAGTTTTGTTAGTGATACAATCATGCACTACTTCAGTAATCAAATTAGTGGTATGAATAGTGTTCTATTTATCATTGTTCTATTCTTCGTTTATATAATTCTAGGATTCTTCATCCAATCATCATCAGGATTGGCCGTACTATCAATGCCAATCATGGCTCCTTTAGCCGATGTTGTTGGAATTGACAGATCCCTGATTATCAACGCTTATAACTGGGGACAAGGAATCATCGGATTGATTGCTCCTACAGGATTGATCCTAGTTTCACTTTCAATGGTTAACATTGGATTTGATAAGTGGCTGAAGTTTGTACTTAAACTATTAGCTATGATTGTTGTCTTGATAATTGTCTTCTTGAGTGTTGGAGTTTTGATAGAGTAGAATCAGAGAGCGGAGAGCAACGGTTAGATTCTGAGCATTTGCCTAACCCTAGGAATTGCACGCAATTTTGCGTGTGATTTCTAGGGTGTAGCAAAGCACAGGAATCTGTTGCTCGCAGCTCGTTTCAGAATCAGAGAGCGGAACAAGGCGGTCAGCTCCCGAGCATTTGCAGGGCTTCACGAATTATACGCGGTCTTTGCGTATGATTTGTGAAGTCAGGCAAGGCGGAGTGGAGTTGCCCTTGTGTAGCTCGTTTCAAAATAGAAATATCAATATTAATATAAAACAGTCACAATTCTAAATATGAATTGTGGCTGTTTTGCTACATATTATGTTTTTTGAATTTAGAGCAATATATGAGAACAATCGAGCAAGATTACACAATGTATGTAAACGGTTATAATGCTATTCTGTCAATATTGAATGGGAAACATACTATTTGTATTATTAAACGCCGTCACCTTTTATAAAGTTATGTAATTTACCAATCACAAATAAAGCTAAAGGTATGTCAAATGTAGTCAATGGTCTTATAATGATGGCGTTATCTCTAGGGGTTTCCTTTGTTGCCAGTCTCATTTTATCTGGTGATAAACCTCAGCCCGCAACAAATGAAAAAAAGGCTAAGAATGTTGAACTAAGTAGTGTTTCAGCAATTCAATAATAAAAAGAAATGGAATGGCATATGCCGTCCCATTTTGTTTGGAGATATTAATTAATGGATAACAATAAAACTATTTCCGCTAATGAATTGAGCAATAATAATCCAAGCTATTTGGAAACTATTTTTTCAATTGCTAACGGCCATTTTGGAGTTCGTGCTAGTAATCCGGTGGAGAAATCAGTGACAGGTGGCACAATCGTAAATGGATTTTATGAAACATCTGCGATTACTTATGGTGAAAAAGCCTATGGATATGCCGAAAACAATCAAACTATTGTTAAATTACCTGATTTTAGGACAATAACTATTTGTGATGATAGTAAAAATGAGTTTAGTAAGTCTGAATTAAAAGATGAAAGTTTAAATATGGATAACGGCGTTGTTAAGTCAGTTTACAAGCTGTCCAATAAAGATAATCAATCCATCGAATTAACTTTGGAAATTGCCTTGCAACAATTGAACAATCAAGTTGTTGGTTTGCGTTATGAAATTAAATCAATTGATTATGTTGGCAAGATAACAGTTGTTAAGCACCTAGATATTGTCAATGAATCTGAAGTTACTGATGATCCAAGAAAATCTCGGACTGTTAATACTTTGAACTATGATAAGGCGCAATTAAGTGACTCTTGTGAGAAACTCAAAGTAACTACAGAAGTTAGTAAACTATTCTTGAATTTAGCACTCTGCGCCAAGGGTTCATTGGAACAAAGTTATGACTTGGGAAAAAGTGACAGTATTACTTTAGACTATGTTGGATTTGTCAGTGACATTGGCGAAGATTTGAATCTGGAAGATACTCCTAGTTTTGACGATATTGTTAAAGAATCCAGTGAATTCTGGCAGAGATTTTGGAAGAGCAGTGAAGTTAAAATTTCTGGTGATGACAAATTAAATCAAGCCATTCACTATAATTTATTCCAACTAACTTCATCAACTGGTCGGGATGGCAGGACTAATATTCCGGCAAAAGGTTTGTCAGGAACGGGTTATGAAGGTCATTATTTCTGGGATACTGAAATGTATATGTCACCATTTTTCGCCTATACCAATCCTAAAATTGCTCAAGAGTTAATCAAATATAGACACAGTATTTTGGATGCTTCTAAAAAGAGAGCTCGCCAGTTAGGTGTAAAAGAAGGAGCCTTATATGCCTGGAGAACTATCAATGGTGAAGAGGCCAGTGCTTATTATCCAGCAGGAACAGCCCAATATCATATTGATGCTGATATTTCATATGCGATTAATCGTTATTACGACGTTACTGGAGATTCAGATTTTATTGAAAAATATGGTTTAGAGGTAATCATCGAAACGGCTAGATTCTGGAAGAATTTCGGCAGTTACAGTAACGTTGCTGGGGAAAAGAAGTTCTGTTTCTTTGATGTCACTGGACCAGATGAATATACGGCGATTGTAAACAACAATTACTACACAAATAGAATGGCAAAATTCAATTTGGAGTTTGCGGTTAAATTGATTGATGAATTTCCAGTTAAATCTGAAGATTTTGGAGTTACTAAAAAAGAACGTGATGAATTTGCGAAAATTGCTTCAGATATTTATCTACCATATGACAAAAAGTTAGGTATCAATATGCAAGATGATAGTGCATTTGAGAAACCAATTTGGCCATTTGCGGATACTCCTAAGGAAAACTATCCTTTGTTGTTACACTACCATCCTTTAGCTATTTATCGTTATCAAGTAAACAAGCAAGCTGACACACTTTTAGCTGATTTTCTCTTTGACGATATTTCTAAGAATCAATTAACTAGAGAATATGACTATTACGAGAAAATCACGACACATGATTCGTCACTTTCAAGATCAATTTTTAGTGCTTTGGCGGCCAGAATTGGGTTGAAGAAAAAGGCCTATTCTTATTTTACCGATACAGTTAGAACTGATTTGACTGATTTGCAGGGCAATACCGATGATGGATTGCACGTTGCTAATTTAGGTGGTAGTTGGTTGACTGTAGTAGCTGGATTTGGTGGTATTCAAGTCAAAGATGATACATTGGAAATCACTAATAATTTACCTGATGAGTGGAATGAATTATCAGTTAGAATAATGTTTAGAGGTAGATTATTGGAGATTACATATTCAGCTAAAGAAACTAATGTTAAGGTTATTGAAGGTAAGCCACTTGAAATAAATATTAATGGTGCAAAACAACTAGTTAAATAGTTGTAAGTCAGGGGGATTTGATGGCAATATATTTAGAAATGCCTGGGTTAGATCCAAAATTTGGATTTAAATTTTTGGAAAACAAAGGCGATATTTTGACCACCCCTCACTGGCATCGTGAATATGAACTAGTTTTATTGACCAAAGGCAAAATTAATCTGGGTATCAATGGAAATCAGTTTCAACTTGAAGAAGGTGGAATAGTCTTCTTTAACAGCGGCGATATACATTATATTGTTGCTACACCGGACTCCAATCGGTTTGTATATCAATTTGATATGTCATTATTTAATGAATCAATTGTCAAAAAAATTAATTTGGTTGAACGATTGAATCAAGTGTCGCAGGTCAGCTCTTTGTGGAGTGATGATTTGCGTTTAAGGGTTCGCAAAATTTTATTGGAAATAGTTGAAGAAGAGAATCGACAACAATCTGATATGGATTTTGTGATTGAAGGTTTGATGTATCAATTGGTAACTTTGATGATAAGAGAATTTCCTAAGAATTCTGAGACGAAAAATTCTGGAATAAACATAAAAAGCAAGATGATTTTAGAAACTCTAAATAAAGTATTTTTGTATGTTGAAAGCAATTATGAGAATAAGATGACGCTTGAAGATGTTGCCGAGGCTGCAGGGTTTAGCGTGTATTACTTTACGAGGTTCTTTAAGAAAAATGTCGGCCAAACGTTTGTAGAATTTCTAAATAATTATCGGATTGACAAAGCAAAATGGGAGATTATTAATACTGACGCTTCAATCAGTGCGATTTTGAATAAAGTTAGATTCTCTAGTAATAAAACATTTTATAGGTTGTTTAAAAAGCAAACTGGTATTTCGCCAAAACAATATCGAATAAAATATAATATTGATAAATGATTAGAGAGTGGAACAAGCTGTTTAGATTCTGAGTATTTGCAGGACTTTACGAATTATACGCGAGCTTGCGTATGATTTGGGAAGTCAGGCAAAGCACAGGAATCTGGCTTGTGTAGCTCGTTTTAGATAGTTATTTTGATTTGTGTTAAGGCTACTAACGTTAAAGTTGGTAGTTTTTTTGTTTGGGCAGATTGTTCAACTCAGCTATAATTGATTTAACAATTTGTTTTGGAGGGAAATTAATGTCAGATTATAGAATTGAAGAAGATACCTTAGGTGCCGTCAAGATTCCGGTTGATGCATTATGGGGTGCACAAACTGAACGTAGTCGGAATAATTTTTCCACAGGTGCAAAAATGCCATTGGAGATTATCAAAGCTTTGTTACAAATTAAAAAAGCTGCCGCAATTGCTAACAAGGATTTAAAAGCGGTTGACGATGATAAAGCTGATTTGATTGTTGAGTCGATTGATAAATTATTGAGCTTAAATGATGAAGACTTGCAAAAAGATTTTCCATTGGTAATTTACCAAACAGGTTCAGGTACACAAACTAATATGAACGTGAATGAAGTTGTGGCACACGTAGCACAACAAATTAATAGTAAAATTGAAATTCTTCCTAATGATGATGTTAATCACGGGCAAAGTTCGAATGATATTTTCCCAACGGCGATGAATATTACTGGTGCAATTGCTGTGGATAACCTTGAAAAATCTACCAAACATCTGATTGATGAACTAAAGCAAAAACAAGCAAAATATTGGAAGGTTGTTAAAATTGGTCGCACACATTTACAAGATGCTACTCCATTAACTTTTGGCCAAGAAGTCAGTGGTTGGGCCAGCATGTTGGAACACGACCTTTCATATTTAAATGAATTAAATAAAACTTTGGGCGAACTAGCTATTGGGGGAACAGCTGTCGGAACTGGTTTGAACGCTGCTCCTGGTTTTGCCGATAAGATAGCTGATCAAATGAGTCGAGTTTATGGACATGAATTTACGGCTGATACTAATAAATTTTATGGATTGGCTGCACATTCAGGACTAAATGTTGTGCATGGTGCTATCAAGACTTTGGCCAGTGACCTTATGAAAATTGCGAATGACGTACGTTTTCTAGCTAGTGGTCCAAGATCTGGATACGGTGAATTGAATATTCCTGCTAATGAACCAGGCTCATCAATTATGCCTGGAAAGGTTAATCCGACACAGGCCGAGGCTATTACTATGGCTGCGGTTCGTGTAATGGGGAATGATGTTGTCGTCAATGTTGCTTCGAGCCAAGGTAATTTTGAAATGAACGTTTATAAACCAGTTTTAATTAGTGCTTTCTTGGAATCAGCTGAATTGTTGACAGGAACAATGTATGGTTTTGCCGATAAAATGATTGCAGGATTGTCGGTCAATGAAGGACGTATGAAGGAATTAGTTGACCGTTCTTTGATGACAGTAACCGCTTTGTCACCACATATCGGCTACCATCAGAGTGCAGAAATCGCCCAGAAAGCTCAAGCTGAAGGGACTACTTTAAAAGTTGCCGCTGTTAAGTCCGGTTTGGTTACTGAAGAACAATTTGATCAGTGGGTAGTACCGATTGATATGACTAATATTGAGGAGAAATAAGATGGCTGAGAAATTTATTTTTACACCAACTAAGATTGATCAATTGAAACAACAATATGACGTGATAATTATCGGTTCCGGTGGTGCTGGTTTAACAAGTGCCATTCAAGCATATGAATTAGGATTATCACCAGTTATTTTGGAAAAAATGGATAAAATTGGTGGTAACACAACTCGAGCATCTTCTGGAATGAACGCCGCTGAAACTTTTGTTCAACTCAATCATAAAATCGTCGATAGTTTTCAAGACTTCTACGATGAAACTTATATCGGTGGTGGCAAAAAAAATAATACTGAACTATTAAAATTTTTCACGGAACATGGTGCTTTAGCCATTGATTGGTTGGACCAGCACGGAATTAAGTTAGATGACTTAACCATAACCGGCGGTATGAAGACTGAAAGAACCCACCGTCCTAGTTCGTTGGCTCCAATTGGTGGTTACTTGGTTACTGAATTATTGAAACAAGTTGCTAAAGATGAAATTCCACTATTTGATAATATTAAAGTTACTGATTTGGTAATTGAAAAAGGTAAGATTACTGGTGTTAAAGCTTTGGCAGATGAAGAAATTGAAATAAAAGCTGATGCTGTCATTTTAGCTACTGGTGGTTTTGGAGCCGGCAAAGATTTAATTGCCAAGTATCGTTCAGACCTATTGAAACTAAAGACAACTAATCAACCTGGAGCAACTGGTGATGGATTAAAATTAGCTGAAAAAGTCGGTGCTAAATTAGTTGATATGGACCAAATTCAAGTTCATCCAACTGTTCAACAAGATACTGATCATGCTTTTTTGATTGGCGAGGCTGTTCGTGGTGAAGGAGCAATTTTAGTTAATAATTCAGGTGAACGATTCGTCAATGAACTTGATACTAGAAAAAAAGTTACACAAGCAATCGACGATTTAGGTGGAACTGGTGCCTATTTGATTTTCGATACCGATATTCGTAAACGAGTAAAGGCTATTGAATTTTATGATCATATTGGTCTAGTTAAAACTGGTCAAAGTATTGCGGAATTAGCCCAAAAGATTGACGTTGATGCCCAAACTTTACATATGACAATTGAACATTGGAATTTCTCAGTTGATAAGCAAAATGATTCTGAGTTCAATCGAACAACTGGAATGGAAAGAAAAATTATTGATGGCCCATTCTATGCGATTCATATTGCACCAGCAGTTCACTATACAATGGGTGGCGTGGCAATCAACCATGAAACTCAAGTATTGAATAAAGACGGCAAAGTTATCAAAGGCTTGTTTGCAGCTGGTGAAGTTGCCGGTGGATTACACGGTAATAATCGAATTGGTGGTAATTCAATTGCTGAAACAGTTGTCTTTGGACGCCAGGCTGGTCAACAAGTTTATAAATATTTGAAACAAGAATAATAAATGTACGTGTTAAATATTAATTAAATTTAATGGTAAAAAGTTTCCAAATTCTGTCTACTAGAATTTGGAAACTTTTTTATGTTTAAAGACTGCATAGATTTTATTTGTTCTATTGAAACGAGCTGCGCAAGCCAGATTCCTGTGCTTTGCCTGACTTCCCAAATCATACGCAAAGTACACGTATAATTCGTGAAGCCCTGCAAATGCTCGGAATCTAAACGGTTTGTTCCGCTCTCTGACTTTTTTTATATGAAGGAGTAGAATTGAGAAATAACCCTTCTAATTGAATGAAGGTGTCACAAAGTTAGGGGGATGGAAATGAACTTTATAGGAACGTTATGTTTAATTTTGGTAACAACCACGATTGCTGGTCACTTTGCCAATCGTATGGGAATTCCATCGGTTATTGGAGAATTGGTTGTTGGTATTTTGTTGGGACCAGCGATACTTAACTTAATCAAACTAGATAGTATGGTAAGTGCTTTTTCTGATATTGGTGTAATTATTTTGATGTTTTTAGGTGGCTTGGAAAGTGATTTAGGACTTTTAAGAAAATATCTCAAGCCAGCCATTATAGTCGCAATTTCTGGTGTTGTTTTGCCGGTTGTTGTAATGGGATTTGTAACTTGGATGTTAGGATTTTCTATTTTAGAAGCATTATTTATAGGAGTGATTTTTTCAGCTACATCAGTTTCAATTTCAGTGGCAGTTTTGAAACAGTACCACGCACTCTCGACAAGAGAAGGAGCAACAATTTTAGGGGCAGCTGTGGCCGATGATATTATCGGAGTTTTATTGTTATCATTGATGATCAGTTTGTTGTCTAGCCAAGGAATCAACGCAGGTAGTAATCAACCGACTATTGTAATTATTTTGATAGAACAAGTTCTGTTTTTTGTTGGGGCATATTTGCTAGTTAAATGGATTGCACCGTACTTGATGCGCCTGAGTGAGAAACTCATTGTGCCATCAAGTGTAACTATTATGTCGATAATAATTTGCTTGAACATGGCCTGGGTCGCCAATCTAGTAGGATTAAGCGGTGCGATTGGTGCCTTCTTTGCCGGAATTGCGATTGCTAATACACCGTACAAAACAATTTTAGCGGACCACGTAGAGCCGTTGGGTAATTCTATTTTTATTCCCGTTTTCTTTGTCAGTGTCGGGTTGAATATGACCTTGAACCATTTTATGAAAAATTTAATCCTAATTATAGTTTTGGTAGTGCTGGCAGGTCTAACCAAGTGGATAGGATGCGGATTAGGCGCAAAGCTAAGCGGATTTACTAATAATAGTAGTTCGATTATTGGTACAGGTATGATTGCCAGAGGTGAGATGGGCTTGATTACAGCCCAAATTGGACATCAGGCGGGATTGCTGAACAATACAGATTATTCAGCAATGATACTGGTAATTATTTTAGTAACCTTGATTTCGCCGTTACTTTTGAAAAAGACTTTGAATAAATCGGATATTATTAATGAACTGAAATAGACCTCAACTGAGGTCTATTTTTTTATAATTATATATATTAATTTATTCAAAAAATTGTCAATAGGCAAAATATTCAGTCATATCAGCCTTATATATTTTATATAAATAATAAAGAAAAACTCCTGATATACTGACGAAGACATAAGGAGAACGACTATGAAAAAATTAATTTTAGCTTCAATAATGGCTTTGACAGTGATTTTTAATATGGGAGCAAGTATGGGAAATGTAAATGCACAAACAATTTATACAAGTATGCCAGATCAAGATGATACATATTATCAACCATTCGAGTCGAGCTTAAGAAACTTTAATACTGATTTACAAACTAATGCAACGAGTAAAGATAAATTTGTGACACTGGATACCCAAAAGGAGGATTTCAACACTAAGAATTTTTACTATCCGGATATTTGGCTTCGAGATGTGGCACCTGTCATTACGACAAAGATGGTCAAATTCAGGTATTCACCTAACTACCTCAAAAAATCCGATAGTAGGTATTTGAATAATAGATTTAATAAATTCTTGAAGGGAAAATATCACTATTCTAAATCTAATCTAATTCTGGATGGTGGTAACTTGCAATGGAATGGAGCCAAGACAGTTGTTTTGACTAAACAGGTTTTTGCTGATAATCCAGAATGGACCAAAAAAGAGATTGTATCGGAACTACAGTATCAATTAAATGTTAAGAAAGTTATCTTCATTTCAAAAGAGCCTGGGGATGTTCTGGGTCACAGTGATGGTATGGTCAAGTTTATGGATAAGGATAAGATGTTTATTAATGACTTTAGTTATGAACCAGGATTTTTGAAGAAAGTAGAAAAACAAATTTTAGAACAAGAACCAAATATGAAATTTATTGTTTTGCCATCTTCATATACCAGCAAGGGGCAGTTTGATAAAAAGATTGCTTCTGCTAAAGGGTTATACATCAATATGTTAGAGACCCCACAAGCAATTTACTTTCCGATTTATCATTTAAAAGATGATCAACGGGTTATGAAATTGGTTCAAGCGCATACTGATAAAAAAGTTATTCCAATTAACGTTTCGAAAATATCGACTTTGGGCGGATCAGCTCATTGTTTGACTTGGGATGTTCCTGATAAATTTAGAAAATAAAAAAAGCCCCTAAGGACTTTTAAGCTTGTTCGTCTGAAGAAACCATCTTGTCGCTGTAACCAAATAGGTAAGTTAGAACGAAGGCAGCAATGAAAGCAACTAAGTGGGAAACGATATAAGCAGTAAAGTTTGAGTCGATTCCACCTTTAGGGTTAATGAAAGATGGGAAACCAATCAAGCTACCTGTGAAACCGTAGATTACCAGGTGCATTCCACCGGCAACGGCTCCACCTAAGGCATTTCCAATCATTGTCATGTAGAAGGCTTTCTTATATTTCAAAAGAATTCCGTATAGAGATGGTTCTGAAATTCCACAAAGTGCTGAAACACCAGCTGAGTAACCTAGAGCTTCAAATTTCTTTTTCTTTGTTTTAACCGCAACGGCTAGAACACTACCAGCAATTCCGACAGCTGTGATTGATGTTAGAGCACAGATAACACTTTGTCCATTAACGGCTAAGTCATTAATAACGATAGGAATTAGTGGCCAATGGAGTCCGAAAACAACCAAGATAGGATAAAGTGCTCCATAGATTGCGCCACCGATAATTCCATTGAAGGCTAGTAAAGCTGAAATTCCATCAGCAAGACCTTTACTTAGAACGGTAATTACTGGAGCAACAGCTAAGAGAAGAACAAATGATAAAATAATTATTTCGATAATTGGTACGAAAATGCCTTGGACCATTTCCGGAATGGCTTTCTTTAGATATCTTTCGACATATTTACCTAACCAAGCAGCCACGATAATTGGGAAAACTGATCCAGAATAGTTCATAATTTTGACTGCATAATCACCGAACAATCCAATTTCAGGTACTTTAGCCCCGGCAATCCCAATGATACTTGGATGAATTAGGAAGGCCCCGATAACAGCAATTGCGATTGGATCGGATCCTAATTTCTTAGCAGCTGTGAAACCTAAGATGACTGGTAGGAAGTAGAAAATTGTGTCAGCCATGGTATTGATAAGTAAAAAGACACCAGATTTATCACTTAGTAAATTGGCACTAACTAATCCTGCCAAGATACCCTTAGTGATACCAGAACCAGCTAGAACGCCGATAATTGGCATCATTGAAGCAGTTAGTACACCAATGAATTCATCATAACCATGTTTGAAAGTTGCTGAAAATCCTTGAGGTTTTGGTTTGTCTTCTTTAATCTCAATTGCTTCACTATCTTCAGTTGCCAAACGAGGTAGTACCCCTAAAATAGCATTAAAGACGTCATTAACTTTGTTACCAATAACGATTTGATATTGACCTTGAGCTTTCATAACTTTGATGGCAATATCCATTTTTTCAATAGAAGCTGTGTCGGCTTTGGACTCATCTTTCAAAGTAAAACGTAGACGTGTCATACAGTGAATGAGAGTATTAATATTTTCATCCCCACCAACGAGGGAAATTATTTGTTTTGCGTCGTCAGTATATTCCATTTTTCTTACCCCTTAACATAATCTTTCTTCTGGTTTATAGTCGATCGGTAGCCATTCCAAAATATCTTCAAGGTACTTATCCCAGTAATACCAATCATGCTTTCCGTCAGTAAATTTGGTATCAATAGGGACGTCTAAAGAATTTAATTCCGATATAAAATTTAGATTGTCTTGGTAGAGAAAATCTTGTTTGCCGCACCAAGCGTATAATTTTGGGATTTCCTCAGATGATGCCAATCTTTGTTTGACCAAATTAATTAGATTGTCTGGTGAATTGTCGAAATCATCTAATTTGTTGATGGCACCATGCCAATATTCGGGTGAGCGGAAACTAGTCAAGATTTCATTTGAGCCACTAGGATTGAAGGCTCCAGAAAGCGCGGCCGCATAACTATATTTATTAGTAGATAAGGCTATTTTGTATGCTCCATAGCCACCCATTGATAAGCCAACGATAAAATTCTTTTCTCTCTTTTGGGATATTTGTGGGAAAAATGAGTGAACTACTTTTGGCAATTCAAGTGCAATATCGTTGTAATAGTTCATTCCATAAGTAGTATTAGAATACCAACTTAAATCGGCATTAGGCATAATGACCGCAACTGGCGTCGATTTGAGTAGTCGCTCAATTCGAGTTTTTCGAATCCAAGACGAGTTATCGTCACTCATACCGTGAAGTAAATAGATAACTGGTAGGTCTGATAAAGTTTTTTCGTCCCAATCGGGATTACTATCGGTTTTTTGTGGAAGCAAGACATCCATTTGACAGTCTTTTAAAAGTGCATTGGAAAAGTAATTGATTTTTAAATGTGCCATTTTTTGCTCCTGTCTTATTTATTGTTATAAAACTATTTTTATCTTTCTTTGACAATTCATATTGTAACCGTTTACAATATATACAAATAAGTTCATATATGTTTAATTAACTACCGTTTTTTGTCATATCGTAAAGGGAGTGAGAAAAATGGCGACACAGATGGAAATGTTGGATTTCGATTACATAAATCCAATAAAGTGTATTTATCATCGGCCAATTGGTAAGAAATATGTGGTGCCACATTGGCATGAAGCAATTGAGGTTACTTATGTTTTGAAGGGTAACCCAGGAACCATGTATATTGAGGAACAGGAACATTCACTTGAAGAAGGGGATGTCTATATAGTAAATTCACGTTTGATTCATAGTTTTGATACCGTAATAACGGATGATCAAAGGATAGTCACACTTTTAATTAGTCATGATTGGTTACGACACTGTTTACCGTTGACAACAAAGAAGAAGTCATTTGATTTGATTAAGCGACCAAAAAAAGACAGCCAAATGGCTGCCTTTAACGAAATGATTAGATTAATAAATGTTTTGAAAGACTTCGAAGGACAAGGAGAATCTGAAGATAATATTCTCCATCATTTATCAATGGAAGTGGAATTGATAAGTGTCATGATTAAGAATTTTACAGTTGAAAAAGAAATAGAGCATGATATCCCAGAGGTTATTTCGAGAATTATTAAGGATTTTCATGATAACTATCAAGAAGAAATTCAATTGTCCGATATGGCTCAAAAATATAATTACAGTTATGCTTATTTTTCTAAACTTTTCAAAAAGTATTTGGGGGTATCACCAAAGAAATATTTAACACTATTAAGAATTCAAAAAGCAGCGTCGTTAATTGAGACGACTGATGATAAATTCAGTCAAATAGCATCAGATACTGGATTTCCAGATGAAAAAAGTTTCTATGCATCTTTTAAAGATAAGTATAATCGGACACCATTGGAATATCGCAAGCAAATACAAATGATTACGTAGTAAAAGAGTGGATTTTTATAATCTGCTCTTTTTGTTTCAAAAATTTGCATAAGAATAGCCTCATATCCAATCTTCTGATACGAGGCTATTTAAAATTATTTTGATTTTATTTGTTATGTGTATGAATCAATTATTGTTCATCGTTTTGAGTAGAGAAGGTTGTTGAATGTTCCAAAAAAGTTAGATCATCAGGGTCTCCACCGACACGTTGATTACTGTCTAATTTAGCAATTTGTTTCATTTCATCTGGGGTTAAGTCAAAATGATAATCAAATAATTGGATATTTTCCTGGATACGTTCTTTGTGAGTTGATTTAGGAATAATAACTTCACCACGTTGAATATGCCAACGGAGGACGATTTGTGCTGGAGATTTTTGGTGATTCTCAGCAATTTCTTTAATGACAGGATTATCAATAACCTTGTTCAATCCAGCCCCAAGTGGACTCCATGATTCGTGGACAATATTTTTTTCTTGTAAGTATTCGTGTAATTCTGTTTCTTGCAAGTAAGGGTGAGTTTCAATTTGATCAACCATTGGAGCAATCGTAGCATTTTTCATTAATTGTTCAATATGATGGGCCTTAAAATTAGAAACACCGATAGCCCTGACTTTTCCAGCTTTATATAAATCTTCCATAGCACGCCAATTCTCTTCAAAACCAGCTGCTGGCCAGTGAATCAAATATAAATCCAAATAATCTAAGCCTAATTTTTGTAGAGATTTGTTGAATTGGGCAATAGTTTCATCATACCCACGAATGTCATTCCAAATCTTTGTAGTGATGAATAAATATTTACGGTCGATTCCGGTTGCTTTAATAGCTTTGCCGACGGCTTCCTCGTTATCGTAAAAACTAGCAGTATCAATATGTCTATAACCACTTTCAATAGCCCATTTAACACTATCTAATACCTCTTGATCGTTCATTCGGAAAACACCCAAACCAACTTGAGGGATTGCGACACCATTTGCTAATTCAATATACGGAATATTTGTAGCCATAACCTTACCTCCTAATTATTTTATTCAATTTAATTATAGCTCAATCGCCGTTTTAAAAGGGAAAAGCCGAAATGTATATAAAATGTATAAATAATGTAAACAAAAAAAATTCATTTTTTACGTTAAATTAACAATTAATTTACATTGCTTTGTTAATCTATGGTTGTTCAAAAAAATGAGATAAGAAAGTTGGGAGTTAGTTATGAAAAAAGGGCGATTATTAACCGCTTTTCTAGGGGTATTCTTACTATTAACGGGGGTTCTAGCAGGATGTTCATCAAAGAGTTCAGCATCTGCTAAGCCAGGTAGTAACAACAATAAGGAAATCACAATGGTTTTCTATCCAAATGAATCAGCAAAGAACTTCACTGCTTCACGTAAAGCATTGAAGGAAGAATTGCACAAGGCAACAGGTAAGAAGATCAATATTCAAACAACTACAGATTACAACGTAGCTATCGAAGCTATTGCATCAGGTAAAGCTCAACTTGCTTTCATGGGAGCTGATGGATATATTCAAGCTCACGCACAAAACAGTAAGGTTGAACCATTACTTCTTCAATCAGGTCCAGATGGTACAACAAAGGGTGCTAGTTACCGTTCATACTTGATGGTTCAAAAAGACAAAGCCGATCAATACAAGAAAGACGGCAAGTACAACATTGACAAGATCAAGGGTGAAAAAGCATCATTCGTTTCAACAAGTTCAACTTCAGGTTTCGCTGTTCCAACAGATGAAATCCAAAAACACTTTAAGTTAAAGAACAAAGATGAATTGTCAGAGGGTGGCAAATTCTTTAGTAAAGTTCTTTACGGTAGTACTCACCCAGGTTCAGCAATTAACTTATTAAAGGGTGACGCTGACGTTGCTGCATTTGATGATGGAGATTTAACACCATTCTTGAAAGTTACATCAGGTTCTTACGACAAGATCGGTTCAACATTTACAGTTAGAGACGACGCTGATGCACCATTCGCAGAATTTAAGGGTAAGGAATTAGTTAATATTTCTGTTCTACCAGTTCAAAACGGACCTTTCGTTGTTAATACAAAGGCTCTTGATAAAGATGATGTAGAAGCAATTCAAAAACACTTTACAACAAAAGAAATCACAAATAACAAACATTTATTCTCTGACGGAAAGAGCAAAACACCAACTCTATGGCAAAAGAAGAGTGACAAGACTATTCTTCTAAAAGTTGATGACGCATGGTACAAACCTACTCACGAATTAGTTGGTAAATAAGAGGTAGCTAATGTTAGAAGTTAAGAATTTACAAAAGAGTTATGAAAAAGACAAACCTGCTTTAACAGATATTTCTTTTAATGTTCAGCCAGGAACTTTTGTTGCAATCATTGGACCTTCTGGTGCTGGTAAAACAACTATTTTAAGAAGTTTGAATCAGTTGATCAAAGATGATGATGGACAAATCTTATTGGATGGAAATGATATTCGTACTGCAAATAAAACGCAGTTGAGAAAATATCGCCGTCAAATTGGAATGGTTTTTCAAAACTATAATCTGGTTGAACGATTAACAGTTATTGAAAATGTTTTACATGGTCGTCTAGGTTATAAGTCAACTTTAGCTGGTGTCTTTGGAAGATATACTCAAGAAGAAAAAGAAGAAGCAATGTCATTGTTGAAAAAAGTTGGTTTGGAAAACTTTGCTCTTCAAAGATGTTCAGAACTTAGTGGTGGTCAAAAACAACGTGTTGGTATAGCACGTTCATTGATTCAACATCCTAAGGTTATCTTGTGTGACGAACCAATTGCTTCTCTTGATCCAGCTTCTGCGCAAAATGTAATGGAATTACTTAAAAGTCTAACTGAAGAGTACAACTTGATTTGTGTTGCCAATCTTCACCAAATTAATATGGCAAAAACATATGCTGATCAAATTATCGGTATTCGTAAAGGACATTTAGTTTTTGATGAAAAGGCCGATATGTTATCAGAGGACATTTTGAGGACACTTTATGATCAAGATATTACAAAGGAGCTTGAATAATGCAATCTCCTGTAAAGTATTTATCACACAAAGGATGGCATCAGACTGCGATAATCGCAATTATTGGCGGTATGTATGTATTCGGTAGTTGGATTCTAGGATTTAATAATGTAGATGGATTGTTGGCTATACCTAAGGCTTTCTCTTGGTTGGGAATTAACTTTAAACCAACAGCTAATTCGGTTACATATTTGCCTAGAATCTGGCAAAAATTGATGCAAACAGTATTATTAGCCATTTCATCAACCGTAGTTGCTGCAACTGTTTCTATCTTTGTTGCTTTGTTGGGATCAAAGGTAACTGGGATAAATGGTTTTGTTCAAACTATTGTTCGTGGTATTGCTTCATTCTTTAGAAATATCCCTTTGGTTGCATGGTCAATGATTTTGTTATTCTCATTCAAACAAAGTGATTTTACTGGATTTCTTGCCTTGCTATTGATGTCAATTGGTTACTTGATTCGTGCTTTTATGGAAATCATTGAAGACGAAGCAAGTGAAACTATGTTGGCATTGAAAGCAACTGGTGCAAGTTACTTTCAGGTGATTTTCCAGGCTGTATTGCCACAGATATTACCAAGTATTTTAAGTTGGATCCTTTACATGATTGAAAATAATGTTCGTGATGCTACGCTAGTAGGAATTCTTACTGGTACAGGAATCGGATTCATCTTTGATATCTACTATAAGAGTTTTAGATTCGATGCTGCTGGTATGACAGTATTGGCAATTATCATCGTTGTTATTGGACTAGAAACTATTTCAAATCAAATTAGGAAGGTAATCTTATGACAGACAGTGAATCAAAAGTAATTCAAAAGCCAGAGTTACCTAAATCTCCTAATATAAAATTGCATGAAAACAGTCTTTCCAGAACAATGATCATTGCTGTATTTGCTAGTTTAGTGGTTCTTACGATATATACGCTAACTCACTTGGATACTGCTGGTGTACAAATAAATACTGCTTTTAGACAGCTAGGAACTACATTGAATCAAATGTTTTTACAACCGAATGCAGGTACTGATGGAGTGCCATTATTACTACAAGCATTAGCAAGTAGTGTTATCTTATCAATTTTAACAACAATAATTGGGGCAGTTTTCGGCTTTCTGTTTGCTGTACTGGCCTCAAAAAATCTAACTAATGCTTACCTGGGTGCAACCATTAGAATCATTATGGCGATGGTTAGAGCAATCCCAACAATCATTTGGGCTTTGATTTTTTCAATTGTTTGTGGATTAGGAGCAACCGCAGCTATATTAGGATTAAGTTTCCATAGTGTGGCCTATCTTACAAAGGCCTACTCGGAAAGTATTGAAGGAATTGATGAATCAACTATTGAATCGTTAAAAGTTACTGGTGCAAAATTTTGGGTTGTTGTTTTCCAAGCAATTTGGCCAACTATCGTGGCTTCGTTTGTATCATGGACCTTTATTCGATTAGAGATTAACTTTGCCAATGCCATTGCCGTTGGTGCCGCTGCAGGTGCTGGTGGTATTGGATACCAATTGTTTGTAGCTAGTGGAATGAGTTTTGATTTCCACGAAACTGGTTTCATTGTTTACTTAGTCGTTTTAGTAACATTTGTGCTTGAGTTTATTGCGGTTAAAATAAGACGTTTTTATTTAAGCCGTTAAGTTAGGGAGAGAATTTTATGATTGAAGCAGTTATATTTGATTGGGCAGGAACTACCGTTGATTATGGCAGTTTAGCTCCAGTTATCGCATTTAAAAGAGCGTTCAAAGATGCTGGTATTGATTTGAGCGACGATGATATTCGCCAAGATATGGGTATGGCAAAATGGGACCATATTGGTAAGATCTTAGAGCTTGATGATGTAAAACAACAATGGCAAGAAAAGTATTCAACTTTGCCAACTAATGATGATCGTAAGAAACTCTATAAGGGTTTTCAACAATCATTACTCCATTACTTAAAGGAGTACACAGAGTTAAAAACTGGGGTCTTAAAAACGTTTAATTACCTCAAAGAATACGGAATTAAAGTTGCAACAACCACTGGCTATACTGCTGAGATGATGAAAATCGTTAAGGATAAAGCCGCTGAAGACGGCTATACCCCAGATCTAGTTGTGACATCAGAAGATGTTAACAATCAAGGTCGTCCATCCCCAGCCATGATTCAATTCATTATGGATAAGTTCAATATTGACGATTCTAAGAAAGTAATCAAAGTAGGAGATACTTTGGTAGATATCGAAGAAGGTCAGAATGCTGGTGTCAAAACCGTTGGGATAGTCGAAGGCAGCAGTTTAATGGGATTATCACAGGTTGAATTTGATGAATTGGATAATGAACAACAAATAGCTAGACGTAACGAAGTAAAACGTAGATTTGATTCTGTAAATGCTGATTTTGTGATTGACAGTATATTTGATTTAGTTCAAATTATTGAATTTTTAAATGAATCGATGGATAAAAAATGGTAAAAAAATATTTGCTTCTAACACCGGGACCATTAACAACCAGTGAAGATGTAAAACAAGCAATGGATTTTGACTATTGTACTTGGGATGATGATTATAAAAAAATAACTCAGTCGTTCCGTCATTCATTATTAGATATTGCAAAAGTTGACGATGATGAATATACTGCCGTTCCAATTCAAGGTAGTGGTACATATGGTGTTGAATCTGTTATCAGTTCTACAGTTTCAGATAAGGATAAACTATTAATTGCCATTAATGGTGCTTACGGTAAACGTATTAGTGAAATGGCTGATATCTACGGAATAGATCATGTTGATCTTGTTGTAGACGAAAGAGAACCAATTACATTAGAAGAAGTTACTGAATATTTGGATAAATATCCTGATATCACACACTTTGCAATGATTCACTGTGAAACAACAACTGGTATTTTGAATCCGATTGAAGATATTATCCCATATGTAAGTGGGCATGGTATTGTAACAATTGTTGACGCCATGAGTAGTTTTGGTGGAATTCCCATCAACGTTAAAGATGAGAAAATTGATTATCTAATTAGTAGCTCTAATAAATGTATCCAAGGAGTTCCAGGATTTTCATTTGTAATTGCTAGAAAATCTGTACTTGAGGCAACAAAGGGATTGGCAAGAACATTGTCACTTGATTTGTATGATCAATATGCAGAGATGGAACGAGATAACGGTAAATGGAGATTTACTTCACCTACTCATGTAGTTCATGCTTTTTCTGAAGCATTGGAAGAGTTAAAGCAAGAAGGTGGAGTGGAAGCTCGATATGAACGTTATAAGAGTAACCAAAAACATTTAGCAACTGGAATGGAAGAGTTAGGCTTCAAGGTTTTAATTGATGAAAACTATCAATCACCAATTATCACTTCATTTATTTATCCAACTGCTGACTTTGATTTCCATGAATTCTATCATGAATTGAAGGAAGATGGATTTGTTATTTATCCAGGTAAAATATCACAAGTGCCAACATTTAGAATTGGTAACATCGGTGAAGTTTACGATGAAGATATTACTAAATTGCTATTAGCAATTAAAGAAATCATGAAATAATAAAAGAAACCACACATATTCCTTATACAAGGTTATGTGTGGTTTCTTTTTGATTTAATCAGGATTTACCTTTGACAGGTTAGTAATTGAATTAGAATATCTAATCCACAATAGTTCTGAACATTCCCACCAAGTACCGGCAAGTAGCACACTGCCGATAACGTCAGTTGGAAAATGTCCACGGAGATATATTCTGGAAATAGCTACAGTGATCAACCAAATAATTAAAAGACCAGTTAAAATGTTTTTGGCTGAGGCATTTTTTATATAAGGTAAAACAAACATTATTAAGGCAAGAATCACTAGAGCTGTACCGAAGACATGGCCACTGGGGAAACTATATCCTGAAGCAGGGATAATTTTATCAAGAGGACGTTGTCTGTGGACGGTTAACTTAACTAAAAAAGAAATTATATTCCCGCTAATTAAAACAAATCCTAACCAAAGACTAGATTTCTTTTGTCCCTTTTTATATAGGAACAGCATAATCAGCAATAGGTAAATAACATCCATGATTGGGCTGCCTAGGAAGGTAACTAGATGAAATATCTTGGTATTAAATGGAGAAACTATAGAACTGAAAAGACCTTGAATTGAATGATCAAATCCTGTGCTTACAGATCCATTTGTAACAATCATTATTTCCAAGATGAAGAATAGGATTACATAAAGTAATGCAAACCATTTTCGATTATTATTTTGTTTGAAAATCAAATTAAACTCCTTTAGATTACACTTCAAGTGAAATCACTTATGATTAATACTAAGCTTTGATTGTAATATTATTTTCATAATAATTACAGTAAAAGTCGTAGAAATTTAAAATATATTTAATCATACAAAATAATTAACACCTCATGAATTTTAATGATATAATTTGGTTTACAAAAAAGGAGGCTTAAAATGCTCACATTAATGGCGGCCAACTCCAGTAGTTCGGCACCTGTATTAATTGCGATAGGAGTGGCTATTCTGGTAATTATTTGGTTGTTTATTAAAACCGGAATGGCATTATTACGTCACCCCTTTATCGGGATTATCTTAATTTTGTTAGGTGTTTTAGGACTATGGAATTACCTAATCATTGGAATTGGTGTAATTGTTGGTGGGATAGTATTCCTAGTAATATCACAGTTCTTTAATAATTGATAATCAAAAGCAAGGCGGAAGCCTTGCTTTTTTAATGGATTCAAAAAATTGTTTTTGATAATCAAGATGCTTAACATAATGTGGAATACAAGGAGGTTTAACGATGTTAGCAATAATAATTGGTTTAGTCATTGGCGTAGGATTACCGATTCAAACCAGTATAAATTCTCGTTTGAAAAGATCTGTTGGTTCACCATTTATGGCATCTTTAATTTCCTTTACATTTGGTACTGTGTTTTTGGCATTGATAACCCTTTTCAAAGACAAAACGTTATTTTTTTCAGTAAAATTATTAAGTGATCAACCAGCATGGTTATGGTTGGGTGGAATATTTGGCGTGATTTATCTGACATCAAATATTTTACTATTTCCAAAATTAGGTAGTGTTCAAACTGTTATTATGCCAATCCTTGGTCAAATTATAATGGGATTGTTAATTGATAATTTCGGTCTCTTTGGGTCATTAAGTAAGCCATTATCGGTAACAAGATTACTTGGTGCTTTATTAGTTTTGGTTGGTGTGATTGGAGCTGTTTCAATCAATGGAATTATTGAAAAGAGACATAATAGAATTTTAGAGAAAACTCAGGAACAAAAGAGTTTAATCGTATGGAGATTAACGGGTGTTATTGCAGGGATGCTTAGCGCTAGTCAAACTGCAATAAATGGTCATTTAGGAATCGTTCTACATTCAACAGTTAAGGCAGCATTTATTTCATTTTTTGTTGGCGTAATAACATTATTAATAATTGTATTAATTCTCCATCCTAAATTTCAATTAAAAAGAGATAATAATAAACACAATCCATGGTGGATGTGGATTGGTGGTGTAATCGGGGCCATTTTTGTATTGGGCAATGTATATTTGGTACCAATTATCGGGACTGGTCTAGCAGTGGTAATTGTTTTAGTTGGTTTAATGATAGGGAGTCTTTTGATTGATCAATTTGGATTATTCGACTCGAAACGTAATCCAATAACACTTGCTCAAGTGCTTAGTTTATTAGTTATGATTGTTGGTGTTACCATTATTCGAGTTTTATAATCATAAATGAAATTATTAACAAGATTAAATATTTGATTTTTCTCTCAAAGTATTCGATGATAACGGTTGCAAGGTAATATTAGTTACATCTGTAAATTCAAATTTTTGAGAGAGAAAGTGTTATTATGACAAAAATGATAGCTGGACAAGCTTTGGTAAAAGTTCTTGAGGATTGGGGAGTAGACCATATTTACGGTGTTCCCGGTGGTTCAATCAACCATACAGTTGAGGGACTTTACTTGGAAAAAGATAAAGTTAAGTATATTCAAGTTCGTCATGAAGAGGTAGGTGCCATTGCTGCATCTGCTGATGCCAAGTTTACTGGAAAAATTGGTGTTGCTTTTGGTTCTGCTGGTCCTGGTGCTACACATTTGTTCAATGGACTTTATGATGCCAAAATGGATCATGTTCCTGTTTTAGCTTTAGTTGGTCAAGTTCCACAAGAAAATATGAATACTAATTACTTCCAAGAAATGGATGAGGGTCCAATGTTTGAAGATGTAGCTGTTTATAATCGGACAGTTACAACTGCTGAACAGATTCCTTATGTTATTAATCAAGCCATTCGTGAAGCTTACAGACAAAATGGTGTTGCGGTTGTTATTTTGCCAGAGAATTTGACAAATGATGAAATTGATTATGTTCCCGCAAAAACACCAAAAATTGTGAAGAATACATTTTCACAAAAAATCAATCCTGACGATGTTACAAATACTTTGAAGATGTTAAAGGAAGCTAAGCATCCAATCATTTATGCTGGTCGTGGATTGCTTGGAGCTAAAGATGTTTTAACTAAGTTTTCAGAACAATTTAATATTCCCGTTATGAATACAGTTGTTGCAACGGGCGTTATCAGCACTGATCATCCTAACTTTATCGGTACTTTTGGTAGATTAGGTAGTAAGTCTGGATTTGAGGCCCTTCAACATACTGATTTGATTTTATTTATTGGTTCAGAATTCCCATTTGCTAGATTCTGGCCTGAAGGTGTCAAAATTATTAACGTAAATAATAATCCTTATGATATCGGTAAGACAGTTGATGTTGATTACGCTGTTATCGCTGATGCTAAGAGTTATCTTCAAGCATTGATTGACACTAAAGAAACTTTACCAGCTGGTACATGGTTGAAAGCTAACCAAGAGAATAAGGCTAACTGGGACAAGTGGCTTGATAAACTTGCTAAAGATGACAGTGATGGCCTTAATCCAGAAACAGTTACTGCCAAGATGGCTGAATTAGCTGGACCAAATGATACTTACGGTGTCGATACTGGTAATGTATCTGAGTTTGGTGTTCGTGGATTGCCAATGAACAAGAATCAACGTTTTGCTTTATCTGGACTATTTGCCACAATGGGCTTTGGTTTACCTGCAGGTATCGCTGGTGCCTTGAGTGTTCCGGATGCACAAGCATGGACACTTTCTGGTGATGGTGGTTTCTCAATGGTCGCCCCTGATATCATTACTGAAGCAAGATACGGATTACCTGTTATAAATGTTATCCTTTCAAATGAAAGATTAGGATTCATTTATTATGAACAAGTTGCTTCTAAACAACACTTGTATGGTGTTGATTTAACCGGTGCTGACTGGGCTAAAGTTGCTGAAGGACTTGGTGGAATTGGATTCACTGTTAGTTCAATTAAGGATGTTAATGAAGTCTTTGGTAAAATTAAGAACCTACAAGCATCTGGAAATAAGAAACCTATCGTTGTTAATGCAGTGATCAAACAAGAAGATCCTGTTGCAACTGCCTTTATGCCACTTGATGCAAAACTTTATGGTCAAAAGATGGTTGATGATTATGCCAAGAAGTATCACATTGACGTCAAAGAACAACCTTCACTCGGTGAAATTTTAAGAGCTCAGGGAGATAATGACTAGATTTGCCTTTTGAAGGCTATATAAATATTTAATAAACAAGTAAAATAAAAGACGGGATGAAATTCATCTCGTCTTTTATTTATTATAATGAGGAAATTTTATATGTTAATTGATAATGTTGAGAATTTGAAAGAAGCAATAGCTAAACAAACGGCTAATTTCAGTGTAGTCGATGGAGCATTTGATTTATGTGATGAAATTCTAAAATCTCAGACATCTGCCAGTGCAGGTGATTGGTCGATTGCTGGTTCAAGTGGTTGGATGGGTATTTTTATGTCATTCAATCATTCAATTCATCGAAAATTTATGAAACAGGAAAAGCGTGATCGAGAAGATCTCGTGCATACAATCTTCCAATCTTATATTATTCGTAAGACAGATCAAAAAGATAAGTATGATTTGATATTGAGAAAACAAAAATAGAGTCCAAATTCTGGACGCTATTTTTGTTAGGAATAATTAACCAAAGTTACCTGAAACGTAATCTTCAGTTGCTTGCATTTTAGGGTTGGTAAAAACATGAGCGGTTGTATTGTATTCAATAACATGTCCCAAGTGGAAGAATGCTGTGTAATCACTAATACGTGAAGCTTGTTGAAGATTATGCGTCACAATAATAATTGTATAATCTTTTTTTAAGTCGTTTAGAGTATCTTCAATTTTAGAAGTTGAAATAGGATCTAGTGCACTAGCAGGTTCATCGAGTAAAAGGATATCAGGTCGCATAGCAATTGATCTAGCAATACAAAGTCTTTGTTGTTGACCACCAGAAAGGGCTAAGGCACTTTTGCTCAAATTATCTTTAACTTCATCCCAAAGAGCGGCACTTTTAAGGCTACTTTCTAGTCGTTCTTCAAGAGCATCTTTTTTAGTTATACCAGCATTTTTCAATGCAAAGGTAATATTTTCTTTAATTGATTTTGCAAAAGGATTAGGCCTTTGGAAAACCATTCCGATATGTTGTCTGACTTCATAAACGTTAATTTTATCGGAATTAATATCCACATTACGATAAAGTATTTGACCATCAACTTTGGCAATTTTATCGTTCATTCGATTTAAGCAACGTAGGAAGGTTGATTTACCAGATCCAGAAGCACCAATCAAAGATGTTATTTGAAAACGTGGAAAAATCAGATTGGCATCAAAGATAGCGTGGTTATCGCCATAATATACTTGTAAATCTTTTGTTGATAAGGCTCTTTTTCCAGGTATTTCTGTAATGTAAGAGTCGTTTAAATTATATTGTTTCAAGGCTAGTTCCTCATTTCGTTGCAGTAATTTTTTTGTATAATTTATTACCTAGGTATCTAGCTCCTAGGTTGAAAATCAGAATTACGATAATTAATACAGCAGATGAGGCGCTAGAAATAAGTTTTGCATCCGGAGTAACACTTTCAGTATTAACTTTCCAAATATGGACAGCCAATGTTTCAGCTGGCCGCATTGGATTAAGAAAACTCGTTGCCGAAAAAATATTCCAGTTAGTGTAATCAACTGTTGGTGCACTTTGACCAGCTGTATAAATTAAGGCAGCAGCTTCACCGAAGATTCTACCAGCACTTAGAATTAATCCAGTTAGAATACCGGGTAAAGCAGCAGGTAAAACAATTTTAGTAGTAGTCTTCCAGTGAGATAAACCAAGAGACATTCCAGCTTCTCTTTGAAGGTTGGGAACGCTGCGTAATGATTCTTCAATATTTCTAGTTAATAGAGGGAGATTGAAGAATGTTAGAGCAATGGCACCAGAAAGAATTGAAAAACCTAAGTTTAATTTGATAACAAATACTAAGTAACCAAACAAACCAACGACAACGGAAGGTAGTGAACTTAAAACCTCGACGCTAGTTCTAATTAAATCAGTAAACCAATTGTCAGTTGAATATTCTGCCAAGTATATCCCAGCACCTAGACCAATTGGAAGTGAAACGATTATTGTTAAAAGTAAAAGGTATAGCGAATTGAATAACTGATCACGAATACCACCACCAGCACTAAATGATTGAGCAGCTGATGTTAAGAATTTCCAAGATATATCTGGGACACCGTTAAAAAGGATATAGCTTAGAATTGCTACAAGTAATAGGATGACCACTCCGACTAGGAAATAAATAATTCCAGTAGCCAGATGGTCCATTTTTTTTGCATTCATTTAGAAACGGCCTCTCTTTCCGATAAATTTAACGAGTAGGTTCAAGAAAAGAGACATTAATAAGAGGATCAAGGCTAATGACCAGAGGGCATTGTTAGGTAAAGTACCCATGACCGTATTACCAATATCAGTAGTTAATTTACTTGTTAAAGTTGATGCAGGTGAAACAAGGCTTGTTGGCATTAGGGCAGCGTTACCGATAACCATTTGAACAGCTAAGGCTTCACCAAAAGCACGAGCCATACCAAAGATAATAGCTGTTAATAGTCCTGGAATAGCTGCGCGTAAAATTACTTTGTAAATTGTTTGCCATCTAGTGGCACCTAAAGCTAAAGAGGCCTCACGATAGTACATTGGAACGGCTCTTAAACTGTCTACGGATAGGGAAGTGATTGTTGGTAGAATCATAACGAAGAGGACTAAAGTACCTGATAGGATACCAAAACCTGTTCCTCCGAAGATACCTCTAATGAAAGGTACAACAACAGATAATCCGATAAAACCATAGACAACAGATGGAATACCAACTAGTAATTCAATGACTGGTTGAAGAATTTTACTTCCACCTTTACTTGAGAACTCTGACATAAAAATTGCTACACCTAAGGCAAAGGGAGTTGCCAAAACAGCGGCAAGCAATGTAACACTGAACGATGTAACAATCATAGGTAAGGCCCCAACATCAGGACGACCGTGACTATCGGTAGCACCAGGATTCCAGTTTGTTTTTGTTAGGAAGTCAAATACGTTTACTTTATCTTTTGTGAAGGTTGCAATACCTTTTGAAGCAATAAAATAAAGAATGCAAGTGACCAGTAAAATGATCATACCAATACATAGGTAACAAATCCCCTTACCAAAGTAATCTTGAAAAGTTGCTTTGGATTTTGTTTGTAGTTTTTTTTGAATATTATCCATAGGGAATCACTCCTGTATATTAAAAAAAGAACCTCCACCATGATTAGGCAAGGTTGGGGTCCTTTTTATTATTTATTTAGAACTAACTGTTCCTTTTGAGTCTTTTTGAACTTTCATATTTTGAATACTGATGTATCCCATGTCTTTAACTAATGTCTTTTGAACATCGGCTGAATTCATATATTCTAGGAATTTAGCAGTAGCGCCTTTAGCAGTACCATTTGTATACATGTGTTCATATGACCAGATCTTCCATTTGTCAGTTTCAACATTGGCATCAGTTGGTTTTACGTTATCAATTGAGATAGGTTGAATCTTGTCGTTCATGTATGAGAATGCTAGGTAACTTACAGCACCTGGTGTACTTTCAACAATCTTTTGAACAGTACCATTTGAGTCTTGTTCTTGAGATTTAACAGCTTCTGCACCTTTAAGAACAGCAGCTTCGAATGTTGCACGAGTACCACTACCTTTAGCACGGTTAACAACAGTAATCTTTTCGTCTTTACCGCCAACTTCTTTCCAGTTAGTGATCTTACCAGTAAAGATTTGTTTTACTTGATCCATTGTAAGGTTCTTAACATTGGCATCTTTGTTAACAACTGGTGCCATACCAACTACGGCAACTTTATGATCTGTAAGTTTCTTTGAGTCGATTCCTTGTTTTTCTTCAGCAAAGATATCTGAGTTACCAATTGTAACTGATTTATCTTGAACTTGACTCAAGCCTGTACCAGAACCACCACCTTGAACAGTGATGTTAACTTTACTATTTTTCTTTTGGAAGTTACTTGCAGCCTTTTCAACAAGTGGTTGTAAAGCAGTTGAACCAACAGCTGTAATCTTTCCTGATAGTTCGCTGCTGCTACTTTTTGATGTTGTTGAAGATTCCTTACTGCTGCTACCATTTCCGCAACCAGTTAGGATTAGCATTAAAGCTGCGAAACCTAATACTAATGAAATAATTGTTTTCTTTTTCATTTCTAAAACCCCTATTCAAAATCATATTGGTTAATCATTTACCGAACACTTATAACAATAGAGAGGTTTTGTATAAATATTGTTTATTTAATGTAAAAGTTTTGTAAAGTTGTGAAAAAAATATACATTAACTTCGTAGAGTAAATGGGTAAGGGAATTAGGTAAGCTGAAAATATTATAAGAATTGTATTTGTATATATTGAAATACAATGGATGAAACGTGCTTTCTAACTGACCTACTGAATTAGCATTGTTATACTTTAGTTGTGGTGGTGCGGCTATAATTAATGTCTGTTTCAGAATTAATTTGGGTACCTTGGATTTTTGATATTGTGATAGTTTCAGCCCTTGCAATGTTGAATTGAATGACTGGAAGGAAGTAGAGTGCATGCAACCGCTAGTATTGTTGAGCAATAAATTATCACTCTTTATTGAAATTAACGGTTATTTTAATAATCAAGGATGGTTTATACGTAACATAACCGATCCAAAAGAAGTTGAAAAATTGGTTGATAAGGAAGAAATAGCAGGATTACTTTGGGATTACACGATTACTGATATGGATCAATCTTTAAAGATATTGAAATCACTTCGTAGTAAGATATCTGGTCCCATAATTGTTTTAGCACCAAGCAAGGAAAAAGCTAGACGATCACTTTTTTATAACATTAATATAGATAGTTTCGTCACCAAACCGTTTGAATTTCCAGAATTAGTAGCAAAGGTTAAACAGTTATTCTGGGTTTACGATAGATTCTCTATCACGAAAGAAGTTCCTGATGAAGTTGAGAGAACCCATGAAAACGAAACGATAAAATACAATGACATTGTAATTGATTTTAAACATTATCGTGTAACACATAATGGCTTTGATATTGGCCTGACACCTAAAGAATTCAGCCTTTTTTGGTATTTGGTTCAACACCGGGGGAAAGTGTTAAGTCGCGACCAATTATTAGAGGGTGTTTGGGGTTATGATTCCAACGGATCAAGTAGAACTGTTGATATACATATCAGCCATTTACGAGATAAGCTTGCTGAGAGATCAAAATCAACGAATTGTATTAAAACAGTTAGAGGCTTTGGCTACGTTTTAGATAATAAATATCCATTGGTCTCTGAAAATTAAAAAATCAGCACATCGTAAGGCTACGAATGTACTGATTTTTTTATTAGTTATTGAATTTCAAGCGAATTATTTTATCAATTTCGGTTACGACTAGTACAACTGCACCGGCCATAACTGCTAAGCCCCATTCATGGAGTGTGATTGGTCCAGTTGAGAATATTTCTTGCATAAATGGTACATAAGTAAGAAATAATTGTAGGACCATCATTAGACCAACGAAAACGAAGACTTTGGAATTGGAGAATAATTCTTTTGATAAAGCTAGTTTTGGAGTTCTGATATTAAATAGGTAGAAAATCTTACCAATAATCAGAGTATTGACCATTGTTGTACTTGATATAACTTCACCAACGCCAAGATTGTTTAAGTAGATGTCGATTATTAAACTGACAGCAGCAATCAAGATAGCAACGTAGGTCATTTGGAAAATATCATGTCGGTTCATCAGCTTACCACCAGTTTTTCTAGGAGGGCGATTCATAATTCCTTCTTCAGCTGGTTCGAAAATCAAGGCAAACTGAATCGTGATGGCAGAAACCATGTTGATCCAAAGTAATTGTGTAGGTTGCAATGGAATTTCTTGTTTCATCAAGATTGCATATGCTACGATCAATCCTTCTGAAAAGGAAATAGGTAAGAGGTAGAGAATACTCTTTTTAATATTATCAAAGATTCTTCGACCTTCTTTAATAGCAGAGGACATCGTTGCAAAGTTATCGTCAGTCAGAATCATATCAGCTGAGTCTTTAGCAACGTCAGTACCCTTAATACCCATAGCAACACCAATATCAGCACGTTTCAAAGCTGGGGCATCATTTACACCATCACCAGTCATGGCTGTAACCTTGTTGTTCTTTTGTAGAGCTTTAATGATTTCCAATTTATTACTTGGAGTAGTTCTGGCGAAAACTTGATTTTTGTCTGCAGCGATTACTTGTTCATCAGGAGATAGTTCATCCCATTCAGGACCAGTAATTGCTTGAATTTTATCAGCTAAGCCTAGCTTTTCACCAATTGTTTTAGCAGTAATGGCATTATCACCAGTAATCATCTTAACTTCGACACCGGCAGCACGCATTACTTTCAATGAATCAATAACTTCCTCACGTGGTGGATCAATGATTGCAACTAGACCTAAGAAATTTAATCCGTCGACAATCATTTCATGAGTGATTTCGTCAGTGTTGTTAGGTTCTTTTTCATATCCAACAGCAATAACACGTTTACCTTCTTCGGAGAATTGTTTAACTTTGTTAAACCAATAATCATAATTGAAGTTAGCATCTTGAGCTTGAGCCATTTCCAGAAGTTTATCAGGGGAACCTTTGACGAAAAGTATTCTTTCATCTTGTTCATTTTTAACGATTTTACCTATATAGCGGTAATCGGAATCGAAAGGTAGGATATCAATTTCTTGATACTTATTCTTTTGATCATATGGGAAAACCTTATGATAAAGCGTTAAGAAAGCACCGTCAGTTGGTTCACCATTAATGATCCATTGACCATTTTCTTTAAGAAGGGTTGTATCGTTGGCTTGATAACCAGCTTCTAAAAGTAATTCCAATTTGGGACTTATTTCAACAGGTTGGCCATCTTTAGTGATTTCGCCAATAGGTTCATAACCAGTTCCACTGACTTGTAATTCCTGGTCGTCAATTAGAATATCGGTTACAGTCATTTCATTTTTAGTTAACGTACCAGTTTTATCAGTTGCAACAACGTCGACAGAACCTAGAGTTTCTACTGCGGGCAAAGTTTTGACGATGGTATGTTGTTTTTTTGCCATGTCACTAACACCTTTGGCTAAAATAACTGATGTTGTGGCGGGCATACCTTCAGGAATTGCACCAACCATCATAGCGACAACGGCTAGTAGTAGAACAGGAAGGGCATACGTATCAAAAATCAGACCAACGATAAAGATGATGATAGATGCAGCCACAATGAAGTAAGAAACGTTTGTTCCTAAACTATCTATGACTTGCATCATCGGTGTCTTACGTTGTTTTACTTCACTAACTTCAGTAGATATCTTACCAATTTGTGTATCTACTGCGGTACCGACAACAATACCAGTACCACTACCGTTAGTTACAGCAGTTGAGGCGAAGGCCATATTTTTTTGATCAGCCAACGGAACTTTTTCCTCAGTTAAAGCATCTGCAGTTTTAGCAACGGAATTAGATTCACCCGTTAGGGCGGATTCTTGGATTCGCAAGTTATCAGAGTCAATAATTCGAAGATCAGCCGGAACATTATCACCAGCTTCTAGGAAGACGGTGTCACCAACAACTAATTCTTCAGCTGGAACGTCTTTTCTTTGACCATCACGATAAACTGTTGCTTCAATCGACAACATTTGCTTGATTTTATCCAAAGCATCAGAGGCATTAGATTCTTGATAGTAACCAATTATAGCGTTGATAATAACCACTAATCCGATGATTATCGAATCAGAATAATGTTGCATCAATAGGGTTATAACCGTTGCAGCTATCAAAACGTAGATCACCATATTATTGAATTGGCGAACAAACATCTTCCACTTTGGTGTTTTTTTAGTTTCTAGTTTATTAGGACCATTTTCACTCAAACGTTTTTGAGCTTCCTGTGTTGAAAGTCCTTCTTTAAATTCATTTGTGTTATATGTTTCTTTAAGTTGTTTAAATCCTATCTGATAGGGTTTAGTTTTCAATGTACATCTCCTCAAATTTTAAGTTAAAAAAAAGCTCATTGCTTATAAAGTAATGTGCTACATTCAGCTTCTAATTCGATGTAAGAAATATATAAGATTTGTCTTCAGTTTCAAGTTCACTCCCTCGTTATTTGTAGATATAAAGATAACAGGAATCTAGTATTAAGTCAATATTAGAATAACTATAAGTTTTTTGTAATATAACGGTTTTAACGGAGTATACCAATTAGGCTACTGTATAGTCCAATTAGTATATGAAAACGTTTTAAAGTCTTACATAACCATATAATCAGTATAAAAGTGTTGCAATTATTAATGTATACTAGTATCGTAAGGTTCGTTAGAAAAATATTTTTATTTTGGGGAGGAAAATAGGAAAATGAAAACCTATCTTCAACGAATGGGCCGTTCTCTTCAATTACCTGTAGCTGTTTTACCTGCTGCAGCGTTACTTGAAGGTATTGGTCATTGGTTACCACAGAATTGGGGTCTATCTCAATTCTTACAAGTCGGTGGTACAGCCATTCTAAGTCAACTTGCATTATTGTTTGCGGTTGGTTTATCAATCGGGATGTCTAAAGTAAAAGATGGAGCATCAGCAATGGCTGGTGTTGTAGCATACATCGTGCCAGTCTTTGTTCTATCACCAAAGAATGTGGCTTTACTTAAAGGAATTAATGTTAAGGATGTTAATCCAGCGTTTAATGCGATTTCAGGGAATGTCTTTATCGGTATCGTAGCTGGATTAATTGCGGCTGCTTTATTTGACCGTTTTCATGAAACTAAATTACCAATGGCATTGTCATTCTTTAGTGGTAAGAGATTAGTACCAATTCTTTCTACTTTAGTTATGTTATTAGTTTCTGTTGTTTTATTGTTTGTTTGGCCAGTTCTATATGATGCCTTGATCAGTTTTGGTAAATTCTTCGTTAGTCTTGGCTTCGTTGGTGCAGGATTGTTTGGATTCTTCAATAGATTGTTGATTCCAACTGGTCTACATCAAGCTTTGAACCAAGTCTTTGAATTTAATATTGCTGGTATTAATGATATCGGTAATTTCTGGGCCAATAAGGGTACTAAAGGTGTAACTGGTATGTATCTAGCTGGTTATTTCCCAGTTATGATGTTTGGATTACCAGCCGGTGCGTTGGCTATTTATAGAAATGCTTTACCAGAACGTAAAAAGGCTACTGCCGGATTGATGATGGCTGGTGCTTTCGCCTCATTCTTTACCGGTGTTACTGAACCTTTGGAATTCTCATTTATGTTCGTGGCATGGCCATTATATGTTATCCATGCAGTTTTAACAGGTTTATCAATGGCGTTCGCTGCAGCAATGCATTGGACAGCCGGATTTACCTTTAGTGCTGGATTGGTTGATTATATTTTAAGTTTCCATATGCCAATTGCTAATAAACCTTATATGTTAATTGTTCAAGGTTTAGTAATGGCAGTTCTTTATTACTTCATCTTTGATTTTGCTATTAAGAAGTTTAATTTAATGACACCAGGTCGTGAACCAATTGAGGCAGTTGCAGATGATGCACCTGTTGAAGAAGTTGCTACTTCCGATTCTGATGATAAATATATGATTGCTGCTAAAAAGATTTATGCTGGTATCGGCGGACACGACAATATCAATGTCGTTGATAACTGTACAACACGTTTACGTCTACAACTTAAAGATACTGGCAAGATCAATAAAGCTCAGATCATGAGTGCTAATGTTGCCGGAATCAATGTTTTGGATAAGACAAATATTCATATTGTTGTTGGTACCGAAGTTCAATTTGTGGCTGATGCATTGAGCAAGTTGTTTGATGAAAATGCTCCTATTGCTACAACAAGTAAGGAAGAATCTAAACCAGCTGCTAAAGCTGAACCAGTGAGTGATGTTAAGTCTGGTGAAACAGATACCTTCTATAGTCTTGCTAATGGACAGGTTGAGGATATTGAAAAAGTTTCAGATCCAACCTTTGCTCAAAAGATGTTAGGTGATGGATTTGCGGTTGTCCCAACTGATGGTAAAATAGTTGCTCCAGTTGATGGTACAATTGAAACCATCTTCCCAACAAAGCACGCTTTAGGAATTAAGACAGCCAATGGCCTAGAAATCTTAGTTCACATGGGTATTGATACGGTTCAACTAAAAGGTGAGCCATTCGATATTAAAGTGACTGAGGGTCAAACTGTAAAACATGGTGATCAACTTGCTCAAGTAGATTTGGATAAAATTGAAAAAGCTGGTAAGAAGACTGATATGATGGTCGTTATTACTAATATGCCAAGTGTTGCTTATATGAAATACGATGTCTTGAATCAAGATATCAAGTTAGATACTGAAGTTGTTAAAGTGACAACCAAGTAAAATTTAAATAGTATTCAACCTTCATAATCACGTAAAAAGCCGTAGAGAAATTTTTCTCTACGGCTTTTTTTATAAGCTAGTTTTAATTTCATTTCTAAAGTTAATTAGAACTTCCTTACGTTGCAATAATTGTTTGTAACGATCATCAATAGCTTGTTTCTTATTCGTATAAATATCGGTACTGTCGGCAGCAATTTTCCTCAATTGAACTTTCTTTTCTTTAGCAGTTTCCTCAGGTAGTGATTGTAGAATGCTATGATCATTTGTCATTGAAATGATAGAATCAAAAGTTTCATCCAATTCATACTTAGGAATACTCAATTTCTTAGGACTGAATGATGTTTTAGCAACTGCGGCTGGAACAGCGATAGTGATTACGAGATAAAAAATTATAGCGATTAAAGCAAAAACGATTAAAGTTAGATTCATTTAGATTTCCCTCTATGTTAGTTGATAAATAAAAGCTAACATGTTTTGAAAATCCATGTCATAAATTTTAGACGATTTATCCTAAAAATTCGAAAACTTCTTTACGGTCATAAAGATGCAAGCTTTTTTCCAGAACAAATTGTAACACAAGTGATACCACTACTGGAATAAGAATCCAGCTAATTAATAGAAGAACTACGTTCAATCCCGCTTCTAAAGAGGCTAAAGGACCAACTAATCCGACAAGTCCAAATCCAGCAGAAGCCGGTGTTCCAGAGATACTGAAAAGAGCAACTGGAATAGCTGAGATGGCAGCAGTAATCAAACATGGGATCAAGATAATTGGTTTTCTGAAGAGGTTAGGCATCATCATTTTCATTGCTCCTAAAGCAATAGCAATTGTGACACCTGGTTTATTAACTCTCCATGAGTTAACAACTAAAACAACAGTAGTTGCGGCAACACCCATAGCGGCTGCACCAGCAGAAATTCCATTTAGTTGAATGGCCATACCGATAGCAACGGTTGAAATAGGTGAAATAATTAATGTGGCGAAAGCACAACTAATCAGAATACACATGAATATTGGTTGTAGTGCTGTAAATGAATTAATACCATCACCAATAGCTTTAGTAATGTCAGTTACGAATGGATAGAGGTAGAATCCAATCAATCCAGCTCCTACACCGACGACTATTGGTGTTAAAACAATGGCAACCGAACCAAATTTGTCACCAATTAATAAAATTAATCCGACGGCAACCGCGGCAGTTAACATGGTATTGATAATGTCACCGGTACCAGCACCTATATAAGCTTGAGCTTTACCATCAAACTTGATAACTCCCGAACCAACAAAACTGGCTCCACCAACGACCATCATTGGCATTGGTTTGAAGTCAAATTGGAGGGCAATCAAGGCTCCAATAAGTAGTGGTGTTCCCAGTTGGAAAATAATAGCTGTTTGTCCAATAGCCATTGCAAAAGGATTATCACCAAACATTTTTAAGATAGCAGCTAAAACGGCATTGGGAATCAATCCGATAATAATACCGGTGGCAGTTCCTGATAGTACTTTGTTAAGAAAAACTTTGGCTGTTAATTTGTTGTGCATATGGTAATCCCCCGATGTAGTTAATTATTTGGCACCAAGAATATCTTCTTTACAGTGAATAAGTTGTGTTAGTAAGTCGCAATATGGAGTGGCAATATCATATTTTTTACCTTTACGTGAAACTGCTCCATTAATATAGTCGATTTCTGTTAAACGATGGTTATTGATTAAATCTTGATACATTGATGGGTAATGTTTACCGATTGTTTCTGGATCAAAGCATGATTCGACGTGTTCAACTACTTCTTTAACGTCGAGGTCGACACCTTCGTGTTTGGCAACTGCCGCAAATTCGTTAACAACAGTGACAACAATATCGTGGGCTGGTTTAGTAGCGCCAAATTCTGCCATATTGACATCAAGAATTGAGCAAAGACAATTCATTGTTCCATTAACACAGGCTTTACGGTAAATAGAATAGTGGATATTTTCTGAATATTTAGCGTTTAGACCAGAGCCAGATAATAGTGTGGCTAGTTCTTTAGCTGAATCTTCCTGCCCTTCACCCAGGTTTTGTAGTTCAACTGAACCATCACCGAATAACTTAACTTGTCCAGGTCCAACTAAACCGGCAGTCCACATTGTGTTACCGATAAAAATATTTTTCATAGGGATGTATTTTTCGATAGTATCTTCATGACCGATACCATTCAATAGGCAAAGAATTTTAGTATTCTCAGAAATCAATGGGTTAACATCTTGAAGCATTTTGTCCAATTGCATTGATTTAGTGAATAAAATAATTAAGTCAGCTTTTTCGTCGTTCTTTACTTCAGAAGGTAACATAACTGGAATTTTAACAGTAATATCTTCACCATTGAAGTTAGCTTTTAGACCATTTTCTCGTATAGCGTTAACGTGATCAGGCCAACCATCAACAAGTGTTACGTCATTTCCACCTCGATGAAGCATGATTCCAAAGCGACTACCCATGGCACCCGCACCTGCAATAATAATTTTCATATTTTTCACTCCTTTGATTTATGTATCATCATTATACTCAGATGGTTGTGAAAATAGCTACAAGAAAATTACTGAAAATGAATAATAAATATAAATGTATTGATTATTTAATTAGAAACAACAATTTTGTCCATCTTATGATTAAGAAATACTTATGGTACTAAGTCATTGTTGAATGACTATATTTTTAACTAAATTTGGTGAAATGTTGAGACCGGTAATTGAATCTATGGAGCAATGGGGTAGTAATTATAATCAAAAAATGACTAGCCCAATAGCGGCTAATAATGATTAAAGAGATATTTTATAAAAATATGGAATATAAGAATATAAAATAAAAATTAATATAACGAAGAATTTAAAAGATTTTCGGCAAATTAAGATAAACTTAAGAACTTGCTTACAATAGGAAATTACTCGAAAATGCAAGTAACAAGGTGTTACACAGAAGTAACATGTGAAAATAGATCAATTAAAAATTCAGATCTTTTTTAATTAAGTTAACTTTGTAGGCTTTTTAACGTTATAAGCACTTTTATATGAAATTATTGAAAAGTTTAGGTAGCTTTCAATAATCACAAACTGTTAAAAAAAGTCCCAAATTGATTAAAAATTAATTTGATTAATTAATAACTATTTATTGAATATCCCTATCTTACGGTCTCAAAAAAGGTGCCAAATGATTAAAAACTAAATTAAATAAGATATATATACCCCAATTATTAGAGGTATATACAGATTTTTTAAAAAGAGGGGTGTATTTTTTCTGAAAAAATGATATTATGTAAGGGTTCACATGAAGGGTGGGCGCTGTTAAAGCGATTTATTTTAGAAATTATTCTATTTTTTAATGTCGTGAGCTATCTTTTTTGGTAGTTCAAGTAAGCGCTTTAACGACATATAAAATAAAGGAGGATTAAACATGGTTGGAATTGTTATTGCAAGCCATGGTGACTTTGCTGATGGCATCAAGATGTCAGGATCAATGATTTTCGGCGAACAAAAAGATGTTCAGTCCGTTACATTGCAACCTAGCATGGGGCCTGATGACCTTAAAGCAAAATTGGAAGAAGCTGTCGCTACTTTCGAAGATCAAGACGAAGTATTGTTCTTAGTCGATCTTTGGGGTGGTACACCATTCAACCAAGTTAATGGTTTGTTCGAAGCACATAAAGACAAGTGGGCAATCGTTGCCGGACTTAACTTGCCAATGTTGATTGAAGCATATGCTTCACGTCTATCAATGAATTCAGCACAGGAAATTGCTGCTCATATCATTGAAACAGCCAAGGATGGTGTAAAGGTTCGTCCAGAATCATTACAACCTAAAGAAGCTGCTAAGGCTGCACCAAAACAACAAGCTACAGGTGGTCAACCAGGATCATTCAAATATGTCTTGGCTCGTGTTGATTCACGTTTACTACATGGACAAGTTGCTACAGCTTGGTCAAAGAGTGTTAACCCAACACGTATCATTGTTGTTTCAGATGGTGTTGCTAAAGATGATTTGCGTAAGCAATTGATCATGCAAGCAGCTCCAGTTGGTGTTACAGCTCATGTTGTGCCAATTGCCCAAATGATTAAACTTGCCAAAGATGACAAGCATTTCGGTGGTCAAAGAGCATTACTATTATTCGAAACACCACAAGATGTACTTAAAGCTGTTGAGGGTGGAGTTCCATTGAAGAGTATCAACGTTGGTTCAATGGCTCACTCAGTTGGTAAAGTACAACCTAACAAAGTTTTGGCTTTTGACCAAAATGATATCGATACTTATAAGAAGTTGGAATCAATGGGACTTAAGATGGATGTTCGTAAAGTTCCTACAGATAACGCTGATAATATGGATAACATTATGAAGAAAGCACAAGCTGAATTAGATAAGAACAAACAATAATTTATATATTTTTGAAATAAAACGGAGGATTAATAATCATGCAATTAAATGCTATTCAGATTATTTTAGTCATCTTAGTTTCATTCCTAGCTGGTATGGAAGGTATCTTGGATGAATTCCATTTTCACCAACCAGTTATCGCATGTACTTTGATTGGCTTAGTTACAGGTAACTTGTTACCTTGTCTTATCCTTGGTGGATCACTACAAATGATCGCCTTAGGTTGGGCTAATATTGGTGCCGCTGTTGCACCTGATGCTGCTTTGGCAGCTGTCGCTTCAGCTATTATTCTTGTACTTGGTGGTAAAGGTAAGGCCGGTGTTGGTTCAGCTATTGCTATTGCTGTTCCTCTAGCCGTTGCCGGACTACTACTAACAATTCTATGTCGTACATTAGCAACTGGTATTGTTCATATCATGGATAGAGCTGCTGAAGAAGGTAGTTTTAAAAAGATTGAAATGTGGCAATATATTGCTATTGCTATGCAAGGTTTACGTATCGCTATCCCTGCTGCATTGATCCTAGCTATCGGTGCTGGTCCCGTTAGAGAAATGCTTAACGCTATGCCAACATGGTTAACTGATGGACTATCACTTGGTGGTGGTATGGTTGTTGCTGTTGGTTATGCCATGGTTATCAATATGATGGCTACCAAAGAAGTATGGCCATTCTTCGCTATTGGTTTCGTACTTGCTACAGTTACACAATTAACACTTATCGGTCTTGGTGCTATTGGTATTTCTATCGCTTTAATCTACTTGAAATTATCTAAATCAGGTGGTAACGGTGGCTCAAACGGTGGTGGAGGAAACTCTAACACTGGTGATCCAGTCGGCGATATCATAGATAACTACTAAGAGGGAGGAACACATAATAATGGAAGAAAAAGTAAGAATTTCTAAAAAAGATAGAATCTCCGTTTGGTGGCGTTCAACCTTCCTTCAGGGTTCTTGGAACTATGAACGTATGCAAAATGGTGGCTGGACTTATTCATTAATTCCAGTACTTAAAAAATTATATACAACAAAGGAAGATCGTGCCGCAGCTTTAAAGCGTCACATGGAATTCTTCAACTGTCACCCATACTTAGCTTCACCTATCCTTGGTGTAACAATGGCCTTGGAAGAAGAACGTGCTAATGGTGCACCTATTGATGATGTAACTATTCAAGGTGTTAAAGTTGGTATGATGGGTCCTTTGGCTGGTATTGGTGATCCTGTGTTCTGGTTCACTGTTAAGCCTATTATTGGTGCTTTGGCTGCTTCATTGGCTATGACTGGTAATATTCTTGGACCAATCATTTACTTTATAGCATGGAATGCTATTCGTATGGCCTTCATGTGGTATACACAAGAACTTGGCTATCAAGCCGGTTCAAAGATTACAGATGACCTATCTGGTGGTATCTTACAAGATGTCACAAAGGGTGCTTCAATTCTAGGTATGTTTATCCTAGGTTCATTGGTTAACCGTTGGGTTTCAGTTAAATTTACACCAACCGTTTCAACTGTTAAGTTGGACAAAGGTGCTTACATTGACTGGTCAAAATTACCATCAGGTGCTCAAGGTGTCAAAGAAGCTTTGATCCAACAAGGTCAAGGTCTTTCATTAACTGCTCACAAAGTTACAACATTGCAAGATAACTTGGATTTATTGATTCCTGGTTTGGCTGGATTGCTATTAACATTGTTCTGTATGTGGTTATTAAAGAAGAAAGTTTCTCCAATTGTTATCATTCTTGGCTTGTTCGTTGTTGGTGTTGTCCTTCACGTACTTCACATTATGTAATTATTTGAAACTTTCATTAAAGGAGTGGACTCTTTGGAGTTCCGCTCTTTTTTTGATAATAGAGAAATTCAGCCGTATAATAATTTCAATAAGAAAAAAGGAGCAGGTTAAATGGTTCAATCATTAAATACGAAGTCAGATTTAGTCGAAAATGCGACCTCTCATTTAGGAATGACTGATTATGGGAAAATCATGGTTGGTGATAAAGGATTCGAATTCTACGATGACCGTGATGCAAAAAACTTTATTCAAATTCCATGGGGTGAAGTTGATAAAGTTGTCGTTTCAATTATGTTCGGCGGAAAATGGATTCCCCGATTTGCGATTGAAACTAAGAAGAATGGTACTTTCTCATTCTCATCTAAAGATCCGAAGAAAGTCTTGCGAGCAATTCGTGTTTATATTAAACCAGACCGTATTGTTAGATCGTTGAGTTTCTTCCAAGTTGTGGCGCGTGCCTTTAGGAGAAATCCTGATAAAAAAGTTAAGAAGAACATTCACCATAAGAAAAAATAGTTATTTCATTATATCTTCAATTCGTTTTTTGAGTTGGAGATTTTTTTGTGCCAAATGTCAGACAATTAGTATATTTATAATCATTTTTTTGGCTAAATAAGCTATTTCGTTTTATTTTAGAAGTAGGTTATAGACGAAAAGGTGATTGATATGGAAAACAAATTCAGTTTTTCCAAACGAATAAGTTTTAAACCATTATTAACAAGTATTTTCTTTGGCGTAATGGTTGGAACAGTAGTGTATGCAATCTATCCCAGATTACCAATTATTTGGATTATATTAGGCATTGGAGCCTTTTTGATTGAGAGCCTAGTTATTTATCCACTTTCTCTAGCTAAGCTATATGGGCTTTGGAGTATCAATCCTGAAGGTATCCGATATTATGATTTTTCAACTTGGCAGGAAAAAGTCCGTGCCATCTATTTACCATTATCAGTCAAAGAGTCTTTTTTAAACTTATCCGATATCAAGCATTACTCGGTTGTTAGTGGTGAAGAAATTTTAAATAGCCAGAATTATCTTGGCGGAGCTATGAATCAACCTCTAAATCGTAAAGCAATGTATCTGGTAATTACATCCAAATCAAATAAGAAGTTGATTCTGAACCTTTCTTGGACGACACAGGGATCGCCGGTAAGTGATAAAGAAATTGATAAAACGATTGATATATTGAATTCTAAATTGTTGTAAGTCACTTGAGTAATTGAGTGGCTTTTTTCGTACAAAAAAGCCTACTATTGTAAGTAGGCTAAACAAATAAAATTTTATATTTTGAAATACTTGAAGGGTGAGTACACAGAAGAAGTAAACAGGCTTTTATCTGTTGAACTCGTATCTCAACAATCAAATAATACTTTATCGAACGCGTTTCATGTCAAGCTGATTTCTAATATAATTTAGTCAGAATGTAATTTAAGGAGATTGTATGAAGATTCTAAAAAGTAACGTAACTAAAATCATTTTGGCCAGTATAATTTTTCCCGTCGTGATGATTCTTATATCACTGTTTGTTCATAATAAGAATTCAACGAGTGTCTGGCAGATGTTAAGTGATCTGTTAGTATTCTTAGTTGCATTTCTTTTGAATAACCGATATTTTAAGCAAAAAGTAAATTGGTTCAATCCTCGTGATTTAGGCCAACAACTGTATACAGCATTTCCAGCAATAATTATTATTGCAGTATTGGATTCGCCAATGTTACAAGTACCCGATTTTAAGATTAAATTAGAAGTTATTATTCTTTGCTTGTTCGTTGGTTTGGCCGAGGAATACATTTTTAGAGGAATTTTGATTGATCTATTTTTAAAACTATTTCGAAATAATGTTCTTGGTGCTGTAATTGGTTCAAGCGTCATGTTTGGAATGATTCACTTAATGAATTTAAGAGCGTTACCGATAGGTTATGTTTCCGCTCAAGTGTTATTTGCGATTGCAATTGGAATTCTCTTTGGGACAATTTATGTAAAAACTCGTAATTTATTAATTGTAATTTTATTGCATGCTTTACGTGATATGTTTCCAATGTTTTCAAACAAAATGGTATCCGAAATGTCTATGACAAAATTCTCAATTGCGACGATTTATGTGATGCTTGTTTTTCTTGTTATTACATTGATTATTGCTTATGTTCAATTAAATAGATTCGAATTAAAAGCTGATTAATTGTAAAGGGTTGGTAATTCAGTTTTAGTTCCCGAAGGATGCCACCTTCCACAAAAATTGAAACAGGCTGGAACGCTGCGGACACAACTTCAAATCAGCCAAAGACCGGCTGTTTTGAAGCTTGGTCTTCTACTAAGCCAGCTAGAATCGCTGACCAAGTAGAATTTCGCAGCTGAGCCTGTTTCAATTTTTGCTCCAGGTTAAGTCCTGATTTCTTGATATGTTATAAAAAATTGGATTTAAAATAACAAAAGACGTATTAATTGGAATTACTCCAGTTAATACGTCTTTGTTTTGCCCTATTATATTTAATGGTTCTATTCAAGTTATATAGAGAAATGAATCTAGCCTGGAATAAAAATTTAAATCGGCTCAGTAGTGAGTTTATTCTTAGCTGACGAAGTCAGGTTAGAATAAGGCCGAGCTTGGAAATGATTCCGGGCTGTGGAATTAGTTTCAAGTCGTGCCCACTACGTTCCAGCCGAATTAAAATTTTTATGGAAGGCGGCAATATATCTTACACCGTTTTTTATTGTAGTTTAAGTGGTTGAGTAGTATCTAACCAACCATTACTTTGAATATTTTTGAAGTACATTGTGACTTCTGAATCTGTATTATTCACTTTAACCAATAAAGCACCATCAAAACTTTTACCTGACTGAACTAGGCCATTATTACTTGTATTAACTAAACTAGCATCGTCAGATTTTGGTGACGTTGGATTCAATTGTTTACCATCTTGCTTCAACATAATGGCATTAGCTTGAACCTTTTGTGGAATCTCTGAACTCTGAGTTTTGTTCGTATAATTGTATTTCACCATCAAAGCAGCATCGCCGTTAGCATCTTTAACAAGTTTTACCTCGTTTGAGATCTTGAAGGTATACCAATCAGAGTCGTAGGTCAAATCACTATAAGTCCCAGGGTTTGTGATTGTATTAGTTTTAGTTTCTGGCTTTTGTTGATTGTCACTTTTTTGCTCTTTTTGAGGAGATTCTTTTGTAACTTTTTGTGCTTTTTCTTTCTTTTTGGCAGGTTCCTTTTTTGGGGTTTTCTTTTTAGACTTAACTTTTTCTATTTTATGAGAAGGTTGAACCGTCTGAGTTTTATCATTTGAAGAACTAAATTTCCAAAAAACAAATATACCAATTATTATAATTATTACTAGAATTAGTGGAATAATAAAAGACTTTTTCTTGTAGAATGGCAGGTGCTTACGCCGAAATGCTTCACGGGTCATACCAGACCGATTATTGTTATTTTTTCGCCTTTGCATAACGTTTCTCCCTATGAAAATAGCTGATTGCTCAATTAAGAATATAATATCATAATTAGTTACAGTGAATTAATTTACTAAAAAATGCTAACTATTTCTTAAAAAAAGAAAATGAAATTAAAGTGTTGAACCGACTTTAAAAAAGTGGTATAAATATCTGGTCGAAGTTAATGAGATGTAATTTGTATAGAAGGGGGTCGCAATGATGATGCTATTTAGAAATCATGGCGATTATGAAGTTACTTGCAATTTCTTGAGCAAAGAGGGCCAAGCTATTGCTAAAAAGCGAGTATGTCACAATGTTTCGAAGAAAGAAGCTCGTGACGGTATGAGAGATTATGTTACAAATAGATTCTCCGATATTATAGATATCGCTCATCCCATTAAAGTTGTTGCTAAGTTAGCAACCAAATAGAAGGATATATAGATTCATGAAAAGATGGAATTAAAAGTTCCATCTTTTTTTATATTTATGGCGATAATTGTTACTATAGACGCAAGGAGGCAGATATTATGGATCATGAAAAAGTAACTGGCAAACGCTTTTTTTATGTAACTGCACTCAACGTGATAATAACGATTACTGAATTCATTGGAGGATTCTTCTCAGGCAGTCTGGGATTGATCTCTGATGCATTCCATAATCTGGAAGATTCACTTTCAATTGTAATTTCATTTGTGGCTAATGTTATAGGCCAACGGAAGAATAATGCGAAGAAGACATTTGGATATAAACGAGCTGAGATATTGGCAGCCTTTGTTAATTCAATTATTTTGGTTGTCGTAACTTTATTGATGGTAGTGGAGTCGTTTCGGCGTTTATCACAACCTCAAGAAATCAATGGTCAATTGATGATGATTGTTTCACTTGTCGGACTTGTGGCTAACTTTGTTTCGATGTTGATGTTATTTGGTGGATCAAAGAATAATTTGAACATCAAAGCAACGTTTTTACACATGTTATCTGATACTTTGTCGTCAGTCGGTGTTTTCGTTGCGTCAATCTTCGTTATTTTGTTCAATTGGAATTGGGTCGATCCAGTGATTACAATCCTGATTGCTCTTTGGCTTTTAAAAGAAGCTTATAGCGTTGTTTCCGAAACAATCAATATTCTTATGGAGGCTAGTCCAAAAATTGATTTAGACGCTGTTCAAGCCGCAATTATGGCTATCCCAGAAATTGTTAAAGTTCATCACATGCATGTTTGGATGATTGATGAGAATCATATTATGTTGGATGCGCATATCAATGTGCAGAAGAGTTGTAATATGGAACAGTTGGACGGATTGTATGATCGAGTCGATAAAATGTTGAATGATAAGTTTCATATTACGCATGTAACCTTACAGGCTGAATGTTCCCGGGGCTTAGATAATTCATTGATAGATTAATAAGAATGGTTAATTGTGCTAAGATTGATAGGTAATCCTATAACGAAAGTTGGAATGTCATAATATGGTAAAGCTTGTTATGGTAAGACATGGTGAGAGTACAGCTAACGCATTAAATCAATATACAGGTTGGAATAACGTTGGTTTAACGCAAGAGGGTATTGTACAAGCACATGTGGCCGCAAAAAAGCTTAATGGGTTTAATTTTGAGCATGTTCACACATCGGTTTTGAAACGTGCGATTATGACAGCTTATATTATTCAAGATGATTTGAATCTTAATTATGTGCCGATCACTAAGAGTTGGCGCTTAAATGAACGTCATTATGGAGCTTTGCGTGGCCAAAATAAAGATGCTACTAGAAGAGAATTTGGAGTTGAACAAGTTCACTTATGGAGAAGAAGTTTCTATTCGGTACCACCTAAGTTAAAATATCCTGATCCAAACGTTGGTCCTTATAAGTACTATGATCGCAGAATTATGCCAGTGGCAGAAAGTCTGTATCAAGCCTATCAACGAATTGTTCCTTACTATGTTGATGAAGTGGCACCACGTTTACTTGATGGTAAAGATCAATTGATCGTGGCACATGGTAGTACGATAAGAGCTTTGATTAAATATATTGAGATGATCAGTGATCAAGACATTGATGGTGTTGAAGTTGCTAATGGTAAGCCGTTGATTTATGAATTTAACGATAAACTTGATATAATTAAGACTAATCGAAAATAAAAATAATAATTACTAAAATTATTGATACCTCTAAGATTTACAAAAATCTTGGAAGTATTTTTATTTTGTAAATTTATTTTTTAAAAGAAAAGGCTTCCTTTTTAGAGATTATGTTGTAAACTGTTTAAATGGTCTAGATATCTGTGCTTGTGAAATTATGATGCCAAGTAGAAATTTATAGATAAAAGATAGTAATATCCAATCCAATATAACTAGAAATTATGTATTATTAGAAAATGAATTTTTTCTATATATAAACTAATTACGTTTAAAAAGATTGTTACTAAATATTTTTTGGAATTTAAAGGAGTTTTGTATGAATATTTTAATAGCACTGATACCAGCGCTTGGTTGGGGCTTCATGCCAATCATTACTGGAAAAATCGGTGGTTCACCCGCAAATCAAATGTTTGGAATTGGTGCTGGGGCTACAGTTGTAGGATTTATAGCGTATATAATCACACAACCAACTATTAACACAACCGCATTTTGGTTCTCAGTTTTATGTGGTGCCTTATGGACGATTGGTCAGATTGGACAATTCATCTCGTTCAAACGTATTGGAGTTTCAGGAACAGTTCCATTGTCAACTGTTTTCCAGTTGGTTGGTAATTCAATTATCGGAATGTTGATTTTTGGTGATTGGGCTGGTTCACAAGCTAAAATTATCGGAATTATTTCTTTAGCTATTGTGGTGGCAGGAGCATTGTTAACATCAGTTACTGATGGTAATCAAGGTAATAAGATGCATTTAAAAGATGCTTTGTTCCTATTAGCTACAACCGTTGGATTTTGGATCTATTCATCATTTCCAAATATGCCAATTGTTAAGAGTCAAAGCGGAACAGCTATTTTCTTACCAGAAATGCTAGGAATTTTAGTTGGAGCAGTTATCTATTCATTGTTTACTGATGTAAAATCATTCAAACAAAAAGAACAATACTTGAATATCTTTGCTGGTTTGGCATGGGGAATTGCGGCCTTTGCTTACATCTTCTCTGCTAAAGCCAACGGTAATACTTCAGCATTCATCTGGACACAATTAAATGTAGTTATCGGAACATTCGGTGGAATCTTCGTACTGCATGAACATAAGAGTGGCCGTGAAATGAAGTTCACGGTTCTCGGAATTGTTTTAATCGTTATTGGTAGTATTGCAACCTCATTTGCATAAAGTGGTCATTCAGATAAATCTGGATGGCTTTTTTTGTTAGAATGGACTTATAAAAAATTAGGAGTAATTAGATGACGATTAAACATATATTCTCCGACATGGATGGAACTTTACTTCAGAGTGATTGTACGATCAGTGAGAAAAATGTCAGTGTAATTAAGAGTAGTACAATTCCACTGACCTTAGTTTCAGCACGATCACCTAAACAAATGCTTGAAGTTATTGATAAATTAGACTTGCGTGAACCCCAGATTGCCTTTAATGGCGGATTAATTTTCCAAAAGGGTACTCAAAATATTGAAATTCTGAATGAGGATCATCTTGATATCTCTGAAGTGTCAGCTATTGTGGACATGGTGAAACGTGATTTTCCTAAGGTTAACTGTAGTTTTTTTGATGCCAATGATTGGTACATTGAACAAGCAGATCAAAGAACCGAGAAGGAAGCTAAGTTTGGTGGGCAGAATCCAACCATGGCAAATTTCGTTTCTTTGTTAAAACAAACGGACTTAAAAGTCTATAAAATCATGTTGATAGTCTCTGATTTGCAGGAAATGCAGGGTCTAATTGCTGAAATGAATAAATTCAATCCTGGTAATTTGAATATTAAGCAATCTAGTGCGACTTACTTGGAAGTAACTAGTACGTCAGCTGATAAATCTAAAGGTGTTAAATATATTCAGAACTTAGAAAATCTTGATAAACAGGATATGGCTGCTTTTGGTGATGGAAATAATGATGTGGCAATGCTTAAAGAGGTTGGAACGCCAATTGTCATGGAGAATGCCTTAGATGGTGTCAAAGAATATGGTAAATATCTAACTAAAGACAATGATAGTGACGGTGTCGCCTATGGAATTAGTAGGTATTTGCTTGAAAAGTAAAATTTGAGCAAAAAAAAATCATTGAGATAATTTCTCAGTGATTTTTTTGTAAGGGTTATTAAATAATCAAGCGGCCCATTGTTGTAAAAGATTCTTCTTTAGATAATCTACAGAACCAAAACCATTTTCAATAAAGGTAAACTTGCAGCCACCATATGAGAATGATACTTGTTGGCTACCATACCAGTGGTCAGCGGAAAGGTTCTGCATCTCGGTACAGGGGATACTGAAACTGCTCTTCATTGAACCACTAATATAATTCATTGAAAGAGTCTTATCCTTTTGGACTGTAATCTTAAAATTATCTTCGTATGATTTATTATTCTTATCAACAATTTGAACATATGCGTACATAAATATGGCCTTCTTTTGAATTTTTAATAAGGCGTTGAGGTACAAATCAATGCCCCCTAAATGAGCTCAAGTAAACGAATTATGTCTAATGCAGAATTGATTCAGGCATTAATGGCGCGAAGTAAACGATGTTCCAAATACTGAGATTCGCCAAAACCAGTATTTATTAGATGATATTCTTTGCCTTGATAAACAAAGCTAATTCTGTCGTTTCCATAGAAATTTCCAATTTCACAATTAGTTATTTGATCAATAGGAATATTAATATGGCGAAGTGATTTAGCACCTCGAACTTCGGTCATTGATAAAGTATCCTTAGTGATTTTGTAGTCAACATAACCTTTAAATACATCTGAGCCCTTACCGATAATTTGAATATAAGTAAACATAAAAATCGCTTTCCTTGCTCAAAGATTTGAAACTGTGGTGGTGCCAAAATTATTAGGTGACTGGCCTAATGACTTTGATATCTCAAATTATAGGTAAAGTAACCGTTAGTCCAAAGCGGGTTGCCCAATTGTGACGAGATGTATAATTAAGATTATATTTTTGACAAAAATTATGGTTTAAATTGCTTAGGACTGGTTGATAAATAAAATTACCGTATAATTAAGATAAAAATTAATGTGGTAACAGTTACGGAAAGTATCTTAGGGGGACGTAAAATTGATAAAACATATATTTTCAGATATGGATGGAACACTTTTAGATGATGAGGGTAATGTCAGCGATGGGAATGCTAGAGTAATCGACGAAAGTGGGATTCCTTTTACTCTGGTATCAGCCCGTGCTCCAATGGAGATGGCGGCCGCAATTGATAAGTTACATTTGACTGATGCTCAAATTGGATTTAATGGTGGTTTGATTTATAAGAAGAATGAAGCTGGAGTGAAAATTTTAAAGGATGATCCACTTAATAACGAAACGATTTCAAAAATTTTGACGATAATTAAAGACAAGTTTCCAAAGGTCAGTTGCAGCTATTACGATTTAAATAATTGGTATACAGAAAAAATTGATGATGGTATTAAATATGAATCAAGCATAACGGGTCAAAAACCAACAATAGCTAATTTAGACAACTTGACTGGAAAAGTAATCTACAAGGTTATGTTGATAATTTTTGATGCCGAGGAAATAGTTGCTTTAAATCAAATTTTACTGGATGCTAAGTTTACTGATATTAGTATGAAACGTTCAGGTGGTAGTTATTTGGAAATAACTAGTAAAGGTGCGCAAAAATCCAAGGGTATTCAATATATTAAAGACTTAGAAGATTTGAAAACTGAGGAGATGGCAGCTTTTGGGGATGGTCATAATGACTTGCCAATGTTGACTTCTGTTGGTTTACCGATTGTTATGGAGAATGCATTGCCAGAAATTAAGCCTTACGGTAAATTTATTACCAAAACCAATGTTGAAGATGGTGTGGCTTATGGTATTAAGAAATACTTGGACATTTAATTTGATAGCAGTTTAACTGTATTATCTCTAATAGGCTAAGAAATTAACTGTCAGGTCGAATTTTAAAGATACCTACAATTAATCATCAATCTAAGAAAATCACTCATACAGTCTTAAAATGACTTGTATAAAAATGAGTAGATTGAACAAAGAAAAAGGACACTCGCTAGAGTGTCCTTTTTAGGTATCCTACTACTCGTCGTCATCGTCATCAATTTCGTCGTCAATCTTGATATCTTTCAAGGCTGAGCGATCTTTTCTAACAAGGCGTAAACGATTGAGTGAAACTTTTCCAAGAACTAATGGGACACGCTCTTCAATAACATCACTGTATGAAAGACCGAACCAGTTAGCTGGTGAAATGAATTTTTGAAGAATAAGTCTCATGTGAATGACACTCTTCTTCACACTACTAATCTTAGTGTCTGGTGAAAGAACTTCTTTAATAATAACAAATGAGAAGTCACCAACATCACGATCAGGAATGGTTGTATATTTCTGTGGTTGAACTTTGATTTCACCGTTTGACATTAAATCATTAACAACTTGACGGAGATAAACGTTAACCTTTTGGTCAACTCTAAATCCTAAATAAAGCTGCACACTGATCATGTAATCAGTATCAAAGGTTTCAACACTATAAGCGGCAGTATAAGGATCATCGGTTACGTTAACAGTAACAAACCAATAAACCTGTGCTCGCTTGGGACGCTTATCGAGAATTGAATAAAGAATATTCTTCTTGATACGATAGCCGTCGTGAATCTTTGTTAAATAAACTAAATTAGTTGTATATAGTGGGTAACTTGGGTCTTTTCTTAAATCATTTAGTTGATGTTTGAAAGCTAATAGGGAAACAAAGTGGCTCCGATAAGTATTGTCATCCTTGAGGCGTTCACCATATCTCCAAATGAACATAACGGCAATCAATAATGCGGCGATGAACATTGTGATATAGGCACCATGGATGAACTTACTACTATTAGTTACAAAGAAAATACTTTCGATGATAAAGAAGAAACTGATAATTATCGTTGTAAAGAATCTATTGGCTCGTTTCATCAATAACCATTGGTGAAGGAGAATAGTTGTCATTAACATTGTGATAGTAATTTCTAGACCGTAAGCATTAGACATGTTTTCTGAAGTCTTGAAATAGAAGACAATGAACAAACAAACTACCCAAATAATTGAATTAACTGTAGGGATGTAAAGCTGTCCCTTAAAGTTAGTTGGGTAATAAGTCTTTAATCTTGGGAAAATTCTTAGCTTGGTAGCTTCTGATACCAATGTATAAGAACCAGAAATCAAGGCTTGAGAAGCGATGATAGCGGCCATAGCTGAAAGAAAAATTCCGAAGAGTCTGAAGTTAGCTGGAATGGATTGGTAGAACGGATTCATAGCAGAACCCATTTCTTGAAGTGTTTGATTGTCCTTTACACTCAAAATCCAAGTAGCTTGACCAAGATAACTTAGTAACAAACAGATTTTAACGAATGGCCAACTAGTATAAATATTAGGTCGACCAACGTGTCCCATATCAGAATAAAGGGCCTCTGCACCAGTAGTAGCAAGGAAAATACTACCTAAGATGAAGATTCCACGGATATTCATAGGACTTCTTAACAATTGAATAGCATAGTATGGATTCAATGCACGAATGATCGTCCAATCAGAAGAAACATTGATAATACCCATTAAACCAAGGAATGCGAACCATACCAACATAATAGGGCCAAAGGCTCTACCAATCATCTGTGTACCAAATCTTTGAATAAAGAAGAGGGTCGACAAAATAATAATTGTGACTATGATTACTTGGCTCTGCGTACTAATAAGCACGGCATTGTTGATTTCAATACCTTTTAAACCTTCAATTGCGGCTGTAACGGTAACAGCTGGTGTCATCATACCATCAGCTAAAAAGGTTGCCCCACCAATCATAGCTGGTATGATCAACCACTTTGCACGCTTTCTAACGAGGGTATAGAGGGCGAAAATACCACCTTCACCGTTGTTATCCGCGCGTAAAGCAATTAAAACATATTTAATTGTTGTTACTAAAGTCAGTGTCCAAAAAATTAAAGAAACACTGCCAAGAATAAAGTCGGTAGACATTGTTTTTAGTCCACCGTTTCCAACCATTAAAGAGTGCATTACATATAGAGGTGAAGTACCGATATCTCCATATACAATTCCTAAAGCAATTAGGAATCCTGCAACGCTTCTCTTTGAATGGGGGTTATTCTTCAATGCATTTAATTGTGTCTTTTCCATTATAAATAATCTCCAAAAATAAACAGTTCACCGGCAATTGTAACATTAAGATTGTTAGTATGGAACCACTTAATTTTGGTCTAGTGAGTTTCGCTATATATCAAAGTATATTGCCGATTTCAGTATTAATTCGTATGTAGTGGGACGGTCACTGACGAATCATTCAGCTGAACTGTGTATTTAATATTCTGGTTACCCCTTACTGTCATACCAAAGTCTGTTGCGTAAATAATTAAGCCTAGTTGATGACCCTTTAATAACTTATAAAAGGTTGGTTGCAACTCAACATTAACATTATAGAAGACATCTGGTTTTAGTTCATCAATTTTATAGTTATTTTCACGATTTTGCAGATTAATATGACCCTTAGTAATCATCTTAAATGGAGTTTCTTTACCATAAGTAAATTCTCTGAGATCATCTTCACGCCAATCATAGGTTTCAGCCAGACTATTTTTAGAAAGCAGAGTAGGTGAAACGTTCAGACGTTTAGCTGACCCATAGTCGATTAGTTGGAAACTTAGTAATCCGATATCCTCATTTGAAGATACCTTTAAGTCAATGTTAGTTTTACCATCGATTGTTAAGTCGACAGTTAAAGGATCGGTCTTGAAAACTAATTGATTATTACTGATTTTTTTGTTGGAAGAAACTAAGTCCTTTTCCCAAACATCGTTATGGTCACGATATAGGTTGAAGGTATCTGGATCCAAATTATCAACGAATGATTCTTTAGTAGATTGTACTGCATTTGTTGTTAGTTTATCACTAGATAAATTGTACTTAACTGTTTCATTTTCAGCACTAGACCAGTCTTTATATGCTGTCCAGTTCTCTGGTTTAGTATTATCTTGAATGATAACGTTGGGGATTATTTCTTTAGCTTTATTATCAATTCCAAGCAATTCATGTGTTAACCAAAGGTTGATAATGTCGTTATAGTCGATTGATCTGAAAGCGTTGATATAAATATGTTGACCTTGGTGAAGAATGATTTTTTGTGTAACGCCGTTATGCTTAATTCCATTCCAAAGACGTTCAACATTACGAGGCTTAACGTTCCAGTCATTTAAACCGTGAACCATGAAGACATCTGCAGTGATATTTTTAAAATTCTTATGATAGTTTCTAGCATCCCAGAAAGTATTATAATCACCAGTTGTACGGTCTTGACCAGCTTCGATAGACTTGATTTGTTTATCCCATTGGTCTTTAACGTTATGGAAGTCACCAGGCTGCAAACGACGACTGAATGTTTCTTCAGCCAATACGTCGGCATCTTCGCCAGGGAATCCACCGGGAGCAATCACTAAGCCGCCATCACGATAGTAGTCGTACCAACTAGAAATGGCAGCTTCACTAATAACAGTTTTTAATCCATAAACGCCAGTAGAAGCAGCGGCAGTTGCCAAAGTACCTAGATATGAACGTCCGGTCATGGCAACCTTTTTGTTAGACCACCAAGCTTTGATTTGAATGTTGTCAGTTCTGTTAGTATAGGCAGGGAGTTGACCGGTTAGCCATTTGATAATAGAAACCGTTGAAGTAGTTTCTTCAGGATCACCAGTAGTTCTAAGTCCGTCTGAATCTTTTGTACCGATACCGGCCATATAAATAACAGCAAAGCCACGGGCTAGGAAGTAATCGTTAAGAGTATATGAACTTTCTCTAGAAAAAGTTTCTTCAGCTTGTTTAGTTTCGCCGTTACTGTCACGTGGTTCAGGAATAGGTTGATTTGATTCTTTATATTCAATATCGGAATACTTTAAATCATTGGGTTGCTTATGTGTTAAAGGAATATTGACGTTGTGAGTCAGCTTTTCACCAGTTTCGTCATTGGTTCCTTGATTGTAAGGACTAGCAGTATAGAGGACGGGAACCTTTAGACCGTTTTCCGTTTCTGCTGGACGAAGAATCTCGGCTTTGAGAAGATCACGTTTACCGTCATGGTCACTATCTTGAGGTGATTCTACATAGACAACTTCACGGATAAGCTGATGAGGGTCAAAGACAGGCAATGTTTTCCCGTTGAAGAGTAGTGGTTTGGTTACTTTTCCATAAAATGGTGTGAAGTATCCTTCTGAGGCTAAAGAATCTAGGTAAGTTTGACCTGTCTTGTTATGTGTTGCTAAAAGCCAGTACCAAGCTGATTTTAATTCGTCAGTAGAGAATGAGTCCTTCTTATGATCAGCAATCAATAATTGAATCTTTTTCATTGCGTCTAAAGGTTTGTCAAATGAGAAATCTACGTCAGGATTGAATTTCAATAGTTGAAGAGCAACATTATAAAATGCCTCAACTGAAACGGTAGTAGCTGAATCTAAGTATTCACTTAAATTCAGAGAATCAGTTGCCATATAGGTACTGAGTTTTTCCTCAAAACTAGAAGATGTTTTGGCAGCAATGAAACCTTTACTTAGGAAGCTTTTCCAAAGTTTGATGGTATCTGTTTCAGAACTATTATCTTTATCCAAGAACCCAATTTCTTTGAGCTCATTTATTTGGTCAGTAAAATCGGTTGGACGAATGGCAAATTGATTATTTTTCATATTGACAACTCCTTTTAGATATTTTAATTCATTATATATAAAGCACTCTATATTAAAACTGAGAAAAATTCAAATATGGTTAGGGAAATATTAATTTTTATACAATTCAATAAAAAAAGGAGGTCACAATTTCTTATGACTTCCTTCGTTGTTAGATTCTGTTTACTAACCGTCCTGTTCCGTTCTCTACTGAAATGAACTACACAAGACAATTCTCTCCGGTTACCACGACTATCTCTGTCGCTTGCTACGCAATCAACTGAAATAGTAATGGTAATCCTCAAGAATTAACCGTCTTGTTCCGTTCTCTATGCCAAAGCACCCATTGGATCCCATGGTGCAAGAACTTTAGGATCTTTAGATTCTGTTTCAAAGGTATTCTTGAGGTCAGCACTTAAGAATTCTTTGTTGATAACTAGTTGATAAACGAATTCGTCGAACCATGAGTCGCTCATAACAAAGTATCCTTTGTTACCAACTTTTTCACCCCATGAGTTTTCAACTTTCCATTTAAGTGGATTGCCGTTTTCATCAAGATCAACACCAGTAAGTACCATGGCATGTGTCATCATACTTTCGATGTAATCAAGACGTTCTGCTTTTGTCATCTTGAGGTCAGTGTTCAATAGTCCTTCAAGGTCATAGATGTTTGTGTCCATGATACCAATCTTACGGTCTGAACTTTGACCAACATCACTACCGAACCAGACTGATTCGCCTGCTTGGAGTTGTTTAACAGCTAGTTTCTTGAAGTCATTGATTTCAAGGTTCAAATGACGAACTTGACGTCCACCAATTACGTTACCAAGCATTTCAACTGTGTAAACGTGATTGTATGGTTTGTCAGCTGTTGGTGCATTGATTGTTGAGATGTAATTATCTAAGTCCCAGCCAACATACTTCTTGAAGAATTCTTGAGGTGTGATGCCTGTTTCCTTGTGATAATTCTTATCATCATCACGGTAAGCCCAGTCAAATTTAGTAGGTGGAACTCCGACTGTGTAAACCAAAATTTTGTAAATTTCACTAAGTAATTCGTTCTTCTTACGATCAATATCTTCTTCAGATTTATTATCATTAACAAAGTTACGTAGAATGATAGCATCTTTACGTAATTTCTTATTAAGAACATTGTTTAGTTCAGAAGAATTTGTACGACTGAATGTATCGGGCATAACGCTCTTTGGAACGACACCATATTTTTGAACAAGTGCCATAACCATATCCCATTGTCCACCATCTTGTTGAGGTGTTGTCATTAGGAAGTCAACTTTACGGTCGCCAGTTGGAAGTGCAGCTGTGTTAATAACATTTTCGTAGAAGTAGTTAGATTTTTCTAGTTTGTCCCAGAAAAGCATATATCCTTGTGACAATTCGAAACCTTTAATTTTGAAATTATCTTGAAGAGGGTGACGCATTGTATTTAAAGCGGCAAATACCCAACAAAGGCCAGATTGTTTTTGGTCAGAAACTTTACCAGTATCTAATTCAACTGAGAAAGTAGGATCCATTGCTACTTTAGATGCAATAGTTTCACTTGATTTGAATAAACCATTGTTTGCTACAGCATTTTTAATTGCTGAAGAACCTGGTGTTTTATCGAATGCAGTTTGAAATTTATCTAATTCTGATGATGTGATTTCTTTTGTCATACAAATATTCTCCTCTTTTTATCTGATATTATCGATTACCTTAGGTCCATCTTCGTAACCGACGATAATAGTATTAACTATATCAAGAAATAATCCATGTGCAACTATCCCAACTTGATGATCTAACCAATCGGCTAATAAGTGGGGATGATTGATAGTACCAATTTTTAAATCAATAATGTAATTTTTGTTATGTGTTAAGAAACGATTGCCATCTTCATCCAAACGGAATTCTGGGTTAAGATTTTCCTCTTTAAGGTCAGCAAAAGTTTTTTCACAACCAAATGGGATAACTTCAGTAGGTAATGGGAAACTGCCTAATGTGTCAGCCATCTTTGATTGATCAACAATCCAAAGGTTCTTAGTAGAGTTAGTAGCAACCATCTTTTCTAGTAGATGTGCGCCACCGCCACCTTTAATTCCTTGACCATTCTTGTCGATTTGGTCGGCACCATCAATTGTTAGGTCAATGTGGTCGACTTCGTTTAGGTCTTTAGTAGGAATACCAAGTGACTTAGCTTGTTTCTCAGAACGTGATGAAGTTGTAACGGCAACGATATTTTTAATCTCGCCAGCTTGATATCTTCTACCAAGTTCTTCAATCATATAATAAACAGTGGAACCAGTACCAAGACCTACGACCATATCACTTTTAAAGTAGTCGACAGACTTAACACCAACGGCTTTTTTCAATTCATTTTGATTCAACTAATTTTCCCCCTTCAAGAGCTTTTGGTAGTTTTCGGTTAATAAAAATCTGATTTCGGGCTTTCTTTCAAAAGCAGCTTTGGCATATTCACAAACGGGTACGATTTTTAAACTCTTTAAGTCTGCATAATCTAATGCGGCATTGAGAAGTTTACCTGCAAGTCCTTGGCCACGATAGCTATCGTTGACATAAGTGTGATCAAGTGAAATAATACCTTCCTTAACGGTTGAATAAGTTATCTCACCAATGGTTTCACCGTTATCTACAAGATAAAAACGTCCATCCTCATGATTCATTTCCATAAAACTACCTCCTGCTTAATTAATTTAGTTTTATATTACTCTATTATAAGAAGAAAGTCAGTGGAATGAATAGTTTTATAACGCTTAAAATGCTATTATTTTAGTTATCTAATGCATAAGGAGTTTTCAATTTGACTAAAAAACGTGGATTTGAAATTGTAAAAAAATACGAAGGTAAAGGAATCAATTTACCAGTTCGTCAAACTAAAAATGCTGCAGGCTACGATATCGAAAGTTCAGAGGATTTCGTAGTGCCATCAATTTGGAAATTTGGCGTTTTGAATATTTTGAAATTTTTGCTAAATAAAGGCAAAATGGATGATGACAAAATTGCTGAAGTACAAAAATCCATTAAACCAGTTTTAGTTCCAACTGGTATCAAGGCATTTATGCAGGACGATGAAGTATTAATTATTGCCAGTCGTTCCAGTAATCCTTTGAAGCGTGGACTTTCAATTCCTAATGGGATTGGTGTTGTTGACGCAGATTACTATAATAATAGTAGTAACGAGGGTGAATTGTTCGTTCAATTGATCAATTTCTTCCCAGTTGATTATAAAATTAAAAAGGGTGAACGCTTAGCCCAAGGTATCTTTATCAAGTATTTAACAACCGATGACGATGAGGGTGGATTAACACAACGTCATGGAGGATTTGGTTCTTCAGGAATATAATAAGAAAGGAATTATTTTATTGGCTAAAGCAAAAACTAAGTTTGTATGTCAAAATTGTGGATATGTTTCACCTAGGTATTTAGGACGTTGTCCCAATTGTGGTGTTTGGAATCAAATGGTTGAAGAAGTTGATCGTCCAGAAGCTGCTAAGGCTAGTGCAACTCCAAGTCGCCGTGTAAGTGATCTTGAATCTAAGCCAGTAAGTATCGACGATGTTTCTTTTGAAAAAGAACCACGTATCAAAACTGAACTGTCAGAACTGAATCGTGTTCTGGGTGGTGGAATAGTTCCAGGTTCATTAGTTCTTATCGGAGGAGACCCTGGTATCGGTAAATCAACTTTACTAACGCAAGTTTCAGGTCAGCTTTCAAAAATCGGTGGTAAAGTTTTGTACGTTTCTGGTGAAGAGAGTGCCTCTCAAATCAAGATGCGTGCTGATAGACTGGGTGTTTCAGGAAAGAATTTGTTCCTTTATCCACAAACTGATATGAGTTACATTCGTCAAACAATAGACGAAATGCATCCAGACTATTTGATTATTGATTCCATTCAAACTATGGATGAACCAGAAATAACTTCTGCAGTTGGTAGTATTTCTCAAGTTCGAGAAGTTACCGCTGAATTGATGAATATTGCCAAACAACAAAACATTACTGTATTTGTCGTTGGTCATGTTACTAAAGGTGGAGCAATTGCTGGTCCAAAGATACTGGAACATATGGTGGATACTGTTCTATACTTTGAAGGGGACACCCATCATAGCTATCGTATTTTACGTTCAGTTAAGAACCGTTTTGGTTCAACAAATGAAATCGGTATTTTTGAAATGCAGACAAAGGGGTTAGTTGAAGTAACTAATCCTTCTGAGATTTTCTTAGAGGAACGTTTGGCTAATGCAAATGGTTCAGCTGTGGTTGTTTCTATGGAAGGAACGAGACCAATTTTGGTTGAAATCCAGTCATTGATTACGCCAACTATCTTTGGTAATGCCAAGAGAACTGCGACTGGATTAGATCATAATCGTGTGTCAGTTATCATGGCTGTTCTTGAAAAACGTGGTAATTTAATGCTTCAAAATCAAGATGCCTATCTGAAGTCAACTGGTGGCGTTAAATTGGATGAACCTGCAATTGATTTGGCCTTGGCAATGTCGATTGCATCCAGTTATAAAAATATGGGTATTCCAGGTACCGATTGTTTTGTTGGTGAGGTTGGTTTGACCGGTGAAATTCGTCGTGTTAATCGAATTGATCAAAGAGTTAATGAGGCTGAGAAATTAGGATTCAAACGTATTTTTGTTCCCAAGAACAATATGGGAGACTGGTCAAAAGATAACAAGATTCAAATAATCGGTGTCAGCACAGTGTCTGATGCAATGAATAAAATTTTTAATTAGGAGGTTTCTATGCGAAAGATTGTTGTAAATATAATTTTTGCATTACTAGGTATAGCTGTCGGAATTACAGTCTTGCCGAGTTTGTGGGAAGTTTCAGGTTTAGCAGGGATTGCTTTTGTCAATAACGGCTATTTTGACGGACTTATTGGATGTATTATATTTTATTTCTTGTCGTTCTTGTTTGTTAAACCGATATTAAATTTAAATGTCCGAATTGAAAAATATTTGAACTCCCGTTCACCAGGTTGGATCATCTATGGTTCAATCTTCTTGATTGGTGGATTAGCTTTAGCTAATATCATCTCAATTCCGTTCTATTTGATGCATAATATGTTTTCAAATGTGATACCGGTAATCTTGATGATTGTCTTTGGTTGGATCGGTTTCAGAATGGGAACTAGTCGTCGTAACGATTGGGGTAATTTCTCACTTGCAAAACGTGGTAGTAATAATGCTGCTAATAAGCAAGCTGCCGATAAAGCTGATGAGATTTCTCCAGAGGGTGAAGTTACTCGTCGTTCGGCTAAGAAAGATTTTTATCCATACAAGATTTTGGATACTTCAGTCGTAATTGACGGTCGTATTCATCAATTAGCTCATACAGGATTCTTGGAGGGTAAGTTGATGATTCCGGACTTTGTTGTTCATGAATTACAACTTATTTCCGATTCTAGTGATAATCAAAAACGTGAACGTGGACGTCGTGGTTTGGACATTCTCAATGAAATGAAGATGGATCAAGCTATCAATTACGAAACAACAACGCGTGATTATGATAATATTCCAGAAGTGGATATGAAATTGCTTAAATTAGCTAAAGAAATCGGTGGTGCTGTCATCACAAATGATTATAATTTAAGTAAGGTAAGTGAATTTCAAAATGTTCAAGTGCTTAACATTAACGAATTAGCCAAAGTTTTGAAACCTATGGTTTTGCCAGGAGAAACGATGACTGTTAAAGTTATAAAAGAGGGTACTGAACGAGAACAAGGTGTCGCATATCTAGAAGATGGTACGATGGTCGTTGTTGAAGAGGGTAAATACTTCATTAACAAGGACATTGAGGTCATTGTAACTAGTGCATTGCAAACTGATGCCGGTAAAATGATTTTCGCAAAGCCTAAGCATTCAATGCATGGTATCCAAGAAAAGAGTAGTGTCAAAGAGAATTCTTCTAATAACAACAACCGTAGTAACGGCGGTAAACGCAATAACAATGGTAACGGTAATAAGAACAATTCAAATAGAAACAACTCAACAAGGAATAAAAGGGGAGAACAAAGAAATGGCAAAAAAGTCAGATAATAAAATTCGTGTAAGATATGCTCCAAGTCCAACAGGTCACTTGCACATTGGTAACGCTAGAACTGCTATCTTTAACTACTTGTTCGCACGTAGTCACAAGGGAACATTCATCATCCGTATCGAGGATACTGATACAAAGCGTAACGTTGAAGGTGGTACAAAGAGTCAACTAGAAAACCTTAAATGGCTTGGAATTGATTGGGATGAAGGTCCAGATGTCGGTGGAGATTACGGTCCTTATCGTCAATCAGAAAGAAAAGATATTTATCAAAAATATATTGATGAATTACTTGAAAAGGGCTTAGCTTACAAATCATATCTGACTGAAGAACAACTAACAACAATGCGTGAAGATCAAGAAGCTCATGGTCAAATGCCTCATTATGAATATGAATTCGAAGGTATGTCTGACGATGAAAAAGCTGCTAAGATCAAAGAAGCTGAAGATGCAGGCTTAGAACCTGTTGTTCGTTTCCACGTACCAGTTGGTAAGAATTACGAATGGGACGATATCGTAAAGGGTAAAGTCTCAATCGGTTCAGATACTATCGGTGGAGATTGGGTTATCCAAAAACGTGATGGTATGCCAACATATAATTTTGCCGTTGTTATTGATGACCATTTGATGGAAATCTCTCATGTTCTTCGTGGTGATGATCACGTTGCTAATACACCAAAACAATTGATGATTTATGAAGCTCTTGGCTGGGAAGCACCTAAGTTTGGTCATATGACACTTATCATCAATACTGAAACTGGTAAGAAATTAAGTAAACGTGATGAATCAGTTCTCCAATTTATTGAACAATATCGCGAATTAGGTTACCTACCAGAAGCTATGTTTAACTTCATTACTTTACTTGGCTGGTCACCAGTCGGTGAAGATGAATTATTCACACGTAAACAATTTATCAAGATTTTTGATGAAAATCGTTTGAGTAGATCACCTGCTAAGTTTGACCAAAAGAAACTTGAATGGGTCAACAACCAATATGTTAAGAGTGCCGATGTTAGTGAAATCACTGACTTAGTACTTGCTAACCTAATTGAAGCAAAACGTGTACCAGCTGATCCTTCAATGGACCAAATTCAATGGGTAAGACATTTAACAGAACTTTACATGCCACAAATGAGTTATACACAACAAATCGTTGACCTATCAGATGTCTTCTTTAATCAACCAGACACATTGACAGACGACGAACAAAAAGAACTTACTGATGATGATTCAAAGACTGCTATTGAAGACTTGAAGGGTAAGTTAGAAAAACTTGACCGTTTCACAGCCTCACAAATCATGTCAGCTATTCAATCAGTTAGAGCTGATACTGGTGTTAAGGGTAGACAACTTTATATGCCAGCCAGAATCGCAACTACAAGAACAATGCATGGTCCAGCAATTGCTGAAACTATTGAATTGTTTGGTCGTGATAAAGCTTTGGCTAATATTGATAAGACACTTAGTGAAATGAAGTAATAAGAGAGTGAAGAGCAACGGGAGATTCTGAGCATTTGCCTAAGCTTGGGAATTATCCGTGGTTTTACGGATGATTTTCAAGGTGTAGCAAAGCACAGGAATCTGTTGCTTGTAACTCGTTTCAGTAGAGTTAAATTTGCCGTCTTCCACAAAAATCAAAATTTGGCTGGAACGTAGTGGGCACGACTTGAAGCCAATTTGAAGTTCAAAATTGTCTCCAAGCTCGGCCTTCTTCTAACCTGACTTCGTCAGCTAAGAAGAATTTCACTACTTAGCCAATTTTGATTTTTGCTCCAGACTAGATTAGTTTGTTTATGTTTGGTAGTTTTTGAAACTTGGATTTAGTTGATTCGATGTTTAAAGGCATCAATTAAATAAAATACTATTTAGTCGGTAACGGAGCAATTTGAGGTCTCAGCCATGAAATTATTCTTAGTTGGCGTTCCAGACCTCAAAATTGCGGAGTGGACGACGGGTAACAAAGCTATAAATTAAAATAAAAAATAAAAGAGAGGTTGAAGGAAAACTTAGTTTTGCCTCAACTTCTCTTTTTTATATAGGTGAAGCTTATGTTGAAAATTTTCAATACATTAACACGCAAAAAAGAAGAATTTAAACCTTTAACACCTAATGAAGTAAAAATGTATGTCTGTGGTCCCACAGTTTATAACTATATTCATATCGGAAATGCTCGTTCAATCGTCGCTTTTGATACTGTTCGTCGTTATTTGGAATTTTTAGGATACAAAGTTGACTTTGTTTCTAACTTTACTGATGTTGACGACAAATTAATTAAGAAAGCTAATGATGAGGGGACAACTGTTCCTGAAGTTGCTGACCGATTTATCAAGGCTTTCTATGAAGATACAGCGGCTATTAACGTTGAAAAGGCAACGGTTAACCCACGTGCGTCTGATAATATCCAAAGCATTATTGATTTTGTGGCTGACTTAGTTAAAAAAGGTTATGCCTATGAATCACAGGGGGATGTCTTTTATCGCACTAGAAAATTCAAGGATTATGGTGAACTTTCTGGTCAAGATATTGATCAATTAGTTGAAGGTGCCAGTGAACATATCGGTGATGATGAGTTTGACAAGAAACAGGATCCAATCGACTTTGTGCTCTGGAAGAAAGCTAAGCCAAATGAAATCAAATGGGATTCTCCTTGGGGTGAAGGTCGTCCGGGCTGGCATATTGAATGTTCAGTTATGTCAACTAAGTATTTAGGCGATACCTTTGACATTCATGGTGGTGGTCAAGATTTGGAATTCCCTCACCACGAAAATGAAATTGCTCAAAGTGAAGCTAAGACAGGTAAGAAGTTCGTTAATTATTGGATGCATAATGGATTTGTGACCGTTGAAGATAATGAGAAGATGAGTAAGTCACTCGGTAATTTTGTGACCGTTCATGATTTAGTTAAGACGACGGATCCACAAGTTTTGAGATTCTTCCTGTCATCAACACATTATCGTCGCCCACTCGAATATTCACAGTCTAACCTTCAAAAGGCTGCCGATAATTTGAGTAAAATCAAGACAGCATATAATAATTTGAAATTTAGATTAGATGATGCCACAAATGAAGATTCACGCGATGTTAAGTCAGAAGTTGAAACGGTTATCAATGACTTTAAAACAGCTATGGATGATGATTTCAATGTCCAAAATGGATTGACTGAAATCTTTAATTTAGTCAGCCTCGCTAACAACTACAGTTCCCAAACTGCGGTTGATAAAAATAGTGTAAATGTTATCCTAAAAGCTATGGTCGATTTGACAAGTATCCTCGGAATTGAATTAGATGATCAAAAAGATTTGTCTAAGGAAATCCAACAGATGGTTGATGATCGTGATAACGCTCGTGCAAATAAAGACTTTGTGACAAGTGATAAATTGCGCGACCAACTAAAAGATATGGGTGTGATCTTAGAGGACACACCACAGGGAACACGGTGGCATATTAATGACTGATGTTAAACAGTTTAACGGAGTAACTTTGGCATATTTAGGGGATGCCGTTTATGAAATTTATATTCGTGAACATCTTCTTGGCAAAAATATTACTAAAGTAAATGAATTACAAAGACAGGCAAAACATTACGTTTCTGCCAAAGCACAGGCATCTTTAATAACTCTCATGCTTGATAAGGATGTTTTATCCGAAGATGAGATCAGAATTTACAAGAATGGCCGTAATGCAAAAAAATATACTAAAGCTAAGAATACAAGTGTCGTTACTTATCATATGTCAACTGGGTTTGAAGCACTTTTTGGTTATTTAGATATTACAGAGAATAAAGACCGTGTTAAAGAATTAGCACAATGGTGCATAAATGAAGTAGAGATAGGTGAAGCAGATGACAGACAATTCGAATAGAAATAATAATGAAGAGGAACCAAAAGAATTAGTTTATGGATTACATTCCGTTGTGGAATTATTAAAATCCCCAACAGCTAATTCACGTGTAAACAAAGTTCTTGTTCAAAAGGGACTTTCAAGTGAACATATTGGAGAAGTTATTTCTCTAGCTAAGAGAGACCGTTTAATCGTTCAAGAAGTTCCTAAGAGTAAATTGGATGATATTAGTAGTGGTGGTAATCATCAAGGGATGGCAGCTTATATCGCCCCTTATGAATACGCTGAATTGGACGACATTTTCAAGAGTGCTGAAAGGAAGGGGACAGATCCTTTCATCCTAATCTTGGATAAAATTGAAGATCCCCATAATCTTGGTTCAATCATGCGTACAGCTGATGCAGTCGGTGTTGATGGAATTATCGTTCCTAAGCATCGTTCAACCGGATTGACATCAGTTGTTGCTAAGACGTCAACAGGCGCCATTGAACACGTTCCAGTCGTTCGCGTAACTAATTTGGTTAATACTATCAACGACTTGAAGAAACGCAACGTGTGGATTTTTGGAACAGCTATGGAAGGTGACAATTACCGTACATGGAATGCTAAGGGTGCAATCGCACTTATCATTGGTAATGAAGGTAAAGGTATTTCACCACTAGTTCTAAAACAAGCTGATCAAACATTGAACATTCCTATGGTTGGACATGTGCAAAGTTTGAATGCTTCAGTTGCGACTGGGGTATTGTTGTATCAAGCTTTTGCTTCACGTAATGCTAAATAATTTTAAATAAACGTGAGTGGGACAGAACACGGTCAACTTCCGAGCATTAATTGTAAAATGGTGGTAACTCGACTTTGAGTTACCACCATTTTGGGATTAAGCGGAGTGAAGTTGTGTTCTGTTCCACGTTATTGCTGCAATTTTAGTCTAAAAATTAGTTATGTCCCATACTCGTTTTTTTAACCAAATTCCGAACTTTAAACGATATTACGTAAGAAAATATAATTCCGATGATTATATTCAATTCGCTTTTTTTGTAAACAAATGTTCGCTTAAAATTGACTTCTCAACATGATATTTTATAGAGTATAAAATTATTGTTCGAAGTACTATAAATGAATTTTGACAAAGAGACTCAATGGATTGAGTTGGTTAAAGAATATGACGATTCAATAGCCTTGGAAAGCTTAGTACGAAGATATCGTCCTATGATTGATAATATGTATATCAAGTTCTTTATTGATAGTTATGATAAAAACGATTGGTATCAAGAAGCATTTATTGTTTGTTATCAAACCTGTTGTTTATTTGACGGTCAAAATGGATCAAAGTTTGGTAGCTTTTTTAAGATGAAATTTCAAAATCATATTATAGATATTATTCGAAGAGAGAATGCTGTAAAGAGAAGGGCCAATATAAGAACTGAATCGTACGATAATTTGGTCATTAATGGAACGATTGATGATTTAACAACTGAAAATGACAATTGGTTAGAAGTATCTAATCAAATAGAAAGAATTTTAGTTGAAATGAGTTCTTTAGAATTATTAGCTTTCCAATTTTTGTTAGGTAAAATCTCGCTGAAAGATGCATGTGAATCGGCTCAATGCGACGTTAAACAAATTATGCGAGCAGTTGGTCGTTGTAAAAATAAAATTAAAAAAAGTAAGTAGATTCTTATTTGTCATGATAATGCAATGGACAATTTATATCTGAACGTATACAATTAATAAGATTAAGATATAAATGGAATTTTGGAGAAAAACATGGGATTAAGAAAAGTTGCACTTGCTTGTGAAGTTTGCGGTTCAAGAAACTATACAGTTTCAGAGAATCCTAATAGAACAGAGCGCCTTGAAGTAAAGAAGTTCTGTAAGCACTGTGGTAAACATACTTTACATAAAGAAACAAGATAATCTGGAGGAACAAATGAAACTATTTAAATTTTTTGGTAGTGTCAATAAAGAAATGAAATTAGTTGTTTGGCCTACATTTAAAGAAAACAGACGCGATACATGGACTGTTATCGCAACATCACTAATGTACGCAATCTTCTTCTCTCTAATCGACTGGGGAATTGTTACATTACTACAACACTTCGTAATGGCTAAATAGATTGTAACTACAATCGAAATTTGCTATCATGGAACTAACGAGAAAAACTTCGACTGTGGTTCGGAGTTTTTTTATTTTGATTTTTTTGGAGGAAAATATGGCTGAAGCTGGCGCAAAACAATGGTATGTCCTACATACCTATTCAGGATATGAAAACAAAGTTAAGGAAAACTTGGAATCACGTGCCCAATCAATGGGTATGGAAGATTACATTTTCCGTGCTGTTGTTCCTGAAGAAGAAGAAACAGAAGTAAAAAACGGTAAACAAAAAACAGAGATGAAGAAAACTTTCCCTGGTTACGTATTGGTAGAAATGGTTATGTCTGATGAATCATGGTTTATCGTTCGTAATACACCTGGTGTTACCGGATTTGTCGGCAGTCATGGTTCTGGTAGTAAGCCAGCACCGTTGTTACCTGAAGAAATTGATCACATCTTGAACGACTTAGGTATCAGTTTGAAGCAAAAGGGTACAGATTACGAAATTGGTGAAACTGTTAAGATCACTGATGGTGCTTTTGCTGACACAACTGGTAAAATTACTGAAATCGATGAAGAACACAGAAAACTTAAAGTTGACGTTGATATGTTCGGACGTATGACAAGTGCCGAAGTTGACTTTGAAGCAGTTGAAAAACAATAGAAACTAATATTGAAAAATTAGATGCTCCGTGCTATCATGAAACGGTATGTTTTTAAGATATACATGTGGGAGAGAAAATTTATATTCTCAATATGACCACATCACGGAACAAGGAGGTACGCACCGTGGCTAAAAAAGTTGCAAACGTAGTAAAATTACAAATCCCTGCTGGACAGGCTACTCCAGCTCCTCCAGTTGGTCCTGCTTTAGGACAAGCTGGTATTAACATTGTTGCCTTTACAAAGGACTTCAATGCACGTACACAAGATCAAAGAGGTATGATTATCCCTGTTGTTATCTCAGTATATGAAGATCGTTCATTCGATTTCGTTACTAAGACACCACCAGCTGCCGTTCTATTGAAGAAGGCTGCTGGCGTTGAAAAGGGCTCTGGCGAACCTAACACAAACAAGGTTGCCACTGTTACCGAAGACCAAGTTCGCGAAATTGCTGAAACCAAGATGAATGACCTAAACGCTGCTAGTGTCGAAGCTGCAATGCGTATGGTTGCTGGTACTGCAAGAAGTATGGGCTTTGAAGTAAAATAAAAGACTAGATCGAGCAGTTTACAGGAATGTGAAAGCATTCTTAACAAGTGGGAGGAGAAAATTTGATTCTCCGAAAGACCACAAAGCAAGGAGGAACTTAGCATGGCTAAGCATGGAAAAAAATATTTAGAAGCAATGAAACAAGTAGATAAAGACAAACGCTACTCTGCTACAGAGGCTGTTGACTTACTTAAGAAGGTTAACTACGCTAAATTTGACGCAACTGTTGAAGTTGCCGTTAACTTGGATGTAGATCCTAAACAAGCTGATCAACAAATCCGTGGCGCACTAGTACTACCTAATGGTACTGGTAAGACACAAAAGGTTATCGTCTTCGCTGAAGGCCAACAAGCAAAGGATGCAGAAGCAGCCGGTGCTGATATTGTTGGTTCAGATGATCTTGTTGAAAAGATTCAAGATGGCTGGTTGGACTTTGATGTTGCTGTTGCAACACCACCAATGATGGCTAAAGTTGGACGTTTAGGTCGTGTTCTTGGACCTAAAGGTTTGATGCCTAACCCTAAGACAGGTACTGTTACAATGGATGTTACTAAGGCTGTTAATGATATTAAAGCCGGACAAGTTACATACCGTGTTGATTCAAATGGTCTTATCCATGCACCAATTGGTAAGCTTTCATTTGATACAGACAAGATTGCAGCTAACTTTGATGCATTCTTTGGTGCTATCTTAAAGGCTCGTCCTGCATCACTTAAAGGTAATTATGTAACAAGTGTTAACTTGACATCCACATTTGGACCTGGTCTAAAAATTAACGCTTAATGTTGACTAATAACCAAAATAATGATAAATTAGTATAGTTGATTTCTACCGAAGACTCAGGTGATGAAAGTCTTAATATCCTGCCGAGGCCAGAAGATTAGTTCACTTAATCTCTGTGTCCTTTGGACACAGAGATTTTATTTTTTAAGCCGATTTGTAGATAATTAACTAAAAAATTGTGGAGGTGAAACGTAATAATGAAGCAAGATGTATTAGCACAAAAACAAGCACAAGTTGATGAAATTGCTAAACAACTTGTAGGAGCAAAGTCAGTAATCGTTGTTGATTACCTTGGTCTTACTGTTGAACAAGCTACTGAAATGCGTGCCGAATTACGTGAACAAGGCGCTACAATGCAAGTTATCAAGAACACAATCTTGAGACGTGCTGCTGAACAAGCTGGCGTTGAAGGTCTAGAGAAGTACTTCGTTGGACCTACTGCTGTTGCTTACTCAGAAACAGATCCTGTTGGACCTGCTAAAGTAGCTGCTAAGTTTGCCAAAGATGTTGACGCCGTTGAAATTAAGGGTGGAATCATCGAAGGTAAAGCAGCAACTCTTGAACAAATTCAAGAACTTGCAACATTGCCAGACAGAGATGGCTTGCTATCAATGTTGGCATCTGTATTACAAGCTCCAGTTCGCGACTTTGCTATGGTTGTTAAGGCTGTTGCAGAATCAAAAGACGACGAACCAGCTGCTTAATTAAAAACAAAAACTAAAACTCATTTGGAGGATACTATAATGGCTTTAGATACACAAAAGATTATTGATGATTTAAAAGAAGCTTCAATCCTAGAACTTAACGACCTTGTTAAGGCTATTGAAGAAGAATTTGACGTTAAGGCTGCTGCTCCAGTTGCTGCCGGTGCCGCTGCTGGTGCTGACGATGCTGCTGAAAAAGACTCATTTGATGTTGAATTAACAGAAGCAGGACAAGAAAAGGTTAAGGTTATCAAGGAAGTTCGTGGTATTACTGGACTTGGCTTGAAAGACTCAAAAGACCTAGTTGATGGCGCACCTAAGGTTATCAAGGAAGGCGTAGCTAAGGCTGACGCTGACGAAATGAAGACTAAACTTGAAGCTGTTGGCGCAACAGTTACATTGAAGTAATTCATTTTAAATAATGTTAAAATTAATCCTCGTAAGAGGATTTTTTTTTACCCTCAAATAGAAAGGGAAAAATATGGCTAATCAATATTTTGAAAATACACCAGATTTGGAACATGATTTAAAGAAGTTTGATTTTACTTTGAGAAACAATAATATTAGTTTTGTATCTGATAGTGGGGTATTCTCACGCCAAACAGTCGATTACGGCTCAAGAGTTTTAATTGAGGCAATTGATTTCCAAAATATTCCATCAGGAAATATTTTGGATGTAGGTTGTGGATATGGGCCCATCGGATTATCTTTGGCTAAAGAACAAAAGACTTGCCAAGTTACAATGGTTGATGTTAATTTGAGAGCCTTGGAATTGGCTAAGCAAAATACAGCTAATAATGGTTTAACAAATATTAATATTTTTGAGTCAGATGTTTATAAAGCAGTTGAAGGAAAATTTGCCTTGATAGTATCTAACCCACCAGTTCGTGCGGGTAAGGATGTTGTTACAGCAATTTTGGAACAATCAAAAGATTACTTAGAACAAAATGGTGAACTTTGGATCGTACTTCAAAAGAAACAAGGGGCACCATCAGCTAAGAAGTTAATGGATAAGACTTTTGGTAATGTGGAAGTTGTTACTCGTGATAAGGGATATTATATTTTAAAAAGTAAATTAATTTAATATTTCCCACAATATGTTATATTCATATTGGAGGCGTTTACACATGAAAAAGAAATTTATGATTTGTTTAGGTTTGTCGATTGCTTCAACTGGATTAGTTTTGGCTGGTCGTCATTTGGTTAAACATTTAAAGACACGTAACGTTAAAAAAGACCGTGAGAAGCTTGAGTCATATGTTGAAAAGTATCTTCACGGTAATGAACAATTAATGGAATTCATTGGAACATTATCAGACTCTCAAGTTAAAGAATTGATTGAAATTATAAGATCAAATGAACGTGAACAAAACCAATTGAAATTGAAGTCACCAATTATTCCAAAAATTTTAGAGAAGAAAGTAACAAATTTAATAGGTTAAAATGATATTTTCAGAAAACGAAATAAATAAATATATGGATTTAGCTTTGGATGAAGCTAAGTTGGCAGGTGACAGAGGCGAGGTTCCTATCGGTTGTATTATCGTTGATAATTTAACTGGGGAGGTCATTGCTCGTGGTTCAAATGAACGTGAGGAGACTCAAAATGCGATTAAACACGCTGAAATCATTGCGATTGAAGCTGCTTGTGCCAAAGTTGGTAGCTGGCGTTTAGAACATACAAGTTTATTTGTGACTTTAGAGCCCTGTCCAATGTGTGCCGGAGCGATTATTAATAGTCGAATTGAAGAGGTTATTTTTGGTGCCGACGATCCCAAAGCAGGATCAGTTGGTTCAATTAATAATCTGCTTACAGAAACTCGCTATAATCATCAGCCAGAAGTTCTTAGTAATGTTAAAGCAGAAGAGGCTGGAGATCTTTTGAGAAATTTCTTTAGAGAAATTCGCCTTAAACGTAGCAAAAAGTAATTATTTATAGTATCATAGTTATTGCCGCAAGGCCTTAGGGCAATGGTGCTCTTGTGAATCGTGTCAGATTCGGAAGAAAGCAGCACTAAGCGAGGTGCGTCATGTGCCTTTTGTTATGTAAATTAGCCTCCTAATCTGATGAAGATTAGGAGTTTTTTTGTTTTTCCGTACTCCGCAAAAATTGAAATTTTGGCTGGAACGTGGTGGGCCGACTTGAAACCAATTTTAAAGTTCAAAAATTGTTTACAAGATCAGCCTTTTTCTAACCTGACTTCGTCAGCTAAGAAAAATTTCACCACTGAGCCAATTTCAATTTTTTGCTCCGGGCTATGTTGGTGGTTTTATTTTTATGGAAAGCAATAAAAGTATAAAAATAATTAGTATAGTCTGGAGCGGAGCAATATAGAGGTCTCAGCCATGAAATTATTCTTGGCTGGCCGGTTTTGCCAGGTTAGAATAAGGCCGAGTTTTGAAACAATTTTCGAACCTTAAAATTGGTTCAAAATCGTGCCCATGGTGTTCCAGACCTCTATATTGCGGAGCGGAAAAAACTTAATTCAGTTTTAAGCGTAGTTAGATAAATAGCTTGTGGTAAAATTTACATATTAGTTTTTTTGAAGGAGAAAAAATGGCATATCAAGCACTTTATCGAGTTTGGCGTCCCCAAACTTTTTCTGATGTAATCGGTCAAGATGTGATTACGCAAACGTTGCGTAATGCTGTTGCTAGTCACATGACAAGTCATGCTTATTTATTCAGTGGCCCTCGTGGAACTGGTAAAACATCTTGTGCCAAAATTTTAGCCAAAGCAGTAAACTGTTTGAATCCACATGATGGAGAACCTTGTAATGAATGTGAGATCTGTAAAGCTGCTAATGAGAACCGCTTAAATGATGTAATTGAAATTGATGCTGCTTCAAATAATGGTGTTGAAGAAATTCGTGATATCCGAGACAAAGTTAAGTACGCACCAACTGAAGCTCAATTCAAAGTTTACATTATTGATGAAGTTCATATGCTTTCTCAAGGTGCCTTCAATGCTCTACTAAAGACATTGGAAGAACCACCTGAAAATGTTATGTTTATTTTGGCTACAACCGAACCACAGAAAATTCCAGCAACAATTATTTCCAGAACACAGAGTTTTAATTTTAGAAGAATTTCACGCCAAGATATTTTGACACGAATGGAATTCATTCTGAACGATAAAAAAATTGAATATGATGAAGAAGCTTTGAACATTATTGCTGCCTCTGCTGAAGGTGGAATGCGTGATGCTTTGAGTATTTTGGATCAGGCTTTATCATATGGTGATGATTCGTTAACATTGAAGAATGCTCAAGAAGTAACTGGAGCATTGAGTAATGAACAGATAGTTTCTTATATGACAGCAATTGCCGATAATAAACCAGCTGAGGCGCTGACAAGTTTGTACCAAATTTTAGCCAGTGGCCGTTCAGCATTAAGATTTACCGAAATGATTATTCGAGTTTGTCGTAATCTGATTTTGTATAATTCCAATTCAGATTTGTCGAAACAGATGGATAATTCAGTTATGACCAAAGAGTTGTTGGCAATCTCTGATAAATTCGACAATCAGCGTCTGTTTTATATCGTCGATCAAGTCAGTGCAACGCAGAAGAATTTGAAGAATTCCAATCAAACCGATATTTATATGGAAATTTTAACTGTAAAAATTAGTGAACCTAAAATTGCCAAACAGGCATTGGCGGCACCAACTGAGGTTAAGAATGACAGTGACAATAGCCAAGAGTTCGATAAATTACGTGATGAGATCTCTCATTTACAAAATGAGGTTAAAGATTTATCCAATGGAGTGCAGGTCGCCAATCCAGCTCCTGCTAAGCCAAAGACACATCGTCGGGCTAACACCAATGCTCGTTTGAATAAAACGGCTATTTACAAAGTCTTGGGCAGTGCAACTAAAGATGACTTGGCTGCAGCTCGTGACATCTGGCCCGATTTAATGAGTATGCTTTCAATTACACAACGTGCTATGATGAAGGTCGCAGAACCTGTTGCTGCTTCGTCTGAGGGTATTGTGGTGGCGTTTGACTACGCTATGTGGTTTGAACAAGTCCAAGATGATTCAGAGTTCTTAAAGGAATTAAGTGACAACACAAGTAAGTTAATGAAGAAAGATTGTCAGATTGTTTTGGTTCCAAAGGCTGATTGGCCTAAGATCCGTAAAGAATATATTGATAATAATATTGATTTAAGCAATCCAGACAATGTAGAATCTAAGAAAGAAACTAAAAAAACTGATCCCACCGTTGATGAAGCTGTAAAATTGTTTGGTGAAGATATAGTTGATGTAAAAGATGACTAGGAGGATTTATTGATGAGTAAAGGTATGCCAAATATGGGTGGAATGGGTGGCAACATGGCCAACATGATGCGCCAAGCCCAAAAGATGCAAAAAGAAGTTCAAGAAACAACAGAAGCTCTTAACAAAACTGAATATACTGGTAAGTCAGTTGACGACTTTGTTACAGTTAAAGTTACTGGTGACAAGAAGATTGCCGATATGACAATTAGTGAAAAAATCATTGATCCAGACGATCCTGATACATTACAAGATATGATGATCGATGCTTTAAACAATGCTTTTGATGCCGTAGATAATGACAAACAAGCCAAATTAGGTAAATACACAAACGGGTTGATGTAGATGAGATATCCAGAACCAATTTCCAAATTAATTGATAGTTATATGATGTTGCCAGGTATCGGTCGCAAGACTGCTACCAGAATGGCATTTTACACACTTGGTATGGACAAAGACCAAGTTCAGGAATTCGCTGATAATTTAATTTCCGCAAAAACTGATTTAAAATCATGTAAAATTTGTGGAAATATTACTACTGAAGATATTTGTCCAATTTGTAGTGATAAGAATCGTGATCAGTCAACAATTCTGGTAGTTGAACAAGCTAAAGACATCATGTCATTAGATGATATGAATGGCTACAATGGTTTGTATCACGTTCTAGGAGGGGTTTTATCGCCAGTCGATGGAATAGGCCCAGAAGATTTGAATATTAAGCTGTTGTTGAATCGTTTGCGTGAGAATACAAGTGTTAAAGAGTTGATACTTGCTACAAATGCCACTCCAGAAGGAGAAGCAACTGCTCAATATTTAGCCAAATTAGTTAAGCCAGCAGGAATAAAAGTAACTAGATTAGCACATGGATTAGCAGTTGGATCTGATATTGAATATGCAGATGAAATGACTTTGAAGAGTGCCGTGCTAGGACGCAGGGAGATTTAACATGTTTGGTAGAAGAAAAGTATCCGTCCGGAAAATGGAAGACGATCGCCTCTTAGACAATATTCACCAGATTCAACAAAGAATCGGTAATACTCAAAGAATGATCAACAATTCAGTGGACGTTGACGACGAAACAAGAACAAATTTGAAACTAGACCAGTTGAAGTATCAGTTCTTGTACTTAGAAGCAAGAAGAAGAAAAGCTAAAGCAAAGGCTACAACAAATATTATTTTCGGAGACGAAGATACATTTTTGAAACAGCCAAGCCGAGCTGAGAAACATTGGTAGAGAGCGAAGCAGGGGCGGTCAGCTCCCGAGCATTTGCAGGACTTCACGAATTATACGCGGTCTTTTGCGTATGATTTGGGAAGTCAGGCAAAGCGGAGTGGAGTTGCCCCTGCGCAGCTCGTTTAGAATCACGTTATCAAACTAACAACAAAAAAATCAGTTGATATAACAAAAAATAAAGCTGTGCTGACTTGAGAGATAAACTCAAAGTTAAGCACAACTTTATTTTTTTAAGACAATGAATTGTATTTTAGTTGATAATAAGTAAAAACAAATAAGGGGGCAAAATTGTTTTAACTAACTGTTAATCCAAAGAAAATATCCCCCACGATAAGTTTCATTTATTCCCATTATCAAGTAAAATGGTAGTAATCATCTAGGAGAGATTATATGTCAGGAATATTTATATCGTTCGAAGGACCAGATGGGGCTGGTAAAACAACAGCTCTCAAAACATTGATGCCATTATTACAGGCTAAAACTAATACAGAAATTGTTTTATCAAGAGAACCTGGTGGTAGTCCAATTTCTGAAAAAATCAGAAAAATTATTTTGGATATTCATGATGAAGAGATGGATCCAAGAACTGAAGCCTTGTTGTACGCAGCTGCAAGACGTCAACATTTAATTGATGTGATTTTACCAACACTTGCTGAGGGAAAAGTTATGTTGAGCGACCGTTTCGTTGATAGTTCAATCGCCTATCAAGGTGGTGGACGTGAAATTGGAACTGACGCTGTGGCTGAAATTAATGATTTCGCCATTGATGGTCATTTACCAGACTTAACAATTTATTTTGATGTTTCACCGGAAGTGGGATTATCAAGAATTAAAAAAGATCACGAGGGTGCCATGGATCGTTTGGAAAAAGAAGCAATCAGTTTCCATAATCGTGTTTATGATTCATATATGGAACTTGTAAAAGCTAATCCCCAAAGGATTAAATCAATCAATGCTGATCAAGCACCTGAAAAAGTTGTTGAGGATACTTTAAAAATAATTATCGAAAAATTTCCTAATATATTTAATGAAGGAGAATAATTATGAAATTAATCATAGCCATAGTTCAAGATAAGGATAGCCAACAATTACAAACACACCTTGTTAAAGATGGTTTCCGTGCCACTAAATTGCCATCAACTGGTGGATTTCTAAAGGCTGGTAACTGTACATTTATTATCGGTGTTGAAGAAGAACAAATTGATGATGCTTTAGCCGTCATTAAAAAGAATTGCCATACCAGATCACAATTTGTAACACCAACTTTCTTAATGCCAGAAGCTGCATCAAGTATGGCTGAACCAGTTGAGGTTCAAGTTGGGGGAGCAACTTGTTTCATCGTACCAGTGGATAAATTTGTGAGATTCTAAAACATGGAAAATTTACTAGAAGAACAACCAAAGGTCGTTCAGGAATTTCAAAAAATAATTTCTTCAAATATGTTATCGCACGCTTATCTGATAGATAGTGCTTCATCTCAAATTAGACAACAAATGGCTATTTGGTTAGCACAGAGTCAGTTTTGTGATAACTTAAAAGATGGTGCTCCGGATCAAACTTGTCAGAAATGTCAGACGATTGCATTGGGTGATAATCCTGATGTGTTGGAAGTTAAGACTGATAAGCAGAGTGTCGGAGTCGATGATATTAAATCTTTCAAAAAAGAAGTAAGTATGACAGCCACTCAAGGAAAGCGTCGGATTCTGATTATTGATGAAGCCGAAAAGATGACTAACGCTGCCAGTAATAATTTGTTGAAGACAATTGAGGAACCAGAGGGTAATCTGATGATTATCTTGTTGGCTGATTCAGCGAAGCAACTTTTACCGACCATTCAATCACGTGTTCAAATTTTCCATTTATCTAATAAAAGTAATGAAGATGAAATTGCTAGTTTGGTAAATGCTGGATTTAAAAATGATCAAGCTCAAAAAGCTTTAAAAGTTACCGATATTAAATATTTAGCTAATATTGATGGGGACAAATACCAATCATTAATTTCAGGTATTATGAATTGGCTCAAAGAAGTTAACAAACAAAAAATAAATAGTTTTGTCGACATACAGACCGATATCATGCCTTTGGTTGAGAATAAAGACCAGCAACATTTGGTTTTCGACATGTTGAATCAAATTTTTAGTGATATATTATCAATTAGGTACAATTTGGGAAAATCAACATTGACGGCCGAAGATATTTTGAATAATAAGAGTATTCAGAAGGTTATAAGTATGTCTGATGACTTATTCACAGCTGAACAAATGTGGAAAAGTAATGTATCTTTTCAAGCCATTTTAGAAGATTTGTCATTAAAATTTGTGGATTAGTAGGTGAGATCATGGCAGAGAAGGATTTATATGATGAATTTGAAACAATCACAAATCAACTAAATGATATAAGTAAAAAAGTTTCTTTGCTTAAAGAAGAATTATCAAAGACCTTGGAAGAAAATGAAGAGGTTAAGTTAGAGAATCAAAATCTTCGTAGTCATTTGGAAAAAGTTAGTACTGAGGATGAAGATCCTAATGGAAATAAATTATCCGATTCACGTTTGAATCTGGAGAATTTATATCTCAAAGGATTTCACATTTGTCGCCCACTTTATGGGGCACGTCGAGATCGTAATAAAGAAGAGTGTGTGTTCTGCTTGCAAATCTTAGATAGCGATAACGACAGTAATAAGAAGAAAAAGAAAATAAATTAGATTAGGGGAGCTATTTGAATGAAAGAACAAAGGAGTTTTGTTGATAATTCGAAGGGCTGCCTTTTTTTAGTGCCAACACCAATTGGTAATTTGGAAGACATGACTTTTAGAGCTGTTAACACTTTGAAAGAAGCAGATTTAGTCGCAGCTGAGGATACACGTAATAGTAAAAATTTATTGAATCATTTTGAAATACCAACAGAATTAATAAGTTTTCATGAGCATAATACTGCCCAAAGAATTCCAGAATTAATAGAAAAAATGAATAGCGGTATGAAAATTGCTCAAATTAGTGATGCCGGAGCACCCTCAATCAGTGATCCTGGTAAAGAGCTAGTCAAAGCAGCAATTAAAGCAGAAATCCCAGTTGTTCCATTACCTGGTGCTACTGCTTCAATCACGGCCTTAATTGCTTCAGGTATTGAGCCACAGCCGTTTTATTTCTTCGGATTCCTACCTCGTAAGGGTAAGGAACGTACAGAAGCGTTGAATAATCTTTCGCAAAGGGCTGAGACAACAATTGTTTATGAATCACCATATCGTGTAAAAAAGACGATTCAAGATTTAATTGCTAAATTTGGTGGCGATAGACAAATTGCTTTAGCACGAGAATTAACTAAGATTCACGAAGCTTTCTTGCGCGGTAGCTTACAACAAGTTTCCGAGTATTATGAAGAGAATGATCCTAAGGGTGAATATGTCTTGATAATTGCCGGTAAACCTGAAGAGGTCATTACTCAAGTGAGTTCAGATGATGACTTGATTGCGACTGTGGATAACTTGATTAAGCAAGGTCAAAAGCCCAACAAAGCAATCAAACAAGTTGCTGATCAAAATGGTTTAAAGAAACAAGATGTGTATAACCTTTATCATGGAATTGGAGAAGAAGAATAGTGACAGAGAGAGAAACCTACTCATTGGAGATGGAAGTACCATTCTATTTTGCTAATTTCACTGGCGACATGCGTTTGTCAGCATTAATAGATATGATGCTTTTAACATCAGAAAAACAATTACATAAGGCGGACGCTGATAGTACTGAAATGGTTCAGAACAATGGTTTAGGCTGGGTAGTTGTCCAATATCATATGGATATTGACACTATGCCTAAACTAGGTCAAAAACTAAAAGTTACTACTCAAGCAACTAGCTATAACAAATATTTCTTCTATCGTGATTTCTGGATAGACGATATGGACGGTAATCGTATGGTTACTGCTAAGAGTGCCTTTGTCCTAATTGATATTAAAGAACGTAAGATTGTTGGTGCCAGTGATCGTTTGGATAACAAATTTGGAGCCGAAGAAATCAACAAGATTCAACGATTCACTCGTTTACGTGAACCGGAAGATTACGATGCTAAACAAGAGCAACATATCGGTTACTACAATATTGATGTTAATAAACATGTTAATAATTCATATTATTTTGACTGGATGGTAGATAGCATGAATGTCGATTTCATTGCGACTCATCGAATCAAGAGTATGGATATTAAATATGAAAAAGAACTGAACACTGATAGCAAACCAGTTGTTTATGAAAAGTATGATAATACGAATAATAAATCTATTCATTGGATAAAGAACGGTGACGTCCTGAACGTTATTGCTCAATTTGAGTGGGAAGATAAATAAATAGACTAAATTCACTTGTACAAGCAGGATATTGTGCTATTATGTTGAGGTACTAAAAATTTTGGGGTAGGATTCAAGGCGTTAAGTGCTGATGGAACGGAATGTGAACGTCAGCTAAAGAGTTTTCTCGCGATCTTGTTTCCGCATTCGCCACTTTATATATGTCTCTTTGCTATATTCGGTGGCAGCTCCTTTGGGAGATGTCGATTATGAACAACAGTAGTAAAAGCACAGTAATTAGCGTCCAAGAAGTAACTTGGATGGCATTGCTAATAGCATTGCAAATGGTTCTATCAAAGTTATCAATTGGTAGTAATACTTTGAAGGTTGGCTTCAGCTTTATTGCCATTGGTTTATTGGGTTATTATTTTGGACCCTTCAAGGCTGCAATGGCAAATGTGATTGCTGATATTATCAGTAATACCGTTATGTCATCGTCAGGTGGATTCTTCTGGGGATTCACACTTTCAGCTTTGATTGCGGGAGTAATTTATGGTTTCATGTTATACAATCATAAGGTTACAGTTTGGAGAAGTTTTCTCACGGTCCTTTTAATAACAGTTATTGTTAATACAGGGATGAATACATTGTGGATACACATGATGACAAACTTGCCTTACATGACTTTGTTAGTTCCAAGACTTGCAAAAGAGGCGTTTAGCTTGGTTTACCAAACTGGACTCTTGTACATTGTCCTTAAATGGATAGATAATTCGAAGTTTAATAAAATCGGCCGCTAAGGCCTTTTTTTTATGGGCAAAATTATATGGTAAAATAGGTTCTATTAAGAATGAGGGATAAATATGAAAATATTAGCATTTGATACATCAAACAAGCCTCTATCTGTCGCCGTTGTTGTTGACGGTAAGATTTTGGCACATATAGAATCTACTGAAAAGAAAACCCATAGTGTTTCTCTACTTCCAGATATTAAAGATACTTTAAAAAAATCTAATTTAACAATTAATGATATTGATCTGATTGCCGTTGCCAAAGGCCCTGGCTCATATACAGGAGTCAGAATTGCCGTAACAGTTGCCAAGACTTTAGCCGATACTCTTCAGAAAAAATTAGTTGGAGTTTCCAGCTTGGAATTGTTAGCTGCCGATGGAGATGAGAGTCATGTTTTGGTTCCGTTAATGGATGCTAGAAATGACAATGCCTTTGCTGGCGTCTATATCCATAAAGACGGTAAATTGGTCAACGTATTAGCAGATCAACATACCTCAATGGAAAAGTTATTTGATACATTAAAGCCTTATCAAGAAAGTGAATTGGAATTCGTCAACGCAACACCAAGATTACAAGAATTAATTCAAAATCAATATCCAAATGCAAAAGTAATAATGAGTGAAGATTCATTGCCAGATGCGTCTAAACTAGCTAAATTAGCTGAAACAACAAAACCAGTTTCTGATGTTGATAATTTCATACCAACATATTTACGTTTGACCCAAGCTGAACATGATTGGTACGCGAAGGGCCATAAGGAAGACAAAAATGTTTCCTATGTTGAAGAAATTTAAGGATTTATTATCTGGCAGAATTGAAGGATTTGATTTTGAAACACAGTTAGTTAAAGTGGATGGTCAAGAATTCACATTACGCAAGGCGAACCGTAAGGACTCGGTCCAGTTCATGCAAGTGCAAGAATCGATTTATCCAATTCCTGTGCCATGGCCAATTGATATTGTTGAAATGGAAATTGGTAATAAGAATGCACTTTATTTGTCATTAGTCGACAAGGATAGAGTTATCGCGTTTATTGGTCTTTCTTTGAGTGATAAAGTTGAATCGCACATAACCAATTTGGCGGTCCATATTGATTATCAAGATGTGGGTATCGGTCATCTTTTATTGGATCAAGCATTTAAATATTGTAAATCACGTCACTTTACCAAGATGTCATTGGAAGTTGATGTAACAAACAAGGATGCTATTGCGTTGTATGAGGCTTTTGGATTCAAAGTCGAGAATGTTCATAAAAAGTATTATTTTAGAAACCATCATGATGCATTAGAGATGATGGCTGATTTGTGAGGGGAAAATTGTGAAAAAGGATACATTAATAATGTCATTTGAAAGCAGCTGTGATGAAACTTCTGTCGCTGTAATTAAGAATGGTAACGAAATTTTATCAAATATTATTGCAACACAAATAAAGAGTCACCAACGTTTCGGAGGAGTTGTTCCCGAAGTTGCTAGTCGTCATCACGTTGAAGAAATAACGACATGTATCAATATGGCTTTAGACGAAGCTAAGGTTGGTTACGAAGATCTTGATGCTGTTGCTGTGACATACGGACCAGGACTAGTTGGCTCATTGTTAATCGGAATTATGGCTGCTAAGACTGTTGCCTTTGCTCATGATTTACCATTGATCAAAGTTAATCACTTGGCTGGACATATTTATTCAGCTAATTTTGTGACAGATTTGAAATACCCATTCATGGCGCTATTAGTGTCAGGTGGACACACTGAAATTGTTTCAGTTACAGCTCCAGGAGTTTTCCACACCTTGGGTGATACTAGGGATGATGCTGTAGGTGAAGCATATGACAAAATCGGTAGAATTCTAGGTATCAATTATCCAGCCGGTAAAAAAGTTGACCAGATGGCTGCTGTTGGTAATGATGTATTCGACTTTCCACGTGCCATGGTTCAAGAAGATAACTTGGACTTCAGTTTCAGTGGTTTGAAGAGTGCCGTTATCAATCGTGTGCATCACGCTGATCAAATTCACGAAGATTTGAACAAAGATGACGTTGCAGCCAGTTTCCAAGGTGCCGTTTTGGATATCTTAACTAATAAGACTTTCCGAGCTTTGAAACAACATCCAGTTAATCAATTGATTGTTGCCGGTGGAGTTTCAGCAAACCAAGGATTACGCAAACGCTTGGCTGAAGAAATTGAGAAAAGAAATCTCGATATCGAATTAGTTTTCCCACCATTAAGACTTTGTGGTGATAACGCCGCAATGATTGGTGCTATGGCTCAGATTCAATATGATAAAGGTGATTTCGCTGATTTGACCGTTAATGCTGACCCTAGTTTGGATTTTGATATGGAATAATGTAGAGAGCGGAACAAGGGCGGTCAGCTCCCGAGCATTTGCAGGACTTCACGAATTATACGCGGTTGTTGCGTATGATTTGGGAAGTCAGGCAAAGCGGAGTGGAGTTGCCCTTGTGTAGCTTATTTCAAAATCAGAGAGCGGAGAGAATGGTTAGATTCTGAGCATTTGCCTAAGCCTATAAAATAACAAATTAATAAAGATGCTATCGAATATTTTATCGATGGCATCTTTTTTTCGAAAAAAATCTAGATTTTCATATTTTTTGGTTTATAATTCAAACGGAAATAAATTATTTTCAGAAAGCTATTAATAATTGTCCGAAGTTGTGGTAAAAAGAATGGGAGGTGTTTTAATGAAGAGCAAAACGACGATTTCATATGTGATTTTGAAATATGATGAAGAAACTAACAGCATTTTTACTAAAACTTCCAATAACGATAAAAACACATACAGGGAACCATCTTTCGGTTATGAGCCCAATGAGAAATTTGGGGTAATTGATAATGATTTGCCTAATGAAGATTACAGTTTGGATGATATGAAGTCATTTGTAGTTGAAGAACTTTCTGATTTTAAAACTAATATTGATGAAGCACACATTTTCTTGCCATTTGTGACTGCTACGACGGTTGATAAACGACGAGTTTATAATTATACGGCGGTCATTCTTGAATCTGATAAGAATGAATTTTCATCAATGAATTATGAATCTTGGCATCGGGTCAAATATAATTCTGAGAAAAAAGTCTGGAGTTTAGCTTGGGAGAGCGGTTTGACTGATCCAGTCGACTTCATCATCCATGACGTTGCTAGTGAAAATTATGCTATCAATCCTAACGGAAAAGATGATCAAATTGATTTCTGCAATGTTATGCATTTTGTCGCGGAACAAACCAAAGATTTTCCAATTCTAGGTTTATTGTCAGGTAGTAAATTTACTTTGAATCAAGTGTTACGTTATCAAGAACTTCTGGGTATTGATGGTGAAAAAGTTAAAACTGCTACGGCATTTGAAAATCAGTATTCTGGTGCGATTCAAGTTTTAAAAGATGATCATGCTAGTACGATGTATAAGATAAAGTCTGAATACTTATAAAAAAAACGTTGAGAAATTTTTTCTCAGCGTTTTTTATTACTTAAATTTGTTTTCCAATTTACTCATCCAAAGGGCTAAAAACATACCTAAAATGAACAGTGAGCCACTTAATACCATATCTAGTGTATTGATACCTGCATAGGAGATACTATCCTCTAAATAGGGATTAGGTACCAATATCAGAATGGTACTTGCTAGAACAATTCCAAGGATGAAATGGTAAACCCGCGAATGATGATATTCGATTAATTTTTCCATAGCTTTGGAGAATGTCAGCATTGAGATGATTCCACCGATAGCAATCGGAATGAAGACCATCATGTCAAAATCTTTGAAACCTTTAAGCATTGGTGAATAGAGTCCCAGAATAATTAACAGGTTAGATGGACTCAATCCGGGAACTAACACACCCAAGGCAATTAGGATACCGGCAATGACGAATCCTAGGAAGTTGGCAGGGATGGTACCAAAAATTTCGCTCATGAAGAAGAGAAATAATCCACCACCAATCAACATCGTCAAGAACCAGGCAATATCAATTTTGTCTCGCTTAGTCCGTGAAGTTGATTCTTTGATCAAAGTCGGCAAGGTCCCAAAAATTGTTCCCGCAAAGCCCCATAAGACAATGACTTGATAGTGTTGTAGAAGGTAGTCCAATGGTTGTGATAGGACTCCAATTCCGACAATTCCACCAATTCCAACTGGTAAAAAATAAAGAAAGTCTCGTTTGAAATTTTGACGAATGTGGGCCATGAATCCTAATAGTCGTTCATAGATTCCTAGAATGGCGGCCAATACGCCACCAGAAACTCCAGGAAGAATGAATCCTAAGGCAATAATTACACCTTTAAAAAAGCGAATTAAAAAGTTATCTTGTCGTTTTTCCATGTGTCCTCTTTTGAAAATTCATTTAGACTAATCTATCAAGAATTAGCAATCATTGCAATAAAAAGTAGATAGATGGTTTTAGACTTCATGGAATTTCATAATTGAATATTTCGTTTTTATTAATCGTGAAGCTAATTTTAAAAGACCGATTAGTCAGTAGCGGAGCAATATAGATGTCTCAGTCATGAAATTATTCTTAGTTGGCGTTTTTTGCCAACTTAGAATAAGACTCGATTTGGAAACAATTTTTGAACTTAAAAATTGGTTTCAAACGATGTCCATGACGTTCCAGACATCTATATTGCGGAGCGGATAAAAAAAGCAGACAACGAGGTCTACTTTTCTTGATTATCAAAGTCTTCAAGTTCAAGGGATTTTTCAGTCCAATCTTCTTCAAGCTTATCTTGTTGAACTTTATTTTCATCTAGTTCCTTTTGAAGGTCGCCCAATTTACTGTAGGATGTTAAGTTCTCATCTTTAGTCATTTCTTTTTGAATGGCGGTATTTTTAGATTCTAATTCGGCCATTTGACTTTCAAGTTCTTCAACTTGACGACGTAATTTACGTTCTTGCTTTTGTTGTTCCTTTGATTGTTGATATTCAACTTTTTTCACACTAGTTGTGGAAACATTTTCTGCTTCAGCAACCGGAGTATCAGTTGTTTTTTCAAGATAATAATCGTAATCACCAAGATAAATTTTGCTTCCGGAAGTACCGATATCAACGATACGGTCGGCTAAAGTATTCAAGAGGTAACGGTCATGGGAAACGAAGAGGACAGTTCCGGCAAATTCTTTCAAGGCGTCTTCCAAAACTTCCTTACTGTCAATGTCCAAATGGTTAGTTGGCTCATCCATTAGTAATAAGTTGTCGTTTTCCATCGAAAGTTTAGTCAAAGTTAAACGAGCTTTTTCACCACCGGACAATCCAGCAACTGGTTTCAAAACATCATCACCACTGAATAGGAAAGCTCCTAATTTATTACGGATAACTTGTTCATCAAGCCTTGGATAGAGGTCCCAGATTTCATGTAAGACATCTTTTTTCGGATCAAGGTTCTTCAAATTCTGATCATAGTAACCAACTTGGACGTTAGCACCAAATTGGGAAGTTCCCTTGATCATTGGAATTTTACCAAGGATTGATTTTAGAAAAGTTGATTTACCGATACCATTAGGTCCGATAATACCAACACGTTCACCTTTTTTGACATCAAGGTTGATTGGTTCAGACATGATTTCGTCATCATAACCAATAGCAGCGTCCTTAACTAACAGAACATCGTTACCACTTTCTTTGTCGATATCAAATGAGAAGTGAACTGATCCTTGGTCGCTTCCGGGACGATCCAACACATCCATAGCTTCCAACTTCTTACGACGACTTTGGGCCATCTTAGTAGTTGAGGCACGGACAATATTTTTCTGAATATATTCTTCAGTTTTCTTGATCTCAGCTTGTTGCTCTTCATAATGTTTCCAAGCAACTTCTTGATTCTTCTTCTTTTCTTGTAAGTAGAAAGTATAGTTACCGGAATAATGAGTTGATGAATGTTGATTGATTTCAACGATTTCTGTAACAACTTTATCGAGGAAGTATTGATCATGGGAAACAATAACTAAAGCGCCACGATAATTTTTGAGATAACCTTCCAGCCATTCGACTGTTGTAATGTCCAAATGGTTAGTAGGTTCATCAAGTAAAAGAATGTCGTGATGTTCCAAAAGCATTTTTGCCATTGCCAAACGTGATCTCTCACCACCTGAAAGGGTAGAAATTTGTGCTCCCCAAACATCTTCATCGAAGCCGAATCCCTTGAGGACGCTGCGAATCTCAGATTGATATCCATAACCATTTTCTTGGCGGAAGGTATTTTGTAATTGGTCATATTGTTTCAAAATGGAATCGTAGTCTTTGGTATCTGGATTTGCTAATTTTTCTTCAAGAGCGTGCATTTTTTTCTCTTGTTCTTTCAAATAAGCAAAAACTTGTTCCATTTCGTTAAAAATTTTATTTTCGCTATTTAGGCCAGAATCCTGTGCCAAATAACCGATATTTGTGTCTTTTTTGAGAGCAATATTTCCATCGTTATAGCTCTCTTGGTTGGAAATAATCTTCAATAAAGTCGATTTTCCAACTCCGTTTCGGCCGACCAAACCGATACGACTGTTGTCTTGGACCTCAAAACTTACATTTGAGAAAAGTTTTTTAGTACCGAAATTCTTAGTAATGCTCTGTGCTTGTAATAGAATCAATTTTAAGCTCCTTTATATATTCACAATTTTATCATTATTTAATTAATTTTGTCTTTATAGGTTTAACGTATTGCGTTTTTGTTAGTTTTTATTTACTATGAATGTTAGTGAAATGACACACATATGGTGGTAAATAATGACAAAAACAACAGTTCCAAACGCAACGATAAAGCGGTTACCAATTTATTATAGATATTTCCAATTCCTAAAAGATGAGGGCACAAAAAAAATCTCCTCTGGCGAATTATCAGAAGGGGTCAAGATAGATAGTGCTACAATTAGACGTGACTTCTCATATCTAGGAGCACTTGGAAAACGTGGTTATGGCTACGATGTAAACGATTTAGTAGCGTTCTTTAAGAAGCTATTGAATCAAGACAAGCGTACTAACGTAGCCCTAGTTGGTGTTGGTAATTTAGGTAACGCCTTATTAAATTATAACTTTTCTCGGACAAATAATGTTCGAATTGCTGCAGCTTTTGATATTAATAAGGAAATTGTTGGAACAGTTAAGAGTGGAGTTCCTGTTTACGATATTAGTGAAATTAAGGAACAACTGAATTTACAACAGATTGACGTCTGTATCTTAACCGTTTCTTCGAATGCCGCTCAAACAACAGCTGATCAACTAGCTGATGCTGGAGTTAGAGGTATCTTGAACTTTACACCGGTAATAATTAACGTTCCAAACAGTATCCGTGTTCATTATGTTGATTTAGCAAATGAACTACAGACATTGATTTTCTTCCTGGACCGTGATAAATCACAAACTGAAGAACAAAATTAATATTTTGGGGGAATTTTCATTATGAGTGAACCATTATTTCTAAAACCAGTATTCCACGAAAAAATTTGGGGTGGAAGAAAGTTAGAAACTAAGTTCGGTTACAACATTCCAGATGGCGCTATTGGCGAATGCTGGGCTATTTCAGGACATCCACATGGACGTTCAGAAGTTGAGAATGGCGAATTTGCTGGTCAATACGTTGATGATTTATGGAAAGAACACAGTGAATTGTTTGGCAATCCAAAGGGTAAAGTATTCCCAATGTTAACAAAGATTTTGGATGCTGAAGCAAGTCTATCTGTTCAAGTGCACCCAGATAACGATTATGCTTGGAAGCACGAACACGAATTAGGTAAGACAGAATGTTGGTACATCATTGATGCAGAACCAGGCTCATATTTGATTTATGGTCACAATGCTAAGAATAAAGCTGAACTTGATAAGATGATTGAAACAGGCGACTGGGATCACTTATTGAGAAAAGTTCCCGTTAAGAAGGGTGAATTCTACTACGTACCAAGTGGTACAGTTCATGCTTTGAATAAAGGAATCATGGCATTGGAAACACAACAAAGTAGTGATACAACATATCGTTTGTACGACTATGACCGTGTAGAAAAGGCCACAGGTAAGAAACGTGAACTTCACATTAAACAATCAGAAGATACAATTACCGTTCCCCACGAAGATCCAAAACTAGATATCGAAACAAAAGAAGAAGGCAAGAATACATTCACAACCTTCGTACAACCACCAGTATCACCATTCTTCTCAGTCTATCGCTGGGTAATTAAAGAACCAGCAATGCTAAAACACCAAATTGGTAAGTACACATTGATTTCAGTAATCAATGGAGAAGGTACAATTACCGTTGAAGGCAAAGACTATGATTTGAAGAAAGGAATCCACCTAATCGTTCCAGCCACAGTCAGTGAATGGACACTTGCGGGTGATTTGGATATTATTGCTTCAGAATCCGGAGAGGAATAGAGAGCGCAGTAGACCGGGAATTTCCGAGCATTTGCAGGACTTCACGAATTGCACGCGATTTTGCGTGTGATTTGGGAAGTCAGGCAAAGCGGAGTGAAATTGGTCTACGGAGCTCGTTTAGGACGACACAACAAAAATATTAAATTGTAAAAGTTGAGTAATCCAATCCCAAGAATTAAAAGAAAATAACAAACGTAACCAAAATTTAGATTCAAAAACCAATAAAAAACAAAAAAATACGGAATATCCCTTTGAAAAAAGCCGGATGTTCCGTATTTTTTAATCTTAATTTTAGCCAAAACAAGAACAATTTGTTATAACTATAATTATATTGTTCGGACAGACAATTAAAATGAAAATTATTTTAATTTGGAATCGCTATCATTTACATTTTTGCCAAAAAGTCTTCTATACTTAGAGAATAAGTTTATATCAAAGGGGAATTTAAATTGCAAAGACAACGTTATTTTCGACTTAGTCTAGGGTGGCAAATTATCATTGGTTTGATCCTAGGTATCGTGTTAGGACAGGTATTTTACCAGAATAAAGCCGTTATTCAGGTGATGCAGAATATCGGTACAATGTTTATTTCTTTGATTCAAATGATTGTTTTACCAATCGTTATTTCATGTTTGACCGTCGGAATCGCCAATATGGGTGATATTAAAAAATTAGGACGAATTGGATTAAAAACTTTAATTTATTTCGAAATTATGACAACTTTAGCGATTATTATCGGTATTGTTGTCGCTAATGTTACACATCCTGGTACATATATTGACATTCACAGTCTTAAAAGTTCGGATATTAGCCAATATGCTGCAACTGCTAAAACTGCTAAACATTCGGGAATCTGGTCAATCTTGATGAGTATTATCCCAACCAACATCTTCGCAGCTTTAGGCAAAGGTGATATGTTACCAATTATTTTCTTCTCAGTCTTCTTTGGTTTAGGAACAGCCTCAATTGGTAAACAAGGTAAGGTCATCGTCGATGTCTTGAACGCCGTTGCCAATGTTATGTTCAAAGTTACTAACTGGGTTATGAAGGCAGCACCAATTGGTGTCTGTGCTTTGATCGGCGTTACAGTCGGTGAAATGGGCTTTGGTTCCTTGAAACCATTACTATTATTTATTGTTATCGCTTATGCCACAATGGCATTCTTCGTTTTTGTAGTTATGGCAATCGTGGGACATATCTTCCATGTTAAATTCTATGAATTATTCAGAATTATTGAAAACGAAGTTACCTTAGCTTTTACAACAGCTAGTTCAGAAGCTGCTTTACCAAAAATGATGGAAAAAATGCAAGATTATGGAGCAACCAAAGGAATCGTTTCATTCGTTATTCCAACTGGATATACCTTTAACCTTGATGGTTCAGCCATTTATCAATCCCTTGCTGCATTGTTCTTGGCACAAGCCTACAATATCCACTTAACCATAGGGCAACAAATTACCCTTGTTGTAGTATTGATGTTAACATCTAAGGGGATGGCCGGTGTACCCGGAGCATCATTCGTTGTACTCCTAGCCACAGTATCAACAATTGGTGTGCCAATGGCTGGTTTGACATTCATTGCGGGTATCGACCGTCTTGTAGATATGGGACGTACCGCCGTTAATGTTGTTGGTAATTCACTAGCAACAGTAATCATCGCGAAGAGTGAGCATGAGTTCGATGAGGACAAACGAGAGAAATATGTCGCATCCTACAAACGTGGGGACTAGAGAAATCACTCCATGTAGTTAAAACAATTTAAACACAGAGAGCGGAACAAGCCGCTTAGGTTCCGAGCATTTGCAGGGCTTCACGAATTATACGCGTATTTTGCGTATGATTTGGGAAGTCAGGCAAAGCACAGGAATCTGGCTTGTGCAGTTCATTTCAGAGACAGTCTATCAAATGATAGGCTGCTTTTTTTATCTTTGAGAAGTAGGGCGAATAACAATCTCATTCATCGTCGTATCTTCAGGAGCATTAATAGAAAAGGCAATAGCGTTAGCGACACGATCAGCACTGACCGCATAATCAGCATAGAACTTATCCAAAGTCTTTTTGGTTTCAGGGTCCTTGACGTGGTCGGGCAATTCTGTGGCAATGGCGCCTGGTGAAATTACAGTTACTCTGACATTACTTTTGGCAGCTGCTTCCTCCTGACGTAAACCTTCACTGATAGCTCTGACACCGAATTTCGTGGCCGAATAGACACCAGAACCGATGCTGATTGAATGACCAGCTACGGAAGAAATATTGATGATTTGACCACTGTTTTGTTTGCGCATGGTAGGCAAGGCGGCATCGATACCGTAAAGCGTACCCTTGAGGTTAACGTCAATCATGCGGTCCCATTCCTCGACGCGACCCTTGATAAATTCAGACCGAGGCATCAATCCGGCATTGTTGATCCAGACATCAATTCTGCCATATCTGTCTAAAGCAAATTTAGCTAAATCTTGAACTTGGGATAAATTTGTTACATCCGTGACCTTACAAATAGCGGCGCCACCAGTGCTCTCAATATCTTTAACAATTTTTTCTAGTCGATCACCACGACGTGCACCTAAAACAACTCGGTTACCTTGTTTGGCAAGGACCCTGGCGGTACTTTCACCGATACCACTTGAAGCACCAGTAATAACAACAACTTTATTTTCCATAAAAAAATCTCCTTCGAACAAATCGTCCAAAGGAGATACTAGCACTGCTAAATTTTAGTATTAAATTTCTTGATTCAAGATAATAATAATTTTGATTAAATTGCCGATATAGCGATATTTAACACTGATAAGACGTATCGGAAATTAACGCATGCTGAAGATTAGAACAATCATATTCATCAAGATATGACTACCAGCACTGACATAGATATTCTTCGATTTGTAGTAAACAAATGAGAACCAAAGTCCCATGAAGACATAAACCATGAAGCGTGTATCTTGATGCATAAAGGCAAACAAGAAAGATGCAATAATGGCCGCAATGTAGATATTTGTTGGCTTGATCAAGTTAGCGAAGAACAAACGTCTGAAGATGATTTCTTCCATAATTGGAGCACAGATCAAAACGTATAAGAAATAGTAAGGATAGGCTTTGACAATCAATAGTAACTGTAAAGTGTTCTGAGAACTAGTGCTGGCGTGGAAAACTAATTGATCCAAATAGCCAATACCAAGCTGAACAACGATAGCACCAATTGTTCCCAAGATTATCCATTGCAAGTCGTGATTCAAAGTTGTTTTTTCTTCGAATTCATTGGGACCACTTAGTTTAACGAGATAAATCATTATTCCTGTAGCTAGTAATGCCCCAATGGTTAAAATGACGAAGTAGGCGGTCCCGGTAATAGAAAAAGCCGAAAGGCCAGTACCTAATGCCATTAAAAGGATATAGGTAAGTAAAGTGAAAAATTGATTTTTTGGAAAAGACATGATTGCTCCTTTAGTTTTTTAGAGGTAAATACTTGCATGTTGACGTTAAAATGTTAATATAAAACTTGTGATTAGCACAAGAGAAGATTGAGTGCTAAATGATAAAAATTAAACTTAAAAATATTAATCGGAGGGATTCAAATTGTTAAAACCACTTGGAGATAGAGTAATTGTAACAGTCGATGAAGAAGAAGAAAAGACAGTCGGTGGCATTGTTCTAGCCAACAACGCTAAGGAAAAACCACAAACTGCTGAAGTTGTTGCCGTAGGTGACGGTCTAGTTGCTGACGATGGTAAGAAATTACCTATGAGTGTTAAAAAGGGCGACAAAGTTCTTTTTGATAAATACTCAGGTTCAAAGGTTAAGTATGAAGATGCTGAATATTTGATCCTTCATGAAAAAGATATCATGGCAATTGTTGAATAACATTAAAAATTAATCAATTATAAATATTAATTACGGAGTGTGAAAATTAGATGGCTAAAGAAATTAAATTTTCAGAAGATGCACGTGCAAAAATGCTTGCTGGTGTTAACAAACTAGCTGATACAGTTAAGACAACAATCGGACCTAAGGGTAGAAACGTTGTTCTTGAAAAGAGTTATGGTTCACCTGAAATCACAAATGATGGTGTTACTATCGCTAAGAGTATTGACTTGGAAGACCACTTTGAAAACATGGGTGCTAAGCTCGTTTCCGAAGTAGCTTCAAAGACAAATGACATTGCTGGTGATGGTACTACTACAGCTACTGTTTTGGCTCAAGCAATCGTTAAGGAAGGTATGAAGAACGTTACAGCCGGTGCTAACCCTGTTGGTATCAGATCTGGTATCGAAGAAGCTACTAAGACTGCTGTTGATGAACTTCACGCTATTTCACACAAGGTTTCTGGTAAGAAAGATATCGCTCAAGTAGCTTCAGTTTCATCTGCAAGTGAAGAAGTAGGTGACTTGATTGCTGATGCAATGGAAAAAGTTGGTAACGATGGTGTTATCACAATTGAAGAATCAAAGGGTATCGATACAACTTTAGACGTTGTTGAAGGTATGCAATTTGACCGTGGATATATTTCACAATACATGGTTACTGATAACGATAAGATGGAAGCCGACCTTGATAATCCATACATCTTGATCACTGATAAGAAGATTTCAAACATCCAAGATGTTCTTCCATTACTACAAAAGATTGTTCAACAAGGTAAGTCATTATTGATCATCGCTGATGATATTGATGGTGAAGCATTACCAACACTTGTCTTGAACAAGATTCGTGGTACATTCAACGTTGTTGCTGTTAAGGCACCTGGCTTTGGTGACCGTCGTAAGGCTCAACTAGAAGATATCGCTACATTAACTGGTGGTACTGTTATCACATCTGACCTTGGACTTGAACTAAAAGATACAACTATGGATCAATTAGGCCAAGCTGGTAAGGTTACAGTTACAAAGGACAACACAACAATCGTTGAAGGCTCTGGAGACAAAGACAAGATTGCAGAACGTGTTGATCTAATCAAGAAGCAAATTGCTGAAACAACTTCTGACTTTGACAAAGATAAGTTACAAGAACGTTTGGCTAAACTTGCTGGTGGTGTTGCCGTTGTTAAAGTCGGTGCCGCTACTGAAACAGAATTGAAAGAACGTAAGTACAGAATTGAAGATGCTCTAAACGCCACACGTGCCGCTGTTGAAGAAGGTTACGTTGCTGGTGGTGGTACAGCTTTGATGAACGTCTTAGGTAAAGTTACTGCTCTTAAAGAAGATGGCGACAGACAAACAGGTATCAACATTGTAGCCCGTGCTCTTGAAGAACCACTACGTCAAATCGCTGAAAATGCTGGATTTGAAGGTTCAGTTATCGTTGAACACATCAAGCAACAAGAAAACGAAGTTGGATTCAACGCTGCAACAAACAAGTGGGAAAACATGGTTAAGGCCGGAATCATCGACCCAACTAAAGTTACACGTTCAGCACTACAAAATGCTGCCAGTGTTGCTGCATTGTTGTTAACAACAGAAGCAGTTGTTGCTGACAAACCAGATGAAAATGCACCTGCTGCTCCAGCTGGTGGTAATCCCGCTGCCGGTGGAATGGGCGGAATGATGTAGAGAGCGTGTAGTGGGGCGGTCAGCTCCTGAGCATTTGCAGGGATTCACGAGTTGTCTGCGTAGCAGACAGCTTGGGAATTCAGGCAAAGCACAGGGAGTTGCCCCACGCAACGCGTTTCCGCTACAAAGTAGCGGAAAACACAATGCATATTTAAGTTAATAAATTCCAAAAGCGTTAGTAGAATAAAATCTACCAACGCTTTTTTAGTCCTCTTTTCGAAGAGGGACTTATAGGGTTGACCAACGGCATTCTACCAAAAAAACAATTAAAATTTCATATCCCAACCCTAAAAGTATAGAATAAAGAATATTGTCGAATACATAACGCATTTAAAAAGTAAAAAATAGAAGAGAGAGTCAAATGAACAATATTGAATTTGGTCAAAAAATCAATTACACACCAATGATAGTAAGTTTAGTTATAGGTGTAATAGTTGGCGCAATTATACAAATATTTACCCATCAACTTATGTTAGCAATTATTCTAGGAGTCACTGCACTAGTTGTTTGTGGATTACTTTTTGCCAGAAGTATGACAGATTTTTACGGCTATTGGTCAATTGATGATGAGGGCATCAAATCCCACAATTATCAAAATATGAGTGTAAGATTTCAATCCGTACTTTTTCCATTTAGTGAAGATAAGGACGAGTTCAAGTTTACAGATATCAAATCAATAGAGGTAGTTGTTGGAAAAGAAATGAACGCACCAGCTAATATTTTGGGAGGTTCATTCAACGCTCCAGAAAAAATTATGTTCCATTTACCAACTCCATATTATTTGGATTTGAAGTTGAAGGACGGTCGAGAAATTTATCTGGATCTATCGGCAGATTGGGATGATACCGAAACGATTGCTTATGTCATTGCTTTGATTTGTGATAAAGCTAATATTGAAGCTGGGATTGTTAAGCAGGCTTAGAATAGATATATTTGTCGTTAAAAAAATGAAAAAATAGAGTCTAGTAATCAAAGCTGATTGCTAGACTCTATTTGCGTTAATGACTTATTTATATATTTTGAAACGAACTACAAGCAACAGATTCCTGTGCTTTGCCTGACTTCCCAAATCATACGCAAAGTCCGCGTATAATTCGTGAAGCCCTGCAAATGCTCAGAATCTAAACGTTGCTTTCCGTTCTCTGTTATTTTGAAATGAACTACACAAGGGTAACTCCTTCCGGTTAACTCAACAATCTCTGTCGACTGAGATTGTAGTCTTAATCCTCGGAGCTGGGCCCCCTTGTTACGTTCTCTGTTCTATTGTTGAGGGGTATCTTCAATCGACCAAGTTATCTTACCTTGATACTGGCCGGCTTCGGTTCCAGAGGGAACTCGTAATTTCCACTTATCTAAACCGATATATTCAGATATATCGAAATTGTCATAAGAACCGTCAAATCCATCACTCTTAATTGGCAGTGATTCAGCTGAGATTGAATGCCAATCATTAGTTTTATCACTCTGACGTTGATAGAAGAATAATGACTCACCGTTATCTTGAATCAATTTATTAGTTCCATTAGTAATTGCATCGGCGGCATCATCGTTGTTATATCTAACTTTAACTTGGAATGGGGTATCGCTAGAATGATCGATAATCAGTTTTCCATCGGTTCTGATATTGGAAAGGATTCTATCAGAGCCATTTGTATTTATAGTTCCAAAATCAATTCTTTGCGGTACTTCCACAAATGAAGTTGTTGGCCGTGTTTCGGCAATATTTAATTCTGCAGCATCGGACTTCAAGTCCAGATAATTTACGCCACTAGTAGTTGAAACATTAGTTAAATCAGCAATATTAGAAACAGTCTTTGCTTCAATACCAACAACGGTAGCCTTGAAAGAAATCGTAACGAGTGAATTATTAGGAACAGAACTCAACTTGAAGTTTAAACTATTTTGTTTGGCACCATTCATTGTGATACTATCTGGATCTAATTTTAATTCTGGAGGTAAGGTATCGGAAAAATCGGCACTCTTTAGTGCATCGGTACCTTTGGTTATAAATCCTATTTTGTATTCGATTGTATCGCCTTTTTCACCATTGGCAGAATCGGCAAAATCACCAGTAGGATTTTTTGTAAAGTTCTTAACTTGTTTAGTGAAGTCATAGTTGAATTTTGGAATTTCAATAGGAATTTTAACTTCAGCCGGATAGGATTTAGAACCTGTGTTAACGACTGAATTGAAACCAGTAAAAGTGGCTGTATTAGTTAGTTCGTTTTTACTGTCCAAATTGAAGGGAGCCTTGTTATTAACCGTGGCGTCAAAAGTAACAATGTACCGACCTTTTTCACCAATATTTGTTTCAGGTTTATAACCAATTTGATTATCTTGTGTCCATGTTTCGTTAAGGGAAGAATTAGCCCTCACAGTTTCTTTATCAACTTGTGATTCTCCAGAGCCGGTTGAGGTTACCTCTATCCATTTATAATGTACTGATTTAGGATCAAGGGTTAATCCAGCGGGCATTTTATCGGACAAATAAGTGAGGTTCCAATTGGATTTAAAACCATTATTAACACCAGTTAATTTGAAATGAAGGGTATCGCCAACATGATTTAATCCGGTCGCGCTTTGATTAGAGTTGGTATAAGTTTTAGATACTGTTGGCAGTGCATAGTCGGCAACTGTGGCACCAATTGTGGAAGCGTAATGTCCAGTTTGACCTGGTTCAAGTGTAGATGGGGACCATCTTAATGTATATGCGGAATTCTGTTTACCTTTGTTATCTACAACCGGATAAGTTTTACCTGCGCTATCAGTACCATATAATAATCTGGCACCGGCAACACGGTTAGTGTCACCGTTACTATCAGTATCATCTACTGATTTGCCCCAGTATAAGTTAGGCTTAATTATAGTACCGCTGACAGTTGTAGAAGTGAGTAATCTGGATCCCTTTTCTGTCCATCTGTAGGGATTAGAATAGGCCTCACCCATATAATCTTTGAAACCGTCAGTTACATTATTAGTGACAAAAAGTTTAGCATCACTGGTACTTGGATCCTTAGCACTGTACATGTAGAGGCCTTCGCCATTACCTATGGCATATAGTGGAACATCATCAACTTCAGGGGAGCCAGTAGAATCAATCGAGGTATCTTCACCAAAATAAACCTGAAAACTGGCGTTTCTATTTGAATCTGTCGGATTGTAAACATAGAGTTCCCTTTGAACAATTGGAGCACCTGTGATAGATGGTCTTAAAACTATTTCAGCGTAAACACTTTGGTTGTTAATATAGCCCCCAATTTTATAAACGGGTTTGCCATTAATATCAGTACCAGTGAAATAAACTTTGTATTTCATCTCAGCTAAAACGGAATATGTCGTATAGGCATAATTAGTTCCAAGCCCCGTGAACATGTCAAAGTCGATTGAAGTATCTGATGCGGCACCGGGATCACCACCAGTACCGATAAAGGAATTTTCTCCTTGATGTAGAATTCCGTAATATTTGCCGGCCTTGTTTATAAATACATTTATTTTAGAATTTTTTATTTTTCCGGTTGAAGGAATACTATCAACTGTAATAGTTTTATCACCACCATTAGATTGGACCATGTTGGTACTATTACGGGCAGATCCAAAAGTATAGTCGAGTGAAATGTTAGTACCAATCGGAATCTTTCCAATTTTATTACTTGGTGTTAATCGTTGAGGTTCCCAATTATCAATCCCGTCGTCAACCTTTGCCAGATTTGTTTTTACGTCATCTTCGGAAACAGCCATGACGGTAAGAGTATTGCTGTTGAAGATGAAATAACAAAATAGAGCAATAAAAAATATGCTAATAACCCTAAAAATACGATTTAATTTCTTCATCATGACTTCCCCCAAAATAGTTGTCATTAATATTTAACTTCATTATATAATTAAATAATTATTTTAATAGTTCAATAACTCACAAATGATTTTTTCTAGGATGAAATATAATAGACAAATTGATGATTAGTGAGGCATTGAACGAGAAAATGGCCATTTGAAAGTATTTATATAAATTGGATAGTTGTAATAGAGATGATGATTAAATTTATATTGGTTTTATAACCACTGAAAAGTCTATAATTATTGATTAACATCAAAAGTGGGGGAAACGAATATGATAGGAACATTTTTTAACGTCTGCATGATTCTAGCCGGAAGTTTTATCGGCAGTTATTTCAAAAAAGGAATCAAAGCAGAATATAATGAGATCCTCACGCAAGCATTGGGATTGGCAGCCATGTTGATTGGTATTAATGCCGTTGTGCAGCATATGCCTAAGAGTCATTATCCAGTTTTGTTCATTGTCAGTTTGGCAATTGGGGGATTGTTTGGACAGTGGATCAATTTGGAAAAGCGTTTTGATAATTTAGTTGGTAAATTTTCTAAACCTAATCCAGACGGTGGTAACAATTTAGCCGAAGGATTGGCAACTGCAGTGTTGTTGTACTGTATCGGTTCGTTATCAATTTTGGGACCAATTCAAGCTGCATTGAACAAAGATTATACATTCCTGTTTACCAATGGGATGTTGGATGGAATTACTTCAATTGTATTAGCATCAACCTTTGGAATCGGAATGGCATTAGCAGCCATTGCCGTTTTAGTTTGGCAGGGAAGTATTTATTTGATAGCCATTCTGTTGCATAATTCGATCAATACCAATATGATTACCGAATTGACCATTGTTGGTGGTATATTGATTTTCGCTTCAGGATTGGGTTTGTTGAATATTAAGAAGATTAAGGTTTTAAATTTATTGCCTTCTTTGGTGGTTCCTATTGTTGTTATTGCTGTTATGGAGTTGTTTTAGATTAGGGAGGATCAGACATGTGTCTGGTCTTTTTTGGTAGGGATAATATATTTGATATATGGCCATTAGAATAATTGTAACCGCTGACATATAATTGAGGTAGTATTTCGAAGTAGAAGGGTCGTAAGTTATATGAAAAATGGGAATTATAGTGAAAAAGCTGATGGAGTAGAAAGACCATTAAACTTAAATATTAAGATTAGTGATAATAAGATTGCAGAGGTAAGTAATCAAAGTTCAGACATTTCTGATTTAGAGCAAGGGACTTTAGATAAAATGAGCCGTCACATTATTAAAAATCAATCTGTATCTGTCGATGCAGTATCGGGTGCGACTATTTCAAGTAACGGAATTCTCTCCGCAACTAAGCAAGCGATTATAGATGCAGGTGGTAATGTTAATGATTTTACAGAGGATGGCATCAGTAAAGATTTAGAGGATAAAACTGACAATGATTCTGATTCTAAAGAAAATGTCTATAATAATTGGGTTAAAAAACCAGATAAAATTGATAAAACTATTGAGACTGATTTAGTAATTGTGGGTAGTGGTATTTCTGGCTTATCAGCTGCAGTTCAAGCTGGACAAGATGGAGTTAAAGCTATCGTATTAGAGAAAAACGGCTTTGTTGGTGGCAATGGTTCAGGCGTTGAAGGCATGATGGGTGCAGAAACAAAGATGCAAAAAGATGCTGGAATCACGTTCAAGAAAGAAGAAGTCGTAAAGAATGAACTGGAAACAATTCAATATCAAGCAGATGGTTCATTTTGGGTGGATTTGGTAGACCATACAGCAGATAACATAGATTGGCTAATCAAACAGGGTGTTAAGTTTGATAGAGTCGATGACTATCACCACACATGTCCTTTGCCAACATTCCATTGGTTTGAAGGCGGACGTGGTGCCATTGGCTATGTTCCATATATGAAGCAAAGAGCAGAAGAACTAGGTGTAAAAATTTATACTAGTTCACCAGTTACTGGATTGATTTTTGATGGGAAAATTGCAAGGGGTGTATATGCGACAATCGATGATCAAATAGTTGAAGTTAATGCCAAAGCAGTGATTTTTGCCTCAGGTGGTTTTGGCCAAAATAGAGAATTGATCAAAAAAGAAGGCTGGAACATAGATAATATGCTCTTTGTCGGTATGACAGGTTCAACTGGTGATGCATATAGGATGTCACGTGCAGTAGGTGCTAAAGATACATTACAAAACTCTGCACCATTGATTACTAATTTTGTTCAAGCATTGCCATTAGGAAATGGACGTGATTTACTTGCTGGCGGACCGGCTTTATGGGTCAATCAAGATGGTGTTCGCTTTACTGATGAGAGTATTACTGATCGTAATGCCATTTTGCAATCACAACCATTTAAGTCTATTAAGAATGGTTACTTAGTCTTTAGTAGAGATATGTTTGCCAAGTATGAAGACAATCTTCAAAACCTTTCAAAAGAAGAACAAAAGAGCATGAAGGGGATTGATGAGATGAATCATCATGATAGTAAGGAAGCATTGGAAATTCTTGATGATTCTGTTAAGACAAATAAGGGTAATTCACTATTTACCGCAGATAGTTTAGAAGAACTTGCGGATAAAGTTGGATTGCCCAAAGACGATTTTGTTAATGAAGTTAAAAGATATAATGAATTTTGTCATAATGGTGAAGATAGAGAGTTTGGTAAAGATAAGAAATATCTTGAACCAATCGAAGGGGGACCATATTACATTGCCCGCTTGGATCAATCTTTAGCTATCTCAATCGGTGGAATCGGTGAGAATAGACGTTTTGAAGTAATTGATGATAATTGGAATAAGATTTCAGGATTGTATGCTGCGGGGATTGATAGTGCAATGCAATATAAGAGTATTTATACAATTAACTTAGGTGGTTCTTGTTGTGCACATTGTGTCAATTCTGGACGTTATTCTGTAATGAATGCTGAAAAGTATATTGATGATTTGAATGAGTAAAGTAAAGGTACGAATTGCTTTTTAGAAATAATAAAGGACTAACTGATTTTTTATAGTTTGTCATATATATTAGCTTTTGAGTTCACGGGACTGACACATGTGAATTCAAAAGCTTATTTATTTTGAAAAACAAAAAAAGCATTGACCAAATTGATCCATACTCAAAATTTAAAGTTCAGTATATTTGGAACTATTGCCATAGCTCTTTTTAACCGGATATTTAATACTGTCTTTTTCAAGTTTACTATTTATAATTTCATCGATGTTTAAATCTAAATTATCAGCCATCATATAAGAATAAATTAGAACATCAGCTAATTCCTCTTTAAGTTGTTCTTTTTTATTCTTAGTAGTCTCTTCAGAAGTCTTCCATTGAAATAATTCTAATAACTCAGAAGCTTCAAGTGAAATTGAAATAGCTAAGTCTTTTTCATTATGGAACTGTCGCCAATTACGGTCATCTCGAAATTTATTAACTTTGTTCATTGTTTCATCTGACATATTAAATTAGTCCTTTCTGTGCTTCTAATAATTTCTTTTGTAATTCCTCATCTACGGCATAGATATATAATCCATTAACTCCACGAGTTAAAAGAACATTTAATTCATTCTTCAAAAAGTCCTTTGAATTATCAATTTTACCATTACGTTTTCGGGTTGCCTTTTTGTTCATACTGGCTGTTTTGTCAAAAATGATTTTTCCATTACGATATTTAACTGATGGTCCAATAATAACTCCAGCATAGTTTAAATCAAATCCTTGAATGGTAAAGGTTGAACCGACCTCATCAATAGTTTGTTCTTGTTCAGCCCAAGGCAATAGTTTGTTTTTACCTTTTGATGGAAGCTGTAAATTCCATGGCAATGAAAAGTCACCTACAGTTACTTTCCATAAATCATTGTTCTCATCTTTTTTACCATTAATATATTTCCAATCAAATGTCGCTAAGACTCTTGAAATTCCATTTTGTTCATTCTTAGATTTTATTTTTATAGCTGAATATAGTTCTTCGGCACTATCCATTATTTTTAAATCAAATTTATTATCAGTGGGGATGTCCTTAATTCTTGAATTATCGATAAGTTCTCGAATCCATTGAACAGTATTATCGTTTCCATGAATTCTCATTTGATTTTCTAATCTGACAAGGTTGTTGTGAGATGAGGCATCAAGAATCATTTTATGAATTTCGTCATCGCTTTTGTATTCTTCGGTGGTTAATATTTGATGTGGATCAAAAACAATCACGACAACTTTAGCTCTTTCCAATAAATCTTGAAGTTGATCTTTTCCTCTATATGATTGCTTACCTTGTGTCCAAAGTAGATGAGCCTCATCAACTAATAGGATATCAACTTTATCTTCAGAAGAATGATTATTAATAAATTTTGTTGGTTTGCCGACCATTGTTGGATTATTTTTATCAGACATACCTAATTTCTTTGCTATCTGTTCATATACCTTTACTTGTTCATCATGGTTTACTAGTAAAGTCTCTGTTTTTCCACGAAGAATGACATTATCACTATCATCAGAAGATAGTTTAAATAGTTCATAGAATAGATTACTTAGTAGAACGGTTTTTCCAGTACCGGCTTCACCAGTTACTAAAATTAATTTACTATCCTTTTTTTCATTATTTATGGATTCTTCGATTTTTGCTATGATTTCATCTTTTGCTTTGAATTGTTCTAATGTTAATTTTTGGAATGGTGAAGATTTGAATATGGCAGAATCCTTAATAACATTTATTGGAGGAAATAAAGAACCTTTCTTCAAACGTAATTCAGCCCATACTTTATCAAAAATATCGTCTAGTTCGTTTGAAGTATAATATTCGTCCTGTTGGTTAGTTCTTTTGTTAGATAATGTTTGAACCGACTCGATACCCGACATGTAATGCATTAACCTGTTTTCAATATCGAGTGTTAATGATTTGTTAAAGTGGTTGTGACCAATTAAAAACATTTCTGCATTAGTTGAATCTTTTATACTTTTCCAGAAATCATCATTTCTAGTGTCAATTTGTAGATGTTCACTTGTTCTACGTTTAATATCATTTGTTTCTCCGACATATACAGAATAAGAATTGCCCTTAGCCATTTTGTCATTAACAATATAAATTGTCGGATATCTAAAAAGTATTTTGGACTCTTCAGATGAATTTGATTTGATAAGTTTATTTTCAAGATTATTAAGAGATTTATTATCATACTTTAGTTCTTCAACGATTGGTTCTAGAGTATCTTTATCCATAAACGTAGTATCCTTAATTTTTTAATTACTGTATACTTCATGATACCTGTTTTGAATAAGTGAGTAAAAGCAATTTTTTCCTGATCAGGCGAACGCCTGGTCTTTTTTAATTCACATAAAATTGATACAATATCATAGGTAAAGATTGGGGATAAAAATATAATGAAAATACTTTTCGTTGGAGATGTCGTGGGTTCTGTCGGCATTAAGGCTATAGAAACATATCTACCTGAGATCAAGAAGAAGGTTAAGCCACAATTGACAATTGTTAATGGTGAGAACGCTGCTGGTGGTAAGGGTACTAAGGAACCTGATTATCAAAAAATCACTCGTGCCGGAGCCGATGTTGTGACTGGTGGTAACCATACCTGGGATAAGCGTGAGATTCTTGATTTCATCGATGATCCAAAGAAAAATATTCTCCGTCCATATAATTTTCCCGGTGACCATGTTCCTGGACGTGGCTACTTGGAAATTAATGTTAATACTAAAAAAGTCTACGTTATCAATATGATGGGAACTGCCTTGATGGCACCAATCGATAATCCATTTCTCGAAGCTGACAAATTATTGGATAAATTGGATAAAGATGCGGTAAAATTTGTTGACTTCCATGCGGAAACTACAAGTGAAAAAATTGCCTTTGCCAATTATACAACCGGCCGTGTTTCAGCTGTTTGTGGCACGCATACACACGTTCAAACAAATGATGCACAGGTTATCAACAAGGAAACGGCTTACCTAACTGATGTTGGGATGACTGGTTCATATGATGGTATTCTTGGTGACAAAAAAGAACCAATTATCAACCGTTTTCTAACTCAGCGTCCTAATAAGTTTGACGTTGACGAAGAGGGTCGCATGCAAATTGGTTTCGCGGTAATTGATATTAATGATCAAACAAATAACGCTAGAAGTATTAAGAATTATGTTATTACACCAAACAATCAAAAGTTTTTAAACTAAATTAGGTGGAGGAAATTCATGCCACAAAAGACTAAAGAAACGCCAATGATGGAGCAATATCTGGAGTATAAAAAACAATACCCAGATGCTTTTTTGTTATATCGTGTTGGTGATTTTTATGAAATGTTTTATGACGATGCGGTCAAGGGTTCACAGATTCTAGAACTAACTTTGACTTCACGGAATAAAAAAGCTGACGATGGGATTCCAATGTGTGGAGTACCTCATCATGCGATTGAGGGATATATCGACACCCTTGTGGATAAAGGTTATAAAGTTGCCGTTTGTGATCAACTGGAGAATCCGGCTGACGCTGAAGGCAAAATGGTTAAACGTGGTGTTACTCGAGTAGTTACACCCGGTACCATTATGGACAAATCCAATCAGAACAAGGATAACAACTACATTACTGCCATCACTTCTACTAAAGATGAGTTTGGTTTAGCCTATGCTGACCTCTCAACTGGTGAAGTTAAAGTTACATCAGTTGAGAACCAATTAGATTTAACTAATGAGTTGCAGAATTTGGATACTAAGGAAACTGTTGTATATGGTAGTTTTCCACAGAAGTATCTGGATCAATTGCGTAAATTAGGTATTTTAATTTCTAAACTAGATGATTTAGAGGAAAACTATAGTTTTGATTTCTCACAAATCACATCTGACACAGAAGTATCCACTGTTAAGCTGTTGATAAGTTATCTTATCAAAACTCAAATGCGTTCACTGGACCACTTGAAGGCTGCTCAGTCATATGAAACTTCATCATATTTATTGATGGATCATGCAGCTCAAAGTAATCTTGAATTGTTCAAAAATATCAGAACGAACAAGAAATCTGGGACGTTATTGTGGTTGCTCGATGAAACTAAAACTGCGATGGGTAGCCGTTTACTTAAACAATGGTTAGCTCGTCCTTTGATTAACGTTAAAGAATTAAAACGTCGTCAACATTTTGTGCAAGTCTTTTTGGATAATTATTTCCAACGTTCATCTTTCCAAGACTACTTAACTAAAGTCTACGATTTGGAACGTTTAGCAGGAAGAGTTGCTTATGGTACAGTCAATGGCCGTGATTTGATTCAACTCAAGACTTCTTTAGAACAAGTTCCAGAAATTAAATCTATCCTATTAGATATCGGAGACGATGAATTAACAGCCTATGTGGAAAAGATTGATGAGGTAGCAGATATTCGTGAACTTATCGACAAGGCGATTGTTGAAGAGGCACCAATTTCTGTTACTGGTGGTGGCTTGATTAAAGAAGGCTACGATGAACAACTTGATAAATATCTTGATGCCTCAAAAAATGGTAAGCAATGGCTCGCCACTTTGAAGGCTAAGGAACAAGAATTGACTGGTATCAATAACTTGAAGATTGGCTATAACAAAGTCTTTGGTTACTATATCGAAGTTAGTCATGCCAATACTGACAAGGTTCCTGAAGATCGTTATCAAAGAAAACAAACTTTGGTCAACGCTGAACGTTACATCACGCCTGAATTGAAGGATAAGGAAAGCTTGATTCTTGAAGCTGAAGAAAAATCCAAGAGTCTGGAATATCATTTGTTTGATAAAATTAGAAAACAAATTAAAGACCAAATCAGACGTATTCAAGGACTTGCCAACGTCTTATCACAACTAGACGTTTTACAAAGTTTTGCGGTGGTCAGTGAAGATTATCATTACGTTGCACCTAACTTCGTTGAAGGTCACAAGCTTGATATTGTGAATGGTCGTCATCCGGTTGTGGAAAAGGTGTTGAGTAATAACAGCTATATTCCTAATAACGTCAATTTTGATGATAAAACCGATATTCTGTTGATAACTGGACCGAATATGTCTGGTAAGAGTACTTACATGAGACAACTTGCTTTAACTGTTATCATGGCGCAGATTGGTTGTTTTGTTCCTGCTGAAAAAGCAACCTTACCAATTTTTGACCATATCTTCACACGTATTGGTGCCGCTGATGATTTGATTTCTGGTGACAGTACTTTCATGGTTGAAATGCGTGAAGCTAATGATGCTTTGAAGAATGCCACGGCCAATAGTTTGATTATCTTCGATGAAATTGGACGAGGAACTGCAACTTACGACGGTATGGCTTTGGCCCAAGCAATTATCGAATACATTGATCAACATGTTAAAGCCATGACAATGTTCTCAACTCACTATCATGAATTGACTGAGTTAGAAGATCAGTTGCCAGGATTAAAGAACGTTCACGTTGATGCGTCTGAGGAGAATGGCGATTTAGTCTTCTTGCACAAAGTTTTGCCAGGACCTGCCGATAAATCATATGGTATTCACGTTGCTAAATTGGCGGGATTGCCTGATGATGTTTTGGTTCGAGCAAGTAAAATTTTATCCAGTTTGGAAGAAAGTTCAGTTCATACAACTATTTCGACAACAACGGAAAGTATTCATGAGCCTGTTGCCGCAAAGCCGGACCCAGTAGTTGAATCTGAACCGGAAGACGATTCTGAAGTAATAGATGATGATACACAATTATCACTATTCCCAGAAGCTAAGCCAGTTAAGAAGATTTCAAATAAAGAAAATCAAGTAATCAAAGAATTAAACAATCAAGATTTAATGAGTGTCACACCAATTGATGCTATCAATTTGCTTTATAAGTGGCAGAAAAAACTTAAATAAGGAAGGTGGAAAACGTGGGTATAATTCATGAATTACCAGTCGAACTTAGTAACCAGATTGCTGCTGGTGAGGTTATTGAACGCCCCGCATCAGTTGTAAAAGAGCTGGTTGAAAATTCCATCGACGCAAAAGCAACACAGATTTTGATTACAGTTCAAGAGGCTGGAATCAAATCAATTGAGGTAAACGACAACGGAAAGGGAATTTCAGCAGATGATGTTGAGGTTGCCTTTTTGCCGCATACAACTAGTAAAATTTCGACTGATCGAGATTTGTTCAACGTCAAAACTTTGGGATTCCGTGGTGAGGCTTTAGCAAGTATCGCTTCTGTTTCTAAGTTGACGATGTTGACGAGTACCGATGGTAAATCAGCTGTGAAAGCTAATTTTTCCGGTAATGAGTTGATCAAGAAGGAAACTTTTGCCCGTTCAAAAGGAACAACAATAACGGTTGAAGATTTGTTCTTCAATACACCAGCTCGGTTGAAATATGTTAAGTCACTTCATACTGAACTGAACAAAATCGTTGATATCGTTGATCGTTTGGCTATGGGATATCCAGAGATTTCCTTCCGTTTGATTCACGAAGGTAAAGACTTAGTTTGGACGTCTGGTAACGATAATTTGCAACAGACAATTGCTGGGATTTATGGCCGTACGATTGCTAGTCATATGTTTGAATTTGAAAACTCTGATCCTGATTATGAGATCAAAGGATTCTTCTCCAAACCAGATACGACACGATCAAATCGATCATATATCTCGCTGATTTTGAATGGACGTTACATCAAGAATTTCCAATTATCAAATGCGGTAATTCGTGGTTACGGTTCAAAATTAATGGTCGCCAGATATCCGATTGCAGTTATTGATATCAAGATGGATCCTAGTTTGGTGGACATTAACGTGCATCCAACTAAGCAAGAAGTTCGATTGTCGAATGAAGGTCACATTGCCGACCTAATCAGTGAAGGAATTAAAGAACGGATTTCTCAACAGAATTTGATTCCTGATGCGGTTAAGAATCTTGGCAAAAAGAATCCGATAAATAAAGTTGATACGTATAAGCCGGAACAAATTAGCTTTAACGATGTCGCTACAATGGATAAAATCAGTGAACCATTGAGTACACCAACCAAGCATGTTGATCCAGCCGTTGAAGTGCAGAATTCAGAACGTGTTGAAACTCCGATGACAGGGATGCCAATCTTTAAAGATCCGATACATTTGAAGTCTTGGGATGACCGTCTGAAACAAGAGACTCAAAAAAAGGTCAGTGTTGTCGAATCAACTGATAACGAAGCAGCAGTTGAGCCAGAGCCTAAGTCAGACTTTCCAGATTTACGTTACATCGGTCAGATTCATGGAACTTATTTAGTTGCCGAAAGCGAAGATGGATTTTATTTAATCGATCAACATGCGGCACAAGAACGGGTTAATTATGAATATTATCGAAAAGAAATCGGTAAAGTTTCCAATGATCAACAAAAGTTGTTAGTCCCAATTGTCTTAGATTATCCAAATTCTGAAAGTATTCTAATCAAAGAAAAGAAGCCAGTCCTAGAAAGTATTGGCTTATATCTTGATGATTTTGGTCAAAACAGTTTTGTCGTTAATACCCATCCAACTTGGTTTGTGGAAGGACAAGAAGAGTCGACTATCAAAGAAATGGTTGACTATGTTCTAAATGATTCTAAAATCAGTGTAGCGAGTTTCCGTGAAAAGAACGCCATTATGATGAGTTGTAAACGAGCTATTAAGGCTAATCATCATATTGATAGTCGGGAAGCAACACAACTATTGAAGAATTTGGCACAAGCTGAGAATCCTTATAATTGTCCCCATGGACGTCCAGTTCTGGTAGAATTTAGCAACAAAGATCTCGAGAAAATGTTCAAGAGAATTCAAGATCCACATGACACAAGAGAGAGTGAATAAGCATGTTTGAATATTTAAATGGATTAATTTCGATTGTTACCCCTTCATATATCGTCGTGGATGTTGCCGGCGTTGGTTACAAAGTACAAGTTGCCAACCCATATCGCTATGAAGAGAACCAAGAAACTAGAGTTTACGTAGAACAAGTCGTCCGCGATAACGAGCAGTCACTTTACGGATTCTATGATCAAAATGAGAAGAACATCTTCCTTCATTTAATTAGCGTTTCCGGAATCGGACCCAAGAGTGCTTTGGCAATTTTGGCTGGACAAGACTTGCAAGGTTTGATTCACGCGATTGAGAATGATGATGTAAAATATTTAACTAAGTTCCCTAAAATTGGTCGTAAGACTGCTCAACAAATTGTCTTGGATCTTTCAGGTAAATTTACCGCTGAAGGTCAAATGACATTGGGTGAAACACCAGTTGCCTTTAGTGGGGTTAGCCAAGAATTCGAAGATGGGCTTGCCGCACTTGAGTCATTGGGATACTCACCTAAAGAAATCAGTCGTGTTAAAACTAGTCTTGAAAAAGAAAATCTAAAGAGTGCCGACGAATACTTACGTGCCGGTTTGAAATTACTAAGTAAATAAAGAAGGGAGTGGTAAAAATCGCAGATAATGAAAATGATAACGACCGTCTAACTGATGCCGATTCTTTAGATGACATTGAAGACGTTGTTGAACAAACACTTCGTCCCCAAAGTTTTGATCAATATCTTGGTCAAGAAAAAGCTAAGAAAGAATTAGACGTTTATATCAAAGCTGCTAAACAACGCCAACAAACCTTAGACCATGTTTTACTATATGGACCTCCAGGGCTTGGTAAAACAACTTTAGCTATGATCATTGCTAAAGAAATGGGCGTTAATATTCATACGACCACAGGTCCTTCAATTGAAAAATCCGGTGATTTGGTTGCCGTTTTAGATGAACTAGAACCCGGCGATGTATTGTTTATTGACGAAATCCACCGACTTCCTCGAGCAATTGAAGAAGTACTTTATTCAGCAATGGAAGATTTCTACATTGATATTATTGTTGGACAAGGTAGTGAATCACGTTCATTGCATCATCAATTAGTACCTTATACTTTGATAGGTGCAACAACCGCTGCTGGTAAATTATCAGCTCCTTTACGAGATCGTTTTGGTATTGTCGAAAGAATGGAGTATTATACAATCGAAGAATTAGCTAAGATTGTTTTCCGTTCCGCTAGTGTTTTGAATATCAACGTTGACGAAGAAGGTGCTCATGAAATTGCACGTCGTTCACGAGGAACACCTAGAATTGCCAACCGTTTGTTAAAACGAGTTCGTGATTTTGCACAAGTTGCCAATAAAGATACGATTGATTACAAGATGTCCAAGTCAGCTTTGAACCAATTACAAGTTGACGACGCCGGACTTGATCACTTGGATAGACGAATCTTGATGATGATCATCGAGTTATATAGTGGTGGTCCAGTTGGTCTAAAAGTCATCGCCGCAAATATCGGTGAGGATCAAGAAACAATTGAAGAAGTTTACGAGCCATATCTAATGCAAATGGGATTCCTTAAAAGAACTGCTAAGGGACGCATGGTAACAAGAAAAGGCTACGAACATATGGGAGTAGCTTACCCAGAAAAGAACGAGTAAAGAGATTTACTCGTTTTGTCGTTCCGCCTTCCACAAAAATCGAAATTTGGCTGGAACGTAGTGGGCGCGACTTGGAGCCGATTGGCTGTGCCAATAGTCTTCAAGCTCGGCCTTTTTCTAACCTGACTTCGTCAGCTAAGAAAAATTTCACTACTGAGCCAATTTCAATTTTTGTTCCAGGCTAGTGTCTGCTTTTTTGAAGATAGTATAATTTTTAAATTAATAAAGAGTGGACATAAATTAATAGCTTTATATCAAAAATAACCACTATCAAGTCGGTAGCGGAGCAATTCGAGGTCTCAGCCATGAAATTATTCTTAGCTGGCAGGGCTTGCCAGGTTAGAATAAGGCCGAGTTTTGAAACAATTTTTGAACTTTAAAATTGGTTTAAAATCGTGCCCATGGCGTTCCAGACCTCGTAATTGCGCAGCGGACGACGGAAATAAAAACCAAACAAAGGAGATTTATTATATGTCATTATCAACAGAAGATTTTGATTACGACTTGCCTGAAGAACTTATTGCACAAACTCCAATCAAGAATCGTGATCAATCAAGACTTTTAGTTTTGGACCACGAAACTGGGGAATATACTGATAAACATTTCTATGACATTTTGGATTACTTAAATCCTGGGGATGCATTAGTTATGAATAACTCACGTGTTCTACCAGCTCGTTTGTACGGATCAAAAAAAGATAGCAATGGTCATGAAGAAGTGTTATTACTTAACAACATCGAAGGCGACAAGTGGGAAGTTTTAATGAAACCTGCTAAACGTGCCAAGGTTGGTACTAAGGTTGAATTCGGTGACGGTAAGCTTGAAGCTGAAGTCGTTGAAGATTTGGAACATGGTGGGAAGATAATCGAATTCCACTATCAAGGTATTTTCATGGAGATTCTTGAACAATTAGGTGAAATGCCACTTCCTCCATATATCAAGGAAAAGCTTGATGACCCTGACCGTTATCAAACTGTTTATGCCAAAGAAAATGGTTCAGCCGCTGCTCCAACTGCTGGTCTTCACTGGACTAAGGAATTACTTCAAAAAGTTGAAGATAAAGGTGTTAAACTAGTTTATTTAACACTTCATGTTGGCTTGGGTACTTTTAGACCTGTCACAGAAACTGATGTTGATAAGCATGTAATGCATTCAGAATTCTATCGTTTGGATGAGGACTCAGCTAAAACTTTGAATGAAGTTAAGAAAAATGGTGGTAAGATTGTTGCCACAGGTACAACCTCAATCAGAACTTTGGAAACTATTGGAACTAAGTTCAATGGTGAGATTAAAGCTGATAGCGGTTGGACTGATATTTTTATTAAACCAGGTTACGAATGGAAAGTTGTTGACGAATTTATCACTAATTTCCATTTGCCAAAATCAACTCTAGTCATGTTAGTTGCTGCATTTACTGGAAGAGAAAATATTTTGAACGCTTACCAACACGCTGTTGAAGAGAAGTATCGTTTCTTCAGTTTTGGTGATGCCATGTTCATTAAGTAGAGGGAATATATGGAACCAGCTGTAAAATATACATTACTAAAAAAGGAAAAACATACTGGTGCACGTCTAGGTTTATTGGAAACTCCACACGGAACGTTTGAAACTCCAATGTTCATGCCAGTTGGAACGGAAGCATCTGTTAAAAATATGGCACCTGAGGATCTTGAAAAAATTGGTGCTTCAATTATTTTGGCTAATACTTATCATCTTTGGTTACGACCAGGAGAAGATATCGTTAAAGAAGCCGGCGGATTGCACAAATTCATGAACTGGGATAAGGGTATTTTGACTGATTCCGGTGGTTTCCAAGTATTCTCATTGGCTAATACACGTGATATTACTGAAGCTGGAGTTCATTTTAAGAATCATATCAATGGTCGTCGTGAATTCCTTTCACCAGAAAAAGCTATCAAGATTGAAAATTATCTTGGTCCCGATATCATGATGAGTTTGGATGAATGTCCTCCATTCTTTGAAAGTTATGATTACATCAAAAAGTCAGTTGCCAGAACAAGTCGTTGGGCCGAACGTGGTTTGGAAGCTCACCGTAATCCTGATTGGCAAGCACTCTTTGGAATTGTTCAAGGTGCTGGTTTTGAAGACTTACGTAAACAAAGTGCAAAAGACTTAGTAAGTATGGATTTCCCTGGTTATTCAATCGGTGGTCTATCTGTTGGTGAGTCAAAGAGCGAGATGAATCGTGTGCTTGATTTCACAGCTCCAATGTTGCCAGAAAACAAGCCTAGATACTTGATGGGAGTAGGAACAGCTGATTCATTAATTGACGGAGTTATCCGTGGAATTGATATGTTTGACTGTGTTCTTCCAACAAGAATTGCTAGAAATGGTACATGTATGACAACTCATGGTAGATTAGTTGTTAAGAATGCTAAATATGCACGTGACTTTGGACCAATTGATGAAGATTGTGATTGCTACGTATGTCGCAACTATTCTCGTGCATATATTCGTCACTTGATCAATGCTAACGAGTTGTTCGGAACACATTTGACTAGTTATCATAACCTTTACTTCTTGTTGAACTTGATGAAGGGTGTACGTCAGGCTATTCGTGATGACAATTTACTAGAATTCAGAGAACATGTTTTTGAAGACTATGGATTTAATAAAGAAAATGCAAAGAAATTTTAGAAGATTTTGATAAGATAAACCTTCTGGTATGGAAACAAAACGATATTTTTGTTACTCTATACTTATGCAAATTATTAAGAGGTGGAAAATTTGAATATTCTTACATTAGGCGCTGCCGCTGGTGGCTCAATGGGACTTATGATTTTCGTTGTTATTATGTTTGTTGGTATGTACTTTATTTCTATTCGTCCACAAAAGAAACAACAACAAAAACGTAAAGAAATGCTTAGCGAAATGCAAAAGGGTGACAAGGTTGTTACTCTTGGTGGTATCAAAGGTGTAGTTTCATCAATTAACCGTGACAACAAAGAAGTTGTTGTTGACTGTGATGGAATTTACTTAACATTTGATTTGAACTTCATCCGTCGTACAACTCCTGCTGCTGATGCTAAAACAGAAGAAGCTAAGACAACTGATACAAAGGCTGTTGAAGCAGATACAAAAGCTGACTCAAAAGAAGACGCTCCTAAATCTGATGACACAACTAAAGAAACAGAAACTAAGGCAGAACCAAAGGTTGAAGAACCAAAAGCTGCAGCTGACGTTAAAGATGCAGAACCTGCTAAAGATGATACAAAAGACGAAACAAAGTAATACTTATTTAATAAAATGATTGAGCCTTTTTGGGTTTCAATCTTTTTTTATGGCCTTTTTGCTATATAACCCTTGCCTTAAAGTAGGGTCTAAGGTTTATATTTTAAAAGTAGAAATTATATTAAATATTATTAAATCCAAGCAAGAATAAACTAACGAAACTAGTCTGGAGCAAAATTGAAATTGGCTAAGTGGTGAAATTTTTCTTAGCTGACGAAGTCAGGTTAGAAAAAGGGCGAGCTTGAAGACTATTGGCAAAGCCAATCGGCTCCAAGTCGGCCCACCACGTTCCAGCCAAATTTCAATTTTTGCGGAAGACGGCAACATACCACCAATAACAACTAAAAGTATTTTAATAAGTCAATAATGAAGAAGTTTAATAATTCATGTTGTAAAATAGAAAGTATATGATGCTTTCAAAGGAGTTTGAGAAAATGGCTACAGAAAAATCAGCAATTTTTATTATATTCGGGGGTTCAGGGGATCTAGCTCATCGTAAGCTTTATCCTTCGTTGTTCCGTCTTTATAAATCAGGTATTTTAAAGAACCATTTTGCCGTTATCGGTACAGCACGTCGTCCTTGGAGTGATGACTATTTCCGTGAAACTGTCATTACTTCTTTGAAGGATTACTTTGATGATGACGAAACAATTATGGAAGAGTTCTCAAAACATTTCTTCTACCAATCACACGATGTTAATGATTCAGAACATTACATTGCACTAAAGAATTTAGCTGCTAAACTGGATGATCAATTTGAAGCAGGCCATAATAGAGTTTATTACATGGCCATTGCTCCTAGATTCTTCGGTACAGTTGCAGAACATTTGAATTCTGAAGGTTTGAAGACAAAAGATGGTTATAACCGTTTAGTTATCGAAAAGCCATTCGGTCGTGATTTAGATTCTGCCTGCGAATTAAATGGCAATATTGCCAAGGCGTTTCCAGAGGATGATATTTATCGTATCGACCATTATCTTGGTAAGGAAATGATTCAAGATATTCCACATATTCGTTCAAATAACGATAAGTTTGAGGAAGCTTTGAATAATAAATATGTGTCAAATATTCAAGTAACATTAGCTGAATCACTTGGTGTTGAGGACCGTGGTGGTTACTACGAAACTTCTGGTGTTTTACGTGATATGGTTCAAAATCACATCATGCAAATTATCGGTACGATTGCTAGTGATAATCCAGAATCTGATGATGCTAAACTTATTCACCAAAACAAATCTGATTTGTTCTCTAGCTTGAAGGAATTGGCTCCTGATGAAGTTGATAGTAACTTTATTCGTGGTCAATATGACACTGACAAACTTGGTGACGCCAAAGCTTATCGTCAAGAAGATAATGTTGCGGAAGATTCAAATATTGAAACATTCGTTGCTGGTAAAATTGAATTCAATACTAAACGTTGGAGTGGCGTGCCATTCTATGTTCGTTCAGGTAAGAGACTTCAAGAGAAATCATCAAGAATTGATATTGTCTTTAACGAAAAAGTTGAAGAACTTGGTATCAGACCTAATACCGTTGTCACTTTGTTGATTGAAAAAGAAGACGGCAATAGTATTTTGATTAACGGTATCAACTATAAAGATGCTGGACAAGACTTCATTAAGTTCCCTGAAGAAGCTAAATTCGACAAGGCTCGTGAAGCTTATGAGAGTTTGATTATTGATATTCTTTCTGGTAATCGTGTTCACTTCACATTGTGGGATGAATTAAGAAGTACTTGGAAGTATATTGATACAATTAGAGAAAGTTGGGATGCACAACAACCTGATTTTCCAAATTATTTGAGTGGATCAATGGGTCCGGATGCTGCTGAAATGTTACTAGAACGTAATGGTCATTCTTGGATCTGGGATTAAAGGCGGTGTTGTTTCATCTTTTTAAAAATACCAATTAAAATTGAAGAAAATCGAAAAGTCATCCATGTCGACATGGATGCTTTTTTCGCATCTGTGGAAGAAAGAGAACATCCGGAATACAAGAAAAAGTGTTTGATTGTTGCTCAGGATCCACGAAAGCATAATCATCATGGAGTTGTTACCACAGCAAATTACAACGCGCGTAAATACGGTGCCCACTCAGCCATGCCAGCACAACAAGCAGTTGATTTGATTCCAAAAGATAAATTAGTTATTTCACCACCAAACTTTGAATTGTATCGTCAAGTTTCCCAACAGATTCATGATATTTTTGGTGATGTGACCGATAATTACCAATCAGTTGCACTTGATGAAGCTTATCTTGATGTGACTAAGAATAAATTGGGTGAAACTAATACGATTAAAATTGCTAATTACATTCAACAAAGAATCGTCAAAGAAACACGTTTAACTTGTTCAGTTGGAATTTCCTATAATAAGTTTTTGGCTAAAATGGCTTCTGATTATCGCAAGCCTTTTGGGAGAACGATTATTTTGGGACAATACGCTGAAGAATTTCTCAAACCGATTCCAATCGAAAAATTTAATGGGATTGGTAAGGCAATGCAGCAGAAGCTACATGACATGGATATTTATACCGGCGGAGATTTACAAAAAATGGATCAAGATGTTTTTTTGAAAAACTTTGGTAAAATGGGATATATCATGTACAAGCGTGTTCACGGAATTGATGATTCATTAGTTGATGGACATCGAACGCGTAAATCAATTGGTCGTGAAAGAACTTATAATCGTAATTTAGTTACAGATGAACAAATTACTAAAGAATTAGATATGTTAGCCGAAATGGTTAGCCAAGATTTAAAGAAACAGCGTCAACATGGCAAAACAGTTGTCCTCAAATTAAGAAACTCAGACTTTGAAACAATTACGAAAAGGATGAGTTTTCAAGATTATGTCCAAACAAAAAGCGAAATATATCGTGTTGCGAAGGATATTTATGATAAATTAAAGGTAACTGATCAAAAAATCCGATTGCTGGGGATAACCATTACCAATCTGGATCCATTATCTTATGAAGAGGTTTCTTTGAATTTGTCTTATAAGGAGGACAATTATGAATAGCTTTGCCGAAATAATTGCAACAATAAAAAAATATGATAAGATTATTATTCTACGTCATCAAAATCCTGATCCTGATGCATTAGGATCTCAAGCTGGTTTAGCAACTACAATTCGCCAAACATTTCCAAACAAAAAAGTTTTAATTGGTGGTAACAATACTGAAGGTCTCAAGTGGCTCTCAACAGTTCAAGAAGTAACTGATGAAGACTATAAAGATGCACTTGTTATTGTGACTGATACTGCTAATCAACCTAGAATTGACGATCAACGTTTTGATGATGGAGCGTTCTTAATCAAGATTGACCACCATCCAAATGATGATGCTTATGGAGATCAACTTTTTGTAAATATTGATGCGAGTTCATGTTCTGAAATAATTGCTGATTTGATTGATAGTAGTGATGAACTACAATTGACTAAAGAAGTAGCTTACTACCTATATGCTGGTATTGTTGGTGATACAGGAAGATTCTTGTATCCTGCAACTACGGAACATACAATGTGTGTTGCTGGTAAGTTTATTGCTTTAGGCGTTGATACAGCAGCAATTAACAACAAGATGAATGAAGTAACTTTGAAGCAAGCTAAGTTACAAGGCTTCATATATGACATTCTCCAAATTGATGAATCTGGTGCTGCATTAGCTGTTATTGACTTAGACTTAATGAAGAAGCTAGGTCTTACACAAGAACAAGCTAATTCAGTTGTATCAACTCCAGGTCGTTTGATGGAAGTACGTTCATGGATGGAAGCTGTTCAAAAGGATGACGGAACATTTAGAATGCATATCCGTTCTCAAGGTCCAGTTATCAATGAAATGGCCAAGGAACATGATGGTGGGGGACACCCATTAGCAAGTGGTGCCACAGCAAAAGATCTCGATGAAGTTAAACAAATGTTTGAAGAATTAAAAGATATTGTTAACCAATATAACCAGAAGGGTGAATAGATGACTAAATTTTCACAATACAACTTTAATGATGCAATCAATAAATCATTAAAAGAAATAAATTTCGATGAACCAACTCCAGTACAAGAGGCAGTAATTTCTTTGGTCAACAAGAAAAAAGATATTATTGTTCAATCAGAAACTGGTTCCGGTAAAACTCATGCGTTCTTATTACCAGCCATGAACGCTTTGACACCAAAACAAGAAGTTCAACTCTTGATTGTTACACCAAGTAGAGAACTTGCTTACCAAATTTACGAGGATACACAGGCTCTTTTGAAGAACTATTCTGACGAATATCATGCCTTTATTTTCGTTGGTGGTGCCGATCGTGACCGTCAAAAGAGAAAGCTTGATGCTCACCAACCACAAATTGCTATCGGTACTCCTGGTAGAGTTTGGGATTTGATCAAGGAAAACGATTTGCACATTGAAAACGTTCAAAGATACGTTGTCGATGAAGCCGATATGACTTTGGACATGGGATTCTTGAAAGATGTTGATAGCATCACTAACAAGTTGCCAGATGACCGTGAAATGATGGTCTTCTCAGCTACACTCCCACAAAAGCTAGAACCATTCTTGAACAAGTATATGCACGGTCCTAAGCGTGTTGAAATTGATAGTGGCACAGTTATCCCTAAGAACGTTGATAATTGGCTTATGTTCACTCATGGACGTGATAAGAAGGAATTTATCTATCAATTGATGACAATTGGTGAACCTTACATGGTTTTGGTTTTCGCTAATACTAAAAAGTCTGTTGATAGCATTTATTACTACTTACGTGAAAAGGGTCTTAAAGTTGCCAGAATTCATGGTGGTTTAACTCCTAGAGAACGTAAACGTACTATGAAACAAGTTGAAAACTTGGAATATCAATTTGTTATCGCAACTGATTTGGCTGCTCGTGGTATTGATATTAAGGGTGTTTCTCATGTTATCAATGCTGAGATCCCAGTTGACTTGGACTTCTTGATTCACCGTATTGGTAGAACTGGTCGTAACAAGATGTCTGGTACAGCCATTACTTTGTATGAACCAGGTGAAGAACACAAGGTTGATGAGATTGAACACATGGGTATCAAGTTTGATCCTAAAGATATCAAGAATGGTGAAATTGTTGAAGCCAAAGAACGTGATCGTCGTGTTCACCGTAAAGCTAGTCAAGAAAAGCTTGATACTAAGCTAGTTGGTTTCGTTAAGAAACAAAAGAACAAGAGAAAACCTGGTTACAAGAACAAGATTAAGAAGGCTATCTCTGACGAACGTCGTCAACAAAAGAAGATTGAAGTTAGACAAAGCAGAAGAGCCGAAAGAAACGCCAGAAGAGACAAAAATAAATAGCCGAATTCTTTTATTATTGACAATTTTTGTCTTGGTGGTTAATATTTTATTGGATATATCTTTTTTGGAGTATTTTAAGAGAAGGCTAGTTGGTGTGAACGCCTAAATATTCTAAGATAAAGATGCTGCCAAATTAAATTATATAAATAATTGTTGAGAGGCTAACGAAAATCGTTGCAAACAAGGTGGTACCGCGCATGGGCGTCCTTGGAGTTGCAGCGATTTTTCGTTTTTAGGGGAGACAAACTAGATGAAAAATTTATCAAGTGCTGAAATAAGAAAGATGTTTTTAGACTTTTTCCAATCAAAAGGTCACATGATTGAACCCAGTGCATCACTAGTTCCACATGATGATCCAACTTTGTTGTGGATTAATTCTGGTGTTGCTACATTGAAGAAATACTTTGATGGTTCTGTTGTACCAAACAACCCTCGTATCACTAATGCTCAAAAGTGTATTAGAACAAATGATATTGAAAACGTTGGTAAGACAGCTCGTCACCAAACTTTCTTTGAAATGTTGGGTAACTTCTCAGTTGGGGATTACTTTAAAGCTGAAGTTATTCCTTGGGCCTTTGAATTCTTAACAAGTCCTGAATGGATTGGTATGGATAAAGATAATTTGTATATCACAACTTATCCTAAAGATACTGAAACTCAAAAACTATGGGCTGAAGTTGGAATTTTGCCAGATCATATTTTAAAGAATGAAGATAATTTCTGGGATATCGGTGAAGGTCCATGTGGTCCCGATTCAGAAATCTTCTATGACCGTGGTCAATCATTCAACAATCTTTCAGAAGATGACCCTGAGAACTATCCTGGTGGCGAAAACGAACGTTACCTTGAAGTTTGGAACATTGTTTTCTCTGAATTGAATCATTTACCAAATGGTCAATACGTTGAACAACCACATAAAAACATTGATACGGGTATGGGACTAGAACGTCTTGTATCTATTATTCAAGGAACAAAAACTAACTTTGAAACTGATTTATTCATGCCATTGATCGAAGATGTTGGTCAATTGTGTGGTAAGAAGTATGGCGAAAACGCTGAAGATGATATTTCATTCAAGATTATTGCTGACCATGCTAGAACTGTTTCATTTGCTATCGGTGATGGTGCATTACCTTCAAATGAAGGTCGTGGCTACGTTATCAGAAGACTTATCAGACGTGCTGTTTTGAATGGTAAGAAACTTGGCGTTAACGGACCATTCCTTTACAGATTGGTTCCGATTGTTGGTTCAATTATGGAAAGTTACTATCCAGAAGTTCAACAACAACAAGACTTTATTGCTAAGACTATCGAACAAGAAGAGAAACGTTTCTCAGAAACCTTGGATGCTGGTTTGGCATTATTGAACGGTGTTATTGCTGATCTTCGTAAGAAGAATGAAACTGTTATTGATGGAGCTAATGCCTTCAAGCTATATGATACATATGGTTTCCCAATGGAATTAACTCGTGAATATGCTAATGATGAAGGCCTTTCAGTTGATGAAGCTGGATTCAAGCAAAATATGGAAGAACAAAAACAACGTGCACGTGATGCTCGTGGTAATCTTCAATCAATGGGTATGCAGGATGAAACTTTGATGGAAATCAAGACACCTAGTGAATTCGTTGGTTATGATCACAATGAAACTCAAAGTACTCTTAAAGATATCGTTGCTAACGATAAAGAAGTTAAGACTATTTCTGAAGGTCAAGCACAATTGATTTTTGACACAACTCCTTTCTATGCTGAAATGGGTGGTCAAGTTGCCGATGTTGGTAATATCTATGACCTTAAAGGTAACCAAGTTGCCGAAGTTGTTGACGTTCAACATGCACCAAATGGTCAAAATATTCATTTAGTTAATGTAATGTCAGAAATTTCAGTTGATGATGAATATAAATTGGAGATTGATGGTGAATTCCGTGAAAAGGTTCGTCACAATCACACTGCTACTCACTTGTTGGATCAAGCTTTACGTGACGTTGTTAGTGCTAGAACTCACCAAGCCGGTTCATTAGTTGAACCAGGTTACTTACGTTTTGACTTCAACAGTAATGCAGCATTGACTGCTGACCAAATCAGTCAACTAGAAAAAATTGTTAATGAAAAAATTTGGGATGCTATCCCTGTTAAAACAGAAGTATTACCAATTGAAGAAGCTAAGAAGAAGAAGGGTGCTATTGCTCTATTTAGCGAAAAGTATGGCGACAAGGTTCGTGTTGTTGAAGTCGATGACTATTCAACAGAATTCTGTGGTGGTACACATGCCCGTAATACTTCCGAATTAGGCTTGTTCAAGATTACTTCAGAATCAGCTATTGGCTCTGGTACAAGAAGAATTGAAGCCGTAACTGGTGAAGAAGCTTTCGAATACTTCAATGAACAATTATTAGCTTTACAAGAAACTGCTAAGAATATGAAAGTTAATCAATTAAAGGATGTTCCTGAAAGAGCTGCTCAAATGGTTGAAGAGATCAAAGCTCTTAAACGTGATAATCAAAACTTGAAGACACAACTTACAAGTCAAAAATCTGCTGAAGTCTTTGATAATGTAGAAGACATCAATGGATTCAAAGTTATTGCTAATGTAATTCCTGCCGATATGGCTACACTAAGACAACTTGCCGATAACTGGAAAAATGATGCTAAGTCAGACATTCTAGTATTGGGTGCTAGTGCTGACCAAAAGGCTAGTCTAGTCGTTGCAGTTGATAAGGCTGCTCAAGACAAAGGTGTTAAGGCCGGAGATTTGATTAAGAAAATATCTAAAGAGATTCAAGGTGGCGGTGGTGGCCGTCCTGATATGGCCCAAGCTGGTGGTAAAAATCCCGCTGGTTTAACAAATGCGTTACAAATGGCTAAAGATATTATTAAATCTTATTAAAGTGGGCTATAATTGTACTGAAGTATTCTAGTCACTTAAATTTTGTTATATGGAGGTTTGCCATGAGTTCACTTGATAAAACAATGAGTTTTGACTTTAATGAGAATAAAGGCAAAGATGTTAAAGAAACACTACAAAGTGTTTATCAATCACTAGAAGAAAAAGGATACAATCCAATTAACCAAATCGTTGGATACTTACTTTCTGGCGATCCAGCTTATATTCCACGTCATAATGATGCCCGTAATTTAATTTTGAAACATGAAAGAGACGAGATAATTGAAGAACTAGTTAAGAGTTATCTCAATCAAGGTAAATAAATGCGATTATTAGGTTTAGATGTTGGTTCTAGAACTGTCGGTGTTTCCGTCAGTGATTTATTGGGTTGGACAGCTCAAGGTGTGGAAATTATTCGTATCAATGAGGATAAAGACGATTTTGGCTTAGATAGATTAGGCGAGATCATCAAAGAAAAACAAGCCACTGGTGTAGTCCTTGGTTTGCCCAAAAATATGAATAACACTGAAGGCCCTAGAGCTGAAAAGTCCCGAGAATATGCCAAAATGGTCGAAGACAGGTTTAATTTGCCCACAGATTTGATTGATGAGCGATTAACAACAGTTCAAGCTGAAAGAATGCTAGTTGATGAAGCTAATGTCTCTCGTAAGAAACGTAAGAAAGTAATCGATAAAATTGCCGCAGAGATGATTTTACAAAATTATCTTGATGCAAAAGGCAAACTAACACGAAATTAGGTGAATAATATGAGTGAAGAACAACCATCAAAAGATTTAGACGAAGTTATTTTAAGTGATGACCAAGGTAATGAAGAGGTCTACAAGATTCTCTTTACATTCGATTCAGATGATTATGATAAGTCATATGTCTTCTTATATCCTAAGAGTTCAGAAGACTCTGATGAAATTGAAATCCAAGCATTTTCATTTACACCAGACGAAAACGGAGACGTTGATGCCGGAGAATTAGATCCAATTGACGATCCCGAAGAATGGGATATGGTTCAAGAAGTATTGAACACATTCACAAGTGACGAAGACGAATAATAATAAAACAACTAACGATTGGCTTACGCCAATCGTTTGATGTTTTACTAGTCTTAATGTGAAAATGATTTACAAATACGCTTTTAGCATGATTGATGTAAGGGGAAATAATGTTTAGTCTGTTACTTATTTTACTTTTGATTTATGGTTTTTATATTGGTGCTCGCCGTGGTCTTGTCATGGAGGCATTTTATGCAGTTGGATATGCACTATTCTTTTGTTTGGCATGGGTATCTTTTAATACACTTGGACCAAAATTTGAAATGATTGTGCCTTATCCTTCAGCTAGTTTAGGCAGTGAATTTGCCTTTTTCTCAACAAAAGTTGGTATGAAACTAGACGATGCATTTTACCGTGCCTTTGCTTTCATATTCGTTTGTTTCGTTGGTTGGATAATTGTTCGTTTCGTTGGTCTTTATTTTAAGAGACTAACTTATTTTCCAATGTACAATGATGTGAATGTTTTGAGCGGGGGACTAGTTGGTCTTGTTGTGACTTATGTGACAATTTTTATGTTGTTATTGATGATTGCAATGATTCCAGTTCCTGGTATTCAACATGCACTACGACACTCGTTCGTAGCTTCCGCAATGATTAAGAGTACTCCGATTTTAACGGAGACAATTAGTCATCTTTGGATTGGAGCTATGTAACACTTAGGCTGAGACAATTTGTTTCAGCCTTGTTTTATATATATAGAAACGGGAGAGGTATATGAATAATAAAGCTTTGAAAGTATTGGAATTTGACAAAATCAAAGCTGAAATTGCCAAATATCTAATTACAACTCGCGGGAATACTCTCTTAAAAAAATTAATGCCAATGTCAGTGGAATCAATCGTTCAAAGATTGATTGACCAAACAAAAGATGGAGCCGATATTGTACGTATTAAGGGTGAAATCCCGGTTAGAAAATTAGCTGATCTACATGATCAAGCTAACCGTTTAAAAAAAGACGGTAATTTAAATGGAACTGAACTAGCCGCTATCGGTCAAGTTCTTCAAAATACTACTGAGTTAAAAGAGTTTTTTGCTGGATTAAAAGATGATCAAGTTGAATTGCGTCAATTGTATACATTGAATGAAACTTTGATCGATAATCCAGAATTAACAAAACGCATTTCACGTTCACTTGATGATACTGGTCGTGTCTTAGATACTGCCTCAGATGATTTGAAATATGTTCGTGGACGTATTACTCGTTTGAATGACCAAATCAGACAATCTATGGAACAGTTTACTCGTGGTAAGAATATCAAGTATTTAACTGAACCAATCGTGACTTTACGTGATGATAGATTTGTTATTCCAGTTAAGACTGAATACAAAACCAAATTTGGTGGAGTTGTCCATGATCAAAGTGCCAGTGGTCAAACTTTGTACATCGAACCTCAATCAGTTGTTGGAATGAATAATCAACTTCATGAAGCACAAGTATCAGAAAAGTTAGAAGAGATTAGAATCTTGAATGCTTTATCTGATTTGGTTCGTCCAGAAATTGATGAAATCGTTAAGAACAATGAAGTTTTAGCTCAGTTTGATTTGATCAATGCTAAAGCTAAGTATGCAAAGGAAATAAAGGCCACTGAGCCAATTATTTCCAAAGAACATATAGTTGACTTGCATAACGCAAAACACCCGCTAATCGACCCTGATAAGGTTGTAGCTAATGATATTCGAATGGGTGACGGTTATAAAACAATGTTGATCACTGGTCCTAATACTGGTGGTAAAACTATTACTATGAAAACTCTAGGTTTGATTCAATTAATGGCTCAATCTGGTATTTTCATTCCTGCTCGTGAAGAAAGTGAAATTGCGGTATTTGATGAAGTCTTTGTTGATATCGGTGATGAACAATCTATCGAGCAAAATTTGAGTACTTTCTCGTCACATATGGATAACATTATTAATATTATTCATAAAGTTTCAGAACACAGTTTAGTTTTAATTGATGAACTTGGAGCCGGAACTGATCCTCAAGAAGGTGCCGCAATTGCGATTGCCATCCTTGAAAAATTATCTGAATCAAAATGTTATATTTTGGCAACAACTCATTATCCTGAATTGAAAGTCTTTGCTTACAATACACCGGATACAATCAATGCCAGTATGGAATTTGATGACGAGTCATTGAAACCAACTTATCGTTTATTGATTGGTATTCCTGGAGCAAGTAATGCCTTTAGTATTGCTGCTAGATTAGGGATGGACCGAAGCGTGGTTGACCGTGGTCAATCATTGATGGATGGTGAAAGCCAAGATCTTAACAACATGATTGCTGATTTGGAAAATCGTCGGAAAGAATTTGAACAAAAAAATAATCAATTGAAGATTCAATTGACTAAGAATAAAGCTGTTCAAAAAGATTTTGAGGAGAAAACAGATTCTCTTGATAAATCTAAGGATTCTGAGATTCAGGCTGCCAAGGTTCGTGCTAACCAAATTGTTTCCAAAGCGAAGAAAGAATCTGAAAAGATTATTGATCATCTTCACAAAATGGAACGTGATGGTGCTGCAGTTAAGGAAGACCAACTTATTTCAGCAAAAACTAACTTGAATAATTTGCATGAAGAAACAATTAAGAAGAATAAAGTTTTACGTCGTAATAAGCGTAAGCAACTTCTTAAAGTGGGCGACAGTGTTAAGGCCTTGCCATATGATCAATACGGAACAATTGTCCGTAAAGATAAAAATGGTGACTATGAAGTACAATTAGGTATTTTGAAGATGAAGTTTGCGGCTGATGATCTTGAACGTGCACAGGCACCTGAACAAGAACCTGAGAAGAAACCAACAATGGTCAAGAGAACAAAGAGTGTCGGTCTGTCAGGAAAATTGGATCTACGTGGTAAACGTTATGAAGAAGCTATGACAGAGTTGGATCAATATATTGATTCAGCATTATTAGCTGGCTATAATCAAGTTACGATTGTCCATGGTTTTGGTACTGGTGTTATTAGAAAAGGTGTTACACAGTACTTACAAAGGAATCCACGTGTGAAATCATTTGGATATGCCCCTGCAAGTTCTGGTGGTTCCGGTGCAACAATCGTTGATTTATAAAAGACGTATAAGCTGATTTTTTTTAATGATTGATTAATAATGATAATATCTATTTTGTTAAGGAGTGATAATAATGGTTGATGAAATTACTGATAAAGATTTTACTGAAGAAACAAAAGATGGTGTTGTCCTAGTTGATTTTTGGGCAACTTGGTGTGGTCCATGTCGCATGCAATCACCAGTTATTGAGGAACTATCTGAAAATGATGATTCTGTTAAATTTGTAAAGATGGATGTTGATGCTAACCCTGATACACCTAAGTCATTCGGAATTATGGCAATCCCAACTTTGCTTGTTAAAAAAGATGGCGAAGTTGTTGAAAAGCTAACAGGATTCCACAATAAGGCTCAATTAACAAAGATCCTTGATGGCTACTCAGACTAGAGAGCGTAGCAAGCCGGTTAGATTCTGAGCATTTGCCTAAGCCAAGGAATTACACGCGATTTTGCGTGTGATTTCTTGGGTGTAGCAAAGCACAGGAATCTGGCTTGTGTAGCTCGTTTCAAAATCAAAAAGCACTGTACCTAAATTAATAGGATACAGTGCTTTTTTGTCGCTCAAAATGTCGTTTATAGGCTAATACTAAGCCCACTTTGATCGTTTTTTGGTGTATACTTTAGTTTCGATCAATTTGTATTTTAATTGAAACGCTTTTGGCTTTGCTGTTGACAGTGTATGTTCCTAAACAATATGCGCCGATTGTTTTTTCAACAGTTTCAGCAATTATTCCAGTCTCTAATGAAAATTCTGGATCATCATTATTAGTATCAAATCGTTGAACGACTTCGGGACCGGTCAAAGTATATGTATAGCTGGCAGTTGTTTGTTTGGTAATTCTCAATTCTCCAAAACCAGCCTTTTTAAATAATTCAGGTAAACTTTCCATATCGAGGATTAATTGTCGACTAAGATTTTTACCTGCCCAATATAGTAGTTCAACCGTATCTTTATCGAGAAGGTCGGGAAGGATAAAATCGCGGAGTACTGAAACTGCAAAGTAATTTTCAGTTAACGTATCTACATTTTCACCATCTTCACTTTTTTGTAGAGCTTCTGTTAACGTTGGTTTGTTGAGATCTTTAGATTTTGCGGCCATTGCTTTAACTCCTTTTTTCAGACAATTTATTATATCATTAGAATAATTGCTTTTTAAGTCAATGTAAAAGATAGAACATAATAATTTCATAAAATACAGAAAATTCGCTTAAATGAAGGCAGGGGTAACATTATGAGTGATAATAGACCAATTGGAGTACTAGATTCTGGTTTGGGCGGTTTGACAGTTGTGAAAGAAGTAATTCGTCAATTACCAAATGAGGATGTCATTTTCATTGGTGATGAGGCAAGAATGCCATATGGCGTAAAAACTCATGAACAAATCATATCTTATACGCGTGAAATGGTACAGTATTTAATCAGTCAAAATGTTAAATTAATTATTTTTGGCTGCAATACAGCTACAGCAAATGCATATCAAAAATTAAGTCAGGAATTTACTGTTCCAATGATCGGCATAATTAAACCAGGTGCGAAAGAGGCAACTGAGGTTACTAAGTCCAATCATATTGGAGTTATTGCGACTGAATCTACTGTTAATTCAAAAAGTTACAATAAGATAATTGGAGAATTAAATTCTCAAATTGATGTTTTAGGTGTTCCTGCACAAAAGTTTGTTGCCATTGTAGAATCTGATGAAGCAAATAGCAAGGAAGCACAAACAGAAATAGAAACTACATTACGTCCCTTTAAAGACAGCGAGTATGATACTCTAATCTTGGGATGTACTCATTTCCCAATGTTGAAGAAACAAATCAATAATTATTTACCTGACACTAAGCTAGTTGATCCTGCTGTAAGTACCGTAGTTCAAGCTAAGAATTATTTAATGAAAAATGATTTATTAACAGATAATAAAAATAGAACAATCGAATTACACGCAACAAGCGGAATTACAGAATTTTCAAAACTAGCTAAGCGTTGGTTGGCAACTGATATTAAAGAAATTAGTTTAGTAAATATCGGAGGAAATGATGAAAGAAATAATCATAGCAACTAAGAATCCTGGTAAAGCACGAGAATTCAAACGTCTCTTTGATGATCAAGAATTTGTTCTGAAGACACTCCTAGATTTGCCAGAGTTTCCAGAAATTAGAGAAACTGGTAAAACTTTTGAGGAGAACGCTACTATCAAGGCCCATGCCGTGATGCAACGTTTTAATTTACCAACGATTGCGGATGATTCAGGTTTACAGGTGGATGCACTCTTTGGACAACCAGGAGTACGTTCAGCAAGATATGCTGGTGATCACAATGATGCAGCTAATAATGCTAAACTATTGAGTCAATTAGGCGGCATACCTAAGGAAAAAAGAACAGCTCGATTCGTATCTACCTTGGTATTTGCCAACCCAAAGAATGATAAAGATTTAGTTGTTGAGGGTGAAGTTAAAGGTTTGATTGGAACTTTGCCTAAGGGGGATGATGGATTTGGTTATGACCCATTATTCTTCGTTCCAGAATTGGGTAAGACTATGGCTGAATTAACAATGGATCAGAAGAATCAGATCAGTCACCGAGGACATGCAATCAAAAAGCTAGAAAAACAGTGGCAAGATTGGATTATTTGGTAAATAATTGCCCTAGAATTGTTATAATGCTAGTATGAAAGTGCTATTAAAATACAGGAGGGTAATATTATGACTGGTGGACAAATTGCAGGTTTAATTGCAGCGGTTGCTTTTGTAGTGTTGGTTGTATATTTAGCCAGAACATTAGTACAAACTGCTAAATTACTTCAAGAGTTACAAGAAACAATGAAGGAAACAACTAAGATGGTGGAAGTCTTAAGCAAGAATACTGAACAAATCATGGATCAAAGTACTAAGTTGGTTGATAAAACTAATACTTTGATGGATGACGTAAATAGTAAATCAAGCAAGTTGAATCCTTTGTTCGATACTGTGGAGAATCTAGGTAAGAAATCTGCAGCAGCAACTTCTGAAAAACATAATTCCGGTTTTAATCTTCAAAATCTATTAACAGTTGGTAACGTAGCAACAGTTCTTAAAACAGCTACAAAGATTTGGCCAAGAAAGAAGAATAACTAATTATGAAAAATAATCATTTCGCAATTGGCCTAGTTTTGGGCTGTGCATCAGGATATTTAGCTTCTAAGTATTTGACAAGTGAATCAGGTCAAAAGGTAATCGAAAATATCAAAACAATCCGCGGAGACTTTAATAATGGTGGCGTTGGTCTAAATACTAACAGTGATCTATTAAACTCATTCAACGATAAAACAGATGCCTTGAAAGACCATATGGCCTCAACTGTTGATAAGATTAAAGATGATGAAGATACTTCTGATATTGTTTTTAACGAAGACGACATTAATAAAGAGAACTAAACAAGTCAACTTGTGCAGTTCATTAAATAAAATAAAAAAAGTCCCCAACTAAAATTAATTAGTTGAGGACTTTTCTTGTATCATTGTATTTTGAATGTTTTTGTAACAAGATTCGATATGGTTGCTGCTCACTAGCGGTGAAACTAGTCGAAGCAACTTTTAACAATGTATTTTATAATACTAACACTATTTTGCATACATGATATATATTATTTTTAATATATCTAATGAAAACGTATCCTATTTCAAATGAGGAGATTATTTTTAGGAATTTAGGCAACTGCACAAAAAGTACTGTTACTTTTCATCCTTTAATCGGAAATGAACTACACAATGACAACTTAATCATCGTGAGCTGAATGTTGCTTTCCACTCTCTAATTAAAACGAGCTACACAATGACAACTCATTCCGGTTAAGTCAATTATCTCTGCCGTCTGCTCCGCAGCCAACTGAGATAATAGTCTTAATCCTCGTGAGCTGACCGTCATTGTTCCGCTCTCTAGTCAATATACTTCAATTCTTTACTTGTATGTGTAAATGGTTCGCAACCATCTTCTGTGATGTAAACACAGTCTTCAATTCTAACTCCGGCAACATTTGGAATGTAGATTCCTGGTTCGATTGAGAAGCACATTCCTGGTTTCAATTCCATATCGTTGCCTTCCATGATTGATGGGAATTCGTGTTCTGATGTTCCCATTCCGTGGCCAAGTCTATGAATGAAGTATTCGCCATAACCAGCTTTAGTGATGATGTCACGGGCTACTTTATCAAGTTCTGCAGCTGTGATACCTGGTTTAGCAGCGTCCATGGCTGCATATTGTGCTTCCAAATCAACTTTGTAGATATCTAATGATTTAGCATCTGGTTGGCCAAAGGCAACTGTTCTTGATGCATCACTGATATAACCGTTGTGAATCGTACCTAAATCGAAGAGAACTAACTCATTTTTTTCTAATGGTGTCTTCTCTGGACCACCATGTGGATTAGCAGCATTAGCACCAGCTTGGACGATTGTGTCAAAACTCATGTGCATAACGCCTTTCTTCATCATGGCGTATTCTATCTCGGCAACGACTTCTTGCTCTGTACGGCCTTCTTTGATGGCATTAAAGGCAACTGAGAATGCATAGTCAGCTTCGTCACCAGCAGCTTTTAATTCGGCAATTTCACTAGCACTCTTAATCAACTTAGCATTTTCCATGTAACGAGATAAGTTATCAGGGAATTCAGCGTTAGGGAATTGTGTTTGGATAGCCTCTAATTTTTGTACGGGAAGGTCATCTTTTTCGATGGCCCATTTGTTAGGTGTACCGGCAGCGTCCTTGATGTGTCCAGCCATTAATTCAAATGGATTCTCATGATCAAGGTATCCAAAGACATCTTTGTCCCAACCAGCTTCTTTAGCGGCTCCAACTTCAAGTTGAGGGGCAAAGAGGAATGGATCTCTATCTGGGAAAACTAGAAGCGCAAGAATTCTTTCAACTGGATCGCTATAAAAACCAGTAAAATAGTTGATATCAGTAGGGTTTGATACATAAGCTGCATCTAAACCGTTTTGAGCTAAATACTCTTGTAGTGCTAATAATTGTTTATTCATGAAAATTCTCCTTTACGACAATATTTATTAGTAGTATATCACTGAAAATGATTTTCTTTTTGAAAAAACATGAAAACTTGACACAATAATGCGGTAAACGCTTGCAAAATGTGAAAAATTTTGATAAATTAAAGGTAATTAATGAAAATAATGTTTGAGAGAGTGAGTACTGATGGAGAAAAAAGTAGTAACAATCTATGACGTAGCCGAGGCTGCTAACGTTTCAATGGCAACAATTTCTCGTGTAGTAAACGGAAACGCCAATGTAAAGGAAGAAACAAGAAAGCGTGTTTTGGAAGTAATCGATCGTTTGAATTACCGTCCTAACGCTGTTGCCCGTGGTTTGGCAAGTAAGAAGAGTACAACTATTGGTGTTATCTTACCAGATATTACCAACTTGTATTATGCATCTTTGGCAAAGGGAATTGATGATGTTGCCTCAATGTATAAGTACAATATCATTTTAACTAGTTTACAGGAATCTGTTGGAGATGAAGAACAAATCTTGAATAACTTGCTATCAAAGCAAGTTGATGGACTTATTTACATGGGCAAACAATTGTCCAAGAAGTTAAAACGTATCTTGGCAAACTCAAAGACACCAATCGTTTTAGCTGGTTCTGTCGATAAAAACAATGAAAGTGCTAGTGTAAATATTGATTTTGCTGATGCTGTTGCCAGTGTAGTTGGTCAATTAACACAAAATGGCCACAAGAAGATTGCCTTTGTTGGTGGTAGTCTTGAAAATCCTATTGATGGTAAATTTAGATTAGATGGTTACAAGAAGGCTTTGAAGAAAGCACATCTTAACTTCTCATCTAATTTGGTCTTTGAAGCAGAATATTCAGTTAGAGCTGGAGAAGCAATTTGGGATGCTGTTCAAAGTAGTGGTGCTACTGCTGCTTATGTTACAGAAGATCTACTTGCTTCAGGTATTTTGAATTCAGCCGTTAAATCAGGTGTTAAGATTCCTGATGACTTTGAACTTGTAACAAGTAATGACACGGTTCTATGTGAAGTTACACGTCCTAAGATGAGTTCAATTGAGGAACCATTATATGATATCGGTGCCGTTGCTATGCGTTTGTTAACTAAGATGATGAACCAAGAACAAATTGATGACAACACAATTAAATTGCCATACAGCATTGTTAAACGTGGTTCAACTAAATAGACTATAACGAAAGCATTCTCGCTGAGAGTGCTTTTTTTCTATAAATAATTGGAAAGTAGGGATTACGATGAAATATCGCAGATTCGGTAAAACTAATTTTAATGCTAGTGAAGTTTCCTTGGGGACGTGGCAACTAGGTTCAAAGTGGGGAGATCCATTTAGCGAAGATGATGCGCAAGCAACGTTGGAAGCAGCTTATGATGCTGGAGTTAATTTCTTCGATACAGCTGATGTTTATCAAGATGGAAACAGTCAAAGAGCTTTGGCAAAGTTTATCAATGGTAAGGAAGATAAAGTATTTGTCTCAACTAAAGTTGGTCGTCGACTTGATGCCCAAACAGTCAGTGGTTATAACGAGAAGAACATTACAAAATACGTTGAAGATTGTTTAACTAATTTGGACGTTGATGCTTTGGATAATGTGTTATTACATTGCCCACCAACTCAAGTTTTCTATGAACCAGAAGTCTTCTTTACAATGGATAAGCTGAAAAAGGAAGGTAAAATCAAGAATTACGGTGTTAGTGTTGAAAAGGTTGAAGAGGGTATGAAGGCACTTGATTATGACATTTCTTCTGTAGAAATTATTTATAACATGTTCCGCTTACGTCCAGCCGATAACTTTTTCAAAATGGCTCAAGCAAAAGATGTTGGTATTATCGCCAGAGTTCCACTTGCTAGTGGCTTGTTAAGCGGTAAATATACATTGGACACTAAATTTGGTGCACATGATCATCGAACAACTAATCGTAAAGGTGAGGAGTTTGATGCGGGTGAAACATTTTCTGGTGTAGATTACGCTACCGGTGTTAAAGCAGCTGATGAGTTGAAGGAACGTTTAGGTGCTGGTGATAAACTTGCTCCAATGGCTTTACGTTATATTTTGATGTCTGATGCTGTAAGTACCGTTATTCCTGGTGCATCTAAACCTGAACAAATTAGCCGTAACGTTGATGCAGCAGATTTGCCAGCTTTTACAGCTGATCAAATGGCAATTGTTCGAGATGTTTATAATAAATATATTAAGAATCCTGTTCAATATAAGTGGTAAAAGTTGGGGTAGTAGTATAATCCCACCTTCCACAAAAATTGAAACAGGCTGGAACGCAGCGGACACAACTTCAAACCAGCCAAAGACTGGCTGTTTTGAAGCTTGGTCTTCTACTAAGCCAGCAAAAATCGCTGACTAAGTAGAATTTCGCGGCTGAGCCTGTTTCAATTTTTGCTCCAGGTTAAGTTTTGATTCCTTGATATTTTATAGGTATAAAAAAAGCATTAATTCCTTTACCCCCTAAATCATTTTCGGGATATACAGAATTAGTGCTTTTGATTTAAAATTCAAACTAATAAAACTAACCTAAATTTATTATGATTTATATTTTGAAACGAGCTGACCGCTCTTGTTCCGCTCTCTAAGCTTTACGTTGTTTATGCAATTCCCAAATTATAACTACGATATATCCGAAAGCGACAAGTGACAATCCACCACTAATAACGGAACTTACTTCGTAATTAATATTGAAGAATCCTGAGATAATTGAATAAATGGTGTTAATCAGAACGATTAATGCTAGTGTAAGGGACTTATCCCAAATTTTGATGTTATGTTTTATTTTGTACCCTATAACGCCAATTATAAAAATGATTAAAATGACAGCTACAACGTATAAAGAATTTTGTAAAAAACTTGGACTAAAATACATATTTTCTCCTTAACTCTATGACTTACACATTCTATCATAAATTTTCTAAGACATAAAAAATTAATTAGATAGTAGAAATGCTGTCGGTTTCAATAAAAAAATCCACAATTCGTATTTTGAGTTGTGGATTTTTTACTATTCAATTATTCACCAGCAGATGCGGTATTACCACCGACGTCCGTATTACCAGAAACTGTGTCGCCAGTTCCACCACTAGTTGTAGTATCTTCAACTTTATCGGTTGAAGATGAGTTTGTTTCATTTGATTCTGAACCTGAACCTGTACCAGTGCCATTTCCGGAACCGGTACCTGTTTCAGTATTTCCGTTTGAAGTTGTAGTTGAACGTGATGAATCTGTTGTAGCAGATCCAGAAGTAGTGTTGTTAGTGATGACTTCAGATGAGTCATTGCTGTTTGTACTATTACTGAATCCTGAAGTACGACCACTACCATTTTCGTTAGCTAAATCGTCAGCAGTCTTAGTGTTATCACCCAAACGTTTAACAGTTGCGTAACCATTATCGCTACCGAAGTAATTATCCCAGAATAGTTTGTAATTCTTAGATTTACCACCGATGGCAAAGTCGTCATAAGACATCTCGTTTGGTTCGCCCTTGTAATACAAGGAGTTAGCTGTGTGTTGGTTGACTGTAGTTGTCACACCATTGTATCCAATAGTACCAATCTTAGTACCAGTTTCCTTATCAACCTTGTAGGATTTAACACCTTCAGGTTTATCAAAGGACTTGTGTACATTCATAACACCTTGATCTTCTTTGTAAACGGCGTTTGCCATTTTAGCCCAAAGCTCTTGGTTAATATCAGTAGAATTACTTGCCAAGTTGTAATTGTCATGATAGAAGTTATCGTAACCAATCCAAGATGCCATTGTCATACCATCAGTACTACCAATGAACCAGTTATCACGGTAGTTATTTGATGTACCAGTTTTACCAAAGAGGTTCTTCGTACTGAAGTTTGATTCATAAGATAGGGCAGAAGCAGTACCTTTAGTTACAACACCGTGAAGCATGTTCTTGATGATGTATGAAGTTTGTTCAGTGAAGACACGTTTCTTCGTTCCCTTATGTATGTAAATATCTTTTCCTGATGGATCCGTTACTTCGGAAACAACATAAGGATCAACGTGGACACCCTTGTTAGCAAAAGTAGAGAAGGCACTAGCTTGTTGAAGAACTGTCACACCTTTATTAGTACCACCTAAGGTAATACCTAATTGAGCGTATTCCTTATCAGTTAAGTTAATACCCATTTTTTGCATATACTTCTTAGAACTAACACCATGATTTCTAATGTAGTTATATAAGTTAACAGAAGGGATGTTGTATGATTCTTCCAAAGTTTCACGTGCTGAGATGAAACGATTTTGAATAGTTTCACCGTAATCAGTAGGTGCGTACTTATTAAAACTAGTCTTGAAATCGGCTAGCATTGTTTGAGAACCAATCAAACCATTTTCAATCGCTGGTGCAAAGGTAATCAAAGGTTTAATAGATGAACCAGGTGACCTGTATGTGCTGAACGCATGATTCAATTGAGATTTCTTAAAGTCAACACCACCAACAAAGGAAAGCACTTGACCAGTTTTGTTATCTAGTAAGACGGAACCATTTTGAACAGGTTCTGCAACTTTGACAGTTTTACCAGTGTTAGCGTCAGTTCCGGTACCAGTATGACTAGTACCTAAGTTACCCTTAAATTCCTGAGCTTGTTGGTTCATAGCAATATATAAATTCTTATCAATTGTACTGTGAATCTTGTAGTTCTTACTATGTAGTTCAGTATAGGCTTGAGTTTCGTAACGATTATAAAGATTATCATCTTTAATAAGATCATTATATTTAATACCATCAGCCTTAGCTAAACGTTTGATCAAAATAGTTTCTGCTTGTTGAGTCAAAAGGTTATAAACGTAACCATATTTAATCTCCTTAGTAGTTGCCTTTTCAGGTTTAAGGAAATCGTTCTTCAAATCAAATTTTTTAGCACTATTGTATTGTGTTTCAGTAATTTGATTATCACGATACATTCTATAAAGAACAATATTTTTACGTTTCATTCCGAGACTGATATCGTCTTTCAAGCTACCACGTGTATCGTATGGAGTATAGATAGAAGGACTTTGTGGCAAACCTGCAATGAAGGCTGATTCGGCAATGTTCAAATCTTTCGCATTTTTACCGAATAATCCTTGAGCGGCAGCTTGCACACCTTGAATGTTCTGTCCTTTATTATTACGTCCAAATGTTGCAGCGTTTAGATAATCTTCCAGGACTTCGTCCTTAGTAAAGTATTTATCGACACGCATAGCTAAGAAAATTTCGACAGCTTTACGTTTCCAAGTTGTTTCAGAAGATAACATCTGCATTTTAACTGTTTGTTGGGTCAAAGTAGATCCACCAGTTTGTGCACCGATACCTGAAACGTCAGAAATAACAGCTCTAAAAATAGACTTAGGAACAACACCCTTATGACGGTAGAAGTCACTATCTTCAGTTGAAACAATGGCTTTAGTTAGGTATGGAGACATTTCAGAAGTAGAAATCTTCTTACCAACTAAATCCTTTTGAAGATTTTCGACCTTTTCGCCATTAGCAAAATAAAGTGTGGCTGAATTATTAACGTCTTGAAGTTCTGTTTGCATCTCATGTTTTGTTGGTACACTGACTTGGTTTGTTAGGGCTGAGACATAACCCATACCAAGTCCAATTGCTAAACTCAAAATGATGAAGAGCCCTGCAATAGTGTAGAGGATGATTCTACGTATAATCTCAATTGTGAGATTAGCTTTGTTAGCAAAATCAGACCAGCTTTTAATACTTTTAAACCAGTTGACGATGCTATTCCATAAATTTTTCACTTTTAAATAAGCTCCCTTAAAAAGTTACATACCACAATTATATAATAAAATTGATTTAGAAGTGTAAAAACAAAAAAAGTTCCGTAGAAAAGAATTTCTACGGAACTCTTAATTATCCTATTTAATCAAGCGGTAGATAGCATCTGCGTAGATTGCAGTAGCTTTTAATAATTTATCAATATTAATATATTCATTAGGTTGATGCATAACATTTTCGTCGCCAGGGAACATTGCACCGAAGGCAATTCCGTTTTTCAAGATACGACCGTAAGTACCACCACCAACAGTAAATGGAGGTGTGGTTTTGTCATCAGTATGATCACGGTAGGCACCAACAAGTGCTTGGACTAGTGGATCATTTTCATCGACAAAGTGTGGTAATTGGTTGTGACCTTCAATAGCAGCTGAAATATTATCTGGTAAACTGTTGTTGATCTTTTCCGTCAACGTATCACCAGTGTCACCCTTTGGATAGCGAATGTTAAGTAGGATGCTTGCATTATCCAAATTGTATTCATAAATGTTAGGTGAAAGTGTCAATTCACCCATAACATCATCTTTGTTAGCAATATTTAGATGTTTACCAGCAAAGTCGAGGTGTAATTCATCAGCAATAAATGAGAAATATTGTTTTTCACTGTCATTCAAATCAAGCGTTGTTAAAAATTTAGCTAGGTAAGTTGCGGCATTAATACCATTGAATGGTTCCATGGCATGAGCACCTTTACCGATAATTTTGGCATGAGCAGTTTCGCCATCAATTGTGATACTACCTTTGACTTCTGGATTAGCTTTTAGAAATTCGCTTAATTTAGCTTTCAAAACTTCAGCCTGCATGATATTTAAATCAAGGTCAGCTTCAGCATTTTGAGGAACCATGTTAGGTCTGATACCAGCAACAAAGTTTTTAACTAAGCCGATTGTTGGAGTAGGGAATGTAACTCTAAATGAGACGATTCCTTTTTCACCATTGATGGCAGGAAATTCCGCATCAGGTGAGAAACCAGTTTCTGGCATAGTTTCTTTTTCCATGTAGTGGTTGATTCCAACCCATTCACTTTCCTCATCAGTACCAAGAATAAGTTGAGCCTTTTTGCTTGTTGGTAATTTTAGTTCTTTGATAATTTTCATAGCATAGTATGAAGCTAAGCTAGGACCTTTATCATCACTAGCACCACGAGCATAAAGGTTACCGTCTTTGATCACTGGGTCGAAAGGATTTGTTTCCCAACCCGGACCTTCAGGAACAACATCAACGTGTCCCAAGATAGCAATGGCGTCGTCGCCATCACCAAATTCAATTCTACCGGCTAAATTATCAACATTTTTTGTATCAAATCCATCACGGTCTGCAAAGTGTAAAAATGTTTGTAGTGCTTTTGCCGGTCCAGGTCCTAGTGGAAAATCGCTAGTTTTGTGTTCTGTATCTCTTGAACTGTCAATACTTACTAATTCAGAAAGATCGTTAATTAATTCATCTGAACGATGTGAAACTTCTTTCTCCCAATCTATAGACATATATCTCTGACCTCCACATGAAGTTTTTTATATTTTACCAAAGGTTGCTCTTAAAGGCTAATCTACCTAAATCTTGTTGATGGAATCGCTCTCATTATGAAACGAGTAATCAACGAACAAATTGTTGAAGTTTCGCATTAAATCAGCGTTTTCAACTGTTTGGTCTTTACTTGATTTTTCTAACGAAACATTTTCCAATAAATCAATATTTCTGATTCTTTGACCACGAGGTAAGTTGTAATAACTCTGTTCACTCTTGTTTCCCAAATAGTTATCAGGATTCAACTGAATCAGAACATTATGCGAATTTATCCAACCATTTTTAAGTTTCAACCAAGTTTGTGTTCCCAGTTTTTGAATCGTAATTATTTTTTCAGGTTTGTTAATTTCCATTCGGTTGGTAATGCTTGATGGATCAGTTGGATCACTATATAGAAAATTATTGGGCTGTTGATTTCGATAAATTGCCTTAGCTCCAAAGTAAGGACGTAAATCGTTTAAAACATATTCAGAGTTAAAGCCAGTGGCATTGGCAAATTGATTTTCCCCTAATTGAACATATTTCTCACCATTAGATTTAATAATATTCGAAATATGGTAACCATCTAAAGGTTTAACAACTTTATCAGTTTTTATCAACCGATAGGGGTTTTCGTAAATTGGTTCATTTTTAGTACTCATATAATAAACGTTTTGATTAATTGATTCACTCTTAGAATGATCCTTTAACTGACGATATTCATTACCAGTTGCCGGGTAGTTAGTCACAACACCGTCAATCGGCATATTGATCAAAGTATTCCATTTCTTAGGACTCTCGTTCATTTCGTCCCAGACATAAATACTTTTTCCCATAGAATGAAGTGCATTGATTATTTCTGGTGTGACAATTGTGGATGATAAATTAACGCCACTAACATATTGCAAAACTTCGAAATTAACTCGTTTGACGGTTCCGGCAATAAAGATACGAGGAATCTCCGGCATCAATTCAGATTCATTCTGTAAACTTTTGGTTGAGAACGAATGGAACATTACTCGATTTTGCATACCATATTGATCAATAACTTGTTTGAGCAACTCCTCCATATTTTGAGGATTACCCTTTTTAGTCTTTTTCGTTTCAATTAAGAACTTAGCTTTCGGATTATTTTTGTAATGTTCGAAGAGTTGGTTCAAACTATGTATTGGTTCACCATTCTTTTGACGAAGGGCAGATAAGTCGGAAAAGTTGTGTTGCGAAACAATAGCTGATGTACCAGTGACACGTTCAAGATCTCGATCATGTGAGATGACTAAAACATTATCTTTGGAAACATGCAGGTCTAGTTCAACATAATCGGCACCTTCGGCAAAAGCTTTATTGAAACTTTCAAAGGTTTCTTCAGGGGCGTTAATTGGGTCACCACGATGACCGATAACGGTAAAACCGCTAGCGAAGAAGAAGATTGCTAAAGCAAGTGGTATTTTTAAAAGTCGAAAACTTTTTGAAATCATAATTAACTCCCTAACTTTTTAGATATTATATACTAAAGTAAGTAGTGAAATGTGAGGTATTAACAATGGATAATGAAAAACAAACACTAGATATGATTGAACAGATAACTCGTAATGATGGAACTAAGTATTATGAGCTTGCCAATATCGTAATGAACGGTAGAGCCGAGAAGGCTGCCGAATTGGGATTCATTAAGGAAGTAAGAATCTTAAAGTTGAATATTCCACATTCATCAGCGGTCGGAATCTACGAGGACTACGTTAACGAGAATTATACAGTTCCACCGATGAATTTGACAGAATGGGTTGAATATCAAAAGCCCGAGGGCAAAATTCAAGATGCTTTCAACGATATTTTGAAGGCCAACCGAATAATTTCAAAGGAAGGCTAAATTAATAATGAATTATTTTATAGCTGACACGCATTTTTATCATTATCAATTACTCGAACCCAATAACTTTGCTCCAAGACATTTTGAGAATGTGGATGAAATGAATCAAGCCATGATTGATGCTTGGAATGCTAGAGTCGATGAGAATGATCGAGTTTATCATTTAGGTGATATTTCCATGCGTCCGCAAGACACACCAACTGATGAGGAAACTTTTGATATGTTGGATCAGTTGAATGGACACATGACTTTGATCAAGGGGAATCATGATTATCGTTCACTCTTTAAATTTATTGATAAGCACAATAAAACCATGGCAGATGGTAAACCAAGATTTGAGTTTGAAGATGTTGGTTCACTCTTAAAATTTGACCATCATCAATTTTATTGTACTCATTATCCGATGTTATTGGGTAAAGTCGACAAGATAATTAATTTACATGGACATATTCATCATTATTCTGTGCCAATTGCGGAGAATATTAATGTTGGTGTTGATGCACCAGAACGTGATTATTTGTCTGAAGATTTGCCATGGGGTTCTCCACTTAGAGGAGAAGAAATCCTAGAAATGTATGATAAGAAGAAAAAGGCTTTAGCAGAATTACATAGAAAGTAGGATATTATGGAAAAAATTCAAATAGTGCATACTAATGATTTACATTCTCATTTCGAAAATTTTCCAAGAGTAGAACGTTTTATCGAAGAATCCAGACAAAATAGTTCAGCTGATGATTTCTATTTATTTGATATTGGGGATGCCATGGACCGGGCCCATCCTTTGAGTGAAGCGACTAACGGGCAGGCAAATATTGCTTGGATGAATCCACTACATTATGACGCTGCCACAATCGGTAACAATGAAGGTTTGGGGAACAGTCATGAGCATTTAGCCCATTTGTATGATAAAGCTAATTTTCCGGTTATTTTGGGTAACTTGTATGATAAAAAGACTGAAAAAGTTGCTGATTTTGCTAAACCATACAAAATATTTACAACTAAAGCTGATACTAAGATTGGTGTTATCGGATTAACAGCACCTTATATCTTGACGTATCCATTATTGAACTGGGATATTAAGTTGATTCAGGACATGTTACCCAAATCACTCAAGATGGTGCAAGATGAAAATTGTGACGTCATTATTCTACTTTCTCATTTAGGAGTTTCAATGGATCGTTTAATTGCCAAGAAACATCCAGAAATTGATGTCATTGTTGGTTCACACACACATCATCTATTTCCAAAGGGTGAAATGGATAATGGAGTTCTGTTGGCTGCGGCCGGTAAATACGGACAACATATCGGGACGATTAATTTAGAAATTAACGAACATAAACAAATTACGCATAAATCTGCTTTTACAACTAAAACAGAAACACTCAAGGTAGAACCCGGCGATGAGGAATGGATCAAACACCAATTTGATGAGGGTGAGAAATTACTCAATCAACAACAAATTGCCAATTTACCTGAAACGTTGAGCTGTGATTATCAGGCTAAACATTCGATTATTGAGGAAGCTCTGACTGCAGTTCAGGAATATGCCGAGTCTGACGTGGCTGTGTTGAGTTCAGGATTATTCTTGGAAGACTTACCAAAGGGGATTGTGACTGAAAAGAACCTTCATGATGTTTTACCACATGCTATCCATGTTATGAAAACAACGATGACCGGTGATAATGTTTGGCGTCTAATTATGGAAATGGAAAAGAATCGCATGTTTTTACGTAATCATTTACAAAAGGGCATGGGATTTCGTGGTAAAATATTTGGCGAGCTTGTTTATCGTGGAATTACGATTGATAATAAACGTAATGTTTATATAAACGGAAAAGAACTGGAAAAGAATCAAGAGTATACTTTAGCTTTATTGGATCATTATCTCTTTGTACCGTACTTCCCATCAATTGAGATTGCTGGTGACAACGAGATTATGTATCCACAATTTTTGAGAAGTGTATTCGGTGATTACTTGAGTAAAAAATATCCAATTTGAGGTGATTACTTGCAAGAAGTTGAGGATAATGCTACAAAAGTTGCTGATGTGATTGTGTTAGCTGATCATTTGATTACGATCAACAAAACACAATACAAAGTGGTTGAAGACCATGACAGTGGTTTTAGTGAAGAACGCATTGAGGAACGTTACAATAATGTGCTTGATAAGTACGATTATATCGTCGGCGATTGGGGCTATGACCAGTTAAGATTTAAGGGATTTTACGAAGACGGACGTAAGGAAAGTACATTAGATAATCGTATTTCTTATTTGGAAGACTACCTATTAGAGTACTGTAATTTTGGTTGTGCCTATTTTGTCTTAGAAAAAGTTAAGAAGGCACCACTCAAAAATCGTCAAAGTCATTCAACACATCAGAGTCGTCAAAATCGCCATAAGTCGAACCATAACTTTAAGACGAGAACGACTAATAACCATGCTGCAACTAAAACTAAGAATAATAATAAATCTTCAAAGAACAATCAAAATAAAACAAGAGTTTCTAAGCATAGTCCTATTAATAAGAAGAAGACTACGACAACCGCAAAGAAGACTTTTAAAATTAGAAAAATAGGTGAAAAGAATAAATGAAGTATCAAACATATTTAATTGACTTGGATGGAACTATGTATCGTGGAAAGGATAAAATTCCCGAAGCTAAAATCTTTGTCGATAATTTAAACAAAGAGAACATTGACTATTATTTCTTAACAAATAATACAACTAAGACTCCACAACAAGTGGCTGATAATCTAACTAACAATCATCAAATCACTGCTAAGGCAGAACAAATCGTGACACCTTCACTTGCTACAGCTGCACATGTCAAAAATATGTTTGATGATGATGTATCAAATCACTCAGCTTATGTAATTGGTGAGTATGGTTTGAAGAGTGCTGTTTTTGGTACTGGAATCAAGTTAAACGAAGTTGATCCTGATGTTGTTATCGTTGGATTAGATTACGACGTTACTTATCACAAGTTTGAAGTTGCAACACTTGCTATCAAACGTGGTGCAATCTTTATCGGAACAAATGCTGATACTAATTTGCCAAACGAACGTGGTTTAGTTCCTGGTGCCGGTTCAGTTATTTCATTAGTTGAAACTTCAACACAACAAAAGGCTAAGTATATCGGTAAGCCAGAACGTGAAATTGTTGACTTTGCTGCTAAAGTTAAGGGATTCGACCCTAAGTCAGCAGTTATGGTTGGCGATAACTATAATACTGATATCAAGTGTGGTATCAATGCTAATATCGATACACTCTTGGTTTATACAGGTGTAAGTACACATGAAGATATTGCTAATGCACCAATTAAACCAACACACGAAGTAGAAAGTCTGGATCAATGGGATGTCTAATTCGCAAAAGGATGTTTTGTACACGATTGCCTTAGCATTCTTTTTTTTAACAGGAGCTATCACAATTACAATATTTGCTAGTTATCTACTATTTGCGGTTGATATTAAATTCTATTATCTCGAACAAATAGTTAATATGAAGTACGGCACTATTATGAAGAATTATGCCCAGATGATGGACTATTTAATTAATCCGTTTAATTGGCAATTTCACTTGAGTGATTTTGTTTCATCTGCTGCGGGTAGACTTCATTTTCAAGACTGTAAAAAGTTATTTTTATTAAACTTTGCTGTTTTTATCATAACTGGTGGGATTGTTGCTAAATTCCATAAAGTTAGAGCGCATTTTAATAAGATGTTTTTCTGGATAGGAATTGGCGGCATTGTTTTAGTAGTATTAATGCTATTCAATTTTGACCAGTTCTTTGTAATTTTCCATGAAGTGTTATTTAGAAATAGCGATTGGCTCTTTGATCCTAATAAAGACCCAGTAATTAATATCTTGCCAGAAGATTTCTTTACGCAATGTTTCGTACTATTCTTTATAATCTTTGAAGGCTTGAATTTTTGGAAAGCTGGATTAAAAAAACGCCTAAGACATTAGTCTTAAGCGTTTTTCTTTTTGCGATTTTTAAGTGCTGTAATAAGAACGGGAATCAATGATACTAGAACGATTCCGATAATTATCATTGAGAAATGATCTTGGACAGCAGGGATGTTACCGAATAGATGTCCAGCTGCTGAACAGACAAGCACCCAGAGGAAAGCTCCAATGAAGTTATACTTCAAGAAAGTTCCGTAGTGCATTGTTCCACTACCAGCAACGAATGGAACAAAGGTTCTAATCAATGGAATGAAACGACCAATTGCGATTGTTTTTCCACCATGCTTTTCAAAAAACTTATGTGCTTCATCAAGATGCTCTTTATTGATTAACTTACTGAGGTATTTGTTCTCCGTGGCGAAGTGCCCAAAATGTTCCCCAATCTCATAGTTCATTGTATCTCCCAAAACGGCGGCTGCTAAGAAGATCAGAAACAGTAACCACGATAACAATCCGTATTTAGGATTAGCAGCTAATGCCATAGCAGCAAATATTAGGGAATCACCAGGAAGAAACGGTAGGATAACAACACCAGTTTCAATAAAGATAATCAGAAATAGTATTAGATATGTCCAAATGCCGAAATTATTCACGATATTAACTAAATGACTATCAATATGTAGAATGAAATCAACCAGACTCATTACGTAACTCAATCAATCAACTCCAGATTTCAAATTAAACTTCATTATACTAGCATAACTTAAAAATAACTTTAAAAAAAATCAAATTAAAGATTATTTTTCGAAAATAGACGTACTGTGCTCGAAGTAATCCTTTTCAGGATAAAGATTACGCAAAGCTTTGGTTACCGCAATAGGACCCTCAGCAAAGGCCATAGCAATTAATTGCAACTTACCCGGATATGTAACGATATCGCCAATAGCGAAGACGTTAGGTAGGTTAGTTTCCATTTCTTGGGATACTTTGATAAACGGTCCTTCTAAATTGATATTCCAATCACGGAGAATCTTTGAATCAGAAACAAATCCATAGTTGACCAATAGTTTATCGGTTGTAATGACTTTAATATCATTAGTCTTAATCATTTTAAGTGTGACATCAATTTTGTTATGATTATCTGAATTGAAATCAACATTCTTTATAATATAGGGATTAAGTTGTTCAACTGTGGAGTCATCGAGTTTTTTAACACTGGATTCCATAGCACGATACCTGTTTCTTCTATGTATTAGGGATGTATGCTTGGCCACTTTACTTAAATCAATTGCCCAGTCAACGGCTGAGTCGCCACCGCCAGCTACTAAAACGTCTTTATCTTTAAAGCCATCTATACTATTAACAAAGTATTCGATGTTTTTGTCTTCTAACTCGGGTGCATAGTCGAAGGTAAGTTTACGTGGTTGGAAAGAACCATTACCAATAGCTACGATAATTGCTTTAGTCTGAATAGTTTCATTATTGGTAGTAAGTTGCCAAAGATTATCTTTTCTATCTATAGAAGAAACTGAAGTGTTTAGATATTTATCACAGTCCAGAATACTTAATTGATCTGTTAATTGTTTGATAAGGTCGGTTCCTGAAATTTTAGGTAATGCTGCAACATCATAGATGTGTTTCTGTGCATATAGTGTTTCAGGTTGGCCACCTAATTTAGGTAAGCTTTCTATTAGAGAAACATTTAGTCCACGAAGACGGGCAAAGTAGGCAGCAAACATACCTGCAGGACCACCACCGATAATTGAAATGTCATAAATTTTGTCATTCATAATCTTAGTCACCATTTTCTGTTATATAATCTATAGATACATTGTTACACATTTAGAAATTAAAAAGGGAGGAAAGTAATGCATATAGGAGAGAAACTTACAGGTACAATATCTGGAATTCAATCATATGGTGTCTTTGTAAAGCTGGATGATGATCAACAAGGCTTGATTCATATCTCTGAACTAAAACATGGTTTCGTTTCAGATGTGAAAGATAGATATAAAATCGGTGATAAAGTCGATGTAATTGTAATGGGTATTGATGAATACAATCAAAAAATCAGCTTATCAATGCGTGCATTGGATCCAGAGAAGCTAGGAAGACCGATTTTACATAAGCATTTTTGGACTGATTATCGAGATAAGATTGGTTATAAGACAATTGCACAGCATAAAAGTGCTTGGGTAAACGCCGCAATGAAGGGTATTTCAGAGAAAAAGCAAAAAAAATCAACTTTTTTGTAAAAAAGGGTTGCGTAGACTTTACGTAATTGGTA
>CALNAK010000023.1 GCA_937874185.1 uncultured Lactobacillus sp.
AATAAAAAAGACAGTAATCATGATTACTGTCTTTTTTATAAAGTTATGGTTTATTTTGAACATACTTCCAGTAAGCATTAATTATTTTTGCCGCAATCTTACCATTGGTACCATCTAAATAATTATTCATACCTGGAATAGCCATGGCCATGACCATCGGTTGTCCCGGTACATAAGCAACAATGGATTCTGTATAAGTCGTATGTCCATTGGTTGTTGTTTCGGCGGTTCCTGTTTTAGCATAAACATGTGGTTCAAGTTTATGTATATCTGTTCCACCAGTATTGTACGTGTCCGTACCATTTGCAACACGATTCATTCCTTCATGGATTACTTTCCATTCGTCAGAATCCAACTGAACTTGCCCTTGTATATTCGGTGTGGCTGTCCACACTGTACGCTTTTTTGAACTATTAGTTGAACTTTGTAATATTGAGCTTACCAAATGAGGCTGAATCAAATACCCACCATTAGCAATTGTAGAAACGTATCGTGCAAGTTGAAGTGTTGTATAGGTGTCATATTGACCAAATGATTCGTACAAATATTTACCAATATTTGACCCTGTAGTATCTCCGCGATAACCAGCAGTTTCTCCGCTGACATCAATACCTGTTTTTGTCCCTAATCCGAATTGTCCTAACCCATTACGTAATGTCTGAAAGGCATCAGAATTCAATGCTAATGCCGATCCCGAGCTATAATTCTGTCCACCAATCTTCATACCCAATTGAACGAAATAAGTGTTCGAAGAACGCTCTAAGGCTGTTTGTGCATCAACTGAAACAGGCGTACCTGTTTTATTCCAATATGATGTGATTGTTGGTGTTCCCGCAATTTTAATAGCTTGATCCAACAATGTAGAATTTGAGGGAGTAATCACACCTTTTTGGAAAGCTGTAGCTAATACCGCCGGCTTAACCACAGATCCCATGACAATAGCATGATTAATATTTCCCAACGGATCAGCTGTTTTTGTTCCGGTTGAGTAATCTCTGTCTACGCCTGCCATAGCATAGATACCGCCAGTATAGGGATTCATTACTGTAGCATAAGCACCTTGAACATCCCCAGTTGGTAAATTGTCTTCCAAAATTTTCTGAACTTCTTTCTGAAAGTCAGCATTAATGGTTAATTTAAGACTATCTCCAGACTGCCCTTTGTATTTTACAGAAGATGATTTTACCGTACCGTCAGAAGCAGTTGTAACTACAGTCTGTGAGGCTGATCCCTTCAATAAGGATTCATAGCTAGATTCCAAATTAGAACTACCAACTGATTCATTTTGTGAATATCCTTGTGCTAAGAGTGTGTGTAACTTATCATCTGGCAACCCATTATCTTCACTAGTTACTGTACCAATCAAAGCCTTAAAATCATTTCCTTCAGGATATTGTCTTGCCCAGCTTGTACCTATCTTAATACCAGGGAATTGGCTTAAACGCTCGCCAATCTCCGCTAATTCTGTTTCTGTCACATCGTCTTCTTTGATAAATGTCGTTGACAATGAATAAGCACCGCTCATCCGCTGAAATATCATTGCATCATTATCACTAACTTTTGAAAGCAAGTTATGCTCTTCTACATAACTTACCGACAGACTATTAATCTCTGATGTCGTCAGGCTACTACCATTCTTATGTTCTTTAGCAACGCGTTTCTGCACCTTAGCCGCGTTAGTTGCGTCAGCCAAATAAAAGTCAGCTTTAGAACGATCACTGAGGCGGGTCGTATCAACTGTCAAATATTTTCCAAGTTTAATTGCAGTGCTTCGCATTGTGCTAGAAGTAATATTAGTACCACGCGTAAATGTAATCGCCGTTTGCGCCTTGTTTCCAGCCAGAACACGGCCGGTTGAGTCGTAAACTAAACCTCGTGGTGTATTTCCTTTTTCAACGGTCTCTTCACTTCGGTTGACTTCAGCCAAATAATTGGCTCCCTGCTTAATCGTTAAAAACCCTAATTGTACAACTAGGGCAACCATTAGTATAAACGATATAAACAACAAAATTCGCAGACGTGTTGGTAAGTTAGCACGTGCGTCATTTTTATTATCTCGCTCTTCTAGATATGGATTGTGTTTCATAAGTATTGTGTACCGCCAATTTAATAATTACCTTATATACCATACCACAAAACGGGTTTTACTCGCTAAAAAAGCTCATTTTAAGCACGGCCCATCATTTTTTTGAGTAATCGATAGACGCCATATTTAAAGGGATTAACAGGCATCATGAAGTTTCCTACCAGTTGACGTGCTTGTCCCTCAAAAGTCGTTTTGAATCCTAATACACCATCGCTACCATCGAACTTTCCAGCAATGCCGTAGAAGTTATAGCGCTTGAGTCCTGCCTGAACTGCCTTGTTGATCATAACGTCTTGTATTTGATAAGGGCCGTAATAGTCCATATACTCTTCATAAGTGCCTGAATACAGATAATTCATCTCTTGAGGTTGCTGTATAAATAATGCACCAGCGACGACGACTGTCGATTTACCAGCAGCTTCTTTCTGTTGTTCCGCTTTTAATATGCGCTTGCTATGTTGATTTTTTTGATCATCAAATTCAGCATACTGACGCTTAAATTTATCATTCGTTGGATATTTTTCGATCTTCTGATTAATTTTGGCCAGTTTGGCATCTAATTCAGAGATTTTTTCATTCTCTTCCTTAATATAGTTGTCAAAGTTTAGTTCAGCAAAGACAAATGTTGCATCATCGCCATACACATCATATACTGTTTGATAAAAATTCAAGTTTTTATCTTTATAATGTAACCTATCAGCAGTTTTTTGTGTTAATTCCTTAAAATCTGGCAAGTCATCTCGTGTTAATTGACGTAAACGAATACCGAACTGAGCATTCTTTTTTAAATAATACTGAGCCTTCTTATTATACGAGGCACGAACAGATTTCTCATCGGTTAATTCTGACAAATCTTTGATATACTCCCATTCTGGAGAACCAGCTGTAGTGAAACCATCTACAAATGGCAAATGAGTAAATCCAAGCTTTTTCATCTCTTCGATAAACACCGTATTCTCTTCACCTAGAAGATCGCCATGGTTATTCGTCATTTTCAAAGTCACATTTGGCCTTACTTCAATATAAAGCCCTTTATTCTCGCGTGAAAACTTTACGAAATTAGACATGAAAAAAGCCAACAATTCATGATTTTCAAAATCCAATAATGGCCCACGATCAATTGAAAAGATGTATCCCATATGTACCTTTTCACGCATGACCAACGCTGCAGCCACTACCTTGTCGTCAGCTTTGATACCTAACAACCATATTTTATAGCCTCGTTTTTGTAATAATTCAGCTTGTTCACCTGATTGTAAAAAGGTACCCACAGAACTTTGCTTTTCAAATTCTGTATATTCTTCTTTTGTTAATTCAGTAAATTTGTACAACATTTTTTATACCTCTGCACTCTACTATACATGAGAACACAAAAAAAGTGGATAGCAACTATCCACTTTTTGGTGTTATTAATGTGCGTCAATGACGATCCATCCGTCATAATAACCTACACCAGCTTCGGTGAAGCTAGAGTTAACAATAAATTCAGTGTGACCACCGTTAACCATACCTGTTTCATAGTACCAAGCATTAATTACAGTTGCACCTGCAGCAAAACCATTAGCAACAACTTCAGGAGTTGATGATGATTCATGCAAACCAAACCAGTTAGATGATGTTGCAAGAGCTTGTGCACGGCTTTGAGCTTGTGCTGTCAATGAAGCTGAAATCTTAATTGGTGACAAGCCAAGAGTAGCACGCTTTGCATTCCAAGCATTAATAGTAGCATCAGCTGTTGTTGAAGTTGATGAGCTGTTGCTTGTATTTGATGTTGAAGCAGCATTATTAGAAGTTGATGATGATTGTGTAGAACTTGATGATTGTGATGTTGTTGCAGTTGATGAACTTGAAGTTGAAGCAGATGATGCTGACAACTTTAAAGTTTGACCAACAGTAATCACATTAGCATTTGAAATGTTATTAGCAGCTACTAAGTTAGCTACTGTTGTACCGTTTGCTGCCGCAATCTTGTTTAATGTATCACCTGACTTAACAGTGTATGAACCATT
>CALNAK010000024.1 GCA_937874185.1 uncultured Lactobacillus sp.
CTAATTGGCTTAGTTCGTACCATATCCCGAATTAACATATATCCCCCAAGAATTGATTCAACATCATGATTATCTTAAATTATTATATCATTTATCGGGTTCTTTAAATGGTTCCGGAACAAAACAAAAGATTATTTTTGATTGCATAGGGTCTTTCTTTGACCCCTAGTAACAGATTATGAGACAACCGCAATTGTTTTAAACTACTCGAAAATAACATGACATACCTCTGAACTTATTTTTACTAGTATGAATGAAAGAATAGACGTTCATCAAGCACTTTAACTAGAAGTAGTATCGTGTTATTCGAGATATATTGATTTTGATGACTTTACGTAGATTATACAAAGAAGAAAATACCTAATATGATTTACTTAGTATTTGCTTTTTATAATGCTGACTATAGTGAGTTACTAGTATTATTCACTTTTCCCCCTGTTATTTAATTAACACCAGATCCGACAAAGCCTCTAATCAGACCGTCTACAATGTCCATTACTGGCATAATAGCATACAAAAATAGAAGAAAGCCGATGGCAATGATGATCTTTTTATTTAAAATGCTAATCAATGAATGCCAGTTAATTTTTGTCAGAATGTAGATAATTAGAATAAACATTGGAATAGATAAATAACCAGATAGGTTAGATTCAATTAAAATCATATTCGATGAATAGAACAGTTTTAAAAATAAATAACCGATAGTTCCAACTATAATTGCACTGATTAAGCTTATCGTAACAATACGATAAAATTTGCGTTCCTGTTGATTTTCTCTTAATTTTCCGACCATCGTTTCGTCTCCTAAAAACAAATCATCTAACGATATGTTTAAGTACTTAGATATTAAAATAATATTTTCAATATCTGGCAATGTTTTACCGGTCTCCCAATTAGATATGGTTTTATTGGATACTAATAACTTATTAGCCAACTCCATTTGTGTTAAAGACATTTTTTGTCTTTTTTCCTTTATCAAATTATGAAATATCACGACTTTCCTCCTGGTCCTTGTTATGACATTAAACATAATACCCCGTCGCTATTTTAGCAATAGAAAGTCCTTACCAATCCTTATAATATTAGGTTTCATCATGTTATTGAGAGTTAACAAAATTACTTTAATCTAAAATTATTTCACGACTTGCTTGATTCAAACCTAAATAAGTTAAAGTCATCGCTTCACTAGAATGGTTTAATAATTGCATGACAAGTCCGATATTATAGTTAGACTGCATGTAGACACGATAAATACCAATTTTTTTGATTGTAGGTAAACGTATTTTTCTTAATCGTGACATCTGCGTTAAACACATTAGCCTTTTATCATAACATCACTCACCCGTAGTAAGGTTGCTTCCCCAACTTGAAATACGGTGTAGTTACGACATCCAGCACGAAAACTATCAAATAAGGTATTTTTGATCATTTTCAAGACATTAGAATCTTTTATGGAGTACATTTTGTTGCATATTTATTTAACCTCAATAATAGGGATATCCTTGCTTGGCTTACTCTTTTCAAGGAATGACCAATTACTATTACCATAATATTTAAATGTAAATTCTTTAATCTGAAAACTATTTTGACCTTTCGACTTATCACTGATATCTCTCAGAAAGTTAAAATATAAATGCCTCTTATTTTCATTTTCCGATAGATCTAAGAACTCAATTTTTTGTTTAAACCCAGGAGTTGTTAGGGTATTGTGCGTCTTAAATACTTCAAATGATACTAATAATTCTTCTACAATTTGACGCATAGCAGAATATAGGGGATTACCGTTAGGATAATTCCCGTTTTGATCATAGAAACCGAGTAATTGTGACTTTTTAAAATCGTCAATAGGATCTTTTTTTTCATCTACATGTGATCCACCATCTTTATTAGCTATGAATAATACAATATCTCTACGAGAAATATATTCTGATTGTTGTGCAAACACAATTTGTTGCCACCACAGTTCCACAGGACAAAAAACTTCTGAAAGAATCTTATCAGAGCTGTCTCGACGATTATTAAATACTTCCTTACTTCCTAACGGCATGTAAGAAGCACCTTCCGCCCCAATTGACATCATCAACAGATCCCAAGAAGGCAATAAATTATTGGGAGAAAAGCTACTGTTAGGTGAATGCCAAGCTTTAAATTTATTTATTAAATCTAGTTGATTTAGTAAAGAGTTTGAATTGTGGGTTTGATGTATTAGAACGCGAACCTGTGTAGCCATTGGTAGCGCCATATCAGTTACACCAGAGTCAAACATTTTTGCATAGTGACGAAGTAAGTCTAGCTGAACGTCTAGTTTATTATTTTTTTCCTGTATTGATAGTTTTTGTTTAGACATATAAGCCCTCCACTTCGAGAATTATTATATCATTTAACTAAAAAACAACCCCTATACTCAACAATCAGAGTATAGGGGTTGTTTTAACGGGTTTTTCGAGGGATTATTTTTTTGAATAGCCCCTAAATTTGGTATAAACTTAGTGGTTACCAAAATTCATACCAAAGCCATAACCAAGACCTTGATATTTGTCAGCAAATTCTTGGCTTATTATCTGTAAATAAAACGGGGACAAAGGTTTAGAAAGACTATTTTTCATGGCTAATGGTGTTAAGTCTGTTTTTAAATCAGCAATTATTTTAGGTAGATATTGATTATTTTCCAAACTTAATTTTGCTACTATCAGAGCTTCCCGTTCTGTTTGGTTAATGCTTTCGTCCAAAATTAGATCCGTAATTTGGTTTAACAAATCGATTTCATCATTCATAGTTCAGTTCCCCCTAAAATGTTTACATACTATCTCTTTATTTTGGTAATGCTAATTATGTTAAGTCTTTAAAAATAATTAAGTTGTATTTATAAAAACACAACTTAATCATTTTTTTCGTAAATAAATAATTTATCTACGGTAGAATTAAGTTCTTTCGCTAACTTAAAAGCCAAAATTAAAGTTGGGTCATACTTATTATTCTCAATCGCATTAATTGTTTGTCTAGAAACTTCACAATTATTTGCCAATTCTTCTTGAGATAAATACTTTTTTTTTCGTAACTGATTAATTAAATTTTCCAAAATAACCGCCTCAGTCACCCATTTTGTTACGATTATATCGCACTGCGAATAAAAACGTAACAACTGCAAATGTTAGTGAAAAAAAATCATCAGAGTGATTTGTATAATTATCAAATTGAATATTTAAAATTGGACCTAATAGGAATGTCAAGCATTTTAACGTCAAAGAAATAATAACAACGATAAAAGAAAAACAACCACTTTTTAAAATAATCATATGTTTTCTTTCATCACCTTTTCTTAGTAAAGATGCTACAATTCCTATGTCAAAAATAAATACTACAATCCCTATTATCCATAATGCAAAATATCCTTTATTCATAAATTTCTCCTCAGCTAATGTAAAAAAGATTTAACATATATAATATAGTATATTATATTTGATAATATCAAATGTTTTTGACATTATCAAAGTCGTTATAGGCCACTATATGTCACTTTTTTTGCCGATCACTTGCGGGCACGAGCCTACCCATATCCGAATTATTTATCCCCCACAATACCGTTATTTATATTACTTTGAACGTGTTTTAGACTGTTGTGGTGCAAAATAAAAATCAAATGATGATGAGATTGAATTATGGACCACTTCATATTCTTTATTATGTTTAATGCTCAGGCACTCTACTAGTTTAACGAGTATGAGTGCTTTTTTTATTTAACTTCAAGTTCTAACAACTCTTGTAAATCTTTTGTTGTTGCTGGGTTAGCTGTTTTATAGTCGAATCGTTTGCCTTTGAGAGGAACGTTGCCAGTATAATCAATCAATTTAAACCATACACGTCCTGCATCATCACCAGTTAAATGATACCCTGCTTCGTCACCTAAGCTATAATCAGCTACAACCTTTTGTTGATACATAGCAACAACATGAGTAATGTTTTTCTTGATTATTGTGTCAAGGTTAATACGCCAAGCACCTGAAACACG
>CALNAK010000025.1 GCA_937874185.1 uncultured Lactobacillus sp.
ACGATATCTGCGCATGTCTCGTGGGCTCGGAGATGTGTATAAGAGACAGTACATAGATAGCAACGATGATACTCCCCAGAAGATGCCATCACCTGAAGAGAACAACATATCTGACATTCGACATTCTGAAGCTTATATGAGATTTCAAAATAAGCAAAAAGTACAAAGTCAGGACACATTATCATTTATTCATCTCAACAAAATTTATTTCAGCTTTATGAACAATATTTCAATCGATTTTGAAAAAACTAGCATTACTAGGAATACCAATGGTTCTTACACAATTGAGGTGTCACAGTTGGATATAAAAGGGAATGGTATTGTTTTCTCAAAACATCCATCACCTTTCGTCAAAATCGATATGGATGCTGACGATATCAATATTGAGTTTCAGACAGCACATAATCTAACACTTTCAGGGGATGGAATGATTGCTATATTGAAATGCTTTACAAATTTGAAAGACTTTATCTCTCATTTGCTACCAAGTAGAAGTGCAATGAAGCGTTCATACAAGCCTAAAAACAAGGCGAACAGTCGTATATTCAGATTGCATACAAAAGACATATCAGTTTCTCTCCGAATGGAGTCCTATAAACTAACAATATTATTCGATCCCATATTTTACGACTCAAAACTTTCACAACTTGAGATACCAGGTATCCGATTGATTAAACATGATGCAGACTGTGCTTCGGAGATCATATCTTTATCTGGCATAAAACTGGACAAATTCCATGATAATATGGAAGTAGAAACAGTGAATGAAAATTTTACACCAGTTTTAATAAATTCCCAAAATAGTTGTTGCATAGATACAATAACTGTTAAATCTTCTCGTGCCTTTTTAGAAGAGCTCACGAAAGAATTAGAACCGATTATAGATACACTCCAGCAACAACTAATTCTTGAGGGATATCCACAGCATAGCGGTCACATGTCGTCTAAGAAATCTCAACACATGAAGAAGAGTGTTCGAATTCTCAACACCTCTGGGGTCCACTACAAAAAGAGCTCACATGCGGCTGTAATATTGAAATGCAAACTCTTGAAATTTAAATTAGCTACAATTTTTCCTGGTTCTGGATTTGGTGCGTTGAAGGGCCGAATTGAGGATGTAAATATGTTCATCATGCAGGATATCCAGAATGGATTTCTTGAGGCTGCCAATATTGTTATAGAAAGGTCAACAACACAAGGAGTCAAGGAAAACATCGTGGGTTTAATAGATAATGAAAATGATAAACAACCTTCCTTATGTGTGTCGCTGAAAAAGGCAAAATTCAAGTACCACATGATGGTTTCATTGAGGAATGTCAACATCAATTACCATTCATCATGGGTTACCCTCTTTAAACGTTATGAAGAGCATATTTCAACAATTGGACATGCGAAGGCAGGGCTCAGAAAACCTAAAGTTGTTAGACGATATGACCAAGAAGGTTTTGTAGTAGATGTTAAATTCCAAGATTCGTCACTATTTATTCTGCCGTTTAGATTGAAAGCTGGCCTTTTAATTCTAGTCGACCAATTCACGAGTACATATGGAAGTCATCTCAGCAATACTACTTGTGTTATCAAAACAGCTTCCGTTCTTTTAATTGATGATATCTGCAATCGTAAAATATTGGCAGAGAAAACCAAATCAAAATCACTACTGACGTATTACTGTCTACAAGGCTTCTCAGCAGTTTCCAAACTTAATATTTTAAAATTCGAGTTCAAGAATACAACTGGCTTTAATGAAATGAATATTAATTGCGAAGAGGTAGAAATTTCTCTTTGTGCAGATTCGCAACATACATTTATCCAGTTACTAATTGATCTGAAATACCCTGAAACTTTTCCGGATAAAAAGAAATTCAATTCTGAGACGTCTGAGCTGGTTGATATATTTCGAAATGTGGATATGGATTTCCTAAATAAGCCGTATGACATAGCCACAGGCACTATCACAAGCAGAGATAGTTGCGTCCTGAAGCCTGTGGAAAGTTTTCTAGATCGATCTGATATTTTAAAAATCAACCAAGGGGATGGAACTGAGACGACAGAGTCATCTCATGGGGAGGCCAGTGAAACGAACAGTATCGCTTTTGATGATAACTATATTGATAAACTCAAAAATATGAATATTAAAGATCCCATTGTGGACGATGCTGCTACCACTCCGGAAGTATATAAAATCGATGATTTTAATTTGAAAATGAACTTAAATTGTCACATTAAGCGGGCAAACTTGAAACTTTACGATGGATATGATTGGAGATATTCAAGAAGGATTATAAAAGATTCGTTAAAGGATTTATCAAAAAAAGAGAAGGCCGATACATCTGATAGGGATGAATTACAAAAAGGTGATGAGGAAGTTGCAAACCAATTGCGTAATGTATCTGTATTTGACTCGATTTATCTTCCATCTGAAATACAGAAGCCAGATCCACGTAATACCGAGAGAAGAAATATTGGTGCAAATGACAGCTTGGAGGCACAATCCGTCGAAGAAGAACATTTGAATCTTAGACCTTCTCGTTTTTATCAACTCCTTGTTCAATTGGTCGACATGGATTTATCATTTAATGGTTACGACGTAGATACCCCCACTAGAGAAACGTCAGATGAGTCCTCGGACATTTTAAATGATATTGAACTATCGGTTTCAAAGGTGGAAATAATAGATAATGTCCCAAC
>CALNAK010000026.1 GCA_937874185.1 uncultured Lactobacillus sp.
TCTGCGCATGTCTCGTGGGCTCGGAGATGTGTATAAGAGACAGATATAATATAGCAATATATCGACTTTCTAATTTTGATTTCATGAGTTTCTAAATAAGAAAATTTTAATTAGACCGGAAAGCTTTTTTTTAAAGTTAAATGATATCTGATTTGAAATTCTTGGTTTTTTTGTTCTAACCTCATGCAATTATTATTATTTGATACTTTTTCTCTTTTTATATTCTTTATTATTTTATAGAATTATTAGAATGAATATTCGAATATTCATTTCGAATATAATTTTTTAGAATTATTCGAACTTCAAATCTACGAAGTAGACTTATAATCTTTTTACATTGCACATTGTAGAATTCTAAGTTTCAATAATGATCATAAATTTCTTTTCATGGAAGTAAAAAAAACGAATCGACCGTTCGACTATTTCTTAAAATTGAAGACAACGATGAGAAAAGGAAGAACATATATATGTTCTCTAATATATAACCATATTGAATTGCAAATACAAAAATGATAGAATCTTTGTTGATTAAACTAAATCAATATGGATGGGGCTAAAAAAAATGCAAGAAGATACCAAAGAAATAAGTATCTGTATGTAATGAATTCCAAGGTTTCGTCATAAGAAAAAGTGGAAAGACATCATAATGAGATCCTAATCTCAAAGCAAAAAGGGGGATATGGCGGAATTGGTAGACGCTACGGACTTAATTGGATTGAGCCTTGGTATGGAAACCTACTAAGTGATAACTTTCAAATTCAGAGAAACCCTGGAATTAACAATGGGCAATCCTGAGCCAAATCCTGGGTTACGCGAACAAAACAGAGTTTAGAAAGCGGGATAGGTGCAGAGACTCAATGGAAGCTGTTCTAACAAATGGAGTTCAATCCCTTGTGTTGAATCAAACGATTCACTTCATAGTCTGATAGATCCTTGGTGGAACTTATTAATCGGACGAGAATAAAGATAGAGTCCCATTCTACATGTCAATACTGACAACAATGAAATTTATAGTAAGATGAAAATCCGTTGACTTTTAAAATCGTGAGGGTTCAAGTCCCTCTATCCCCAACCCTACTCCCTAAAAAAGTCTGTTTGACACCTTACCCTTTTTTTAGTTATTCAAGAATTCATTGATCTTTTTTCATTCATCCGACACTTTTACAAACTCGAATTTCTTTTCTTATTATATACAAGTCTTGTGGGATATATCATACATATACAAATGAGAAAGAACTATCGATTTGAATTATTTCGAATCTAAATAATTTTTCATTCTAAAACTTAGAAAGTCTTCTTTTCGAAGATCCAATAAATTCCCGGTCCAAAACTTTTTTCATTTACTACTTTTGCGTTTCTTTTAATTGACATAGACCTAAGTCATCTCATAAAATGAGAATGATACTTCGGTAATGGCCGGGATAGCTCAGTTGGTAGAGCAGAGGACTGAAAATCCTCGTGTCACCAGTTCAAATCTGGTTCTTGGCATAGGATTGATTAATTTTGATAAGTTTATAGTCTTCAAATTAAACGTATCTTTAGTAAAAAAAGTGCAATAATCCTTTATCCCCCTCTCTTTTTTGTTCATGTTGTGGATCCATCCGTTCAAAAAAAATGTATAAGACTTTATACCTAATACATATTCGAAAGGAAAGTTCTGGTTGAAAGAATAAAAAAAAGTAAAAAAAAAGATCTATATCTATCTATCTATATCTATCTATAGTATCTATCGTTGAAGGGCAGAAATACCCCCAAGATTCATTAGATTAGATACAATAGAAATAGAATTTTAACCCCCCCATTTATTGTATTGCTTTCCAATCTTATTTATTCATTCCCAGTTATGTGACTAAAGTTGACTAAGTTATGTGCGCGATACAAAGTTCATAATGCAGAACTCTTTTTTTTTTTTTTAGTTCATCCTATTGGCTCGGCTTTTAGGAAAAAAGTATCTTTCAAATTGGAGATTAAGCTATCTATAATAATATGAATAAGACCTTAATTCTTCTGTTTGTTTGATCTAAAAACGACTCGAATTCAAAATATTCCGCGAAGGTCCGTAGTTGTAGAAACTAAGACTCATTTTTATCATTCAAATTTTTTATCATTCAATAAGCATCTTGTATTTCATAAAAATTGGGGGCAATATAATCCTTACGTAAAGGCCACCCTATCCAACTTTCGGGCATTAAGATCCGTTTCAGCCGCGGATGGCTATCATAAGTGATTCCTAACATATCATAAGATTCCCGTTCTTGAAAATCCGTACTTTTCCAAACCCAGAAAACAGATGGAATTCTGGGATTACTCCTGTGAGTAAATACTTTTATGCAAACTTCTTCCGCTTGATTGACACCATATTCTATTCTCGTAAGATGATACACACTGGCTAAGAGGCCACCTGGTGCCACATCATAGGCACATTGGGAACGTAAATAATTGTAACCATATACATATAAAATTACAGCAATAGAATGCCAATCTTCGGGCTTTATTTGTAAAGTCTCTATTCCTTGGTAATCGAAGCCCAACGATCTATGAACCAGCCCGCGTTTGGCTAGCCAAACGGACAAAGTGCCCTGCATCTTTTTTATTTCCCCCACACCTTTTTTATATAAATTTAAGTATTTCACATTTACCATGAGTTCTAATTTATGAAGATTTTTTTCTTATTCTCTCAAATCCTCCCTAATTCACTAATTCGTGGGAAGATACTGGGCTTTTGTATTTAAAAAATGTTTCAGTAGAGATCTCTGAAGTAGATGATGGTGGATAGAGTAATTCTTGATCATAATTTCCAGTCTGTGTACTGCGTACAACAAAAAACTTGTGATTGGTAGTAAAACACCGATTACCCCGTTGAGGTCTAATTCGATCCTTATAGATTTCTCTAGCTATTTTCTTACGAAGCTTTGTTATAGCGTCTATAACAGCCTCTGGTTTAGGTGGACAACCCGGCAAATAGACATCTACAGGAATTAGCTTATCAACCCCTCGAACAGTACTATAAGAATCGGTACTGAACATCCCCCCTGTAATTGTACACGCTCCCATAGCAATAACATACTTTGGTTCAGGCATTTGTTCATATAATCTCACTAAAGAAGGAGCCATTTTCATTGTTACTGTACCTGCTGTTAAAATAAGGTCCGCCTGTCTAGGACTTGATCTTGGTACTAGCCCATAACGATCAAAGTCAAATCGGGAGCCTATTAATGAGGCAAATTCAATAAAACAACAACTGGTACCATAAAGAAGCGGCCATAGGCTGGAAAGTCTTGACCAATTTGAAAGATCATTTAACGTAGTTGAAATAACTGAGTTTTTTGTTGTTCGATCAAGTACGGGAAACTTAATGGAATTCATAATTGTTTCAATGGTTTTTTTTTTACTTTTTTTTTATTGTTATTGTACAAGTATTCAGGAAACGAACTAAGACCATTCCAACGCTCCTTTTCGCCATGCATAAACTAAACCAAGAATTAGGATAAGCACGAAAATGAAAGCTTCTATAAAAGCGGATACCCCTAGTACATCGAAACTCATTGCCCACGGATACAGAAAAACGGTTTCAACATCAAAAACAACAAAAACTAGAGCAAACATATAATAACGGATTCTAAATTGTAACCAAGCATCCCCGATCGGTTCTATACCTGATTCATAACTAGAAAGTTTCTCCGGCCCCTTCGTAATTGGAGATAAAACCCCGGAAATTAGAAATGCCAAAACAGGAATAGCACTTGATATTATTAAAAATGCCCAGAAAATATCATATTCGTAAAGCAGAAACATAGACGAACTCCTATGAATGTGGAAAAAATACCCGCTTAGTCAATTCCAATCGGAGTGGATTGGGCAAGGTATATATAACTCTTGCGTCAAAACAAAAATTCAGGTTAATCAAATCATTTATTTTCGTTTGGTTGCTGTGGTAGACGTCTCCTTTTAAGATTTATTGATTGTAATCTTATTTTCAGTACACTTATTACTTAATATTTCCATGTTTCTATTACTAATAGTTTCTCATATTAATAATATAATATTAATATTATTAATAACTAGTAATTTTTTTTATTTCTGTTTCTTAAATTTGCTTTATGTTTTATTTAAAAATAAAACAAATTGATAAAAATATCTTCGTTTTTAAAATTATGACGTATCAAAAAATCCACTTACGACTATGAAAATGAATGAATAAAAAACGTTTATTCTAAATTATAAGTATCTATCTAGATATATCGATAGATAGTGATTGGATCCACTGAAATCAAATTTGGTTTTCCGTTTTATTCTGAACGACCCCCAGGACTTATGGTTTAGGGTCTGGGAGTTTTTTTTATGAACCAACAAATTGAAAGTAACCAGTTAGAAATAAAGAATACAATAATAAGTCAAAAATTATCCAATTATTTGGATTTGAATGTCATTTATTAGAATAAATTTATTAGTTAGGGCTATACGGATTCGAACCGTAGACCTGCTCGGTAAAAGAGCTCGAACTTATTATTATCAAAATGATTCGAACTCTTTCAAAGACCCAACATGCATTTTTTTTTGCATTGGGCTCTTTCATTAACTGATAGAAAGATCAGTTAGTCTACCATATTTTTTCTTAAAAAAAAAAGATAAGAAATGGTTCCAAGTACTCTGATTGATTATTTTTTAATTCTAATACAATACAGAATAACTACCAAAGTGTTTCAAAAAAGGGTTCTCTTGACGTAGGTTTGCTTTTGGTCTAGATCAACTTAAGTTAAATATAGTCTCTAACATCCTGATTAAAAAATCAAATATGAAACTTGCTACACCTTAAGGTTCATAGGACGAAAAGATCATTTTTGAGTTCCTTATACTCATTCTGCCTAGCATTAAGTAGACTGGGTATTCACCCTATCAATATCTCAAATCAATGATGGGTTCTATTAATTCCCTACCGAAATGGGGTACTTTAATAGGACCTAATGTCAGGCTATTGTTCTCCTCTTTTTCCTAAAAAAAAGTCATGGAGTAAGACATCGATTTATTAATAAGATCAATCAATTGGTTTGATTGCGTGATGGACTCCTCTGAAAAACTTTGGCGCACGTGTAAACGAGGTGCTCTACCTAACTGAGCTATAGCCCTTGTGTTTATGATCCACATTTTATCTTATCATGTAGATAATTTCTTGTCAAGATTAATATTATATGATCGAACATTATATCTCTTTCATCTCGTTGTTTATTGGTATTGCTTAGAAATAATATTGGATTTATAATCCTATCGATGTGATAAGTATCCCCGTGCCTTCTCTTTACGATGATAAATAACCTACTTAACTCAGTGGTTAGAGTATTGCTTTCATACGGCAGGAGTCATTGGTTCAAATCCAATAGTAGGTATAACTTATTAGACACCATGATCAATGGCTGTCTCTTATACACATCTCCGAGCCCACGAGACATGCGCAGAGCTCGT
>CALNAK010000027.1 GCA_937874185.1 uncultured Lactobacillus sp.
TTTTTCATCTAATGAAAATATCGTTGTCTACATTAATAATTTGTTAAAAAATGAAGATGAAAACATAAACTTTGATGCTATTTTATTAACTGATCTTGATGGTCTGCGAGACTATGAGATGATTTTTAAAATTGCAACGCCATATACAGTTTTAATTGATAAAAACCAAATAATTGAAGACAAACATCTATTAGAATTACTTGATGAATTTAAGGCAAAAAAAATTGATATTGATGACATCCATAAAGTTATGTATGATCTCACTAAATATTTTTTTGCTGGTCAATATGGAGATAAGCTTGGTATTGAATATGTTCAAATATCACCAAATTTCAAGGGACATATTCAATATAATGGGCATGTCAATTTAGTTCTAACGGGGAATTTCGGCTTATCCTTAACGCCAACTTTATCATGGCAATATAATATTTCTGCTGATGCTGATTATAATTATGAGTTGTGGCTTGAATATGAGGTTAGTCCGAATGTTTTAATGGCACTTAGTGTACAAATGATTGAACAAGGCAGTTCTAATATTTTGAAACAATGGACTGTTGAGGGTAAAGAACTAAATTTTCCATTACTTATTGAGAATCATGCAAAGTCAGCCTATTATTTAGCTGTCTCTTTAAAAGTACGAGGGCAAGGTGAAATAAAGATAGGAAATCTTCACAATCGTCTTTCTAGAAAAAATTTTGGTCAATTTATTTTAGGCGGTGAACGCCATGTTGACAATAAGCATGAAGAGATAATGACCTATTTTCATCCGGGTGATATGAAACCACCGCTTAACGTATATTTTTCTGGTTACCGTCCGGCAGAAGGATTTGAAGGTTATTGGATGATGAAAAAATTAGGAGCTCCTTTTTTATTGATTACAGACCCACGATTAGAAGGCGGCGCATTCTACCTAGGTAGTGATCAAATTGAAAATAAAATTTTAACGATCATATCTCAAAAGTTAAGAGAATTGTCTTTTACAAACAAACAACTAATCTTGTCAGGATTATCCATGGGTACATTTGGTGCATTATATTATGCTAGTACTTTGGAACCTGCTACTGTCATTGTTGGTAAACCGCTAGTTAATTTGGGGAATGTTGCGTTGAATGAAAAGCTGACTAGACCAAATGGATTTCCAACATCACTAGACATATTGCTTTCTACAACAGGAGGTACATCATCAAAACATGCAGAAAAATTAAACAAACGATTTTGGGACAAATTTAATACTGCTAATTTTAATCAAACAGTGTTTGCCATCGTTTATATGAAAAATGATGACTATGATGTTAATGCTTATCAGGATTTGCTAACAAATCTAAGTGATAGCCAGGCTATTGTGATTAGTAAAGGAATTCCGGGTCGCCATAACGATGACTCGACTGCAATTAATAGTTGGTTTTTTTCTCAATATCAACGAATATTAACGGAATATTTTCAAAGGAAGCGACAATAAAATATGAGTAAACAGAATTTTATCATTTATTGGCAACCAAATATTGGAAAAACGTATATGTATGGATCTAATATAAATTATTTAACTAAAGATCATGTTATTTTTGAAAATAATTTCTTTCCTGCTGGTAGTTGTATTCATTCATGGACTTCCTTAGGAAATTATCAGGATCAACGTTCCGCACGCCAGTTACCATTGCTAGAGAAGGGATGTCAGTATGATATAAAGCTTGATGCAACGACTAGTCCTCAAAAGACTTTGTATATTCAACTTAAATTTTATGATCGTTATGAGAGTTTGCTTGACGTAGTGACAATAAAGGATAAGCAGGGCTCGTTTGTCTATCCTAATGATGCGTATTATTATGAACTATCTCTAATCAATGGCGGGTTGAAAGAAATTATTTTCCATAATTTAGTCATTACGGACGACAAATTAATGCTTGAAAATCAAATTTTTGAAGACAATGGACTATTTATATCGAATATTTTAAATGAAACATCCGAGTCACATAGATTGCAAATAGTATTTGCTGAACCGGTACATGGTAATGTAGCAGTAATTCCAAAACAGATAATCGACAAGTTTTTTGATGTGATTCAAGTGACGAGTAGCAAATTATTTGCTCATTTCTACATGAGTAATCAATATGAGAAAAAGATTTTAGCAACCATTGCAAAATTACAAGAAGACTATGAAATTTCTAGTGTTTATTTTATTGGATATGGACCGATTTCTAGTGCGGCTGCTTTGTACTATTCAAGTAAAATTGTTCATGGTGAAGCTTACATTACGTCTGATTGTGGGGAATTGCGTATCAGTAGAGATATGTTATATACAGATGGTTATCAAAAATTTGAGCGAGAAAAAATTCAGCCAAATAATATGCCGGTACATAGTTATTACTACGTGCCATTTTTAGATCCTAGTTTAGAATTTGTTCAACCATCTTTAGACCTGTCATCACGGTTATATGAATACATTAATTGTGCTAGCAATTGAAAGGAATAATATGTTCAACATCGATAATATACGCTTGAAAAAAATAAAAAAAATTCTAAATCAAGTGAACAAGTGGGCAATGATAATGTCTAAAATGACCGATGTTGAACTAAAGAAGCAAACAAGTTTACTTAAAAAACAGCTAAATGACGGGGCGAATTTGAATGATATATTACCACAAGCCTTTGCTACGATTAGAGAGGCTGATAAAAGAGTTCTCGGGAAGTTTCCTTATGATGTCCAGGTACTGGGGGGTATTGTGCTACATCAGGGGAATATAGCAGAGATGAAAACAGGAGAAGGTAAAACACTAACAGCTACATTACCTATTTATTTAAATGCCTTAACAGGACAAGGTGTCATGCTGGTTACTACAAATAGTTACTTGGCTATTCGTGATGCTAATGAACTTGGAAAAGTGTACCAATGGTTAGGGCTTACTGTTGAAGTGGGCGTAAGCGAAGAGGCTAATTACAAGTATACAGTTGAAGAGAAAAGAAGAATATATCAAGCCGATATCCTATATACAACAAATGATGCTGTTGGATTCGATTACTTACAAGAAAATTTAGTAGATAATCAGAACAAACAATACATGCGCACTTTTAACTATGCCATTTTGGATGAGGTTGATGCAATATTATTAGATTTTGCGCAAACACCTTTGGTTATTTCTGGTTCTCCTCGTGTACAATCAAACCTTTTTAACATTGCTAACCAATTCATTTCAACGCTTTCCGAAAATAAAGAATATAAATTAGATGAAGAACGTAAGCATGTATGGCTAACTGAACAAGGCATTCACGAAGCAAAGCGCTTCTTTGAAAAAAAGAATTTATTTTCATCTGAGAATTACTTATTAGTTCGACATATTGAGTTAGCTTTACAAGCCAATGAATTATTCAAAATTAATCAAGATTATGTCGTTTATGATGGAGAGATTAAGCTTTTAGATATTAAAAACGGTCGAATTATGACTGGAACAAAATTACAATCTGGTTTACATCAAGCTATTGAAGCTAAAGAACATGTTGATATCAGTCAACAAACACGTTCAATGGCGTCTATCACGTACCAAAATTTATTTAGAATGTTCAAAAAATTGGCAGGGATGACGGGAACTGGGAAAACAAATGAGGAAGAGTTTATTGAAACATATAATATGTCTGTCATTGCAATTCCGACCTATAAACCAGTGATTCGAAAAGACTTGCCAGATAAAATTTATGTTTCATTACCTGAGAAACTATACGCATCAATGGACTTGGTCAAAAATTGTTACAAAAAGAAACAGCCTGTTTTATTGGCAACTGGGTCGGTAGAAATATCTGAAATTTATTCTCAAATGTTGTTGCATGAGGGAATTCCGCATAACGTTTTGAATGCACGAAATACTGCTAAAGAGGCAGCAATTATTGCGGAAGCTGGACAATTAGGAGCTGTGACTGTTGCAACAGCCATGGCTGGTAGGGGAACAGATATTAAATTGGGTAATGGTGTTACTGAGTTAGGAGGATTGGCAGTCATCGGGACAGAACGAATGACTAGTAAACGAATAGATTTACAACTTCGTGGTCGTTCAGGACGCCAAGGAGATCCAGGCTTTAGTCAGTTTTTTGTTAGCTTAGAGGATGATATTATTATTAAACGTGGGTCTGATCGTATACATCGGTATTATGAACGCTTTGCGGATCAAATTAGTTCAGTAGATTTGCAACCACGTGAACTAACACAATATCGCTTTAAGACAGCAGTCGACAAAGCGCAATTTTCAGAAGAAAGTCAAGGACGCATTTCAAGATTAAACGCTCTAGAATTTGATGAAAGTATGAGAATTCAACGCACATTAGTTTACTGTGAAAGAAATAAATTGTTACGGACAACGGACCTGTTGGATAACGACATTAAGGTAGTGGCTGTCAGGACAATTGAACAATTTTTACAGGAAAACAGAAAGCTAACACCAGATTTACTTAAAAGATATATTTTGGATAATATCAATTACAACTTAAAAAGTGATAACCCAATTTTTGAAATAAACAAACTTAATGATATTAAGCAATACTTGATACAAATGGTTCAAAAAGAATTACAAGATAAAAGAGAATCTATTGGTTCGACTACACAAATGATCAATTTTCAAAGAGTATGTATTTTGAAAGCAATAGATGTCGGTTGGATTGAACAAGTAGATAATTTACAACAATTACGTTTAGTAGTTATTGATAGAAAGTATTCACAGCAAAATCCACTTTATGAATACCAAAAAGAAGCTATTTTATCATATAAAAATATGCGCAATCAGATTGATCAATTGATTTTAAAAAATATTATGTTGAGTACCCTAAAACGAGAACAAAATGGGAAACTCACAATTACTTTTCCGTAATTGTGATGCAAATACAATTATTAGTTTTTGAGCAATAAAGATGGATGGACAACGCGTAAATACATAAATAATATGATACTTAATAATGATTTGATAAAGAAGGGGTAAATATGACAGTGTATAACCTTAATTTGGGTATTGGTTGGGCAAGTAGTGGGGTTGAATATGCGCAACTCTATCGTGCAAAAATATTCCGCCAATTAGGGCAACCAGCTAAATTTGTTTTCATGGATTTTATTACGGGAGATAATATCGAGCATCTTACTAGTAACATAGGATTCTTTGATGATGAAGTTATCTGGCTCTATCAATTTTTTTCGGATATAAAAATTGAACCAACCTCTTATTCGATTGAACAATTAGAATTGACATTTAATAGGGCATTTGATCGTTCAGAACGCCATGAAAACTATGTTCGTTATTTCTTTGAAAGTCAAGATATTATGGTAACAGCCTACTTAGCAAAAAATAACCAGTCGGCTGTGGAACGAGCTGAGTTCGTTTCACATGGTAAACTAATTCGTAAGGATTACTACACTCAAACTAAATTATTTTCAGAATATTATGCACCAAGAGATAATAAAGCTTATGTATACGAACGACATTTTTTTAATAGAAATGGATCAAGTGCTTTTAAGGAAATCGTCGATGGGAATGATTCAATATTTAGAGTTCAAAATCAAATATTCTATGATAAACAAGCTTTAATTGCATATATGTTAAAATGCCTACATTTAACACATAACGATATTATTATTTTAGATCGTGCGACAAACGTAGGAAATACAGTATTACAACACAGTGCACCTGCTAAGATAGGTGTTGTTGTTCATGCTGAACATTTTAATGAAAATCAAACGGATACACAAAATATCTTGTGGAATAATTTTTACGAGTATCAGTTTGACAGAGCTAATCATATTAATTTTTTTATTACTGCAACTTTGTCACAAAAAAAGTTATTAGCATATCATTTTGGCAAGTACACAACACATAAACCTAAAATTATTGATATTCCTGTAGGTAACTTAAAAAAATTACGGCAACCATTAGAAGGTAGAAAAGAGCATACGCTTATCACGGCTTCACGTTTAGCAAACGAAAAGCATGTTGATTGGTTAGTAAAAGCGGTTATTAGAGCAAAGAAAGCAATTCCTAATCTTACTTTTGATATTTATGGAAAAGGTGGCGAGCAGAATAATATTGAACAAATTATTAAGGATAACGCAGCACAAGAGTATATTCAATTAAAAGGGCATACTAAATTAGATACTGTCTATCAAAAATATTCTGCTTATATCTCGGCATCTACCAGCGAAGGTTTTGGATTATCATTAATGGAAGCGGTAGGTTCAGGCTTACCAATGATTGGCTTTGATGTTCGCTATGGCAATCAAACTTTTATTCAAAATGAAAAAAACGGTTATTTAATTCCCTTTAATTGTAATGAGAATATCGAAGAACACATTGAAAATCTGAGTCAGAAAATTATTGCTTTGTTTGCCAAAGAACAATTAGTTAACTTTGAGAACTATTCTTATAAGATTGCAGAGAATTATTTGGTAGATGAAGTGCAGCAAAAATGGCAAAAATTGATAAATGAGGTTTTAAATGATTAATTTATTTGATAATTATTCACAAGTAAGTGGTGATCTTCATGAATCATTACTATCAGCTGGATACACACAATCAACTGTAGTTATTGAAGATGATGGCTTTTTACCCGATAATGTCACATCACCGTTTGCCTATTACACAAATAGTTATGGTCACTCAGGCCGTCCGCTATACTTTAATCAAGTGGCATGTCCTGAATTTTGGGAAATTAGAGGTGACAATAACGAGGCCGCCATTTATGAAGAAAATAAGCGAAGAGCTAATATTGTTTATGTACCCAATATAAGTCACAAACGCTATGTTAAGCGAGTTGAATGGTTAGATTTAGACAATAAGATACGTAGTGTTGATCATTATAATAAGGAAGGCGTGATTTTTGCGCAAACTAGTTATAATTTAATGAAGCAACCAACAATAACAACTTATTATAATACTAATCATAATGAAATTATTGTTGAAAATCATATCACTAAAAATATAATTTTAAATTTTAATAAACAGTTACATATATTTGAGTCACGTATCGAATTCGTGAGTCAGTATTTGAAACATGTATTTGGTGATATTAATCGTATTTTTTATAATTCTTTATCAATCCCATTTTTTGTGTCATACAATTTAGTTCAACCCGGGAACGATTTATTGTTTTGGCAAGAACCACTATCAGAAGACGGTACACTACCTGGTAATATGCTGACATTATTACAAAATCAAGGTAGAACAAAAAAAGTAATATTCCAAAACAAAAAGGATTACGAAAAAGCACGGAGAAAGTATCCAAAATTTCAAGAACAGATTGCGTACTTAGGTTTTTTATATCCAATTAACGATACACATAGGGAACGGCCAGATGCGTTAATATTAACCAATTCTGATCGCATTGAAGAAATTGTGAAAGTCATTGAAAAATTGCCAGACATAAATTTTCACATTGCTGCAATTACTGAGATGTCTACTAAATTAATGAATTTGTCTAAATATAAAAATGTTACGCTATATCCGAATATCGAATACAATCAAGTTAATAGTTTATTGCAGAACTGTGCCTTTTATTTAGATATCAATCATGGAACGGAAATCGGATATGCAGTTCGGCGAGCATTCTTGAATAACTTATTGATTCTATCCTTTGAAGATACGACACATAACCGTCAATTTACATTACCAGAATATACTTTCAAACAAAATAATGGCGATCAATTGATTAATATTGTAAATCAATGTAAAAATAATCGCTTATATATGCTGTCAGCATTATATAAGCAGCAGAATCATGCTAATCAGAGCAGTATATTAGAATATCAGGATATTATTAGTTGAACGATGAGGGATATTGTATGGATAATAATGATGAAGATAAAATAGAGCAGGATCCAGTGCAGCGTTCAATAGATGAGCGATTAAAAAAGGTACGGTATAGAACTACTTCACGTAAAAAGGAACCACATAAATACGAAAAATTACAGACGTTATTAGCCGTTGTTATGGCATTAGGAATAGTAGCAGGTTTATTGACGATTATCATTCAACTTTTTATTAAATAATATAAAAAAATTTTAGGCGTGCGTTATACTTTTGATAATTGATTAGCGTGTTACTCAGGGGAAATAAACTCATCATGAAAAAAGCTGTTTTTTACACATACAGTGGCCAATACGAATGGCTAGTTGCAGTATCAATACAATCCATTATTGAACACTACACTTCTGAGCAATCACTTGATATTTTAGTTTTTACGGACAAGACATTTAATAAGCAACAAGCAAATATAAGAGAGTTACCTATTTTAAATCACAAACCACAAATTAAAATTTCATTTTGGCGTTTCCCCTCATGGATTGAGGATATTAAAAATAATGTGTCTGAACGTTTTCCGGCAGTAACCTTTTTGCGTTTAGGGATACCAATTGAATTTCAAGAGTTTGACACTATGTTATATTTGGATGCAGATACTCTGGTTTACACTGACATACATGAAGTGTTTAATCAATTGGGGGATGAGACGCTTGCCGGTGTTTTGGATATATTTCATTATTTAAATAGTTCAGATGAAAGTATTTTAAAACGGTACAATGAAATATATAATATTCCTAATTCAGAAAAATACGTAAATTCAGGTGTATTAATATTTAATAATAAACAATATTTAAAAAAATGGACAATTACTGACCTTGTAGATGATATTAATAAGAGTAATTTTGTGAATTTTCCAGATCAAGAATTAATCAATAAAAAGTTCAATCCAAATATTTTAATATTACCTCATGAGTATAATTATCAAGAAAACATTGAATTTTTAAATCATTGGCATGTTCCACAAAGTTATAAGGATACGCTTCTTGCGGCAGCAAAAAAAGTTAAAATTAAGCATTTTTTACCGTTGCCTAAACCATCTGATCCTTTAATAGGTTATCGTGATCAATATGACGTTGATTGGTGGGAAATTGCGTTATCTCTTAAAAAAATTTTACCAAAGCAATAAGTCTAGCTAGTAAAGCGTCGTCAATTATTTATCTGGTTTTAATAATCACGTTGAACGAGTATTTCGGTACTGAAGTAGTTACGTCTACTGCGTCTCAATACAGACTGTCTCTTATACACATCTGACGCTGCCGACGAATTAGACGGTGTAGA
>CALNAK010000028.1 GCA_937874185.1 uncultured Lactobacillus sp.
ACTTATCTAAGTTATTGTTACGAACATCTTCTTTAACATCACTAATAAACTCCGCAAATTCAGCTGGAATGTGCTTGTCAGTTAGAACAGTTTTAGTTGCAGCTAAAGCATCCTTACGATCAGCTTCATCTAATTTTTCTTGAAGACGGTCTTGCTGTTCTTTTAAGGCTTGTCGTTGCTCTTCTAAATCGGCTTGGGTCTTCTCACTAGCATTCATGCTGGCTCGTTTTTCACCCTTTTCAAGCCATTCTTGTTCCTTTTGCTTAAGCTCCTTTTCAAAATCATCCCGCAGATTGCTCTCTACTTCTTTAGCCTTAGAGGCCATCATCTTTCCAATATCATCCTGTGTGTAGGTCTTGCCAGCTGGCTTTGGATTTTTACCATCAGGATTTGGGTTGGAATCGTTTGGCTTAGGTTCTGGGTTAGGATCAGCAAAAAATTGCAAATTTGTTTTCATCATCAAAACTCCTTTTTAAGTCCGTATGCTAAATTGTTTGTAAGTGCAATAACTAAACCGATTATTCTTTAACGCCTGTAATTGAGAAAAAGGCAAATCAAAAATTCCTATTTTAAAAAGAATGGCACAATCGAATAACTTGTATGCAAATATTCAATTGCCTATAATTAGATTTAGAAGGATGCAATTTAGATAATGGAGGATTTCATATGAAAAGATTTGGACTTTGGTCAAAAATATCAATTATCATTTCTATATCTCAACTTTTATTAGCCATTTTTAAAGAAATTCAAAACTATAACAAATCTAAAAAACATCCTTCGAAAAATAAGAGAGGATGATGTTTTATGCATTGGTTATGGGTTTTAATTATTGGTGCCATCATTGGTGCTATTGCTGGAGCAATTACTAGCAAAGGAAAATCAATGGGGTGGATTGCTAATATTGTTGCCGGATTAGTTGGTTCCTCTATTGGAGAAGCTATACTCGGATCTTGGGGCCCTCAATTAGCCGGAATGGCAATTATTCCTTCAATTATTGGAGCAGTAATTGTTGTTGCAGTAGTTTCTTTCTTTTTAAGTCGTAGCACAAGATAAATTTTTTCCTATATGTTAAACTTTTTAACAATCTTTTAAATGAATCCATGGTTGTTATTGGCTGGTCAATTACTGTAGTAATTGGCTTTTTTTATAAATGTTTTACTTTAATTTCATGTAAAGCCACTCTAATTATTAACAAGCTGAAAGAAGTGGACAAATTGGCTATGCAAAATAGAAGTGGAAGAAAATATGGATTATTAAATTACAGTGTTTACGTCATATCTTTGGGAGGATTCCTATTTGGGTATGATACTGGTGTTATCAATGGAGCTTTGGCTTTTATGAGCAAGGCTAGCCAATTAAATCTAACTCCTTCCCGTCAGGGAATCGTGTCAAGCTCTTTAGTCTTAGGGGCTTGCCTTGGTGCATTCCTATGTGGAAAATATGCTGATAAATATGGCAGAAAGGTTACACTTCGTTGGGTTGCAGTTATCTTTACACTGGCAACTGTATGTTGCGCATTATCACTCAATTATATCTTTATGACCACATTTAGGTTTATCCTGGGACTAGCTGTTGGTGCTGCCTCAAGTCTTTCTCCAATGTATCTTGCAGAAATATCCCCAAAAGAAGTTCGTACTAGCAACGTCAATAAGAATGCAATTTTTATCGTTTTAGGACAACTATTAGCGTTTATTATGAATGCCCTTTTAGGCAGTCTATGGGGTAACTGGGATCCAATTTGGCGCGTTATGATTTTAATGGCATGTGTCCCCTCTATTATCTTATGGATTAATTCATTCAATATTGCTGGGAGTCCTAACTGGTTAGTACAAAGAGGGCATTTAAAAAGAGCACGTAATTTAGCTCATCGACTAGGATTCAAAAAACAAACTGCTAACAGGATCATTGATGGGCGTAAAAAGAATATCAAAACAGAGACAAAGCTCACTTGGAACCAAATCTTTTCGAATAAACGATTAGTCTACTTACTCTTGATTGGAATCGTTATTGCCTTGATTCAACAAGTATCGGGTATTAATACAGTTATGTATTATGGCACTATCTTGTTAGAAAAGGTTGGTATGGGAGAACGGGGTTCTTTGTATGCGAATATACTAATCGGCTTAACATCTGTCATCGCTAGTATCTTTGGAACCAGAATGATTGCCAATCACAACCATCTGAAAATGTTAAAAATTGGGTTAATGGGTAATATTATCTTCTTAGCGTTGTTAGGGGTTATTATGCACACAAACATGCTGCCACAGGTAGTTACAAATACTTTGGTTCTAGCAATGCTTGTCCTATTTCTAGCGAACCATCAAGGTATTGTTAGCCCTGTTACTTGGTTGATTATGGCAGAAATGTTCCCTAATAGTGTCAAAGCTAGATTTATGTCAATTGCTACAGCAACCACATGGATCACTAATTTTTCAATTAGCTTAGTTTACCCATTGCTAATTAATGCTTTAGGAACAGCCACTGTCTTTTTTGTATTTGCCATAACAAATGGGTGCAGTTTATTTCTTTCCTTGACTGTTATTAATCAAGAGAAAATGAAAAAATCCTATCAGGAAAGTTCCAGCAAATAAAATTAGAAGGAGGAAAATAATATGGCTAACTTTTATATCAATCCTAATAACGTTGTACACGAATTGCCTAAAAATAATCAGCCAAAATTTTTTATGTTTGGTGTTCCTAGCTATACCAATCTTGGTGACCAGGCAATATCATTAGCCGAACGAAAATATATTGAAGCTGAGTTTCCAGATTACCAATATATTGAAATAGTAGAGGAAGATGATGATGCGGCTATTCCAGTTGTTAAGCAATGTATAACTAAACAAGATATTGTTGCCTTTACTGGTGGTGGAAACATGGGAAATCTTTATCTTAATCACGAGCGAGCACGCCGAAAAGTATTTTCAACTTTTACTGATAACCTAACCATCTCATTCCCACAGTCTATTCATTTTGAAGACAATGAAGCTGGACTTTATGAACAAAAGTTAAGTCAAGAGGCTTACCAAAAAAACCCCAATTTAGTTCTAGTAGCTCGAGATGCACAAAGTTACCATAGAATGCAGACTACTTTCAACAATAAAGTCATTTTTACACCTGATATGGTTTTATATATGCAATCTAAGAAATTCCCAAAATTGAAGCGTCAAGGGTCACTATTTGTTCTCAGACGGGACGCTGAAAAAGTCGTCAAAGATAAGGTTATCCAAAACATGAAGGCTTTGCTGAGAGCCTACCAACCTATTGAATTTACGGATACTGTTTTAGATACGGTTAAAACTATTACACCTAATACCCGTGAAAAATTATTCAGAAAAGAATTAAGCCTATTTTCAGGTCAAAAGTTAATTATTACTGATCGATGGCACGCAATGGTATTCTCAGTTTTAACTGGAACACCTTGTTTACTAATGGGAAACAGTTATGGGAAAGGTAAGCACGCTTACTTTGATTGGCTAGAGCATATCAACTGGGTTAGTTATACCGATGAGGAAGATACCGAAAGGATTAAACAACAAATAAACGCGGTCATGGAAGCCAAAACTCACGCTTATGATCTTATCCCTGATTTTAAACAGTTACATGATTTAATTGCACATAATCGGTAGGAAAAAGCCAACTTTTTGATAACATTTTTCATTTGATGTTAATCAAAAAATTGGCTTTTTATATAACTTTTTTAGTGTATCTCTTAATAAGGTGGTCATATGAAAAAGAAAATCAACCTTCAATGCATATTATTAACATTTCTAACGTTCACAATGGGTTTGAGTCAATTTATTATAATAGGAATTATAAATAATTTATCGACAGATTTTAGAGTTTCTATCGCAGACATTGGGGCACTCGTAACCATATTTGCAATCGTTTATGCAGTTGCAACACCAATAATTAACTTATCTATTGGTAGTATCGCTTTGCATAAAGTTATGCTCTTTTTTATGCTGATTTTTTCATTTGGAAACTTATTGACAGCTATGGCTAGTAATTTTAATGTACTACTTATGAGTAGAATTATAACAGCCCTATCATCTGGGCCTCTGATGTCGACTGCTGTTACCTTTGCAGCTGCAATTGCTCCTCAGAGAAAAAGATCTTGGCTAATATCTTGGGTGTTCTCAGGCTTCAGTATCGCTTCAGTTTTTGGCGTACCTTTAGGTACTTGGATAAGTGATAACCTTAACTGGCGATTAACTTTTTGGACAATTTTTTTTGCCTCAGTCTTTATTACTATCGTAGTTTTCTATTTGCTACCTCATAATTTAACACAAAATGGAACACATAATATATTCAAACAGTTAGCTATCTTAAAAGACAAAAGAATCATCTGGGGTATTCTGGTCCCGGTCTTTAATTTTAGTGCCATTTATATCATTTATACCTATTTGAAGCCAATATTAATTAAAGAGTTAAGTTTCTCCCACAATAATGTCATAATTGTTCTATTTTTGTACGGACTATGTGGATTGGTAAGCAACCAAGTGAGTGGGCGTGTAGCAAACATGAAATGGAAACGCAATTTAAAAAAATTTTTTATTCTTCAAGCTATTAGTATCTTTCTTATATTCATAAGTGGAAATTTAACATGGCTAAAAATCAGTGCCATTCTCATAATGGCTTTAACAATGTCTATTTCTAACTCACCCATGCAATTGTATTACATGGATATTGCCAAACAAAATTATCCCCAATCATTGGTTTTAGCTTCTTCTTTTAATTCAATTTTTTCAAATGTTGGAGTTGCTACCGGATCTGCAATTGGAGGATATGTCGTGGCCACTGTAGGCTTAAGCGGTTTGGGCATTGCAGGTAGTGTCTTTAGTGTTTTCACAATAGGTGTTCTAACAATATTAATTAAGTATAACTATAATTAATAAGATCTTTTAATGCCTGTACTGATTTTGGCAACTATTATTCAGGTTCAGTATACCAGAGAATAAGTGGTAGATTGTAAAATTAATCCGAACGCTGTTCGGACAAAAAAGATCAGCT
>CALNAK010000029.1 GCA_937874185.1 uncultured Lactobacillus sp.
AGATCTGCGCATGTCTCGTGGGCTCGGAGATGTGTATAAGAGACAGGTATCATTGGAGTCGATACACGAATCACTTTAAATATAAGAAGCCAAGTCGGCGGGTTGATCCGAGTGGAGAGAAAAAAAAAAAGGATTGAACTCAAAATATTTTCGGGGGATATCCATTTTCCGGACAAGACAGATAAGATATCCCGACATAGTGGCATCTTGATACCGCCAGGAAGGGGAAAAACAAACTCTAAAGAATCAAAAAATTTAAAAAATTGGATTTATGCCCAACGGATCACACCAACCAAGAAAAAGTTTTTTGTTTTGGTGCGGCCCGTAGCCACCTATGAGATAATGGACAGTATAAATTTAGCAACACTCTTCCCACAAGATCTCTTTCGGGAAAAGGATAATATTCAACTTCGAGTTTTCAACTATATCCTTTATGGAAATGGTAAACCAACTCGAGGAATTTCTGACACAAGTATTCAATTGGTTCGCACTTGTTTAGTCTTGAATTGGGACCAAGACAACAAAAATTCTTCCCTCGAGGAGGTCCGCGCTTTCGTTGTTGAAGTAAGTACAAAGGGTTTGATTCGAGATTTCATAAGAATTGGCTTAGTGAAATCCCATATTTCGTATATAAGAAAAAGGAATAATCCGCCGGATTCGGGATTGATCTCTGCAGATTCCGTGAATCCGTTTTATTCGCTTTCTCCCAAGGCTGGCATTCTTCAACAATCGCTTAGACAAAATCACGGAACTATTCGTATGTTCAGAAATAAGGAATCCCAATCTTTGTTAATTTTATCATCCTCTAATTGTTTTAGAATCGGTCCATTTAATCATGTAAAATATCACAATGTTATAAACCAATCAATAAAAAAAAAACCTCTAATTACAATTCAAAATTCGTCGGGCCCCTTAGGAACAGCCATTCAAATTTCGCATTTTTATTCATTTTTGCCTTTACTAACTTATAATCAGATCTCTGTAATTAAATATTTGCAACTTGATAACTTCAAATATATTTTTCAAATAATTAACTCTTATTTAATAGATGAAAACGGAAGAATTTTTAATCTAGATCCATACAGTAACCTTGTTTTGAATCCATTCAAATTGAATTGGTATTTTCTTCATCAAAATTATAACAATTATTATTGTGAGGAAACGTCCACAATAATAAGTCTTGGACAATTTTTTTGTGAAAATCTATGTATAGCCAAAAAAGAACCATACCTAAAATCGGGTCAAGTTTTAATTGTTCAAAGGGATTCTGTAGTAATAAGATCCGCTAAGCCCTATTTGGCTACTCCGGGAGCAAAAGTTCACGGGCATTATAGAGAAATTCTTTACGAAGGGGATACATTAGTTACATTTATATATGAAAAATCGAGATCCGGTGATATAACCCAAGGTCTTCCAAAAGTAGAACAGGTGTTAGAAGTCCGCTCGATTGATTCAATATCACTGAACTTAGAAAAGCGGATTAAGGGTTGGAACAGGTGTATAACAAGAATTCTTGGAATTCCTTGGGGATTCTTGATTGGTGCTGAGCTAACTATAGTGCAAAGTCGTATTTCTTTGGTTAATAAGATTCAAAAGGTTTATCGATCCCAGGGGGTGCAGATTCATAATAGGCATATCGAAATTATTGTACGTCAAATAACATCAAAAGTTTTGGTTTCAGAAGAGGGAATGTCTAATGTTTTTTTACCTGGAGAATTGATTGGATTGTTACGAGCAGAACGCACGGGGCGTGCTTTAGAAGAAGCAATCTGTTATCGAGCCGTTTTATTAGGAATAACTCGAGCATCTTTGAATACTCAAAGTTTTATATCCGAAGCAAGTTTTCAAGAAACTGCTAGAGTTTTAGCAAAAGCTGCTCTTCGGGGTCGTATCGATTGGTTGAAAGGCCTGAAAGAAAATGTTGTTCTAGGGGGTGTGATCCCCGCCGGGACCGGGTTCAACAAAGGATTGGTGCATTGTTCACGGCAACATACCAATATTCTTTTTGAAAAAAAAAACAAAGAATTTATCTTTATTAGAGGGAGATATGAGAGATATTTTATTTTATCACAGGGAATTTTGTGACTCTTCTATTTACAAATCTGCCTTTTCTAGAATTGAATAATTCCTAATAGCAGATTCCTGTTTTGAATTTAATGTTTTATTGTTTGCTGTAGTCATTTGCTTTAATAATTTGTTAACACTAATAAAGATAATAATGAATACAAAATAATGGCTCGGCTCGTGCATAAACGGACAAGAGAAGGTTCCATTGGAACAAATTTTTATTTTCGTTTTGGGTACCCCCCTTTTAAGTGTGAAAAGAAATGACAAAAAGATATTGGAACATCGATTTGGAAGAGATGATGAGAGCAGGAGTTCATTTTGGGCATGGTACTAGGAAATGGAATCCTAGAATGGCACCTTATATTTCTGCAAAGCGTAAAGGTATTCATATTATAAATCTGACTAGAACTGCTCGTTTTTTATCAGAAGCTTGTGATTTAGTTTTTGATGCAGCAAGTAGGGGAAAACAATTCTTAATTGTTGGGACAAAAAATAAAGCAGCTGATTTAGTGTCGCGGGCTGCAATAAGGGCTCGGTGTCATTATGTTAATAAAAAGTGGCTCGGCGGCATGTTAACAAATTGGTCTACTACAGAAAAAAGACTTCATAAGTTTAGGGACTTGAGAACTGAACAAAAGACAGAGGGATTCAACCGTCTTCCGAAAAGGGATGCAGCTGTGTTGAAGAGACAATTATCTCGCTTGGAAACATATCTAGGCGGGATTAAATATATGACGGGATTGCCTGATATTGTAATCATCATCGATCAGCAAGAAGAATATACGGCTCTTCGAGAATGTATAACTTTGGGAATTCCAACCATTTCTTTAATCGATACAAATTGTAATCCCGATCTCGCGGATATTTCTATTCCAGCAAATGATGACGCTATAGCTTCAATTCGATTCATTCTTAACAAATTAGTATTCGCAATTTGTGAGGGTCGTTCTAGCTATATACAAAATTCTTGATTAATAATAAGATAAATAAATCAATTTTTTTTGAGGGAGGGGCTCCCTGTATTTCGATTTATAAAATCGGTTACTATTCCTGAATCATACAAAAGAAAAAGAGATAAAAAACTGGGTATATTGTGTGATTCGTTTAGTTGGTATCCAAAACTAAAATAGAAAATTCAAGTAAATAAGTAAAAAAAAAGGGGGGGTCTTGAATCAAAATAATTTAAAGTTCTTATTTCTGTCAGAGGGCAATATGAATGTTTTATCATGTTCCATCAATACACTAATAAAAGAAGGGTTATATGAGATATCTGGTGTAGAAGTAGGCCAACATTTCTATTGGCAAATAGGGGGGTTTCAAGTCCATGCGCAAGTCCTTATTACTTCTTGGGTTGTAATTGCTATCTTATTAGGTTCCGCAGCTCTAGCGGTTCGCAATCCACAAACCATTCCAACTGGCGGCCAAAACTTCTTTGAATTTGTCCTTGAATTCATTCGAGATGTGAGTCAAACCCAGATTGGAGAAGAATACGGTCCATGGGTTCCCTTTATTGGAACCCTGTTTTTATTTATTTTTGTTTCTAACTGGTCAGGAGCCCTTTTACCGTGGAAAATTATCCAGTTACCTCAAGGGGAGTTAGCAGCACCAACGAATGATATAAATACGACGGTTGCTTTAGCTTTACTCACATCAGTAGCATATTTTTATGCGGGTCTTAGCAAAAAAGGATTAGGGTATTTCAGTAAATACATTCAACCAACTCCAATTCTTTTACCCATTAACATCTTAGAAGATTTTACAAAACCCCTATCACTTAGTTTTCGACTTTTCGGAAATATATTAGCCGATGAATTAGTAGTTGTTGTTCTTGTTTCTTTAGTACCTTTAGTGGTTCCTATACCTGTCATGTTCCTTGGATTATTTACAAGCGGGATTCAAGCTCTCATTTTTGCCACTTTAGCTGCGGCTTATATAGGTGAATCTATGGAGGGTCATCATTAACTATTTTTTTTTTCAAATTTAGGTTAGCCCAATTATCGAATAGTTGGTTTACGTTATGTAAGAAACACTTGTATATGTCATATTTGATATTGACTAGGTATATATTAAGTTAAAGATCTATATAATCTGCCCCACTATTTTTGTGAATTTCTATTTAGATAACGATTCGATTATAAGTTCTTACTTTTTATCTGTGAATTGGCTGAAAAAAACGATAAAAAAAAGAACGAAGAATTAAAAGAAAAGAATGGTTCACAAAAAAGAAACGGCATAAAAAAGTCGTATATATATATATTATGCATTTTTCAAAATCCCGTGGATAGGAACTAATATCAAAGTAATTCTTATCAAGTTTTTGGTTATTTTGGCTGGATGAATCTTAGCGATGACTTAATTATAATTAAGTCCTAAGTCGTTGGATGATTGTATCATTAACTATTTCTTTATTTTGGTGTGAGGAACTTATCATGAATCCACTGGTTTCTGCTGCTTCGGTTATTGCTGCTGGGTTGGCTGTTGGGCTTGCTTCTATTGGACCTGGGGTTGGTCAAGGTACAGCTGCGGGTCAAGCTGTCGAAGGTATCGCGAGACAACCTGAGGCAGAAGGAAAAATACGAGGTACTTTATTGCTTAGTTTGGCTTTTATGGAAGCTTTAACAATTTATGGCCTAGTTGTAGCATTAGCGCTTTTATTTGCGAATCCTTTTGTTTAATCCTAGAAATAATAAAATTAGGAATTTTTTTTTTCGTAGTTTTTTTTATTCTATCAAGATTTCACTCCTACAATTATTCATTGAGACAACAACCCTTGGGAAGGACTAATTTGAGGATGGGGAATTAACACATCGATTCGCTTTCTTCCTTCCCCTTATTCTTTTTAGTTTAATGGAAATTTTTTTTTAAGGAGTGTTGCGCAAAAAGGAGGTTTAGGTTTTTTAAAATTGATATAAAACTTGGTCTCAAATTCTAGCTTAATTTTAATTAAGTCTCATTATTATTATTGAAAATTAAAAATTTTTGGAAACTAAATTTGTAAATAGAATAGGTTTTTGATTCTGTTTATAAATATCCAAATCTGTCTCTTATACACATCTGACGCTGCCGACG
>CALNAK010000030.1 GCA_937874185.1 uncultured Lactobacillus sp.
TTGAAAGCGCCCTATGGAATGCGGCCGATGTCTTACGCGGGAAAATGGACGCTTCTGAATATAAAAATTATTTATTGGGGTTAATTTTTTATCGGTTTCTATCTGAGAAAACCTTAACGACCTTTAGTGAATGGGCGGGTGAAACCGAAAATGTCACTCAGAAATATGCTCAGTATATGGATCCTCAGTTTGAATTGGAAGGCGTCTCGGTGCAGCCCAGTTTAGTGGAGTATTTGCAAAACACGCTCGGCTATTTAATTCAACCACAAGCGTTGTACACCACCCTGATTGGCAAGATTCAAGCCCATACTTTTGCGTTAGACGATTTATCTCAAGCACTTCATGATCTGGAACAGTCGACACAAAATCTATCTTCAGCGCAAGACTTTTCGGGCTTGTTTGCCGATGTGGATTTAAGTAGTAATAAATTAGGCAGTTCTTTACAACAACGGAACCAAACTATTAGTGATACTATGTTAGCTTTAAATGCGATTGATCTCGTTCATCATCAAGGCGACGTCTTAGGTGACGCCTATGAATACTTAATCGCGCAATTTGCCAGTGATTCTGGTAAGAAGGCGGGTGAATTTTATACTCCACGGCAGGTGTCCGACATTATTGCCCAGATTGTGACTTATCAGCGCAATGCAGGTGACAACCAATTGCGGACTGTCTATGATCCAGCAGTTGGTTCTGGTTCGCTGCTATTAAATGTCGGACAGCACGTGCAAGAGCCCAGTTTAGTGAGTTACCATGGTCAAGAATTGAACACCACAACCTATAACCTGGCCCGAATGAATTTAATGTTACATGGCGTCTCGTATGACGATATGCACTTACGCAATGGTGACACGTTAAGTAAAGATTGGCCGGTTGACGAACCTTACTTATTTGATGCGGTCGTCATGAACCCGCCCTACTCGGCACACTGGGATAACAGTGATAAACGCTTGTCTGATCCCCGTTTCCGCGACTATGGCGTCTTACCACCTAAATCTAAAGCCGACTTTGCCTTTCTGCTACACGGCTTTTATCATTTGCAGGAACACGGGACTATGGGCATTGTCTTACCCCATGGCGTATTATTTCGGGGTGCTAAAGAAGGCAAGATTCGCCAAAAGCTCCTGTTAGATAACCGGATTGATGCCATTATTGGACTACCCGCCAATATTTTTCATTCCACCAGTATTCCAACGTTAATCATGATTTTAAAGAAACACAAAACCACTGACGACGTCTTGTTTATTGATGCGTCACGGGAATTTGAAAAGGACAAGAATCAAAATAAGCTAACGGCAGCCAATATCAAAAAAATTGTAACGACTTATCAAAACCGGCAAGATGTCGATAAATATGCCCATGTGGCCTCACCGGCAGAAATCAAGGAGAATGACTACAACTTAAATATTCCGCGCTACGTTGATACGTTTGAGCCGGAACCCGAGATTGATCTGAACCAAGTCAAAGCTGATCTAAAGCAACTGGATGAGGAAATCAGTCAGAATGAACAAGCCTTTAATGAATTAGCTAGCCAGTTAGTGGCCACCCACGTTAATGACCAGTCAAAACCGGAGGCCCACAAATGAAGGATAAACAAGCTAAATATCCGCAATTAAGATTTAAAGGTTTCACTGATCCTTGGGTACAGCGTAACCTTGGTGAAGTTGTTGATGTTAAGAGTGGCCGGGACTATAAACACCTAAGTGAAGGTGATATTCCAGTTTACGGTACGGGCGGATACATGCTTAGTGTCGATGAGGCGCTTTCGCAAAATGATGATGCAATTGGAATTGGTCGTAAGGGAACGATAGATAATCCCTACCTTCTGCGCGCTCCATTTTGGACCGTAGATACGTTATTTTATGCGATTCCAAGGGTCGGATTTGATTTGAATTTTACGTTTGACATTTTCCAAAAGGTTAACTGGCGAAAGTTAGATGAATCAACAGGTGTGCCTTCACTTTCTAAGGCAACGATTAATTCAGTGTCTGCGGCTGTGCCATCAGAGGACGAACAGATCAAAATTGGTGGCCTGTTCGAAAAGATTGACAACCTTATCGCTGCTAACCAGCGTAAGTTAGATTTGCTCAAGGAACAGAAAAAAGGCTACTTGCAAAAAATGTTTCCTAAAAATGGGGCAAAAGTTCCTGAATTGCGATTTGCGGGGTTTGCTGACGATTGGGAAGAGCGTAAGTTATCAAGTGGATTACGTGAATATACAGATAGAGTAATTGTTGAAGATGATAAGGAGTACTACCAGATTTCTGTACGTAATAATTTTGGAGGAATTACGTTACGGGGATCAAAAATGGGAAATAAAATAGGTCGTAAACGTCAGGCTAAAATTAATTTAACAAAGTACCCTCAAACCCTGATCTTCACAAGACAAACGGTAGAACAAGGTGGTATTGGTTGGGTAGATAAATACTGTGACGGCGCTATTGTTACAGAGAATATGCCGACGATTTCGTTAGATACATCCGTATTTTCTAAGTATTTTCTTACTAACTTATTTCAAACAAGAATTTTTTATAAAAATGCAATATTAGATAATGTCGAAGGCGGTTCTGCTCAAATTGCAATACATGAATCTAAATTTTTGTCTTCTACCCTATTGTTTCCAAATTTGGATGAACAAGAAAAAATAGGTCAGTTCTTCAAACAATTAGATAACACTATCGCTCTTCATCAACGTAAGTTAGATTTGTTGAAAGAACAGAAAAAAGGCTACTTGCAAAATATGTTTGTATAGGGGCTATAATTAATTAACATTATATGGATATTATTGAACCGCTTAATAGGAGCGCTCTCTCAAACACTCCAGGTCTAAAAAACTCACTCGCCACTTTTGGCGTGCCAGATTTTAGATATTTAATAATTCTGCTTTTAAATACCAGAGGGGGTGTTGATTTTACACTTCTTTTTAGATATTTAAGAGTTATGCTTCTTGTTGTTCAGCAATCAACCTGGCAGAACGATTCGTTCACTCAATTCATTTTCATCATCATGATCTGTTTATGTTTTAGTTTTAGTTTATTTAATGCTATACAAGTGTCTACACGAGTGTCTACACTATATGTAGACAAGAATTGAATTGCTTCACATTTTTTTGGTCTGCAGTACTGATTTGGTACTTCAGCTTATCGTCATCATCTACATGATCTCTGACAGCCTTAGCAGCTGGTAACTTTCTAGGAGGTTCAGTGATAAAATCTCCCTTCGACACTTGTGCCGAAAGATATTTACTAACCCTTTGCCATCTGGCCACGACATTGCCAAAAGTGGCAACGGTATAAATTCCTACATGGCTTTTCGCCAAAAACGGCGTAAAGTCCTCAATCTCTTCAAAGCAATAATTATTAAACTTTTAAGGTTCAATGATTGCTGTAAAAAAATATAAATCACTTCAAGAATTATGTGATGGTGACATTGTTATTTTTCAAGATGGTGGAGATATGTCTGTAAAGAGGTATTACAACTCGCCTAAAAATAGAACAATTACATTCAATCCAGATTCAAGCGACACTAGATTTTACCCAATAACGTACAGATATGAAGATTTAGATGATATTAGAATATTAGGTAAAGTAGTCGTTTATACAGTAAACTTAAGATAAAAATTTGGAGGCCAATATGAAAGATGAGCCTGTAGATATTCGCGATGTTCTATTAAAAATGGCTGGTAAAGCATTCATTGATAAAACTGTCACCTTTGATGGTGACCCACATGCTTACACAGGTGAAGCTGCAGTCAAAGTAGGTCTAGATATAGTGGATTTAGTCGAACGATTTGATAGAGAATTTAGTTATAAAAAAAATAAATAAGGAGTTTTACTATCGTGGGGATATTTACAAAAAGTCAAAAGAATTTATCTGATTCTATTTATATAAAGAAAGTTAAACCCTTACTTAAAAATGACGGTCTCAAACATGTCGTCATGATTAATAGCTTTAGCAAATGGCTTAATCAAGACTTTAATGCTGAAGACAAATACACCACTCAAATAGATGGCATACTCTCAAGCATGCAAAATGATGGGTATGAAATCTTAGATGTTAAATTCGATTCATTACAGAATCAAGGTTTGCTGAAAGATATGGAAGGTTTTCATACCTTAATTATTTATGTTTTTGTACCTTAAAGAATTTAGAAACAGTAAAACCGTAGTTTAAGAATGTAGGTAGGATATATTGTTTTTGTACCTTAAAGAATTTAGAAACAGTAAAACCTCAAATACAAAAAGACCAGTTAACCACTGATCTTTTTTTGTTTGTTATAATACTATAAGGATATACGTGGAGGGTTTTAGATATGAAAGATAATAAAAATAAGAAACCATTTTATAAAAATTGGTGGTTTTGGGTAATTTTGATTGTAGTTATTGTAGTCATTGGGGAAATGGGTGGAGGTTCTTCTAAAGACTCAGACACCAAGAGTTCATCTGAAAAAACAGAAAAAGTAGCGAAAAAGTCTAGTCCGGAGAAGAAAACAACTACAAAGTCTGAAGATACAAATAATAACAACAGTGACAGTACTAATACATCGACAAATAAAAATGACAAAGTATCACCTGATGATAAAAATGCCCTAGCATCCGCAAAAACTTATTCAGATACTATGCATATGTCAAAACAAGGAATATATGATCAATTGACATCTGATGCCGGAGACAAATTCTCACCCGAAGCAGCTCAATATGCTGTAGATAACCTAAAAGCTAACTATAATGAGAATGCATTAAAATCAGCAAAAACTTATCAACAAGAAATGAATATGTCTACTGAAGGAATTAGAGATCAATTAACTTCTGATGCTGGGGAAAAATTCACACCAGACGAAGCTAATTATGCAATTCAACATTTAAATGATTAACCACTAACATATATATACCAATGAATAATTTGATGATTATTATTAGTTTGTTTTGATTTAGTTTGATTTAGTTTAGTTAATGTGTTCGTTATGCCGTTCGCTTTGTTGTTCAATATGAACAACACAAAGCTATCTGTTAGTTCTGGAATTGAATAACTTGATCATCTCATCACTCTTCATCAGCGTAAGTTAGATTTGTTGAAAGAACAGAAAAAAGGCTTTTTACAAAATATGTTTGTATAGGGGCTATAATTAATTAACATTACATGTATATTGTTGAACTGCTTAACAGAAGCGCTCTCTCAAACACTTCAAGTCGCTGCCACTTTTGGCAACGGTAGAAATTCTGATGAATGATGAAATAACCCGTGCCCAATTTTTGGCACGATAAATATTTGAATGTATGTATCTTTGTAAAACAGGTCTGTCCAATTTTCGGCTACCCCCAATTTTTTTAGCAAGGTTGCATACTATTTTGAAGCCATATCCACCATTTTGGCGGATATGAATTAGTAACTAATCAACTCAAAATAGTTAATATAAATTGACAAGTTGCTGTTAAAAGTGAACTTGCTGAATACTAATGCGCAATTACTACTTTTTACTACATTCAAACAAGTGTAGTTGTAACTACACCTAAACATCTTTTTGTAATCGGTCGAATTTTCGGCTGATTGAATTTTTTTATCAATTGCTTCTAAAAACGGGCTATCTGGGGGATGTTTGATCATCCCTATTTTTAAACCTTATCCACCATTTTGGTGGATATGAAATTATTGAGTTCCACCGTATCTGTTTTGGGGCGTAGTTGTAACTACACCCAAACATTTTTTCACGGTCGAATTTTCGGCTGATTGAATTTTTTTATCAATTGCTTTTAAAAACAGGTTATCTGGGGGATGTTTGATCATCCCTATTTTTGCTTTAATATACGGACATATAAACCCCGTTATTATTAATTAATAATTAATCGCGGACATAATAAAAACGCCTCACATCTAATTTATTTAAGACGTGGGGCGTTTATTCAATGGTTTACTTTTTTAATACCCGACAATTCTGACGAATTTACTTTTTTAAGTCCGCCCGATCTGCCCTTAATTTCATAAAGAATGGAATTTTTTCTTTTTAGGGACTCCGATTTCTCCGAAATTAGCAAACTATACGCGTTTTAAATCATTGTCTGTATAACTATAATCGTTAAGATCGTATATGTCTTGAAATGCTTCAGCAAAATGTAATAGCGAACGATTCTTATAAACGTTAAACATAGATTGTTCATATCCTGCTAATTCCATAGTAACCGTATTACTCTGATCCAATAAATAACGATTCTTGAGGATAATCTTATATATTCTTGGACTTTTGTTTATGATGTCATACGTTTCCTTTACGTACTCTTGGGCTTGTATGCTACTTATTATGTTATTTTCTTGTGTATTAACATTGCTATGGCTGGGAACTGAATCAAATTGAGGAGATTGTAAACTAGATAAATTCATGTGAGAACGTGCCCTTAATCTCGGAAAGTCTTTCTCAAAATATTCTTTCACATTAGCAATAGTCTTTCTTTTGTTAAGTTCTGGAAACATCCCCACGAGTACAACCTCCACCCAGTGATATAATTGACTTGCTGGAATCAAGTAATTAGTGGCTGTTCACAACTATGTGAATGGCTTTTTTTGTGCCTTAGATCCAATAAAAGGGATGTTGTTATCCTTAATCATTCTAATTCTTCAGCAATCTGTAATCTGAACTATTAAAACTAATAACGTTGTTTGAAGCTGTATACATCAATTTACTAACTAACTTAGGGTTATATATCCTTTTTAGTTCTGCCCCCGTGTTGTTAGTTGTAATAATCGTTGTTTTATCATCCCTTGATTGAGCAATATTAAAAAGTATTCTTTGATTGTAAGTGCTTGCCTCGCTTGCTGAACGTTGCATACTACTTTCAGAACCTAAGTCATCAATCACTAGCACATCAACGTTTCTCATAGCCTTATACAGGCTGTTAACTTGCAACTTGGCTCTTTCATCATTGAAATTTTTAGTTAACTCAATAAATCGAGCAATATCAACAAATAGACAACTATATTTATCTTTAAGTTTATTCAATAGGCTAATGGCTAACATTGTTTTACCAGTTCCTGGCTTGCCGTAAAAAATAAATTTATGCTTTTCTCCGTTCTCAATTCTTTTTGTAATGCTAATGACTTGCTCTAATTCACTATTTTGCTTGTCATCGGTAACGTTGAAATCATCAAAGCATTTATTAATATCCTCGCCGTTACCAAATAATGAATTATTAAATATAATGTTGCGGTTATTTTTCATGTATGCTCTTGTTGCTTTCAAATCAGCGTCGTGCATTCTCTTATCTCGGTCTTGTTCAACGCTGTTTGGATCTATGTGAATACCTTTTTTTCTAAGATGTTCAATCATTTTTTTATCGAGAAAATTATTAAAGTTTTGCATTGCTCTACTCCTAAAAACCTAATTGGGGATCTTTATGAGCGTATCTATTGTTCCAACCGTTACTAACATCCCCTAATTGGTTATTTTTATTATTACGGTTATTTTGACTGGCTTTGATATTAGATAACGTAAACAGGTTATCCTTTTGCCAATTATTTAAAATTGTTTGTATATACTTCCAGTTATGAACATTATTTTGAGCTGTTAACTCAATAGCAAACCTGACAATCTTATAAGACTCTTCGAGGGATGTTTTATGTTCAACGAAATCGTTAACTGACTCTTTCAATTGCTGAACAACAATAGGATTAGTTACTCCGATATTTTGTTGGTAGTAAGTTATTAATTTTTTAAAGTCGTCATCATCCGGTTTTGTACTTGTATCGTTACCAACATCTGCCTTGCTACTTTTTGAGCTTAATGGAGTATTAGTTATAGTATTAGTCTTAGTATTAGTAATAAGGTTCGGTACCCTGTCATCTACCCCAGTAACTACCCTGTCATCTACCCTATCTTTAACCTGGCATCTACTTTTTTTTACTACCCTGTCATCTACCCTATTTACACCCTGTCTACTACCCACGGTATTTTTATCATCAATTAAATTAACAATTTGATAGATAGGAGCATCTAAATTTCTTTCACCTTTTGTAAACTTGATTAGACCTAGTTTTATCAATCTGTTTCTAGCTTTAACAAGTCCATTGGGTGACGACCCTGTCATATTAATTACTGCATCATTAGTTAATCTAAACGATCTATCGAGCATCCTTTTATCATTCGCATAGTCCAATAATTCTCGGTATAAATTATTTTGACCAACTGAAATTTTAAACTCGTACATCTTTAATTCTCGGTACGCTCTCCGTTGTTTGAAGTAGTCCATATATCGCTTGCTACCTCCTAACTGACGTCCACAAGTCCTGAAATAACAGGATCAATATAATAATTAGTATCTTTTTTCATGGTGTATTTCCCTCTCTATTATTGGGAAACATGATAAAATCAAAGGGTATTTTACTTACAGAAATACTCGATAGACATTGCTTACTTGGCGGTTAGTAATGTCTATTTTTTTGTACATTTTTCATGTTCCTTGTCCTTTATTAAATAAATGGATATGTTTCGTCTTTAAATTCAAAGTATTGAAGTATTTCCGCAATTCTTGCAGATTTCTTTGCCATATCAATACCCAAACTAGAACCAAACTTTGTTACAGTCCCATTGTCTTGTAACGTGACTATTGAGCCACCGCTATAAATAGTTTGTGCATCTGTAACAACATCAGACATTAAGTCTTCTAGCTCATTTTGTAATTCATGTTCATTCATTGCCAGACCTCCTAAAGTCAGATCACTATTAAACCGCCCCTCCAGACTTTTTTAATGTGATTCTATAAACCGTTCAATATCTTTCTTGCTATAAAGAGTAATACCGTCAATTTGATGTACTGGAATACCCCAATGGTCGTATGTACTTCCTGAAACACCAGCAAACTTGATAGCATCTTTACGTTTTAAATATTGTTTGTCTAAACCAGCATCCCTACGAGCCCGCTCAATCTCATTAGTGACAATCGTATACACTTGTTTACGCAATTCGTTAGAATCGTGTTCATTGAGCATCACGCTAATACTTTGAGCCATAATCTCACCTCCCCTCATTGCATCCCTGAGGGATGATTATGCATGAATTTCTTTTGTTAGTTCCTTAATTGCACTAATTACACGTTGTTTACGGTTATCGTTCAATGGAGTTCTTAACCAACGTGAAAAAGTAGAATCAGTAATGCCGATTTTCTCAGCAACTTCCCAATTACGTAAACGATTATCTCTAATTGTTTTCCTAACATCTAAATTATTCAAAAAATCACCTCCTCGCCTTTATAGTGAACACATCTAACTAATATAAATATATATGTCTACTGCAAATGCAAGTATATAACTATGCACAATATTTATCAACATTTGTTGTTGATATTATGAAAGTGTACAGTTAAAATACAAGTGAGGTGATTATATGAAATCGAACATTCCAAATTTAATGAATCGTTCAAATATTAGTGTCAGTGAACTAAGTAGAAAAACAGGGCTTTCACGAACAACAATTACACCTTTAAATAAAAATGATGAGTTACCTGTACAAACTAGAATTGATACATTATTAAAAATTGCAAGTGTTCTAAACGTCCCTATAAGTGCTCTTTACAGTGAACCTATGCATTGGGACGTTGAAAGAATATATAAGGTTTCCAACGGGTTGAATGGTACTTTAAAACAAGTTGCTTATATTATAAAAATGACAAATAAACCCAGTTATGGAAACAAGCCTCTGTTTGTTTCCATTACAATCCATATGATGGGAACGAATATAAACCTAGAATTTATGGATACAACTGATTTCAGTATAATTTCATATATCAATAAAAAATGTTTTGATGAAATCAATATTAAATCATTAAATAATGATTCAAATTTCTTACAATCAATTAATCCTAAATTCATATACGCCTTTGGAAATGATTTATTTGAAAGTAAAGAATTTAACACCCTTTTAAATGAACTTGATAAAACTTCGGAAAATAATAAATACCTTAGAGCAAAATATTTCACAGTCATGATGAGTCCCGTGGGACGTACAATTGTTAAATTAGGAAACGGAACAAGGCTTTTGGCCACAGATGCAGACGATTTAATTAGAAGTTACAACAATTCTAATTTTGAATATATTTTTAAAAGTTGGGCCGAAACTAATCAAAATGGTAAAGAAGCTCAAGAAAACATTTTCCATATAAAATTTGATAATGAATAACTCCTAAACCGCCCCTCCAGCGTTAGGAGAAATAACAATGACAAGTATTAAAAAGTACACAAAAAAAGACGGTTCAACCGCCTATATGTTTCGTGCTTACTTGGGTATAGATCCACAGACTGGCAAGGCTAAACGTACTACACGCCGTGGCTTTACCAATGAAAAGAACGCTAGAAATGAATTAAAAAGAATTGAATACGAGGCTACACAAGGTATTAATAACGATCAACAATGTAACAAGACTTTTGAAGAGGTTTACCACGAATGGTATAAGAGTTACGTCAATACCGTACGTGAGAGTACATGGAATAGAACAGCAGGGATGTTCAATAATCATATACTCCCTGCCCTAGGCCGTTATCGTATTAGGACAATTACAACTGCTCAATGTCAAACATCCCTTAACAAGTGGTTTAAAACCACATCAAGAAACTATAAACGTTGGTTTAACTATGTTCAATCTGTTTTTGAATATGCGATAAGACAACAATATATAACAGATAACCCCGCTAAACGTACTATCATGCCTAAAAAACATGCTACTCCTGGTAAAAAAGCACCTAACTTCTGGGATAAATCACAATTACAGACTTTTTTTAGTTACATTGATCCCGATAAGGAACTAGAACGATATACCCTATTCCGTTTATTAGCTTTTACAGGAATCAGACGGGGCGAATGCCTAGCGCTTAACTGGGATGATGTAGACACAAAAAAAAGCACCTTGAACGTCAATAAGACATTAACGCAAGGCGCTAGAGGTAAACAGATTATACAAGCCACTAAGACTAAAAAGGGAACTCGTATAATTTCACTAGATTCTACAACTCTATTTTATCTTAAAAAATGGCAACTAGAGCAAAAACGTAAATTATTTATGCTTGGGTTTAATGCTAATGAATCAGATCAATTACTTTTTGCTACAACCAAGAATACATTTAAATCATTGAATACACCTAAGAAATGGCTTGATCTAATTACCGACCGTATGAAAGCTGACAACGTGACATTACCACACATTAGCATCCACGGTTTTAGACATAGTCACGCTAGCGCTCTGTTCTCTGCTGGTGCAACAATCAAAGAGGTACAGGAACGACTAGGACATGAGGACGCTCAAACTACTTTGAATATCTACACTCATGTTACACAACAGCAAGACGAGCAAGCCGTACAAAAGTTGGTCAATTTCTTAGACTTTTAAGGCTCGTGGTAGTCATTTTGGTAGTCAATAAAAAATAAGCATGGCAATAACACGTTGCTACGCTTGATATAACAATGTTTATGGAAATTGTGGGTTCAATTCCCCAACCACCCATAAGTAACATATCGCTTAACCGATTATGATGAAAATCATAGTCGGTTTTTTTATTGCCTAAATTTTGAATTCATAATTAAATAAGAATCACTAAGTACCTGATAGCAACACTTTTTCTAGCAGTTATTTATGTTAACACCTTCACTTTGTTAATGTATAGTTTTTTGAATTATAGGAATTAATAGTTCGGTCAACTCAGGAACCTATATATAAATTTTACAGGTAGACATTTTATAAATATATTTAAATTAGAAAAAGTAGTGGTTATTACACAAAGTGTAATAACCACTACAAGGTATAGAACAGAATTTCACTTCGATCATTCACAAAATGGCGATAACTTAAATTTAAGTTATCGTCATTTTAAAATTAATACTCAGAAACTGACAGTTCCCTTTAAACAAGAATCAATTTATCTATTTTAATATCATGTTCTTTAATAGCCCAATCAGCTTTTTCAAATTTCATAATTGAAGGAACTAGTGCCACGGTCTTACCTGTATACTTAGCTAAAAATCTATCGTAATACCCGCCACCAAAACCAACTCGGTAATTGCTATCAGACGCAAAAGCCAATCCGGGAACAATCACCAAATCAGGAGTTTGATTAACCAGTTCAGCATTATATTCTGGCTCAGGAATTCCATAATCACTAACAACTAAACTTTCTCTATCTATATAAGGTAAGAATACCATTTTTCTTTGTGGCATAGTCTTTGGTAAATAAACCTTTTTACCGGCATCTAAGGCTGCTTGAATAATTGGAGAAGTTGGAACCTCAATGGGACTGCTGACAGTTGTCGCAATGGATCCAGCAGCTTGCCATTCTGATGTTTCCATTAACTTTTGAAGTAGTTCATGCCCTTCTTCTGTTGTTTTGACCTTGTTTTCGCTTAAACGTTTAATCTGTTGTTGGCGCAAAATTTTCTTATCTATAATAAGTTCCTCCAAATTGTAAATTACTATGATTAATTCTAATTTTTCAAGTCTGCCCATAGTTCAGACATACTATCCCTATTTCTCACGGACAGTCTAAATGATAAACTATTTTATCACGATGTATATATCTAAGTATGATGATTAACCACTAATAATCCCTTTCTTATCTACTATAATGTTCACAAAATATTCAATAATTAATTGTTTATTATTCATTCCCAGGTGGTATTATAACTATAACAATTTTATTGTTGAGGGAAATATTGTTATATGCGTATTTTATATTCCACATATTAGGAGGATGAAGTTTATGCTAGCAATTAATAAGGGAGAACTTGGTTCCGTGATAGAGAACAAGAATCTTGATTTCCAAACAAATCAAATTTCTATTAATTTAGGTCACTTAAAGAAAATACCTAACGTTAATGATTTTTATTTAGTTTCGTTCCGTGGTATCCGTGGATATCATCGCCTTGTAGTCACAAAGATTCCTGATGAAAACAATTTATTAACATTTACCGTTGAAAAATCAGGTAATTTGTCACACGTTTCTGATCTAGTTACACCTGGCACAAAAGTCAGAGTTAAAGGTCCATTCAGCAATTCAACGAAAAAAGTTAGTTAACTAAAATAAGGTAATCGCCATTTGAAAATCTGGTGATTACCTTATTTTTAGTTATGAGAAATTTTATTATAATGTCTTACAAAATATAATACCAATGCCTGACACAAACCGACGAAAACCAAGGCCACCCCTAAAATGGCCAATGAAGCGAGTTTCAATTCTGGTGTTTGAAAAATCCCAGCACCATCAACTCTGCGTTCCCAAATAAAAATTGCCCCTACTGCAAATACAATTAACCAGCAAATATTTATAATCCACCAAATTCTAATCTTCATATTTACATCCCCTAAATAACTACATTCAATTATTAATTCATCTTATACTAATGTCACTTAATTATTAAGTAAAAAGTACCCCCAAATATATTCTAATTAATATTTGTTAGCGTCTGATTAAGATGTTCCAAACTATCAAGTAATTGTTTTTTATCAGAATCTGACCAATCAGAAAACGCAGACTGCATAGTTTTTAATCTAGTCGCATTAATAACGGAAGTTATCTGTTCACCTTGTTTTGACAAACGAATCACCCGGATCCTGGCATCCTTTTGGGAAGGCTGGGTTTCAATTAACCCATTTTTCTCAAGTTTATCAATTTGGCGACTAGTACTGGAATGACTTTTCCCCAAAAGATTGGCTAGATCACTAACATTAGTCGGCTGCATGCGTCCAATACTTGTAAAAGACTGTAAAGATGTAGCTTCCAAATTAACTCCGGCATCCGTAACCATTTTTTTATCACGGTCAGTCCGATTAAAGAAAGCCACAATATTGATTAGCGTTGAAAAAATATCTCCTTCTATCATTATCTTACCTTCACAACTGCACGTGGTGTCAACGGTGCCTTCCAGGCTGTTTCGATATCTGCCAATTCATAAGTAGCTGTAGGAATAGTGATTTTTTCGTCATCGGCCCATTGGAAAACTCCACTGATTGAGGAAAGCAATTCTGGCATACTAGCACTCTTCAAGCCACTTCCCAAAAGTTCAATTGAAGATGAGCGCAATAATGCGGCTGGTAGATCAACTTGTTTTTGACCACTAGCAGAGCCGATATTAACGAATCTAGTTACATGATGTCCGCCAAATTTAGCAATGGCAGTCATGATTGAAATGGCACTGTCTCCCCAAAGATAATCTAAGACTACATCGACATCATCTTTAAAAGTTGTTTCCAAATCTTGAACAAATTTGTCTTTCCCATTATCAGATGACATATCAAATGAAACTAGTTCATCTGCTCCAAGTTTGGCCAGCTTTAATTCATTACGACCAACCACAATAACTTTCTTTGCGCCAAGATGATATGCAATTTTGACTGCCAAACTACCAGCATTACCAGTAGCACCGTTGATCAAAACAGTTTGTCCAGAAACAAATTTTGCTCGACTAGTCAAAGCCACCCAAGATGACATTCCCGGATTAGCAATCGCTGCAGCAGTCACATCGTCAATATTTTCTGGTAGTGGAATGACTAAATTCTTATTAACCAAAACTTGTTCTGCCAAAGAGCCGAACGGTGCAGTTGGCATAGCGAAGTAAACTCGAGTTCCATCTTCCAAAGTCCCGACACCGTCAGTCCCAGCCACAATTGGGAAAGTTTGGTTAGCTGAATAATGATTACCCATCGCTCTCATTTTAGTTAGATTGCTCAACGATGCGGCGTTAACGTTAATCTTGATATCTGTTTCATTGGCAATTGGTTCTTTAAATGTTGAATAAACTGGATTAGTTCCTGTTTCTTTTACAATAGCTGCTTTCATATTATAGTTACCTCTTTTTTATAAGTTTTATTTTTAGTTTTAATTATGTGTGTTTTGCACCTATTTAAATTAACACCATTATGTGCATAATGCAACTAATTTAGAGTTTTATTTTAAAACAACCACAATTCTTATTTTTGAATTGTGGTTGTCTTTTTGATTTTGCTATTTTGAAACGAGCTACAAGCAACAGATTCCTGTGCTTTGCCTGACTTCCCAAATCATACGCAAAGTACGCGCATAATTCGTGAAGTCCTGCAAATGCTCAGAATCTAACCTTTGCTTTCCGCTCTCTACTTTTCGTCACTAGCTGTAGAAATATCGGGTTCAATGATCAAAGTTTCTGCCAAAAGAACTTCATTATATAACTCATAGACATAATCCTGATATTTAGCTTCACTTTGAGAAATCATATCCAGATACTCACGTTCTTTAGCTAGAGCATTCATGAACGCACGCATTTCCAATTCTTTCTCGGGTCCGGTAAATTCTGGACGTCGTACTACCTCTACCCAAGCTTTCATAAAATCTCTAGTCTTTGTTCTTTGTTTCTGACTCATCAAATCAAAAATAACTGACTGTTTGACATTATCAGGTAGATACATTTTATTAACTGTATCAATTGCTTGATGGACCATATTTACTCGTAACTCGGTTATCTCAGCTGCAGCTTCCTTATTGGTAACATCTTTCTCCAAAAGAAAGCGAAAAACGATTGTTGGTACTAATAAACTTAAAATAATCAGCACACTTTCAGACATTAGAACTAAATTGAAGTCACTTGTTTTTACGTGTGTTTCTGCCAAAGTATAAGCCAGCGCCAAGGTGACTGCTCCGTGGACTCCACCCAGTGAGAATATCCAAGCTGACTTGTTAACGAACTTCAACTTCCATCTTCCATAGAGATATCTGATAAGCACATTGATCACATACAGGGTTATTCCTATAACCACCCAATTCAGTGAATGACTAGTAATTTTTTCACTCACAATGATTTTGACGAACATGAATCCCAGGATAACAAAAACTGCACTATTGAAGGTTTCCGTTATCATCGAAACTAAACCATAGCCTTGATGAACTTGTGGTGCATTCGTCAATAAACTTCTTTGTGCTTCAGCGTTATGAACCAGTCCTGCACAGACTACCGCAATAATCCCCGAAACATGAATTTCTTCAGCTAAATAATATACAACTAGCGGTGTAAAAATGTACAAAATATTTTGAGCAGTTACCGAATTATAAGATGATCTCAACAGAACTTGTCTGAAAAGAACCATGACAAACGCCGAGAAAAATCCAAATAAGACACCACCAACAGCCGATACCAAGAAGTCAGTAATTGTTTCTCCGTAATTTATATAACCGTTCACATACCACAAAGCCGCCATATTTAGGAGAATGATTCCTGAAGCATCATTGAATAGCGACTCCATTTTGAGAAAGACACCTTCCTCTTTGGGGGCCTTCAATCCATTAGTAACTGACTCCATCGCCGTCGCATCTGTTGGCGTACTAACTGCTGCCAGAATAAATGCTAATGGTAAACTAACTCCTCCAATGAACCAAACACTTAGTCCAGAGAATATTAAACACAAGATGACTAGAATAACTGCCGTTTGAATTATATGTTTTAATTCTTTACCGACTAAACTTAATCGTGTTTCTTGCCCCTCAAAAAATAACAATGGAGCAACTATCAAGCCAATGAATACTTCAGAGTTAAAGTTTTCGACATGACCACCAATTACTGGTATTAACGAAATCACTCCTCCAATGATCATACTGATATAGCTAACTGATATTTTTTGAAAAGCTTGCGCCAGAAAAATACTTACGACAGCTGCCAAAACGATGATAAATGCGGAAATCATCAGATTCATATTAGTAGTGCCCCCTCAATAACTATTTAGATATTACTTTATCGAACTAAATATATCACAATACAATATATTTATAATGTCTAAAGCCCGCTACCCTTTTGACGACACAAAAAAAGCATCCCCTAAGCGGACGCTAAAAGTTTAGTTATTTAATTGGATCATAGTTGGCCCGTGGACCACCAACATATTTAGGACGAGAACGTAATGCCGTCACATGTGCTGAACCAAGTTCACTCAAACTTGGACGAACCGGAACTTGAACAAATTTTACATGCATTCCAATTGCGGTATCACCAATATCTAAGCCAGCTTGAGCAACAATATGTTCAACTTCAACTGGATCAGTAAATTGCTTGAATGCTGCAACAGATGCCGCGCCACCTGCATGTAAAGCTGGCACAACATTGACTATTTCAAAGTTTTTATCATTCGCAACTTGTCTTTCTACTACTAAGCTACGATTGATATGTTCACAACCCTGGACGGCCAAATTGATTTTCTTAGGTTTCAAAATAGAAAGCAAAGTTTCAATGACTACTTGCCCAACATCTTGATTAGATGCTTTACCGATATGGCCACCAACAATTTCACTAGTTGAGCATCCCAAAACAAATACATCATTTTCATGCAAGTTAGCTTCATTTAGAACATCATTAGTAATAGTAGTTAACTGTTCACGAATCTTTTCTATATCCATGTCACATACCTCATTTATCAATTTTAGTATCTTTCTTAAAAATTTAGCATAGATTTCAATCTGGCACTAGTTAATGCTACTTTTACAGTCAATTATTAATTTTACAGGCAAAAATAGAATAATATGTTTCACATGGAACATATTGTATCAATCAATATTTTTAGCACTATATGTGGTATCAAATAAAATTAATTTCAGAAATCACGACTTAATATTTGATTATATTATTTTGTATTCAATCACAAAAGTTGTCTTCACACCATATAAAAAGGTTTAATATAGAAATGTAAGCACTAACTTGGGAGAAGTTGAAACGCATATGAATAAAAAAACAGATCTTAATGATGAAAGCACAGTTACAAAGGTTATTGATGAGGTAGCAGACGGTATCAACGATGCTGGTCCAGTTTTCTCTGCCGAGGATGAACCAAAAAAAGATAGTAATGGTAAGGAAGCTGTCCGTTATTTATTGTGGGGATTACTTTCTGTTATTGTAAACTTCGGAACTTTCTACACACTTTATCACGTTTTCAAGGCTAATTATCAAGTTGCCAATTTAATTGCTTGGTTCTTAGGTGTTCAAGCCGGATTCTGGGTTGACCGCATTATCGTCTTCCGTCACAAATCAGACGCTGCTCTTAGAGAAATGTTGGCCTTCTATGGAACACGTATTCTAACATTCTTAATCGAATCAGCCACACTTTGGGTTGGTATCTCACTATTGAGCGCTGGCGGAACTGGCTCGAAAATTGTTGGTCAAATTTTAGCTATCGGTGGTAACTATATTCTTTCTAAGTTTTTTATTTTCAAAAACAAATAACATCATTAAAAATAGTTCTCTAATTACTAGTATGAAACTAATAATTAGAGAACTATTTTTGTCTGCTTTTAATTCAAAACTCTCGCCAAAGCCCTAGCAGTAGCTTCATTTCGATCATAAATCTTCTTATCCTTCAATAACTTATAAACGCCAACTCCAGTCTTAATCGACTCAGTCACAATCTCACTGGCCGTTTCATATCCAATAATTGGTGTCAGTTCAGTTACAGTTTCAACACTATTGGCCAAATCTTTAGCACACTTCTCCTTATTGACCTTGATTCCAGGAATACATTTATCTATCAACATTGAACAAGCATTATTCAAAAGGTCAATCGACTCAAATAAATTATGAAAAATAACTGGTTCAAAGGCATTCAACTCTAATTCACCAGACTCGGCCGCCAAGGTGATAGTTATGTCATTACCGATAACTTGAAAGGCTATTTGCGAAACAATTTCTGGAATAACCGGATTAACTTTTCCCGGCATAATTGACGAACCCGCTTGTCTAGCTGGCAAATATATTTCATTGAAACCACTCTTGGGTCCACTGGATAAAAGTCGTAAATCGTGACACATTTTTGACATGGAGATGGCTAAAGCTTTGAGACTTCCCGAAATTTGAACTGCTGAATCTAAATTTTGAGTTCCATCAATTAAATCAGCTGCTGGATGAATCTTGAGTGAATAAATTCTCTGTAACTCGGGATACAACTTTTCTTTATAGCCTTTAGAAGTATTAACTCCGGTGCCGATAGCCGTACCGCCCAGATTTAATTCCAACATCAACTGCTCTGTTTGTGCAAGCTGACTTTTACATCTGGATAAACCATCAGAATATGCCTGAAAACTATTACCAACAGTTGTTGGAACGGCCTCTTGAAGTTGAGTTCGACCAATCTTTTTGACATTAGAAAATTTCTTAGCTTTCTCATTCAGCTTTTCAATTAACTTAGATAAAACTGAATTCAATTTTTCAGACTTGAGATAAGTTGTCAATTTACCAGCACTCGGATAAACATCATTGGTCGATTGACCGGCATTCACATCATCTTGCGGACTCAGATACTTATATTCACCCTTCTGATGACCGAGAATTTCCAAACCTCGATTAGCGATAACTTCGTTAACATTCATATTAGTTGAAGTTCCAGCGCCACCTTGAATTTCCGGAATGATAAATTGATCATCCCACTTGCCATCAATAATTTCTGTTGCCGCAATTTTGATAGCACGTGACTTTTGCGTTTCCAACCGCCCCAGTTTTTCATTTGCCGTAGCTGCCGCATATTTAATTCTCGCAATCTGTTTAATGAAATCCAAACTCGTTTTATTGACCCTGATTTGAAAATTATCAATTGCCCGTTGCGTGTTGATGCCATAATATTTATCATCTTTAATCGTCAATTTGCCGATAGAATCTTTTTCTATTCTGCTATTCATAGTGAGCTCCCATTTATTTATAGGAAGAAAATAACACCCTCCCATAAGTAAATAAATAAATCAGTCATCCTACTTTGAGGAATTAAATTTATTTTTCAACGATAAACTAGCTGAATAACTTGTACCAGTAAGTAAAATGAGCGCTCATATCATCAAATTTTTCTACAAATCGTCTTGTTCTGATTAATAGCAAAATACCTCCAATTCATTTTTGATAAGAATTGGAGGTATTTTATTCTGATATCTATCTTAAACGAGCTACAAGCAACAGATTCCTGTGCTTTGCTACAGGCTAGAAATCACACGCAAAATTGTGTGTAATTCCTAGCCTTAGGCAAATGCTCAGAATCTAACCGTTGCTTTCCGCTCTCTGGTGTTTTTTAGGCAACTTTCACATCACCAGTAATTTTAGCTTTATTAAGTAGTACAGAACTTGTTACAACTGACAATGAGCTGAAGGCCATTGCGAGTCCAGCCAATTCAGGGCTAAGCGTTAAACCAATGGCAAAGAACAATCCGGCTGCAACGGGAATTCCGAGTACGTTATAAATGAAGGCCCAGAACAAATTAAGTTTGATTCTATTAAAGGTCTTCTTACTCAATTCAAGTGCTTTGGCAACGTCACGTAAATCATTCTTCACCAGCACGATTCCACCTGATTCAATAGCGATATCAGTTCCTGAACCCATGGCAATTCCGACATCCGCAATTGTTAGAGCAGGCGCATCATTAATACCATCACCAACAAAGGCAACTTTACCATTTGCTTGAAGTGCTTGAACGTGATCAGCTTTATCACTAGGTAAAACATCAGCGATAACATCATCTATTCCAACTTCATCCGCAATTGCTTGAGCAACACGTTGATTGTCACCAGTTAACATAACCGTACGTAATCCACGAGCCTTCAAAGTTGCTATGGCTTCTTTGGAAGTTTCCTTTGGAGCATCTTGAATCGCAATTAAGCCAACAATTTTATCGCCCAATCCAACGAAAACAACTGTCTTAGCTTCATTTTGTAGACGAATCATTTCATTCTTTAATTCTGAATCAATTTTTACATCATCCAGTAATTTATCGTTTCCGACAAAGGCAGTTTGATTGTTAATTGTTGCTTTGACACCTTTACCTTCAATAGCTTGGAAACCATTGATTGCTGCCTTAGAAATCTGTAATAATTTTGCCTTATCAAAAATCGCTGTGGCTAAAGGATGTTCGGAAGATTCTTCCAAACCTGCAGCAATACTAAGAACTTGTTTATCGTCACCAATAACATCAGTCACTTCTGGCTTACCTTTAGTGATAGTACCAGTTTTGTCGAAAACAACTGTTTTAACATCGCTAACTTCTTCCAAAACTTCACCGTTCTTGATCAAGATACCCATTTTGGCACCACGACCAGTTCCGACCATTAAAGCGGTTGGAGTTGCTAATCCAAGTGCACAAGGACAAGCAATAACGACAACTGACACGGCAAAAATTAAGGCATTGGCGAGTGTGGCGCCGATAATTACGTACCATACTAGGAAAGTTAAAATTGATAATATCAAAACTACTGGCACAAAAATTTCTGAAACTTTATCAGTTAAATTCTGAATTGGTGCGTGACTATTTTGAGCCTTTTTAACTAGATCGACGATTTGAGAAAGCATCGTATCACTACCAACTTTTTCAGCTTTAAACATGAATGTACCAGTGCTATTCATTGTTGATCCGATAACTTTGTCACCGACAGTTTTATCAACAGGCATACTTTCACCAGTGACCATCGATTCATCAATTGTGGAATTACCTTCTGTGATAACACCATCAACGGCAACCTTTTGCCCTGGTTTTACACGAATAATATCTCCAGTAACGACTTCAGATAAAGGAATCTTAACCAATTCCCCATCACGCATAACTTCAGCTTCTTTAGCCTGCAAATCAACTAATTTTTCAATCGCATTAGAAGCATTGTTACGCATTCTTTCCTCGAAAACCTGTCCCAAAAGAACGAAGGTAACAACGAAAGCGGCACTTTCAAAGAAGACTGCTTGACTAGTGAACATCGCATAAATGCTGTAGATATATGCAGTGGCAGTACCGATTGCTACAAGTGTATCCATGTTAGAGTGATGCTTTTGAAATGATGACCAAGCACTCTGCATAAAGGGACGTGCTGAAACGGCCATAACGACTGTCGTCAAAATAAGTTGCGTCCAATTACCACCGGGCAACATCCAACCAAATGGCATCATGATCATTCCGACTAGCATTGGTAGTGAAAAAATCAATGAGATCCAGAAACGTTTTGTAATTGTCATTATTTAATCACTACCTTTCCGTGAAACATATCCATTCCACAACTAAAATCAAATTCACCAACTTTATCAGTGGCTATTTTAACGGTTTCTGCTTGGTTCAGTGGTAGTTTCGTTTCAAAATTCAAATCTTTAGAATGAACGATATCCAAACATCCATGCTCATTGGTTCTGGTAAAAGTTATTTCAGCTGGAACATCTTTTTTCAAATTTACGATTGCAGGATTGTATCCTCCAGCAACATTTACATTAACCTTTTGTACATTTTCTGTCATAATCGTTATCTCCTCTTATTTAATGATTAACTTGCCATGGAACATGTCCATACCGCAGGCCCACTGGAATTCTCCAGCTTTACTTGTATCAATTTTGATTGTTTCTTGTTCATTTTGTGGTAGTTCCTCATTGATACCGAAATCGGAAAAGACGACTCGATCCAAACAACTGGACGCATCTTTTCGAGTAAAGTTAAGGACTGCTGGTACACCTTTTTTCAAAGTTATAACCTCTGGTGAATATCCACCTTTAACTTCTACATCAACACTTTGATTGTTATCAGAAACTGTGGCAGTAGTTTCCGCTACTTCGTGGTTGCCGAAGAACCACCAAATAATAAATCCAATAATTGCTAAACCAACAATCAATACTAAAATTCTTGTCATCATTTTTCTCCTTCTTGTTTACATTTGTAAACCTCATCTGTAATAGTACATTCTAAGTTTACAGTTGTCAACCAAATGAATTAAAAAAAGAATGACTATCGAAAATGTCATTCTAATATTTAACGGTTATTCCTAAAAAGTACCGAGCTAAAAAGGCAGCTTGTTCATCATTCACTTTTAATCCTCTTAACAAATCCTGCTCCAAATCAATTGTTTCAAAGTTACAACTACTTAAATCAATTCCCTTCATGGGAGTAGCTAAAAGCGTCATCTTATCCAAGTTACAGTTTTCAAACTTAGTCTTCTTCATTTTATTCTCATTGAAACTGACGTCTTTCATACTATTATCTAGGAATTCTACTTCCTTCAAATTCAAGCGATTCATCATCGACATATCCAAGAGACAATTTTTGAACGTTACATTATTTAGAAATGAATCATCAAAGTTAGTTCCAATTAATTTACAATTTATGAATTGGACCCGATAGATACTGGCTTCATCGAGAATACAGTTCGATAAATTACAGTTTTTAAATATAACATCGGTAAAATCTGCTTTATTAAAATCACATTCAGTAAACGTCATATGATCTAAAACGGTTGTTTCCAATATCGGATGGCGTATCGTTTGGTCCTCTATTAGCTCGTTGGATAGGTTCTTGTTGTTGAGATAAAAATCTTCTTCATCATAAATATCAAGAAATGAGCCGGATTCTAAGTAATCTTCAACTATTTTTGGTTGGTCCATTTGGGCACCTGCTTTCTAATAAGGATGATACCAGATTTTCGATTGAGATAAATTAGAAAAGCAGCGGCTCCTATTGATTGTTTAGATACTCAATATTGTCAAAATTGTTGAAATGAGCTGTTCGGTTTGCCTCTGATACAAAATTTATTAGATATTCTAACTAAAATTTAATTATCTTTTTTGAAACGCCTATTTAACAGGGGTTAATGCTATCAAATCATTCTATAAATTTAGACACCAAAAAACTCCACTTTTTGTCGTGGAGTTTTTTTATTACGCTGTAGCAGGTGCAGATGCGTTGGCAATGTAATCAATATCTCCAACAACACTCTTACCAGCCTTAACGGTTTGATCAGACTTAATATAATCAATCGAACCTATATCGTTGCCTTTATTCGTTATAGCCATGATTACAACATCGCTATGACCGGCAGCTTTAATTTTCTTACTATCAAATTTGATCAATGGTTGACCTGCTTTGACATAATCATTGACGTCTACTAACGGAGTAAACCCGTCGCCTTTCATATCAACTGTATCAACACCGATATGAAGTAAAATTTCTGTACCATCATTTAGAGTTAATCCACAAGCGTGATTGCTACCTTGCATCATAACGGTAACCTTACCATTTGCTGGAGCAACTAATTTATCATGTGTAGGAACGATAGCAACACCGTCACCTAATTGTTTGCTAGAAAACATTTTATCAGGAACATCTTCTATAGCCATTGTTGTACCAGTTGTGAAAGCTGTTAGATCATGAACTGTATCTGTTGCACCGACTCTTCTATCGGCATTCAATTTAGTTCTTGAAAAGGCAAATACCAAAACAATTGTTAGAACAAAAGTCATAATCTCACCGGCAAGATATAATCCCCATTGTTTAGGGAAGACACTTAGAAAGCTAAGCACACCACCGACACCAACACTAGTTGAACGAACTTGCCAGAATCCCATCCAGGCACCACCGAAGGTACCAGCCAACATAACAGCTAAGAATGGATATCTATTTTTCAAGTTAACACCATAAATAGCAGGTTCTGTAATTCCTAAGAATGAAGATAAACCACTAGACCAAGCAACGTTCTTCTTTTTAGCATCTTTTCTAAAGATAAAGGCCATTGCTAGACAGGCAGCACCTTGAGCCATAGTTACAGGTTCACCAACTGGCCAAAGCGTTACGTAACCTAAAGTACCAGCCATTTGTAAGTTAACACCAAGGAACAAGTGATGCATTCCGGTAATAACCAAAGGTGCACAGATGAATCCATATAAAGCACCACCAAGAATTGGAACTGCATTGAAGACTGAAACAACACCTTTAGTAATCAAGTTGGCACCAGCCATTGTGACAGGTCCAACTACTAAGAATGATGCGAATCCAGTAATTAACAAAGTTAATGGAGCAACTAAAACTAATTGGAGCGTATCCGGAATATGTTTCTCGAAAAACTTCTCCAGTTTAACTAACATCCAAGCGGCGACCAAGACAGGAATAACTTGTCCTTGATAACCAACTTGTGAAACGTGCCAACCAAACAAATTCCAAGTTGGGGTTGCAGCAGGATTAGCTGCATATGTATAGGCACTTGTTAAAGCGGGATTTACCAAAATCAATCCTAAAACAATACCTAATAGTGGATTACCACCAAATTTTTTAACGGCAGACCAGCCAATCAATGCTGGCAAGAATGCGAATGAAGTCTGCGCAATCAATTGAATAATATCATTAACACCAGCCCATGATGAATGCATTTGAATAAATGAGGCTTTGGCGTAGAAAATACCTTTATTACTCAAAACATTATTGATACCCATCAATAAACCAGAAGCGACAATAGCAGGAATAATTGGAATGAAAATATCACCTAATAATCTAACTAATTGTTGTAGCCAATTTTGTTTCTGTCGTCCTTCAGTTTTGACTGCTTCCATTGATTCAGCTTTAGCATCCGTTTGTTTAATGAACTCGTCATAAACTTTCGGAACACTTGGTCCAATTACAATTTGGAATTGTCCACCTGCTAAAAAGGTCCCCTGAACAATGTCCACTTTCTCTAATTCTTTATCATTGACCTTTGATTGGTCTTTTAGAATGAGTCTTAATCTGGTAATACAATGCGTTGCTGATTCAATATTGTCTTTGCCACCAATTAAATCAACAATCTTAGTTACATCGCCTTTTATATCAGCCATAAGATCATCCCTCCTAACATTTTATTGTATGCGCTTTAAATAACAAAATCAGTATAACTTGTTTAACCCAGTTTTACAAGTTATAATACACATATTAGATAAAGCCGATTAAACAGGCATATTAATTAAAAGATGTTTAACTTAGTGGGAGAATAAAATGAATATTAGAATAAATCCTTTTAGTTACAACGGTTCTTACATGTCTCTCTTTGAACATGATAATCATTTGTGGCTTCAATCACTGCATGGTAAATCAAAAGATCATATGGACAGTATGGAAATCCTTGTCACCTATGATAATAAGACGATTCCCTTCAAGGTAGTAGAAGATTACACTCTATTAAAACTGGAGACTAGTGTCGGAGTAGTCAAAATATGCTTTGATACTGCGCAAAAAATTGTCTTCACCAGTGATGATAACCTTGGAATTAGATTTGAAACTCATCCAAAATTTAACTATGAATACAATTATCGTTTAGGTAAAGAAGACAATCCGTACTATATTGTCAACAGTTATAAGAATTTAACAAAGTACCTGATATATACCGAAAATTGTTCTAGTGATTTGCATCAAACACTTTCTGTCGATGATACCGGTAGCACTAAAACCGCAAATAATAGTTCTCGAATTGATGTTTTTCCAGAAATAGACAATCAGTATACTTTATGTGTAGTTCAAGATATTCCAACTAATATGGAAAAACCTACACCCGGTTTAACTGATTTCGATGAAATTCAAAAAATTGCAAAAAACAATTTTGAAGATTTTCTAGTTAAATTTCAACTTGTTCAAACTAGTTTTCAAAAGACACAAAAAGATGCTGCTTATATCATCTGGTCATCCATTGTTAATCCGCAGGGAAATTTAAAGTTACCCGCAATCTACGCCTCCAATAATAAGTTTCCCGGCGTCTGGAGTTGGGACCACTGCTTTATGGCACTAGCTATGGCTGGTGTTAATAATCAATTAGCTTGGGACCAAATGAAAGTTATCTTTCAATACCAAGATAAAGATGGTCAGCTTCCTGGTTCAGTCAGTGATTCAACAATCAGATGGAATTTCTCCAAACCACCTATTCATGCTTTTACCTTCAAAAAAATGCAAAAAAAAATGCACTTCAACGAAGCACAACTTGAACAAATATATACTTGGATCAGTCGACAGGTTCATTTTTATTTAACCTTCAAGGATTCTAATGAAGATGGTATTTGTGAATATGACCATGGTAATGATAGTGGCCAGGATAATAGTACAGTCTTTGCTAGTAACACCGTTGTTGATTCCCCTGACTTAACTGCCTACTTAATCTTTGCAATGGGATATCTGTCTGATTTAAGTAAACAACTGAATAAGACTGAACAAGCCGACTATTGGTTCAAACAAAAAGATATGTTACTGAACAAGTTTTCCACTTATTTCTTTGATGATGACAATCTACCTTTTGCCCGAGAAATGTTCACTGGTAAAAGAATTGAATCACAGGGACTATTACCTATGTTTTCTTTAATCATTGGTAAGGAAATGGACTCCAAACGTCTTCAAACTATTTCTAATTATCTCAAGAATCATTTCTTAACTAAATTTGGCATTGCTACAGAAGCCATCGACAGTAAAGATTACAAAGGTGATGCATACTGGCGTGGACCTATTTGGGGACCTTCAACAGTCATTATGTATGAGGCTTTAAAAGATATTGGTGAAACCGACTTGGCTGCTACCATCGCTTGTAGTTTCTGTGATACAGTTAAAAATTATGGATTTGCCGAGAATTTTGATGCTAAAACTGGTGTAGGTTTACGTGATAAATCATTTTCATGGACTGCTAGTGCCTTTTTGTATCTTTCATCAGAATTGAATTTGTAAATGGTTTCAAAAACAGTGATAATTATAAATATAATAAAGTTTGACGAGGTGAATTATCATTCCAAACAACAAATACGATTCTATCTATCTTGATTTGAAGAATAGAATAAAAAAAGAAGAATTTAAGTATCAGGATAAGTTGCCTTCTGAAACAAACTTGGTTTTGGAATACGACTGTTCACGAAATACACTTCGCCGCGCCATTAAAAAATTAGCTACTGATGGCTACGTCCAAAGCGTTCGTGGCAAGGGAGTTATCGTACTTTATAATGCTCATTTAGAAAATACCCTTATCAAAAATGGAAATCATTCATTCAGTCAAATGGCTGGTCGGAATAAGATTAAATTCACGACATCTGTTTTATTATTTGATGAAATTGAAGTTGATAAAAAGTTATCACTTGAAAGTACATTTCCAATTGGTACACCAGTCTATTACATCAAACGTCTGCGTTCAATTGGCGACGATAACTATATTATCGAGGAAAATTACTTCATGCGTAAAGTTGTCAAAGACTTAACCATTACAATTGCTCAGAATTCAGTTTATAAGTATTTAACTGACGTATTAAATGAACCAATTGCCACAACTAAGCGTATCTTAACTGTTGGCTTGGCTACTTCTCAGGACAAAAAATACTTAGAATTGAAAAACTACAATGCTATTCCCATCGTAACTAACTACTCATTTACCAATGATGGCACAATGTTTGAATATACCGTTTCACATCACCGTCCTGATAAATTTATTTTCTATGATCAAAATGAAACTAATCCGGTTTCTTTTATGTTAAATAATTAAAAAGGTACAACTACGGCAACTAGAATTTTTTCTAGTTATTGTAGCTGTACCTTTTTATTTAAATCTAAATAACTTCAACTCTAATAGCCAAAGCCCCATACTTCTCTTCACGGTCACGAGAATAAATTTCAACATTCTCTCTATCAAGTTCATCCACTGATTCACCAACTGGAGCCCCAATAATAACTCCCGAATACTTGGCAAACAGATTCTTAAAAGTTGGAAAGGTCTCTAACCCTAAAACTTCAGTATTCAAAATTTCAGCTGTTTCCAAATCAGTAAATCTAATTCTATCCCCTACTTTTAATTGCGACCGTTTCTCATCATTTAAGCGAACCTCAATCTTTTTAGTACCAGCTTCAATACTCAAAAATGGTTCATGATTCAATCTCATATCCATTATTATCATTCCTTTATTAAATTACATATATTTTCGATAGTTATCTAGACCATAATTTATATAAAAATGTATTATATAGTAGTAACAATTTTTGGGGGAAATATTATGGGGATACTATCCGAATTTCGAAAGCAAAATAGTAGTTTCTGGCAATATTTTTGGAAATACAGTCAGATAATTATTTTAATTCAATTAATAATCAACTATGCATTGGTTCCTATTTTAAATTATCTAGCCAATAGCATAATTTATTTAGGACATGTTAATTATATTTCATATAATAATATCGTTTTCTTACTTACCAAGAAACCACTGGTGGTAGTTGGCCTCATCGTGGTTCTGCTCCTAATACTACTCTTAGTATTTACGCAATTCACAATGATGCTGATAAGTTTCCAAGCTATCAAATCAAAGGCCAGTCTCAGCTGGTGGGATTATCTCAAACGAGTGTTGAAAAACGTTCTCGGACTACCGTTCAAAGCGTTTGGATTCTTCCTATTATACTTTTTAATCATCACACCATTTGGTAGTGTTGGTTTATCATCCACACTTTTAAGCAAAGCCAAAGTACCACAATTCATTCTTGATTGGCTCTTTCAGGAACATTTGCCATTAGGAATCCTATTAATAATTATTTATTTAATTATTTTCTACGTTGGATTGCGTTGGATTTTCGTTTTACCATTAATGATTTTTGAAAATAAACCTATCAAATTATCAATCAGACGCAGCTGGAATATGACTCGTGGAAAAGTTTTGCATTATCTCGCTCTCTTTGCCATTTTAGTCGGTATCGTCGCCCTTATTATGATGGTCGCTATCGGAATAATCATCTTCTTCCAATGGATTTTCGACTCCGTTAGTTTCCTCAAAGTAGTCGATTCAACTATGGCCGTAATCAATATGACCTTAATTCAGTTCATCAATATCATCACAAGTATTTACGCAACAAGTATGGTTGTCCTTATCATGCTTAGTGAAACTAAGACCCACTACTTCTATCCTAAACGCGAACATCGTTCCCACAAATGGTTCTGGGCAATTCTAGCCGTTTTCGTGACCGCCAGTTTTGTAACTTACAACATTATGTATTTCAACGATTGGCTACTGACACCACCAGTTACCATTTCTCACCGTGGTGTTGACGACCACAATGGCGTTCAAAATACTGTTCAATCTTTGAAAAAGACTGCCAAAGAAAAACCAGATTACATTGAAATGGATGTCCAAGAAACCAAGGATCATCAATTCGTGGTTTATCACGACAATACCTTGAAAGGTTTAGCTGGAATCAAAAAACGTCCTAGCCAAATGACCCTAGCAGAGTTAAAGAATACAGAAGTTCACGAAGATGGTATGACAACACATATCGCTAGTTTCGACGACTACCTTGCCACTTCAACCAAACTACATCAGAAGTTATTAGTTGAATTGAAACCAGTCTCCGGCAATAGTAAAAACTTCGTAAAACTTTTTGCCCAAAAGTATGGCTCACAATTATCAGAAAACAAAGACATGATCCACTCACTCAATTACGATTACATCGAACAAAGTAAGGAATACATGCCAAGAGTTACCGCTAGTTATATTTTGTCATTCAACCTATCAGGAATCCCAATCACCAAGGCCAATGCCTTCACGATGGAATATACAACTTTGAATCAAAGATTCATTGACGATTCCCATCTCCAACAAAAGAAAGTTTATGCTTGGACACCAAACGACACCGAATCCATGGATCACATGATATTCATGGGTGCCGACGGAATCATTACCGATAATCTTGGAACATTGCAAGGCGAAGTCAATCAACTCTTCAACAAATCATCCTATTCTGAACGTATGACAATTTACGTTACACAGATGCAAGATTCGTTTAAGTAGTACGGTTATTGCCGTCTTCCGTGAAAAAACGATTGGGCTGGAACATAGCCGGATAGTTTACACGACCAACTTGAAGCCAACGAAGAACCCGTTGTCTACAAGCTTGACCTTTGACTAAGCTGGCAAAGTACGCCAACTAAGTCAAAATTTGGCTATTTAGCCCATCGTTTTTTCACTCCAGACTAATCTACGTATCTATTTAGACTTTTAATTGAATATTATTATAGAAGAAAATACTAATCCTGTTATTCCCTTTTGATTTTGAAGGAAAAATGGAATTAGTATTTTTGCTTAATATAAGTACACAAATAGCAGTATCAACTGGAATCCTCAACTCCCAATTGGTACTGCTATTTTCATATCATTAAATAACTTTTTATCAGACTACACGTTACTTTACTAATTAAGCAACGCTGAATCATTAATAGTATCTAGCCTGGAACAAAAATTGGAATTGACTCAGCTGTGAAGTTTTTCTTAGCTGACGAAGTCAGGTTAGAAAAAGGTCGAGCTTGAAGACCATTGGCAAAGCCAATTGGCTCCAAGTCGGCCCACAGCGTTCCAGTCAAATTCCAATTTTTGTGGAAGGCGACAAGGTGGCACTTTCTACCTACCTAAGTAAATCATTCTTGCCTTCACTATCAATATAATTAAAAACATCCTGTTTTTCAAAAATAGGAGTATCGTTCATCGAAGCTTGCGCCAAAACTGAATTTGCTATCGCAAACTCCAAAGTATCCACAAAATCCCATTTCTCCAACAATCCGGTAATAACACCACTGGCAAATGCATCCCCGCTACCGATACGATCCAGAATATCAAGTTCTCTCGGAGCGGATTCAAAAATTTTATCATGATGAAATAGGAAACCCTCAAAATACTTTTTCCCATCTCGATAAACCCGTTTACTACCTGCAAAGAAGTTTATTTTGTAATCATGTGTAAACTTCTCATAAAGTTTTGTTTCGTTAGTTTCTTGATAATCCAATAAATCAGTCAAATCACGTTTACTACCAAAGAGAACATCGACATATTGCAAGATTTCTTGATAACGTTTCTTCATTACCTCATGAGTATTATCCTCATTCAAACTCATCCGATAATTGAAATCGAAACAGACAATCTTATTGCGTTCATGGGCTTCTTTAGCCAATTTAAGAGCAGCGTTTCTTGTAGATTCCGTCAAACTAAGCGATATTCCACAAATATGAACAATATCGATACCTGACAAAGCCTTCTCGAAATCATAATCAGCCACATCGGTTTCACAAAATGAACTGGAAAGTCGATCTTGATAAGTCACACGTTCAGGACGAGCGCCGTGACCCAATTCGACAAAGAAACTGCCCATACTCTTACCTTGATAAACCAATTTTTTGTCAGAAATACCTAGTTTCCGCAAATCAGCGGCAGCCTTTTTCCCAATAGGATTATCCGGTAAAGCAGTCAAAATCGATGTATTGTAACCAAAATGTGCCAGGCTACTCAACAAATTAACGCCGGTTCCCACAGTGGTAACTCGTAAATTGTCATTTTGTTCCAACATCATTTTGTCAGCCACGGTAAAACGCAACATGACTTCACCAAAGGCTAGAATATTCATTGTTTTACCTCTTAAAATTTCTTGATCATTTCGTAAAGCTTGGCAACATCTTCGGGTCTAGTATCACCAGTTTCTTTATCAATAATTGAACTGTAAACATGCGGAATGATTCTCTTAACTCCAGCATCAACCGCAATTTGAACGATTTCTTCAAAATTGTCTAATGTGATACCACCAGTTGGTTCCAAGTCGAAATCGTTGGCAGCACAAGCTTTAGCAACCGCTTTGAATTCTTCTTCGTGAGCCAAACCTTTCATTGGGAAGAATTTGATTGATGAACCACCCATATCTTTTAGCAAGGCAATCACCGTTTCAATCGGAACTTCAGTTGGAGTAGTTTGGCTACTCAATGGACCAGTTGCGAGGTTGACCAAACCGACTTTGCCAGTTGGAGAAACTAGACCGTTAATGATAGTTTCGTGTTGACCAAGAGCTTCTCTAGTAGCACCAACTCCTGTGAAAACTTGGTTAACGTGTTGTGGTTGAATAACTTTTGAAACTCGAGTTACCATTCCACTTTGTTTGGGATCTCCGGCACCAAGACCAACTGAAACCGCATTGTTGATTTCAGCTTTGTATTTCTTCATATCTTCAATCGCAGCTTCATCACTAGGATAATTTTTTGTTAAAACTCCTAGAACAACGTGTCCTTCAGAAGCTTCATAACAATCCTTAGCGTTTTGAACTGAATTTGCTAAAACATTTAAACAAATACCGTTTTCTAAATAGTTAGGTAATAAACTCATAATTAATCTCCCTCAACGATTTCTTTTAGTCTTGCTACAATTTGGTCCATTTCTGATTCGTTAACAGCTCTAATATCAAACTCAATAATTCCTTCATTAACACGATATTCACGTGCATAAATTGCAATTTCACCATGACGTAATTTATCACAAATTTCAGCTGCCGTTAGTTTACCAGTTGGTGTGACATCAGCTCGATAAATCTGACGACCGGCACCATCTTGCACAATTTTGACATCCATATCAGGAACTTCAGATAATTTTTCAACAAACGGTTCCAGACGTTCAATCATGTCATCGCCAGTTTCAGGACCATCTTCAAGATACTTAGTAATAGCAGTCGTTAAACCGATAATATTTTCCTTACCAATCTTCATTGCACGACCAATTCCGGCACCTTGCATTCGAGCCCACTTGATATACTTGGTTTTCCCAAAGATAACTCCAGAGGCTGGACCTTCAATTGCTTTGGCACCACTATAAATGACCACGTCAGCGCCCATCTTGATATATTTCAACAAATCCTCTTCTGCTGCAGCGTCAAGAATCAAAGGTAAATCGTTACGGTGTGCTACTTCAATAGCTTCAGGAATAGTTAACATACTCTTTTGGACGGTATGGTGACTCTTAATATAAAGTACGGCTGCTGTTTCTTCGGTAATTTGTTCTTCGATATGTTCTGGCGTACACATATTGGCATACCCAGCCAGAACCGTATCAGCCCCGGCAACATCCAACATCACATCAACTGGTACACCATAATCAACATCGTGACCCATTGGTAAAATCACTTCACGTTTAGCAATACGATCCGTGTAAGGATTGTGTACGTGATATTGACTACCTTGCCCAATAATTCCGGCAATAGTTTCAGCAATTCCGGCTGAAGCAGAGTTGACCACTAAAGCATCCTCACTGCCAACTAGCTTTGCTAAATATTTACCAGTTTGAATTGCTAAATCAGCAATTTCAAAGAAATTCTGGGCTCCTAATTTTTGAGCAGCCACAACTTCATCAGAAACTTTGGAAACACCGAGGATAGTCATTTTCCCATCCGCATTGATAACATGTTTCAGATTGTATTTATCGTAAATATCCATTTTATTCTCCTATCGAGTAAGCGTGACCACCGATGATACTGCAAATTGGCTTGACCAAAGTATCAGTTGTCCGTTTATTTCCGTTAGAATCAGTTAGTTCTTTCGTGCCTTTTTTAACATCAAAAATTGTTATATCGGCATCAAGTCCAGCTTCCAATCTCCCCTTCGTATTCAGCTTGTAATTCTTAGCCGGTGTGGAAGTGATCATTGGCAAAATTTCTGGCAAAGTATATCCGAGATAAAGCATCTTTTCGATACAAGTTGCCATATCATAAACCGGACCATCTTCACGATTAGTATGATAAATATCAGTACTCAAACTCTGAGGTAAAATATTTTCTTTTTTCGCAATTTGGGCAGTATGGAAATTAAAACTATCGGTTCCGTGTCCAATATCGAAGATAATTCCCTTTTTAAGACCCGCAATAACAAAATCTTTAATTGTATCGTCAGGATTCAAGATGCCGTTAGCTTTACCGTTGTAGCAGTGCGTTAGAATATCACCCTTGTCCAAAACAGCCATTACTTCTGATAATTCAGGTGGATTGCTTCCGACATGAACCATCAGAGGCAAGTCTTTATTTAACTTATTTTGAAATTTTTTAGCTTCAATCAATGGCTTAATTCCGTTACCAACAACAACCGATTTACTGATACGAGCCTTCATCCCAATGATGAAATCCGGATAGTCGTTAATTGCTTTTTGAAATGGGTCAAATTGGAGGCGACTCATATCACCAAGTTCGTCTTGAGCCAAAATCCCAGTCTTAGAAATATTGATCATCGCATAAACATTAGTTTTCTTAGCCCGAGTTATTTCATAAAAATCACCAATATTGTCAGCACCCGTTGAACCCGCGTCAATTACCGTCGTAACTCCAGTTGGATAACCATCTTTATCTGGATCATCATAATAAAGCGACAATTTTTCATAACAATGTGTGTGATCATCGATCCAACCAGCACTAATATATGATTCGCCACGCAAATCAATTTCTTCGTCAGCTGTTACATCCAGTTTTGGACCAACTGCTTTGATTTTGTTACCTTCTATTAAAATTTCGATAGGTTCATTATTAACATCTAATCCGTTTTTTATATAAATACTGTCCAAAAGATCATCTCCCAAACTTAAACTTGTCCCATGGTCCAACATAATCTAGCAAGAATAGTTCATCCTGAGCTATTTCAGCCACTTTGTTCTTACGATTATCAGTGTGATCTTCTAGAACAACTTGTAATTCATTCTTATACTTACCGAATTCATCGTTACCAATCACAACATCACCACGTTTAAAGTCATGTGATTCAGAACTGACTGGATTAGAATACTTTTTATAAATTTTTCTAACTTCAGTTGAACGAATCACTAAATCAGTAATATCACCACGGCGAACATGTTGGTTATCAAGTAAAATATCTTGTTCAACATCATTAATTCCATTGGCTAGGTCAACGTCGAAGGTTAATTGATAACGATTGAGTAAACCTAAACGATGTAATTCTGCTTCTGATGCGTAGGCATTACCGATAATTACGCAATCTATCAAATTTGTAGCGAAAAGATGTTTAGCTTGAATATCAATTGGCAAATCACGGTGCATTTCCAGAGTTGGTAATCCATCGTTCACGTCCCAAGGTCCAATTGTTCCAACTTGTGAGGTCACAAACGCTGCTGTATCAATGCCTAGGTCTTTGAATCGTTTGGATGAACTGTTGAAGAAGTCGAGTGGCAAACCAGTTCCTCGTTGGGGATAAAAGTTGTGGCATCCTTGAATGAAGGGTTTATTAGCGGAATAACTCAAAATATTATTGAGATAAGCCACGTCATTACTCATGTTCAACTCGATATTCATTTCTTGGGGATTGAATGATAAGAGTGCCTCTTTTTGACCGTCGAATCCTTGATCCAATCGCAATGAATCAGCACCTAATCGATGAAAAAATTCCAAATTGTCGTATGAAATTTCTAGTTGATCAAAGATATTTGGTGCAATATCCAAGGTAGTTGAGAATCCTAAGTCTTTGGCAAATTTAATCAAATCACTGAACTTTTCAGCGACTTTTTCTTTGCCTTCGGAAACTTCCAACATACTCATAAAAATTCTGGTAAAACCATATTTGCTGGCTAATCGTAAATATTTTTTATCGTCTTCTGGATTGCTGTGATCTGGATAAAGTGACACTCCCAGACTTCTTTTGGTCATATCTTTTTCCCTCTTTCCATCTTGCTAAATCCGTTCATGTAATAATTTGAAATTACAATTGATAGATAAATGGTACTTAGAATTACTAGAATAGCAGCTTGTTTAATGAAGAAACTGATAACTGCCATCAAGAAAATTATCAGAAGTGAAAATAAGATCAATTTCCAGGCTGACAAATTCTTAACAAATTTTGGAATGAATCCCTTTTGAACGGAGATTTCACTACCAATGAAGAATGCTAATAATAGTAGAAAAAGTATCATATGATCACCTCTTAATCTTTATTCTCGTTCTAGTTGTTGTTTCTCAAAGACTTTGAAGAATGGATAATAAATTGCTAAATCAATGAAATAGTTTACAATCGTTAAAATCATAGCCGGAATACTCCAGTTTGTACTCATCAACGCTCCCAATGGTCCAGGCATTGTGAATGGCAAACGTAGCATCATCATCGGAACAACTCCGGTAACCGTTAAGATGTATGATAAAGTCCCGGTAACAAGTGGTCCGACAATAAATGGCACACCTAAGATTGGATTCATAACAATTGGAGCACCGAAGACAACCGGCTCATTGATATTGAACAATCCAGGTAAGAAAGCTAATTTACCCAAATCTTTTAAATAAGCTGACTTGGAAAATAGGAACAATGTGACAAGTGCTAAAGTACCACCGGCACCACCAATCCAGATGAACCATTGTAGAAATTGTTCTGTAAAGATTGTTGAAAGGTGATTGATGTTTGTTCCAGATGCGAATTCAGTCATATTTTGAGCAATCGACATTTCCCAAAATGGTCTAACAATTGGATCCATAATTGCGGCACCGTGAATGCCTAAAGTCCAGAATCCAGTGATTAGGAATATTGTTAGTAAACCACCGAAGAGACTATTACCAACTAAGACTCCTTTTAGTGGCATCAAGATCATGCTTAAAAATGTAGAGATATTGAAGTTCAAAATGTAGCGAATGAACCAGAATAGAATCAAGATAAACGCTGCTGGAATCAAGGCTACGAATGAATTGGAAACCTCAGGTGGAACTCCATCCGGCATTTTTATGGTGATGTTCTTTTCCTTGAAGAATCTAAAAATTTCTACTGTTAACAATCCAGTTACGATTGAAGCAAATAGTGATGAGGCACTAAGGTTGGCAATATTGATATATCTACCAGCTTCGATAACCCCTTTGACATTGTCAGTTACGTGAATAGGTGCTGCAGTTGAAACCAAAAATGCTAAAACTGCTAAAACCCCATTAGTTAATTTATCTAGCTTATAACTCTCAGCTAGTGAAGACGCGATACCAAACGTGGCATATAGAGCCAAAATACCGACTGTGTATCGAAAAGGTATATCTAATATTTCCTTATAAGGTTCCAACATACCGGCAACAGTCTTGTTTGGAATGTTGTTGATGATGGTAAAGAATGATCCCACAATTGTAAGTGGTAGTGTGGAGATAATTCCCTTTCTGATAGCAGTCATATGCCGTTGCGTCCCCATTTTGTTAGCAAATGGTAAGATTTTGGCATTTAAAAAATTAACAAAGTTATCCATTTCGTATTCCCTCCCTTTTTCAAAAACATAATAACATTATAACGTTATAATGTAAACGCTTAAATAAAGATCGTTAAATCTCATATTCAATCTCGTATGGCATTTTATTACTGTCATATATAGAGAGAGTATATTCAATTAAATTGCCTTTATTACTATAGCCGCGTCTAATACGTTGCAATGCTAAAGAATCTGTTTTTTGTAAAAGAGTTTTATCTTCATCGTTTAAGTTAACTGCCTTGAATTGGTCCTTAAAACTACTGATTTCTTCCCCACTATCCTTGAGAAACTTATAAAGTGACTGATTCTTGAGTTCTTCAATTGGAGTCGGTGTTTGTAAGTTTGGCAAATAGTGCTCAACAATGATGAATGGTTGGTTGTCGAGGGAATACAGACGTTTAATGTACATGACTTTTTGATTTTTAAAAGCCGATTCTATGGGGGTATCTTTGGAATCCAATGTTTTAACTGCAAGAATTTCCTTAGTCAACGTACTTTGTTCATTAACGATTGATGAATAGGATCTAGCCTTAGATAACTTATTAAACAAATTATTACTAATAACTCGAGTACCAATACCACTTTTTTTCGTCAAATAACCTTCAGCAACCAATAGTTCAACTGCTTTTCGAACGGTAATTTTACTAACGTCATACTTCTTTTCTAAATCATTTTCAGTTGGAATCAAACTACCAACCTCATAGATACCTGAGAGGATATTCTTTTTAATATCATCGGCTACCTTTTGGTACAAAATTTGTGCAACCATAAGTGTGATTCTCCATTTATTTGATATGTTCATATTCATTATAGTATTTATTATTCTACCAAAACCATAATATTATGAAAACGGATAACATATCAACTTCTAGGATTTATCCAAGTAATAAAAAACATTTCTGAATAAAATCAGGAATGTCCTTTTTTGCATAATAACTCATGGTTTAATTAAACAGCGATGGGGAAGAAGAAGCCCATAAGCATTGCCCCAAGGATTGCTCCACCGGGAATTGGTTTCTTCCAAGCATAGAATAAAGCTGCTCCGACAGTTGCTCCTATCCCAATAGGAATTGATGCAGCAGTGGCACTGATAATAATTAAGGGACCCAGGAACCGTCCCGTTTCGTTACCCGCACCCATCATGACGTCAGCTCCAAAAGTTGCATTTGACTGACCTATGGTAAATTTACGGACAAAGTAAATAATTAGCCCTATTAAAATACCGATTATCAACCCAGTTAACAGTGCTAATGGAAAATTCTTAACTGGTGCTTCCCAACCAAAGCTTAGGAAGATGGCTGGAATACCGATTCCCACACCAGTCAGAATTGCTCCACCAAGATCAAGGATACCAACTAATGAACCTTCCAAAATTCTAGCAAACAAGAAACTGGCACCAAATGCTGCAGCTGGTCCAAATGACTTACCTGTCAATCCTGCTTTTAACATGGCGACAATTGCGACCTCATTAAACGCTCCAACACCATAATTGACATACATCGAAGTACCTGCAAAGACACCCATCGACAATAGTCCCACAATAATTGGAAATGACCAATCAGCATACCAAAAACTTTTAGCATGTTCTAAATCCTTCACATCATCTTGCATAAGTTATTTCCTCCTAGAATTATTTTGGTACTATTGCTGAATGCATATCATTCAACCACGTAGGAACCCCGAGATGGAATGACTTCAGCATTTCCAAATCGAATCCTCTAAAGAAACCACTAATAACAAACAACAAGATTGTTGAAATCAAGATAACTCGTGTAATTCGAGTCCAGCCAAGATCATCAACACCTTTACCTACCAAAATTCCTAGCACAACACCAGGAACCGCATTACCCATAATCATAGCTGCAATTCCACCGAAAACTGTCCCAAATAATCCAGAACGGCGACCTGCATCAATTGCTGCTAACCAAAATAGAATTGGCATAACCATATTTATCAACGTATCCGCAGCTGGAACCAAAACTTTTACCGCTGTAACTTGAAGTGAGGCTGGAATGGAAGCTGATGTAACATTTAAAAATGGAACCAATAAAGCTCCTAAAATACCACTAACAATTCCCATTTTCTTTGGATTATGAACCGTTTCTTCCACATTTCTATTTTTGAGCAAAAGGATACTGGCAGCCCAATTTGGAATAACACGATGCGTAATATCTTGAGTAAAAGCACCTGCACCAACGACAGAAGCCCAGGCGTTAAAGAAGAACCCCAATCCAAAGGAGAAATGAGCTGCTGGATCACCTTCAGCCGAATTCATTTCACCCAATGTTCTGAATGCACCAACAGCTTGAACAGTTGGTGCATTGAACATTCGGGCAGCCCCGACACCCACGGCAAATCCAACACTGAGTCCAACGATAATTGACTCAATCAGGATTATTACTATTTGCATTATTTATCACCTCTTATTAATTTTGAAAAATCAGGAATTCTTATATGATCTGGTGACTGTATTTTTTCATCTACGAAACTCACCTCTGCAAGATCAACGTTATTTAATTCAACGTCAATTGCTAGAGAAATCTTGTATGTAACACGCGTTCTTTTGAAGAAAAAGAAGAGAAATTTTTCTTGATAGGAAACTCTCTCCGCATTTAAAATTCGTACCTTCTTGGGAACAATTTGTAAAGTAACGGTGGATTCATCCTTAATGATCTCGTTACGGATACTACTCAAAGCACTGGCAAATGCACGTTGCCTTGTCTCGCCTTCTCCAGAGACACGAACTGTCTTAATCTGATAATCATTAATTTCTGAATTCATCTCATCTATCCTTCTTTAAAATTTACTATTTATTTAATTGCTATAGATAATGATTACAACGAACCACCCTTAAATCTGAATATTATATTTTGCTAACGTCTATGCCTTGTCAGGATATTTCTTAGCAAAGGTTTCAACTAATTTTTTACCCAATTCTTCTTTATCCATGAAACCAAATCCAAGAACTGTTTTACCGTCCTCAATTGCTGTTATACCCTCTTGAATTGATCTCATACCATGTCTTTCTGGGTATCCAAATTGATTGCTGGCAGTTAGAGCACCGGCACCACCTGAACCACAGAATGAAATTCCCATATCAGCTTTTTCATCATTCATAACCTTACCTAAACGCATATCAGCACCCATACCTGGAACAACGATTGCTTGTCCACCAGCTGCCTCAACGCCTTGTCCAACTTTTTGACCTTTACCCATTCTGTCAGCAATAACTACTTTAATCATAATTGTCTCCTCCTAATTGTTTTCAATCGCATTTTCAAAGTGAATTGATAGTACAAATGGTTCTGATGACGCTAAGTTCCCTACCCTAGTGGTGATTTCTCGAGCAATATTTAAAGCCTTATCTGAAACACCATTAAATAGTGATTCATCAACTGAATCCAACGGCTGATTATTCTTTGAACGCATTACCATTTCAGCTAAATGATTAACTAATATGGTTAATTGCAATTCTGTTAATTCCAAATTATTTTCATCCAATTCTTCAACCACAAATTTAAATATATCCATGGTTTCAATTGGATATTCACTTTTTTGGATAATTTTATTTATCTCTGGAATATCCCATTTATCTTGAATCATTCTCATTCCTCCTGGGGGTTATCTATATGTGTGTACTCCAAAATTGCCTGTATTTCTGAGTCATTGATTTCTAGTTGGTATTCATTAAAAATATTCTGGATCTTAACTCGTAGTTCCGTATCTTCCACTTTAAAATCTACGCTATCTTGATATTCCTCATTAAAATTAATTCGATGAATTAACATAAAAATGTGAAGCATAAACGCATCTTGGTAAATTGCTGGTATATTTTCCCGCAACAATCCATAAGTTTCCTCGTAAATCGAAAACATTGTCATGATTAGATTTCTTGAAAAATTTCTCAGAGATACATTTTTAGAAACATCTTCAAAATCTCGTTTCTTTCCAGCCACTTGTTCTGGTCTAGCTTTGGAAATCATCACAACCTTTTTCCTGATTTCTTCAATATCTTGTTTGGTCGGTAGTGGATTAACTTGAATAACCGGAACATCAATATCTGGTAAATCAAAAATGCTGATTACTAAATCTGGCCTGATCTTTTTAACTTGACGTTTAGCCGATAATAACGAGGTAAATCCAGCAATCTCAATAGCTGAAATATTTTCCTCAATCTTTTGCTGCAATAGGCTTGTAACACCTAGCCCAGTTGAACAAACATAGACAACTCTTACTTTCTTCTGTGTCTTATGAATCCTTTGTTCAGATACCATGAAGTGCAAAGCTAGAAATGAAACAAACGAATCATTTACAATTGCCGGGTTGATGGATACCTCATCGATACAAACTTGATAAATAACTCCAAATAATTCTGGATAATTAGCCTTAATATCTTTTACAAAAGGATTATATTCACTCGTAAATTGATATTTACTATTAAGTCGACTAATCAAATGCGATAAAAGGCTATCAAATAGTTGTTTATCTTTTTCGAATGGCTTACCCGTCTGAATACCTACGGAGTGAATTATCTTCTGAGTTAAGGCAGCTAAATCTTTATCTTTAGAAATAGTTTGATTCCCATTGATTAAGTATTGATATTCATCCTCATATAGTAAAAAGTCATACTCACCACAAACTTTTTTAAATAATTGGAAATTCAAATTATCTGCGTCGAATCCAGCTATATCTATCTCCTGGTAACTTCCAATCGGTTTATTAATACTCAATCGCGCGATAATAATTGCCAATCGGGATGAAATAGCTAATATTTCGTTGTAATTAACATCTTCTTCATCAGAAGCAACCATTCCGCTTGCATAATACAGAATGCGCTTAAAAATATATTCAAATTCAACATTTAATCCCATCAGCAAGCTGGATAATTGGCCATTAATCTCTTCTGAGTCAGTTTGTAGAAGATGGATCAGTGAATAAATATCAAAATTTGAGATGACTTTTTGTAACACTGCTTCCAGATAGGACCTGATAGCATACTCACTACCAATCAAGATGTATCCATAAAAACTCTTATGTACTAATTTAATTTCAAATGAATTGATACTATCTCGAAATCTCTCTAAATCATTAAGCAAAGTTGATTCACTAACATTCAATTTATTTTCCAGTTGCTGCAGCGTAACCGCTTGGTCTGTCAATGAAAGTAAGAAAGCAATTTGAAGAATTCGTTTTTGCGGATCAGGATAATATTCAAAACCAGTTTGTCCCAATAATTTTTTTCGAACAGCTTCCCGCAAATCATTATCGTTAGTTATCCATACACCAACATGAGGTTTGGCCTTGAATAGTTCATCGTCTTCTTTGAAACCAGCTTTAATATCCTTCAAGTCGTATTTAATAGTCCTGACACTGACACCATATAATTCTGAAAGTTTCTGAATAGTAATTGGTTCATTTCGATTCAACAGAAGATAGATAATTTTTATCTCTCTATCCGTCAGTTGCACTATTCACACCTCCTCCTGTTTCCCAAAGATATTGTCCTTGTTTTCAAAGCACATATTAAAGCGCTTACACAGCTAAAACAACAAGTAATCTATGCACCATAATTAGTGCAATCCATCCTTATAAACAAACCAATTATTGGATTAGTATTGTATTAATTAGATATATTGCTGATTCAATAGGATTTAGATATATCGAATAGAATTAGACCAATTGTTTAATATAAATAAAAAAATATCACTATATACAAAATAAAAATTGTATATAGTGATATTTAATTATGAATACTTTTGTTTACATCAAAACAAAAAAGACAAATCACCTAAAATAAAACGGCAATTTATCTTTCCTTTAAAACAATATTTTTTTATTTTTTCCCTGAAAAGTACTTATCAACCAAAAGATGTGAATCCTTCAGTTTTTGAACATTTGTTTCATAATCACGTTGCAAGTATAGATAATATATCAAATCCACAGCATACATTTGACTAATTAAGGAGGTTGTAGCTGCCGATCTGATCTTATCTCTTGGCACTGTATTACTTGTTAACACGTTAATGTCGCATGTCTGGGCCAGTCTACTTTGCAGATTAGACGTCAGACTTACGACGGTAATCCCTCTTGTATGCGCTAATTTAGCTAGGGTCAACGTTTCCTCGGTCTCCCCTGAATCTGAAATTAGGAACAATACTTGCGGATTACGTTGTGTTAAAAAGTTAGATGCCATCAAATGAGTATCAAGCGTATTAATAACATTTTTACCAATTCGTGAAAATTTCTGCATAAAATCCTGGGCAACCAAGTTAGACGCACCCAAACCATAGACTTGAATAACATTAGCTTGATCCAATAAATCAACGGTCTGCTTCAGAAATTTCTTATCCAGACCTTTATTGGTTGAATCTAAGGTATGTTGAATTCTGATAGCTAGTTTATCTTTCAACTCATCAATCCCATCATTGGGCGATATTTCGTCATATAAACCGGTGTCCACCTCATTTGATGAACAGCGTGCTAACTCAACTTTCAACTCCTTGAATCCATCTACTCCAAGATTCTGAGAAAATCTAACAACAGTGGCCTGACTAACTCCACTTTTCTTAGATAATTCGGCCACACTTAAATTAGGAACTTCTTGGACATTTTCTAAAATGTAGTTCCCCAATATTCGTTCAGCCTTACTCGCGTTTTCTATTTTCGTTCGAATTGTTAGTAAAATTGTACTTGCCATACGTGGTACCTCACTTAATTGCTTGACGTACAAACCCTTCTGATTCGGAAAGTTTTTGTTGTGCAGCAGCTTTATCCATCTTGTTGGATATCATTACGATTGCATCCTTAACTGAATAATCAGCTTTCTTCAATGTATCTAAAGCAATTGTTTCATCAGTACCTGTAACTTCGGTAATAATATTGAGTGAACGTTGAACTAGCTTCTTGTTAGTTGGTTTAACATCAACCATCAAGTTGCCATATGTCTTACCAATTCTAACCATTGAAGCTGTTGAAAGCATGTTGAGAACCATCTTTTGAGCAGTTCCCGACTTCAATCTAGTTGATCCTGACAAAACTTCGGGACCGACGACAACTTCGATAGCGGTTTTGGCGTGTTCACTAATAACTGAACCATCGTTACATGATAAAGCTATTGTTGCAGCTCCGACTTTGGTAGCGTAATCCAATGCTCCAACAACGTATGGTGTGCGACCACTTGCGGCAATCCCAACAACAACATCTTTGTCACTGAGTTTTCTATCCTTCAAGTCACCGGCACCTTGTTCAACACTATCTTCAGCACCTTCAACGGCCAAAGTCATAGCTTTGTCACCACCAGCAATCAATCCTTGAACCATTTCTGGTTCGATACCAAATGTAGGAACACATTCAGCAGCATCAAGTACTCCCAAACGACCACTAGTTCCGGCACCAGTATAAAATAGACGACCACCATTCTTGAATGCTTCAGCAATTTGACTTGCGGCAGCTGATATTTGAGGTAATTGTTTCTCAACAGCTAAAGCTACCTTTTTGTCTTCACTATTCATCACAGAAACAATATCTTTAGCACTCATCTCGTCCAAAAGCATTGTTTCTGGATTTCGACTTTCTGTTGATAATTTTTTTATATCCATTATTTATCCTCACTTCTAATATCAACTAACTGAATTGCTTGGTTAGCGTTGCAATAATCTAATAGTTTAATGTCAGAATCGATCACTCGACCAATAACATTAACCGTATTATCAGATGGAAGCTGGTATTTAATTAATTGTAATTCGCCTTGATAACGGCCAGAAAGACTATTATCCAAAGTAATCGAACCACGTTTTCTCAAAACATTATTAGCTGGGAGAATCTCGGATTTATTGAGCGGACGACCCTCTCGTAATCTGACAACATCCCTAGCCACATCAGCTCTTTGATGCATCACACTAGTCAAATAACTAGGTACATCATTATCAAGTTGAACTTGTAACTGTAGAATATTTTCTACAAAATAATTTCTAAATTGTTCAAACGTTGAATCTTTCAATGCAGGATCACCCACATAAATTCGATCAACATTTAATTTCTTAAAATCAAGAGCAGCGTACAATGGATTTTCATAACGGTGACCCTCCAAAGTTGGCAATCCCTTATAAACAGGAGCTCTAAGATTAGAATCACCCGGTATGAACGCCATAACGGTAAAGTTATTTTGTTTCAACCACTGATTTTTTTGATTGAACCACTCTTGATCCAATCCAGTATTCTCACGAGGATAATAATTATGCCAAGCTTCCAGATTATCAAAATTAGCCTTAGCGACTTTTAACTCATCAATATCTGCTTGTTCAATCGTACTAGCATTCAAAGCAACCTTCATACCATTTGAAAGTCGAGCAATTCCGGCTAGAGAAATACCATCGTCAATTCTTAACATTGTGACGTGCATATCTTGAAAGACTGACAAATCACTGTCCAAATTTAGTTGAAGTTTCTTGAGTGAACTAGAAGAAATATCCAAAGTTAATTCCAAATCATTTTCGGAACATAGTTTACCTAAATTCTTTAAATTTTCTAGTAAAACCTTGGGATCATCTTCTGGCAAATTAATTGATGTGAAGACACCCTTAAATCCGGCTTTAACAAATTTATTGAACATATCTAAATCTTTTTTCGTCAATGAACTGTGCAAATAAGCTGAAAATCCTAACATATTAAACTCCTTTATTCTGGATAAATTTCGTTAATTCTGTCTTCATCGACACCGAAGAACCAAGTTACGACGAATCCACCAGCATAAGCAATTAATAGTGCTAATAGATAAGTAAGTTGTTGTCCAGGTTGCATGATCAATAGACCAAATAGTCCTGAAACACCTTGTGAAACGGCACCTAAGTGGAATAGTGATGCGAAGATACCACCGAAACCAGCACCGATACTTGCGGTAATAAAGGCTCTACCAAGTGGCAATGTAACAGCGTACATTAGTGGTTCACCAACTCCCAAGATAGCAACAGGAATTGAACTCATAACCATTTTTCTGAATCTCTTATTTCTTGATTTGAAGTATAGAGCAAATCCAGCACCGACTTGACCACCACCGGCCATCATAAGGATAGGTAGTAAGTAGTTGATACCATGTGTAGGACCAGCAGGATCATTCAATAGAACATGGATAGGTGTTAAAGCTTGGTGTAAACCAACTGATACTAAAGCCAAGAATGTTGATGATAGAATAAATCCACCAAAGACACTCAATTTTGTATAAACGAAATCCATAACTACGTAGATAGCTGTTGTTAACCATGCACCGGCTGGTTGTAGGAAGACAACGGCAATCAATGAACCAACAATAACTGTTAGTAATGGCGTAAAGAATGTATCTAGAACACTAGGCATAATCTTGCGGAAATTTCTTTCCAAGAAAGCGAAGAAGATACCCATTAATAGAGCTGTGATCAAACCACCGACACCAACTGTAAATGGTGCATGTGTAAATGGCATTGAAATAGCTTGTGAACTTAATGGTGAACCTGTAACTGTGACACCCAAGCAAAGAGTCCCACCGATACCACCAAGAATGGCGCTACCTTTAAATTCTCTAGCAGCATTCATACCAACGAAGATAGGCAAGAATGTAAATAGTCCCCAACCTAGAGTCTTAATAGTCATGTACCACCAGTCAGTAACAAAAGCTTGACCAGTTTGATAATCGATAACATTAGCAAGTCCATTAATTAATCCAGCTGCAATGATACCTGGTAGTAAAGGAATAAAGACGTTAGCAATGTGTTGTAGACCACGTTGTAGTGGCTTATCATGTTTAGCTTTATTTTCCTTCTTATTTTCTGAAGCGATGTCTTTAACATCTTCAGTTCTCTTAGTATCTTCAGCGACATCCCCGTCATCAGCGTCGCTACCTAAAGGAACACCTGTAAGGTCAGCAAATGGTTCAGCAATTTTATTTACTTTACCAGGACCTAAAACAACTTGAAGTGTATCAGCTTGAACAACAGCTAGAACACCATCAATTTTTTTCAATTCATCGACATTGACTTTATCATTGTCTTTTATGCCTAGTCTTAATCTAGTCATACATGCAACGTTAGCAGTAACGTTTTCTTTACCACCGACATTTGTAAGGATCTCATTAGCAATCTTTTTTGCGTCCATGTTTGTTTACCCCCTATTTGAATTCTTGCATCAACCAGTTATATGATTTTGGAGTAGCCTTTGTCCAGTATGCCCAGTTGTGGTTATCCCCAGTATCTTTAACATATTTAACTGAGATTTTATCTTTCTTTAATGTCTTAACAAATCTGTTAACGTTCTTAATTGGAACAGTTGTATCGTCTGATGTTGTTTCAACATAGAATTTAACTGATTTAGATTTCTTATTAATATAATTTGTTGGGAACAAACCGTCATAAACCTTGTCAGACCAGTTAGTCTTACCATTAGTAAAGGCGTGCATGTTCATTCTGATTGGATTATCTTTTGCAAGGCTGTACCAAACAGATGGTGAGATCAATAATGCTTTAGAGAAGTAGTTAGAATATTTCAATGATAATCTAGCTGCAGCGTAACCACCCATTGAGATACCACCGATAGCATGGTCTTCTTTAGATGATGAAACTTTGTAAGTGGAATTGATCTTTGGAATCAAATCTTTCATAATGGCACTTTCCATTTGTAAACCACCCTTTTGGTTTACGTAGAAACTGTTAAATCCATCAATGAAGACAACGATTGCCTTTTGGTGATTTCTCTTCATAGCTCCATCGAGCATTTGTTGAGAGTTAAATCTTTCTAGCAAATTTCTATGATTTCCGTATAATCCGTGCATCATGTAAAGCACTGGATACTTCTTGTTGGCGCTAGGATTGTATCCAGCAGGTAGATAAACATCGTAATTCCAATCTAGATGCATTTTCTTGGAATACATTGTAGTAGTTGCAACTGTACTAATTGGTGAAACTTTAGCAGCAGCTGCGTGAACTTCTGTTGTAGCAATTGTAGTTATTCCAAGCATTGCAATTATGCTTGATAAAATAACTAAAAATCTTTTAACAGATGATTTCATAATAATTACCCCCAAAAATTTTGTTAACGTTTTCTGACACCGCTTACAGTTAGATAATACAACTTTTGAACAAAATTTCAAGATAGTTAAAGAAAAAACAATAATTTTAAAACAATATTTCACTAATGACATAATTATTTCTGGAAATTATATTTTTCTAGATGATTATCAAATAAAGTTGTATTTGTAGACAATAAAACAAATGGATTTAAAATTTCTTTCATTCATTTGTTATTAGAAAATCAATTCTAGTTGACTAATTAAATCATCCGTTTATTTACTATAATGTGGCATAGTGATATTCCATCGCCTTTATATAAACTAACATTTGAATTCTTTCTTCTATTATATAGGTAACCAGATTGACTAAGCGTCTTCTGTAAGCGCTTGACTTATTATCTATAAAAAATAATAATAAATGTGATATATAAATATTGGAGGCAAATTATATGAAACAACGTTACATTGGCGAAACTAATTGGCAAGCTTCTGCTGTTGCTCTAGGTATTATGCGTATGAACGTTTTAACTCCAGAACAAGCTGCTAAAGCCATTGATACCGCTTATGATAGTGGTATTAATTTTATCGATTCAGCTGACATTTATGGTGGCGGAGACTCTGAAAAAGTCTTCGGACAAGCTTTGAAACAAAGTGGTGTCAAACGAGACCAACTATTCATTCAATCTAAAGGTGGAATTGTTCCCGGTAAAAGATATGACTTTTCAAAACAACATTTAATTGATGCCGTAGATGGTTCATTGAAACGTCTTGGTGTTGACTACCTTGATTCATTCCTACTTCACAGACCAGATCCATTGATGGAGCCTGATGAAGTTGCGGACGCATTTGATGAATTACAAACATCTGGTAAAGTTCGTCACTTCGGTGTTTCAAACTTTAATCCTCAACAATATTTGTTGGTTCAAGAGGCCGTTAATCAACGACTTATCATTAACCAACTACAATTCAGTATCATGCATACCGGTATGATTGACTTCGGATTGCACACAAACATGGCCGACCCACGTTCAATTAACCATGATGGTGGAATTATTGAATTCTCCAGACGTGAAGGCGTCACAATTCAAGCTTGGTCTCCATTCCAATATGGTATGTTTGCCGGAACCTTTATTAATAGTGATAAGTTCCCAGAATTGAACAAATTATTACAAGAATTAGCTGATAAATATGGCGTAAGCAAGAACGCTATAGCTGCAGCTTGGATTTTAAGACATCCTGCCGATATTCAAGTTATTATCGGTACCATGAACCCTGAACATATCGCTGACAGCGCCAAAGGTGGAGATGTGGATCTTACTAAACAAGAATGGTATGACATCTACTTCGCTGCTGGTAATGACTTACCATAAAATATATTTGGACGAAAAAAAACGCATATTTCTATATATGCGTTTTTTTGTGCCCTATTCTTCTTTAGATTTAACCATCTTTGACATGAAGCCGAATGCTAGTAACAGTACTCCTGAAATAGTAGCAAGAATTCCTGTCTTTGAACCGGCCGATGGTAATGTACTAACACGACTAGTATTAGCTGAACTGCCTGTCGATGTTGGAGTAGGTGTTGCAGTGTTGCTAGTATTTCTAACAACATTAGGTACTGTAAATGATCTGCTAAGACTATTAGTTGTACCTCCGCCGCCACTACCACCATTGTTTCCAGTTGGTACTGTTGTTACCTTGTCTTCGTTCTTATCCTCATCTTTATTTTCGTCCTTATTATCGAATTCGTTTTCTGAACCACTGTCTGTGATTGGAATATCGATGTCTGGGTCGAATGGGTCAATTGGTGGATCTACTACTGGTGGATCCACTGGCGGTTCCACTACTGGTGGATCTACTACCGGTGGGTCCACTGGCGGTTCCACTACTGGTGG
>CALNAK010000031.1 GCA_937874185.1 uncultured Lactobacillus sp.
AAACGTTAGAATCAAGCCATATAGGCGTTATTTTAATTATAAGCTAAAAAACAGTCCCTAACAAACCAAAGCGATTTGTTAGGGACTGTTTTGATAGGTTTTGTGAGGGGTTATTATATAAATATAGCCCTCCCTATAACTCTACCTAATAATTAATGTTTGACATCAAACTAAACTAATGCTTTGTTTGATTTGAGGGAACTGAGTTGGTTGAGCAAAGTTTTCCCTACTGTTTAAAGTAGAAAAAAACCTACGGTACACTTTGCCGTCATCTCGGTCATTCGTGTATATCGCATGTCATACGAGTTTTTGCATTCCTGCATCTTAATCAACTGATCTACTTTTCGATCACACCATCAAATAATGCCCTGATGGCTCCTATATCGTATATTGCTTAACGCTGACAACATAGGATTGATTAAGCTCCATGTGCCGTAACACATTCATTATTCCTAACCCAAGCCTTTTATTATGGTCGCTCTCACCTACAATTACACCGTTGGTATGACTACAACTTCTGTGTAACGCCCTGTGTTTTTTTACGGTAGCGGTAGGGAAAATCCCGCTTGTCTATTTTTTCGCACACTATATACAGCGATTTGGCTCTTCCGAGTTACTCAAGGTAACTACCCCCTACACGTCATATATACCATACCCCTTAAAGTGTTTGGCTTCACTATTTTTGAAATCAACCACATTTACAACATAAAGGAAATATTGTATAATATAGTCACGTATGTTAATCAAATAAGAAATTACGTGGCTATCAAGGATTGCAGTCCTTGGTGGCTTTTTCTTTATTCATTTTTATGACTCAAATATACCGTACCAATATTTCCATGTCAACAACTTTATAAAGTTTTCACGTATACAAATATTTTATAAAGTTATATTTTTATAAAGTTATATTTTTATAAATTGCTAATATTATAAATTTATGATATTATAAAATTATAAATCAAGAAAAACCTACTGTTTTCAAAATGTGCAACCTGCAGACAATTAAAATATAAAATTATATTTTTCCACTTTTATATTATTATAAAAGTATAAATTTATATTTTTATATCTTTATAAAAGGAGATTTTTTATGACATACGTTATTACTACTGGTAATTTCAAAGGCGGAGTAGGAAAAACCACCAATTCAGTAATGCTCTCGTACACTTTATCAAAATTGGATAAAAAAGTATTACTCATTGATTTAGACCCACAAGCTAATGCAACTGATTTACTCCTAAATACAATGACTAATATCTATAAGAAAAAACCAGTATTTAAAGAGACTTTATTTGAATCCATAAAAAATAACAATCCAGATGAAGCATTAATCACTGTAAAAGACAATTTAGACTTATTACCTTCATATTCTGATCTACAACAATACGAACACTACCTTTATGAAAATTTTTCAGATGATTTTTCTCAAGATCATCACTTATCAACCTTTATAGAAAAAATAAAAGAAAAGTACGATTTCGTATTCCTAGATATTCCACCGCAATTAAACAAATTTACTGATAATGCCCTGGTTGCTAGTGATTTTGTGATTGTTATTTTACAAACACAAGAAAGAGCTTTAAAAGGTGCAGAAAAATATATTGATCACTTACTACAATTACAAGATGACTATAAGTTAAATATTGATTTACTCGGGATTTTACCAGTTCTACAACAGAACGGTTCAGAACTTGATTTAGACGTGTTACAAGACGCTACTGAAATATTTGGAAAGAATAATTTATTCAATACACACATTAAACAAATGAATCGACTCAAACGTTTTGATAGAACAGGTATAACAGATAATACAAAAGACATACACGATAAACGTGTACATGCAATTTATAGTGAACTGATTAATGAACTACTTGAACGTATTAACATTTTTAACTAATAGGAGATAATTAATATGACAGAAGAAATCGGATTAGGGGCATTTCGAAAAAAGCGTACAGAACGACCAGAAAACATAACTCCAGAAATTGCTGATGAAACAACCCGCACAATGCCTGAAGATCTACTCAAACTACCCAACAAAAGATTAACGAGCAAAGAACTTCCTAAATCCATTCGACTTCCACTAAACACACACACGGCCATTAGTACAATTGCAACACTTCAAAGCAAAAAAATATATGAAGTAATCAACGATATTGTCGAAGAATACATTTCTGAATTGCCCATAGCAGAAAAAAAGATTATCAAATCTAGCATAGAAACAGTAGAAAAAAATAACTAATTGAAAATTGGTCTAAAAATTGTAACTTTGTGAAAAATGCAAAATTTGCGACTTTGTGAACGACCAAAACTGGCTCCAAATGAGTTTGTGAATTTTCCGATTTCACAAGGAAAAACAACCCCTGATAAAGCCTGTCACAGCGTTACTTTCGATAGTGGTAATTATGTTAACCAATATGGGCATAGTAGATATTTATATCAGTTATGGGTTGTTAATTATGTATGTTTTAGCAAATCGTGTTATAATAAATGTAACCAAAAAAGACATGTGATAGAGACACATGCCTTTAAATCACAAGCCTGCTCAGGCGTTGATGATATTGTTTAAATTTAAAATAACTTAAACCCCCTATTACCTCTCAAAGTTAAGGGGTTTTTGTTTGCCTATTTTTTAGGCTTGTTAATCTCTTTGATTAGTTCAACTACTTTAGTAGCCAAACCAACCAAAGCCGTAATTAACACAATTACCGCGGTCCAAAAGACCATTGTTGGTTTTATCCTCTCTTATAACATGAGGTTAAATACATAAGCCCCACCCCCTGCTATTGGACTCACCAACGCCTTAACTTGCTTGCCTAATTATTGTACCATATTACCATTTAACAGTTTTTAGATAGCATTTTAATAAAACCTAAACTCGTATTTTCTATTCTTTCTTCAACTCTCTAAATCGTCTTTGTTGTGTCCGAATACTGATACCTGTTTTTCGATAAATCATTTTGTATGTCATACCCTGTTCTCGTAATTCATAAGCAAAATTAATCTGTTCATCACTATATGTTTTTGGACGCCCCTCCTTAAAGTTTGGGTCATTTTGCTTAGCATAATTTTTCCCTTCTTGGGTACGCGTCACGATCATATCACGCTCAAATTGCGCAAATGCACTAAATATTGTAAATATAAGCTGACCAGTTGGTGTACTGTCAATCAGTCCCATGTTTAAAATATTAACCTTGATTCCTCGTTCAAATAAGTCTTGAATAATTTCAAGTGCTTCACGTGTATTTCTAGCAAAGCGATCTAGCTTAGTCACAATCAACATATCTCCAGACGTTAGCTGTTGGATTAATTTTTTAAACTCTGGACGTTTAGTTGTTGTTCCTGTAAATTTTTCTTGATAAATTTTTTCAGCACCAGCTTCTTTCAGAATAGAAATCTGATTTTCCAATTTTTGATCACTTGTACTTACACGTGCATAGCCATATTTCATTGTACTAACCTCATTTTCTCTGTCACTTACGTCATTAAGTTATGACGCTCTACAATCCCTTTAATTATAGGCTATAAAAAAAGGCGACACAACTGTTAAGTTATGACACAGTTTATATATTCATTTAGCGGACATTGACCCATTTATTAATAAAAACTGGACTTAGAATGCGTTTCTCAAACGTCAAAACCTAAAAAAAAGCCCTTAAAAGGCGTTTTTTATGTTTAGCGTTGAATAGTTGGTCCTTTTTGTGTTTTTGTTTTTTTAAAATCAGGATTGTCATCAACAAATTTTTGTAACGATTTTTGTGTTTGTTCGCTAATTTTCTTACGAATTTCTTTCATCTGCCCTTGTAATCACAAATCTTAATTTGGTTAATTATATTGATTTATTGTGTGTCTGATTACGACTAATCATTTTTTGACTGATAACTATCACTAACAGAATTGCAAAAATTGAAGCCATAAAGTAAAAATCACTTTTAACGGTTCCGCCAAATAGATTGCCTCCAGTGGTTAATGCTATCGGTGCAACAAAAGATCCCGCATTGAAACCAATTAATACCATTGTATTTATTGCGTTCTCTTTCCCACTCGGAGCAGTTTCAGAAATTGTCTTAAATGCATATGTACCAATAAGTGGCGAACCTATTCCTGAAATTACACTACCAAGGCATACTAGCCATAAATGACCCTGTGAGATAGCTAAACTTCCAATTAAGAAAGCCACTATGCCGCTTGGGACGACCCACCAATGAAGCAAATTATAAATTTTGCCAAAGAAAATACCGACTATCATCGCCATAGTTGTTTTCATTGCTATGATAATACCTGATAATGTTCCAGTTCCTATTTTTTGCTCCGCTAATAGTTTTGGTAATTCCACATTAGTACCAGTATCACATAAAGTTATCAACATGAGAAATAAGGCTAAAAATACAAAGCCTATCTGTTTTTTACCATGACTTTCATTACTACTATTATTTTTTTTCAGATTATTTTTATCGGTTTTCGATTGCACTTCAGGTACATACTTCCAAAAAATAAATGATATTGGAATTGCCCAAACATAAATTAAGAAGCCAAAACGCCATCCAAGTAACAGCAAAGCTCCTATCATAAGACTAGCCAATGCATATCCTAATTGTTCCATGGAAGTTCGAATACCCAACAATTTAGTTTTTTCGCTACCACTATAAAGTAAATCAATAACAGTAATTGCCAAAGAATTAAAAAAACCCACTCCTACACCAAAGACAATCCTAGAAATTAATATTACATAGTAATTATCAATAAAGAAAGGTACCACACCTGCAAAACCAGCCAATAAAAGCCCTAATATTACAGTTTTTTTGATACCTATTTTTTTAGAAATAAAATTTGCAATTATTAAGGAAATGACAACTGAAAATTGTTGTACAGTACTTAAACTTTCAATAGCAGCCTCTGAAATATTATTATAATGGTTACTAATATCTGGCAACAGCGGAGAAATTGCCGGTCCTGTTGTGATAATAAGGGAAACGCTTAAAACCGATATTTTTGTTAATAAGTTTAATTTATTTTGTTTATTCATATCAACCTTTCATTTATAAGAATAAAAGCAACGTTTAATATTTTTTAATGTTCTAAAAACATTAATTCAATGTCTCTAATGTGCTTTGCCGTTCTCTCCTTTAATAAAATAACTGCTTAGCTTTTTTCACTAAGGAATTTTCTACCTTTCACTATCTTTAACATCTCATTTGCAAACATCTGGTAATTGAACTTTCAGATCATCAATAATTTCTTTTAGCAATCCGTTTCTATATAAGTTTTTTTGATGTTATTAGTTTAGAACCTTCATATATTAATAATTCAGATCATACTGTTCATTCGGAAAGTTCAACTGATAATAGTCAAAATAAGTCTCTGTGTTCTCCCAAATAGTATAATTTTAAATATTTCCTAAATACTATTTATTTTTGTTACAAAACTCGATTTCTTGCTTCCATATTATTGTCTAATACGAAAAATTTTTTAACAGTTATTATAACGACAGCTGCTCTAGGAAATTGGTTTAGCACATCCGTTTTTTTCAATATATTATATTATTGGCAAAGTCATCATCCTCATGATTTCCGCAATTCCCTCAAAACGAAAGCCTTTCTGTTCTTGCTCATTAATTACCGCGACAGCAACCTTAGAATTATTTTCTAAGATATTATTATAAGCTTGTTTAAATGTATGTTCATAATAAATTAAGTGCTCAGTATCATAAACATGTAGAGATCCTTTAGGAATAAGTTGAGGATCTCTATTTTTATTACTTGTTGCTAATATTGGAAGCTGATCCTTATGCTCTTATACTAAAAAAATGGACTATTTTTATTCAGTCCGTAAAATGAAAGT
>CALNAK010000032.1 GCA_937874185.1 uncultured Lactobacillus sp.
TTCGTCTTGGTTTAACGAATCAGTAATTTTGTAATAACTTGTCATAACCTCATTCATGTCGCTGTGGAATTTGTTTACATCGCTTATTGATTGTTTGAAAATTTGCCTCATTTCTTCCTTGATCATGTGTAGTTCGTTGCAGTCCATGTCCATATTACCTTTAATAGCGGCATACGGACTTCTTCTAATGGTATCGTTTTGGAAAAGATGAGATCTTATCTTCCGGTTCCTGTCGTCTCTTGATAAATCACGTTCTAATTCTATATTTTGAAGAACTGGATTGAATTCAAATGTATCCGATAGATCAATGCTGTTCAATATATTATTGAAATCGTTTTCTTCGAAAGTAATAGAGCGTTGTTTCATGAATTCCTTTCTGAATATTTCAAATTTATTCTTTGATTTGTAATAACTAATGAGGGCAGTAATGTCATGGGAAGATAACTTTATAGAACTTAAATCTCTGAATATATTTTCAGGATTCTTCAATTTTAATTCAAGGATATCGTTTAATAAAGGAGGGAATGTAATATCGATAATTTGGGCGTGCTCCATTATTTGACAAATGACTTTATGTAGCCTGATTAGAGTGGATATTTCCGATTCAGCCTGGCGTCTTTGGGATAAAGCACTAACCGATTCCAAGACTTTTGCAAATGCTTCGTTTAGAATATTGGATAGGCACACAATTGTGTCATATGATTTCCGGATTTGAAACGATTCAATTTTTTCCAGAATATCTAGGGTAGTTATGACTGTGGATGTAAGTGGTTCTTTGTTGGAGAGAATATAAAGGAATAGCTCCTGATACAAAATGTCGGTAAAATCAAAGTTCAAATGCATATAGAAATGAACTTCAATTTCTCTTATGTCAGCTGATATTAGTTTTTTATTGGCTAAAAAGTATTTGAAAAGGAGAAATTCTAACATCTGAAACTTTATGGATATCCTACCAAACATATCCATATACTTATGTTTATTTTTCAAATTATCTTTGAGATTCTTGGCATATAAACATAAAACAGAGTTTATTTGTGTTGTAATGTCCTTATAGACTTTTATTGTTTCTTGGTGAGGTGGGTGGCGATCCTTGTGGTTGTCTTGACCAACCAATATATGGATTTTATTACTAGCATCTTCCAAAGATTGAAATCTCCTCGTCCTGTCTGCCAACGACAAAGTGTCATCCTCCTTTAGGAAATCATAACATTTTTCTGTCCAGTCACTGATAGGCGATTCGAGAATTGACATTGGATAAATCGCTGAGTGAGGTAGCTGATATCGAGGTGTACAATGTTTGTTACCTGTATGGCAGGTGGTGTATGACCAGTCTTTATCTGCCTTCACTTTTTTGGCCGGGTCACCCCCGCAGAAAATATAGACAGCGGTACGGTTCATTCAGCTATTCAAAATAGGCGGTTTCTTATTACTTGATAGACAGTTGAGCGAAAGATAACGGCAACATATCCCTGATATTGTCACCATGAGTTCTACAAACAATGATGAGGCGGTCGAGTTGGCTGAATTGTTTAAGAAACACGGATATTTAGATAAACTAAAGAATGAAATTATAACGAAGCATATCAATGATCCAAATGATGAAACAAAAACCATGACACTCGAAGAAGCCGTGAAGCAAGAAGTTAAAAGAGTTGTGCATAACATGGTCAAAGAAGACGAGACACTGATCTTCAAGAATAGGGGAACAACGACAGCCTTGATTGAAACTCAAATATCCAAAGATAACTATCAACTCCTCCATAACGATACGTCAGGTATTGACATACATAATTTTGTCAAAGATAGCATACAGCATGAGGAATCCAGCAACAGTATCATGGAACACCTTAAGGAGTTGATGGAAAATAAGGATGCAAAGAACTGAGAAAGTAGCGAAGCGTTTAATCTCTTGCAATCGTGAATCTTGAAAGTTGTGTGAGAACTTCCCGGACAACTACTACAGCACGATCGTTTGGACGTATCAGATAGATGGACATGAATGGATATATTACTACTGTGGTACATGGCAGGAGCGTGTACTGGATTTTTACATGATCCTTACTCAATGCAAGGAATGGTTGTTGTTGACACACAGTGTGAATACAGTCACTGCAATTATAATAAGCAAAGTTCGATCATTATTTATTGTGTCGTTCTTTCTAATTAAGTACCATATATGGGAGCATTTGAATAAAATGTCACTCCATTTTCTGATATTACTACTCCCCTGTGTTATTCATTAGAATAGACTTGGGAGGAAATGTATGCGTAGTATCAACATACTTCTCAATTAACATGTGGTACAGTGTTATGGAGTTGAGTTGTCGGTACAACATCGGTTTTCTCTATATATAGCAGCAATCAATAGTAATAATTTGTGTATATATGTTTGTGTGAGTGTCTCTTCTCAATTAGAAAGTCGTCTCTTATATTATGAAAGCTATCCAGTCTCCTGCAGAAAAATAAATCTAAAAATATACAATATTTCCATTGGAATCAAAGTAGTATATCAGGGCTTTCGTTTTAATGTGCATATATTGAATATTTAAGGCAATATATTATCGTTAGGTCGTTTTTGCTAGTCCTCTAAATACCAGGTGAATTTTCCGACAACTACGTTCTCACAATAAATGGAACAGAGAGGTTTCTTAACAGTAACAAATCTGGCGGAACGGGTAATATATCTCGAATGTTAAAGAATATTCCGGACTATTC
>CALNAK010000033.1 GCA_937874185.1 uncultured Lactobacillus sp.
AGACTGTCATTTTTAACCTCATTAAGTTGCATAAATAAATTGCATAGTATAAAGCCTATTATAGCAAGGAATATAAAAAACGCAAAATACTTATAAGTTTATTGCGCTTTTTAAGATTATGATACTTTTTAACAAGGATAAAAAGCAAAAGTGTATAACTAACAATTCATAGAAAGGTTCTTATTCATAATATAAAAATTTATATCAGTGCTTTATATAAAATTAATTTATTTTGACGACTATTACTTGTAAATTATTTATGCTATATTGTTGATTATATTTTTAATGGCATATATGTTATTTTTGTAAGTTATAATAAAAATGATTCTATATAATCTAATTAACTTGAGACTAAATCGATTAGTTTTTTCGTAAATAGTAAAAGTAAATTATACTGAGATATGCCTCATTCTAATAATTATTATTAATCGATTAATTACCCATATTGAAAATTTTTATACATTCACCTGAAATTTTATCAACCTCTTTATTAATTGCTAAGTATTTCTGTTGTATTGAATTAACAGATTGATTAATATTATTGCTTATCTAGCGTTTTTATTTTGAATGATAATCTTTTTTAATACTTTCAAATATAGTGTCTGTACAATCACTAGCTTCTATACTGTATTGACTGTATCCGACTAGACTATCATCGAATGATTCTATTGAAAACAACAACATCTCTTGAGCAATATTTTTATCAATAGAATCTTTTGGAAAATAATTTCCATTACTATCTGTGTGCCAATAGATAGAATTATTTCGTAAATCCATTAATCCATTTTTCTGATCTATTAGTGATATAAATTCATCAATTTTTTCATTACCTAAGACGTTAGTCAAACGAGATCCCATTTTAAATACTGGGGATACCGATAAAAAATGTTTTTTGTAATGTTTCATCAGAGGATCTTTGTTGTTATTAATGTTTAAGTCGTGTTTCATAAACATTGCAAAGTGGGTTTTAGCCGTTTCTTCCATAGCTGTTATGGCAAGGAAAAGCGCAGAACCATATGATGAATTTGTAATCAGTGTGAAGGAATCAGTTAACAGACCAATAATATGGTCAATAGAATTATTAAAATCACTGTCAGAGCTAATATTAAAGTGAGTACTGGCACTAAAGTTTTTTTCGATTTCTTGAACACGCTTTTCGTCTACATTATTGTTAGTCAATGTCTTTGTCCTTATTCATATAAATTTTACTTTAAGGATTGCAATATTTAAAGTAAAAAAGCAATCGTTATAAGTATTTTTAAAAATTATAATTGTTATTTATTAATCGAATTATTATAGGTAAGTTAAAACCTCTTTCCATAGTGTTGGAGAAATGAAATAGACATTACCTTGAGATCTCGACATTGCAACATACAGTTTGTTACGTATTTCAACTGATAGTTTCTCATTTTTTGAATCAGAAAATAAAAATTTTTCTGTCGAACTAGTTAAAATAATTAAGACTAATTCTAACGTATCACCTTTAGAGTATCCCCAAGTACATGATTTATATTGAATTGGAACATTAATTTTTTTATTCCATATTAATATTGTCGGATTCATATTGAGGACTGAAATAGCATCCGTTCTAGTTTTTATTAAATTAGTACCTCCTGTATGCCTTCCGTCCGATTTGATTACGATGTCGAGGTGAGTTTCAATAAAGTTTGCTACACCCTCTCCTATCCGTCGGGAATTTCTCAGTGATGCTGTATTGATTTCAATTCTCTTGCCGAAATTTTTATACAATACTTGAGTAATTTCTTCCCAATTGCCAATATAGGGGGCTGGTTTTCTTTGATCAGATTTTGACACGTTTGATTGATAGACATCGCCTACCAATGTAATTTTGACCTCTTTTTGTTTCATTAATAGAGATAGTATCTTAAAATCGTTGCCAGTAAGATCCTGAAACTCGTCGATAACTATCTCATCAATATATTTACTCATTCTGTTAAATACTAATGTCAAAAACTCTTTTGACTTTTTCTTTTGATACATAACAAGTTCAGATATTCGACTTAAAAATAAACTTTTACTTTTATCAATGTAGTGATAAGCATTATCGTGAGTATAGTATCCTGGTAGTCTAGCATCATTAACTGGTTGAAAATTTGTAAATCCTTTGTATTCACGTACTTTACTAGGTAGTAACATTGGTTTAAAAGGATTGATTACCCAATCAATTAAAAATTTTGAAAAAGTAGATACGTAGTAATTCGTAGGGTTTGCCATGGATTCAAGTAATCCGTTTTCTAAATTTCTCACATTACCATTTGTAAATGTAAGGAATAAATACTTTTTATTAGAATCAAGTTCATGTGTGATTTTGTAAGTCTTTCCTGCACCCGCAACCGACTGAATCACTTTATTAACCATTGTAGCCCCTTAACAATGTATTCTGGAACTACCAAACCATTTTCATCAGAAAATTTGTCTGCATATTTTAATGCTGAATCTACCTTATGGTCCAGCATATATACAAGCTTTTCATTTAGATCGTTATGTTTCTTCCATGTATTAGACTTACTTTTTATAAAATCATCATCCTCTTGAATCATTTGTGAATTTGCATTAAATAGTACCACTTCGAATGTAAATTCATTTTCGTCCTGAGGAATAAAAATTTTAGCAGTCTTTTACGAGGCTTCATTCGCCTTCTCTATTCGAGATGACTTTTGGTCATTATCCGTAAATATAACAACTTTATTGTTTAAATAACTGGAAAGTTCCACGTAGCGTTTAAAGTGGTCTCCTCCCATTGAAAATATATGTATTCCAAGTGAGTCTCCGTTATCTCCTAATACTTTTTTAATCATATTATTCATCAACACATACTCAGTAGGACCTTCTACTAAGACTATTTTTCGTGACATCAGTAACTGTAGAACATCGACATTATCAAGTCTATTAAAGTAATTCACTGTATCTCTATCCAAGCTTTGGAAAGACATAGCAGGTGTATTTTCTTGGATCCAAAGCACATTATTAAAATTTAATCGGCTGGCGATTACGGGACTATGTGTGGTAATAATCAACTGCCTGTCTCCTGTCTCGTTAATCTTTTTTAATGCTTCAATTTGTTTACGAGTCGTTAATAAATCCAAATGATTTTCAGGTTCTTCTACTAAAACTAATTTAGATTCAGTTTTTAAAGCTAGCTCAGTTTTTATATAATTTTCTGTACCACTACCCATATCACGAAGTGGTAGTTTGCTTTGAGAGTTTTGTTCTTCGGCATAGGCTTCTAAGAAGTCGATAGGACGTATACGATTAACATCTACCCCAAGTCCCGTGTCAGACAAAGATTCGTGATCTGAGATTGTTGATAAACTATTTTTGAACTGAATGTTTATAATATTTTTTCTAGTATTTGACAGTGAATCTAGCAATTTCGCGGCATAACTTGAAAATGAATCTCCAGCTGTTCTATCATTATCAATTAATATTGACTTCAAAGGGTTAGATCGGAACGAATAGGACTTTCCTGAAAATGTATACCATGTTGCTTTATAGAATTCAAACGGTATAAATGCGAGTTCACCCCCAGATTCGTGAACCATATTTTGAAATTCTAAGCTGAATTCATCATCAAAAGCATATTCAAATTTAATACCTGTTGCTTGCAAATTTTCAGAGTTATTTGCTCCGTCAAAATTAGCATTTTGTATATATTCGTCAAGTTCAATCCAAGCCTCGATTTTAATGATTGGTAATTGAGAAGCTATGGGTTCGTTCTGTAAAAAGGTTTGAGCGGAGCTATTATTAAGTAATGTGCCGTATGCCGATCTATTTTTCCAGTCATCTGTACCAGATTGATTCAAAACAATATCAATAGCCTTAAGAACAGAAGATTTACCTGAATCATTTGCTCCTAATAACATGTTGGTACCATTGTTAAAGTTGATAATGGATTCTGTAAATTTCTTAAAATTCCACAATTTGATTTTTTTTAACATCATATGGTGCATTCCTGATTTGTTCGACTTATTTTAATTGCAACTTTAAACTAGTACTATCACTAAAATGTTAAGAATTAAAAAAATGATAAAATCTGCTGCCTTTTTTTAATTGCCTCTCAATTGAAAATAAATGGTATTATCCAAAGAATTCTATTCGATTGTAAAAATTAGTTGATAATACAATTTTAGTAAAGACAATTAAGGATTAGTTTTTATTTGTTTTCTTCTTTAGAAGATTAATAGTTTTATTTTCTAAAACCTGATATTGGTTTTCAAAACTACGTTTAGATTCAATAGACATATTATTAATCACACTATCTAAAGCGTTTTCTATCACTTCTTTTTGGTTTTCACCATATCCAATAAGTGAAAGCGTATTAACCTTATCTCGAATTTTAGTATCTACTTTAATACTTGTTACAGCTGGAATATATTCAAATATTTGATGATGAGCAGTGGTTTCTTCATTATTATTTTCAAGTTCGTTAATTGAAAATTCTTTTTTAGGCTTAATATCACTTCCTCTTGGAATAATTTTATTTTTTTCTTTGTTATTATTTCTTACTAAACTCATGTTACTGTTCCTCTATTCTTTTGAGCAGTTCATCTGTCACGTTAATATATACTTGAGAAACGCGTTTATCATGCATGTCTTCATCAGTAATGCCTGTAATGTCGTATCTCTTGAGCCTTTCCATATTTCTTATTGTTGTTTGGAATATATTTTCTTCACCAAATTCATCCTTGGCATTTTCCAATGTAGAAATGTCCACTGGAGCACCATTCTTTAGTAGAACGGGCAACACTCCTAAAACATCTAGATTAGGAGCATGAAATTTATCTATAACGTCATTTTGAATATAATTAATAAAGGCCTCGGCACCTTGCAGTGATCTTTCGTGTGTTTGCAGAACAATGATGCAATAATCGCTCATATAAAGAGCGGAATCTGTTATTAATGATATCGTTGGTGGAATATCAACAATAATATAGTCATATTTGTCTTTTAGTGGTTGAATTAAATGATTCATATATTGAACCCTATCTTCATAATTAGATAAGAATTCCATATAACGCGGGAACAAAGAGAAGTCAGTAGCAGATGGCAATACATCTAAGTTGTCTTTTATATTAATAATGGCAGAAGATAAATCTTTATTTTTTATTGCGGCCATTAAAGTTGTGTCAAATATAACAACATCATTATCTATTGCGGATTTGGTCTTTAGATAAAGATTGGTGGCGTTTCCCTGAGGATCTAAATCTAATAATAAGACACGCTTATCACGATTTGATAATTCATACCCTATCATAGTGCTGTTTGTTGTTTTTCCAGTGCCACCTTTGAAATTACCAAATGTTAATATTATTGCCAACTTTTTATCCTCCTGTTTTTTATGACTACTTGTATTATAGTATTCCTTAATACAAGTAGTCAAGAATAAAAGTATTCAAGTAGTCGGTAAAAATAATTAAGTGGCGTATAGGACTAATATCCTAATGTATTTAATAGACTACTTGTTTACTTGTAGTCTATAATACTTGACTACTTAAATACAAAAATACAAGTATTCAAGTAGTCAACAAAAACAAACGCAATAAAAACGTTGTTAAATCAGTATTGACAACGTTTCGTTTGTAAGTTATTATCAAAGAATAAACTAATGTTTTAAAATTTAGAAAATTAAAAAAAGAAAAGCCACCAAGGATTGCCGTCCTTGATAGCTACATGATTCTTATATGTACTAGAATGTGTATCTATATTATAT
>CALNAK010000034.1 GCA_937874185.1 uncultured Lactobacillus sp.
TTCTATACAATTCAGAAATCTTTTATGCATTTACACAAGATATTTTACGCTCTCGTTTGTACTTTTCACACACTTAAACACACCAAGTTATTGTTCCCATGACAATAGCTTGGCGTGTTTTATTGTTTAAAAATGGCAAATAGAAAGTTTAATTTGATCAGTCTTGAAAACTTGAGCTGCTTTGATTTTTCCAGTACTAAGGTGTCCTCTGTAGGCGCAATTTTGTTAGTTGCTCTTTCCCATTTGTTTATGTGGATGGTTTGAATTTACAGGTCTACGCGACTCACACCGTAGAAAGTTATAATCAGAAGCCAACTTCAAAAATCTATCATGGAATAATAGTAGTATTGACAGCCTCATAATATAGTCTAAAATACTATTTATAAGGTTATCAAGACTATATGGAGGAAAAAATGAAAAAAATTGGACTATTAGTCGATTCCGCATCAGATATTCCCGCGGAAATAAAAAATCAAGTAAATGTTGAAGTTGTTCCCTTAGTTGTGACAGCAAACAACCACGGGTATCTGGATCGTGTGACTATTCAACCTCAGGAAGTGTATCAACTAATTGAAGATGGTTATATTCCTAAAACAGCTAGTCCAACTCTTGGACTGGTATCACAATATATCAAAAAATTGCAGCAACGAGGTTATAAAAAAATCATTGCTATTACAATCTCCAGCGGCTTATCAGTTACAAATAAGGTTTTTAAAATAGCTTCTGAAAATGTCAATAACGCAATCATAACAGTTATTGATTCAAAAAGTATTGGTATTGGTAGTGGATTGATTGCAGCATACGCAGAAGACTTAATTAATGCTAATTATGATTACCAAGAAATCACTAAGCGAGTTCAACAGTCCGTGCTAAAAAGTAAAGTCTATTTTTATATTGCAACATTAAAATATCTTAGAATTGGCGGTAGGATTGGCAAAGTGGCTGGGATGGTGGGATCAGTTTTAAATATTAAACCAGTCATATCGTGCGACTCAGATGGCATATATTACCCAGTAGCAAAAGCTCGTTCTGAAAAGAAAGCAATTTCAAGGTTATTAAAGCTGGCTATCGAAGATGCTTCAGCAAACGAAAGTTTTAGGCTTGCAGTCGCTCAGGGCAATGACAAAGCGATTTCAAGTCATGTACTAACCGAACTTAGAAATAGCTTTCCAAAACATACCATTTATACTGGTGATGTTTCCCCAGCATTATGTGTACACACAGGCCCAGGGCTAATTGGAATTGCAGTTCAGATTGATTAATATTTCTGTGCAAGGAGGATGACTAAGTTGCCTTTCGCTAAAAATAATTTCCCGAGATTACCGTTATGGAGCGAATTACCAAGCTTCAATTTACATTTGGATCAATTATTAGACATCACCAATTCTTTTGTTGAACCCATGATTGAGGAAAAAATTACCAAGACAATGATGCATAATTATTTTAAAGCAGGGATTATTGAGGCTCCAATCAAGAAGAGATATGCACGAAAACATTTGGCAGGAGCAATTGTGGTCGGTGTATTTAAAAATGTATTCTCACTATCAGAAATAGAGCAAGGATTGCGACTAATTCTTGCGGATACTTCACCTGCAGAAGGCTATGATAACTTTGTAAAAATATTTAATAACCAGAGTTCTCAAGAAACAATAAAAATGCCCCCTGTAGCCAATATTAGTTTAGAACCCACATCTACTATGCTTATACAGTATAGTGCGATTCAATCGGTTTTGTTTTGGTTTTTAGCAAGACGTCTTATTCAGAAAAATCAGGATCTATAGGAAAATTATTACGTATTTTTGTATATGATATTTTAGTTATATAATTTATTTTTTTAATGGAGGGATATTTGTGCTAGACAAAGTGGTTTACAAGGAATTATTCAGTAAAGCATTCGACATAACGATTGAAGTAACTTATTGGAATGGGAAAAAAGAAAAATATGGCGCTGGAGTTCCTGAAATTAAGGTACAATTTAAACACGAAATTCCAATTAAATCGCTAACCAGTCAGCCTACCTTGGTTCTAGGTGAGGCTTATATGAATGGTGACATAGAGATTGATGGAAGTATACAAACATTAATCGCATCGGCTTACCGGAAAAAAGACAGTTTTTTAACTCATAATTCATTCCTAAAACACTTACCCAAAATATCGCATTCTGAAAAAAATAGTGAAAAAGATATTCAAAAACATTATGACATAGGTAACGATTTTTATAAGCTATGGTTAGATGACACAATGACCTATTCTTGTGCTTATTTTGAGAAAGAATCCGACACTTTGAAACAAGCACAATTGAACAAGGTCCGGTATATCTTACGTAAGCTAGCCACTAATCCTGGTCGTAAACTATTGGATATTGGTAGTGGATGGGGAACTTTATTATTCATGGCTGCTGAAGAGTTTGGACTAGATGCAACAGGTATTACCTTGAGCCAAGAACAATATAACTATACACAATCACAAATAAAGGAACGACACTTAGAAAATCAGGTCCACGTAATATTGGAAGACTATCGTGAAGTATCTGGTCAATACGATTACGTAACATCTGTGGGCATGTTTGAACATGTTGGTAAAGAAAACTTAGGACTATATTTTAAAAAGGTTCAAGAATTTTTGGCCCCAGGAGGACAAGCATTGATTCACGGCATTACTGGACAACATGAAGGTGCTGGTGTGGATCCATTTATTAATCAATACATCTTTCCAGGAGGATACATTCCCAATGTTGCTGAAAATATTAAGCACATTATGGATGCCCAATTGCAATTTTCAGATATTGAACCCTTACGACGCCATTACCAAAAAACATTGGAAATCTGGTACCAAAACTATCAGAAGGTTCGGAATCAAGTCATCGAAAAATATGGTGAACGTTTTGATCGAATGTGGAGTCTATACTTACAAGCTTGTGCCGCTTCCTTCGAATCAGGCAATATAGATGTTATTCAGTACTTATTAGTGAATGCACCTAGTGGTACAGGATTGCCGATGAAACGCAATTACATTTATAATTAACTATTACTAGGAAAATTATTCAAATAATGTTCAAAAAAGGGCACCTGTTTAAAAAATGAGTTGTAGTAAACTCCATTTTTTAAATCAGGTGCCCTTCCCTAGTATTAACTTATTTAGAGTAGGAAAAACACTTTCGATAGTAGCTACAGTTTAAAGCGGCAATATCAAAATCATTGTGGTAGTGCTCATAACGTCCCGTATTATCAACACATAATCCATAAATTAAGCTATCCAATATGATCTCCTTTATACTTAAAACCAGTTTTGATTACTTCACCGCTTGTAAAGGTTTGAAATGTTCCATCTATCCTTTTAATGGTTATACCACCATTATCTTCAATCTTCTGAGCAACTCCCTGAATAACTTCTGACCCAGTATTTAAAGAAACCACTTTTCCTAAAACAATCGATTTTTTCCGGTACTCCGCCAATAGTTGGGGGTTCGTATAGTCTAAAAATCCGTTTATAATTGCTTGGATTATTTCGGCAATTAATTGATTGCGGTTAACTGAATTGTCATTATCGATAGCTTGGGCTTTGATTGCCAACTCTTTTGGAAACTTGACAGTTGTTAAATTTATTCCCACACCAACAATGAAAGCTGAGGCCGCCCCCAGTTCAAGATCAAAAATGGACTCCGTAATAATTCCGCCCACCTTATGATAATTTAGATAGATGTCATTTACCCATTTAAACTGAAATTCTTTATTTGGATAAAACTTTTCAAGCACATGGGTGATGCTCACGGCAATCCCAGTTGTTAGTAGTCCGGGTTGAATAACAGTTTGTTGTTGGTTAGGCAGAATAATACTGAGATAAAGGCCTGTAGTCGGTGGTGAATAAAAAGAGCGACCTCGTCTTCCATAACCGTTAGTCTGCTTATCGGCAACAAAAACGGTTGGCCTGGTAATACAGTGCTTACTAGAAAATTGCTTTGCTAAATCTTGGGTTGATGTAACTTCTTTAAAGACATGCAGATTATCTGTTAATTGCTTATGGCTGTAAATATTAATTAAGTCGGCTTCTAAATACGGTGCTGTATGAAGCATGTACCCACGTTTCTTACGACTAACAATTGGATAATCTCGTTTGTTTTTTAAATTATTAATAGCCTTCCAGATGGTTTCACGACTGACTTGAAACTTTTTAGCTAGATAGTCACCAGATACCCACGTATCTAAATTAGTCAAAAGTTCTAACACCACTTTTTCTTGGGTTGATTTATTTTTCATCAAACCACCTCCTAATTAAATAGCGATAAACAATAACTAAAATAAGCTTAAATGCATTGCTTTTCTAATACGGCGAACAATAATAACTGCTAAAGCACTTTTAATAAGATCTCCTGGTATAAATGCTAAGTTTGAAATAAGAGCGGCAATCAGCGTAATGTGAGACTGGTAAGAGAGCCATATAGCACCCACCAAATCAATAAAAATCACTCCGGCTAATAATAAAATGAGCAGTTCAAATATCCAAGACTTATTGTAAATCTGAAAACGATTAATTAATAGACCAATTAGTAATGGCGTAAATAACCAAGCTATAAGATAGCCGCCAGTTGGTCCAATAAAGACAGCCATACCACCATTACCACCAGAAAGTATGGGCATACCGATGAAGGCTAATAATAAAAATAGACATACTGAGATGGTCCCATACCTAGGTCCCAACAACTCACCACTCATCATCACTCCCATGTTTTGTAAAACGATAGGTACTGGAATAAATCCCAACGGAATACCAGGGAAGAGGCCTAATATAATTAAGATTGCTACCATCATTGCAGATAACGTTAATAATCTTGTGGTGTTACTACGTTTCAATATGATCACTCCAAGTATGGATTTTTCAAAAACAGTGTTATTATAGCTATTAGTAACCCATTAGTAAAATAAAGGGTTACTAAAATTCGAATAATGGAAGGGAGACTGCTAATTTTGATTAGTTTGAAAACAGGCGATCTGTTACTTGTTAAAAAAGCACAAAATAAACTGTCAGAGATGATCATTAGAGGCACAAAACAAACGTTTTTAGATCGGCCACTAGCTTATTACCATATCGGGATAGTAGAAAAAGAAGGCACTGACTTTTTTGTTCTCCATGCAACCAAAGACCATGGTTGCATTCGTCAACCGTTAGATCAATTTATTTCCGAAGAAGGATTGATTGACGTTTATCGGAAGAGTAGCCCTTTAATAAATCCCCTCAAAATACTAAAACGAGCCAAGTCCATGTTAGAAGCACCATACAATCCGAGCTTCAGATTAGATCAGCCAGGATATTACTGTTCGGACTACGTGGTTAATGCATTTAAAGATGAAAATATATTTCATCTATCCCCAATGGTATTTGGCCCTAACGGCTCTGTTTTGCCTGAATGGCAACAGTATTATGAAAATTTAGACTTGCCGGTACCTAATGGTCAGTTAGGGAGTAGTCCGAACTCACTAATTAGCCAAGGCCATCTCAAATTTATAGGAGCTATCAACAGCTGACTTTTAATACAGACAATTATTTGGCCATTTAGGTGAACGATTACGTGAGTTTAAAACACGATCTTGCTGGATATCCCATATCCCTGATATTAAAAAGACTACAATCTAGATAGCTGGTTAATACGGCTATCTGGATGTAAATAGTTTGCCTTATAATCTTGGAAAAACTATGTTTTATTTTTATCTCAGTGCTCAATAATCGAGTCTACAAGGTAAATAGGAGAGCGTAAAATATCAACGACATCATAACCGGTTCCCATGATTCCGATATACTTCAATCGTGATGTTTTGCTGCTCCATTTCTTGGGTAGGGTAAAGTCCTCGCCTTGCTTGGGTTTCACAATGTAAAACTTTTGTTTATTTATGACAGTTACTTGTGGTGTTTCTAAGAACACCTCGGCAACTTTTTGCGCTTGCTGTTGGTGATTGATTTGTTGCTTAATGGCTGCATTGCCGGTTAATTGTGTGGGAACATCAGCGATTAACTTGGCCACAAAGTTCTTAATTTGGCTCAAAAAGTTATCCGGGGTGCGTTCTTCGGTACTGATTTGCTGTAACGCTTGCTCCCATTTAGCCGTCATTTCTGGACTAGTTAGCAAGGGTTCGAGTTCGACCGCTTTACATAATGTTATCCCGGCTTCACTGACGTGCAGCTTATTTTTTTCAGTGACGAGATAGCCGCGTTTTTTTAATATTTCCAGTACATTTGCCCGGGTCGCACTTGTTCCAATGCCTTGCACGTCTTTGAGAATCGCCTGGGCTGCTTCATCATCAAGCGTTTTACCGGCCGTCTTCATGGCCGTAATCAGGGTACCTTCGGTAAATGGTACCGGCGGGGTCGTTTCTTTTTGCGGCGTTTGCAGATTTGCTTGGACTTGATCGCCTTGGTGAACGAGCGGTAAAGTTGCTGCTTCTTGCTGTTCGGCTTTGTGATCATCAAATAAAGCTTGCCAACCTTGCTTAGTTGGGACCTTACCGGTTGCTTTAAAATTGGCGTCACCAACTTGGGTAATAATGGTGGTTTCCTCGTACTCGTACGGATCAGCAAACATGGCTAATGTGGTTCTTAAAACCAAGTCATAGACTTGTTGCTGTAATTTAGGCAAGCTGGCTAGTTTCTCTTTCGTTGGCACGACTTTAGTCATAATAATGGCATAGTGTTCTTCAACTTTTTTCCCATCAACATAGCGTTTGTTCGGAGTGGTATTGGTTAAAGCGACTGGCTTAGAGACCAACCCCAGATACTTCGTCAGATTAGCCACTAAATAATCAAATTC
>CALNAK010000035.1 GCA_937874185.1 uncultured Lactobacillus sp.
ATGGATCAATCAAAATCATAGATAACAAACATATTAAATTGCCTAAAGTTGGAATCATTAGAATTAAACTTTCAAGACAATTACCAACAAATAATGCACGAATAGCAACAGTATCAATTAAGCATCTGCCAACTGGTGAATGGTTTGTTTCACTGTTACTTAAAAGTGATCAATCGTTTACCGATAAATTACCAGAAAAAAATAGTCAAGTTGGCTTTGATCTTAATACTGAAAACTTTTTAACTGATAGTAATGGAAATACAATTGATAATCCAAGATACTATCGAACTATTAAATCAAGATTAAAGAAAGAACAGCGAAAACTATCACGACGATGTAGAAGAGCAAAACAAGAAGGACGTAAACTCTGGAAATCTAAAAACTATCAAAAGCAGAAACAAATAGTAGCTAAATTACATTCTAAGGTAAAAAATCAACGATTAAACTTTCTTCATCAATTATCAACTACACTTATCAAAAAACACGATTTAGTAGTTGGTGAAAATTTAAAAAGTAAGAATCTATTGAAAAACCATGCCTTAGCTATGTCTATCTCTGATGTTGGTTGGAGAACTTTTCTAGGAATGCTTGAATACAAAGCACCAATGTATGGACGTACCTTTATAGAAGTCAATCCTGCATACACCACTCAAACATGTAGTGAATGTAGCTTTAGAATGGGTACTAATAATACCAATAAGCTAACTCTCTCAGACAGAAAATGGGAGTGCCCCAATTGTCATACTAAACATGTTAGAGATTGGAATGCTTCTAAAAATATTCTAATCAAGGGAATATTAGAGTTGAATAAGTCAGTTTCTGACGAAGAAATGATTTATAGATAGAAATAATGGGTGTTTGGCAACTAACGTCCTAAGTTCTGGTAATTAGTGTGTAAGACGTTATAATTCCGATTGCTTTAAAGTATGAGATCTTATAATGCGGTACTGTATCTGAATAATATGTGACTAGTAACTTAAATAGTGATGAGCTATTAAGTGAAGTTCACATGCCACTGACTTTTAGTCAATGGTAGTTGACTACAAAATGAAAAAATAAATGACAATTTGGACAGACTGCGGTATTATATAATCCATGTTCTAAATACAAGTGTTCATGATTTGTGAACACCAAGGGGTGGATTTATATGGCTAAGGAAAATCTCAGTCGCAGTTTAACATCAAGACAAATGCAAATGATTGCTTTGGGTGGAACCATCGGAGTCGGTTTGTTTATGGGTTCTGCATCCACCATCAAGTGGACTGGGCCATCGGTGTTAGTTGCCTATGCATTGGCCGGTTTAATTTTATATATGGTTATGCGTGCTTTAGGGGAAATGATTTACGTTGATCCATCAACAGGTTCGTTTGCTAAATTCGGATCTGAGTATATTCATCCAGTCGTTGGATATCTGACAGCTTGGAGCAACGTTTTCCAATACTTAGTTGTTGGTATAAGTGAAGTTATTGCCGTTGGAACTTACCTAGAGTTTTGGTTCCCAACTATGCCGAAATGGATAGCCGGGGTCATTGTTGTTGTCACACTTTGTCTAGCTAATCTAACTTCAGTTAAAGCCTATGGTGAATTGGAATTCTGGTTTGCCTTGATTAAAGTTCTTACTATTATAATGATGATTATTTTGGGATTATTCGTTATCTTCTTTGGTTTAGGTAATGGCGGTCATCCCGTTGGTATCAGCAACCTTTGGAAAAATGGCGGTTTCTTCACTGGTGGTCTAAAAGGGTTCATCTTTGCTTTATCCATCGTTGTCGCCTCATATCAAGGAGTCGAAGTAATCGGAATCACAGCTGGTGAAGCCGAGAATCCTCAAGAAAATATTGTTAAAGCTATCCGTTCTATCGTTGGTAGAATCTTAATTTTCTATATTGGTGCCATTTTCGTTATCGTTTCGATTTATCCATGGGACAAATTGGGAACAATTGGTTCACCTTTCGTAGAAACATTTGCCAAAGTTGGGATTACTTTTGCAGCTGAAATCATCAATTTTGTTATGCTAACGGCTGCTATGTCGGGCTGTAACTCGGGTATCTTCAGTTCTAGTCGTATGTTGTACACTCTGGGACTTGAGAAACATCTGCCCAAATCATTCTTGAAATTATCCAGACACGGAGTTCCTTATATTCCCGTAATTACAATTTCACTCGGTATCTTAATTGGCTTAATTTTGAACTATACCTTGCCTATTCTTTTCCACACTCCCAGCGACATTTTTGTGATCGTATATAGTTCGAGTGTGCTTCCTGGAATGGTTCCTTGGTTCGTTATTCTTTTCAGTGAATTAAAATTCAGAAAAATCAATAAGGCTAAAATGGATAAGCATCCGTTCAAAATGCCTTTCTATCCTCTCAGCAATTATCTAGCTATCGCATCACTACTTGTTATTCTGGTGTTCATGTTCTTGAATCCAGAAACTACAGTTTCACTTCTAGTTGGTGTAGTTTTCTTAATCGTTATGACGCTTATCTACTTTATTAAAGAACGCAATCCTGTCAAAGTAGCTAAAAACACTAAATCATCTGATTTTAATGAAAATGATGATGAAGAACTAGACTAAATTTCATAGAAAAGGCCCCCAATTCTAATTGAATTGGGGGCCTTTTTGATTATTATTTTATTTCTTTAATTCTATCTTGCGTATCAATCTTCATCATTTCACGATAAAACGCCGTTTCAACTGGACCACATTTTGAGAAATTTATATGTGTTACAGCTGAGAATGTTTCAAGATACACTTTTCCGTCAATTTTTTGTGAGCACATAATGACCATATCACCGTCATCTATATCGGTTCCAGATACTAATACACAATCATCCGGATGAAATTTTTCCTCAAGCTCAGTAAGTTCACCTCGACCAACGTTATTCATGAATTCGTTGTACATTTTGATATATTCTTTTCCGTAAGTCACACCTAAATCTTTGAACTTACCGCTGTTCCAAACTTTAACTACATCATCAAAATATTCTTTGTTTGAATTATATTCCATCTGCTTACCTAATTTCTTAATTGATCAATTTTCTTTTAACAAAAGTCAGTTAATTCTTTAACGTCATAACGCACTGACTCAAGTGGTGTTTCATCTGATTTGCCAAGAGCAATTGCTTCAACCGGAATGTAACGTTCTTTATCTAATCCCAATGTTTCAGCAATCTTGTCTGGATAATAACCAGCCATTGGATTTGCTTCATATCCATGCGCTCTGATTGCTAGTAACAATTGCATTGCTACCATGCTGGCGTCGATTGTAGCATCTTTTTCCAAAAAGCTACGATCAGCATGCTCATATAATGGCAAGAATGTATTGAAAATTTCATCACGTTTTTCAGGAGTTATTCTTCCATCTTCACAGGCTTTATTCCAAACATCACGATACTTCAAATGTGATTGAGTGTCACCCAGGATAAAAATGACGGCTGAACTAGTATCGCATTGTGGGTAGTTAAAAGGCATCATAACTGAACGAGCTTTCTTCATGCCCTCTTCATCGTCACAAACAACAAAGTGCCAAGATTGTAAGTTACATGCTGATGGTGCAGTTGTAGCTTCTTTCAACATGTCCATAATTTCATCACGAGAAATTTTTACATCCTTTTGAAATTTTCTAACTGAATGACGATTCAACATAACATCTGTGTATTCATTATTAACCAAATTATTTGTTGCACTCATAGCAGTTTCCCCCAAAAATATTATTTATTATGATAATTATATCGCGAAAGCGCTTTTATAGTAAAACTTTCACAAATAAATATTTAAAAAACACAGAATCCTGTTTTGGGATACTGTGTTATTTGGTTTGTTCGTCCTAAACGAGCTCCACAGGACAACTCCACTGTGCTTTGCCTGACTTCCCAAATCATGCACACAAACCGTGCACAATTCGTGAAGTCCTGCAAATGCTCGGGAGTTAACCGTCCTGTTCCGCTCTCTGGCTATCTAAAAACTGCCAATCCACCTGCTGGATTATTCCAATCTGGGTCTTGAGCGGTTACGATTAATTTTTCATTAGTAAAGGCTGTTAATCCTAGTTGACTCATTTCACGGCCATATCCTGAACCTTTAACACCACCGAATGGTAATTCTGGTAATGAAACTAAGAATGAGTTGACGAAGACCATTCCTGTTTCAATCTTTTCAGCAACGGCTTTACCATGTTGTGGGTCAGCTGATACGACGATTCCACCTAGGCCTAATTCAGAATTGTTGGCTAAATCGATTGCTTCTTGATCTGAGCTTACTTTGAATACTTGGGCAACTGGTCCAAACATTTCGTCATAGAATTCAGGATTATCTTCTGAAATGTCAGTCAAAATTGTTGGTTGTAAGAATTGTCCTGGTAAATCAATTGGTTCGTTACCATAGTAAACTTTGGCACCACCGGCAACGGCTTTATCAATTTGTCCTTGGAGTTTATTCTTGGCACGTTCTGAATTCATTGGTGCAATTGTTGTCTTAGGATCCATTGGATCACCAGGAACTAATTTTTCAAAACTTGCCTTGAGTTTCTTCAAGAATTCATCATACAAGTTGTCAGAAACGATAAATCTCTTATCTGAGGTACATACTTGTCCAGCATTGTAGATACGAACTCTCCAAGCTAAATCTACAGCCTTATCAACATCGGCGTCAGAAAGCACGACGAAGGCATCTGAGCCACCCAATTCCATTGAATTCTTCTTCAAATTCTTACCGGCATTTTCAGCAACAGATTGACCGCCACGTTTTGAACCAGTCAAAGCAACACCTTGAACACGTGGATCTGCAATAATATCACTAACTTGATCATAGCTAGCAAACAAGTTAGTTAAACTACCGTCTGGTGCTCCAGCATCTTTAATGATCTTGGCAAATGCGGCTGCAGAACCCGGTGTGTTTGAAGCATGTTTCAAAATCATTGGATTTCCGACCATGAAGTTTGGTGCGAAAACACGCATGATTTGATAATAAGGGAAATTCCAAGGTTCAACCATCATCAAAACACCAGTTGATTGATGATAAATTTCAGCATCACCAGTATTACGACTAGAAATTGGTGTTGGTTTCAATAAATCGGCACCATTTTCAGCATAGTAGTCAGCAATAATGGCACAAAGTTCAACTTCACCTTTTGATTCAGATAGAAGTTTACCCATATCTATAGTAGCAATTTTAGCTAATTCGTCTTCATTTTGTCTTAATAGGTCAGCAATTGTGTGTAGTATTACGGCACGATCTGCGACAGGTTCGTCACGCCACTTTTTATATAATTCATTCCCGGTACTTAAAGCTGTTTCGATTTCTTCAGCTGTTGCACCTGGATATTCTTTTATAAGTTCATTTGTATAAGGATTCACTGTTTTATAAGCCATATTAATTCTCCTAATCTGTAAAAAAGCGATTGAATATTTAAATTACAGTTTAATTGTAGAAGAAATAATATATATTTCAAACATTTGAGCCTAACCGCTTACATTTTTGGGGCGTACCTATTATATTAAAATTTATGTTTTATGAAATAAATAAATTAGAACAACCTTTTTCACATTTTTTCAAAAAAGAGTAATATGAAGATTAATATTAAACACAAAGGATGTTTTTTTATGGGTGTATTTTTCTCAAGTATTCAAGGAATACTGATTATTATTGTGCTAATCGCTGTTGGATATGGTCTAAGTAGTTTAGGCTGGTTTTCAGAAAATTCAACAAAGTTAATTGCTCGATTAGTAACTCAAGTAGCCTTGCCTACATATATGATTTCCACTATTACCAAGGATTTTACGGCTAAAAAGCTAGTCAAGTTGTTACCTGATCTAGCCATTCCAGTCATTTCAATGACGATTCTTATTTTCATAGCATTATTACTAGTAAAAGTTTTAAAAATAAACCCTAAACACAAGGGATTATTCACTTCAATGTTCTTTAATTCCAATACCGTCTTTGTCGGATTGCCCGTTAATATGGCACTTTTTGGTGAAAAAAGTTTGCCTTATGTTCTAGTTTATTACATGGCAAATACCACATTTTTCTGGACTCTAGGTACCTACTTAATTCAGTGGGACGGTGAAGTTAAGGGTAAATTCAAACTGAAGACTACCTTGAAGAAGATTTTCTCACCACCATTGATGGGATTCATTATCGGTTTAATTTTGGTTATCTTACATATCCAACTACCAAAATTTCTCATGTCAGATTTTGAATATTTGGGTAATTTAACCATACCCCTATCAATGATTTTCATCGGTATCTCAATTTATAACGCCGGTCTAAAAAATGTTTCCTTCCACAAAGACAACTTGGCTATCCTCTTTGGAAGATTCCTAGTTGCTCCACTATTAATGGCAGGATTGTTCCTCTTTATTCCAAACGCAACACCATTAATGAGACAAGTCTTTATCGTTCAAGCCGCCATGCCCGTTATGACCAACGCTCCAGTTGTGGCAAAACTTTACCACGCTGATTCTGATTATGCGGCCATTATGGTTACTGAAACGACCCTTTTGAGTTTGATTGTTGTACCGATTATTATGATGTTAATTAAATAACTAATAAGTCGAGATCTCGTATCTCGGCTTTTTTTGTTCAATATTGTCTAATTAACAAAACTGGTATTCTTTATTTTCCAATCCTCTAATTTTATCTGGACCCAAAAAGAATAAATTCCCACAGTAATTATCGAAAGTCCTAACCATTTCATCCAATTACCAAATAAGCCAATTGCTTTTCCAGAAAAATGTAATCTTCTTCCGTCAATAACAGTGTGATTGATTTTCCATCCATAAACTAAACATAATGCCCACGGATAAAGTATTCCAACAGTTAAAACTGTCATTATTGCTCCGCCAATACTTAGTAAAATCAAATCTAATAAGCCACCATCAAAAAATGAATTTCGGCCAAATTTTATTTCCCCTGATTGTTGTCTTGTGCCTGTCTGCGTATTGTAGCGATTTGAACGACTATACCCCATATTTTGGTTATCCATATAATTTTATCCTCTAGTCTTCCTGAATAGTGAGTTAATTATATGATAACTAAAAGTTTGAAGATACAAATTAACGAAAATAAAAACAGGCCAGCTTATAGGCCAACCTGTCTTTAAATTTTTAATCTATTTAACTGAGTAATTAGGTGCTTCCTTAGTAATAGTAACATCATGTGGATGTGATTCTCTTAATCCAGCATTTGAGATTTGAATGAATTGTGCATCTTGTAATTCAGTCAAATTATGTGCGCCAACGTAACCCATACCTGAACGTAATCCACCAAGTAGTTGATAAATTACATCGCCAACGGCACCTTTGGCAGCAACACGTCCCTCGATACCTTCGGGAACTAACTTGTTAGCTTCATTAACACCACTTTGGAAGTAACGATCTGATGAGCCATGTGACATGGCAGCTAAACTACCCATTCCACGATAAGTCTTAAAACGACGACCTTGATAAATTTCAAAGTCACCAGGTGCTTCGTCAGTACCTGCCAACATTGAGCCAAGCATAACGGCGTTACCACCACCAGCTAAAGCCTTAACGATATCACCAGAATACTTGATACCACCATCAGCGATGATTGTCTTACCATATTCGTGAGCAATACTTGCAGAATCATAAATTGCTGTAAGTTGAGGAACACCGACACCAGCAACGATTCTTGTTGTACAAATTGAACCAGGTCCGATACCAACTTTAACAACATCAACACCAGCATCATAAAGTGCCTTTGTACCAGCAGCAGTAGCAACGTTACCAGCAATCAAAGTAGCTTCTGGGAATCTGGCTCTGATTTCAGAAATCTTTCTTAAAACACCAGCTGAATGACCGTGAGCAGTATCAATAATAATTGCATCTGCACCAGCTTTAAGTAAAGCTTCAGCACGTTCAAAGGTATCACTTGTGACACCAACTGCAGCAGCAACCAAAAGGCGACCATATTGATCCTTAGCAGCGTTAGGGAATTCTTTAACTTTTTCAATATCTTTGATTGTTACTAGACCACCTAAACGGCCATCTTCGTGAATCAAAGGTAGTTTTTCAATTTTATGTTCTTGGAGAATTTGTTCAGCTTCTTTAATAGAAGTTCCAACGGGTGCAGTGATCAAGTCTTCACTTGTCATAGCTGTACCAATTTCTACTGAATAGTCTGTAATGAAACGAAGATCTCTGTTAGTAATGATACCAACAAGTCTTAAATCAGTTGTGTTGTTAACGATTGGAACACCACTGATATGGTAAGTACTCATCAATTTTTCAGCTTCACTAACTTTGTTGTCAGCGGTTAAGTAAATTGGGTCAATGATGACTCCATTTTCAGAACGCTTAACTTTTGATACCTCGTCGGCTTGTTGTTCGACGCTCATATTCTTGTGAATTACACCTAGTCCACCTTGGCGGGCCATGGCGATTGCCATTGGAGCTTCAGTAACTGTATCCATACTTGCACTCAGAATTGGAGTGTTTAGCTTGATATTCTTAGCTAATTGAACTGATAAATCTACCTCATTTGGTAAAACGTGACTTTCTGCTGGTATTAATAAAACATCATCGAAAGTGAATCCTTTTTTATCAAATTTTGTATCCCATGCCGACATGATATTCCTCCTAAGTATTTGTTCTACCTTATTCAGGGTAAAATTTATAAAGATAATAGCTGATTTTTCCTATATAGTCAATGGAAGTTTGTGAAATAAAAAGGGCAATCCGCTATAACGGTGCCCTTATTAATACATTTTTATTGCCAAAACTTTATAATTCCATAATTTTTGTTTTTTTAAATAAAAATCAAAACGACGCTTTTTTAAATATAAACGATACCGAATAATATTATCTTTCTTGGAAAGCTGATCTTCAACTTGATGTAACTGATGGTCATAATTTTGTTTAAGATACGTAGCTGTCCTATTATCCACTGAAAGGCCTGATATACCTTGTCGGTTTTTTAATACTCTATCACAAGCCATAATCATTCTTCTACGAATAAAATCATCTATGAATAATAATATAATTATTACTGCCATAACAAATAACAGTAAGCCGCCGTATATTTTTATCATTTCTACGCTAAAGATTTTCATATAATCAACACTTTTATTTTTATTTTAATTAAATAATATCATGACAATATTATTGTTATCAAATTGTGCGCCTATGTGTTTTTCTGTGGTAAGATTTCTCTACAAACGTTTTTGGGGAGAAAATCTATGAGAAAATTAGTTAGAGACAAAGTTCCTGATATTGTCCAAGACGATTCCAAGTTTGAAATCCTATCAAATGAGGATTACCGCCTCTCACTACGTGAAAAAATAACTGAAGAAGCACAAGAAGTTAAAAACGCTGATACCAGAGCCAACTTAGTCGAAGAATTAGGGGATTTAGAGGAAGTTATCCGTGGAATACTATCTGATGCCTCCATTACATATGAAGAAATGGACAGCATTAGAAAAGCTAAAATCAATCAAAAGGGTAAATTCTCTAAAAAATTTGTTATGATAAGTACCAATGAAGAATCGTAATTTATCTTGTGGTTCTTCTTTTTTTCGTTACTTTCACATTGTGTGAAAAATCAAAACAGTTTAAGATAATATTTATACTTTTAATAGAAAGAAGATTACAATGCAAATCTTAACTTTATTTTTAGTGGCACTAGTTGCCTTGGAACATATCGGTATTGCGGCACTTGAAATGTTTGCCAAACCTGAACAACAGGCTAATGCTTTTGATATGCCTCTAGAATTCGTCAAAATAAAAAATGCTCAGGTAGCACTTGCTAACCAGGGAATTTATAACGGCCTTTTAGGCGTCCTAATTTTAATGATGATCCTATTCTTTACTGGTTCAACTTTAAAGATAATTCTAATTATGTTAATGCTTTACGTAATTATAGTGGCCATTTACGGAGCATTCACAGCTACTAAAAAGATTCTCTACATGCAAGGATTACCAGCACTGATTGCTTTGATTTTTGTTCTTTTCTTTTACCGCTAATCAAAGTCTTTTATAATATTAAGTAATTTATACAGAATGGACAAAAAAATGAAAAAAGATTCATTACTAAAAAGTTCACTATGGATTTCGATTAGTGGAATTATTTCCCGTGTTCTAGCGGTTATTTACATTATTCCTTGGAACATTTGGATTGGTCCTGTCGCCGTCTACGCTGCTAACGCAATGTACGGTAAAGTCTACAACATCTACAATCTTTTCTTAATTATCGCTACTGCTGGTATCCCTTCAGCTATTTCTAAAGAGGTTGCAGCTCATAACGCTATTGGTAGATTCGACCAGAGTGAAAAACTTTTTAAGAAATATACGATTTATATGTCTTTAGTCGGTATCGTTTGTGCCGGTGTTATGTTCTTTGGTGCTAAATATGTTGCTATTGTGCTAGCTGCTGGCGATATGCGTGTTGTAACGCCTATCAAATATTTGAGTATTGCAATGTTGATTATTCCAGCTTTAGGAATTCTTCGTGGTTATATTCAGGGATATGCTTTTATTTCCTATTCAGCTTTCTCACAAGTTATCGAACAGATTGCTCGTGTAGCGTACATGTTATATGCCACTTACACAATCATGGTTTTACAAAAGGGTAATTATGTTTCCGCTGTTAACCAATCAACCCTTGCATCATTCATCGGTGCTACATTAGCATATATCTTCCTTCTTTGGATCCGTGTCAAAGTTAGAAAAACCGTCACTATTGATGATGTTAGGAAAACTAATGACCTTCCTAATGACGCTCCAGATTCAGATATCAATTTCAGTTCAATGTTACGTTCAGCAATTCCATTCCTATTAGTTGATACAATTATGACTGTCCTACAATTATTTGATCAGACAACCTTCACATGGATCTATCAATTAATTCTTCACGCCAGCCAAAACACTATTGATACACTCTATGCGATGTTTGGATTCCAAGCCAACAAGATTATCATGGTACTAGTTTCTCTAGCTATCTCCGTTTCAGCCTCTGTCATCCCTGCACTTTCAGCCATGGTCAGTCGTAAAGTTAAAGACGAAGAAATCAGAACTTTCATGAGAAAAATCGTTCAATTCACCGTCTTTATTATCTTACCTGCAACCTTTGGTGTGATGGCAATTAGTCGTCAACTTTGGACCGCTTTTGTTTTCTACAATCAAAGTATCCTCGGTTCTAAAGTTTTGATTGTTTCTTGTTTTGAAGCATTCTTCTATTGTGTCTTCATGATTTTGGAAAATATTCTTCAAGTTACACATCACATGAAAAAATCGATGATCTACCTAGCAATTGCTTATATCATTAAAATTGCTCTACAAGTGCCTTTAACAGTCACTCTCGGCGTTTATGGACCTGTCGTTGCCACAACTATCTCATTCGTTATTATGAGTCACTTCGCCTTTAGATTGATCAACAAGCAATTCCAAATTGTTGATAAAGAATTAGGTAAGAAATTGATTCATATTCTAATTGATGGACTAGTCATGCTAGCCGTTGTTGTTATTGCTAACTTCTTCATCGTCAAAGTAATTTCCGACGCTACCAAAGTTGGGGCCATCCTTGTCATTATTATCTGTGGAATTATTGGTGTTTTGGTTTATGGATTCCTCAGTTATAAAGATGGTTCATTGAAGATTTTGAAAGAGATTCGTGATACTAAAATTTATTAAACTAACAAAGTTTGGGAAAATTTCTCAAGCTTTTTTATTTTGAGTAATAATATTTTATACAAGACATTTTATCTATATTATCCCAACTATTTTTATGAAATTGAAAAAAGAACTACAATTATCATTATTAATAAAAATAATGATAGGAATGGTAACTATGGCATATAATAAAAAATTCATGGAATTAGCAGCTGCTGAAGCTCAAAAGAACGTTGGTACTCAAGTTGGTGGACCATTCGGAACTGTCATCGTCAAGGATGGCGAGATTATTGCTCAAGGTCGTAATCACGTTTTAGCCAATCAAGATCCATCAGCCCATGGTGAGATAACTACCATTAGAATGGCTTGTAAAAAATTAGGCACTCATGATCTAACTGGATGTGAACTCTATACCAATGCTTATCCTTGCCCAATGTGCTTGGGTGCTATCATCTGGTCCAATATCAAAACTTGTTACTACGGAAATACTGCCGAAGATGCAAAAAACATTGGTTTTAGAGACGACTTCATCTATAAATTCTTATCCAATGGTCTATCTGATAAAAACGTTCTCAATCTCGAGCAACATGACCGTGATTTAACAATTGATGCATTTAATGATTTTAAAAATGACACTGCACACACAATTTATTAGTATCAAAAAAGCCATCATTAAATTGATGACTTTTTTGTTTTCCTTAAAATTTAACGGCCTTACCTTCTAATTCATAAACAGTCGCAGAAACTTCAGCAATACCAGAACTAATCAAATTCAGATCAACTGAATCAGAATAAACTCTTTCGGTGAAAGTTCTTTGACCATTATTAATAAAGATTTCAACCGAACTAGTATCAACATACAGATGAATTTCTAGTTTATCAGATTCTGGAAGAACTGCTTCCCTTTCTGAATCATTACCAGTTCGATTCAAGATTACCTTACCAAGTGATTTATTGTATTTCATATCTAAAATCACATCGCTATTAGTATTGGTAAAGTTAATTCCAGCTTCATTACTATTCTTCAAATCAAATTTTAATTCTGCCTCATATTGTTTGATATTTTTAACAACAGATTTAGTTTCTTTAACTTGATATGTTTCACTCAATAATTCTTTAGTTCTAAGCTGTTCCAATTCTTTAATTGGTCGCATTTGTAAAATATTATCTTCATAGACCAATTCTCTTGGCAATGTTAAGGCTCCAGCCCAACCATCAGCACTTTCTGGCATAGGACTTTCCCACATATCCATCCAACCGATAACAACTCTACGTCCATCAGGTGTTAGCGTCGTTTGGGTAGCGTAAAAATCATGTCCATTATCTATTTCGGAAAATTCTCCACGCTTATATTTATTGCCATCATATTGATATTGGCCTACAAAATAACCTGTTTCGTTAAGATTTTTAAAGCGGCCATTATTCTCTGCAACACCTTGTGGTGAAGTTAGTAGAAAATCCTTATCTCCCAATCTAAAGAAATCGGGACATTCCCACATATATCCTTCTGTTTCTGACGATTTTGATTGAGCAATTGGTCCAATATATTCCCAATCAATCAAATTTCGAGACTTATACAAGAGAACTCTTCCAACACCCTCTTTATTTTGACTGCCAAGAATCATATTCCAGTTACCATTGTCGTACCAAACCTTGGGATCACGGAAATGTTGTGTATTGTCTTTTGGGCCATGAGCAATAATTGGATTATTTTCATATTTCTTGAAATTTATACCATCTTCACTGATAGCTAAATTTTGATTTTGCCAAAAATTATCAGGATCTCCATCACCATAATAATGATGACCAGTGTAAATTAAATACATTTTATTATCGTAAACTACGGCACTTCCTGAGAAACAACCATCTTCATCCTCTTTATCTCCAGGAGTCAATGCTATTGGCAACGTCTCCCAATGAACTAAATCTTTGCTACGTGCATGTCCCCAATGCATTGGTCCCCACTTTGAATCATTTGGATAATGTTGGTAAAAGATATGGTAATATCTTTGAAAGTAACAAAATCCATTAGGATCATTTATCCAACCTGATGGAGCCATGATATGATAGCCCAATCTATAACGTGTATTATTTAATTTTATTTTTTCAGTCATAATTTCTCCTAATTTTGTACAGGAATATTATCCTGTTTTGATAATTGTGAATCACCCTTTTTCAAGGTAAATACTGCAACTACAGCAAAAGTTAATACGAAAAGTCCTAAATATAAATAAGTTATTTTGAAACCGAATGAATCGTACATTTTACCAACTAATGATGACAAACCAATCGTTCCGATTTGACCAGCAAATTGATATCCAACTAAGTAAAGAATTGACGATAATCTTGATTCAAAGTTAGCATCCAAGTATTTGAATACTGAAACCAATAATATTGGTAATTCAAATGAGTGAATCAACTTCATCAACGAAATCAAAATAGGACCACTAACAATACCAGAACCTGTCATTCTAAAAGCCATTAGAAACGCTGCTAACAATAATGAATTTCTAGCACCTAATTTGTTAACAATCTTTGGTGCTAAGAACATCATTCCAGCCTCTAAAAATACCTGGAATGAATTTAGATAACCAAACATTTCATTACCTAATTTAACTGTTGAAAATTGTTCGGCAAAATAACGTGGGAACTGTTGATCATAAACTCCGTAAACACATGTAACACCTAATACAAAGACGATAAAGAACCAAAAATCCTTCATTTTAAACAAATTGAAAACATCTTTTACAGTTACTGATTCAGCTTTCTTAGCCTCAACTTCTGTAACTTCAACTTTAGTAGTTAAAATAATTATGAACATAATTGTTGAAGCAATTGAGGAAATCCAGAAGTTATAATTAGGATTGATATTGATCAATTGTCCGGCAAAGAATGTCATAACAGCCCAACCTAATGAGCCCCACATACGAGCACGTCCATATTCAAAATTATATTTACGACTAATTTTTTCAATATATGACTCTACCGCACCAACTGATGCTAAATATCCTATACCTAAATAAATACCACCCACAATGGCACCCAGTAAAACATTAAACTTCAATAATGGGCCATATACGAAGATGAAAAATGGACCAGCAAAAATTAAAATACCACTCAAATAAGTCAAAAGATCTTTACGAACACCCAGTTTATCAGAAATGAATCCATATAAGGGCTGCATAATTAGGGTGAATGCAGCATTGATAGCAAAAATAAGTCCCGTTGCTTCACCATTTAAATGAATTTCTTGTCCTAGCCAAATGGCAAATAATGAATAACAAGCAGACCAACTAACAAAGAAAAAGAAGAAATAGGCACTAAGTCTAAAATAAATATTTTTACGCATTTTCAATTGCTCCTCGTAAAATGCCAACCGGTTGACATTTAATTATTAAAAATAAGCACTTAACAAAAGTTATTGTAAGCACTTACAAATAATATGTCAACCGGTTATCTTATTTTTTTTAAACCGATTTGCCTCTCCATAATTCTACAGGAAAGACCTTATTACCTTCAGAGTTATCCCCATTAATCCTTGCCATTAACATAGTTACAGCTGTTTCCGCCATCTTATCTATTGGCTGAACAATCGTTGTTAACCGTGGTAATAATGTTCTAGTAATATAAGTACCATCATATCCAACAACTTTAAAATCTTCAGGAATCCTATATCCTAATTCAGTTGCAATATTTAATACAAGTGAGGCATCCATATCGTTTGAAATAAACATTCCGTCAACATTTGGGTGATCTCTAAAAATCTTTCGAAACAGAAGATCCTTCTTTTTACGATCATCAAAATCAATATAATAAGTTAATGGTTCCAATCCATGTTCCTTCATAACATCTTGATAGGCTATTCTTCGCTCCTGAGTTGGAGATTCAAGTGTCTTAGGTCCGTTAGTATGAATAATAACTTTAGCACCATTATCAATTAATAATTCGGTCGCCAATTTCCCCCCCTGATAGTTATCAGAAGAAATAACGGGAATTTTAGGATTAACGATTCGATCAAAAGCAATGATTGGCAAATTAGAATTCTCATACTCGGGAATTCCTTGGTTATGTGCCCCAACAATTAAGCCATCGACCTGATGTGCCATTAATTGTTGCAAATATAACTCTTCCTTTTTGGGATCATTCATTGAGTCGCCAATTAAAACTTTGAATCCATTATTAAACAATCTTTTTTCCATTTCAGCTATCAATTGACTATAAAACGGGTCATTAACAGTTGGAAAAATTAATCCGACCAACTTTGTTTCCTGCTTAAACAATTGTCGAGCAATAACGTTGGGACGATAATTAAGCTCATCCATAGCAGCATGAACTTTGTTGATTGTTTTTTCACTTAAATATCCACGACTATTCAAAACTCGGGAAACTGTTGTTTTAGACACACCGGCGAGTTTTGCTACATCCTCTATTTTTACTTTCATATTTACTTCACCATACAATCTTTTTACCTAATTTTAATTATATCAGAATGACCTTAGTATAGTTCTTAACGTTGTTTCAATAAGAATATATCAACTAAATTTGAATCATTTTATCGAATTTAATTTGACCTAATATATAAAAAATAGTATCTTTTAAATATTGAAAACGATTACTTTTAAAAGATGAAGGAGAAAGAAATTTGCTAGTAGGAAGTATTGAAGCGGGTGGAACAAAATTTGTTTGTGCTGTAGGTGATGAGGATTATCGTATCAAGGATAGTGTTAACTTCCCCACAACAACACCAGAGGAAACTTTACAAAAAGCTGTTGATTATTTTAAACAATTCGATATTGAAGCACTAGGAATTGCCTCATTCGGTCCAATTGAGTTGCGTAAAAACTCACCAAAATATGGTTATATCACGTCAACCCCTAAACCAGGTTGGAAAGATACTGATTTCATCGGTAAAATGAAGGAAAACTTTGACGTACCAATGTTCTGGACAACTGACGTTAACGGTTCAGCCTATGGTGAGTACGTTATGTCGACGTTATCAAATGAACAAATTGACTCATTAGTTTACTACACAGTTGGTACCGGTGTCGGTGCCGGTGCTATTGATAATGGTAAATTTGTTGGTGGTATGGGACATCCTGAAATGGGTCATACTTTTGTTAAACGTCACCCTGACGACTTGAATTTCAAGGGTATTTGCCCATTCCATGGCGACTGTCTTGAAGGACTTGTTGCAGGACCTACGTTTGATGCCCGTTTAGGCAAACCTGGTAAGGAAGTTCCATTGACTGACCACGTTTGGGATATCATGGCTTATTATGTTGCCCAAGCTGCTCTTCAAGCTACTCTAATCCTTCGCCCAGACAAGATTGTCTTTGGTGGTGGAGTTGTTAGTGAAGCCTTCCTAGTGAAAGTTCGTGCCCAATTCAAAGACTTGTTGAACGACTATGTTGTTGTACCTGACCTAGATAAGTACATTACAATGCCAGTTATTAAAAACAATGGATCAGCTACCTTAGGTGACTTTGCCCTAGCTATCCGCGAACTTCAAGAATAAAATCTCAAAATAATATCCCCAAAGTTATTATTAACTTTGAGGATATTTTTATACTTAATTATAAATAAAAAGACTAAACTAAAAGGTAGTCGCATTTCACAAATCAGCTGAGGGGGCATGATCCGATGAAATTGCATCATAAAATTCTGTTTATCTCAATTGGTATCATCGCATTAATTGGACTATTGACCTCACTGTGGCTAAATTACAGTAATATTGTTCAAACATTTTCAGCCTATGCGTATGATCGGAAATTATTGATCAACTTACTCCGACACCAAGGCAAGCATAACGCCGTTATTCTAGTCGCGATAATTGCCATTGGATCGGCTATTCCCGGTATGCCTATCGCCCCATTTGCAATTTTATCCGGTGTTTGTTTTGGCAGATGGCCCGGGTTCTTAATGAATGTCGTTGGAACAGTCCTTGGAAATATCTTAGCCATTTATATCCTGAGTAAATTTCCACATAAGATTCGTCCCAGTAGATTCCGTCCCCTAACTGACAAATTAAAAAATATGCATCACCCAAGATTGGGATTAAGTATTGGCTATGCCGTTCCCATGTTACCAACCTTATTAGTCAATTACGCTTCATTGGAAATGCATATGTCAATCAAAGACAAAGTAACTTGCATCACTCTGGGCTCACTGCCAGTATCATTTCTCTATGCCTTTGGTGGCGACGAATTACTTTCAGGAAATATCAGAGAATCCGTTATAGCGGTATTATTGGTTCTCTTGCTATTGGGACTCTATAAATTTATTACCCATGATCAACGTATCAGAAGATCATCCAACCTATAAAATAACTACGAAAAAAGAGCCGATATCAATCAAGATTATTAACATTAATCCAGATTGATATCGGCTCTTTTTTGATAAAATCTATCCTCTTTTTCTAAAGATAATAAATTTACTGAAAATATAATTCAACAAGACAACGACAACGTTGGCAATCAATTTAACGATAAATCCATTTCCATGTAGCAAGATCATTCCAACAAACATTGTTCCTTGATCAATGACCCAAGAACCACCTCTGAAGAGGAAGAATGAACCCATTTCTTGGAAGAAAGCTTTCCAAGTCGTTGTATGAGAATTGAACACCCATAATTTATTAGTTATATAAGCAAAAATAACTGAGATTAAATAAGCAATCGCGTTAGCAATTTGAGAATTCATACCCATTGTTCGCCATAATAAAGCAAAGGCTGCGTAATTTACTACTGTTGTTAGGACTCCAAAAAATAAATATGGAATCGCATCTTTATATTTTTCCCATAATTCTTTTATCATAGATTAATTTCCTTAATGGTTTAATTTCCAATTTTTGTAACTCAATCCTAAGAAATAGGCAATAACTTCAAAGCCAGAAATGAAGAACGTGACTGGCCAATTTGTGACAAAAGCCAAGTACAATCCTAACCAAACTCCAGCTAGTGAAAGTCCGACGGAAACCATAATTAATTTTGGCACCGAATGAACTAAGTATTTTGCCGTAGCTCCTGGCAAAGTTAACAGCACAAATACCAATAATGAACCAACGATTTGAGCACCGATACTGACGCTGAGAGCCAATGTTACTAAAAAGGCAATAGATAGTAATCTGGTCTTCAAACCGGCGGCACGGGCTCCAATATGGTCAAATGAGTCAAATGACAGTGGCTTGTAGAAAATAATGAAGACAAAAATAACAAATAAGGCCAAAATCATCAATTGATTAACTTCTTTAGAACTAATTCCGACAATACTTCCGAATAAAATATTTGTCGCATAACTTGATGATTCCGATGAAAGCGACAAGAATAGAATTCCCAAACCAATGAATAACGATGATATAGCGCTGATTGACGCTTCCCGTCTTGATGATTCAGAACTCAAACTACCAACCGCTATCGAACTGACCAATGTAAAAATAATCATCCCTGCCAACGGTGATATCCCCACAAGGATACCAAAAGCTGCACCCGCAAAGCCAATTTCTGATAGCGTGTGCGACAAGAATGACATATTTCTTGAAACAACAAAGACCCCAACTAAACCAGCCGTTATCGCTATAAAAGTACTGGCAATAAAGGCTTCCCTCATAAACTCATATTCAAACATACCCTAACCACCCATCTCGAACATATCTTCTGAAACATTTTTAACTTCAACATCTTCAATCGTTTTATCCCTAAAGAATAAAGCTCGATGAGTGTATTTCTTAGTTAGTTCATAATCATGAGTAATAAAAATAACCGTTAGATGTTCTTTTTGGTTGAGTTCTTGCACAAGATCCATCAGTTGCATCTTTACTTCAACGTCCAAACTGGCAGTTGATTCATCTAAAATTAAAATCTTCGGATTGTTCAATAGAGCTTGGGCCAAATAAGCCTTTTGTTTTTCACCACCAGAGGCCAATCCCAATGGTCGATTTTTCAATTCCGTTAAGTGAGTTCTTTTCAAAATATCAGTAATCAATAGATTATTTTCACGACGCTTGGCCGGACTCATTGTGAACTTTAAATTCAAACGGATGAATTGTTCCATATCCAAAGGATAGTCAAGATCAATATTTCTAAATTGAGGAACATAGCCAATCGTTTGTTTCTTATCAATCAGTAATTCACCACTAGTTTCCTTTTCCAAACCCATGATGATTTTTACTAATGTGGTTTTACCAGAACCGTTTGGTCCAATCAGACTGATGAACTCGCCATCATTGATGGTGAAATTCAAATTTTCAAAAACCAATTGTTTTCCAAAACGTTTCGTTAAATTTTTTGCTTCAATCACAGCTACTTCTTCACTATCCTTTCAATCTGAGTAATATTTCCATTCATCCAATCGTAATATCCCAAGTCACTTGGCAAAGTTTCCGTGAAATAAATAATCGGCACATGATTCTTTTTAGCTAAATTAGTTATTTTAGTTATTATCCCACTACTTACCTGTTTATTAACAACTAGAAAACTGACCTCGTGTTTCCTTAACCCAATTTCCATATTCTTAATATCATCAATTGAAGGATCAGTATCGTCCTCGATCGACTTGGCAAAATGCGGATTGGCAATCGTCATACCCAAATCTTTTAACAAATAATAGGGTAACGGCTCCGTAACATAGACTTTTTTCCCGTTAGTATATTGTTTCAATGCAGTTTCACGTTTTATTAAACGATTTAATTTTAAATCATATTTCTTAAAATTAGCTTTATAATAATCTTTATTTTTAGGATCCACTCTAGCCATATGCTGGTAAACTGATTGGCTTAGGCCTTGAACATTCTTAACTCCAAACCAGGCATGCTCATTTTCGCCATCTTTTTTATGGAGTACATCACTGGAAAAGTCGATCAAGTTTTTATTTTGACTATTAGCTGTCACAATTTTATTGACCCAATCGTCATAACCCAAACCGCTGGAAACAATCAATCTTGAGTCAGCGATATCCTTGGCATTGTTACTAGAAGGAGAGAAACTATGTGGATCAACATTTACTGATTTGATAATTGATTCCACTTCATATTTGTCCCCAACTACACTCTTGATTGGTTCTTTGTATGTATTAACAGTTGTTGTGATAAGGTTCTGGGTTCTTGGCCTTTGCGCGCATCCCCCTAAAATCACTACTAGCGAGAGCAAAGCAACCAAAAACATATTCTTCTTTCGCATTACTATCCCCGATTCAATAATTGCAGAACTAAAATAGAGGTCTATGCAATATAGTTTTGCACCGACCTCTTAAAAATATAACTAATTATTATTATAAAGGCAAGTTATGCCCTATTACCAAATTTGGAAATATTTGCCATCTGCAGGCACTAAATAACTTCCAACTGGTGAATCTGAATCTTTTCCATAGACGTTTACTTGATATCCTTCGACATCATTCCATGTAGTTTTACCATTGTAAACATATTGAGTTGTTGTCTTATCATACGTTGAGCTTAGCTGATTAGCCAAGTATGTTACAGCTTGAGTAGAATTTGTTAGATTAGTTGTACCCTGTTGTTGCGTCTGTGATTGTTGATTCTGATCAGTTTGATTGGAATTCGTTGAATCAGTGTTACTTGAATTATTAGTATTCGTATTATTGTCTGTATTTTGTTGACTACTTTCTCCCTGGTTTGTACTGCTTGAAGTCTTACCGGAATCAGTATCATTTTCATTTTTAACTTTTGAGTCACTAGTTACATCATCATTTGATGAACTTGGCTTAGTTTTCTTTACAGCTGATTTCTTTTTAGAACTACTACTCTCTTGTGTTTGTGTAGAATTGCTAGCAGATCTTGTAGTGGCTGATGGTTGGTTAGCACATCCGGCTAATAAAATACCAGACAACATTACTGTTAAAAGCGATAATCTCTTAAACATAATTAGAAGTACCTCCTTGTTCTTTTATATTATATAAGAATTAATTTGAACTTTGCAATGTTCCACGCGAAACATTACCTAACCGTAAGAATTGGAAAAAATAGAGAGCAAAGCAACACGGTTAACTCGTGAGGATTAGCAGGGATTTTTGAATTATGCACGTTTTATGTGCATGATTTGGTAATTTAGGCTAAATGGAGGGAGAGTTGTGTTGATTTGCTCGTTTTTGCAAGTTTGAGTAATTATAAAAATTATTGTGAAAAGTCCACTTTGGGCCACAAAAATAACCATCAATTCGCATTTGAATTGATGGTTATTTGATTAGTTATGTTGGGGTTTACCCCGTTTTTTTTGCTTGTAGTTATTGGTTGATTCGTCCTAAACGAGCTCCGTAGACCAATTTCACTCCGCTTTGCCTGACTTCCCAAATCATACGCACAGTTCGCGTATAATTCGGAAAGTCCTGCAAATGCTCGGAAATTCCCGGTCTACTGCGCTCTCTCTAATAAGAATAAATCTTACTATAATCAATCACTTCGCCACGGCGAATTTTCTCGGAATACTCAATTGACTTATCAACAATAATTCCCTGTCCATCTATAACTTGATATGGATGATCTGGGGCTTTTTCTTGGGCATATGATAATTCTGTACATCCTAGAACTATCACATCACAATCAAATTTGTCATGCATTGTTTTCAAAATATCGTAATATTTATCAGCATCAACTTGGCCTTTGATTTTGATATCGTCATAAATCAAACTTTCAACTTGGTCTTGAACTTCTTGATCTCCAAGGCTTAATTCAAACCCAGCTTCTTTGATTTCGTTTTCGTAAACGTGGTCGGCAATTGTTCCTTTAGTAGCAATCAAACCAACTTTTTTAGCGTTCGGATATTTATCTTTCATCACACTAATTGCCATGTGTGGCATGTGGATCAAAGGTATATCGGTTGCGGCTTGTAGTTCCTTATAGTAATAGTGTGCAGTATTACAAATTATTACCATGAATTCAGGTTTCAATAGACTCTGTTGTTTAATATCTTCTACCAATGGAGGTAAAAAGCTGGGTTTACTGTTATCGAGAATATGTGCTGTTCGATCGGGAACGGTTGAATGATTAACTAAAATGTAGTCCAAGTAATCTTGGTCTTTTTTAGTTGGTGTTCTTTCATTCAATAAATGCACATAACTTTCAGTGGCTAGACTTCCCATACCACCAATCACTGTAAAGAATTTCTTCATGTGTCCTAACCCTCAACGTCCTCTAAAATTTTCTTGGCGACTACTGGGTCACTTTCATAAGGTACATCGACACCCTTAGTCTTTTGATAGGCATCGTTACCTTTAGCAGCAAGCACAACGATGTCATCATTTTTACTTGATTCAATCATTTCACGAATAGCTTTTTCACGGTCAAGAACTGTCTTAACTTGAACTTTTTCGTGATCGATTCCGTCATCAATTTCCTTACAAATGGCTGCTGGATCTTCAAAACCTGGATCATCAGTCGTTAAAATTGCGGAATCAGCTAGTTCAGTGAGTACTCTTGAAAAACCAGCACGTCTTGAAACTCCCTTATCACCAGGGCTTCCAACAACGACCTTAATTTTTGATGATGGATACTCACGTTTTAGAAAGCTTAATAAAGCATTCATACTAGCGTAGTTATGAGCATAATCTACAAAGATTGTCCCGTGAGATTTTGTGTTAATGTGTTCCATTCTCCCCGGGACGAACGCTTTTTTTAAACTTTCAGCGATCACCTCATTATCAACGCCAATGACCTTTGCGGCAACAATTGCTGCTCCGGCATTTAATTCGTTGAAATCACCTACAAGGCCGAGTTCATATGTGTATTCACCATGGTCTTGTAAATCTTCTGCCTTGCCACTTTCTGCAGTGAAGGTAAAGACAGAATCATCGAGATTGGATTCTTTGTTACGGATACTAAAGTCAGTGTCACCGACTTCGTTTTTAGCGAAACGATAAATATCTTTATCATCACTAGTTTCTTTGGCAGCAGCGTAAACCGTATCGTAATCGTTTGTTTGACGATTAATAATATTAACCTTCGAGTTGATCATCAATTGTTTCTTACAGTTCAAATAATCAGCGTATGTAGGATGTTCATTAGGTCCAATGTGATCTGGTGTTATGTTCAAGAAACCACCAATATCAAACTTCAAACCGTAAACACGATTCTTCTTATATGCTTGAGAAGATACTTCCATAACTAGATATTTGAAACCATTATCAACACATTTTCTCATGTCATGGAATAATTCTAATGATTCTGGTGTTGTAAGGTCAGACTTGAACTCATCTTCTGGCTTTGGTCCAACAATTCTATCAACTGTTGAGAACAAACCAACTTTGCCTGGATAAGCACGATTTAAAATATCATATGTAAAGTATGATGTAGTCGTCTTACCTTTTGTTCCTGTAAAGGCCACAATGAATAGGTCTTTTTGAGGATTGCCATAAAACTCTGAACTCAAGAGAGCCAAAGCCTTTGATGCATCCTTAACAATCAAGCGGTCAATATCTTGACTGTACTCTTCTTCAGAAACGTAAATTTTAGCACCGTTCTTAATTGCTTGGTCCAAATATTCTGCTTTGAATTGATTTCCTTTGCAGAAGAAAATCCCATTTGATTGATCTTTTCTGGAATCATAACTAATATCTGTCACTTCAAGATTTTCATCACTTACAGAACTGGAAACTAGCAAGTCATGTTTTTTCAAAACCTCGATAGCTTTGCTTATTTTCAAACTCATTTCTTCACCTGCTCCTAAAATAAATGACTAAAAAATTCTACGATTTGATCCCACCAAGACTTCTGGCTAGTCTTCTTGTGTTTTATCTTTTTTACATCTGCCTTTTTGAACGGAAGATATCCACTAGCAGAGTTAGTAGTAATTAATTTCACCGTTTGCTTGTTGTGGGTCGCGGTAAAACCTAACTCGTCACTACTTATAGTATAACTTAATTCATCAACATTAAAATTTTTAGGTACCCAAGAATAAACTGATTGATTTATTTTATATTTTTTATTATTAATTTCTATATTTTGATTATTTTTTAGAATTTCTTTACGTTCATAATTTTCTTGAATATATCTGACCAAATTCTGGGTGCTACGGAAACGTTTATCATGATCCGATTTTTCTCCTTGAGCATCCATAACAATTGTGACGATTCTCGTATCGTCTAATGGCAAGGTTCCAACGAATGATTCTCCAGCTTGTTCAGTTGTTCCTGTTTTTAGTCCATCAAATTCGTAACCTGCTTGATAATCACGATGACCTTTTAGCAATAAATTCAATGACTCATAAGTTTTTATTTCATTATCGACTGGGAACTCCAACTTAGCCATCGAAGTAGTCTGAAGTATTTCTGGATACTCATCCAAAACGTGCTTCACAATAACCCCAATATCATTAGGTGAAAGTTTATTTTCACCATCTTCATTACCAAGATACATATCTGGTTTCAAATCTGAATTATTTAAACCGGAAACGTTGTAAAGTTCAGCGTCTTTGATGCCCCAATCTTTGACTGTTTTGCGCATCAATTTGACGAAATCACCCTGATTACCGGAAACCTTATCGGCTAACATCATCGCTGCCGAATTAGATGACACAATCCAGGCTGCACGATAGAGGTCTTTGACACTATATGTTTTATCAACATCGAGACGAACGTTAGTCAATTCATCCCTCTTAGTCATCTCCGCTTGAGCTTCGGTTGGCTGAAGTCTATCTTCTTCAGTAAACTTGCCCTCTTTCATTGCCTTAGTAACTAAATACATGGTAATAATTTTGGTAATGGATCCAATTGCAGCTTTCTTATCTGCATCTTTGCTATAAATAACTTGGCCAGTCTGTTCATCAAAAGCTAATCCAGCCGCTGCTTTCAAATCTAATTGTGGTGACGACGCAGTGGTATCTGCCTGAACAGTTGATGCGAAAAGTGGCAGTGTCAAAATCACCAGAGACATCACAAGTATTAATTTCTTAACGAAATTCCTCATTTATTGAACCCTCACAAATCAATCTTAAAATTAAGAAATCGGAAAATGACTAATAAATGATGTCTTATCCTCATTCGACGTAACTGCAATTGTACCACCATGTAATTGAACCATACTTTGCGCAATGGCTAATCCTAATCCAGTACCACCGGTTTTTTTAGAACGTGAATCTTCCACACGATAAAAACGGTCAAAAACATGTTTCAAAGAATCCTCAGGAATTACCGCACCGTTATTAGCGACCGTAACGACAACCTCTTTGCCTTTTTCCTCAGCGGTCAACCAAATATGTGTCGCACCTTTGCCATATTTAAAGGCATTCATAATCAAGTTATTAAAGACTCGACCAAGTTTTTCAGTATCGCCCTTCATCATGATTTTTTCAGGCTTGGAATTAACAATAATTTCCATTCCGCGTTTGTTAGCTTCCAATTCAAAGTCAGCTGAAAGTTGATCCAACATTTGTGCCATATCAAATTTTGTCATATTCAATCGACTTGTAGCATGTTGAACATTGGCATATTCAAACAGTGAATTAACCAGATTTTGCATTTCTAACGATTTCTTATAAGCAACGTGGGTATACTTCAAAATTTGACCCAGATCACTGTAATTCTTGCTCTCAATCAAGCCGAGATAGCCAATCACAGAAGTTAGTGGTGTCCGAATATCATGACTAACATTACTGATCAGTTCATCTTTACTCTCTTCAGATTGACGCTGTTCCTCAGCACGTCTATTCATATTAGAAATCAAAAGGTTAAAACTATCTACAATTCCCTGCAAATTTTGATTAACTTTAATATCGACGTGTTTAGTTAAATTATCATCAGCCGTTTTTTGTAAAATCAACTTGATCTGACGCAATTCTAACTTATGATACAAATTGATTACGACTAAATAGGTCAATCCCAGTTCTACTAAGATGACCACCAAAAAGGCGGACAAATTATCGGCTAAAATATTTTGCCAGTTTGTCTGTAAATTATTTACAAAACTTTTTTCCCCAATACTACTAATTAAAATTGCATTTATTATCTGAAATAAAAGAAAGGTGCCTATTCCTTCAGAAAGGAGGACACCTTTTGCTTTTATATCCAGTTTGATTCGTTTATTCAAAATCAAACCTCCACTTTGTAGCCGACACCCCATACGGTTTCGATAACTTTTTCACCGTTGGTTGCTTCTTCTAATTTATCTCTCAAATGACTTACATGGACCATAACTGTTTTGGCAGAAACGACGCTCTCTTGTTTCCAAACACGTTCAAAAATTTCATCGGCTGAAAAGACGCGATTTGGATGACTTGCAAGCAAATAGAGTACCCCAAATTCCAAAGCTGTTAATTGAACTTTTTGTCCTGAATCCGTCACAACTTCGTGTGAATCTTTATAAATCGTGATTGGTCCAACTTCTAGTTTATCAGGAACATTCTTAGATGTTTGTTGAGTACTGCGACGCAAAAGGGAACGAATACGTGCCATAATTTCCAAAGGATTAAATGGTTTTGTGACATAGTCATCTGCACCAGTAATAAGTCCCTGAATTTTATCCATATCCGTTGTTTTAGCTGAAACAATAATAATTGGAATCTCAGAATTCTTGCGAACCTTCTTAACGACTTCAATCCCATCTATTCCAGGCATCATGATATCCAATACCATCAACGCTATATCGCTATGAGCTGCTAACTGATCCAAGGCTTCTTGTCCTGAATTAGCCGCAATAGCCTCATACCCTTCGTTCTTTATATAAATACTAAGTAGTTCCACAATCTCTTTGTCATCATCAACCACTAAGATTTTCATTTTATATACCTCTCAAGCGTACATATATTTACAAGTCTACAACTAGTTAGTATTATACAATAAGATAGAACTAGATTACTAATAGACAATGAAAGTGAGCTTTATGGAATACTTAAAAAAGAGACTGAAATTTATTTTAATTATAATTTTCTCAATAATAATTATTGGATTCGTTCAATACGAGATGCGTTTCGACAATAACATTGACCTTAAAAAAGTAGGCTTCTTAATGAATTTATTACAAGTTGCCTGTGGTGGTTACGGAATTTATGGATTGATTCAATTCTTCCGAGTTAAGTAACACAAGGGATAGAGGAATATTATGGATGCTATAACGACATATCTACAAACCTTGGACACTGAAAAAGATAAGCAACTGGCTCTCAAAATGCATGAAATTATTTCTGAAATCCTGCCTGATGCCCAAGTTAAAATTTCTTACGGATTAGTTGGTTATTTCCAACCAAAACAAATCTGTTTTTTTGGTATTAATAAACAACATATTGGATTTTATCCAACTAGCAAACCGATTAGGCATTTTCAAAACGAGATTACGCCATTTTTGAGTGGGAAAACTACTTTGCGATTTCCTAAGGATGAATCTGCTATTCCTAAGAAATTAGTTCAGGATATCGCGTTGTGGAATCTTAAAAACTAGAAAAAAATTAGATTGTTGGAAATTGCTTTGATTGCACAAAAAATGGATTATTCAGTATTTTGAATAATCCATTTTTTGTGCAATTTTTATTAACTAATCATAATTTAAAATTTGACTGCGTTATTTAGTGGTTCCTATTTTGAAACGAGCTGCAAGCAACAGATTCCTGTGCTTTGCTACACCCTGATAATCACATGCAAAATCGCATGTAATTATCAGGCTTAGGCAAATGCTCAGAATCTAATCGTTGCTTTCCGCTCTCTAACTTAGAAGAATGAACGTTCTTTAATACCCATCATACGACGGAATCCGAAACGAACACCATAAGCTATTGCTGCAGCGATAAAGTAACCAACTGCATTAAGTGTTGGGTTAATTGTTGTTGGAATAAATGCCATTGCGCCTAAGAAGACGAACATCAAAACTAAACCAACGGCCAAGTAACCAATTGTAATACCCCAGCCTGGTCTTTCAGCCTTAGGTTTCTTCATTTGGTTGTTGAACCATGTTAACAAGGCACCCCACATTGCTGAAAGAAGTATCAATGTGATAACACCTGTTTGGCTGTTAGGATCTGTCTTTTTGCTAGTTAAAGCAACGACTCCGTATAACAAACCGAACAAAGCAAAGAATAGTAAAGCTGTATCAATCCATGAAGCCCAGAATGGTGTTGCCTTAGGCTTCTTTACTGGATGAGCAATTTCTTGCGCTCTTTGAGTAACTGGTCCATAAAGTTGATTGGCAGGAATACCTTTGATTTGATTATCAATGACTTCTGGAAGCATCTTGTCGATAACTTCTTTAGCCTCATCTTCTTTAAAACCGTCATCCATCAAGCGTTTGTTAAGTTTAAAAATATATTCAGCATTTTTATTACTTAACTTCTTGTGCAAATCGTCAGCGTTAGCGTTGTAGATTTGGCTAGTTGTTTCTTCTTGTTTCTCGTTCTTAGCTGAAGTAACTTTTTGCTTTTCTGCAGCTTTTTTATTCTTTTCTCTCAAATCCTCTGACATTTTAATCCCCCTAATTAGACATTGAAGCGGAATTCGATAATATCGCCGTCTTGAACTTCGTAATCCTTACCTTCAACACGTAATTTACCGGCTTCTTTGACTGCCTTTTCACTACCTAATTCATCTAAATCATCAAATGCCATAACTTCAGCACGAATGAATCCACGTTCGAAATCAGAATGGATAATTCCGGCAACTTGTGGAGCCTTCATACCCTTATGGAATGTCCAAGCACGAGTTTCCTTACCACCAGCGGTAAAGAATGTTCTAAGACCCAATAGCTTGTAACTAGCTTTGATAAGTTTATCAAGACCAGATTCAGTAACACCTTCAGCTTCAAGGAAGTCTTTTCTATCATCATCGCCTAATTCAGCAATTTCTTCTTCAGTTCTTGCTGAAACTCCGATAACTTGAGCGTCTTCTTTTTTAGCATAGTCTTCGATAACCTTGTAATACTTAGATGCTTCTGGGTCTGCCATATCATCTTCAGCAATATTCGCAACATACAAAACAGGTTTTGAAGTTAGAAGGAATAGTCCCTTAACGATTGGTAATTCGTCCTCAGAAAATTCGATGTTTCTAACAGAGCCACCGGCTTCAAGAACTGGCTTAATTTTTTCAAGAACAGCAAATTCTGCTTGAGCTTCTTTATCTTTAGAACTCTTAGCAGCTTTTTCAACACGTGTATAACGTTTGTTAACACTGTCCAAATCAGCAATACTCAATTCCAAGTTAATTGTTTCGATATCATCTAATGGATCAACTTTACCAGTAACACTAGTAATGTCATCGTCATCAAAGGCACGAACAACATGCACGATAGCGTCAACTTGACGAATGTTTTCCAAGAACTTATTTCCAAGTCCTTCACCCTTACTAGCACCCTTAACGATACCAGCAATATCTGTAAATTCGAAAGTAGTGTGGATCAATTTCTTAGCAGGAATCAATGTATCGATTCTTGTTAGACGTTTATCAGGTACTTCAACCATTCCCACATTAGGATCAATAGTAGCAAATGGATAGTTGGCCATTTCAGCACCAGCTTTTGTAATAGCGTTAAATAAAGTTGACTTACCAACGTTTGGTAGTCCGACGATTCCGGCAGTTAAAGCCATTGATTATTCCTCATTTCTTTTAATAAAATTAGGTGGCATTAGTTGATCTTTTTTCAAATAATGTTGCTCGTTGTCCGTTTTAACCTGGTCAGCTTGAGTCAAAACTTTTTTGAATTTCTTAGAAAATTCAGTTCGTGGAATCATAACGATATGACCACAACCTAAGCATTTAACTTTAATATCCGCACCCATTCGGATAACTTCCCAGCGGTTTTCCCCACAAGCATGAGGTTTTTTCATTAAGATAATATCTCCAAGTTTAAACATACAATTCCTCTAATCTAAATGGATTCCTAATATGTCTAAAATACGGTTCAAATCATCCGTATTCGAGAAATCAATTTCAAGTTTTCCGTGACCACTACGAGTTTCCTTAACTGAAACAGGAGTGTCGAATCTTTCGACTAATTTTTCTTCAGTAGCTCTGATATATGGTGACTTTTGGGCTACCTTTTTCTTTTTCTTACTATTGTGTTTTGATTCAGTAGCAAGTTGTTCCAATTGACGAACTGTTAAATCTTCACTGACTGCACGTTTAGCAAGTTTATCAATCTGGTCTTTATCTTTCAAGCTAAGCAAAGTTCTGGCTTGGCCCATTGATAAGGCACCTTCTTGAACCAACTTCTTAGTTGCCTCAGGTAAATTCAATAGTCGTAAGTAGTTAGCAATGTAAGGACGACTCTTACCAAGTCTTTGAGAAACTTGTTCTTGAGTTAGATTAAGTTTCGTAATCAAAGTTTGATATGCGTCAGCTTCTTCCAAAGGAGTTAAATCTTCACGTTGAAGGTTTTCCAATACAGCAATTTCCATCATGCCAGATTCACTCAATGGACGAATGATTGCAGGGATAGTTGTTTTCTTAGCAATTTTACTTGCACGGAAACGTCTTTCACCAGCAATAATTTCAAAGCCATTAACGCTTTCTCTAACAATGATTGGTTGGAAAACACCATTTTGTTCAATCGAACGTGCTAGTTCGTTTAAAGCATGTTCATCAAAAGTTTTTCTTGGTTGATATGGATTAGGACGAATATCGGTAATTGATAGATCAACGACGGTTTCACTATTTTCATCGATAGCTTCGAATTCAGAGAAAATTGCGTCAATTCCTCTTCCTAAACCCTTTTTATTTTTGCTTGATGCCATTACGCTTTAACACCTCCTTAGCAAGGTCACGGTAAGCTTTGGCACCTCTTGACTTGTCGTCAAAATCGACGATTGGTAGTCCATAACTAGGTGCTTCAGCTAAACGCGTATTTCTTGGGACGATGGATTTGTAAACTGAGTCGCCAAAATATGACTTCACTTCATCCACAACTTGAGCACCAAGATTAGTTCTGGCATCCAACATTGTAATCAGAACACCTTCGATAGCTAAATTAGTATTGAAGTGTTTTTGGACTAGGCGAATAGTATTCAATAATTGGCTCAAACCTTCCAAAGCATAATATTCACTTTGAACTGGAATGATAATAGAATCACTGGCGGTGAATGCATTCGTTGAAAGTTGTCCTAATGAAGGTGGGCAATCGATCAAGACGATGTCATATTCGTCATCGACTTCCTCAAGTCCTGCACGTAAACGAGTTTCACGAGCCATCATTGTGGTTAATTCCATCTCCGCACCAGCTAATTGAATTGTTGCTGGCACGATATCAAGATTTTTATGTTTGGTATGAATAATGGTCTTTTTGAGTGGATATTCATTGACTAAGACATCATAAACGTCTTTTTCAACATTGGCTTTTTTGATGCCGAGTCCACTAGTAGCGTTACCTTGCGGGTCAGTATCTACTATTAATACTCTTTGGCCAAGATCAGTTAAACATGCACCCAAATTGATGGTGGTAGTGGTTTTTCCTACACCACCTTTTTGATTTGCAACAGCTATTTTTCGTGCCATTTTATTCCCCTATCTCTAGAAATTGTCTAACAATCTCACAAAATATTTATCTATGGTAATAACTTTTTTGGCGTTTTTGCCATAACTATATAAGCTTATCATTTTTAAGCTATTATTTAACACTTTGAGATTATTTCACGAGTGGTTTTCTGGCAGGATCACCTGGTTTACGTGGATATTTCTTTGGTGTTTTAGAAATTTTACCAACAAAAATAAAATTACGTAATCCAGCATCATTTGGAAGCTCAACAGACTCTTGTTGTTTAATTTCGCCACCTAAAGTCTTGATAGCATATTGAGCAACTTCTAATTCCTCAGGTGCTTTTTCAGATTTCATTGCGACAAATTGACCACCAATTTTTACTAATGGCAAACAAAATTCTGTCAAAACATTCATTGCAGCAACTGCACGAGCCGTTACAACGTCGAAGGATTCACGAAATTGTGGATTCTTGCCGACTTCTTCAGCACGTCCATGAACCAAACTAACATTATCCAAATTAAGTTTTTCAACTAAACCATCTAAGAATTTGATTCGTTTGTTCAAAGAATCAACAATTGTGATTTTTAATTTTGGATTGATAATTTTAAGGGGTAATGATGGGAATCCTGCACCAGAACCAACGTCACATAACGTCAACTCCTCGTGTAATAATTTTTCATCCACGAAGCCAAGTACGATTGAATCATAAAAATGTTTTAGATAGACTTGGTCTTCTTCAGTGATTGTAGTTAAGTTCATGACTCTATTTGTCTCAACTAGTTCATGAAAATAAGTCGCAAACTGTTCCTTTTGAACCTCACTTAGTTCAATACCCTTGTCCGCTAGAGCTTTAAAAAATTCTTCCGGTTTCATTAAATACCTCCACTCGTGAAACACATGTTTCACACCCTTTTATCCTATATTAATGTAGCGCTTAATTCAATGACGAGTTCGATAAGTATTTTTCTATTTTTGTTGTATTTGCAACAATAATGTTTTATGATAGTCCCATTAAAAAGCACCACGGAGGTTCGTTATGATTATTGTCAAAAACACCAATGAATTAAGTCCCAAGGAACTAATAGATATTCTTAAAGCACGTACCGCAGTCTTTGTTGTAGAACAAAATTGCCCCTATCAAGAGGTTGATGATGACGATTATAACGATCTCCATGTCTGCTTAGTTGAAGATAATAATTTGAAAGCTTACACACGAATTATTGATAAAGGTGACCATATTACTTTTGGTCGGGTCTTAGTGGTAAAACAATATCGTAAAGATGGACTAGGCAAGAAAATTGTGGCCGCAACCATTGAGGAAATCAAAACTCGTTTTCCCAATCAGCCGATTCAAATTCAGGCTCAAGCTTATCTTCAAAAATTTTATTCTAAATTCGGCTTCAAGGCCATTTCCGATGTCTATTTGGAGGATAACATCCCTCATCTCGACATGCTCTTAACATTCTAAAGAAGGTGTAATTATGATTTTTAGTACATTGCCAATTGATATTCAAGAAGTTGATTTCACTGACTTACCCAAACTACAAAAACTCAGTATTGAAACGTTCAATGATAGTTTCAGACATTTTACTGCTTCCAAAGACTTCGCTGACTATACGACTAAAAACTACAATTATGGCCAACTGGTTAAGGAAATGTTGAATCCACAATCTTATTTCTACTTTATATTTTTCGACCACAAATTAGCTGGCTATTTAAAACTAAATATAGACTCTGCCCAATCGAGAAACATGGGTCCTGATACTTTGGAAATCGACCGAATCTATCTTCGTCAAGGATTTGAATATATCGGATTAGAGAAAAGATTACTCGAATTTACAATTGAACAGGCCCATAAATTTAATAAAAATTCGATTTGGAGTAGTGTTTGGGAACATGATGATTCTATTATTCATTTCTACAAAGAATTTGGTTTCAAAGCTATTGATAGTGCTGATTTTGAATTGAACGGTCTCATCCAGAAAGATTTAGTTATGGAAACTTCAATTAATTAATAACCTAAAAAATGCATGACTCAGAATTGAGTCATGCATTTTTGTTATTCATAAATATTTTTGTTTCTTTGTCCGCAAATTTCCAGAATAATTCAACCACAGCCGACTTGTTATCAGTTCGTTTCATGAAAGCCATTTGACTGGTGACTTTGGGCATCAAAGGTACAACTGCAATATTGTCCAATCCGGTTAAATCAAACGACTTATTCATGATAATGGATATGCCAGATCCTTGATTAAGCATCTCCAATATCAAATCGATTCTTTGACCATTGTAAGTAATTTGGGGTTGAATACTTTGAAACTCATCGAAGAGAGGGTTTGTTTTACTTATCGTGTCACTCAACAATAATATCGACTCATCTTTAATCATATCAACAGTCACGTAATCTTCTTGTGATAGCTTATTATCCTTTGGTATCAATACAACAAGTTGATCTTGCTCATTGGTAATCGTGTCATACGAGTAATAGTGATTTTCAAAAATTCGTGTAAAAATAATATCGACATTCTTATGATCCAAAGCGTGTTCAAGATAATCTACACCTTCTTCACTAAATTTCAGCTTTATCTTAGGGTATTTTTTAGTAAATTCAGTAATTATTTTAAACGCATAATACTGTGATAATGACGGCAGTCCCTTGATTACTAAAGGACGTTCTTGTTGCCAAAGTTGATTAGTCAAAAAGAGATTTAGCTTATCTTCTTTTTCTAAAATTTCTTGTACATGAGGTAAAATCAGTTTTCCCGCACTCGTTAATTGAACTTGTCGATGTGCTCGGATAAATAGTTTGACCTGCCATTCTTTTTCCAGATCGATAATATACTTTGAAATTGTTGATTGTGATAAAAATAGGCGTTCAGCGCTGCGACTGTAATTTTGTGTCTTTGCTAAATCAACAAAGACAGCCAGTTTTTTAGTATTCACGGCTAACCCTCTAACTATTATTAATTAGAATACCTTAACATAAAATCAGAATTGTTCTTTATTTTAGCGACCGCTAGACTGATATTTGCAGTCATTATTTAGTTAAAGTAAGGAGTCTTTTCATGCCAATTGGTATCATAACAAATGTATTAGCTATTCTCTTTGGAGGCATCGTCGGTGCGCTCGGTGGCGAATTGATGTCAGATAATTTCAAAGATGGTCTCAATATGGCCTTCAGTATCTGCTCAATTACCATGGGTATTTATGCAATTGCTCCCATGAAAAATTTAGCAGCCGTTATTTTTGCGGTAATTATTGGAACGAGTCTTGGCATTATCTTTCACCTAGGAAAAGCCATTAATCGTAGCGCTCAAGGAATGCAAAAACTTATCTCACGTTTTATTAAAACACCTGCTGGGATCGATCAGGAAACCTTCGATACAACGTTAGTTACCTTAATCGTTTTATTTTGTGCAAGTGGAACAGGTATTTACGGAACACTCATGGAAGGTATGAGCGGTGATGCAACAATTCTAATTTCAAAATCAATTCTTGATTTCTTTTGTGCTGTCATTTTTGGAGCCAATTTAGGTGCAGTGGTTTCATTAATAGCTGTTCCACAGGTTATTATTCTATCTATCATATTTGCCCTAGCCAATTTTATCGTGCCTTTAACAACGCCAGATATGATTCTGGATTTCAAAGCTGCTGGTGGTGTACTGATGCTAGCTAGTGGTTTCAGAATTACTAAAATCAAGATGTTCCCAACTGCAGACATGATTCCTATTATGGTTGTCATTATGCCGATATCGTGGTTATGGACTAGTGTTATCGTTCCGTTAATTCATTGATTTGTTGAGAATAAAAAACAACCGCAATTCTTATTTCAGAATTGTGGTTGTTTTAGATTGCTTATTGAAACGAGCTACATAGTCCAATTTCTTCCGGTTTGCAAGATTACCCAAATCATGTGCAAAAAACGCACATAATTCGTGTAATCAGGCAAATCCTCGGAAATTCCCGGCCTATTCCGCTCTCTGATTTTAAACGAGCTACGCAACACAACTCGTTCCGGTTAGCCTGACTTCCCAAATCATGCACAAAAGCCGTGCACAATTCGTGAAGTCCTGCTAATCCTCGCGAGCTAACCGTGTTGCTTTGCTCTCTGATTCAGTGCCCCTGCCAAGGACCTTCATTATAATCCCTAGCACATATGCTCGCAACCGTCTGGTAGACAGTCACATTTAACTTTTTCTGGTGCTGTTTTTACTTTTTCATCAAGAGTTTTTTGTAATTTTTCAACATCAGACTTACTGATATCTAAATCGTTAATCAATTTATTCAAAACTGATCCGGTTTTGTGAGCACAGAAGTCATTGAACAAGGCTCCGGCATATTCATTCATCGTATCTTGTTCAGCTACGGTTGCTGAATAGATAAAACGACCTTTGTCCTTTTTACGACTGAGAAATTTCTTCTTAGTCAATCTGGTAATCAAAGTCTTAATAGTGGAATCTGACCACGCTTGTTTTTGCTGCATTAAGTGGATTATCTCTGAACTTGTAACGTGGTCCAAAGTCCAAACGATTCTCATAATTTGCCATTCTGCTGAAGAAATTTCAACTTTTTTCTGTTCTTTCTTAGTTGCTACAGTATCCATCGAAGTCTTCCTCTCTTTACTAATTCTAATTATATAACAGAATAACACCTCGTTTAGACTAAATTTGGACTAAGCCTCTTTCATAATTTGCTTTTCATCATAAACTTCAACACAATAGTCCTTCTTACCACAGTTTGGACAAGTTAACTTTCTAGCCTTGGCATTATGTCTTGCCCAGAAGGCTTGCTTAAAACTAGGTTTGAATTCCGTATTACAGTTGGGACAAATATAATTAGTGTTCTGGAAATAGAATTTACTGATCCAAATAGCCGCAATGATAACTAGGAACATCCCTAGAATAAATGGTACCCATTGGCCTTTCATGATTCCCCAGACCAACGTACCAATCTCAACAATATCCATTAAGGCACCAACAATCAGCATTTTAATGTGTACTTTCCTTAGAGCTTTTTTATTATTCATAATCTCATCTATGTCATTAATAGTTTTAATAGAAACCTGATTTATTTGTGGTAAGTTACGTTTCAACTCGTCTATCATCCGCAATTGACCTTTGGAGTCCCTAATTTGGTCTTTAAGAGCCTTCTGTTGCTGAGCCAATAAAAGATTCATTATCGTAACAGAATTTCGACTATCAAGAATATCCCCAATTGCCATAAGTGATAAACCTAGATTCTTTAATAGAAGGATTAATTTCAATCGACTCAAATCATTATCAGTATAAATTCTTTTTCCATTATCAAAAACTTTACTAGGCTTTAACAAATCTTTTTTATCATAATATTGCAATGTTCTTATAGATATATGAGTTAATTTAGCCAACTCACCAGTGGTATATTCTGACATAGACTCTTTCACCTCTTTCATATACCCTTTATACCTTATTACCTAACGTCGTCCGCAAGAAATTTTGTTATTTTTATTCCATAACGCCGTTACAAAATATAATATAATTATATTAGACAAGTACAATTAATATAATAGGAATATATTATTGATATACTTTTTAAAATGTTTTAAGATACTTTAGTGATAGTCAAATCTAAGATAAGGGGGATAGACACACGACGTATAATTTTTTTGTTCAGCCACAAGTAAATGAGAGTAATAATACAATTTTCGGCTACGAGGTCTTATTACGTAAGAACGATGATGGCACTTGGCGTTTACCAGAGGACTTTACTGAACTTTCTTTGACGGACCAAGTTACTTTAGTTGAAGAAACCGCAAATGCAATCAAACTTAATTCTGGAAACAATAAGGTAGTCTTATCTTTCAACTTAAATAGGGAACAAGCAAATGATCCATTAGCTTTGGGCGCCGTTATCTCACTTAAAAAACGCATTCTTCCCATTGCATTGATTATTGAACTAACCGAATCAATGCCTTTAGATCAAATTAAGGAATTCAGTTTGTTGCTTCATCAATATGGTATCTCATTAGTCATTGACGATGTTGGAACTGGTTCAAACACATTTGATAATATTAAACACTTGTTACCATACGTAGACAAGATTAAGTTTGCCATGCAAAACCTTCGCATGAGTGGTCAAGCTGATAAGATTCCTGACTCTTTAAAATTCTGGGTCGACCAAGCCAAGAAATTCCGCCTAGATCTAATTCTTGAAGGTGTCGAAGATGCCAAGGATCAACTTCTTGCCAAAAAATATGGGATTGATATTCAACAAGGTTACCTTTATGGTAAACCAGCAATGGTTTAAAAAATATAGAATATAATTTCTTGATTAATATTAAAACGGTCACAATTCAAATTACGAATTGTGACCGTTTTAGGTTTTATTGTTTTGTTTGAAATGAGCTGCACAACACAACTCGTGAGGTTCCGCTCTCTGTATGTTTGAAACGAGCTACATAGGCCAATTTCTTCCGGTTAGCCTGAATTCCCAAATCATGCACAAAAAGCGTGCATAATTCGTGAAGTCCTGCTAATCCTCGGAAATTACCGGCCTATTCCGCTCTCTTTATTTAGACATTGGGTCCCAAGCAGGAAGAATTGTTGGTTCTTGTGCATATTCAGCAAGTTCTTCTTCACTAAGATATTTCTTGTTGATGACTACTTCATAAACATAGTCTTCAAACCATTTCTCATCCATGATGTAATAACCATTCACACCGTTATCAACACCCCATGAATTTTCAACTTTCCAGCGATTTGGTTGGTCTTTGATTAAATTAACTCCGGTAATAGTCATCGCATGAGAAATTTCCGCTTGCTTATAGTCAAGACGTAGTCCCTTTTCAATACTGCTATCAATTCCAAATAATTTATCTATTTGATACAAGTCACCCATTAAGTAACCTTTTTTACGATCAGATTCCTCTAAGACATCGTTACCGAACCAAACAGTTTCATTACTCTTCAATTGGTTGACGGTTAATTCACTCAAACGTTCCATTGGCAAATTAAGGAATTTATCCTGAGTTCCACCAACAACATTACCAGAACCTTCAACGAAATATGTTTTATGATATTCACGATTATTTTGAGGTGTATTGCCAATCGTAACGTAATTATCTAAATCAGTTGTAAAATATTTATTGAAGAATTCTTTTGGTGTGATGCTTGCTTCCTCAATCAACTTATCATTGTCAGTATGTAGTGATAATTCGAATTCCTTTGGTGGTTGTCCAAATGAGTAAACACAAATTTTGTAAACTTCTGCCAGCATATCTTCAACACGTTGATCGATTTTTGCTTGTGAAACTTTATCTTGAACTAGTTTACGTAATTCAATCCCATTTTTACGCAATAATTGGTTCAAAACGGCATTGAATTCATTTGTATTGTTAGAAGCAGCTGTTTCTGGCATAACATAACTTGGAACGACACCATATTTTTTAATTAAATCGGCAGCGAATTGCCAGAAACCACCATCACCGTTAGGGCTGCTGAATAAAGCATTAACCTTACGATCTTCAACTGGTAGATCGGCAGTTGCTAAGATTTTTTGATAGAAGTAATTAGATTTTTCCAAACGATCCCAGAATGACAAATAATTTTGAGACAATTCAAAATCCTTAATATTATTTCTTATAGCAAATTCTGTTCTCACATTATTCAAGGCTGCGAACAACCAGCAACGTCCAGAATGCTTTTGGTTAGACACCTTTCCGGTATCAACTGTTACGTTGAAAGAAGGATTTAACTTAGTCTTAGCTTCCGGATTTTCTGATGCACTGAAAATTCCTACTTGTGCTACTGCGTTTTTTAGAACATTATTAGTTGCATCTTGATTTAAGTTCTCGTTAAAGTCTGCTAAAATTTCTTTATTGATTTCTTTTGTCAATTCCATCACCTCATCATTAAACTATATTACAATTATTTAACTATATTACAACTTTTCTAATTAAAATGGAGATATTATGTCTGAAATTATTAAGATTGCTTATCTATACGAAGATTTAATGAATACATATGGAGATAGCGGAGATGTTAAAATCCTCAGCTTTCTTCTAAAAGAACAAGGTTACGACACCCAAGTCGATAACGTCAGTTTAGGAATGGACTTCAATGCCTTTGACTACGACTTCCTCTTCTTTGGTGGTGGCCAAGATTTTGAACAATCAATCGTGGCACCTGACCTTCAAAGACATCGTCAAACAATTCAAAACTACATCGAAGCCGACAAACCAATGCTCTGCATCTGTGGTGGCTACCAATTTCTTGGTAAATACTATGAAACAAGCGGTGGCGATACAATTCCTGGACTAGACATCTTGCCATTCCACACTATTTTTAAGGCAGACAGCCGAATGATCGGTGATACAGAATATAAAACTGAATGGGGCGATGTTAAAGCCTTTGAAAATCACAGTGGTCGTACCTACTTCGATGATAAGGATAAACTAAAACCTTTCGGTCAAATGATTGAGGGTTATGGTAACAATCCTGACGAAAAACAAGAAGGAATGCGTTACAAGAATACTATCGGTAGTTATTCTCACGGACCAATTCTCAAAAATGAAAACGTAGCTCGTGCCATTGCAGACGAGATTGTAAAATCCCATAAAGAACGAATAGCTCAAAAACAGAGAGCGTAACAACACGGTTAACTCGTGAGGATTAGCAGGAATTCACGAATTGTGCACGATTTGGGAATTCAGGCTAACCGGAAGGAGTTGTGTTGTGTAGCTCGTTTCAAAATAGAAACTAGAAAATACAACTAAATAATCATTACAAATCTAACCAGATGTCATTTATTGATATCTGGTTTTTATGTCTTGTAACTAAAGTTTGAAACATATAACGTATAGTTAATAAGTATCATCTAGGGGGACTCAAATCATGGGCGGAATAGGCGGATTTTTTTTCACTCTTCTTGCTAAACTATTTCCATTTGTTACATATATAATTGGACTATGGCTCTGGAATAGAGTTATAGATATTTTCTATGTGCCCGTTTATACAACCCCAAAAAATCATCGTGATCCAGTTTTTGGCGCTTTTGTTTGTAAGGTTGTAAAATACCTTGGATACTTTGCGATTACGTTATATATGTTAATTGGATTTTAGACACAATAAAGCCCCTGTATAATTGGATAACTTCCAATCATACAGGGGCTTTATTTTAATAATTAAAAAACACAGAAACGGAATCTAGCCTGTAACAAAAGTCAAAATTGGCTCAGTAGTGATTTTATGGAAGGCGACATTATGCATCTAAAAACTTATTCGATTTTAAAATAGCCGTCGCAATCGCTGGAGCAATAACAATCGCAGCTATCATTTCTGGAATACCATTGGTCCCCACAATTACTAGCAATAACTTATTCAATAGATCAGTTTGAGTAGCGTATGCTTGAGCCATTGCGGTTGCGTACATCATCCGCATTAACCCCAAAACTAAAACGGTATTGACGAGCGACCCAACTCCGGAGGCAATTGCCATCCCTAAAAGTTTTTTATTAGTATGCTTTTTGAACCATAAATAAATCCATCCAGCTATCAATCCCACAGCAATTCTTGGCAAAACAGCCACGATTGGATTTGTAAAAACCGTTGTATCAATAATTGATGTAGGACTGGTAAAAGCACGAATTATTGTTCCAATTCCCCACACCAAACCGACGATTGCTCCATCCTTTGGTCCTAAAACTATGGCAGCAACAATAACAGTTATATGAATAATTGTAATATTAATGAATCCGGTTGGAATAAATCCCAGGAAAGGCACCATTGATTGAACAAAAATGATGGCAATCAGGATACCTAAAATGGCAGTCCGGTAAGCGTTACGTTTACGCACGTACCGACACATCCCCTCTAATTTGATTTTCTTAATTTTAACCGATTATAGACAAAAGGACAAAAAAATAAAGCTAAATGAAATTAGCTTTATTTTTTAATTAATCCTCTGCGGCATCAACGGCCTTTATAACGGCGTTTCTAAATCCATATTCTTCTAATGCAGCAACGCCTCGGATAGTTGAACCACCTGGAGATGTTACTTCATCTTTAAGAGCTGAAACATTCAATTCAGATTGTTTAGCTAACTTACTTGCCCCGATAGCCATACCAATGGCAGCATCATAAGCTAGTTTACGGTTGAGACCATGTTTTACTCCCGCATCGCTTAATGCCTCAATAAAGACATCCAAGAATGCTGGAGAACAGCCTGCAACGGTTCCTAAAATACCAAGTTGATCTTCGGGAACTTCAACAAGTTGACCTGTATATCCTAAAACAGAGCCAACCTTCTTCTTATCATCATCAGTAAAATCATCTGAATAAGTAATTCCAGTAAATCCAGCTCCAACTTTAACAGGAGTATTAGGAATCGCATGGGCCACCTTAACATCACCTAATTCTTGTTTTAAGTGTGCTACTGAAGCACTACCTGTGAAGGCAACAACCAATTTACCAGTGGCAATTTCTTTCAATTCTTTGAGGACACTATCTAAAGCGTTGGCCCCAACACCAATAAAGATGACATCAGTTTCATCTAATTGTTTAACTTTTTTAACTAATTGAAATCCCAATTGATCAGCTAAAACCTTTGTTCGATTAGAGTGACCACCCTTTACAATTATTTCATCAGCATTAAATCCATTTTTAACAAGACCCGTTATAACGGCTCCACCAATACTACCGGCTCCAATAAATCCAATCATATAATCTGCTCCTTTATAAAGGTTTATATTTCTTATTATATAAGAAGTTAAATCTCTTACAAACTAAATGCAATGATTATCGAATAACTTTAATCATTTTGCTAATTCGTGTATCCTTTAATTAATTAGTGGGGGAATATTATGAATAAGTATAAAACGAGAGCTGAATTAAAAGGTGAGGTTAAAAACTTACTTCGTGGTAAATGGACTACTGCCATTTTGCTTTACTTGATCCCAACGATTCTAATGGGTTCAAACGCTGCTTCAAATGCCCATAGCAACTACACTGCTTCAACAAATGCTTTAGATATGAATCAAATTGTCAGAACAGGATCATCAGCTGGTCTATTAGCCTTTATTCTAAGCTTGATTTTCCTAATCGTGACACTTTCCGCATCATTTAGAGGACTAGATTGGATCGAAGACCCTGATTTAAAATTCAGTCCCATCAAAAGTAACTTCACTTACTTCAGAAGTCCTGATTGGTGGAAATTGATTTTTATCTATATCATCAACGGTTTCTTTCTTACTCTATGGACATTATTGTTTATAATTCCAGGATTGATCAAAATCTTGTCATATTCACAAACATTCTTTATTTACAAAGACTTAAATGACCAAGGTGTCGCTGATAATTATTCATTAACTGATTACATCACACGTAGTCGTCAATTGATGGTTGGCAATAAATGGCGCTACTTCGTACTTCAACTTAGTTTTATTGGTTGGTGGATTCTTGGTTTCATGACTGCTGGTATCGGATTCCTTTGGATCTATCCATATTACAAATTAACTATGGCTAACTTCTACAAGGATTTAGTTGCAAACAACAATAACAATTAATCGATTCTAAAAAAGCAAAACTATACTAATGGAGATTATCCTTCAGTACAGTTTTGCTTTTTATTTTGGAAAATTTTATCTAATAAATCCATACAAGTTAGCATCATGGAACTTGCCATTGGAATGAATCTCGTCTTTTAATTGACCTTCCATTTTAAAGCCAACTTTAACCGCCACTGCATTACTAGCTTTGTTTACTTGTTCAGCTAATAGTTCAATCTTATGTAATTTCAACTCATCAAAACCTATCTCAAGTAATTTCCGCAAGCAGTCAGTCATAACGCCGTTACCTTGATATTCTCCACCCAGCCAATAACCAACTTCAGCGTGAGAATTGTCCAAATCAATATTATGAAGATCTATCATCCCAACTGGTTCTCCATTAATCCAAATTGATAATGCTAATAATTTTTTATCCGCAATCATTCCTTGGCAATAGACTAAGAATTTTCGTTCATCTTCAACAGATTTAGTCGATTCTACCCAAGGCATATATTTTGCTAATTGTGGACGTGTCTTTTCAATTTGTTGATACAAACTTTCCGCATCATCAGGATCAACGATTCTTAACTTAACATTTTCTCTAACTGACCATTCTTGCATACAATCACCTCTAACTAATTTGTACAATGGTATACCACATCGTGTAAAGTTTTAACAACTGGTGTCTCTGCCTTATCATCGTAATACTTAGCGAACCGATCGTCTTCCATATACATACCAACTAAACCTCGATGGGCCTCTTTGGTGTAATTGGGCCAGGTGAATTCCAACCAAGATTTATGTTCTTGATAAATTCTTTTTGCTAAATCAGAATCCAAATTAGGTCGTTTTTTCAGTTCAATCAAGTCAGCTATCAGCTTGTTTTCAATGTCTTTCATTAAATTAGGCGTGATACCCATGAATTCATTCATGGGAGGTAAGCCTCTCACTTTCTTTTTATTTTTAGTTGTTCAACTTTACTATTAGTATTTCTCTGATTATTGATATATTTTTTACTGTTTCTTTACTTATATTTCCTAGTGTGCTCATGTGGTAACTTCTCGATTATAGGTTCTTCCCTCAATACTGGTGTTGTCTTGTTCCGATATTTTGCCATCCAAATTAAACGAAAATGAAAATTGTAAACGTAACCATAGGCGTAAACTGCACCTTTTTATTTACTTATTATAAATTGACTATTCCTTTGTTTGATAATGTTTCAAGCATAGCTTATCTGTATAATTCGAATCAAGATATGAAGGGAGGTAAATTATGGAACAAATAGAAGAGCAAAATATGATGGGTTTAAAAATACGTATCTATCCTAATCACAGACAAGAAAATATATTCTGGAAGAACATAAATGCTTCTCGATTTGTTTACAATAAGCTGATAGCTAATAGTTGGACAGATTCTGCTGTTTATAAAAATAAGCTAGATGATAAGTTCCCTATCCCACAAAAGTATTGGAAATATAATAAAAATGGAAAGTTATTGAAACAGAGTACAGTAAGACTAACTGGAAGGCTCCGGATAACTAAAGATAAATATCCATGGCTTGGAGATAAAGACATTGACAGCGATATGTTATCTAAAGCTGAAATGAGTTATAAGTCGGCCTGGAATCTGTTCAGGAAAGTTCATTCAGCTGGTACGCCTAAATTCAAGCGTAAGTCAGCCTCCATTCAAGGATATCGAACTTCCAATCATTACAGTTCTACGATGGTTAATAAAAATGGTGGAGTCCCATCACTTTTTAATGGATCAATCAAAATCATAGATAACAAACATATTAAATTGCCTAAAGTTGGAATTGTTAAAGTTAAACTATCAAGACAATTGCCAACAAATAATGCACGAATAGCGACAGTATCAATTAAACATCTGCCAACTGGTGAATGGTTTGTTTCGCTATTACTTAAAAGTGATCAATCTTTTACCACTAAATTACCAGAAACTAATAGCCAAGTTGGATTTGATCTTAATACTGAAAACTTTTTAACTGATAGTAATGGGAATACCATTGATAATCCAAGATACTATCGAATTATTAAATCAAGATTAAAGAAAGAACAGCGAAAACTATCACGACGAGGTAGAAGAGCAAAACAAGAGGGACGTAAACTCTGGAAATCTAAAAACTATCAAAAGCAGAAACAATTGGTAGCTAAATTGCATTCTAAGGTAAAAAATCAACGGTTAAACTTTCTTCATCAATTATCAACTACACTTATCAAAAACCACGATTTAGTAGTTGGTGAAAATTTGAAGAGTAAGAATCTATTGAAAAATCATGCCTTAGCTATGTCTATCTCTGATGTTGGCTGGAGAACATTTCTAGGAATGCTTGAATATAAAGCGCCAATGTATGGTCGCACATTTATAGAAGTCAATCCTTCCTACACCACTCAAACATGTAGTGAATGTAGCTTTAGAATGGGTACTAATAATACCAATAAGCTAACTCTCTCAGATAGAAAATGGGAATGCCCCAATTGTCATACTAAACATATTAGAGATTGGAATGCTTCAAAGAACATTCTAAATAAAGGATTATTAGAATTGACTAAGTCAGTCCCTGATGAAGAGGTAGTTTATAGATAGAAATAATGGGCGTTTGGCAACTAACGTCCTAAGTTCTGGTAATTAGTGTGTAAGCCGTTATATTTCCGATTGCTTGATAAGCATGAGTTCTTATAACGCAGTACTGTATCTGAATAATATGTGACTAGTAACTTAAATAGTGATGAGCTACTAAGTGAAGTTCACATGCCACTGACTTTAGCCAGTGGTAGTTGACTTCTTTATAATCTTTTTCACTCAACTTTGAAAACTTATTATTTGATGCTATTACAGTATCATTACCATATTTAGCACGAGTTTCAGCACCGAATTTAGTTTCATTTTCAGTTAATTTCTGTTTCTTAAAAGCCGCGAATTTTTCAGAATCTGTCATAGTATTTTCTCCTTTATATTCCGCAATCGTCTGATTGATATTTGTCAGCAGAGAATTTACTTCATTTTGTTTTACTAGCAATAACTGACGCTGTTCTTCGAGAGCATCCAGACGTGAAAATTTCGGATCATTCATCAGATTTTAATCTTCTCTAATGGAAAATCTAACGAGCGATAAAACATGATTTGTTGTAATTTATTTACATTTTTTTCATTATAAATTCTATAATTACTGTCATTTATCTTGTAAGGCTTTAACAAGCCAATTTCATCATAATATCTCAGCGTACGTGTACTAATACCAGCTATTTCCGCTAATTTTTTAATTGTATAATCCATAAATTATTCTCCCAACAAAATTAATTTTAAGGGTTTACGTTGCGTCAAGGTCAAGCAAATTCGATGAAAACTGACCACATATTTCAAGATAACTGTTACTATATCAGTAAACAATTATTAAGTGGGTGACTATATTGAACGATTTTACTCAAGTATTAACTATTGCTGGTTCTGACTCTGATGGTAGTGCCGGTGCTCAAGCAGATCTAAAAACTTTTATGGCCCGTGGTGTTTACGGAATGTCCGTTTTAACTGCCGCTGTTGCTGGTAATTCGTACGGAATTCATGACAGCATCAATATGCCTTCAAGTTTCATTAAAAATGAAATCAAAGATATTAAGGATGATTTTGAAGTCTCAGCTTTCAAAACTGGAATGCTTTCCGATTCCGAAATTATTCATACCGTAGCTGAAGCAATCAAGGACAAACCTTTTGGAACATTTATTCTTGATCCAGTTATTATCACTAAACATGGTGCAATGTTGCTCGAAGCTGATGCTTACCAAACTTTGATTGACGAATTATTCCCATTAGCTGACTTAATCACACCTAATTTCTATGAAGCTAAGAAATTATCCGGTCTAAATTTGGAAAATAAAGAAGAAATTATTAAGGCTGCACATAAATTGCGCAATTTAGGTCCAAAAAATATTATGATAAAGGGTGAACATAGCGACGACTCAATTAGTGAAGTTGAAGACTACGTTCTTCTTGAAGATGGTCAGTCTTTCTGGATCTCTGAACCCTTTGTCAAAACAGATCATATCAATGGTACCGGTGATACTCTTTCATCATGTATCGTTGCTGAAATTGCCAAAGGTAAGAGTATGGAAGACGCCATCAAAATTGCTAAAACATTTACTTACAATGCTATTAAAAATGAAATTGATGTAGGACATAAATATGGTCCTATTAACCATTTTATAAAGGATGATATACAATAGTATTTGTGAGTAAAATCGGAGGTTTCTTTTATGGTAAGAATAACAAAAATTTCTGCCGGTATTTTATTGCTTATACTGTCAATTGTATTAATGATCAAGTCCGGATTTGAGGGCTTTATTGCTGCCTTAGTTGGTACAGGTGCTATCGGTGGTGCTGCCGGAATTCTTATGGCCATCACTTATATTATTGCTGCCGCAATTTATATTCTGACAAATCGCACTTATAGTATGGTGCCTGACATTGTCGGATTCGTAATCTTAATTTTAGGTGGTCTAATGGGACTATTTAATGCCAACATGCCAGGTGCAGGTTTTCTTAAAATCTGGGCTTGGGTTGGTATTGTTATTGGTGCTATTGATTTAATCATCGTCATAACGGATACGATTATTCACCCTGTCTCTGATGAAGAACCTGATTCAGGTCAATATGATAATAATCAATTTAACGGTCAACAAAATATGAACCAGAATTATAATCAACAACCACAGTTCAATGGCCAACCAAACCGCTATGATCCTAGTTACAATCCTTATCAAAATGTTGAACAAGGATTCAATCCTAATCAGAACTCAAATCCAAATAACCAATATGGTGAGGAACCTCAGCAGGGTCAAAACCTACAAGCATTTCCACAACAGAGTTCAAATCCCCAACAAAATCAAATGAACCAAAATGGTAATTTCAATCAAAATAATCGTTATAACCAACAACCAAACAATCAAATGAATAACGGTTATAACAATCAAGGACAATTCCAAAATCCAAATAATCAAAATATGAATCAACGTCCGATGAATCAAAATCAAGGTAATTACCAACAACCTCAAAATAATCAATATCCTAACCAGAATCAGTACAACAATGGCCAAGGACAATTCAATAATCAAATGAATCCTAATCAGAATTTCAATCCCAATAATAACCAAAATAGAGGCAACTTTAACCAACCACAACCTCAAAATTCTGGGAACCAATTCAATGGACAACAAGGTAATCAAAGACAACTTGGTGTTCCACAATCAGATTCATTTGATCAAAATAATATGACTCGTTCAAGAAGTCGCAGTCGTCATTAACGATATATAAATATCCGATAGATTAATTAATCTATCGGATATTTTATTTTTTTCGAATTTATTTTTTCGTAATGATTGTGTTTTCGTAAAATAACTTTATGAATAATGACAAGCAGAGATTTTTCAAAAGGTTATATTTTAGATATAGCGATATTATCATATAAAATTATTTTCCAATAATAAATGAATTCATTTATTGACGTTTTCACATTTTCATCTATCAAGGAATGTTGATTTAAGTGGATTATCACGGCATTGGAACCGCTTTTTTCACAAGTCAAATATGTTGCTTAAAGCTTTAATTAATCATATGATAAATTCGTATATATAAAGGGATCTTAATATTGTTTTAAGGAGGTTATTACCATGCTTGATGTTGGTTTAAGCATTGTCTCATTGGCACGTTTCCAATTTGGTATGACAACTGTCTTCCATTTCTTCTTCGTTCCATTTTCAATCGGAATGGGCTTTCTAGTTGCTGTCATGGAAACTATGTACGCTGTTAAGAAAGACAAAGTTTACCTAGATATGGCAAAGTTCTGGGGAAAGATTTTTCTTTTAAGTTTTGCTGTTGGTATCGTTACTGGTATTATTCAAGAATTCCAATTCGGTATGAATTGGTCCGAATACTCAAGATTCATGGGTGATGTGTTTGGTGCTCCACTAGCTATTGAAGCTCTACTCGCATTCTTTATTGAATCAGTCTTCATTGGTATTTGGATGTTCACTTGGGATCGTTTCAAACCGGGTGTTCATGCCTTCATGATTTGGATGACTTCTATTGGTACTATGTTATCCGCCATCTGGATTCTTGCTGCTAATAGTTTTATGCAAGCTCCTACAGGTTTCAAGATCAATAGCACTACTGGTCGTGTTCAAATGACTGATTTTGGTGCCGTTATTGGTAATCCACAATTATGGAGAGCCTTCCCACACGTTATCATTGCTGCCTTCATGACAGCTGCCGTTGTTATTGCCGGTATGAGTGCTTGGGGACTACTTCGTAAGAAGAAGAATGAAAACCATTTCTTCAAGACTTCACTTCGCTTTGGTTTGTGGGCAAGTTTACTTTTCGCTATTCTATCTGCTGTTGCCGGTGATTTACAGACACAGCAAATTATTAAAGATCAACCTATGAAATTTGCCGCTACTGAAGGTATTTACGAAACTACAAAGGATCCTGCTCCTTGGACTATCGTTGAAAAGATTGACTCTAAGAATCACAAAGCATCTGGTCAACTCGATATTCCTATGGCTTTGAGTATCTTGGCTTATCACAAGACAAGTGGCTCTGTTAAAGGTATGAATCCTATCAACAAAGAAATGCATGCTAAATATGATAAGAAGTTTGGTAAGGATATGAACTATTACGTCCCAGCCAAAACTCTATTCTGGAGTTTCAGAGTCATGACAGGTTTTGATGCCTTGATTATGCTTGTATCTATTGTCGGTTTGGTATTCTCTCGTAAGAAGAAAGATACCATTGAGAACTACAAGTGGATGTTAGTTGTTCTTGGAATCTGTATCTGGGTTCCATTCATTGCTAACTCAGCTGGTTGGTTCATCACCGAATTCGGTCGTTATCCTTGGATCGTTTACGGACTATTCACAATCGCTCAAGCTGTTTCTCCAACTTCGACAGTCGCCAGTTTGCTATTTAGTAACATTGTTTACTTCTTACTCTTCACATTATTGGGTGGCGTTATGATTATTTACAGTCGCAGAACCCTTCACCAAGGACCTTACTACGAGGGTACCGACGATAGACAAAACGTCGATCCATTTGCAAAGGAGGCCTTTGGAAAATGACACTAAGTACATTGTGGTTTATAGTGATTGGACTTCTATTCGCAATCTTCCTATTTCTTGAAGGTTTTGACTTTGGTGTCGGAATGTCAACCAGATTCCTAGCTAAAGATGATGCAGAGAGATCTGCTATCATGTCAACAATCGGCCCACACTGGGACGGTAATGAAACTTGGCTTGTAACTGCCGGTGGTGCAATGTTTGCTTCCTTACCACTCTGGTATGCTTCATTGTTCTCAGGTTATTACATCCTCTTCCTATTGGTTCTAGTTGGTTTAATTCTTCGTGGTGTTTCATTTGAATTCCACAAGCATGCTGAATCAAAAATGGAGGAAAATCTTTGGATGTGGACATTCTTCTGTGGAAGTATTTTGCCCCCATTCTTCCTATGTATGATTCTTTTGAGTATGGTTCAAGGTATTCCTATCAATGCCAATGGTGACGCTACTCCATCATTCTTCCAAGTTGTAAACTTGCTATCAATCGTTGGTGGTGTTGCTGGTACACTTCTATCTCTTGTTCATGGACTAAACTTCATCAGATTAAGAGTTGAAGGACCATTACGTGACCGTGCTCGTAAACTTAATAAAATTTTGTATCCAATTTTGTTCCTTGGTGAAGTAGTCTTCGCAGTCCTTGTATTCTTGCAAACAGACTTCTTTACTAAGAGATTTGTTTCATCACTAATCATCACACTCTTAATTGTCTTGTTCTCTCTATTGGGTTACTATGGAGTCCTAAAGGATAGAGAAGGCTGGAGCTTTGCCGGAAGCGGTTTGTCACTAAGTATGGTCATCGTCTTATTGTTCAATGGACTATTCCCACGTGTCATGATTGCTACTAATCCAGCAAATAGTATATTGATCAAAAATGCCGCTAACTCACATTACACATTAGTTATTATGACTATCGTGGCATGTATCTTAGTTCCCATCGTCGCAATATACTTCATTTGGTCATACTCTCTATTTACAAAGAGAATAAATCCAAGGGAAAATACGGTGAAATATTAATGATTGATAAGCGTTTATTTCGCTTACCAGGAACAAAAAAACTACTATTGATGCTTGCAGGATTAACTCTTCTGCAAGCATTTGTTGTTTTATTCCAAGGTAAGTATTTAGCAGAAGCACTAGTAAATTCATGGGAACAAAAACCACTTCAAACCATCGTGAATCCAACGATTTTGTTTGTTGTGGCCTTTATTTTACGTCATTTATTTAATCTAATTAACACCAAAATAGTTGAAAACTATGCTAGCAATACCTCTGAAGAAATCCGTTCACAACTTTTGGATAAGGTCTATAACGCCGGTCCAGAAATGATTTCTGACGAAGGAACTGGTAACTTGGTAACATCCTCATTGGATGGTATTGATTTAGTTGAAAACTACTTCAAATTGATTTTTACAAAATTGATGAACATGTCGATTATTCCACCAGTTTTATTGATTTATATCTACATGCAAAATATTGCATCCGGAATTACTTTGACAATCATCGTTCCACTAGTAATTCTCTTTATGATCATCCTAGGATTAGCTGCACAGGCTAAAGCTGACTCTCAGTATAAACAATACACGATTCTTTCAAATCACTTCCTAGACGCCTTACGTGGCCTTCCAACACTAAAAATGTTGGGTTTAAGTAAGCGCTATGCTAAAAACATTTATACCGTTAGTGATGAGTATCGTCGTCGAACAATGAATACCTTGAGAATCGCTATCCTATCGACCTTTGCCCTCGATTGGTTAACCACTTTAGGAATTGCTATCTTGGCCGTCTTCCTAGGCTTAGGACTTATTAATGGCAGTTTCCCACTCTTCCCAGCTTTAGTTACTTTAATCTTGGCTCCAGAGTATTTCCTACCTTTGAGAGATTTCTCAAATGATTATCACGCTACTTTGAATGGTAAAAATGCCTTAAATTCTATTTTTGAAATTTTGGAACGTCCTACTAAAGCTAAAGATGACGAATTAACCGACTTCGATTGGAATGAAAATTCACAAGTTGAAATCAATAATCTTCAATTCTCATTTAATGGTGTTGGTAATAACGAGGTTAGTTTAGACATTGATAAATTAAAGTTAGCTGGTTATCAAAAAATTGGTGTTATCGGTAAATCTGGCTCTGGTAAAACTACTTTGATCAGAACTATCGGGGGATTCATCATACCCGACAGTGCCGATATCAAAATCAATAATCAAAAGGTAGCAAACTTCAAACAAGCTAATTGGCAAAAGAAACTAACCTTCTTGCCCCAATCTCCTTATCTTTTTGCTGGTTCGTTGGCTGAAAATATCGCCTTTTACAAACCAGAATCCACTGAAGCTGAAATTGAAAAAGCCGCTGATGCGGCCGGTTTAACTGAGTTTATTCAGACACTTTCTGATGGTTACAAAACACAGATTGGTGAAGGTGGTCGTGGTATTTCCGGTGGTCAGCAACAAAGAATCATGTTGGCTCGTGCCTTTCTAGCTGATGACCGTCACGTTTTGATTTTCGATGAACCAACCGCCCATTTGGATATTGAAACTGAATACGCTTTGAAGAAACCGATGGAAAAGCTTTTCCAAAATCATTTAGTTATCTTCGCAACCCACCGACTTCACTGGATCAAAGAAATGGATTACGTTATCGTTATGGATAATGGTCAGATTGCTGAGCAAGGTACACCTGACGAGCTTCGTAACCATAACGGTGCTTATTCTAAATTAATTGAAAATATGCGAGGTGATCAACTATGAATTTCTTCAAAACCTTCAAGTCCGATACATGGGTCAAACCATATATCAAGCAATATAAGGGACTTTTGATCACTGCTTTATTACTCGGACTATTAACTTCATTTTGTGCCGCTGCATTGATGTTTACTTCTGGCTACACAATTGATAAAGCTGCGACACATCCTGTCAATATTCTTTTAATCTACGTTCCAATTTTGTTAACACGGGCTTTTGGTATCGGACGTCCAGTTTTCAAGTATATTGAACGTCTAAAGAGTCACAACTGGGTATTAAGAGTTACTTCAGACTTGAGAACTAGGCTCTATAAAACACTTGAAAGTGACGCTTCATTCTTTAATGAACATCACAAAACTGGTGATATCATGGGACTTCTTTCCGAAGATATCAGTCACCTTCAAAATCTTTATTTAAGAACTATTTTCCCAACTGTTATCTCATATCTCTTAACAATCATTGCTTCGATTGCACTAGGCATTTTTAATCCTTCATTTGGATTCTTTGTTTTCTTACTATTATTCATCGAAGTTTTCATCGTTCCATTAATTTCCGTTACAATTGAAAGTGCCCGTCGGACCTATCAAAAGGAAGTTAAGAGTGACCTTTATGTTCAACTGACCGACAATATCCTTGGTGTTGACGACTGGGTTATTTCTGGACGTAAGGATGACTTCAAGAATCTAACTTCAGAAAACATCAAAAACCTTGATAGTTCCAAGAACAAATCTAAGGCGTTCCGTCGCAATCGTGACTTCGGACTACAATTGATTTTCGCCGCCTTAGTTGTTTGTTTCTTAATTTTTACAAATCTAACTATGACTCATAATCAAGAGCAAGCTAATTTCGTCGCAGCGGTCGTTCTAGCCATTTTCCCACTATCAGATACAATTATCCCAGTTAGTCAGGGATTCGAAGAGTGGCCTCTTTATAAGGATTCTATCAACCGTTTAAACACGATTAAACCTATCAAGGATAATTTACCTGAACAAGTTGATTTGAAGCCAGACGACTTCAAAACTCTAACTTTGAATCATGTTGATTTCGAATATGATACTGATTCACCAGTTCTAATCAAGAACTTCTCACAAACGATTACTAAGGGCGAAAAGTTAGCCTTATTGGGACCAAGCGGTATCGGTAAAACAACTATTCTTCAATTAATTCTGGGAGATCTAACTCCTCAAAACGGTCACATCAAAATTAACGATTTAGATGTCGCACAGATCCAAAAGAACCGTGAAAAAATCTATTCCGTTCTTAACCAAAAGCCATTCCTATTCAACACAACTTTATTGAATAACGTTCGTTTAGGTAATGAGAATAAAACTGATTCTGAAGTTAAAAAAGCTATTGAACGTGTTGGTTTAAAAGATTTAATAGAATCATTGCCCAATAAATACAACACCATTGTTGGTGAAAACGGATCAAGATTCTCTGGTGGAGAACAAGAAAGAATTGCTCTAGCTAGAATTTTGTTACAAGATGCTCCAATCGTCTTACTAGATGAACCAACCGTTGGACTAGATCCAATCACTGAGAATGATTTGTTGGAAACAATCTTTGATGTTTTAAAAGACAAAACTATTATTTGGGTAACCCACCATTTACAAGGCGTCAAACACGTCGATCACATTATCTTCTTGAATAGTGAAAAGATTGAAATGGAAGGAAATCCTGAAGAACTTTATAATTCTAATAAACATTTCAAGGAACTGTATCAAATGGATCAAGGATTATAGCCGTTATAACGTTATGAATAAAAATAAGGGTTCTGAATTAGTCGGTTAATGCCAACTGATTCAGAACCCTTTTATTTATCGCTACTATTAAGTGGTAAAACTTAGAAAAATTGAATCCTTAAATCTCCAACACCGTTAGCAATCCACTTGTAACTGCCAGCTCGGGACAATTTAATTAGTTGCGTATAATCAGAATTAAAATTGTCGTCCAAATCCATCTTTTTATTACCTAAAACAAATAGATTTATCCCATTAACGGTCTTAGCTGCAACTACTTGAGGAGCCATACCTTTGTTAAGAGCTGTGGCAGCTTTCATCAAAACACCTAATATATCAGGATCATTACTCCCTGCCTTAACATTGTTATACATTGAATCTATTAGCTGAAACACTTCGTCTTTTATATTATCTGTCATTATTATTATCCCCATATTAATAATTTATAGTTTAATTGCTTTGGACGGCGGACAACTTAGTGTCCTCCTCCCCAGGCAACGGCGTTAATAATTCCAATCCCACTCTGAGAAATTGATTTTTGAGATAACTTATCTAATTTATTGATTAGTTCATTTTGATGCTCGTCAAAATGGTATGTCTTTTTTAAAGCAATCTTTTGAAATTTACCAATCATCTCATTTAGAGCATCTGAAATTTGTTTATATTTTTGAGAATCCTTTTCTGGCTTATTAATCTGGTTGTAAGCAACCTGAATACTATCTGTAATCCCACTTTGATCAACGACTGACTTATTCAATTCATTCAAACTAGCATTGACCTGTTCAAGTACCTCAGATTTTTTTGCTTGATTCATAATATTCTCCCCTATCAAAAAGTGGCTGGTTAATAACTACTTTGTTACTCAAACTTGCTGCTTAAACGCGGAATAAAACACAACTTCACTCCGCTTAATCCAAAATGGGCAGTAACTCAAACTCGAGTTACCACCCATTCACATTAATGCTCGGAAGCTGAACGTGTTTTATCCCGATCTGTAAGTATTATCACTTCATTCAAGCTAATACAATCCGCGTTCTTTTAATAATAAATACTATTTAATTCGGTTAACCAGCCTTTTAACAACAGCTTTTATAACTTTACGGCTCGTATTATTTGGCAATTTGTCCAACTCATTTAGGGCATCTTGCGTATACTGTCGAGCAATCTCTTTGGCCTGATTCAAATAGCCATCTTCCACAACTATATTAGTTGCTTTGGCGTCATCATCAGCGCTAAGTTCATCTTTTGACAAAATAGCGACTAAGTCAGAATTATTATCTTCTAATCCCAAAATGTATGGTAGTGAATATACTCCATTTTTCAAATCTTCACGGACTGGCTTACCTATTTGAGCAGAGCTACTGAAATCTAAAATATCATCAATAATTTGAAAAGCCATCCCAATGTCATAACCAATTTTCTTACAACTATTAACTAATTCTTCATTGCCACCACTAACAATGGCTCCCATTTTTGAACTCAAACTAAATAACTCAGCTGTTTTACCTGATACTTCTTTGATATACATTTCTTTAGTCGCATTGACATTGAAATTGATCAACATTTGGTCCAATTCGCCAATCAAAATCTTTTTCATACTCAAAGCATTACGTAAAATATCGGTATTATCAGTTAAATTGCGAGAAATTAGCTCAAAATACAATGTAAATAAGTAGTCACCAGCATAAATTGCGTTTCTGCGACCATATTTCGTATGAATTGTAGGACGTGATCTTCTCATTGGTGAATCATCAATCACATCATCATGAATCAAAGTAGCAACATGCAAAACTTCTAAAGATGCGGCCAAGGGGATTAATTCTTGAGTCGTTCTTTTTTTCTCACCAAACTCGCTGAACAGTAAGAAAAAGGCCGGACGCAACATCTTGCCACCTGAAGTTAAATCTATAATCATTGAACTAATATCAAGATTTTTAATACTCACGATTTCGTGAATATATTCTGTCGTTAAATCCAATTTTTCCCCTAGTTGAGGATAGCTTTTCCAAATTGAGTTCGCCATAAAATATATATTACCCCTGTATCACTTTGTTGTATTCCAAAATAATTCTATAATAGAAATTATCAAATCCAAAGGACTGATTTTTGTGAAACCTTCTGTTTTTTTTGAACTTGTCGAAATAAAAGCTAAAACTGCGAGTGTCTTCCCTTTTCTAATGGGAACGTTGTACTCATATTATCACTGGCACTCAATTAACGCTTTTGATTTGATTTTATTCTTTATCGCCATGTTTCTATTCAATATGGCCGTTGATATTAATGACAACTATTGGGACTATAAAAACGCCATCGGTGTAGATAGTTTCAGAAAAGGAACCAACGTAATTGGCGTCAATCATTTGAATATTCATCTGATTGGCTGGATTGATTTCTCATTTACAGCACTTTCAGCCATCATTGGACTTTTCATAGTTTATCGAACTGGTCTTCCATTATTATACTTGGGATTATTCTCGTTTGCTGTCGGATTCTGTTACGCAGGCGGACCTTGGCCAATAAATCGAGGACCACTTGGCGAATTTTTCTCAGGTTTTACAATGGGATTCGTTATTTACTTGATTGCTATCTATATCAATGTAGTTAATAATCCTGCCGTTATTTTAGATTTCAAATTTTATGGAGACGCTTTACTATCTTCACTTTTGACAGTCTTCGCCATTTCCAATCTCCTCTTGGCTAACAATATAGCTGACCAAAAGGAAGACATTGGATTAGGACGTAAAACGATGGTTTATTACTTAGGAAAAGCCAATTCCATTTTCATTCTAAAATCATTATACGTTCTCGGATATCTGGCATTACTCTGTTCAGTCATCCTCGGACTACTTCCAAAACTGATGCTGTTAACATTTTTAATAACACCAATAGTTTATAAAAATGCCAAAGCTTTCAGCAAGAATCCTATCAAGAAGAAAACATTCCCCTTGATTATTAAGAATCTCTTACTGATAACTTTGACAGAGACGGTCACCTTTTTATTAGGCGTTATATTTAATTTTTAATCCAATAATTTCGCAAATCCATAAGTATCTTGGGCAATCATCAATTCCTCATTAGTTGGAATTGTATAAGCAGCAACAGTGGAATCATCAGTTGTTATCTTAATTTCCTTGCCACGGACTTTATTATTTTCTTGATCAATCTTCAGACCCATATATTCAAAACCACTCATGATATCTTCACGAACTTCGGCGGAATTTTCACCAACACCAGCGGTAAAGGCAATTACGTCAATGCCACCCATTTCGGCGATATATGAACCAACAAATTTGATAATGCGGTTACGATACATTTCTAAGGCCAATTTAGCACGTTCATTGGTATCTTCATTAGCTTCAATATCACGCATATCAGCTGACACACCAGAAATACCTAACAAACCAGATTTATTATTAAGAATATCGATCATGTCAGAGATATCAGTTAAACCTAACTTTTTCATTAGATATGGAATGATAGAAAAGTCGATATCACCACTTCTGGAACTCATCATGATACCAGCTAGTGGAGTGAATCCCATTGAAATATCATAGGCTTTACCATTCTTGATGGCACTGATTGAAGCTCCACTACCCAAGTGAAGAACGATAACATTCTTATCTTGGATACCACCGTCAACGATTTTATCCAAACGTTGGGCAATATAACGATGACTTGTACCATGTGCTCCGTAACGGCGTACGTGGTATTTTTTGTAGTCTTCCAAATCAAGACTATATAGGTAGTTAACTTCTGGAATATCGACGAAGAATGATGAATCAAACACAGCTACTTGAATAGCCTTAGGAACCAATTTTCTGAAAACACTAATATAATAGGCTTCAATTTTGTTATGTAACGGAGCGTATTCTGCAAGCTCTTCAATTTTTTTCAAATTTTCACTAGTAACGATTTCAGACTTCTTAAAGGCTTCACCACCAGCAACAACCCGGTGACCAAAGGCGACAATATCTTCGAACTTTTCAATAATTTTCATATCTTTCAAAGCGTCTAGGATAGACAATACGGCAACATCATTGGACTTAATAGCTTGTTCACGTTCAATTTTCTTACCGTTATACTTCAATTTAAAAACGGCTTTAGGAGTACCTAATCGGTCAATCATCCCTGAAGCAATTGTTGTTTTATCAGGCATCTCAAAAAGTTTCCACTTCAAAGTTGAACTACCTGCATTTATAGCCATAATCTTCATACAAAAACTCTCCTTTTTTGGTCTAGGCATTCTCTTTAAATAGCGCTACATCAGACTTTACACCGATATAAAAAAATGCTACTCTTTAGTAACTATTATAAGTCTTTTTATGGGGGAATTCATTCGTGAAATTTTTAGACATGCTACGCAAAATTGATGAGAAACCAGAGCCAACAAAACCGGCCACTGATGCTCCTAAAAAGGACCAAACTTCTGAATCAGATAACGCAACTTCAGACGCTACAACAACTGATGTTGCTGAAAAATCTGACAAACAGGAAGAAAATCTTCCTGTATCTGTTCATGACAAGCGCCTCAACATTGAAGGCCAAATGAACGACCTCTCACATCAATATGCACAATTGAGAAATGATCTCAAAACGAACCTTTTCACTGAAAAAGACGATTTCGAAACAAAGAAAGAAACCTTAGACAAATATCTTAAGACTCTAAAACGTGATGAAAAAGAATCAAACGACAAACTCGATGACACTAAAGCACAAAACGACGATGCCGCCAAAGAACATCTCGCAGTTGTTAATGCCGATCGTAAGGAACAAGAAGAAAATCTTGCTGACCTACAATCACAACTAAACGAATTGAATGCTGAAATCAATACTAAAACAGCTAACCTAGAATCACTTCAAAATGATCTTGCTCAAAACGAAAAATCCGAAACTGATATGTCTACTTCGATCAAGGAAGAAAAGGATCTTCAAAAGATGCTTGCCTTGATGGAAGACCAAAAGAATTCTATCAACACTCTCTATGACCAAAGAAAAGATCTCAAAGGCCAAATCAATTCCGCTCAAGAAGATATCACAAAGCAAAATGGCAAAGCTGATAGTCTTAATACTAATATTAGTAAAGTAAACAATCAAATAGCAGATTCAAAACAAAAGGCTAACGAAATTTCTGACAAGATGAAGAGTGACCACAATTACCGCATTGAAACCATTGCCGGCCTAGAACGTCACATTCAAAGCCTTGGTGAGGAACATACTAAAATTGATGGTGAACTTGGCGAAATCAACGATAATATTTCGTACATCAGTAAATATATCAAAGACGTTTTCCATTCAGCTTACCTAGTTCGTGACGTTTATCTTGATAAAGACAAAGAGTATTACGTAGCTGCTGATGACTTCGGTACTGAAGCTGCTAAGAATGATTTGTTTGGCATGGTCAACTACCTCGAAACTAAACTTCAAAAACCAGTTACAGTCGTTTCAACTTTCTACAGTAATCATATTCACGAAATCATCGACAAGAAAGCTAAAGATAGCCACTTGGCTATTCCAAACGTCGTTAATTTATTTGATCAACTACAAAAGAGTCCTAATCCAACTGACAAGAAAGTTGCCATTCCTGAAAACACTGACTGGGTAACTAGAACTGACGTTGAATCACAAGACACATTTATCTATGACCAAAAACAAACTTTGCTTATGACCGTTGAATACTTTGAAAAATCAATCGATCGTATCAACTATTACAAGAACGACCAAATCGTTAAAACAAATATTTATAACGCCAATGGTCAATTATCATCAACACAAAGTTTCAACAAGAACAAGGAATTAGCTGAACAAAACTTCTATCGTACAGATAGTTCAATTGTTCTAACTGTTATCTTCGACAAGAATAAGGCGGTTAGTTATCAATTATTCGATAAAAATGGTCTTTTGGAACACGACTTCAACGAGAAGTCAGAACTTATCACATGGTGGTTGAAGAATATTTCACCTAACACTGAGAATGCTGTCTTTGTTGGTAACAACTCTGACTTGCTATATCAATTGATCATGAGTGTTAATAGTATTTCAAGTGACAGCACAATTCTTCTACTTCAAGATGTTGCCAACAAGATTGAGGATGTAATTGCTTTACTAGACAAGAGAAGTGACGTTAAGGAAGTCTTCGTTCAAACTGAAGATGACTTACACGCGATTGAAAATAAGACAAATCGTGACATTAGTGTTAGTGTTATAAATACATCAAGTAACGGCATGTTGTCTCTTCCAGAATCATTAAAAATTTAATTAAAATGAGGGGCTGTAACAACATTACAGTGTGAAGTTCTGTGGTAAATCACAAATCCCTCTTTAGTTGTGAAAAAAACCAAATTCATACTAATGGATTTGATTTTTTTATTGCCATTATTTTATAATCTTGCGAAAGTGACGAAAATTATGAAAACTATATCAGTGATCGTTCCGTGTTTTAATGAAGAAGAAACCATTAAAATTTACTACGATGCAATGACAAAGATAAATGAACAGACTGACAAATTCGACTTCGAATATTGGTTTGTTGATGATGGTTCTAAGGATAAAACTTACTCAATTTTAAAAGACCTTCAAAGAGAACACAGTGATGATGTTCACTTTATTTCCTTCTCCCGAAACTTCGGTAAGGAAGCTGCCCTTTATGCCGGTCTGAATGAAGTTACCGGTGATTATACTGCCGTTATGGATGTCGATTTACAAGACCCACCCGAAATGCTTGATGAAATGTTTGACCTGCTAGAAGACGGCGAATACGACTGTGTTGGTACTGCCAGAATGGACCGTGAAGGTGAAAATAAAATTATCTCCTTCTTCTCTGAAGGCTTCTATAAAGTCATTAACAAGATGTCCCAAACTAAGATTATTCCTGGTGCCAGAGATTATCGTTTGATGACTCGCCAAATGGTGGAAGCTATCAAATCAATGACTGAATACAATCGTTTTTCTAAAGGTATCTTTAGTTGGGTTGGTTTCAAAACTAAATACCTACCATACAAAAACCGTGAACGTTCCGCCGGATCAACTTCTTGGAACTTCTGGAAATTGTTCAAATACGCTATCACTGGTATCGTTGATTTCTCTGAAGGTCCCTTGATGTTTGCGACCTGGATGGGAACCATCTTCTCAATCACTTCCGTCGTAGCTATCATAGGAATTATTATTAGAAAATTTGTTAATCCTTTAAGTAGCGTTAATGGTTGGGCCTCAATTGTTTCAATCATTCTGCTAATTGGTGGGATTCAACTTCTATGTATTGGTATCCTAGGAGAATATATTGGAAAGATTTTCCTAGAAGTTAAAAAGCGTCCAATTTATATTGTTAAAGATAAGAAATAGCAGGGATAATTTGCAGCGACTTCTTGATTTAGAATTTTTTCTAATTTTGGAGGAAAGGCAAATCTCCCTGCTTTTTATTTTTGTTCCAAAAACGAATGTTATCGCATGATAAACCACTTACATTAAGATATAATGTATACGAATAGACCAAGGGATGGATTAAAAATGAATGTACGTGATCGCCAAGCCGAGAATACTAAAAATGCCATTTTAAAAGTTGCTGCCGATATGTTCTTGTCACAAGGATATCAAGCAACTTCAACTCGAAAGATTGCCCAAGAGTTGAATATTACTCAACCAAATATGTATCACTACTATAAGAACAAGAAAGTTCTCTATGTTAAAGCTATTGAATATGCCGTCAGTGGTTTTAGCGCCAACCTTCTAAAAGAATACAACGAGAACAAAGATTTACCATTTGAGGATTTATTACTATACATGTCTCAATATATGATTGGGAATTTTCGCATCAATTATTTTGTCATGCGAAACGATATTGAAAACTTTTTTACGGATGAGGAACGTAGAAATCTAAGTAAAAACTGGGATGGTGGTTATTACAAAGTGCTTTTCAATATCTTCCAATCACACAAAAGTGAACTACGTTCTGATCTTGCCATTCCTGTTCAAGTCGGAACTTTTTTGACAATGTTACTTCCATACATTGAATATAACGATGCCAAACGGAAGCGTAATATTGCTAATCTTAAAACGGTTATCAATATTTTCATCAATGGCGTCAAAAAGGATTAGGAGTCAGCCATGGAATTTATAACTCTTTTAGCATTGATGCTATTTTTAACACTTGTTGTTAGTCATATTTTTAATAAATTGAATCTACCGGCTGTGATTGGCCAATTGATTCTTGGAGTGGTTTTAGGAAAAGGTGTTTTAAATATCGTTAAATCAAATAACGATGTCGAACTTTTCGCTGAGATTGGGGTCATCTTATTGATGTTCCTAGCCGGCTTGGAAAGTGACCTTAAATTACTGAGAAAGCACCTACTCCCTAGTATCAATGTCGCAATATTTGGGGTTATTCTTCCTGTTGCTCTGACTCTCTTGACCGCACTTATCTTTGGGATAAATCTCAAGGAAAGTATCTTCATCTCAGTTGTTTTCGCCGCAACTTCCGTTTCAATTTCGGTTGAAGTTTTGAAGAGTTTGAATTATCTTTCGAGTGCCTCGGGAACGGTTATTCTAGGGGCCGCAGTTGTTGACGATATTCTAGCAATTTCAATTTTGAGTGTTATGTCAGGAACACTGACAGGCGATTTTTCAGCTAAGAAACTCTTGATGTTATTGGGACTTTGGGTATTATTTGGAGTTCTAGTAGTCGTACTTCACAAGTGGGTCATTCCGCAACTAATGAAGTTATCGGAATACGTCCAAGCAACTCACGCTCCAAAGATTTTTGCTTTAGTTATCTGTTTTGTAATGGCCTATATTGCCGACGAAGTCCAACTGGATGCTGTTCTGGGGGCCTTTGTCGCTGGTATCGCCGTTTCAAATTCGAAGGACTACAATGAAAAAATTAGTCGTAATATCGAAACGGTTGGTTATGCAATTTTTATCCCAATTTTCTTTATTAGTATTGGGTTGAATCTGGAATTTACGACTTTCCTCAAGGATTTCTGGTTGATTGTTGTTATGACGTTAACTGGTATTCTTGGAAAGTTGATTGGTTCTGGTTTCGGAGCTAGGATTTCCGGTTTTAGTATGCGGGACTCTTATGTTATTGGTTCGGGGATGATTTCTCGTGGTGAAATGGCTCTTATCATTGCCCAGATAGGCTTTGGTGTTAAATTGCTATCTGAGGAATATTACTCTGCTGTTATCATTAGTATCATCTTGATCACTATCATCGCTCCATTTTTCCTAAAACACTCAATTAGTAAGAATCCGTTATAGCTTATAGTTACCACAATATCGTTGTAGGATATATAATGTTAACGTAAACACTTAATTTTTGTACAGAAGGAGAAGTTTAATTATGGCACACATTTTAGTACTAGGCGCTGGTTACGGTGGATTACGAGCAGCTCGTGATTTGGCTAAGAATACACCATCTGGCACACAAATTGATTTGATCGATAAAAATGACAAGCATGTTGAAAAAACTGCTTTGCACACAATTGCAGCTGGGACAAATAGACCTGATGCAGTAAGTTTTGAGATTCGTTCAGTTTTACCTTCAAATGTTAACTTTATTAAAGCAACTGTTTCTAAACTTGATTTAGATAACAAGACAGTTGAATTCTCTGACCACGATGCTATTTCTTATGATTACATCGTAGTCGCTTTAGGCTTCCGTTCTGAGGACTTTGGACTCGAAGGGGCTAGTGAAAATGCCTTGATTCTTCAAGACCTCGAATCTGCTCAAAATATTTACAAAAAGATCAACGAAAATATTGCCAACTACAAGAACTCTCAAGATCCTAAAGACTTGAGTATTGTTGTTTGTGGTGCCGGCTTTACTGGTGTTGAAATCCTTGGTGAATTAGTTGATACAGTTAAAATTCTCAAGGCTAAATATGATGTTCCAGAAATTAAAGTTACTTGTCTAGAAATGGCCACAAGAATTTTACCTATGTTTGATGAAAATCTTGCTAGTTATGCCGTTGATTATCTCGACAAGAGTGGTATTAAACTATTAACTGGTGCCAAAATTACTAAGATTGAAAAACAAGGTGTTGTCTACATGGATGGCGACACAGAAAAACGTGTTGACGGTAGCACAATTCTTTGGACTGTTGGTGTCAGTGGTTCTGATGTCATCAAAGATTCAGGAATCGACGCTAGAAGAAACCGTGTTATGACAACCGAATTCTTAAACCTTGAAGCAAATCCTGAAGCCTTCTTTATTGGTGATGATTCCGCAATTATTCCTAAGGGTGAAAAACGTCCATACCCAACAACAGGTCAATTAGCTACTGCTGAAGGTGCTGGAGCCGCATTCAATATCGCTGCCGCATTAAATGGCAAAGATTTGAAACCATTTATTTACAAGTCAATGGGTACCGTTGCTTCATTGGGTCAAAATCATGGTATTGCCGAGATCACAGATAAGAACCTTAAATTCAAAGGTTCACTTGCTTCATTGCTTAAACATCTATCTGCTGATCGTGGAATCATGGAGATTGCTGGTATTAAGACAGCTATCAAAAAAGGTACAATTTAAAAATTAAATATAAGTTTGAAACATGTTTGTTTCGACTTAAAAAATGTCATCAATTCTATTATGGAATTGATGACATTTTTAGCTTAATGTTCTGATTTAAATGAGCTGCACAAGGGTAACTCCTTCCGCTTAAGTCAACAATCTCTGCCGGCACTTCGTTGCCGACTGAGATTGTAGTCTTAATCCTCGGGAGCTGACCACCCTTGCTCCGCTCTCTATTCTGAAACGGCCTGCTCCGCTCTCTGATAATTAGACTAATTGGCTATTTCGTTTACTCGATCCTCTTTGATTTAAAAATATTATAATAATATACTTACCTTGTATAATTCCAAGGGGTGTTAATCATGACTATCAAAAAAAATCAAATTTGTTCAGTTTGTGGAAATCGTTTTACTATTATGGAAGGCCTCTTTCTTCGAGATCTGAGTGATGAATTAAAATCACAAGTTTTCAAAACAAATAAATACGCCAAAGAATCATCTTTTATTTGCTTAAAGGATATGCAAAATCTTCGTATTGCTAAAATGCAGAGTATCATTGATCAAGATTTAAAAACGGACCATCAGATGAGTGACAAGCTCAAAAAAGAGTTGGAAAGTGATAATTACGTCATTAAAAATATCAATGATACGGTTTATGGAAAACGGACTACTGGTCAAAAATTAGCTGATGGTGTAGCCAAATTCGGCGGTAGTTGGGGATTTATTATTGCTTTCACTGTTATTCTAGTAGTCTGGATGACAATCAACGTAGTCCATTTCCTAGGCGTTAACTTCGATCCGTATCCATTTATACTATTGAACCTATTCTTGAGCTGTGTGGCTGCCATACAAGCTCCTATCATTATGATGAGTCAAAACCGTTCCGCTGAACGTGACCGCTTCGATTCAGAAAATGATTATAAAACAAATACTAAATCTGAAATGGAAATTCGTATCTTGCATGAAAAATTGGACCAACTGAATGAAGTCCAATGGCCTCATATTCTGGATATTCAAAAAATGCAGATTGAAGTTCTTAGTGAGATTGAAAATGAAATTCAATCTTTAAAAACCGAAAATGAATCTAAACGGGATCGTAATACTCGCCATCCTAGTAGAGAACATGACCAAGAACATTCGGAGTCCTAGTTTTTATTTCCGCCTTCCGTAAAAATTGAAATGCGGCTGGAACGTAGTGGGCACGACTTGAAACTAATTCCATAGACCGGAATCATTTCCAAGCTCGGCCTTATTCTAACCTGACTTCGTCAGCTAAGAATAAACTTACTACTGAGCCGATTTCAATTTTTATTCCAGGCTAGGTTCCACTTTAATAATAAATTAAAAATACTAATTCTATCCATTCTCTTTCAGTTTTGAGAGAAAAATAGAATTAGTATTTTTTTACGAGTTTTAAGATTCATCTTTGTATACCAACATCGTTATGAAATAGTCTCTTCAAACAGCTGACAATAATTACACCTAAGACCGATACGAATATGATTGTGAAGGTTACTCCGAATAATTGTAGACCAAATAATTTGAATCCTCCACCATATAAAACGCCGTTATGAATCACGCTAGGATTAACTGATTTTGTCGCAAACAATCCCACGGCAATAGATCCAACAATTCCACTGACGCCATGGCTGCCAAAGATATCTAGGTAATCATTCAAATGTAATTTATATTTCAAATAGTTCATAAAATAAAAACTAGCAATCGCTGAAATTATACCTATCAAAAATGAGCCGAATACCGTTACATAGCCTGTTCCTGGTGTGACACCTACTAACCCACATATACTACCAGTACAGATTCCACTTAAAGTAACTTTTGATTTGAATATTTGTTCCAAGATTATCCAAGTTACTAGTGCCGAGCATGCCGCAATGGTTGTTGTGAAGAAGGCATTGATGGCCTGGGTATTAAGCTTCAGAGCACTTCCGGCATTGAATCCGTACCAGCCAATCCACAAAAGGACTGTTCCCATTAAAATCCACATTGGATTACCCTTAGTGGGTTTCTCTTGATATTGATATGGTTTCCTTAGCGTTATAGCGAGAATCAACGCAGTTATTCCGGCATCTATATGAATCACCGTTCCTCCAGCAAAATCCAATACGCCTATTTTAGCCAAAAATCCGGTCGACGACCAGACGATATGTGCCAACGGATAATAGACTAGGAGTGACCAGCAAAAGACGAACAATATAATAAAACGAATTCTAGCCCGACTGGCGACTGCTCCTAAAAATAATGCGGGGGTTAACACGGCAAACATCATTTGAAATAGTAAATAAACTGCCGTAGGTAATCCAGTTGTACCAAAGGTAGACGATAAGTCTACTCCAGATAGAAATAAGTGTTTCAGGTTTCCAATGACGCCTAAAAAATTTCCTTCAAATGATAGTGAAAACCCAATAACCATCCACATCAGGCCCGATAATCCGAACATTAGAAAACTTGCAAATAGAATTCTAGTGACGTCTTTTTGCGGTACAAAACCACTGTAAAAAATAGCAATTCCTGGAACCATTAACCAGACCAATATAGTCGAAAGGATCATAAAGCCTATATCCATAGCAATCACATTCTTTTCGTTAGAGTTCCCTCATGTGTTTTTAACATTTTATTCTTTTTCTAATTCCATGTATACCAATATGATTTATAAAAAGTCATAAATATTTTTAAAATAAATCCGAACTATTATAATGTAGTCGTACTAAACAAAATTCATTTTCTTGTTTAATTTTGGGGGAAGTACTAAGATTCATTTCATGTAAAAGGAGATTAACATGGAAAAGAGAAAGTCATCATTATCTACCTTAGGTATGTTGATTACACTTGGAATCGTTTATGGCGATATTGGAACTTCACCTTTGTACGTTATGAACTCCATTATTAATAATGCTGGCACCATGGCGGACGCTAAACCTGAATATATTCTCGGTAGCGTTTCATTGATTTTCTGGACTCTAATGCTTATCACTACTGTTAAGTATGTCTTGATTGCCATGAAAGCCGATAATAATAATGAAGGTGGGATTTTTGCACTCTATGCTTTAGTACGTTCTAAGGGCAAATGGTTGATCATACCTGCTCTCATTGGTGGTTCCGCTCTTTTAGCAGATGGAACACTCACCCCCGCTGTTACTGTTACCTCAGCTATCGAAGGTGTTAAAGGACAACAATTTGGCAACTTTGTTTTTTCCAATAAACAATCAGTCGTACTAATTATCGTGACCATCATTTTGTTATCCGTCTTTATCATTCAAAAATTTGGTACCGAGCGAATCGGACGTTCCTTCGGTCCTATCATGCTGGTTTGGTTTAGTTTCATTGGTATCGCTGGCCTGTTAAATATGACTGGTGATCTCAGCGTTCTAAAAGCGCTCTCTCCAGTTTATGCCATCAAAGTCCTTTTTAGTCCTGTCAATAAAGTCGGTATTTTCATTCTAGGCAGTGTTTTCCTAGCCACAACTGGTGCGGAAGCACTCTACTCCGATATGGGACAAGTCGGCAAACACAATATTTACGCAACTTGGCCCTTCGTCTATACAATGTTGATGCTCAATTACTTAGGTCAGGCTGCCTGGGTAATTTCCAACTATCAAAATAGTCAATACAAGAACATTACCGGTATCAATCCGTTCTATGAAATGTTGCCGGGTGACTTCAAAATTTTTGCGATTGTCATAGCTACTTTAGCCGCTATCATTGCTTCACAAGCCTTAATAACTGGTTCATTTACTTTGGTTCAAGAGGCGATTGGTTTAAAAATTTTACCTAGATTAAGAGTTAAATTCCCTGGTAAATTTGAAAGTCAGCTCTACATTGGTACCGTTAATTGGATGCTCGCAGCTATTACCGTTAGTATCGTTTGGGCCTTTCGTACTTCAGAACATATGGAAGCAGCCTATGGTTTGGCAATTACCTTAACTATGTTAATGACAACGATTTTGTTACATCAATTCCTGATCATGAAGAAACATCCAGTTGCCGGTAATATTTTCTTAGTTGCCTTCTTCGCATTAGAAAGTTTGTTCCTGCTATCAAGTTTGATCAAGTTCGTTCATGGTGGTTATGTCACCGTTATAATCACCATGGCTATTTTAGCCGTTATGATTATTTGGTACTTCGGTAACAAACGCCGTGACAAATATATGGCCGAAAGCGAGAATGTTTCACTACTCGACTTTATTCCTCAGATAGAAAAATTGAGTGTTGACGAAGGTATTCCAACCTACGCCACTAACCTAGTTTACATGAATAAAATTGGTGAAGATTATACCATCAAACGTTCTATTATCTATTCAATTTTGGACCAGGATCCTAAACGGGCTCGTGTTTATTGGTTCGTTACAGTCAATCAGACCAACGCTCCATATGAATGTAATTATACGGTTGATATGATGAATACTAGAAACGTCGTTGCTGTCCATTTGAACCTTGGTTTTAAGAAGTCGCAACACGTTAATATTTATATCAGACAAATCATTAATGCCTTGATTGACAAAGATATTATTGATGATCAGACACCACGTTATTCAATGGTACCTAATCGTCAAGTTGGTTCCTTCAAATTCATTATTCAAAACCAACAATTTCAAGACCTTGGCGCTCAAGAACACATGAATAGCCTTGATCGGATATTGATTGGTGGCCGTCTATTATTACAAGATATTACTATTTCCCCATCTCTCTGGTATGGTTTGGAATTTAGTGATGTTGTTGAAGAAAAGGTTCCTTTATTCTTAGGTAGTCACACTGATGAATATCTAACTCAGAAAAAAGTTAAAAATAACGTTACACCTAAACCAAAAGAATAATTGTACTTAAAAGAGGTCATTCACAAATGTGAATGACCTCTTTTTTTGATAATTTTCAATCTATAACTTCGGCACCTAAACAAGTTTTAAAATGGTTCAAAGCCCATTCATGACCCGCTTGATTAAACGATGCCACTCCTTGTTCATGCACTACAATCTTGTAATTCAAATTGTAAGCATCAATTGCAGTGTGTAGAACACAAATATCAGTACATACACCAACTAAGTGTAATGTATCAACATTTCTTTCCCGTAAACGTAAATCTAAATCTGTACCCGCAAAGGCGCTATAACGAGTCTTATCAAATAACTTAACTTGATCTTCATCGTTATGGTCATCAAACCAGTCCTTTATTCCGCCATATAGCTCACGACCGCGAGTTCCACGGACATTGTGGGGTGGGAACAATTTAGTTTCTGGATGATATGGGTCGTTTGGCTTGTGAACATCTGTTGGGAACCAAACCCAGTCACCATTTTGGTACATACTTTCAGCTAAATCAAAAATACTCGATTCAACCTTTTGACCAGGCTCGCCACAGGTTAAGGCACCATTGTCGGCCACGAAATCATTTGTATAATCGATAATCAATAACGCTTGATGTGAAGACATAGTATTTTCCTACTTTCTTCTAGCTATTTGGTTACACTAAAATTATTGAAAATCTTTTCATGTAAGTCAATTTATTCGCTTACATGTGATTTTTTCACAATAAATTTTGCTATGATATAGGCGTATTCAAAACACTACTTTGAAGGGGATCTATTATTATGAATTCCAGACAACAAGACTATATTATCGGATTGGACATTGGTACAAACTCAGTTGGTTGGGCCGTCACCGATAGCCATTATAATTTGCTTCATTTTAAAAAAAAGGATCTATGGGGCGTTCGCCTTTTCAAGGGCGCTGACACAGCAAAGGCTAGACGAGTTTTTAGATCTACTAGACGAATTTATCGTAGGAGGCATAATAGACTTAAATGGTTGAACGAAATATTCTCAAAGGAATTATATAGAGTTGATAAATCATTTCTAACCCGTATGAATTCTTCGTGGATTTCAAAAAAGGATAAAACAAGAAAAAGAGACAAATATAATTTATTCATAGATGAAAATTTTACTGACTCTGAATACTACAAAAAATATCCAACTATTTTTCATCTAAGAAAAAGACTAATTGAGGATACATCAAAGGCCGATATTAGACTAGTTTATTTGGCAATCCATAACATTATAAAATATCGTGGTAATTTTAATTATGAGAACAAAAAATTTGATATATCACATATTGCCGGCGGTCTATCACCAGCATTAGAAGATCTAAGCAATCTTCTTCACCTATTCGGTATAGAGTTCACAAATAAAGATAATTCTAAAAAAATAAGTTCTATTTTGATTAAAGATGAAGGTACAAAAAAAAGAATTGACGATATATTTGAAACAATGCGCCTAGATAAAGATTCCAAAAAGAATACACGACAAGTTCTAAATTTGATTTTAGGTAACAAATCGGATTTGAACATAATTTTTTCTATTAATCTGGATAAAGACAATTCAAAGTTGTCCCTCTCAGATGGAGATATTGAAAGTAGCTTAGAAAAATTTCAATCGCTTCTTACAGAAGATCAATTCAAAGTTATTACTACTGCAAATGAAATCTACAGTACAATTATACTAAATAAAATTTTAGATGATAAAAGTAAATATATAAGCTTTGCAAAAGTAAAACAATATGAAAATCACAAAGATGATTTAGCTATTCTAAAGACTATGTGGAATAATCCTAAAAACAAAGAAATCAGTCAAACGGCTAAACAAGCCTATAAAGATTATTTGGATAAAAATAAGTACGGTCGTCAAGAATTATATTTAGACTTGAAAAAGTTTTTTAAAGTTGCTAAACCAGAGAATTTAGCAACTGACACTTTAAAGAAAATTGAAAACGAAAAATATTTATTAAAACAAAGAAGTACTGATAATGCTGTAATACCATTTCAATTAAACAAATATGAATTAGAAGAAATTATCGATAACCAGTCAAAGTATTATCCTTTTTTGCTTGAAGATAAGGAAAAACTAATATCCCTCCTAAGCTTCAGAATCCCATATTATGTTGGACCTCTCCAATCAAATAACAACAAATTTGCATGGATGGAGCGAAAAGCAAAGGGAAACATAAGACCTTGGAACTTCGACGATCTAGTGGATCGTGAAAAGTCATCCAATAAATTTATCAAACGAATGACAGGTACAGATACATTTTTAATTGGAGAACCTGTTTTACCAAAAAATAGTCTAATTTACCAAAAATATGAAGTATTAAACGAATTAAACAATATCAGAGTAATCACAAACGAATACGAGAATCCATTGGGTGAAAAATTAACTGTAGAAATAAAGCAACAAGCATATGATGAATTATTTAAAAAATATAAAACAGTAAAAACAAAAACAATGATAGATTGGTTAAAATTTAAAGGTTTTTATGTTGCCCCAAGAATCTCTGGATTATCCCAACCTGATCAATTCAATTCTAACTTAGATACATATATCGATATGAAGGGGATTTTTGAATCAAATTTTGTAGACAACCCAGACAACCTAAATCAACTAGAAGAATTAATTGAATGGCTAACTGTATTCGAAGACAAAAAAATTCTATCCGAAAAGTTGAATAACTCTTCATACAATTACACTGACAAACAAATCAATAAACTTAGCAATATACGATACAAAGGATGGGGCAAATTATCTCTAGAGAGTCTAACTCAAATAAAAACAAACTCAAATTTGAAGGATGACAAATCCATTCTAGATTTAATGTGGGAAACAAAAAATAACTTTATCCAAATTTTCCATAATAATAAATACGAATTTGAAAAGAAATTTGAAGATTATAATTTAGGTAAAAACAGTGAATTAGACACATCAGAGCTGATTGATGATATTCATACCTCACCGGCTTTAAAACGTGGAATAAAACAATCATTACTTTTGGTTAATGAAATCGTTAAATTCATGGGACACAATCCATCACATATTTTTGTCGAAGTTACACGTGAAAGCAGTAAGAAAGAAATTACTGATTCAAGATACAAGCGTTTAACAAAAATATATTCAACATTAAAAAATAAATCAAATGAAATTATTGATGATCAAAAGGAATATATTATTCCTAGCAAAAAATTAGAAAAAGAATTAGGAAAATATGGAACTCAGCTATCCAATGAAAAATACATGCTCTACTTTTTACAAAATGGTCATTCTGTGTACTCTCCTAAATCATTTAACATCAATGATTTATCAAATTATGAAGTGGATCATATTATCCCTAGATCATATATTCCTGATAATTCATTAGAAAATAAAGCACTAGTTTTCAGTGGAGAGAATCAAAATAAATCAGACTCACTTTTACTAACTCAAGAGATAATCAATAAAAATATTAATCGATGGCAATATATGCTTGACCATGGAATGATGGGCCCTAAGAAATTTAAAAACTTAACAAGGACTAAAATAACTGAAAATGATCAAAAAGGATTCATAAATCGACAATTAGTACAAACATCGCAAATCATTAAACAAGTAATAAATATTTTAAATTTACAATTTAAAGATTCTGAAACCATTTGTTTACAGTCTAAGGCAAATTTATCGACCTCTCTAAGAGCTGCATTCAGTGGCGAGAAAAAAGACTTCCATTTCAAACATCCAGAGTTTGTTAAAAACCGTGACGTCAATGATCTTCATCATGCTCAGGATGCGTACTTGGCTTGCCTACTTGGAATATATTGCCTACATGAATTTCCAACTGACGAAATGTTACTAGTCCAAAAGAAATATAAAGAGTTCTTTTCAAAAACAAAAGAATCGTTCAGAAAAAACGGAAAATTACCAGATAGTGATGCAAATGGATTTATTATCAGCCCAATGATAAAGGGAACTAAACATTTCACTAGGGATGATTTTAAAAAAGTAAGTAATATTTTTAAATATAAACAGTGCAATATAACTAATAAACCTACCTTTGGTAAGGGACAATTTTATAAACAAACCATTTATTCTCCAAAAGAAAAAAAGAATCTAGTTCCCTTGAATGAAAGATTAGATTCAACTATCTATGGTGGCTACACAAATCAAGAAACTGCTTATACAGATATTATAAGAATTAATAAAAAATCATATAAGTTAATCAAAATTCCAATAGAAATAGCAAAAAAAATAAGTAAAAATAAAATCAATCCACACGAATGGATACGTTCAAATGTGGAGCCTAAAAGACCTTTTGAAATCATAAAAGAAAGAGTTCCAAAAGGTCAACTAACGTATAGTAAAACAAATGGATATCTATCTATAGTATCAGGATCAGAAATAGAAAATGCACAGCAACTATTCCTTTCATACGAATCAATAGCACTTTTAACCATTTTAAAGAAATCAGATGCTATTAAGCATAATCAGATACTTGCTTTTTATGACAAAGATATATTAAATAATATATTCTTAGAAATATTAGGCAAAATGAAAAAGTTCTATCCATTTTATGATAATGAGAGAAAATTTCTAGAAAAATCATATGATTCCTTCAAAGATGCAATAATCGAAGATAAAATAAATACCTTATTCGAATTGCTAAAAATGTTACATGCCATTTCTGGTGACGCAACTTTTGAATTTAATAATATATCTAAAGATAGATTTGGAAGAAAAAGATCTATGAATATTAAAAATACTGATTTAATTTATAAATCTCCTACGGGATTATATGAATCAAAATTCCATATTGACTAAAAAGGATAAAAAAATAGCCCCCACGCGGGAGCTGGCCAACATTACATTGACTAATTAACAATAATGTTTATTTTAACTGTAAGTAAGTCATCTCAATTACTCACGAACCAATTTTAGTATATTTCATTTTTAAGGAAACTTCAATTAAATTTTAGGAGAATTGCTATGGGCTGGGAAACTATCTACATTACTCAAAAATCGAAACTTTCTTACAAGGCTAATAATTTACTGATTCAAACTACGATGGACGTCAAAACAATACCATTCCACCGAATCAACTGTATCATTGTGGCAACTACCCAATCGGTGATCACTGGTTATTTGATTTCCAAATTAATTGAACAAAATATTAAGGTTGTGTTCTGCTCTGAGAATCATAATCCTTGTGCGGAACTGACTGGATATTATTCCAATGTTAATAAGAATCAAAATATTGAAAACCAAATATCTTGGCCAATTAATAAAAAGCAGGATTTGTGGACCCTAGTTGTTAAGAATAAAATTGAGAATCAAATAGTTGTTTTAGATAAATCTGATATTGATACAAAAGAAATCATTGATGAATATAATTCCATAATTGAAAACGATGAAACTAATCGTGAAGCTGTCATTGCCAAGAAGTATTTCCCTGCTTTATTTGGGGATGGTTTCACCCGTACTAACGAATCAACCCTCAGTATCATGCTAAATTATGGTTACACAATTTTACTTTCAGCTTCTAATCAAGAAATCGTCTCTCAAGGATATCTAACTCAACTGGGAATTCATCATCATAGTGTTAGAAACGACTTCAACCTTTCAAGTGATCTGATGGAACCCTTCCGCCAATTTGTTGATATGAAGGTCTTAGAACATAAAGACAATTACTTTGACGATTATGTAAAGCTAGAGTTAGTCGACGTTTTAAATCAAGAAATTATTTTTGATGAAAAAACTTATATCCTAAAAAATGCTTTGTCCAAATACATTCATGATTGTTTTGAATTCCTAAATGGCAAACGAGATCAGATTGGAAAAGTTGGTATGAAAGATGAGGAATAGAGTTATGAGATTAATTATAATGTTCGACCTTCCCACTTTAACTTCAGCCGATAGGAAAAACTATCGACAATTTAGAAAACACCTACTTCAAGATGGATTCTTAATGATGCAGGAATCAATTTACACCTGTATCCTAATCGACCGCCAATCCGCTAACTTGTTAGAAAGAAAGATTTCTATGTATTCACCCAACAAAGGATTAGTTCAGTCAATGATTGTTACTGAGAAGCAGTTTGCTGCAATAAATTTTCTAACTGGAAAACAGAACAAATCGGTCGAGAATACTTTTGAAAGGTTGACAGTAATATGATTGGATCAATTACGATTTATCCATATGAACCCTTCCCTCTTGAATATGGTGTTACTTTATTCAATTTCCAAAATAAGTCTGAATACTCTCAATTAATTTTTAGATTAAACAAATTAAAAAAACACGATACCTTGACCGATGACAGTGACCGTATCATGCACCTATATACCAATCCAGACAATTTGATTGAAGAATATATAAAGGATGTCGCTTTTATCGGTGATTTAACAACTTTTGATATCAATTCAACTAGTAACTTGAAATACGTATTTCAAAAAATTGTTTCTGATTCAACCATCATGAGAGACCAAATTGAAACAGTAAATAATCAACTGAATGATGTTGTTTTTGATGCTATAACAACATACGATTCTCAAATTAGTTTGGATCCGTATTCTGATTTCGCAAAAATTTTAAAAGCTAAAGAAGTTCGTCTAGATGTTAGTAAATGGGGAAACTACTGTGATAAAATCATAGATGTAGTAAGTTTCTATAATGAATTTACTAACAAAAAATTACTTCTATTTCATAACTTGGAACGACTATTAAATTTAGATCAATTAAATGAATTGGATGACTATCTAAAATCCGTTGATTTAACCATTGTTTCCTTAGAATCATATCCTATGACGTTGAAAGAAGATGGCAATAATATCAAAGTTTATTCCATTGATGAAGACCACGTTAGGTTTGATTATTAGAGTTTGATTAAAAAACAACGGTTTTAGAAGTAAGTCATCTCAATTACTTATGAACCTCGTGAATTAACTGATAGGACTGTTTCGACGTTTTAGAAGTAAGTCATCTCAATTACTTATGAACCCAGTTTCATTATAGCTTCGGCAGCCAACTTGTTTTAGAAGTAAGTCATCTCAATTACTTATGAACCATCGTACCCAACTCTCTAGATTGTTCAGCAGTTTTAGAAGTAAGTCATCTCAATTACTTATGAACCAAGCCTTGAACATGTTCTCAACTTTTGGTGGTTTTAGAAGTAAGTCATCTCAATTACTTATGAACCGTACACGAACAATTAAAAGAGACAGACGGAGTTTTAGAAGTAAGTCATCTCAATTACTTATGAACCAAATTACTACAATTAAAACAATCATTAAAAGTTTTAGAAGTAAGTCATCTCAATTACTTATGAACCGCCACCACTTGAAGTTTCCTGTGATAATGTGTTTTAGAAGTAAGTCATCTCAATTACTTATGAACCAAGTAATCACGTTGCAAGGTCAAAATAGTGGTTTTAGAAGTAAGTCATCTCAATTACTTATGAACCAATAAAATGGCAATGACAGAAGTAGTTCATGTTTTAGAAGTAAGTCATCTCAATTACTTATGAACCGTTACAGCCAAAAATGACAGTTAACATGAAGTTTTAGAAGTAAGTCATCTCAATTACTTATGAACCGTTGGTATTCCTGGTCAAGTTACTCACGCCGTTTTAGAAGTAAGTCATCTCAATTACTTATGAACCGAATCTGCATTGCTCGAGTTTTATTTGTTAGTTTTAGAAGTAAGTCATCTCAATTACTTATGAACCTTAACATTAGACGTTCATTCAAAAGCATGGGTTTTAGAAGTAAGTCATCTCAATTACTTATGAACCTAATGGTAAAAAGAAATCATTATCCAAAGGGTTTTAGAAGTAAGTCATCTCAATTACTTATGAACCACTAGATATAACTAAGTTGAAACTAGAGATGTTTTAGAAGTAAGTCATCTCAATTACTTATGAACCACATGTTGGCAATGTTAGCACCAATATCCAGTTTTAGAAGTAAGTCATCTCAATTACTTATGAACCAAATCAAATTCAAGTGATTCCAATTTCAATGTTTTAGAAGTAAGTCATCTCAATTACTTATGAACCTAGTTCCACTAACTCCGACAGAATCGAGGCGTTTTAGAAGTAAGTCATCTCAATTACTTATGAACCTCAAGCGCACCTAATTTTCTTACTCTCGCAGTTTTAGAAGTAAGTCATCTCAATTACTTATGAACCAAAGCAATCGAAGACGTGATCCAATTTATCGTTTTAGAAGTAAGTCATCTCAATTACTTATGAACCTTGCTTGGTGAAGCTGGTGAATCACACGCTGTTTTAGAAGTAAGTCATCTCAATTATTTATGAAGAGGATCTCATTATGAATCCAAAAAGGGTAAATATCTACACTAATATAATTTGCACAATCGCCATACTTCTATCATTCTTCTTTTCTCAAAAAATATTATGGCCAGTATTTATCCTATGTGTGATTCTGGAAGTGGCCGCATATATCTTTAACAAACGTCAAATTTAATTTTCCATAAAGATAACCGTTTTACAGCTCAACCCCACCTAAGAACCGCCAGCCATATGTTATAATCAGCCTAACTATTACAGAAAATAGGGGCTTTATTATGCATGGAAATTATCGGGAACCTATCAATAAAAAGTATTTGATTATCTCACTTATTGGTGTCGCAATTATTGCTATTATCATGTCTGTTTTCACTTTAAGATCTCCCAGTAAAACGACGTCACATTCTACTTCTAACAAATCTAAAGTTGAATATACTGCTATCAAAAAGAACCTCGACAAGAAGTTCAATGACAATGGTCGAATCGTAGAAATCAAAGAAGAACACGACATTAATGACAGCACCAGCAAGAAACCTCATACGGTAATCGTAATTAGATTGATCGACAATCAAACTCAAAAATACTTGAAGACTACTTATGAGGCGGTTCAAAATAACACGGCTTCTGAAGACCAAAAGATGTATATCTACTCAATTCAGAAGATTGTTTCTGATCAAGCTAAGAAATTACACAACGATAACGACGTTATACAGTTTGTCTATAAGGATGGTAAGAAGTACGTCCCTGTTGCCAGTTCCCAGAAGAACAAGTTCCTCATAACTCCTGTAAAAATTCAAAATGATGATACTAAAAAAACAGCCGATTCTTAGGCTGTTTTTATTTTTGATTAATTGCTGCAATAGATAGCAGTTATTCTAATATTTATACATCATCAAATTTCACATAAATGGGTCATGGCTACCATAATAATACCCTTCGTCAAATCCAGAGTCGTAGTTATCGGTATCTTCGCCACTGTCACCGGGGAAGCTGCCTCCTGAGTGATTGCCCCAGAAATATGGGATGGAAATCAAGACAATCAAACCTATCGTTATAAAAATTATTGTGTAACCAATCCGGTCGACATCATCAAATGTTTGTGCCTTTAACTTGGTGTCACTCTCTGACACTCGTTGCATTCTTGGGGTCAATCTTTCAGCAACTCTTATAGCAGCGTTAATTTTGGATTCATCGGAACCAACTTTCATTTGGGCTTTTGTACCAAAGGTAGCTCGCCAAACCGCGAAGTCCGTTATATAACGGTCCCCTCGTGTACTTGGATGAAAGTAAATTTGATTCTTCTCGAGATTAACAATTAAATAGTTGTTACTTCGATTCAATTTATTTTCGAATCTTTCACTGGCGTATTCATCATAATCATCGTCATCAGGATCTTGTTTATCCTCTATATCATCAAGGGCAGAGTGAAAGTAATCTTCAGTTACAATACTGTCAGGTAAAGTAATTCCTTTTCTGTATTGTCCATCTGTGTAATAATCACCGACAACGCCAATATCCTTACTGATTACCACATATAGTTTTTGCGGATATATTCCGGTATCGATGCGTTTATTAATGGCATTAATTTTATCTACTTGGCCATTAGTAATATATTCTTCGTCCTCATAGACATAATCGCCAACGTTAGAACCGTCACCATAATCTTCGGAGCTGGCTTGGACTATATTCAGTGATACTGACATCCCTAAAAACATAGTAAAGAATAATAACGCCATCCTAATTTTTTTCATAATTTTCCCCTGAATTACTATCTAATTAAGACTTTATCACTAACGCCTGACTAGTAAAGAGTAAAAGAACAGGAAAAAATACGTTCAGTTTCCAAGCATTAACGTAAAAATTCCGATAACTCGATTTTGAGTTACCGGAATTTTTTGATCAAGCAAAGCGGAACTGTTTTTTTCCGCGTTTAGTCTTTGTTATCTTCTTCATCTTTAGTAGTTGCTTCATCAAACTTAATAACCATTTCAGCAACTTCTTTTGGTTCTTCCATCATAGCCAAGTGACCAGCACCCTTGATATCTTCAACAGTCAAATCGGGAACACGGCCAATAGTTGCTTTCGCATCTTTGATACCTGCTTCTCCCAAAATTTGATCACCGTCAGAATACAATGCCAAAGTAGGAATCTTAACAGCACGTAGACGTTTATTCAGGAATTTCTCACCTAAATAATCAGTCGACATCTTTTGAAGTTTCTTAGCAATCTTGTGGTCGACGGCATTAGCTGCTTCATCAACCACCTTAGGATTAGCTAATTTACTACGATCGAATTTCTTATCAAAATACATTCCAGCTTTAACTGGTGATTTTGCCAGCTTACCAAATAAAGGAATACTTGCGACAGACGAAGAAGCGTCCATATCAGCGTACTTGTCCGTAGCAGGTGTATTTAATAAGATCATCTTAGAAATCGTGAAACCACGCAATTCTGCCATGTTCACAGCAATTAAGCCACCGACACCAGCGCCAAAGATAATTAGTTGATTAGTTATCTTTAGACGAGCGATAGCCTCAAGCAAATTCCAGGCTTCAGAATCAATCGTATATTGATCATTTTTAGATTTACTAGATTTGCCTTGACCCATTGGATCAAGCGCAACAACTGTATATTTGTCTTTTAAATAGGGAATCATTTCATTGAAATACTCAATTGAACCGTTAATACCAGGAACAAGCACAATGATTTTTTCATTATTGATTGAACCGATTAGGTTTGTATTTACATTACCCTCAGACGTAGATAATATTTTTTCCAAATTATTCTGCCTCTTTAATTTTGTCTCTTATATAAAAAATATACCTAACTTGTGAAGATTTTGCATGGATTATAGCAATTTTAACTTATTTTTATTTAATTAACATAATTTGTTGACAATTTACTGAAAATGCATTAGATTGGACTAGACCAGATAAATAGAGATGGGAGATTTTTGAAGATGAATATTATCAAAGTTAAAGATACACAAATGGGTGGTAAGGAAGCCTTTAACCTAATCAAGGCTGACATTGAAAACGGTGCTAAGGTTCTTGGTTTAGCTACAGGTAGTAGCCCAATCACACTTTACAACGAAATGACAAGTAGCGATATTGATTTCTCAAACATGACATCAGTTAACTTGGATGAATATGTTGGTTTGAAAGCTGATAATGAACAAAGTTACCACTACTTCATGAATGAACATCTATTTAGCAAGAAACCATTCAAGAATTCATACGTTCCTGATGGTTCAAATCTTGACGCCGACGCTGCAACAAAGGCTTACGACAAGATTATTGACGACAACCCTATCGACTTACAAGTTCTTGGTATCGGTAGAAATGGTCACATTGGTTTTAACGAACCAGGTTCACCTTTAGATGGAACAACAAGAAAAGTTGGTTTGACAGAATCAACAATCGAAGCTAACACACGTTTCTTCGCTGACGAAAAAGATGTCCCACGTTTTGCTTACTCAATGGGTATCGGCTCAATCATGAAAGCTAAGAAGATCGTTCTTCTAGCTTATGGTGAAAACAAAGCTGATGCTATTGCCGCAACTGTTGATGGTCCTGTTACAGAAGACTGCCCAGCAAGTGCATTACAAAATCACCCTGATGTAACTCTTATTATTGACGATGCTGCTGCATCAAAACTTAAATAATTAATTTATAAATAAATATTAGTAGCCTTTTAAAAGAATTATATTCTTTTAGAAGGCTATTTTTTGTTGACAACTTACGCCTAAAACCAGTAATCTTGTAAGGTTATTTAGGATGGTATATATGAAAGAAAAATTATTTAAAAAAGCAGATTTTAACGAATTCGTAGCCGGTGATTCGCATTTTGAAAAGGTACTTGGTCGAGGTAATTTGATCTCGATGGGTATCGGTGCAATTATCGGAACAGGAATATTTATTTTACCCGGAATTGTTGCCTATGGTACAGCAGGTCCCGGTATTACAATATCCTTTATTTTAGCAGCCATTGTTTGTATTCTAACGGCAATGTGTTTTGCGGAGCTATCTTCAACTTTCCCAGTTGCTGGTAGTACATACTCATACGGAAGTATTATCTTCGGACAATTTCCCGGTTGGTTGATTGGATGGGCCTTGTGTTTGGAATACGTACTTGGTGTTTCAGCCGTATCATCTGGTTTCTCAGCTTATTTTGTCAGTCTCTTTAATAGCTTTGGGATTGAGTTGCCAAAGGCTCTGACAGGCCCATTAAGTCCGTCTAATGGAACCTTTATCAATTTACCCGCGGTTATTGTTTTAATCTTGATTTACCTATTGTTAAGACGTGGGATTCAAGCTTCAACTCGAATGAACACCGTCATGGTTTTTGTCAAAATTGCCGTTGTAGTAGCGTTCATCGTAATTGGTTTGTTCTACATCAAGCCTTCAAACTACCGACCATATTTTCCAATGGGTGGACTTGGAGTAGTTAAAGGTGCGGCCTTAGTTTTCTTCGCCTACTTAGGATTTGACGTAATTCCGTCATCCGCTCCTGAAGTGAAGAACCCTCAAAAGAACATCCCCATCGCCATTATGGTTTCTCTAGCAGTCTGTGCAATTCTCTACGTGATTTTATCAGCCGTTCTAACTGGAATGGTTAATTACAAAAATCTCAACGTATCAGATCCAGTCGTCTTCGCACTCCAAAGTGTTGGTTTGAGTAAAGCCACATTCTTGATCAGTATCGGAGCTTTGGCCGGAATGTTCACCATGATGCTCAACACCATTTACGGTGGTTCACGCTTGATTTATGCCTTAGGACGCGACAGAATGATTCCCGATGCCTTCGGAAAAATCGACCCCAAAGCCAAGATGCCAATTCTTTCGTTAAATACGATTGCCCTCTTAGCAGTTTTGTTAGGTGGTTTCGTGTCCTTGAAAGAGTTGACCAGTTTGGTAAACATCGGAACCTTAGTTTCCTTTGCTTTCGTGGCCTATGGGATAATCAAATTGAGACATATGGAGAATACACCAAAAAGTGAGTTCAAAGTACCCTTCTATCCTTGGCTACCTGCAATTTCAGTTATCTTGTGTGTTATCTTGATGACTCAAGTTCCACTTAATTCTTGGATTGCCTTTATTGGTTGGTTCGCAATTGGTATTGTAATTTACTTTGCTTATGGATATCGAAAAGTTAATTAAAACCCGAAATAACCAGTTCGTCGTACATCACGACGAACTGGTTATTTTTTATGTCGTTTCCCTAACAATCAACTCTGTCTTCAAAAATAAATGATTTTGATTTCCATCACTGGTACGTAGCAAATCAATTGCGGAATATCCTTCTTGAAATTTTGGTTGATTAATTGTCGTTAAAGCTGGATTCAAAATTTTTGACAATATTGTATTATCAAATCCAATTACGGCAATATCCTCTGGTATTTTTAAATTATATTTCTTTGCTACCGATATTACAGCTGCACCTAAAGTATCAGAAATACAGAAAAAGGCATCTGGATGGTGTCTCGAGCTAAGCATCTGGGCAACAATTGGATAAGCAATATCGTAACTTATGGAAGGTAATGAAATATCCCATTCTTTTCTGTACTCAATTTCATTTTCAGATAATGCCTTCTTAAATCCTCGTTCTCGTTCCTTTGAATATTTAAACGAATTAGGCCCATTTAATATTGATATACGATCTTTCCCTGAGTCAATTAGTTGTTGAGTTGCCAGTCTCGATGCTGCAAAGTCATCTACTGAAACTGATGGCAAATTTGATTCAATATTATATTCACAACACTGAACGACCCTTGTAATTTTAGATAATTTCTTCAATAAATAAGTTGGTAACTGATTAAGAAGGATTAACCCATATACATTTAACTGATCAATAAAGGCAGTGAAGTCGTCTGCAGTTGTCTCATTAATCTCAGTTTGATCAACCAGAAGTTGGAAGCCAGCTGCATTTGCGGCAGCCTTAGCTCCTTCAATAATCTCAGTATAAAAAAGATTACTCAACTCTGGAACATTGATTATAATCAACCGACTATTTCTTTCATTCTTTTTCTTGCCAAATCCTAATGAATTTATAGCAGCGTCTACTTTATCAGCAGTATAAATATTCACAGTTGACCTATGATTTAAAACTCTTGATACCGTTGATGGTGACACATTAGCTAATTTTGCCACATCGTATGCATTAATTTTTTTATTCATTTGACCCCCCTATACCATCAAAAATATTGCAAATTATTTCATAAGTTAAGTATACAATTCTGATACATTTATCATTAATCTAACCAATAATGTCGGCATAGTAACATACTTATATACTCTAATCTCTCTATGAAATATTTCAGATAATATAAGTTTAATTGAAATGTAAGCGTTTGTAAAATATGCTTACAAACGTTATAAAGATTTAATTTCGGAGGGAAAGTAAATGGATAACAAAATAATTAATATCGGAATTATCGGTTGTGGTAGAATCGCTCAAACTCGCCACATCCCTGAATACAATTCTAATAAGAATGTCCACATTAGTGGTTATTACGATTTTAACAACGAACGTGCAAAGGAAATCGCAAGTAAGTTTGGTGGAAACGTTTATGAAAGTGTTGACGCCTTATTAGCTGATGATGATATAGACGCCGTTAGTGTCTGTGTAGCCAATTCAGACCACGCTTCAATCACAATTAAAGCCTTAAAAGCCGGTAAAAACGTTCTTTGTGAAAAGCCAATGGCAACAAGTCTTGAAGATTGTGAAGAAATGGTTGCAACCGCAAATAAATACGGAAAAACTTTAATGATTGATCAAAATCAAAGATTTGCGAAGGCTCACATTCGTGCTAAGAAAATCATTGCTGATGGAGTAATCGGAAATGTTCTAACCTTCAAATCAACTTTCGGTCATGGTGGTCCTGAAACATGGAGTGTTGACGGTGGATCAAACACTTGGTTCTTTGATAAGAATCGTTCAAAGTATGGTGCCATCTTTGACTTAGGTGTTCATAAAATAGATTTAGTTCAATACCTAGTCGACAGTTCCGTAACATCAGTTTCCGCTAAATTAGCAACCTTAGACAAGAGAAATTCTAATGGTGAATTAATCGGTGTTGATGATAATGCTATTAGTATCTATGAACTTAATAACGGCGTTATAGGAACTGTTACTTCTAGTTGGACATATTACGGTCAAGAAGATAACTCAACAATCATTTATGGAACCAAGGGAATAATGAAAATTTATGATGATCCTAAGTATTCAATCAAAGTGATTTTGAAAACTGGTGAAGAAATTTTATATAACATCGACAAAATTCAAACAAATGACAATCAAACTAAATCAGGTGTTATGGACGAATTCGTATCAGCTCTAATTGAAAATAGAACTCCTATTTCTTCTGCAGAATCCGTTTTGAACTCAATGCGTGCTGTATTTGCCAGTGTTAAATCAAATGAACTTGGTAAAAAAGTTTTAATAGACAAATAATTTATAAATTAAGGGGATATTTATTATGGCTATTTTAATTGCTCTCATACCTTCACTCTGTTGGGGATCAATCGGATTATTTTCTACCAAGTTTGGTGGTAATTCTTCTCAACAAACTTTAGGATTAACCTTTGGTGGTTTGATCTTTGGAATTTTAACGTACTTTTTCTGGGTACTTCCTCATGGTTATGTTATGAATGGAAAAATTATATTAATCGGTCTAATTTCAGGTATTCTTTGGACTGTCGGTCAAGGTTTCCAATTTGTGGCTATTAAGTCCATGGGGGTTTCCCGTGCTGTTCCTCTATCAATGACCAGTCAAATTGTCGGTAATGCTTTGTTAGGTGCCGCCATTCTTGGAGAATGGAAAAACATTCAAACTTGGACTGCTGGTATTGTTGGTATCATCCTAATTGTTATTGGTGCAATTTGGATTCAAACTAAGGAAAAATCTAGTAAAGATGATTCTTCTAAAAAATCATCTGCTAGTGGTTACATTCCATTGACCTTTTCAACATTAGGATTCATGGGTTATTTCATTGCTCCAAAATTATTACAACAATGGTTAAACGTATCTACTTCAGTAATCAATGCTGATCATGGCGTTCAATACATGATTTCAATTATCTTTCCACAATCAGTAGGTATGGTAATTGGTGGTTTCTTATTCGTTTATTTAATTACACATGAAACTAAAAACATGTTCTCTGCATCAACATATAAAAACTGTATTACTGGATTTATTTGGGCAATTGGTAACGTTGCTTTATTCGTATCAATCGCTAATCCAAACCTTGGCCAAGCAGTTTCATCTACACTTAGCTCATTAGGTTTCATTGTAGGTGCTTTCGGTGGTATCTTCATTTTGCATGAAACTAAAACTAGTCATCAAATGAAACTAATTACTGCTGGAACTGCGATTGCTGTTCTTGGAGCCGTCGTTATGAGCAATCTAAGCTACTTTGCTCAATTACTTTAATAAAATAGGAGCGTGTTTATTATGAAATTTGGATTTTTAACAGGTTGTCTACAGAATATGACATTAGAGGAAAAAATGGCATATGCACATAAAGTTGGATTTGATGCACTAGATGTCTCATGTTGGCCTAGAGAAAACAGTCGTGACTTTTCTGGTAGTGATATTGATGTCGAGAATCTTACTGACGCAGATATCAAAGAAATAAAATCTAATCAAAAGAAATATAATATTACTTTCTCCAGCTTAGCCTACTATGACAACATGCTTGATTCAGACAAAGAAACCCGAGAAAAATATGCAAAACACCTAGAAGCTGTGATTATAGCTGCCGGAAAATTAGGTACTCCTCTTGTGGGTTGTTTCATTGGTAAAGATCAAACTAAATCGTTAACAGAAAATTTTGATGAATATGAACAAATTTTTAATGGCTTTGTTGCTCTTGCCGAACAGAATAACGTCAAACTAATGATTGAAAATTGTCCAATGCCTGGTTGGCAAGAGGATGGTTTGCCTGGTACTATTTCGTACTCACCAGAGCTTTGGGATGAGATGTTCAAACGTATTCCTAGTAAGAGTATTGGATTAAACTTTGATCCCTCACATTTAGATTGGTTACATATTGATTATCTTCAAGCATTACGTGACTATAAAGATAGAATTCTTCATATTGATGCTAAAGATATGATTGTTGATGATAAGAAATTCTCTTATTATGGAATCTATGGTAAAAAATTAAACAGAACTCAACCTGAAGATTTAGGATTCTGGACACCAGTTATTCCAGGATTAGGTGATATTAACTGGTCAGAATTTTATAATGTTATGCAAGAAATTGGTTTTGATGATTGCTTTAGTATTGAACATGAAGACCGTAGATTTGCAGCTAATAACGAGGAAATTGAAAAGGGATTAGAGTATTCATATAATCACTTAAATCCTATTATTCACAATTTTAAATAAACATAAAAAGCCTGAAAATTTTCAGGCTTTTTTTACGTTCAAATTAGGTAAATATTTATTTTTAAGATACAACAATCCAGCCACCACAATAATAATTGGACTAAGTTTCAATGGAAAAAATAGTAAAATAAAAATTCCGGCTAAGATTGGGGACGATAATTCACTCATAATGGTTGTTGCGATAATTGCTACAACGAATAATTTATCAAAATTGGGGAAAATGGCTGCAACCGCAAATCCTTCTAACATTGCTGCGAAAGTGATTGGAAAAATATCTCCTCCACGCCAATTCAATCGCAAACACCAAGCTAAAAATAGTAACTTTATCAAAGCCATAATCGTTAGATATAACGGTGACTTATTCGACCAGTCACCAATCAATAAATGAAGACTATGTTGCCCTGAGAACAATAGATCTGGTGCTAAATAGCTTACTAAGATTATTCCTGCAGCACCTAATAATACTCGTGTTAACAACGTTGTATTTACTTTTTTCGTCAGCTTCAGAATAGTCTTATAGCAAATTTTACAGACAATTCCAAATACTATTCCCATTATCATTAAGACTGGTAACATCCATAAATCCGTCAGTTTCCAATGTGATTGGCCTAACTTCAAGATAAAGGATGGTTGATCCGTTTCTCGTACTAACAGCGTAAACGCGAAAATTCCGTTAATTATAAAGACAAGATACAGCAGCTTTTTCCAACGAATTAATGCTGGAATTTTAACCGCTACGTCATCGTTATATGTCTGTCTATACTTAAAGGGATTTAGTAATCTGCTCAATGCAGTACTTAACGACAATTTTTTGAGTTCATCATATTGAAAATAGAAGTAGCGCAGATTGTCTGCTTGCCAAATGGACAATGAAATAATTGCACTAAGCAAGGCTGCTTCGGGTCCAACTCCGGCTCCGAAGGTCAAGATGACTAAAGTTATCAGTAGATTTAAAAAGGTATCTTGATAATCAATTGTTTGATTTTCTTTTAATTCAACTATCGAATCATGGGTCGTTTTTGGTAAATCTGGCCATCGTTTTAGTAGATAGTACAGTATTACACTTCCTACCACGATTAAAATAGTCTGAATAATTTGGTTATGACTCGACCAAACTATTTCACTTAGTAAATTCTCTAGTATTAGGAAAACGGCGGCCACTATTCCTATTATCATACTTAGGAATAATCCGTATATGACTAAATAAGTATGTTTTATCATTGGTTCCCCTTTTTAATTAATTAAGGAAATTATAACATGTTACTTTTTGAATAATTAGTTGTGATTTGGTTATGGTAAATATATGTATAATGTGGAAATTAATAGGGAGTACTTAACGTATTTTTCGTTAGGTACTCCCTGGTTTTTGGTTTGATTTGTTTTATCTATATTAATACATAGAATATAAAAAATGGAATGCCGTTGACTTTCAGTCAACCCCATAAGTCCCTCTAAACGACCATAGGTCGTAAGAGGGACTAAAAAAGAGTCTTACATAAAATGTAAGACTCTCAGTGGTGAGGTGCAGCTGATCTTCCAAACGCTTGCGCGCCGACCGCTTACCCCCACCTCGGTTTGGCACCGTCATGTAGTATCGCACGTTTACCTACTACAAGTCAACATAAATTAATCATCTAAATCCAAAATTGCATTGAAGACTTTTTGTGGCAATTGAATCTCATTTCTTGCAGCTTGGCTCTTATTGGAACTTTGTTTTCTTAATAGTGCTTGCTTTTTAGACGTACTGTATTTTTTTCCATTTACTGCGGCGTTCTTGCGCAATGGGGGGATATCGACACGGGCAACGACTTTATTTTCAACCATGATTTGAGTTGGCATTGGTTGTAGTCGTCTGGGAATCGTATACTTCAACTTTTCAACTAACTTTTGTGACATTGCTTGAACATCACTGCGGTGAGCCACAAAAGTCAAGGCGTCAACGTGTGAATAGTTAACTAGAACTTCAGCTTTCACAACGTCGGCCATTTCATAATCAACAAATTCACTCGTCATACTAGCATAACCATGTGAGACGGATTTCAATTGGTTAAAAAAGTTATAGGCAATTTCTGACAACGGCATCTTATACGTTAATTCAGCGTACTTACTGCCGTTCGACATGTCCACAAATTCACCCTTAAATCGATCCGCAATCTTCATTACATCACTGATAGAATCTTCTGGAGTATCAATTTTAACGTTGAACATTGGCTCTTCAATATAGTCAATTTCATGGAAATCTGGAATTTGAACCGGATTATTGACCTCCATTACGGAATCATCTTTCTTCAAATGAATTCGATAAGGAACATTTGGTGCAGTCGTCAAAACTTCAACACCGAATTCATCATGTAGTCGTTCTTTAATGATCTGTAGATGGAAGATTCCCAAGAAACCGCCACGGAATCCGGCTCCTAACGCATCTGAAGTTTCGGGTGTGATTTGTAATGATGAATCATTTAACTTTAATTTATAGATAGCATCTTTTAATTCCTTATACTCACCAACTGGGAAGATACCCGCAAAAACCATGGATTTGGCGGGTTTATAGCCTGGTAAAGCTGTTTCAGTTGGATTATCCAGGTCAGTAATCGTATCACCCACACGTACATGTTCTGGATCTTTAATCCCAGTCACAATATAACCAACATCCCCAGCCGACATTTCTTTCACAGGAACCCGCATTGGGGTCAAAATTCCAATTTCACTTGCTGACAAAGTCTCGGAATTAGCCATCATTTTCAGCTTAGTTTGGGTAGTGATTTTCCCGTCAACTAGTCTGATATATGCAATAACACCTTTGAAAGTATCATAGGCTGAATCAAAAATCAGTGCCTTCAATGGCGCCTTAGCATCCCCAGCTGGAGCTGGTAAATCTTTGGTGATTGCTTCCAGAACTTCGTGCACACCGAGTCCAGTTTTAGCAGAGATTTGTAAAATTTCCACATCAGCCAACTCAGGAGCTAAATCACGAATTTGGCTTTCAGTCATCTCAATTTGTGCGTTAGGACTATCAACCTTATTAATAACTGGCAAAATTTTCAACTTATTATTTTGAGCTAAACGGAAATTGGCTACAGTTTGAGCCTGAACACCTTGTGTAGCATCAACCAATAAAATAGCTCCATCACTGGCAGCTAAACTCTTTGACACCTCATAACTGAAGTCGACGTGTCCGGGAGTATCAATAAAATTGAATTCATACTTTTGACCATCATCAGCCTTGTAAACATTTCTAACAGTCCGTGATTTGACCGTTACACCGTGTTCTCTTTCAACTGCCATATCATCTAGCAATTGATCCTGCATTTCACGTTTATTGATCGTATCTGTTTGTTCCATAATTCGATCAGCCAAAGTAGATTTACCGTGGTCAATATGGGCAATAATGGAAAAGTTTCTAATATTTGTTTGTTTCATTTTTCTCTCCTCAACTCAATAATTAACCGTTTGAATTGGCACTGAGAAAGTTAATCTGTACCAATTAATTTAGTTGATTCTAACTAAAAGTATTTCTCTATTTATCATAATTAACACACTCATTTCAAAATTAACAACATAAGTTAGTATTATAGACCTCTAGTATATAAAAACAATTGGTCTACTTTACCAATTAGTTCACATTTAGCCCTGCCCTTGAATTATTCAATCCAAAACTAGATATAGATTCAACAAATTAGTCATAATCCATTATTTTAGTATCCGTTTCCAAAACAAAAAGGCTGAAACCCGCATAGTTTCGGCCTTTTAGTCTGCAATTGTTTCACATGGAACATATTGTATTAAGACATACGTTTGCCCCAACATATTGTGGTAGGTTCCAATCAATCACTTTTGTAAAGTTTGTGTTAAGTCATAACACAACTTATGACTCAAAATAGAAGATTCTGGACTAACTGGATTATCTAGTCCTTCAGAAACAGCAGTGAGGAATGCTTTAATAATTGGATCAAAGCCTCGAGTGACCAAAGTTTCTTCCCAATCTGGACGTGATTGTTGAACTTGTAGTCCAGTTTGATAAGTTTCCAACAAGTTTAAATTAGTTACAACTTGGCGCATGGCCGAACTCTGAACAGTTGAGAGTTCCAAATTACTGCCACCGACCATATTAGTAATGATCTGCGCCTGACATTTATCGCCTGTCAAAGTAATATAGCCTTGTTCCAAATTTCCATTGTCAGTTACTAAAAAGTTATTAACGTTCTTCACTTTTTCATCCATCAAGTAAACTGCTGTATCAACTGAATGAATCATCAAATCAAAGATAGCAAATTTAGTTGGTTGAATAGCTTTCTCACGAATCTTTTCTGAGTAAATAGTTCGCTTGTCAGCAATCTTTTTGAGCTCCTGATTAAATGGTGCGAAGCGTCGATTAAAACCACACGTCAGCAATAATCCCTTCTGTTCAGCCAATTGGTATAATGACTCCACCTCAGATAATTCTTCTGAAATTGGCTTATCAACATAAACATTGATACCAGATTCTAATAGTTGTTTGATAATCGCAAAATGCGTTTGTGTGGGCGTATGTACAAAGACAGCTAAAGGCTTTTCAGCAATTAATTCATCAAGTGTTTGATGAAAATGTTTGAAGCCATACTTCTTTTCAAGTTGCTCTCCTTTAGCTTTATTTCTTGTTGTTAAATGCCATTCATACTTATCTTGTAAAGTTGCCATCACTGGTAAATATGCTTTCTGAGCAATATTTCCTAAGCCAATAACACCAATTTTTTCCATATTATCAATCACTCCAACTTAAAGATTAAATAACTGCAAATGCTCTTTGAGATACTTGCCGGTTAAACTAGCAGAGTTATTTGCAATCGTTTTCGGTGTACCCGTTGCAATAATTTTACCACCATTGATACCACCTTCAGGTCCCAAATCGTTAATATAGTCAGCATTTGAAATAATGTCTAGGTCATGCTCAATGACAATAATCGTTGCGTGACGCTTGAGCAATTTATTGAAGACGTCGATCAAGACACCAACATCCTTAGGGTGCAACCCAACACTTGGTTCATCAAAGATAAATAGTTGATTCTTCTGACTACTCTTCATATAAGTGACCAACTTCAAGCGTTGAGCCTCTCCACCAGACAAAGTTGGCGTACTCTCACCCAGTTTGAGATAACTCAAACCGATGCTGATCAAGACATCCAAAGTATTTTTAATTCGAGGAACATCTTCAAAGAACGTATCAGCCTCACGAACTGACATATCCAAAATTTCAGCCAAATTCTTACCATGCCAAGTTATATCGAGAATCTCCTTCTTATAACGATTACCGTGGCAGACCGGGCAAACTTGAACGATGTCAGGCAAATATTGAATATCAAGTGTAATCACACCCGTTCCCCCACAATTAGGGCAGGCACCCTGTTTATTGTTGTATGAGAAGTACGTTGGCGTGAATTTCTTAGTCTTCGCAGCATCTGTTTCAGAGAAAAGTTTTCGTAAACGATCCAAAATTTTCGTATAAGTTCCAACCGTTGAACGAACATTTTTACCAATCGGAATTGAATCCACTGTCACAATATTCTTAATGTCCGCATTGTCGACCGACCTAACAAATTTAGGCAACTTTTCACCAGCAATTTTATCCTTCAAAGCCGGTAGTAAACTATCAAAAATCAAAGTAGTTTTACCAGACCCAGACATCCCCGAAACCACGTTCAAAGACTCCTTACTGAACTTAGCCGTCATGTCGTGAATGTTATAGCGGTCCCCAATTTGTACACTTATAGTGCCATTTTGGAAAGGTTTTGTCTGCTTATGTTTGATGATTGATGCGGTCCCCGTCAGATATGGCTCAATAACAGAATTCTTATTCTGCTTAATTTCATCAACGGTTCCTTCAGTAATAACACGACCACCATCTTTACCAGAATCTGGACCGATTTCAATCACATAATCAGCCGCCGCAATAATACTAGTATCGTGATCAACTACAATCAAAGAGTTACCTAGTTGAACTAATTCCCGCAAAATTTTTATTAGACCGTCAACGTTAGCTGCATGTAAACCAACGCTCGGTTCATCCAACACATACAAGACACCAGTCATTTGATTTCGAATGGTTCTAGCTAATTGGATTCGTTGTAATTCACCAGTCGATAAAGTATTTCCAGCACGTGAAATGGACAAATAATTTAAGCCTAAATCAACGATGGGTGACAACAAATCGAGTAATTCATTGGTCAAATTTTTACCCAAATCTTGCATGTCATTTGGCAACCAATCCATGATTTTTTGACAGAAATCTTGTAATTCAGAAATGGTAAATTGGCTTACTTCAGCAATATTCTTGCCAACAAGTTCATTGCTGAACAACTTCGGATTGAAGCGACTGCCGTGACAATCTGGGCAGATTTTTTCTGAATAAAATCTTTCTAGTCGAGTCAATGTTGTTTCATTTTTAGTACTCTTTAAACTGTTTCTAACAGCGGTAAAAGCGTTCTCGTACAGGGCATTCAGGCGGAATGAGCGACCAGTTTTAGTTGGTACGAGAATCTCCTTTTTCTGTTCCTTACCATTAATGACAATATCTTGTTCTTCTTTGGTCAAATCCTTAAATGGCACATCGGTTCTGACGCCGAGTTCCTTAATAATGTCTTTTTGAAGGGTCCGACCAGGCAAGCCCCATGATCTAACGGCACCCTCATCAATGGTCAAATTTCGATCTGGAATAATCTTATCTAATTCAATTTCTTTTAAGAAACCAGTTCCCTGACACGTTGGGCAGGCTCCGTCAGAATTAAAGGCAAAGTCCTCGGCACTAAAGGCCATGAATTGAACGCCACATGTTGGACAAGTCATCATCCCCATTGATTCATCTGTACTGGGCAAATCCATTACTTCAGAAATTTTCAAAGTTGGATCTAAACGATGTCCATTGGGACATTTTATTGAAGCTAATCGCGAATACATCAAACGTAAAATATTCAAACTTTCGGTCATTGTTCCAACAGTCGAGCGAACACTTGGAACGGTTGGACGTTGACGAAGGGCAATTGTCGAAGGTAGATTTTTGATATTTTTGACATCAGATCTACCCATTTGGGTAATTCTTCTTCTAGTATATGTTGATAAGGCGTTGAGGTATTTTCGAGCCCCTTCTGCATAGATAGTATCCATTGCCAGAGAAGATTTCCCCGAACCCGATACGCCGGTGATTGCTACAAAAGAATTCAGCGGTATATCAACATCGATATTTTTGAGATTATTGGCGTTGGCGCCGATAACTTCAATGTTATCTGGTATGTAATTTTTATGTCTAATAGTCATAATTTCTCCCTTCAGTCATGCGTCGAGTATAACATTCAAAAAGTCATTTTCATTGTCTTAGGACCTATGGCAATTGATGGTTTTTCTTTTATTTATCAAACGATAAACGACGGAACAATTTTAAAAGCTGTTGGTATAGTCAAAGAAAGAGCGTGTCGCTTGCGACACGCTCTTTCCGATTTTTTTTATTCAAAAATGTCATGCCACTCCCGCTTCCATTGCGGCAAATCTTGATTAACCTGCTCAAAATCCACCGTTACGGCGTTACGTGAAGTGCCTTTATCAGTTAAATATCGATTATTTTTAACATCCGCTTGTTGATTTACCGGAGCCTCATTCAATGAATCCTTAGCAGCAACCTTTTCCTGAACATTTTTACTAATTCGATAATCCAAATACTTATAGGATTCGTCAACATTCTTACTATCCTTCAAAATTGAGACCATCTTATAATTAGCAACACGATCAAAGGCATTGGGATTAACATACTTCAAATTAGGATTATCTACCAAAATCTTACTAACCGCAGAGCCATTAACCACAGCAACATCAACCTGACCCTTTTTAAACATTTGATTCAATTCAGGAATAGTTTTATACGTCTTTGTTCCAGGCCCTAAATCTTTCAAAGCCTCAAAAGCGTACTTTCCATGTAGACCAATTCCAGTACCAACGAATGAACTAGTACTTCTATATTGAGAATAAATGCTAGCTATTTGTACCATAGCTGGACCAAACGTCGTCGAAATATCAGGAATAGCCGGATTATTAACCCAACCCTTATCCCATAACTGTGACGTAAAATCCATTCCATTCACTTTTTTAGGATCATACAAGAGAACTAAAGTATCAATTGAGTACGGAAGACTATTAGTTTTTTTAGCAAGCTTTTGTTGTTCACTTGATAAATGAGAAAAATTCTTCAAACGTTTGAAATCGAGTTTCCTTAATTTACCAGCATTATTAAGCGTTACGGCATCGTTTTGCGACAGTTCAATCACATCACTACTACCACTTTTCTTAATTCTACTTGAATCACCAGCAAATTGCCCCTTAACATTTAAATCATTGGCTTTACCAAAAGGATCTAAAACATCTTTAGTCATCTGCTTTTCATTAGTATTGAAAGTCGAAACAGAGAATTCCTTTTGAGACCTACATCCCGTAATTAACAACATCATCATTAAAGCAGTAATAGTTAGTAATAATTTCAATCGCCTATTCATCAAAATCCTCCTAAAAATATTAATTGTTACCTTATTCACAATCATAGTAGAATTACATGTTTTTAGATAGTAGTTTCCAGAATTAAAATATTATCCAACACAAACTATTTCAATATTTAATTACCCTAAAATCATAAAATACCAAACTAGCCTGGAGTAAAAATCAAAATTGGCTCAGTTGTGAAATTTTTCTTAGCTGACGAAGTCAGATTAGAAAAAGGCCAATCTTGGAAACAAATCCGCTTTTTGGAATTGATTTCAAGTCGTGCCCACAACGTTCCAGCCAAATTTTGATTTTTACGGAAGGCGGCAACAAAAAAAGCCCCCACTCCCTATAAAGGAAATGAAGACTAAAATATATTAATTATTCAGCTTTAGGCAATTTAGCAATTCTACCTTGTTCAATATAAACACTCAAAATACTAATATCAGCGGGGTTAACACCACTAATACGACTAGCTTGAGCAATTGTTTCAGGATTGATCTTAGACAACTTTTGAACGGCCTCAGTAGCTAAACTATCGACCTTTGTATAATCGATTCTAGCAGGAATCTTCTTTGATTCCATCTTTTTAAGACGTTCAATTTGAAGTTCTTCCTTCTTGATATAACCAGCATACTTAGTAGCAATTTCAACTTGTTCAGCAACACGGTTATCAACTGGATAATCGGCTTCACCAACCATGTCGATAATATCAGAATAGTGAACTTCTGGTCTTCTCAAGAAATGATCAGCCAAAATTCCATCTTTCAAAGGCTTCAAATCATGAGCCTTCAAGAATGGTAAAGCTTGCTTTGGTGTAATCATCTTACGAGAAATGCGGTTCAATTCCATTTCAATTGTTTGACGCTTTTCTTTAAAGACGTTATAACGCTTGTCACTGATTAAACCTAATGCATATCCCTTGTCAGTTAAACGAAGGTCAGCATTATCATGACGTAAGATCAAACGATATTCAGCGCGACTTGTCAAAAGACGATATGGTTCGTTAGTACCCTTTGTAACTAAGTCATCGATCAATACACCGATATAAGCTTCATCACGGCGAAGTACGAATGGATCCTTACCTTGTGCACGAAGTGCCGCATTGATTCCGGCCATAAGTCCTTGTCCAGCAGCTTCTTCATATCCAGAAGTTCCGTTCATTTGACCAGCAGTAAAGAGGTTCTTAACAACTTTTGTTTCTAGGTTAGACTTCAATTGCCATGGTTCGATAACATCGTATTCAATTGCATAACCAGGACGCATCAACTTAGCGTTTTGTAGTCCAGCAACTGAATGCAACATCTTTAATTGAACTTCCTCAGGCATTGATGTTGAAAAATCACCAACATAATATTCTTGAGTATCTCGGCCTTCTGGTTCAAGGAAGATTTGGTGTCTTGGCTTGTCAGCGAAACGAACGACCTTATCTTCGATTGAAGGACAATATCTAGGACCAACACCCTTGATAACACCAGAAAACATTGGTGCGCGATCAAGATTTTCACGAATAATGTTATGTGTATCAGCGTTTGTATAAGTCATCCAACAAGAAATTTGGTGTTGTAAGTAACTTGAATCAGGTGTCTCAAATGAGAAATGATTTGGTTCCTTATCACCAGGTTGTTCAATTGTTTGATCAAAATCAATCGTATTCTTATTAACACGTGGAGGTGTACCAGTCTTGAAACGAGTCAACTTGAATCCATTTTCTTCAAGACTTTCTGAGAGCTTGATTGAAGGAATACTGTTATTAGGACCTGATGAATACATCAATTCTCCAATGATGATCTTGCCTCGTGAAGAAGTACCAGCTGTTAAAACAACTGACTTAGCGTGATATCTAGCACCGGTAGCTGTAACGATACCTTTGCAGACGCCATCTTCAACGATCAACTTCTCAGCCATACCTTGGCGAAGTGTTAAGTTAGGTTCATTTTCCAAAACATCTTTCATAACACGGTGATACATGTTCTTATCAGCTTGGGCACGCAAAGCACGAACGGCTGGGCCTTTACCGGTATTGAGCATTCTCATCTGGATATAAGTCTTATCAATGTTACGTCCCATTTCACCACCAAGGGCGTCAATTTCACGTACAACGATTCCCTTAGCTGGTCCACCAACTGAAGGATTACATGGCATAAAGGCTACCATATCCAAATTAATTGTAACTAACAAAGTTTTTTCACCCATACGTGCAGCTGACAAAGCAGCTTCTGAACCAGCATGGCCGGCACCTACAACAATGACGTCATAAGTTTCTGAATCAAATTCCTTAATTTCCATCTTTTCACCTATTTTCCTAAGCAGAATTGCGAGAATAATTGTGTAATCAATTCATCTTGATAACTTTCTCCGGTAATTTCGCCTAGAGTGTCCCAGCAAGCTGTCATATCGATTTGTACAAGGTCGATAGGCATTCCTGCTTCAATTCCTGAAATAACGTCATTGAGGCTATTTTTAGCCTTACGTAGTAAACCAGCTTGTCTGGCACTTGTAATAATGACATTACTACTATTATCTTCGATTCCTGAATTAAATATTTTGCTGATAGTTTGTTTGATTGTTTCAATACCAGCGTTTTTGATTGCTGAAGTTTTCAAAATAATATCGTCAGCCTTCAATTGAACAACGCTTTCTGGCGTTATAACGGGCATTAGATCATTTTTATTAAAAATAACAATTCGGCGCTTATCATTTGTTGCATCAAGTAGTTCGATATCATCTTCAACTAGTTCGCGACTAGCATCCAAAACAACAATTACCAAGTCAGCATCCTTCAAAGCTGCACGAGAACGTTCAACCCCGATTTTTTCGACCTTATCGTCAGTATCACGAATACCAGCAGTATCGATCAATTTCAAAGGTACACCATCAATATTGATGTATTGTTCAACAACATCACGAGTCGTTCCAGCAACATCTGTAACGATAGCTTTGTCTTCATCCAATAGACGATTCAATAGACTAGATTTACCAACGTTAGGCTTTCCGACAATTGCGGTAGCCAAACCATGTTGCAAAATTTCACCACTATTAGCTGTTTTCAATAGACCATCGATACTTGAACTAACTGTTCTAGCCTTTTCCAACAATAATTTAGTTGTCATTTGGTCAGTGTCATATTCAGGATAATCAATATTGACCTCAACTTGAGCTAATGAATCGAGAATCTCTTGTCTCAAATTAGAAATCAAATGATGTAAATTTCCATCCAATTGATTAACGGCTACTTGCATCGCTTTATCTGTTTTAGCACGGATCAAATCCATTACAGATTCGGCTTGAGTCAAATCAATTCGACCATTTAAGAAAGCACGTTTTGTAAATTCACCCGGTTCGGCCATTCTAGCACCAGAACCTAGCAATAATTGGAGTACTCGATTAGTTGCCACTATACCCCCATGGGTATTAATTTCGATGACATCTTCGCGGGTAAAAGTCTTTGGTGCACGCATTACTGAAACCATAACTTCATCAACAAGTGATCCGTCGTTTGGGTCAATGATGTGTCCATAATTTATTGTGTGACTGTCAACTTTGGCAAGGTCACGTCCCTTAAAAATCTTTTTAGCAACTGGGACAGCTTGATCTCCTGACAAACGAACAATGGAAATGGCACCTTCCCCAGGAGGCGTTGAAATAGCTGCTATAGTGTCATATTCAGTTACTGAACTTGGCATAATAAGCTCCCTTCTCTATTTTTGAGCATAAAAAAAGTGCATAATCCGCCAATTTTTGACGGAAAAGCACCTTGACTACTTTTCTATATATGAATAGTTCAAACAATTTCTAAAACATCTTAACGACATTTTTATTAATTGTCAATTATTTATGATTTTTATAAACACGTTTCTTAGCTTTTCTAAGCTTACGTTGTTTATTACGTTCTGCTTCCTCAGCTTCTTTTTGTTCACGACGATACTTGAACGGATTTTGGAAAGCCAATGTCTGAAGAACTTGGAATGCATTAGTAACAACCCAGTAAATTGTAATAGCTGATGGGAATGTTAATGCAGGGAAGAAGATGAAGAATGGCATTACCCATGTCATGATCTTCGTTGTTGAATTTTGTTGTGGTTGTGAGTAGCTAGAAATGTATGTACTTAAGAAAGTAAACAAACCAGCTAGGATAGCCATGATGTAATATGGATCAGCTTTTCCAAGTTGCATCCATAAGAAACTACCATCACGTAATTGAGTCGTCTTATAGATAGCTTGGTACAAAGCAAACATAACTGGCATTTGGACTACCAATGGTAAACAACCAGCAACCGGGTTCACTCCCGCCTCACTATATAACTTTTGAGTTTCCTCTCTCAATTTCTGTTGAGTATCCGTATCTTTTGCTGAATATTTATCTTGAAGAGCCTTCATTTGAGGCTGAATCTTCATTTGTTTATTCATGCTTCGGATTTGAAGCCAATTAAGTGGGAGTAAAACAACCCTCACGATAATTGTGAAAAGTACGATAGCCCATCCATAACTGTTACCAACGATTGATGCTAACCAAAGAATGAATCTTGAAAAACTATATAAAACATAGTGATCCCAGAATCCAGTACTTTTACTAGTAATTGGCACGTTTAAGTTTGAACATCCAGCTAATACCAAGACAACACTAAGTAATAGCGCTACACCTATGTATTTCTTTAAGCTTTTTTTATTCACTTTTACACCCTATATATTAGTTTATTAAAATTTTCGATCCTACTCTATTACTTTACCTAATTTCAATAAATGTACAATATTCTTTTTTGCGTCAAACATGTCTAAATCAACCGCAGGTTTTCTTGCGATAATCAAGAAATCCAATTCTGCGGGAATTTCGGGCTTCAATTCCAAAAGTGATTGGCGAATGTATCTTTTAACACGATTACGCCCCACTGCAGTATGTGAAACTTTCTTTCCGACAGAAATTCCTACACGAAAATGCTTTTGACCCTCTTTAGGCATTTTGTATAGTACAAAGTTGCGATTTGCAACGGAATTACCGTTGGAATAGACATATTGGAACTCATTTTCTTTTTTAATTCGATAGCTTTTTCTCATATGTCACCAGACTACTCTTGTGTTTGTAATAAAAAAGGACCACCAAGAGTGATCCTTCAAAACTAAGCTGATAATACTTTGCGACCCTTTTTGCGACGTCTTGCTAGAACTCTGCGACCATTACTTGTACTCATTCGTTTCATGAAACCATGGACGCGTTCACGATGACGCTTCTTGGGTTGATATGTTCTCTTTGTAGTCATCAATAAACCTCCTGACTCTTAAATTTAAATATTCTAAAATTTCACTTCTTCAGACAATTGCTTAACTATAATATCATGTTATTGCAATAATTTAAACAGGTAATTTCCTATTAATGGAAAACAATTCAAAGAAGTTTTACGCAATTTCTATTGTGGATAAAAAGTTGACAAAATTTACAACCTTTTTTATCCACAGTGATTTAAACAAAGTTTTCCCACATATTTTTTACTGTGTTTTACTTTTCCACAGGATTTGTGTATTTCTTGTTTTTTGTTTGTAACACCTGAAAATAGGCACTTTCTTCTCCACTTTTCTGTGGATAACTATGTTGACAACTGTTTGTTGCCTCTATTTTCCACAAGCCTGTGTATTTAAAAAATACCAGTTGTTATTTGTATAAAATTTAAACGTGTGTTCTGTGGAAAACTTCTTAATAGAATGATAAACTATAGACTGTCATTTTAGGGAAAAAAATTATCCACAGACATAGATTGGGGGGAAATAATTGCCAAATATAAATAATACAAATGAACTTACTGCTTTTTGGGATTATTTTACTAAAAAGCTTAAATCCCAATTAACACAGGTCAGTTATACAACGTGGGTCGAAAGTGCCAAACCTTTAAGGGTAGAAGGAAATAATATTTACATCTCTGTCCCAACAAAACTACATAAAGACTATTGGGAACGAAATTATACTGAAAAAATCGTTATTTACTCCTATGAATTAAACGGCATGGAACTCAATCCAATAATTGAAAATATTGAGGATTCCAACAAAAAAGAGGAACCCGAAAGGGCCCCTCAACTTGAAACTACTACTGAATCTGCTCAACCAAAACACGTATTTCATAATTCGCACCTAAATCCAAAATACACATTTTCTACTTTTATTGTTGGTGGTGGAAATCAAATGGCTCATGCGGCAGCACTTGCAGCAGCCGAAGATCCAGGTGGAGTTTACAATCCATTATTTATCTATGGTGGCGTTGGTCTTGGTAAAACTCATTTGATGCAAGCAATTGGACATCAGATGATCAAGCTAGACCCATTGTCAAAAGTTAAATACGTTACTAGTGAAACCTTCGCTAACGACTTCATCAATTCAATCCAAACTAAGTCCCAAGATGATTTCAGACGAGAATATCGAAACGTCGATCTACTATTAATAGATGATATTCAATTTTTCGCTGAAAAAGAAGGAACTCAAGAGGAATTCTTCCACACATTCAACGCATTATATGAAACAGGTAAGCAGATCGTAATGACGTCTGATCGTTTACCAAATGAAATCCCTAAGTTGCAACAACGATTAGTTTCTAGATTTACTCAGGGTTTGTCGGCTGACATTACTGCTCCTGATCTAGAAACCAGAACAGCTATTTTACGGAATAAAGCTAAAGCAGAACATTTGGAAATTCCAGATGACACTTTATCCTACATTGCAGCACAAATTGACACTAATGTGCGTGAACTAGAAGGCGCTTTGATTCGAGTTCAGGCTTATTCGACGACTAAAAATACTGATATTACCAAATCAGTTGCTGCGGATGCATTGAAAATCTACAAATTATCTAATGATAAGAAGGGACTTTCAATTGCTAAGATCCAAAATAAAGTTGCCAAATATTATCATGTTTCGATTCAAGACTTAAAAGGTAAAAAACGAGTTAAATCAATTGTTGTTCCTCGACAGATTGCCATGTACCTTTCACGTGAACTAACCGATCGTTCTCTTCCTCAAATAGGAATGGAATTTGGTGGGAAAGATCATACCACAGTCATGCATTCATGTGATAAAATATCCGAGTTAGTCATAAAAGATGACGATCTCAAGCGAGATATCAACGAATTGAAAGACGACCTTAGAAATTAGCTTGTTTATAACTTTTTAGTTTTCCCAAAGTTATCCACAGCTGTTAATAACATCATTTTTTCAAGTAGGCTCTAGGACCATCTAAGTTATCCACAGTTTCAACAGGCCCTACTACTACTACTATCTATATATTAATTAATTAAAAGGGAGTTACCTATGAAATTTTCTATTGATCGATCAAAGTTCATTAATCAAACAAGTAACGTTCAACGAGCAATTTCCACAAAGACAACTATTCCTATTTTGACAGGAATGAAATTAGATCTAACTGAATCAGGTTTGACAATTACCGGAAGCAATTCTGATATTTCAATTACTTCTTTTATTTCTAAAGAAGATGCTGATAATGATTTAAATATCGAAAGTGTTGGTTCAATTGTTTTACCAGCTAGATTCTTTAACGAAATTATTAAAAAATTACCTGGCGACAATTTTGGTTTAGAAGTTTTAGATAATAATCAAACTGTAATTAAATCAGGTGTTTCAGAATTTACTATTAACGGATTAGATGCTGTTAATTATCCACACCTTCCAGAAGTAGAAACTGATAATCAATTAGTTTTACCCACTGATGTCTTTACAGAAGTCGTTAACCAAACTGTTATTGCTGTATCAACCCAAGAAAGTCGTCCAGTTTTAACTGGTGTTAACTTCTTGATTACTAGTGAAGGTCTGACTGCTGTCGCAACTGATAGTCACCGTCTTTCACAAAGAAAAATTAATATCACAAGTGATGAAGACTACAATTTGATCATTCCTGGTAAGAGTTTGACTGAATTAGTTAGAACTATCAGCGACTCTGTCAAAGAAATTTCAATGTCAATTTCAGAAAACCAAGTTCTATTCAGTTTTGACAACATTATGTTCTACTCAAGACTATTAGACGGTAGATATCCTGAAACTGATCGTTTGATTCCAGAAGACTCAAATACAAAACTTACTTTTGATACTTCAAAATTATTGGCTTCAGTTGAACGTGCTTCATTACTTTCACACGAAAGTAGAAACAACGTTATCAAACTAGAAATCAAATCTGTGGATAAAAAAGCCACACTTTACGGTAATTCTCCAGAAGTTGGTACTGTTGAAGAAGTTCTTGATTTCGAAGGACTTGAAGGTGAAGATTTGGAGATTTCATTCAACCCTGATTACTTGAAGGATGCTTTAAGATCATTCGGTAGTAATACAACAATTGAAATGAGTTTTACTTCTCCATTACATCCATTTACTTTAAGACCCGTTGAAGATAGTGATAATTTCGTCCAACTTATCACTCCAGTAAGAACATTTTAATGTGAAATAAGCAAAATAGACTGAACTTGTCGGTTCGGTCTATTTTTTTGCACTTTATTTACTTAAACGCCTAAATCTTGCTTAGGGACTTTTTTTAGGTGATTTTAGTGGGTGGATACTATTTATCGTAAAAATCGCTCAAACGGGCTGATATTTCGTTCTAAGTTGTTTTTTATTGTGAAAACAACTATAATATCACTATGTCATTAAATGGATAAATCTAATAAATAGGGTGTAATTATGTCTGAGAAAATCAAGCTAGAAACTGAATTTATAACATTAGGTCAACTCTTAAAAGACGAAGGCGTCATCGCAACTGGTGGCCAAGCCAAGTGGTTCTTGAGAGAAAATTCAGTGCTCCTTAATGGTGAGCCTGAAGATCGTCGTGGTAAGAAGTTGCGTTCTGGCGACGTAATAGTTGTCGGTGAACAAACTTTTGAAATTGCATAAATGTATGTAAAAGAACTCCAACTTCACAATTACCGTAACTATGAATCCTTACTAGTCGATTTTTCACCCAACATTAATGTTTTTTTGGGGGAGAATGCTCAAGGCAAGACCAATTTATTAGAGGCTATGTATTTTTTAGCTTTAACGAGAAGTCATCGAACATCAAATGACAAGGATTTAATTAGATGGGGCAGTGATTTTGCAAGGATCTCTGGTACCGTGATCAAGGATAATTCCAGTCGTTTGAAATTAGACTTGGTCATTAGTAAATCTGGCAAAAAGGCCAAATTAAATAATTTGGAACAACGAAAATTATCAAGTTATATCGGTAATTTGAACGTTGTCCTTTTTTCGCCAGAGGATCTTTCGATTGTGAAAGGTAATCCAGGAATTCGACGCAAATTCATTGATATGGAATTTGGTCAGATGTCTGCGCAGTATTTAAAGACAATGAGTCAATTTCGGTCAGTTTTAAAACAACGTAATGCATATTTAAAAAAACTTCAGCATCGACAAGCGAAAGATATGATTTATTTGGATGTTTTAACGGATCAGTTTTCAGCGTATTGTGCGGAAGTTGTTTTTTCGCGTTTGCAATTTTTAAGTAGATTGCAAAAGTACATTGAAAAGATTCATGCAAACATTACAGAAGATCATGAGAAACTAAAAATTGTTTACAATACGTTTTTCACAACTGAAGGAAAAACTCTTGAAAATATCTATGATATTTTCAAAGACAATTTTCAAAAAAATTACCAAAAAGAAATTCAACGTGGTGTGACACTTTATGGTCCACATCGTGATGATATTAAATTTTTGGTAAATGATAAAAACGTTCAAGATTTTGGTTCCCAAGGTCAACAGCGTTCAGTTGCGTTGAGTTTAAAATTGGCAGAAGTTGAATTGATCAAGGATCAGGTGGGGGATTATCCAATTCTTTTATTGGATGATGTTTTGTCAGAACTTGATCATAAGCGTCAGACTCATTTGTTATCGTCAATCAAGGATGGTATTCAAACGTTTATCACAACCACATCACTTGACGATGTAGATCCCAATTTAGTTAAAAACCCTAACATCTTAAATATAGATAATGGCAAAGTTCAACAGGAGGAGATTTAATGGCTGAAGACAGAAAAGCTGAGCTAGAAAAAAGAGAAGCACAAGTCGAAGAATACGATGCTAGTCAGATTCAAGTTCTTGAAGGACTAGAGGCTGTTCGTAAACGTCCCGGTATGTATATCGGTTCAACTAGTAAACAAGGTTTACACCATCTTGTTTGGGAAATTATTGATAATGGTATTGACGAAGCTCTAGCTGGTTTCGCTACAAAAATCGAAGTTACTGTTGAGAAAGATAATTCCGTTACTGTTACCGATGATGGACGTGGTATCCCGGTTGATATTCAAAAGAAGACTGGTAAGCCAGCGCTTGAAACAGTTTATACAATTTTGCATGCCGGTGGTAAATTCGGCGGTGGCGGATACAAGGTATCTGGTGGACTTCATGGTGTTGGTGCTTCAGTAGTTAATGCCTTGAGTAGTGAGCTGGATGTTGAAGTTGTCCGTGGTGGTAAAAGATATGGTATCGACTTCAAACGTGGCAAGGTCAACAACGCCATGCACGTTTTGGGTGATGCTGGAGAATTTGATCACGGAACTCGTGTTCATTTTGTGCCGGATTCAGATATCTTTACTGAAACTACCGTTTACGATGACAAAGTTTTAACAACTAGAATTCGTGAACTTGCTTTCTTAAATAAAGGCTTAAAACTTACATTTACAGATAAAAGAGCTGAGACAGCTGAAAAATTAGTATTCCATTATGAAGGCGGAATTCAAAGCTACGTTGAATATATGGATAAGGATAAGGAAGTTCTTTTTGAAGAACCAATTTATCTTGAAGGTTTCCAAGATGGTATTACCGTCGAAGTTGCATTGCAATATACCGATGAATATCACACTAATTTGATGACTTTCGCTAATAACATTCATACGTATGAAGGTGGTACCCACGAAGTTGGTTTCAAGACTGCTTTGACACGTGTTATTAACGACTACGCTCATAAAAATAAATTACTAAAAGATACTGAAAAGTTATCTGGTGAAGATGTTCGTGAAGGTATGACAGCCGTTGTATCTATCAAGCATCCGGATCCACAATTTGAGGGTCAAACAAAGACAAAACTTGGTAACAGTGACGCTCGTACAATCACTGATAGATTGTTTAGTGAGCATTTCTCTAAGTTCTTGATGGAGAATCCTGATGTTGCTAAGAAAATCGTTGAAAAAGGTTCTCTTGCTACAAAAGCCCGTTTAGCTGCTAAGCGTGCTCGTGAAGTTACTAGAAAACAAAATGGTTTGGAAATCAGTAATTTGCCTGGTAAATTAGCTGATAATGCTAGTAAAGATCCAGCAATTTCTGAATTATTTATCGTCGAGGGTGATTCAGCCGGTGGTTCTGCTAAGACTGGTCGTTCACGTTTGACACAAGCTATTTTGCCTATTAGAGGTAAGATTTTGAACGTTGAAAAAGCTTCAATGGACAAGATTTTAGCTAATGAAGAAATTAGAACCCTATTTACCGCTATGGGAATGGGATTCGGTGAAGATTTGGATATTTCAAAGGCTCGTTATCACAAAGTCATTATTATGACCGATGCCGATGTCGATGGTGCCCATATCAGAACATTACTTTTGACTTTACTTTACAGATATATGCGTCCGGTCGTTGATGCAGGATATGTTTATATTGCCAAGCCACCTTTGTATCAAGTTCGCCAAGGTAAGTTGATGCGTTACTTTGATACAGATAAAGAAAAAGATGATTTTGTCGAACAATTACCACCAAAGCCAGAACCAAAGATTCAACGTTACAAGGGTCTTGGTGAAATGGATGCTGATCAACTTTGGGAAACAACAATGGATCCAGACAAGAGAAGATTGGACCGTGTTAACCTTGATGACGCTATTGAAGCTAACAGTACTTTCTCAATGTTAATGGGTGACAAAGTTGAACCTAGACGAGAATTCATCGAAGCAAATGCACGTTATGCAGAGGTAGATTACTAGAGAGGATGGCAATTTAATGGCAGATCATAGAATAGAAAATGTTAACTTGACAGAAGTCATGAAGAATTCCTTCGTTGACTACGCTGCCAGTGTTATCGTGTCACGTGCGCTACCTGACGTTCGTGATGGTCTAAAACCAGTTCATCGCCGTATTCTTTATGGTATGAACGAATTAGGTGTAACGCCTGACAAACCTTACAAGAAGAGTGCTCGTTTTGTTGGTGACATCATGGGTAAATATCACCCCCATGGGGATTCAGCTATTTACGAATCTATGGTAAGAATGGCGCAGGATTTCAGTTATCGTTATCCATTGGTTGATGGACATGGTAACTTTGGATCAATTGATGGTGATCCACCTGCCGCTATGCGTTATACCGAAGCTCGTATGAGTAAGATGGCGGTTGAAATGTTGCGAGATATCAACAAAGATACTGTTGATCTTGTTCCTAACTACGATGGTGAAGAAAAAGAACCAATGGTTTTACCAGCTAGATTCCCTAACCTTTTGGTTAATGGTGCAACTGGTATCGCCGTTGGTATGACAACTAATATTCCATCACATAACTTGAAAGAAGTTATTGATGCATTACACATTTTGATGAGAAATCCTGATGCAACAGTAGCTGACTTAATGAAAGTTATTCCTGGACCTGATTTTCCAACTGGTGGTATTATCATGGGCCGTTCTGGTATCAGAAAAGCTTATGAGACTGGTAAAGGAACAATCATTCTTCGTGCTAAAGTTGACATCGTTACGAAGAAGAGTGGTGCTGAACAAATCATCGTTACCGAACTTCCATACATGGTCAATAAAGCTCGTCTTGTTGAAAGAATTGCTGAATTGGCACGTGAAAAGAAGCTTGAAGGTATCACTGATTTGAACGATGAATCAGATCGTGAAGGTATGCGTATCGTTATCGATCTTCGTCGTGATATGAGTGCCTCAGTTGTCTTGAACAACCTTTACAAATTAACTCAACTTCAAATTTCATATGGTATCAACATGGTTGCCATCGTTGGTAAGACACCACGAGTATTTACTTTAAAGGGTGTACTTGTTGAATACTTGAAACATCAAGAAGTTGTTATTAGAAGAAGAACTGAATTTGAATTGAAACGTGCTAAAGCGCGTGCTCATATTCTTGAAGGTTTAAGAATTGCTTTGGATCATATTGATGAAATCATCAAAATTATCCGTGGTTCAGAAACTTCAGTTATTGCTAAACAAACTTTGATGGATAGTTACAAACTATCTGACAAACAATCACAAGCTATCCTTGATATGCGTTTGGTTCGTTTGACAGGTTTGGAACGTGATAAGGTTGAGGCTGAATATCAAGATCTTCTAGTAAAAATCGCTGATTATGAGGACATTTTGGCTAAGCCAGAACGTGTTGATAAGATTATTTATGATGAATTGCTAGAAATTCAAGAAAAATTCGGTGATCCAAGAAGAACTGAAATTCGTGCTAGTGAAGTTGCTAACATCGAAGATGAAGATCTTATTGAAGAAGAAAATATCCTAATCGTTTTGACACATAATGGATACATCAAACGTTTATCTGCTGATGAATTCCGTGTTCAAAATCGTGGAGGCCGTGGTGTCCAAGGAATGGGTATTCATGATGATGATTTCATTGAACAAATGATTTATACATCAACACATGACCGTCTCTTGTTCTTTACCAACGCTGGTAAGGTATATCGTATCAAGGGCTACGAAGTCCCTGAATATGGCCGTACAGCTAAAGGAATCCCCGTTATCAACCTTCTAAACATTGAGAAGGGTGAAAAGATTGAGACTGTTATTAATGTCGATAGGGATGTTGACCGTGATAACTCATTCTTATTCTTCGTTACTAAGTATGGAACTGTTAAACGTACACCAGTTAATGACTTTGCTAACATCAGACATTCTGGTTTACGTGCAATCACACTTAAAGACGAAGATGAACTTAACAATGTTTTCCTAACTGACGGTAGTAAAGTTATCGTTATCGGAACTCACAAGGGTTATGCCGTAACATTTAAGGAAAGCGATGTTCGTCCTATGGGAAGAACTGCTGCCGGTGTTCGTGGTATCAAACTTCGTGAAGAAGATTATGTTGTTGGTTCTTCAATCGCCGAAGAAGGTCAAGAAATCTTAACTATCTCTGAAAAGGGTTATGGTAAGAGAACTTCTGTCAGTGAATATCCAGTCAAAGGTCGTGGTGGTAAAGGTATCAAGACTGCTAATGTTACCGAAAAGAATGGGCCAATCGCTGGTTTGACTATTGTTAATGGTGATGAAGATATCATGTTGATCACTGATAAAGGTGTCATGATTCGTTTCGACGTGCAAAGCGTTTCACAAACAGGTCGTGCCACACTTGGTGTCAGATTGATCAAGGTTGATGATTCTTCAATCGTTTCAACTATGGCTAAAATTGCCGATGATTCAGAAGATGAAGATTCAGATTCTGAATCTGATACAGAAACAAACCCAGATACAACAACTGATACTGGAGATACAAACGTTGATTCTGATTCAAATGATGACTCTACTGACGATTCATCTGACGACGATAATACAGATAATGAATAAAAATTAATCGTTTCTGCGTAATTTGATTATGTATTCCTCAAGAGGGTACGTGTCAGGCAGAAACGTTTTTTATTTAAAGTAGTTCTAGTAATTGTAGTGGGTTTATGATAAAATCATAATTTGTGAGTATAAAATGCAGTTAATTTATGCTCCTTGTTCCATTAATGGAACCACTAGACCATAAGGAGGTGTACAGTCCATGACTGAAGCACATTACGAAATCACATATATCATCAAACCTGATATTGAAGAAGACGCAAAGAAGGTATTAATCGATCGTTACGATAAGATTCTTACTGACAACGGCGCCAAAGTAATCGAATCAAAAGACTGGGAAAAGAAACGCTTAGCATACGAAATTGCTAACTACAAAGAAGGTATCTACCATATTGTTAAGGCAGATGCTGAAAACGATGCAGCAATTAACGAATTTGACCGTCTTTCAAAGATCGATGACAGCATTCTTCGTCATATGATCATTAGACGTGAAAACTAGTTTTGTTTCACGTGAAACAATTTAAGGAGGCAGATTAATGATTAATAGAGTAGTTCTAGTTGGACGCCTGACACGTGACCCTGAATTGAAATACACTGCCAATGGAGCGGCTGTTGCTAGCTTTACGGTTGCTGTAAATCGATCATTTACGAATGCTCAAGGAGAGCGTGAAGCCGATTTTATCAATTGTGTTATTTGGAGAAAGGCTGCCGAGAACTTTTCAAACTTCACTAATAAAGGTTCACTTGTTGGAATTGATGGACGTCTTCAAACACGTTCATATGAAAATCAACAAGGCCAAAGAGTTTATGTAACTGAGGTAGTTGTTGAAAACTTCTCATTACTTGAATCTCGTTCTGAAGCTGAGAGAAGAAATTCTGGTAGTTCCAATAATTCTTCAAATCAATCATCTAACTATAATCGACCAAGTCAATCAAATCAGTCTCCATTTGGTGGGAACAATAGTAACCAGCAAAATGGTAACAATAACCAACCAAGCAATAACAATAGTAATAACAGCAACAATAATCAATCTAACAATTCAAACAACAATATGAGTGATCCATTTGCTGACAACAGTAAACCGATCGACATATCTGATGATGATTTACCATTTTAAAATTAAAAATATAGAAGGGAGCATTTATAATGGCCCAACAAAGAAGAGGCGGACGTAGAAGACGTAAAGTTGACTTCATCGCTGCTAACCATATCGAATACATCGACTACAAGGATACAGACTTACTTAAGAGATTTATCTCAGAACGTGGTAAAATCCTACCTAGACGTGTTACTGGTACAAGTGCTAAGAACCAAAGAATGCTTACAATCGCTATCAAGCGTGCAAGAATCATGGCTCTATTACCATTCGTTGCTGAAGACTAATTCTTTTGCAATTTAAAAAGACTACTTTTGAGAGTAGTCTTTTTTTTTTGCCCTTTTTTCTTGGGGTTGCCGTCTTCCACAAAAATTGGAATTTGGCTGGAACGTAGTGGGCACGACTTGGAACTAATTCCAAGCTCGGCCTTTTTCTAACCTGATTTCGTCAGCTAAGAAAAAATTCACTACTTAGCCAATTCCAATTTTTGTTCCAGACTGGATCACGTTAAAGTAGTTTGCATTACTTCTGTAATTAAGTTTTATTTATAAACAATGTGGATAAGTTATCTGGTATATAAAGAAATTATTTAAACTGCTTCGTGTGAAAACGTTTTATTTATTCTACGGTAGAACATCCCTACCAAACTCAAAAAGTCATATATATTTGACATAAGTCTTAAATGGTTATATCATTTAGATGTCAAATATATATGACTTTTTTAAAAACAGAAATGAAGGACGGATAATGAATCAAGTTCGTAAATATCGTCGGGAACAAAAATTATCACAGATTGCATTAGCTGAAAAAATTGGTGTTGCTCGTCAGACGATTAATCTAATTGAGAATGATAAATATAATCCTTCATTAGATTTATGTCTGAAATTGGCTTGGGCATTGAAGACTGATTTGAATACACTTTTTTGGAGGGATAAAGATGAAGGTAAAATGGAGTGATCGAATCATTAAATGGTTCTTTGGGATACCAGGGATAGTTGATGAACGGATTAAGGTAGAGATAGGTCGTGCATCTATTAAAGCTTTAATCGGTATATTTATTTTTGAATTGGTTTTTAACGATATTATAATTACGATTGCTATGAGCGGTCGTATCACTGACTTCGAATCTTTTTTCTATATTACAACTCTTATTCAAATATTAGCGATTCTTTCGATAATTGCTATGTTTACGATAATAGTGTTAAGACATCGTGGAGTAATTAGTGAAGAAGTATCCTCTGAAGGTAAAAATCAGGCAATCAATAGAATTAGGAACAAATGGTTGCGACTGGCTCCAATCGGTTTTATAATATTTTGGCTGCTGAATACTAGCCTTAATATTGAAAACCAAAACTTTTTTAAAGTTATGTTTAGTTTGAAGGAGATAGTTGGTGCATTGATTTTCAGTATTATATTTTTCCCCATGATGTATTTCTATGAAAAAGGGAATATTCACGTAATTAAAGATGATAATAATGATTAACAGAGCAAGACAGAACACGTTCGTTATCTGAGCATAAATGTAAATATACGGTAACTCGATTTTGGGTTACCGTATATTTTGGATTAAGCGAAGTGAAGTTGTGTTTTGTCCCGGCATCTACGCGGTAAGTTTAAGTAACAGTCATATCAATTTCTTTATTATTTTATTAATAATGTAGTGTGAAAAAGACATCAGTAAAGCTTTTTATTTCAGTAACTTCTACACGAAAATTCAGATAACATATTATGCGGAAAGAACATGTCGGCTGTGATAAAATTAAGAGGTATATCTAAGAGGGGACTAATATGAAAAAGCTAAAGTCTAATCTGAAATTCTTCCTTTCGAGAGTTGATCATTCAACTCAACTTACGGCAGTTTCTCTGATTGTTATGTTATTGTCGATATTAGTTGTTGGTTTGGTTCACGGTTCTGTAGCCGGTTATATTCAGGCCATACTTATTATAATTTCGTTAATTTTGTTCGTATACCTGTTCTTGCTTTTGGGTGAAAAGGCAGGTAAGTATACTAACAACCTACAATATCGAATTGATCGTGGAACAGATAACAGTTTTGTAGAGTATCCACTAGGAATACTTTTATACGATACTGAGAAACAGATTCAATGGGTTAACCCTTATTTTGTTGAGAAAACGGGGTTCAATCCATCTAACAGCATGAATGTCAGTGATATATCGTCAGATCTTGTCGAATTGATCGATGATGAGAAACATGCTGATAGTTCAACAATTCAAATTGATGATAAATACTTCTTAGTACAAGTCCAAAATGAATTGCAAGTTATCTATTTATTTGATATCACGCACTATTCTAAAATTGAGAATAGGTATGAGGGGAATCGTTCAGTAATTGGCCAAGTTTATTTGGATAATTACGCTGAAATAACTCAATCAATGAGTGATCGAGACATTTCTAATTTGGATAACTATATAACTAACGAGTTAGCCAACTGGGCTTCTAAAGAGCAGATGTTCTTGAAACGAATTGATGATGACCATTTCTTCATCATGGCTTACACAGGCCGTATTTTTAACATGGAAAAGAATGGTTTCAATATCCTTGATACGATTCGTGAATATACATCCCAACAAAATGTTCCTTTAACATTGAGCATGGGCTTCTCTTATGGGGTCGACGACTTGCATAAGTTAAATGATGAAGCACAAAAAGATCTCAACTTAGCTTTAGGGCGTGGTGGAGATCAAGTTGTTGTTAAGGAAATTGATGAAAAAGCTCGTTTCTATGGTGGTAATACTGATCCGATGGAGAAGAGAACTCGTGTCCGTGCTCGGATGATCAGTGAGGCCTTACAAGAGTTATTCAAAGATAGTGATCAAGTTATTGTTATGGGACACTCGCACCCTGATATGGATGTTTTGGGGTCTTCATTAGGTATCAGACGGATTGCTATTATGAATAACACTCCATGTAAGATCGTTATCAATCCTAATACTCTGCATTCTGACGTTAGTCGTTTGTTGGGTATGATCGATAAGGACCCTGAGATTAAGAAAGATATCTTAACACCAGAAGAATCAATTGCTATTAAGACACCTAAGACTTTGATTGTTATGGTCGACCACTCAAAGGAAAGTATTTCAATTAACCCTGATTTATTTAAGGGTGAAAATGAAAAAATCGTTGTTATCGATCACCATAGACGTGGTGAGGAATTCCCAGAGAATCCTATGTTGACCTATATTGAACCATACGCATCATCAGCCAGTGAATTGATTACTGAAATGCTTGAATATCAACCTAAGAACAAGAAGGCAATTGAGAAACTTGAGGCAACTGCTTTACTTGCTGGTATTACAGTTGATACCAAATCATTCTCACTCAGAACTGGTACAAGAACTTTTGATGCAGCTAGTTACTTACGTTCTGTTGGTGCTGATGAAAAGATTATTCAAAATGTCTTGAAAGAGAATATTGATTCATTTATCCAAAAGAACCATTTGATTGAAACTGTTACAATGGTCAACAACAATATGGGTGTTTGTTTTGGTGAGGAAGACAAATCATATGATCCAGTTATTGTTGCCCAAGCAGCTGATACATTGTTATCATTAGATAATGTTGAAGCATCTTTTGTAATAAGTAAGCGTCCAGATGGTCGTGTTGGTATTTCAGCCCGTAGTTTAGGGAATGTGAATGTCCAGGTCATTATGGAGAAGCTCGGTGGTGGTGGTCACTTGTCTGATGCCGCTACACAAATTTCAGATTCAACAGTAGAAGACGCCAAGGCACAATTGATTGCTGTATTGACTGATTCTGATAAGAAGAACTAAGAGGAGGATCATTATGAAGGTTATTTTCCTAACGGATGTTAGAGGTAAAGGTAAGAAGGGTGAAGTAAAGAACGTTGCTTCAGGTTATGCCCAAAACTTTTTGATCAAGAACAACCAAGCTATTGAGGCTACTAAAGCTAATGTGGCAAAATTAAAGGCTGAACAAAATCGTGAAGCTAAAGACTATGCTGCAGAAAAGGCAGAAGCCGTAGTATTAAAGGGTAAAATTGAGGACGACAAGACAGTCGTTGAAATTTCTGCCAAATCAGGTGCTGATGGTCGTCTCTTTGGTTCAGTTACAACTAAAAAGATTGCTGAAGAACTTAAAAATCAATATGAAATGACAGTTGATAAACACAAAATGGTACTCTCTGATGGCATTAAGGCACTCGGTTACATCAATGTACCAGTTAAGCTTTTTGATGGCGTAGAGGCTACCATAAGAGTGCACGTTGCTGAAAAGAAGTAGGATATAAATGAATAATGATATAACGTCAAGAATACCGCCCAATGATAAGGATGCTGAGCAAGCCGTATTAGGAGCGGTTTTTCTAAGTCAAGATGCTTTAATTGAAGCGATGGAATACGTTGACGCTGATGATTTTTATCAACATGCTAATCAATTAGTATTCCAAGCGATGATGAATTTGAACGATGCCGAAGATCCTGTCGATGTTGTTACAGTTCAAAATGAACTTGATAAATTGAATCAAGTTGAGGACGTCGGTGGAGTAAGTTATTTAGTTGAATTATCTGAATCTGTTCCAACAGCTGCTAATACGACTTACTATGCCAAAATCGTTAAGAACAAATCAACTTTGAGAAGATTGATCAATGCTGCAACTAGTATAGTTACACGCTCATTTGAACAAGATGATGACGTTGATAGTATTATTGACCAGTCAGAGAAGGACATTATGGATGTGTCTGAAAACCGTAATCACAAAGGTTTCAGACGAATTTCTGATGTTGTTAAATCTTCATTTGAAGAAATTGATAAGTTATATGATCAAGATAGTGATGTTACTGGTCTATCGACTGGATACAAAGATCTTGATGATATGACGACTGGTTTGCACAAAGATGAGTTGATTATTTTGGCAGCTCGTCCTGGTGTTGGTAAAACAGCCTTTGCATTGAACTTGGCGCAAAACGCTGCTACTAAATCTAACGCAACCGTAGCTATTTTCTCTTTGGAAATGGGTGCTGAATCACTTGTTAACCGTATGTTGTGTTCAGAAGGTAGTATTGATGCCAATGCTTTGAGAACTGGTAAATTGGATGAGAATCAATGGAACAGTCTAGTTGTTGCCATGGGTAGTTTGTCACGGACTAACGTCTATATTGACGATACCCCTGGTGTGAAGATGGCCGAAATCAGATCTAAGTGTCGTCGACTTTTGAAAGAAAGTGGTCACTTAGATCTCGTTATCATCGATTATTTACAATTGATCGAAGGTACTGGTCAAGAAAATAGACAACAAGAAGTTTCAGTTATTTCTCGTAACTTAAAAAAATTAGCAAAAGAACTTCATGTTCCAGTAATCGCGCTATCACAGCTTTCTCGTGGTGTTGAAGCGCGTCAAGATAAGCGACCTATGTTGTCAGATATTCGTGAATCTGGTTCAATTGAACAGGATGCGGATATCGTTGCCTTCCTTTATCGTGATGATTATTATCGTGATGAAGACGGGGATGACAATGATAATCAGGAAGAGCCAGAGGACCAAGATGTTGGTGAGGTTGAAGTAATCATCAGTAAGAACCGTTCAGGTCCTCGTGGTACTGCCAAATTATTATTCGTGAAATCTTATAATAAGTTTTCATCGATAGCGAATATTCCAGAAAATTAAATAGTGTAGGTGTAGAAGAAATGACGACAGTTGTTGTAGTAGGTACTCAATGGGGCGACGAAGGTAAAGGTAAGATTACCGATTATTTTAGTGGTGAAGCTAACATTATTGCACGTTACCAAGGTGGAGATAATGCTGGACATACTCTAAACATTGATAATCAAGTTTACAAATTAAGATCAGTTCCATCTGGTATTTTATATTCAGATAAAACTAGTGTTATTGGAAATGGTGTTGTTTTGAACCTTGAATCACTTGAAGAAGAATTGCAACGTCTTCACGACCAAGGTGTAGATACAACTAATTTGAAAATTTCTAACCGTGCACAATTGATTCTTCCATATCATATTGAATTGGATAAACTTCAAGAAGCTGCTAAAGGTGATTCCAAAGTTGGAACAACTAATAGAGGTATCGGACCTGCTTATACTGATAAGGCATCACGTGTTGGTATCAGAATGGCTGATATTCTTGATAAAGATTTGTTCAAGGAATTATTGACAGAGAATCTTAAAGAGAAGAATGAATTATTTACAAAAATCTACGGTGCTGAACCAATGAAATTTGACGATATTTTTGAAAAATATTATCAATTTGGTCAAGACTTAAAAGATCGTGTTATCGACACTTCTGCATTTTTAAATAGAGAATTAAAGAATGGTAAGAACGTATTATTTGAAGGCGCACAAGGAATCATGCTTGATATTGACCATGGTACTTATCCTTATGTAACTTCATCTAATCCAGCTGGTGGTGTAACTACTGGTGCCGGAATCGGTGCTCCTTTGATCGACAATGTCATCGGTGTAGTTAAAGCCTACACATCAAGAGTTGGTGCTGGTCCATTCCCAACAGAACAATTGAATGATACAGGTGACTTTTTAAGAGAAGCCGGTCATGAATACGGAACAGTTACACATCGTCCACGCCGTGTTGGTTGGATCGATCTAGTTGTTCTAAAACACTCATGTAACGTTTCAGGAGTTACTCACCTATCACTAAATTGTTTAGACGTTCTAACAGGACTCAAAGAAATCAAAGTCTGCACAGGCTACGATTTAAACGGCAAGATCATTGACGAATATCCAGCAAACTTGAATGTTTTAGCAAAATGCAAACCAGTTTACAAGACATTCCCAGGCTGGACAGAAGATATGACCCAAGCCAAGAGCCTAAAAGATTTACCACAAGCAGCATTAGATTATTTAGACTTTATCAAAGACCAATTAGGCGTTGAATACGCAACAGTTTCAGTTGGACCAGATAGAGAACAAACAATCGAAGTAAATGACGTTTGGACAGACTAGAGAGCGGAGAGCAACGGTTAGATTCTGAGCATTTGCAGGACTTCACGAATTGTACGCGGAACTATGCGTACGATTTGGGAAGTCAGGCAAAGCACAGGAATCTGTTGCTCGCAGCTCGTTTAGGACGAACAAGCAAAAAAATTTAATACATAAAAATTGAGTAATACGAATTAAACGAAACCAACAAAAAGACCACTGAGCAAACAAACTCAGTGGTCTTTTTCCATCCCCCAAAAAACAAAATCATTGCAAAACAAAATAACGGTGTTACTATAATCAATACAAGTTAATAATAAAGTAACAACGAAAAGAAAGAAGAATACAACTTATGACAAAATACGCTATAACAGGTTCAACTGGCCACTTCGGTCAAAACGCTCTTAAAGAATTAGTAAAACTAGTACCAGCAACTGATATAATTGCCCTAGCTCGTAATACTAAAAAGGCTAAGGATATGGTTCCAACAGGAGTAGAAGTACGTCCCGGTGACTATACAGATGTTGATCAACTAACTGAATCTCTAAAAGGAATTGATCGACTACTATTTATTTCATCTCAACCCGGTGGACCAGTAGCAAGACTAACTCAACATCAAAATCTTGTTAAAGCTGCTAAGAATGCAGGTGTTGGTTATATTGCATATACAAGTTTCCCACACGCTGATTCAGCAACAGTTTCATTGGCATCTGACCATAAAGAAACTGAGAAATTGATTAAAGAATCAGGGATGAAGTATTCATTTTTACGTAATAATTGGTATTTGGAAAATGATGCTGCTGGGTTAAAAGAAGCTGCTAAAGGCAATGATTTTATCTACTCAGCAGGTGATGGAAAAGCTGGTTGGGCTTTGGAAAGTGAATATTCAGAAGCTGCCGCAAAAGTTTTAGCTACTCAAGATACTAAGGATGTTTATGAATTTGCCGGTGAATCAAGAACTTATGCGCAACTTGCTGAAGGGGTCGCAGGTAACTTTAAAGTATCATCCCTCACAGATACTGAATATTCTAAGTTGTTAAAGGATTCAGGAATGGATGATATGACAATTGGGATTATTATCTCTATTCAAGATTTAATTTCAGACGGAGCTTTAGCTGAAGAAACAACTGATTTACTAGATGTTTTGGGTCACGATTTGACTCCTATTTCAGAGGCAATCAAAACAGTTGTTGGCGAATAAATTTTCATCTTCTCTGAGAATGCTTTATTATATTAAAAGGTATTAGGAGGAGTTTAATATGAAATTTTCTAATAAGCTAAGTGATGGAGTCCACATCTTGGCATATGTTGAAATCTGTAAAGATGGTGATTTATCTAGCTCAGCCATAGCAAGTAGTATTGAATCCAATCCTAGCTTGGTTCGCAGGATGATGTCACGTTTAACAAAAGCCGATTTACTGGAAAGCAGTCCGGGAAAGGTAGCACCTAAACTTGGACGTCCAGCTAGTGAAATTACTCTGTTAGACGTCTATCAGGTCATGGAAGACAATCACAATCTCTTACATGTTGATGAAAAAACCAATCCAGCATGTATCGTTGGTGGTAATATTCAACAGACCTTAACTGGGATTTATCAAAAAATCCAAAGTGATGCTGAGAAAAGTATGTCACAGGTAACTCTACAAAGTATTATTGATGATATTTTGCATAATAATGAACAAAAAAATAAAAAAACAGAACAGAACTAAAAATGTTCAGTCTCTGAAATCATAAAATAGCCGATAACTTAATTTTGAGTTATCGGCTATTTCTGTCTCTATTGAAACGAGCTACACAAGCCAGATTCCTGTGCTTTGTAGGACTTCCCAAATCATATGCATAATTCGTGAAGTCCTGTAAATACTCAGAATCTAACCGGCTTGTGTAGCTCTCTGATTTTCATGAAAACTTATTTATTCTGTGTATCAGTACTAATGATACCTTTCTGAAAATTGATATATCTTCCACTGTTTCGGCTATAAGTTAAAGTATAATAAATATTGTCATTTTTATTCTTCTGCTTCAAATAGATTCTCGTGTAACGGGGGACGTCTGAAATTTGATAACCGATGATACCGTAGTTACTAACACGTGAGTTAGAATTTTTAGCTAAAACAAACAGTCCCATATTGCTTTTATCCGGATTAAGACCTAAATTAAGGGAAATCTGATTGAAATTACCAGGATCAGTCGCGTTGGTAGCGGTCAAATTAGAATTGATGATGGCTGTCTTTAAACGTTGCATGAAGACTGTAGCTTGATTAACACCATCTTTGCCCATTTCAATATTCTCTAAAACATACTGTGGTGGATATTTATTGGAACGTGAATTCAAGTATCGAGCCGAGGTGATTGAGTCACCTTTATGGTATAAACGGTAACGATAGCTGACAATAGTTTTAGTATCATCATATCGATTACAACTAATCGTGACATATTTTCCGTGAGCATCTTTACCAAAGTTAAGCAACGTTATTTTAAAAATATAACGGTGCGCTTTTTTATGAATTTTTTCGAGTAAATCTTTTTCCTGTTGATTAGATAGGAAAGATAATTCATCGGTACTGTTGTAATCTTCATTAATCGTGCTGACAATATTAAGAGCTTGTTGCTTAGCTTTTGTCATGTCGCCATCGTCAAGACTAATTGATTTTGGTGCAATATCTTCGTCAATATTTTTGGGATTAACAATCAGTGAAAAGGGAATAGTGATTTGAGCAATGCCGTTGACCGTCTTATCTTTGATTTTTCCAAGGTTAAAGGTGTAAGCGGCAATGATCATTACTAATAAGGTAAGGATAATTATCCATTTAATATATTTTTTGTTTAATTTTTTCAAAATTCCCACCCTTTATTTGCATGATAATTTACTATATATAATATACAAGATGAACTAGATATTTGGGGAAAATAATGAAAGATAAGAAAGATTTAAAGACTAGGACCAAATCAGAGCATTATTTATTAATGAGTGCTGGGATTGTCGGTATCTTCACAGCCGTCATCTTTTTCGTTATGCTTTCACGAGGAATAGTTAATGCAGTAGTGACTTCAAGAATATCTAGTCAATACCAAGATAAAGAATTAGAAGTTTTAAAAACAGACTTAAATTATAAGACCCTCGATTTTATCGGTGGTGTTATTAAAAATACTAATGGATATGTGATAACGACTGATAATATTAAGAAATATAATCAGTTGGAAGATTATATTCAGGCTCGAAAAGATCGTAATAAAGAAGTTAGTGCGTTATTTGATGGTAAGAATAATTACAAAGATGATGTTACTAGCGATAAAATCAATGATCTGGATAAGACTTTGCTAAAAGAAAAGAACCAAGATGTTTATCAAAAATTGCGGAATCGTTTAGACACAATTCAGATATGGTATGAACAGACTCAAGATGGTGAAAAGTATCTGGATAAGACTTGGCAACAGTATAATTCTGACAATGGCAGTTTAAGTTTTAAGAAAATTTCGATGGTCAATACTTACTACAAACTGATCAAGAATAAGACGGTTAAGAAACGCTGGGAAACGCCGGTCAATCAAATGGATCAATACTTTGCTAATCACCAAGGGGAGAGCTCACGTGTGGCCGCGGTCAAACAAGAATTACAAGCCTTACGGAATGCGCCTTTAACTGAGAAATACACTCCAGCTAATGTCGATATTGTTTCAGGGATGAACTTCTCTAGTGGGGCAGCTGACAAGTTAACTCAAGCTGGCATTACCGGTAAGTATGCCTTGTACTACGATTCAAGCACTAATAATTTGGCCTTGATGACAAAAGTCAGCGGCAAGTATGTGGCTGAAGATGGTTATATTAGTGTTGTTAGTTCGCAAGTCGCTGCCGGAAAATACACAATCAAGAAGTTGGTCAGTGCAAGTAGTTCAGATGCCATTATTACCGATAGTAGTAATAGCAATTTTGGACAGTATGTTCCAGATGCTACCGAAAGTGATTTAGCTGAGTTAGATGTAACTAGTCCTGAGAATACAACAGCAGACTTTAGTACAGCAACACCAGTCTTTTGGTTTAAAAATAATTCTGATTTAAACAAGTCAATTTACTTCACTAATAGTTCAACCTTAGGATTCATTTATGCAGGTGGAACTAGCTATGACGAAGGGATGCAGATCAGTTCATCTGACTTATCAACCTTGATGTCAAAAATCTCTTCTGGAATAACATTCTATGTTAATTAGGGGCTAATATGCGTAAAAAAAATACTGAGTTACGAGAAAGAGTAACTAAAAAAAGGCGAAAATGGCCATGGATTCTTTTGACATTGCTACTTCTAATTCTTCTGAGTGTAGGAGCATTTTGGTGGCGATATGGTTACGAAATCAGAAATACGATTGCGGATGGATACTCATACAGTCAAGGCTTGAAGGCATCCGACTTTCATCCTAAGAATTCCACCGTTATATATGACCGTAACGATAAAGAAATCAAAAAACTGTCACGATCCAGTTCCAATTACACACCGATAAATGAAATTAATCCCAAGATACGTAAGGGTTTGGTGGCCGTTGAAGATCAACGATTCTATGTTCATCACGGTGTCGATATGTATGCTATATTGCGATCAATTGGGTCAAAGCTACTTCGCCGTAGGACTGAGGGAGGATCAACCTTAACGCAACAACTGGTTAAGAACGTTATCCTAAAAGATCAATCTCAAAATATGACTCGTAAGCTGAAGGAAATGGTAATTGCCCAACAGCTTGAGAAAAAATTTACCAAAGCTCAAATTTTAGAGTTCTATATTAATAATATCTATATGGGACACGGTTCATACGGATTCAGTGCCGCCTCTGATTACTATTTTTCAGAGAATCAAAAAGATTTATCGATTGATAAACTAGCTGTGCTAATTGGATTACCGAATAATCCAACCTACTATGATCCGGTGGCTAATCCTAGTAGTACGATTAAACGTCGGAATATGATTCTCTATATCTTTAATCAACAAGGATTAATTTCGAAAAATACTTATTTAACCGCTCGAAAACGTCCTTTGGGACTGAAAATCAGTCAACGAAATTATAATAATGATATTTCTAATAACTATGCAATAAACTTTGCGGTAACTAGTGCTACTGAGGAATTGATGAAGTCATCTGGATTCAGGATACAATATGATTTTAAAGATAAGGCAGCACGAAATGCCTATCAAGTTAAGTATGGTCAGGCAGCTGATCGTGCTCGTGGTGAATTGATCGATGGTGGTTATACGATTCACACGACAATTGATATGGATGTTCAAAATAAGATAGAAGATTTGATCAATAAGACTTATCAAGGTTATACCAGTCGAGATGCTAATGGGAAACTGACGCCACAAGTTTCTAGTACGGTAATTGATAATAAAACTGGAGACGTTATAGCGGTGGTCGGTGGTCGAACTACTGAAGGTGACCAATTTAATAGGGCAACCAGTGCCTATCGTCAACCCGGTTCAACTGCTAAACCATTGATAGCTTATACGCCAGCTTTTGAGAGAGGGTATTTACCACAGAGTAGTGTAGTAGATTCGGCTGTTAGTAATATACATAACTGGTACAGCGGTTATACTGGCAAGACAACGGTTCGTCACGCTTTAGAGAACTCAATTAATACCGTTGCCTTTAAACTTGCTATGCAAGATACGAATCATACTTATTATGATGATTTATTGAAGATGGAATTTTCAGGCTTGACGCAGGGAGACAGTAATCCTATCAGTACTTTAGGTACCTTTGGTGCGACAACTACTGAAATGGCCTCAGCCTATAGTTCATTTTCTCGTGGTGGTCAGTTTATTCATCCAAGTAATCTGACAAGTATTTATGACAATGATAATGGTCGTTACATTTATCAAAATACTCATATGAAGAAAAATGTCTACACTAAGAATGCCAGTTACATGATGATCAATACGATGCAATCAGTTATTAGTGATGGTCTTGGTAAAGCAGCTGCACTTGATAATTACAAATATACAGCTGGTAAAACTGGTACGACCGATGATACGAAGGATTCTTATTTCGTAGGAATGACACCTGACTTTACCATAGCTAATTGGACTGGTAATGATACTCCATCTACTTTGACAGCTAGTGAGGACGCCTTAACAATGAAGGCTTTTAAAGCTGAAGGTGAATATTTAGTTGATCAAATGAAACAGAAACAAAGTAACTTTAAGAAACCTAATACAGTTACTGTCAGTGGTAGTAATTTATCAATCAATACTGCGAATGAGAAACCAAGTATTCAAGATATCATTGATAATGACTTCTCTAAATATAGTAGTGATCAGGAGAATAAAAATACTAATCGACTTTACAATTTGGATTATCGAATTATCTATCATTTGACTAAGAAGGAAGAATATAGTCGTGAAGATAAGGTTCAAAAGGCAATCGATAAGTATAATGAATCTCCAATTACTAAGGAATCACAATATGATAGTAAGTTGAGTGAGCTTCAAAAGATTCGTTACTTGAATGCCAATGTTAAACGTCAATCTGCCAAAATTGACTTTAATAAGCAGATATTGGAACTTCAAAAAAATCTCAATATGAGTCAAGCAATGTTCCAAGCTGCTAAGGATAATAAGAAGGTTGCTGAATACGAGTCTGAGAAGGAAGCTATCGAAACCCAACGAGCTCAGAAGCGTCAAGCAATGGTCGACAAGTTGATGCCACAATATACGGCACAATTGCAGAAGGTCAAGGATGCTTATAAGAATAATGATTCAGATAAGGAAGACCAGAAGAAGAAGTTATTAGATATTATGAATGAGATTAGAAGTTATGGTGGAACTGTGCCAGATGTTAAGATCAATGCTGGAAGTAGTTCTGGTTCAAACTCTAGTTCCAGTTCTTCTGATAGTAGTTCTTCTAGTTCAGGAACTTCTGATAGTTCGGATAGTGAGTAATTGCCGCCTTCCGCAAAAATTAAAATTTGGCTGGAACGTAGTGGGCACAACTTGAAGCTAATTCCAAGTTCGGGAATCATCTCCAAGATTGGCCTTATTCTAACCTGACTTCGTCAGCTAAGAATAACTTCACTACTGAGCCAATTTTAATTTTTGCTCCAGGCTAGTTTGGTGATTTTGAGATTAAATAGGACCTCCATAATAATTGGTTAGTAATACATTCCAATTATTACGGGGGTCTTTTTTTAGTTTCTCTTACGACCTCTGGTCGTTAGAGAAACTTATGGGGTTGTCCGAAGGACAACGGCATTCTAATACGACCTCTGGTCGTTAGAGAAACTTATGGGGGTTGACCAGAGGACAACGGTATTCCAATACGTACCTAAGGTCGTTAAAGAAACTTATAGGGTAGCGGAATTCTAAGTTTTTTTGATGAGATTTTCAATTCATCTAAATTAATAACAAATTATAGAAAAACTAGTATTCCTTGATAAATATCAAAGAAAACGTTTACAAAAAGAATTTTAGCTGGTATTATGTAGTCATTCGAACGAGTGGTCATTCGGATGACTATTTCAGAGAGGAGAATTTAACATGGTGTCACCAAAATCATCAAAGCAATTAGACGGGGGTAAAAAATTAAGTCTAACTAGCATGTACTTTAATCGCTACTTAGTTTTCAGATATTTAACAGCAATATTCTTCTTTACCAACTTGTACTGGGTTGTAATTCTAGCTGGTTCAAATAAGTTCACTTGGATCATTCCAGCCGGATTATTGCTTGGCTCGGGAGCAGTCATGGTTGAACAAGTCAGTAAATATTGGAAACGTCAGAATGATTTACCGATAACACGCTGGTATTACTTGATTCAAGCATCCATTAATCTACTTTTGATTGTGAGTGTGACACTAGGTCAACGTTCTGCGTTCTATCCATTTTTAACGGATCAGAGTAATGGGTTGTTAATTGGTTTCTTACTAGTGGGAATAATTATTAGTGCATTGCTTGAGTATCGTGGCTACCTAATAGAACACAATCGTGATCGTTACTTAACACATATTAAGAAATTTGCAGCAAGTTTATAAAATAAGGGGTGTAAATTCTAATGGATGATAGTAATAACAAGTTATTTCAGTTTCTAAATAAACATCTGATGGGACCAATGGGGAAATTAGCCCAATTCAGAATTGTACGTGGTGTTATGGCTGCCGGGATGGCAACAATTCCATTCACTATTGTTGGTTCAATGTTCTTAATTATTAATGTGTTACCACAAAGTTTCCCGGGATTAGCCGGATTCTTCAGTGTGACACTAGATAAAATTACGCCATTATATATGTTAGCTAATCAAGCCACGATGGGAATTTTATCATTATATTTCTGTTTGGTATTTGGTTACGAATATACAAGAATTCAAGCGCAAGAAGAAAAAATTGAAATTAATCCATTAAATGGTGCCTTACTTTCAATGATGGCTTTCTTCATGTGTTTACCAGAATTAATTTTCAAAAACGGAACAATGACTTTGATCAACATTGTTACTAAAGATACTAAAATCATAGACGGTTGGGAAATGGCCGGCGGAGTTACACGTTTAGGTACAACCGGAATTTTTACCGCAATTATTATGTCAATTATTGCAGTTAAGATTTACGCACTATGTGTTAAACATAATTTGACAATTAAAATGCCTGAAACAGTACCAACAGGTGTTGCACGTTCATTTACAGCTTTGATTCCAACTGCTGTAATTGCTTTAACAGTTATTTTGATCAACGGAATCTTAGTTGGATTACATACTGATATTTACAAGGTTGTCGCAGTTCCATTCAGTTTCGTTACAAATCTAACTAATACTTGGGTTGGATTGCTAGTTGTTTACTTTATTATGCATGCCCTATGGCTTGTAGGTATTCACGGTGCCACAATCGTTACATCATTCTTAACACCAATTGTTTTATCAAATATGGTCGCAAATACAAATGGTGCCAATATTCCATTCGCTGGTGAATTCAATAACTGTTTCGTTACTATTGGTGGATCCGGAGCCACTTTAGGAATGGTTATCTTCATTGCTTTCTTTGCTAAATCAGCTCAACTTGGAGCACTTGGAAAAGCAAGTATCGTTCCAGCATTCTTTAATATCAATGAACCAATTTTGTTTGGTATGCCAGTTGTCTATAATCCATACACTGCCATTCCATTCTTCTTAGCACCAATGTCATCAATGTCTGTTGCTTACTTTGCTATTAAGTTACACATGGTTAACCCACCAGTTGCCCAAGTTGCATGGCCAACACCAATTGGTCTATCAGGTTTCTTAGGTTCCGGTGGTGACTGGCGTGCCTTTGTTCTAGCTATAGTTTGTGCTTTGGTAGCCTTTGTAATTTGGTTCCCATTCATCAAATTCTATGACAATAAACTATATGTTCAAGAACAATCAAATGAACCAGTTGCAGCATAATTTTTTAAATCAATTCGTTTTATAGGAGGAAGAATAATGTCAGGATTTCCAGATGGATTTTTATGGGGTGGAGCAGTCGCTGCTCATCAATTTGAAGGTGGCTGGGATGCCGATGGAAAAGGAATTAGTATCGCTGATGTGATGACGGCTGGAGATAATGACACTGCCCGTGAGATTACTGATGGGATCATTCCTAACAAAAATTACCCAAATCATGAGGCTATTGATTTTTATGGTCATTACCGTGAAGATGTTAAATTATTTTCCGAGTTAGGTCTGAAATGTTTCAGAACAAGTATTGCTTGGACAAGAATTTTTCCTAATGGTGATGAAGATGAGCCTAATGAAGCAGGATTAAAATTTTATGATGATCTCTTTGATGAGTTACATAAATATCACATCGAACCTGTCATTACCCTTTCTCATTTTGAAATGCCATATCATCTAGTAAAAGAATATGGTGGTTGGCGTAATCGTAAGTTAATTGATTTCTTTGTTAAATTTGCGGAAGTAGTCTTTAAACGTTATAAGAATAAAGTTAAATATTGGATGACCTTTAATGAAATCAATAATCAAACTGGGTTAAATGAATGGGGGATGTTTACCGATTCTGGAATTTTAGTTAAACCTGGTGAAGATGCTGAAAAAGCAATGTATCAAGCAGGTCATTATGAGTCAGTTGCGAGTGCAATGGCTGTTCAAATTGGTCACGAAATTAATCCAGACTTCCAAATTGGTTGCATGTTAGCTATGGGTCCGGTATATCCATTGACACCAAGTCCTGATGACGTAATGAAAGCAGAACGTGCTATGCAAGCTAATTATTGGTTCGCGGACGTGCAATGCAAAGGTAAATATCCAAATTGGTTGAAACTTTACTTTGAACGTAAAAATTTCAATTTGGACATTACCTTAGCCGACTTAGATGTTATCAAGGCAGGAACAGTCGATTATATTGGCTTTTCATACTATGCTTCACATGTAATTAAGGCTGATGCTAATGAACCAGTTGACTACATGACACCAACTAAGAATCATGATGTTGAGAATCCAACATTAGTTCGTTCAGATTGGGGTTGGGAAATTGATCCGGTTGGCTTACGTTACGCCTTGAATTGGTTCAGTGACCGTTACGATCGTCCATTATTCATTGTTGAGAATGGATTGGGTGCTTTTGATAAAGTTGCTACTGATGGAAAAATTCATGATGATTATCGAATTGATTATCTTAGAAAACATATTGAACAGATGAAATTGGCTGTTGAAATAGATGGTGTTGACTTGATGGGGTACACTCCTTGGGGATTCATTGATTTAGTTTCAGCTGGTACTGGTCAAATGGATAAGCGTTATGGGATGATTTATGTAGATAAGAACGATGATGGAGCAGGTACGCTTGATCGTTCTAAAAAAGATTCCTTTGATTGGTTCAATAAAGTTATCGAAACTAACGGTGAATACCTTAGTTAAAGGTGTATCATAATGTTTGATGTGAAAACGTACTCAGAATTTGACGGAGTGCGTTTTTGCTTTAGAAAGGAATTCAAATTATGCCTATCAAGATGGATACAGAGGTATTAGTTAAAAAGATTATTGAAGAAATTCAAATGGGAAAATTAGTAGATAATGATCGTAAACTGCCGCCAGAACCTGGTTTAATGGAACACTATCAGGTAACTCGCTACACTCTGCGCCAAGCTCTGAAACAGCTCAGTGAAATGGGTTATACATATCAAGTTCACGGTGTTGGAACTTTTGTACGTCAACAACAGACAAATGACTCGATTTCTTTGGAATATAACAAGGGATTGTCTGCTGAATTAGCACGCAATGGTCGTAAATTAACTACTGAAATAGCCCATAAGAAAATTATTTCTGTATCAGAGGCAGAGTTTTTACCAGAAACTACCCATTTTGATAAGGATGATAAGCTGATAGAAATTCGACGCTTTCGTTCACTGGACGATAAACCGTATGTAATGGAGCATTCCTATTATCTTCAATCTGTAATGGCAGAGATTCCTGATGAAGCACTGTATGGATCACTCTTTCAGTATTGTGAGCAAGAACGCAAGACTCAGATTGGTTTTATCGATCAAACTATTATGAGTGAGAACTTGCCAGAAGCTGCTACTGAGTTTATGGGGATGCCTGCTAAATCACCTTGTTTGGTAGTTCAAGATGAATCATATTTGAGTAATGGTCAGTTGTTGGCTTTTTCTAGGCAGTATTATAATTACAAACTAGGTAAGTTATTTATGGTTAAAAAGATACATTAGATAGTTCCGTCTTCCGCGAAAAAGCGATTGGGTTGGAACATAGCCGGCACAACTTGAAGCCAACAAAAGCCCTGTTGTCTACAAGCTTGGCCTTTGACTAAGCTGGCAAAGTACGCCAACTAAGTCAAATTTGGCTATTGAACCCTTCGCTTTTTTGCTCCAGACTAGATAGTGTGTTTATTTATTTTTTGAGTTAAATATTTTTAATTCCAAAATTGTTCAATAGTGTATTAGATTAGTATGATAACTTGGTATAAATTTCTTAAATATTGAAATAGCAAAAGGCCCGTCAATTCAAAAATCGAATTGGCGGGTCTTTTATCTATAGAATCTATCAAAAGCACTAGTGCAGTAGTGACTTATTAATTATTTATCTAGATCCATATCTACATTGGTACGTTTGGCGATAGCTGGCAAAATCAATCCGAGAGCAATTAAAGCAATTGGAGTGATGATGTTTAGAGCTAATTGGAACCACCATGATGATGGGTCTTGAGCCATGTTCATCTTAGGAACCATACCCATGATACATGCGAAGGCTGTTAAGAAGAAGGCCCAAAGTCCAAAGCCAAATCCGACGTACTTGTTCTTTGTGAACATGTAGTCTGACTTGTATTTGTCTAAGTTTCTAGTTAACAACATGTATGCTAGGAATACCCAGAGGTAACGCATTGGCATAACAATGGAGTTAAGATTCAATAACCAGTTATAGAGGTCATTCATACCGTTGATACCAAGTGCTGGAACCACGATAAGAATAGAAACAAGGATAGCTGTCATTCTGTAACCATTGATGGCAATACCTTTTTTGTTTTTCTTCAAGAGTGCCTTAGGGATGTACTTCTTATCAGCATCACCCAAAAGCATACGAAGTGGGGCATCGATTGAAATTGCTAAAGCAGCCGCACTGGCTAATGTATTAGTAATTGCGAAGGCCCAAACAAACAGGTTACCAACGTGGAAACTCTCACCTAAGAATTGGAAGGCTTGGTAGGCACCGTTAGCCATTAGATCAGCTGGAATATGATTTGAGTTAACAATCATACCGATAGCGAATGATCCAAGAATAGCTGATACAGCAACCATAACGGCCAAAATAATCATTCCTAGTGGGAATTCTTTTGAAGCGTTCTTAGTCTTATTAACGTATGGCGAAATCTTTTCGGAACCACCAACGGCGAAGACTAACATTGAAATAGTCGTGAAATATTGGAAATCGAATTTCGGAATATATGTGTGAATATCAGTCATATTTGGTGTAGCAATTTGAACATGAGAGATAAACGGAGCACTAACACCTAAAATAATGAAGAGCATCGACATAGTGAACATTGCCACACCGGCGATACTACCAAGATTATTTAAAGTGGCAACACCTTTGCTTGATAACCAAACAAAGATTAAAAAGATAATCAAACTTGCTCCCTGAACGACTAGTGGAGAAGCAGTTTTAATAAATGAACCGTTACCTTTGAATAACCAGCTAAGACTAACCATAATAATTTGTGGTTTCTGAGCTAGATAAGGAACGTGAACAACCCAATAAGTCCAAGCAGCGAAGTAAGCTAGTTTACTGTTAGATAAAGTTCTGATCCAGGAACTAACACCACCTCCTGCTTCTTGAAAGGCTGATCCTAATTGTCCCACCATCAAAGTGTAAGGAACGAAATATAGAATCATAATCAAAATCCATGAAGTTACAACAGCTAAACCTTGGTTGGCAAAGTTATTAATAACATTATTAAGACCCCAAACAGTGGTAAATCCAAGTAATGCGATGTTCCACCATCGGAAAGCCTTTGCATTTTTTGCATCTGGCATAATCAAATCCTCCTACAAACGTGATTATACAGTAAATATACAAGCGTGACTTATTAATAATGAGATAGTTTTCTTCAAATATATGAATTTATTTTTTAATAAAATTTTCTCGATAAAATTGACAGATGGTATTAAAAATTTATAATTTAGGGATGCAGTTAATATATTATTTTAGTTACACATGGTATTTAAGCTGTATAATTGGCATCTATCTACTATATAATAAGAGTGAATTTGTGGAATTTTAGATAGCAAATTAATCGGAGTTAATTTATGGATAATAATAACAATAATGATATGTCTAGAGGAAAGCGCCAAAGATCACGTAACAGTGCTTTAGCTTCTAATAATAATGGAAAAGTTAGACGTCCATTTTTAAAGATACTAGGTTTAGTTATGCTAGTGGCTGTTTTCGTTATGGGAGCATATGGTTTCAGAGTTTATGCTCAAGCCCAGAATTCTTTGGGAAAGACTTATAAAGCCTTAGATGGCAAAGCTACATCAGCGAAGATTTCTAACAAGAAACCTGTTTCTATCCTATTATTGGGGGTTGATACAACCGATAATGGTGTGCGAGATACAGAATCAGATTATCGTGGTAATTCAGATACGATGATTGTAGTAACAGTTAACCCTAAGACAAATAAGACAACAATGATGTCAGTTCCTCGTGATACCATGGCTCAAATTTGGAAGGGTGTTGGCAATAATACTAAGAAAATTGCTAAGATAAATTCTGCTTATAACATCGGTAATGAAGAAAGTTCCGTTGTTACAACAGAAAAATTATTAAATGTCCCAATTGACTACTACGTCAAGGTAGATTTCAATTCCTTGAAGCAAATTGTTAATGCTGTCGGCGGCGTTAATGTTGACGTACCGTTCAGTTTCTCGTATGGTGATACAGGTGAAAAAGCGTCACACTTTAAAAAAGGTAAGCAACATCTTAATGGTAAACAGGCTTTAGACTACTCAAGAATGCGTTACGAGGATCCAAAGGGTGATTACGGACGTCAATTGCGTCAACGTCAAGTCATCACAGCAATCATCAAGAGTGCAGCCAGTGCCAATACCTTTACTCATTACCAAAAAGTCTTGGATAGCATCTCTAGTTCAATGACAACTAACTTGAGTTTTAATGATATGCAGTCGATGTTTTTGAATTATCGTGGTGCCGCAAAGAGTATCGGATCAGATCATATTCAGGGTTATGGTTCTATGGTCAATGGATCATCTTACGAAATTGCACCAACCAAAGAGTTGAAGCGTGCATCTAACAAACTACGTAAACAATTAGGTTTATCTGAAGAAGAGTTAGATAATGAAGAAACAAAACTGAATGAATTGAATGAAGCAAGAGGTTTCTCGTTTAACTATACTGGGAACCAACAACAGAACTATACAATCTTTACGAGAAATCAAACGTCTGAATAAAGAATTGAATAGAGACTGAGACGAAAATAGTTTCAGTCTCTTTTTATATTAAAGGGAGATATATATGAGTGTTTTAGAAGTACACGGACTAACACAACAATTTTTGGATAAGAAATTGTACGACGATGCTAGTCTACAAGTTAACAAAGAGGATCATTTAGGAATAATCGGTCAAAACGGAGTTGGTAAATCTACCTTTATCAAAATTTTGACTGGTCAAATCGAACCAGATGAGGGCAAGATTTCCTGGAAAAAGCATTTAACAGTTGGTTATTTGGATCAACAAGCTAAATTAGCCCCTGGATTGACTATTTTTGAGTATCTACAAACAGCATTTTCAAAATTATATGAAACAAGCGAAAAGTTAAACGACATTTACATGAATGATCCTTCAGATGAAGACCTTGAAAAAGCTGGAAGACTTCAAGAAATCTTGGATGCCAACGACTTCTATGAATTGGATACTAAGATTGAACAAGTTGCTACTGGTTTAGGACTAGATGCGATTGGATATGACCATGACGTTTCCAAACTAAGTGGTGGTCAACGTTCAAAGATTATCTTGGCTAAAATTTTGCTCGAAAAACCAGATATGATCCTTTTGGATGAGCCTACTAACTACTTGGATACTAACCATATTGACTGGTTGGCTGACTATTTGAATAACTTTGAAGGTGCCTTCATTGTTATCTCCCATGATTACAACTTCTTGGATCGTATCATCAACTGTGTAGCTGATTTTGAATTCGGTAAGATTACTAAGTATACTGGTGCACTCCAACAAGCTTTGAAGCAAAAGGCTGCTAATAAGGAAACTTATATGAAGGCTTATGTTAAGCAACAGGATCAAATTTCCAAGACTAAGGCTTATATTAGAAAGTTTAAAGCCGGTTCAAGATCTAAGAGTGCCAAGAGTAGAGAGAAACAACTATCTCATATGGAAGTTCTAACACCACCAGGTACAAAGGGAGCTGCCAGCTTTGGTTTCCCATATATTGAAGTACCAAGTTCTCGTATGTTATTGGAAGTTAATGACCTTAAAGTTGGTTATGATGGTAAGGCTCTATTCGATACTGCACTCAATTTCTCCATTGTTAGTGGCGAGAAGATGGTTATCAAAGGATTCAATGGTATCGGTAAATCTACTTTGATTAAGACACTCCTAGGTATCATTGACCCTATTGAGGGTAATTTTGATTTTTCAGAAGTTGCTAAAATAGGTTACTTTAAGCAGGATCTTGCTTGGAAGAACAATATGGAGACTCCATTTAAGTACATTAGTGATGAACATCCTGATAAAGATGGTAAAGAGGTCAGACGTGTGTTGGCTAGAACTGGATTAACTAACCAACAAATCATGTCACCTATGAAGTCACTATCTGGTGGGGAACAAACAAAGGTTAAGATTGGTGATTTGATGTTCAATACGTCTAACTTCCTATTCATGGATGAACCAACTAACCATTTGGATGACGAAAGTAAGGCTGCACTTCGAAAAGGGCTCAAAGACTATGATGGATCAATGATCTTGGTAACCCACGAAGAGGATTTCTATAGTAGTGATTGGATAGATAAAGTCCTAGATATTGAAAAGATAAAAGAAAATTAATCTATTTTCAAAAAAATATGAAAAAGTACTTGCATTGGTTTACTATTAACGGTAATATATTACCTGTTGTCACGACGAAACGAACAGCCACAACGGATTGATGAGGATTGATCAGCTATGGCAATAATGATTTTTAAGAGCTTTTGACATTGTGTCTTAACCTTATATAATTGTTAAATTGTTACGTTAAACAGCATCTGATGATTAATGAATTCTTTCATTGATTGTTAGAAAAATAATTTCAAAAAGTCCTTGACATTAAATTGTCAGATTGATAAGATTATTAAGTGCTGATGAGCGTAAGCGCTTAATCAGCTGGTAGACCTTTGAAAACTGAACAAAGTTTTAACACTAATAATTGTGTAGGTCAACATTAATTTGTTGAAATACAACGAAGTCAATTTCGCTAGTAATAATTTTTTTATGAGTCACAAACTTTTAATATGAGAGTTTGATCCTGGCTCAGGACGAACGCTGGCGGCATGCCTAATACATGCAAGTCGAACGAGCTTTCCTGTTGATTGATGCTTGCATCATGATTCAGATCTAAGCGAGTGGCGGACGGGTGAGTAACACGTGGGTAACCTGCCCAAAAGTGGGGGATAACATCTGGAAACAGGTGCTAATACCGCATAACAACTACTTTCACATGATCGTAGTTTAAAAGATGGCTCTGCTATCGCTTTTGGATGGACCCGCGGCGTATTAGTTAGTTGGTGAGGTAAAAGCTCACCAAGACGATGATACGTAGCCGACCTGAGAGGGTAATCGGCCACATTGGGACTGAGACACGGCCCAAACTCCTACGGGAGGCAGCAGTAGGGAATCTTCCACAATGGACGAAAGTCTGATGGAGCAATGCCGCGTGAGTGAAGAAGG
>CALNAK010000036.1 GCA_937874185.1 uncultured Lactobacillus sp.
CGTCGAAAGTAGTTGGTGGGAAACTACCCGCGAGGATAGATAGTCGCTACGCAACCTAAAGGGATTGATTAAGTTCAATCCTTTTTTTGTGCGCTCAAAAACAAAATAATACCTATTACTTATAATGGAAGTTATTATGTAAATACTAACTAGGTTGATTTCAGAAAAATCACTGTAAAAAATTGCAACTATGTGGTTAAATATTTAGTTATTAAATCTTTTTACGAGAAGGCAAAATGAATGATAAAAATTAGACCTGCCACTGAAGATGATGCTCAAGAGTTACTAGCAATATATGCACCATATATTACTAATACCACAATAACTTTTGAGGATGTTATACCTTCAGTCGAAAACTTTAAGCAAAGAATAAGGGACATCTCAGAACATTTCCCTTACCTTGTTGCAGTAAATGATGACGATAAAATCCTGGGTTATGCCTACGCCCATTTATACGGTCCCAGAGCTGCCTATGCCTGGACGGTTGAAGCTAGTATCTACGTTGACCATAACTTTGAGGGTCACGGTCTAGGAACACAACTTTACCAACGACTAGAGACTATTTTGAAGCAACAAAATGTAGTCAATCTGATGGCCTGTATTACTGAAGAAAATGAAAATAGCGTTAAATTCCATGAAAAATTTGGTTATGAAAAGGTCGGTACTTTTAAGAAGGTTGGTTTCAAGTTCAATCGTTGGTTGGATGTGACTTGGATGCAGAAAAAATTGAATCCGGGGACTACAAATATGGCCAAAACAATTTCTTGGAAAGAATTAGATTAAATGTTTGACTTAGAGTTGGCTCTAAGTAGTATCATGACTCTATGATATGGAAGGAGCATTTTTTTAATGACAAAATTAACAGATACATTTGAGATGTATAATGGTGTGAAAATTCCAAAGGTTGCTTTCGGTACATGGCAAATTCCTGCAACTGATGCAAGAAAAGCTGTTTCTGAAGCAATCGAAACAGGTTATAGACATATTGATACTGCTTTAGTCTATGAGAATGAAACAGAGGTTGGTCAAGGTATCAAGGATTCTGGGGTAAAACGTGAGGATCTATTCGTTACTTCTAAATTACCAGCCCATACAAAGACTTATGATGGAGCATTAGCTGACTTTGAAACAACTATGAAGAATCTTGATTTGGATTATTTGGATCTTTATTTAGTTCATGCCCCATGGCCATGGAATGAAATTGGTAAGAACTGCGATGAGGGTAATACCGAAGTATGGCGCGCTATGGAAGAAATTTATAAATCAGGACGTGTCAAAGCTATTGGTGTTTCAAACTTTGACGTACATGATTTGGAAAATATTCTTAAAACTGCCACAGTTAAACCTATGGTCGATCAAATTCAATACTATATTGGTTTCACAGAACCTAAGATTACAGAATTCGCTAAGAAAAATGATATTTTGGTTGAAGCATATTCACCACTTGCTACAGGTGGCTTGATCAATAATAAAGATGTTTTGAAGATTGCTGAAAAGTATAACGTCAGCGTTCCTCAATTGGCTATTGAGTTTGTTATTCAAAATGATGTATTGCCATTACCAAAGGCGGTACATAAGGAACATATCGTAGCTAATACTAAATTGGATTTCGTGATCAGTGATGAAGATATGGAGACATTGAATGCAATGCCTGATACAGCACCATCACATTTCCACAATCCTACACAAGGATAATAGAAGAATTTTAACTTCCTAAATTATTAGGTAGTTAAAATTCTTTTTTTATATAAAAATAAATTTGCTAATAATACCTTTTTCTATGTATACTAATAATTACCATAAGATAAAAGTATACGGAAGCAGGTGCTACGCATGAAGAAAAATTTAACTATCTGGGGAATATTTTTACTAACTTTACTATTACTAGGGGGTTGTGCATCACAATCAAATAGTTCCAGTTATGGCGAATTACAAACTGCAACTAAAGTTTCAAATAAATCCTTATTGGCTAGCACCAAGGTCAGCTTGGAGGAAGTAATCGATATTTTTCAAAGAGCGTATCCACAAGCAAGTATTACTTCCATTGAGCTGGGGAAACATTTCCGCAATACAGTTTATAAAATTGAGGGCGTTGATGATACTAACGAGTATGATTTAACGATTAATGCGGTTGATAAAAAGGTTATTAAGCAAAAACATGAACGCCTTGATCAAGATGACCAAAATGATTTGGCAGGACAGGACAAAGTTGATTTGAAAGGCTTATTGAGTTTGTCTGAAGTATCTAAAATTGCTGAAAAGGAATTAAGTGGTGGTAAAGTTTCAGAATTTAACTTGGATCAAGACTTGGGAGTTACTTATTGGGAAGTAACTATTAAGCGGGGCATGGCTAAAAAGGAAGTTAAAATCAATGCTCAAAGTGGAAAAATCATGGAGATTGAGAACGATTAAAGACTAAAAAATCCAGTAACTCAAGGTAGAGAGTTACTGGATTTTTTGATGTTAATAGATTGAAAATAATAAATCTAAATTTAAAATCGTAATAATACTAGCTAAGATAATTCCTACAGTGGTCACAAGTTTACTATTAACGTGTTTGCCCATTAATTTCTTATTATTAGTTAAGAAAATCATTGGAAAGAGGGTAAATGGTAAGGCAATACTCAACACAATTTGGGCATAGACAATTAGATTTTCGAAATCTTTCTCATTGAATCCAACCATGAAACCAATGATCATAATTGGAATCAATGTCACAAATCTAGTTAATAATCGTCTTTGCCAAAGTGGTAAACGAATATTTAAGTATCCTTCCATAACGATTTGTCCAGATAGAGTACTGGTAATTGAGGAAATCATACCGGTGATCAATAGAGCAAAGGCAAAGAGCCAACTCATGACTGGGTTAGCTAACTTTCCTACGACAGCAACGTTTTTAAGACCGTTGAAGACGTCTTGCAGACTAGCAAGCTGATTAGTGGCATGGAAGAAAAGTGTTCCCCCAAGGACTAATAATAGGGCGTTGATGATAAAAGCTGCCACCAAGTGGACATTGGAATCCCAATTGGCAAAACGCAATGCTTCATTCACTTGAGCAGGGTTGTTATGATCGTAACGTCTGCTTTGAGCAAGTGATGAATGGAGATAAATGTTGTGAGGCATGATAGTTGCGCCGACGATACCTAAACTAAGAAGTAATTTATCATGATTTTTTAGTAAATCGGGTGTGGGAATTAGTCCAGAAGCAATTGCTGCCATTGGTGGATGAGCTCGAAATACCTCGATTCCAAAGATAATTCCAACAATTAAGATGGCTGACAGAACAATGAATTCAATTCGACGAATTCCAAATCTTAAAAATAAGAGAACAATCAGGACATCTAAAATAGTTAATAATATGCCATAAAATAATGGTAGTCCGAATAATAGTTTTAAAGCGATAGCCGTCCCGATGACACCGGTCAAATCCGTAGCCATCATAGCTATTTCATTGAGTATCCAAAGAAAGTAACGGACTGGTCTGGAAACTTTAACGGCAATAGCTTGAGCTAAATCCTGTCTAGCTACAACTCCTAACTTGATTGATAAAGATTGCATGAACATAGCAATTAAAATGGAGATCAATAAGACTGATAAAAGTGCATACCGATATTGACTGCCCCCAGACAGTGAAGTTAGCCAGTTGCCCGGATCCATGTAGCCAACTGCAACTAGAGCGCCGGGGCCACTGTAAGCAAGAAATTTTTGGAGAAAGGAAGTTTCATAAACGCTGGGAACTTTGACACTCTCATTGATTTCATCCAAACTTTTTTTAGTTTCCGACATTGGTATTCACGCTTCTTAGTGCTAGATCAGCTAGGAACTTACTAAAACGGGCATCGTCGTTCATAGGTGGAACTAATTGAAATTTATTTCCGCCGCTAGCTTTGAAAGTTTGGTAATTCTGAACGTAGTCTTCTTCCAAAGTTTCTAAACAGTCAACGACAAAGGAGGGAGTGGCAATAAGAATGTTGCGCTTCCCCATTTCAACAGCTTGCATCAAAGAGTTTTTCAGATAAGGTTTAAGCCATGGCATTGGACCAAATTTAGATTGATAAACAGTCTTGATTTTATCCTGAGGGATATTCAAATATTGTGAGACTTGTTTAGTGGTTGTTTCACATTCATTCTGATATGGATCACCGTGTTTTACCATGGCCGTGGGAATACTGTGATAACTAATAAATAATTCGTCGTAAGTATCGTTATCCCATTGTGCCTGGATTTGAGACGCAAGAATTTTTTGATAAGTAGCTTCTTTATAGAAATCCTTAATTATAGTTAATGGAATGTCACTTAATTGAGCTTGTTCGATGATGGATTTAGTTGTGCTTTGGGTATATTGCGGAAATAATGGCAATAAAACAACATTTGTACAACCGGATTCTTTCATATTTTGTAAAGTCTGTTGAATGTCAGGTTGTTTGTAAGTCATAGCCATTTTGACATTCCAGGTTGGTAATAATTTCTGAACCTGATTAGTTATTTTTTGTGTATTTACTATTAATGGAGAACCTTCGTTGGTCCAGGAATGTTGATAGAAGGTTGCAGAACGCCATGAACGCATTGGTAAAATTATTCCACGTAGAAGTGGCTGCCAGAAAGCTTTAGGCATTTCAATCACGTTTTGATCACTCAAAAATTCTTGAAGATAGCTTTTAACGTCAGCTGTTTTTGGAGACGCTGGTGAACCTAAATTAACTAATAATAGTCCCTGTTGCATATCAATCCCCCCAATATAATATATAGTTTTATAATATCATAATCGAAACTATACCTGCATAATGCACATTTATATTAGGAATCCTAATTGGACAATAAATAAATTTATAAATTTTATAGACAAAATAACTAGCAACATGCTAGTATAAATATACGCTAATGATAACAATAAGATTTTTGAAAGGGAGAAACTATGAAATTAGAAAACAAGCACTTACTCAAGCTTCTAGCATCAGATGTAGAACCAAAAATAAGTATTATTTTGCCAATTCATCCGGAGACTCCCCAGGTCGAGAATAATATTTTAACCTATAAAAACTTATTGAAAGATGTCAAAAAGGATTTGGAGTTAAATTATCATCGTCGGGAATGGGAAGACACTGTTGAGAAATTGAAGGCCTTAATTCTGGATAGAACACTCTGGAATAATGCAAAGCAGTCCTTATTGATATTCGCTAATGGCGAAGGTATGGAAATTTGTGAGGTGAAGCATGAAGTTGCGGCTAAAGAGCACGTTGGTAGTACCTTTTTAGTTCAAGACTTGTTATTGCCAGAAGAGAATTTTGAAAGAGCAAATTACATAATCAACATTAGTCGTGATCGGATCAATGTCTTTGATAGTCAAACTTTACAAGAGGTCAAATTAGAGGGAGTTCACCAACGTTTTTCAGATTACTATTCAGATTTTGATGCCAATTCAAATTTGAATTCTGGTGCGTATGGTGGGATGAGTCCAACTTATCATGGGCACCGTAGTAAATCTGAGGAGCAACAAAAAGATCAATCAATTTACTATCAATATCTGGATAATGAATTGACGTTACTAAAGCGGGGGATGGGTTATACTTTTGTTATTGCAGGCTTACCAGAAGTGTTAGATGTCTACTTGAAATCGTACGAAAACCGAGCATATATCAATGGAGTGATTCATGGTTCAATTCTGAATTTGTCGCACAAAGAATTGTCAGAACGGATCAGTGAATTCTGTAGTTTTGAAAAAATAGCTCAGGTTGACAAAATTAAACGAGCTGTTGAAAAAGCAGACGCCGAGAATCGTGTAATCAATGATATGGATACAATCAATTTTGCTTTAATCAATCATGATGTGAGGTCAATCGTGTCGTTTAGTGATGTTGATTCATATTCCATTGAGCACAACAAGTTGATGATACAATCGCTGATTCATAAAATCAGTTGTCGAGTTTTATACACAACTAGTAACGGCTTACCTAGTATGAATGCGATTCTGTATTAAGAGGATAGCGGTTGGTTTAATGATTTGGGCAGGTTTTAAATAAAAAAGATTCGTACTAATCTTGGGATATTTACCCAGTTAGTACGAATCTTTTTTTGACTATTTGGCAGCTGGTTTATTCTCACGTAAAATTTTAGCGGGATTACCAACTACAATGACGTTATCAGGAAATGAATGTGTGACAACAGCACCGGCACCAACGATGACATTATTACCAAGAGTAACTCCTGGTAAAATACTGGCACTACCTCCAACCCAAACATCGTTACCAATCGTAATTGGAGCAGTCGTTTCAGCTTCTGTTCGACGAACTGCTGGATCTAAGGGATGCTTTGGCGTGTAGAGACCAACTTTAGGACCAAACTTACAATCATTACCAATTGTGATCTTACCTTCATCACAGAGCATTACGTCATGGTTAGCGTAGAAATGGTTACCAATTGTGATATTAACTCCATAGCTGAAATAGATAGTTGGTTCAACGAAAAATCTGTCACCAACGGATTTCATTAGGCTTTTGACACTGTCGTTTCTAGTCTTGCTGTCAGTAATCTGATTGTACTTCATTAATTTATTCCGTACATCGATTCTCAATGCAGCTAGAGGTTTTGATTCTAAGTAAAGTTCTCCATTTATCATCTGCTGATACGCAGGGTCTTGTTCAATTTCCATTTAGATATTATCTCCTCAATAAAACAAAGTGTACATTAAGCATAGCATACTTAGCCGACTATCCAAGAATGTTGCTGGAAAGGCGTTTGTTTTTTATAAAAGAAACCGTTTTCTAATATTTTTAAGCGAAATCTTAGTTTATATTTAGCTGAAAGGTTTAGGATAGACGTGTAAAGAGCAGTAAAAAAAATCGGAGGTAGAGACTAATAATGACAAATGTTTTAATAATCGGTGCAACAAGTTTAGTTGGACAAAAGGTGACCAAACATTTTTTAGAGAAGACTGATGATCATCTGACTCTAATGGCTCGTAACACAAGTATGTTATCTATTGATGAGAAACGTGAGCGAGTAGTGCAAGGGGATGTAATTGACGACGAACCATTATATAAAGCTTTGAATGGAAATGAAACTGTCTTTATTGCAATGGACAGTAATTTAGCACAATCAGTCCAAAGAATTGTTAATGGAATGGATCGATTGAGTATCAAACGTCTCTTATTTATTACATCAATGGGTGTTAATAATGAAATTCCAGTCACCGATGGAGCTTCCGGTAATTTAGCAGAAGATGCGCTTTTGAGACCTTATCGTGATGCAATTGAGTTAATAGAAAATTCAGATTTGAATTACACTATCATTCGTTCCGGTCAATTTGATGGCAGCCAAGATACTAATTATGTTTTGTCACACAATGGTGAAGATTTACAAACTAACGATGTTTCGCTAAATAGTGTGGCTGACTTGGTTATTAAATTAACTAACGATAATAGTTTGGACTCTCACGATAATTTAGGTATCAGTCGTGTAGCTTAGTTTTAGAAAAATATTTATGGGAAATGTCTGTTGAGGGCGTTTCCTTTTTTGTTTTGAGTTACACTCAAGATAAATTATAATTAATTTCAAAGACAATTCGATTAAGGAGGAGATACCAATGAATGTATTGATTCTTGGTGCAGATGGTAAGATTGCCAGATTAGTTGAGAAGGGCATTATTAGTGATAAAGCTTTCGCAGATGTTAAATTAACGATGTTCTTACGTGATAAGAGTCGGGTGGATGACTTGTTAAGTGAGCAATCAATTGCTGTTTCAGGCGACGTTATGGACGTCAGATCACTTAATGATGCTATGGAAGATCAAGACATAGTTTTTGACCTGACTGAAATATTCAATAGTCTCCAAGGTACTAAAAATATAATCGAATCCATGCAAGGAAATGGCGTTATTCGAGGCATATCTTTGAATCAATTGGGTGCTTTGAATAAGGATTCCACCATCGGTCTTCAAAGAGCAGAAGCATATGAGAAATCTGAATTAGATTATACGTTTTTGCGTCTTGCTACGTTAAATGATAATACAGAAGGCAGTTATACATTGATGGACAAGGGAAAATCAATTAAGGGAGATACAGTATCTCGTCAGAGTGTGGCCAATATAATTCTTCAAATAATTGATGACCCAGCATTTTTATCGAAGTCAAATGTTGGAGTTAGTGAACCTAAATTGAGTGGGAATATTGTAGTTATTTAGGAAAAAATTATTCGATAATAAAAAAGGAATCATAATCCAATTGGATTTATGATTCCTCATAATTAACTTTGAAGGACAGCCTCAGGTGTAGGTTGTTCTTTTTTCTTTTGTAGAGCAATGATATTAGAACTATTAGTTACTTGTTCGTCAGGTTGTGATTCAACACGTAAGTAATCTTTGCTATTAGTAATGATTACCATAACGGTATCATCAAGCTTGTTTTGATGAATCAATTTTGGATCAAAACTACCTAATAAATCACCCTTATTAACAGATTGATTCAATTCAACATTAGTAGTAAAGCCTTTACCTTTTAATGAAACTGTATCAATTCCGATGTGAACCAAAATTTCAATTCCACTATCGGTAGTTAAACCATAGGCATGGCCTGTATCAGCAACAACGGTCAATTTACCAGTTTGAGGAGCGTAGATATTAACCTTTCCAGTTGATTCATCGGGTTTAATAGCAATACCTTGACCCATCATTCCAGAAGCAAAGACTGGATCTGATACTTGGTCCAAAGCAACAGTCGTACCTTTAATAGGAGCGTAAACAGTATTATCTTGAATCTTTTCTTTAGTTTTATTTGTTTGTGGATCTTCGACTAGAATATCTTTTGGAATGGCGAACATGTTGGTTGCAACAAAGGCAACGACAACAGTTGCTAGAGAAACAATCGTATAAATAATTAAATCACGAGCGTTGTAGATATACATCAGGTATGAAGGTACAACAGCTAGTCCATATGAATTAGCAGCTACTTTTAGGATACTTAGGATAGCAGCTCCGAAGCCACTAGTTAGGACGGTAACCATTAGTGGTTTTAAATTATACCGGATTAGAATACCGAATAGGGTAGGTTCAGAAACTCCGAATAATTGTGATGATAAAGCACCAACGAAGGTAGCTTTTGACTTCTTAGATTTGGTTCTCATGATCATGGCTAAAGCAACACCTAAGTTAGCGAATCCATACATAGCTTCCAACGCAATTAATGGGTTTAAATGTGTGGCAGCTAGGAGCGATGTTTCGATAGCAATCATCATTTGGTGAATACCAACTAAAACCATTAGTGGATAAGCGGCACCAATTAAGAAACCACCAATACCAAATGGTAAGTTGATAACTCCTTCAACACCGGCAACCATAAGATTTTCAATCCAGTGGACGATAGGTCCGACACCGAGAATCATGATTCCAAAGGTTAAAAGCATTGTTAAAAATGGCGTGATAATTTGGTCCAGTACATTAGGAACGTGTTTATGGAAGTAAATTTCCATTTTGGCTCCAATGAAACCAGCAACCAAAGCTGTTAAAACAGAACCTTGGCTACCAATAACGGGGATGTGTCCAAAGAGCATGATAGCTTTGGCAGTTCCACCAGCAACAGAATAAGCATTAGGCAAGTTTGGTGAAACTAACATCAAACCAAGAACGATACCAATGATTGGTGTTCCTTTGAAGTATCTGAAAGTTGACCAGACAATCAAAGCTGGTAGGAATGAGAAGACGGTACCAGTTAGAACGGAAATAATGGTATTAACATTAGTAGGTATATCTGAAGGGACAGCCCCAAATAGTTTCAAAACTTGGGCATTTGTAAAGGCACTTTGTAGTCCTAGGAAAAGACCAGTTGCGGCAATAACGGGGATGATAGGAATAAAGATTCCAGATAACATAGCCATAAAGCGTTGAAGTTTGGTTTTGTTTTCGTTGTCATCAGGTGTACTGTCTGTTTCTACTTCATCTTTACCATAAATTGCATTGACGGTACCGAGTTTGTCGATAGCAGCGTAAACGTCGTTTACAACACCGGTTCCAATAATCACTTGATACTGACCTGAGCCAAAGAAAACGCCTTTGACTTGGTCTAAATTCTCGATAGCTTTATCATCGATAGACTTTCTATTCTTTACGACAAATCTTAGTCTTGTTTGGCAATGGGTAACAGATTCAATATTATCAATGCCGACTAAATTTATGATTTGTTTAGCTAATTCGCTATAATCTTTAGCCATTATTTTTCACCTCAATAAGAACTGATTGATAAGGTTCCATTCTTTGTAAATTAATTTCTGAATAATTATTTAAAATGATATTTCCTTTGGGAAGGTCTAGCTTTACAGGAGCTGAAGATAAATTGACATAAACAACCGCATTCTGCCCACGTTTGTAAGCAATGACTGTTGATTGACTAGTTGGAATGGGTTCGAAGTCTCCGTTAATTAAATCTGAGCTAATGTTAGAAGTGGTCCTAATCTTTATCATTTTGCGATAGAAGTTAAGAATTGAATCTGCATCATTATTTTCATCGTTCCAATTTGTATGAGAATCATGTTTACCTAAAGCTAACCAAGGCTTGTGTCCTTGATTGAAACCATCGTTGATTTCATTATTCCAAGGATAAGGGATGCGACCATTGTCACGTGAACGATCATTGACATACTTGAGTGCGTCAGTTTTGGTGTAACCCTCATCTAATGCACGATAATAATTATCTTTGCTGGAGATATCATTGAATTGCTCAATGGCAGTTCGTTTAATATTTTGAACTCCTAATTCTTGACCTTGAAAAATAAAGGGACAACCTCTTAAAAAGAAGAAGAGTGTGGCAAGAGCTTTGGCTCCAATTTTATTTTGATAGGCAGGATCTTTAATATATTTGTTGATGCTTCGAGGTTGGTCGTGGTTTTCTAAGAAATTTGCACCCCAACCATATTTTTGAATCGACAACTGACTTTTAGTAATGGCTTCGTTTAGTTCTTTGACGGTCCAATTAGTTTGGTGATACCATTCGGAGCCAGATTGCACATCAATGTCAGCGTAATGGAAATCAAAAATCATTGAGAAATATCCATCTTTACCGATAAATTTATTTAATTGATCATAAGTGACACCACTGGCTTCACCAACTGTCACGGCGTTAGCAGGCTTGAAAGTATGCTCATTCAATTCGTTTAAGAATTTATCGATACCAGGACGATTTTCGGATTTGCGTTTAACTTTACCTAATCCATCGGAACCATCAGGAGTTATTGAAGCAAAATCCTGATCTTTCTTAATGAAGGTAATAGCATCAATTCGGAAACCAGCGATACCTTTTTTGAGCCACCAGTTGATCATATCGTACAGAGTAAAACGTAATTCTTTATTTTCCCAATTAAGATCAGGTTGCTGTTTGGAGAATACATGATGATAATAAAGATTTGTCTCTCCGGGAACTAAGGTCCAAGATGAACCTTTGCCAAAATTAGAACGCCAATTATTTGGTGGAAGGTTATTTTTACCTTCCTTAAAAATATAGAAATTACGATAGGGGCTATTAGGATTGCTGATAGCATCTTTAAACCAAGCATGTTGGTCGGAAGTGTGATTCAAAACTAGATCCATGATAATTTTGATATCTAATTTTTTAGACTTTTTAATTAATTCATCTAAGTCCGCCATGGTACCGAATTGAGGATTAATAGCTTCATAATCAGAAATATCATAACCGTTATCAACCATAGGCGATTTATAAACTGGTGAAAGCCAGATAGTTGTGATACCTAGAGCTTTGATTTTTGGTAATTCTTGAATGATTCCTTGAATATCACCGATTCCGTCATTGTTGGAATCTTTGAATGAAGCCGGATATATTTGATAGAAGATTTCTTGTTTCCACCAATTTTTTACAATTGTCATATAGATTGGTCCGTCACTTTCTAATAATGTAAGCGTTTTGATACTTTTATAATACAGCCATTTTAAAAATTGTCAAACGTTTATCAAAAAATAAAATTGAACATTTGCTGGATTAAGAATAACTTCAGTAGATATACATCATTCATAATTGTTATACGATTGACATTTATCTACAAAAGCGTTTACAATGTGAGTACTAAAGGAAAGTACGGGCAAAAGAAATGATTACAAAATGGACTACCGAGTTAAGATATTTACCCTATAATGATTGGTCTGACAATCAAATTATTGCAATTAAGAAGAAGATATCGTTATCTCATTGGCGGCTGGGTTATCATATTCAGCCAACAACTGGATTATTGAATGATCCAAATGGATTCTCATATTTTAATGGACAGTGGCATCTATTTTATCAATCATTTCCTTATGGTCCGGTTCATGGTTTAAAGAATTGGACGCATTTAACTTCTAATGATTTGGTCCACTGGCAAGATCATGGTCCATTGTTGTTACCAGGAGATAAACAGGATAGTCACGGAGCTTACTCAGGTTCAGCTATTCCAATAGATAACAAGTTATTTCTAATGTATACCGGAAACGTTCGTGATAAACAATGGGTTCGCCATCCAAAGCAAGATGGTGCTTGGTTGAATTGCGATAATCAAATTCAGAAGATTTCGACACCATTGATAGAACAACCACAAAAAGGTTTTACTGACCATTTCCGAGATCCACAAATTTTGTATAATGCGGGCAAATATTATTGTTTGATAGGAGCGCGTAAAAAGGATAATACTGGTCATGTTTTGGTATATCAAGCTGATTCTGTGACAGGACCTTGGAAGTATCAGACTGAGCTGAAGTTTACTGATCAGAAGATGGGGTACATGATAGAATGTCCTAATTTAGTATTCGTGGATGGTCGACCTGTTCTGATTTTTTGTCCTCAGGGAATTCATCAAAATGTTTTAAAGCATGCAAATATATATCCAAATGCCTATGTTATTGGAAAGGATTTTGATTGGGATACGTTTAGTTTCGTTGAACCAACTGAGATTAGAAACCTTGATGATGGGTTTGATGTATATGCGACAGAAGGTTTTAATGCACCAGATGGTCGAACACTTGCTGTTAGCTGGATAGGATTGCCAGATACAACTTATCCTAGCGATGTTGAAGGATGGGCTAACTGTTATAGCTTGGTTAAAGAATTAAGTATCAAGGATAATCAACTTTACCAAAAACCAGTAGTAGAGAATAATCGATTGGTTGATGAGGAAATCAACTCAAAAGAAATAGCACCACAGACTAAAATTTCAGCTAAGGTTAAGGCAAATACTAGTGGGGAAATAGTTATCAAGACGGAATTTGATGAGGAACTACAAGTCGCTATTGATGCGACAAATGGTAAAATATTAGTTGATCGAACAAATGCAGGAATATCTTTTGCAAAAGACTATGGGACAACACGTTTGTCGAAAGTAGACGCAGGAAAAGATATTTCGATAGATTTGTATTTGGATAATACAGTTTTTGAGATATACATTAATGGAGGACTTCGTGTAATAACTGGCCGGATTTTTCCCAAGGGTAAGAGGTTCTTTGTGGAATCAGACAATGTATCATTTCAAAAGGTAAAATTAGATAAGATTTATTAATGGGGTAAACTATGACAACGTTAGACGATATTGCAAAACTAGCAGAGGTTTCAGCCACTACTGTTTCAAGGGTAATTAACAATTATGGCTCGTTATCAGAAAAGACTAAGAATAAAGTTTTTGCGGCAATGAAGGAATTGAATTATCAACCTAATAGTTTAGCGCGGTCATTGAAAGGTAAGAAAACTCAGCTGATTGGAGTTATTTTACCCGGTGTCAGTAATCCTTTCTTTGGACAAATGGTTCAGGAAATTGAGGACCAGCTCTTCAAGAAGGGCTTTCGGATGATTCTCTGTAATGCGGGAAACGACTCAGAAAAGGAACGTGATTACTTGAGAATGTTAATGGCTAATCGGGTGGATGGAATAATAGCTGGTTCACATAATTTGGGGATTGAGGAATACCAAAATGTTGGCTTACCAATTATTTCATTTGACCGTTATTTGTCAGGCAAAATTCCCATTGTCAGTTCTGATAATTATCAGGGTGGTAAATTAGCAGCCCAGTCTTTATTAATGTCTGGTAGTAAGAAATTACAAATTATTACCGGTGCCAATCGTCCAAACAGTCCAACTAGTGACCGTTTAAGGGGATTCAAAGAAATTTTAGACAAACATAATTTAAATTTTGATGTTATGGAAATTGAATTTGGCTCGTCACCTAATATAAAAAGTTTGAAGATAAAAGAGCTATTAACAAAGGGGCAAGTTGATGGTGTTTTCTGTACAGATGATTTAACCGCTTTGTTGGTTATGCAACAGGCTAGGGAGCTAGGTATTAGTCTGACTGATGATGTTAGATTAGTAGGTTATGATGGGACAAAGTTTATTCAGAATTATCATCCTGAATTGACAACTATTATGCAGCCAATTCCTGACATTGTTACGATGATGATTGATTTGTTGTTGAAACGAATTGATGATCCGGAATGTAAGCTGGAAAGTAATTATACGTTGCCGGTTAAATTGTTAACTGGAACGACAACTATTTGAAATTCTGCCTTCCATCGTAGAAGTGATTTCATGGCTGGGGCCTAAATTGATTGAGCAAGAAAAAGGAGACTAAACTAGTCAATGAAGTGAACCCCTTGAATTGGAGAAATCCAATTCAAGGGGTTTTTCTATGGCTAAATATTCAAAAGAATTGAAACTCAAAGCAATTGAAATGTATAAGTCTGGTATTGGCAGTACCTCAATCTGCGTAAAGCTTAAAATTTCAAATGAAACTACGATATTGAGGTGGATATACCTATTCGATAAATATGGAATCAAAGGTCTTATTCGACCAAAAGAATTGCCAAGGTATTCGTCTTCCTTCAAAATGGAAGTAATAACTTGGTTAGTAAAAAATAACGCTTCGTTCCCAGAGACTGCTAAGCACTTCAATATTTCAAATGAAGGAACAGTCTGGCAATGGAAACATATATTTGATGTCCATGGTTCACCTGGGCTAGCTGACCGAAGGAAGCGAGCCACAACTATGACTGACAATAAAAAGAAACCAACCAAAGATGATAAGATCAAGCAACTCGAGAAAGATAATGAGTATCTAAAAGCGGAAAATGAATATCTAAAAAAATTGAGGGCCGTAATGGATCAAACAAGGAAAAAGCCCAAGTAATCAATCTCTTACGGCCGAAATATCCATTATCAATACTGCTTAAGATATCAAAGATGAGTTCTAGCAGCTATCACGATGCTAATAAGAGAGAATACATTGATAGAGTTGAATCTGACGAGTCTGTGATAGCCGACATATTAGCCGTCAAGAATAATCCAGAAATGGAAGACCCAGAAGGTATTGGATATCGACCTATGACAAAGTACATCAATGAATTAAGAGAAGAACGTAATGAATCACCTATCAACAATAAGCGTGTCCTAAGAGTAATGAGAGAAAACTCATTGTTAAGTACTTCTTACAATAAGAAAACAAGAAAGTACAACAGTTACGCTGGTGAAGGATCTAAGAAGTATAAGAATCACATCAATCAAAGGTTTCAGACAGACCGTCCATTTCAAAAAATTGGTACTGATATATTTGAAACGCGATGGGGTAATAAAACAGATAAGGAGAGAATATTCGTATCTGTGTTTGAAGACTTTTTCTCAGGAGAAATATTGTCTATCAGTAAATCACTTCATCCTAATACCAGTCTAGTAGTTGAATCGTTGGAACCAGTACTGGATATAGTAAAGAAAGTGCCATATCTGACAACGATACACTCAGATCAAGGAATACAATATCAAGGTGGTATTTACCAAGGAATACTTAGAAAATCCCATGTTCGACAGAGCATGTCTCGTAAAGCAACCCCACACGACAACGCACCAACTGAAAGTGTTATTCACCAGATAAAAGTAGGAACAGTATTAAATCACGATTATGAGACAAAGGAAGAACTAGAAGCTGCCATTGACAGATGGCTGTGGTTTTACAATATGAAACGGATAAGAGCCAAAAATAATTGGCTAACTCCACACGCAATGAGAATCAATTACGAACAAAAAATCGCCTAATCACATAATGTGATTAGACGATTAAAAATTAAATGAACTCCAATTCATTGGGTCCACTTCACAATTAGTTTAGTCTCCCTTTTTTATATAGTGTTATATAGATATTAGAAATTCTTACGATAAAAAATTATTTCTATTTTTGCGGAAGCGGAAACGGAAGACAAAACAAAAACTGGGACTTCTTGGTGGTAATTCCAAGAGGTTCCAGTTTTTTAAGGAGTTTTATAATTAATGAACTGTTTTTATGTGTGTGTAATGTGGGAGAACAGTAGATTAATTGTGAAGCACATTGACTACTTCAATTTAGAAGAAGTCAATGTTAAGTCACTGTAGAATTCGTTGTTAGCAGGGCTCAAATCGAATCCCTTAACACGGTTGTTAACTGGTTGCCATGCATAGTTGAATTGTTCACCGACAACACCGGCTTGTTCGTTCATGTATTCTTGCCATTCTTTGAAGGTTTGAGTACGTGTCTTATCGTTCCAAGCAGTCTTATCGTTCATCTTGTTGATCAATTCAGTATTCTTAGCAGTAGCGAAGTGACCCATGTTAAATGGAGCTGTCACACCGTAAAGTTGTGATTGTGATGGTTCTGATGATAGTGACCAAGCACCTAACCAGATATCCATTGCATTTTGTGATGGTTTTTGTAATGTATCGTAGAAACTATTCATTTCTTGTGGTTTACCGTTAGTGTATTTAACGTTCAAACCAATCTTGTGCCATTGTTGTAAGTAGTTTTGGTATGTAGCTTCAGTAGTTGCACTACTACTCATAGCACCGAAGTGAATAACAAGGGCTTTACCCTTTGGATCTGAACGCCATTTACTACCATTACGTTTCTTGTATCCAGCATCATCAAGTAACTTATTAGCTTTCTTGATGTCTAGTGGGTAACCTTTGGCACTCTTGTCGTAATACTTACTAAATACTGGTGGAATCAAAGTATTAGCACGCCATTTGACACCATTACCAAATTTCTTTGATACTTGATCAACGTTAACGGCATACATCATAGCTTGACGAAGGCTCTTATTAGCCATCTTCTTGTTAGGATCTTCAACGTTCTTACCAGTCTTAGTATCGAAGTGACCTAAGTTAAATGCGAAGTAACTGTAACCTAAAGCAGGCATACCAACTTTAGTATAATTCTTCAAACTCTTAAGGTTCTTGTAATCTGTACCACCTAATTGACCGGCAGCAGAAGGAACAACTGTATCGTATTTCTTAGATTGGATAGCTTTGTCGATATTGTTTTGTGAAACAACATTGATTGTGATGTGTCCAATTTGAGCTTGTTTACCGTAGTAATACTTGTTAGGTGACCAACTTGTTGATTCACCTTCAACAACTTTATCCAACTTGTAAGGACCTACGAAAATAGGATTCTTACGGATTTGTTCTGATGCAGCAAGTTTTGCGATAGGAACATCTTTGATGTATTCATATGGTTCAATGGAACCCCAGATGAATGAGTTACCAGAGAATTTCATACTTGGTGACATTTCCTTGAAGTGAATTACGGCGACTTTACCAGTTTCGCCCTTAGGGAAGGTAATACCTGAAATAGTATCTGATTTACCAGCGTGGTATTCAGCCATACCTTCGATATTTTCAAAGTCAGATGAATATTGACTTGATGTTGATTCCTTATTACCTAAGACTTCATAAGCATATTCAATATCCTTAGCAGTAACGTCTGATCCGTTAGACCATTTAGCGTTGCTACGAATTGTGATAGTTGCTGTCTTTGCTTTACGATCAAGCTTTTGATTAGCAAGTCCACCATCGATAATCTTGTAGTTCTTATCAACGTTGAACAAGTTATTTTGACCACCAGGTGCAAAGGCTTGTGAATCTTCAGCGTTAGAAGCAAGAATTGGATCAGTAATACCTTGGAATGGAGAGCTATTAACGATAGCTAGTTTCAAAGTACCTGTCTTGGTTGCATTACTGTTTGTAGCAGATGAATTCTTATAAGCTGTTGGTAATTTTACTTGGGCACTTGAAGTGTCTTCTGATGAAGCGCTGTTGTTTGAACAACCGGCAAGTGTAACAGCTGCTAAGAGTGTTACTGCCGCAAGAACAACTTTATTTTTAGTTTTAACCATTGGTATTCCCCCTAAAATTTTCCCTTATTGTGTACCAGTCAGGATTTCCATAGTAGGAAAGAGACTGAAATGTTAAGTGATGAAAGAGCATGTGCTTGGCGAATCAGTCGGCACCATCTCCCTTAAGTTTATAGAGAGCGGAGGGAAACGGGAGATTTTGAGCATTTGCCTAAGCTTGAGAATTGCACGCGCTTTTGCGTGTGATTTTCAAGGTGTAGCAAAGCACAGAAATCTGTTTCCTGTAGCTCGTTTTGGATAGAGAGTGTAGCAAAGCGATCAGAGAGTGGAAGGCAACGGTTAGATTCTGAGCATTTGCCTAAGCTTGGGAATTACACGCGTATTTTGCGTGTGATTTTCAAGGTGTAGCAAAGCACAGGAATCTGTTTCCTGTAACTCGTTTAGGAAAGACTAATCAAATTGCATGACTCGTTTTAAAAATAAAAGATCCATTTAAAGCAAATAATTTCGACAGAGAGTTTATATCATTAGGCAAGGATAGGTTGCCTAACTCTGGGAACTACACGTAATACGAGGAAACGGTTGAGTGATATGTAAGACGCACAGTTCCAAGAGTCAGGCAATTAATCCTGCCTATAAACTCTTTATTATTAATCTGAAACACCTTGACGCTGTGAGGCATCAGCTGAACGACGGATAACTTGTCCGATGTAACTAATAGATAAACAAAGGATGATAATCAATGCGGCAGCTGGTAACCATGTCCACCAGTATTGAGTGATGTTGTTAGGATCATTGGCGTTAGCAATCAAAGTACCTAATGAAGGTGTTTGAATTGGAAGACCAAATCCCAAGTAAGAAAGACCAGTTTCAACACCAATGTTTTCAGCGAATGATAAAGTTGTATCAACGATAATCAATGATGAAATGTTTGGCATGATTTCACGGAAGATAATATTGAAACTACCGGTTCCGGAAGTCTTAGATGCAGCGACATAATCTTTTTCTGATTCAGAAAGGGTACGTGAACGAATTAAACGTGAAGTACCTTCCCAATAGAAGATTGAGAAAATCAATGTCAAAGTAACGGCATTATAGTTCTTGATGATAGTAACGATAACGATAATCATCATAGTCATTGGTAACATCATCATGAAGTCGTAAACACGTTGCATACCCCAGTCGATATAACCGTTGAAGTAACCTGAGATAAGACCCCAGCAGATACCAAAGACTGATGAAATGATAGTCAAACCGATAGCAATTCCGATAGAGTTTCTAGCACCAACAATCAATTGTTGAGCAATTGATCGACCAGCTGAGTCGGCTCCTAACCAGAACCCACTCGTACCGGGAGCGGCGTTATAATTCATGATATTTGTTTCCATCATTTTCGGCGTATTGATAAATAATGAACCTATCATTACGAAGAGAATGAAACCTACAACGATGAACAAAGCTATCATGGCAGGTCGGTCAGCCTTGAATTCGTCCCAAATGATTTTAGCGGCTGCAGGAGTTGCTTCTGATTGTGCTTCTTTATTTAATCGGTCTAAGTCGGCCGCAGAAACGTCTGAATGTTTGTTTAAGTTTTCTTCCATAATCCAACGGCCCCCTTTATTCGATTCTGATTCTTGGATCAACGATACTTAGGATGATATCTGAAAGTAGGGTACCCAATAGATTTAAAATTCCGTAGATTAAAACTAGTGCAGTAATAACGGTGTAATCACGATAGTTAATTGAGTTGATGAAGAGTAGTCCCATACCTGGATAAGAGAAAATAGTTTCAGTAAAGATTGAACCATTTAGTAATCCAGTGATTGAGTAACCTGCAAAAGCTGCAATTGGTAAGAGTGAATTTCTGAAGATGTGGTGTTTGTAAACATCAGCTTCAGGAACACCTTTTGAACGAGCAGTTCTAACATAGTCAGAACGTTTAGCATCGATAACTTCAGAACGGAGGTATTGCACAACGTTGACGGTTCCGAATAGAGCACCCATGATACCAGGTAAAAGAATATGGTAGAGACGAGACCCCGCTGAAGATATTCCCGGATTAGCGGTTGACGAGATTGAACCAGTTGTTGGGAACCAGCCTAGGACGTAACCGAAGATCCAGATACCGATAACTAAGATAACGAAGAAGGGAATACTGTAAGTAATGTATGTGTAAAATCTGATAATTGTATCAGGTAGTTTACCTTCATGCTTAGCAGCGTACATACCCATTGGTAAAGCAAAACAGTAAGTTAAAACTGTTGTGAATAAAGCTAACCAGAGGGTATTAACAGCACGTGAGCTAATCAAACGAGCGACTGGTTCTTGATATTGATAACTGTTACCAAGATTACCGTGGAACAAGTGTACGACCCAGTTCCAATATTGTTGATACCAAGGATCGTACAAACCGTTCATTTCCATCAAATGATGAAGTTGAGCAGGATCGGCTTTGGGGTTAATGGAACCGGTAAATGGATCACCAGGCATTGCCTTGGCCAAAAGGAAAACTAAAAGACTTAGAATAATAACTTCAGGAATCATGATCATGATACGACGGAGAACTGTTTTCCACATTATGCCTGTACCTCCCCTTCTTGTTTGATGATCTCTTGAGCGACATCTTGAGGTAATGCGACGGAATGAGTAGGGCTAATTGGAACTAATGGGTAAGCCAAACCATCTTTGTCATAATACTTGTCTTGTTGCTTTTGATAGATTTCTTCAACTGCCAAACGGGAAGCACGATGTTCAGCACGACTATTAACATTTGTTTCAGGAATTGCAGCTAATAAACGTTTTGTATAAATGTGAATGGGATGATTATAAATATCATCTCTAGTACCGATTTCTACCAGTCTTCCACGGTTCATGATGGCGATGTTGTTACACATATGTCTGACAACACCTAAATCATGTGAGATGAAGAGGTAAGAAATTCCGAATTCACGTTGAATTTTCTTCATAAAGTTAAGAACTTGAGCTTGAACGGAAAGGTCCAAGGCTGAAACAGGTTCATCAGCGATAATCAATTTTGGATTAGTGGCAACGGCTCTAGCAACACCGATACGTTGTCTTTGACCACCAGAGAATTGGTGAGGATATTTGTATAAAGCATCGGCATCAAGTCCCACGATATCTAGCAATTGAAGAACTCTTAATTTTTCTTCGTCTTTGCTTAGATGTTCAAAGTTACGAAGTGGTTCAGCAATGATATCTTCAATTCTTTTTCGAGGATTCAAACTTGAGAGTGAATCTTGGAAAATCATTTGAACGTCGTGATTGTAATCAAGTGCTTCACGATTTTTTTTCTTAGTAATATCTTTGCCTTGATACATGATGGAACCGCTAGTAACTTTTTCTAATCCAACGACTGATTTACCAGTTGTTGATTTACCGGAACCAGATTCACCAACTAGTCCATAAGTTTCACCAGCTTCAATATTGAAACTGATACCGTCGACGGCTTTAACAGAATCAGTGACGCGATTCCAAAAGCCGGAGCGGATGGGGTAGTGAACTTCAAGATTTTTTATTTCTATTAAACTCATGATTTCACGCCCCCTTGTTGGTCTGGAAATTCAAAATTTTTGTAGCAAGTGCATCTTACTTCGTGACCATCACCTAAATCATGCATCTTTGGATCAGCTTCATGTTCAGAAGCCGGAACCCAAGGTGTTCTTGGTGCAAAACGATCACCGGTTGTAGGCATTTTTTGTAATGAAGGAACATTTCCTTGAATTACGTATAGGTCATCGTCTTGTTTATCAATTTGTGGCATTGAACGAAGCAATGACCTTGTGTAGGGATGTTTTGGAGAATTAAAAATTTGTTCGGCACTACCTTCTTCAACAATTTGACCGGCATACATAACGGCAACACGGTCGGCTGTTTCAGCAACGACTCCCAAATCATGGGTGATAAGAATGATACCAGCGTGATTCTCTTTTTGAATATCACGAAGGACATCTAGAATTTGTGCTTGAATAGTTACATCCAAAGCTGTTGTTGGTTCGTCAGCAATAATTAAATCTGGCTTACATGCAATAGCGATGGCGATGATAACACGTTGTCTCATACCACCAGATAACTCATGTGGAAACTGTCTAGCAGTCCGTTTAGGGTTATCAATTCCAACTTGGTCAAGCAATTCCATGACTCGATCATGTTTTTGTTCGGCAGTGAAATCAGTGTGGTAATCCATAACTTCACTGATTTGAGCTTCAACTCTTTTTAGTGGATTCAAAGCTGATAGTGGATCTTGGAAAATCATACCAATTTTGGAACCACGGAATTTGTTGTAGCCTTTTTCATCAAGTTTTAAAAGATCAGTTCCTTCAAAATCAACTGTTCCGGTAATTTTTGTTTCTGCCGGATTATGAAGACCCATGATTGTAGTGGCTAGGGTACTCTTACCACAACCTGATTCACCAACGATGGCTAATATTTCATCGTGGTTAACTTCGAGATTGACATGAGAGATAGCGTCGTAATATTTACCGTTGATCTTAAATGCGGTGCTAACGTCTTTGATATTTAGAAAATTGGATGTAGTTTCCAAATAATCCCCTCCTATATTCTAATTTATCTATTATTTTTAAATGGAACGTCTTTCCAGTGTCGTATCGCGATTAGAAAGAACTTTCTTAGTAATTGAATATGATTATAGTTAATCATTTTCTAATTTACAACCCCATTTATTAAAATAATATTAAAAAACTTCATAAAATATTCATAATGTCTTCATAATCTTTTTGTTTTGAGGTTATGCGAGTACTATATGACTAAATTAGAAAAATTAGAAAAGTTTTAACTTGGATTTGACGGATTGTATATTTTGATTAAAAAATGCCGAAATAAGCCCATATTGGCATTAAAATTGAACTAATTAAGCATTAAAAATTTGAAGTTTATTAGCATCTTGGCATTGAAATAGTTCGGAGATTTGAATTTATTGGTATAAGGATTCCGCTCTCCACAAGGAAGAGAAAATGGCTGGAACATAGCGGGCACAACTTGAAATCAATTCCAAAGTTCGAAATTGTTTCCAAGATTGGCCTTTCACTAAATTAGTAAAGTGCACTAATTTAGTGAAATTTCGCTATTGAGCCATTTCTCTTCCTTGCTCCGAGCTAGTTTGATTGTTTTAATTAGTTTGGATTTTAAAGCAAAAGGCACTAACTCATTTATCCCGATTAGGATAAAAGAATTAGTGCCTTTGTTACGTGTATGAAGAATTTTATTTTGGAATTTATCATAGATTATGATAATTATTTAGTTATTAGTTATATGAAAATTTAGTTCAAAAAAGTGATTGAAAGGTGTTATTTTTCATGCCAAACTATATGAATAAGGGATTGAAAATATAAGGGCTAAATGAAAATAGTGGTAATATATCAATAGAAAAAGGGTGATTGAATGCGTCATCGTAGAAAAAGTAGAAAACCATTAGTTATTACGTTAATTTCCATATTGGTTATTTTAGTTTTGTGTGTAGTGTTTTTCTTTCCGTTGAATAATGCTTTAAGGAATATTACTGGGAATGATACTGCAAGTGATAAGGTTGTTAAGTCGGAATTAGTTAAGAAGGTTAAGTCTAAAAAGACTGGTGATCCAACTAAGGATGAAAAGATTGACCGTGCAGCATCTGTTCTGGATAAGAAGAAAATGTCAGAAATTATGGCTTCTGCTAAAAACCAACAAAAGGCAGCTACTATGATTGAGAGTTCTTCATCTTTGTCGAAAGAACAATCTCAAAAGGCAGCTCAAGAGGTATTTACTAATAGTGATTATAACAGTTTGCGTAGCGCTATTAGTAATGGTAATTGGTATCAGGCTTATCAACAATATCAGAAGTTATCTGATAATGGTGATATTACTCAATTGCAACAAACTATTAATAAATAAAATAAAAAACAGTCTTAATTCGCTGGATGGATATGCGAATTGGGACTGTTTTTAGCTATCTTTGTTGGATTAGCAGAATTTGTTTTACTCAATTTTAAAATTGTATATTTTGTTTTGTTCATCCTAAACGAGCTGCACAAGGGCAACTCCACTCCGCTTTGCCTGACTTCCCAAATTATACGCACAGTTCGCGTATAATTCGTGAAGCCCTGCAAATGCTCGGGAGCTGAGCGCCCTTGTTTCGCTCTCTGGTTAAAACGAGCTACAAGCAACAGATTCCTGTGCTTTGCTACAGACTAGAAATCACACGCAAAATCGCGTGCAATTCCTAGTCTTAGGCAAATGCTCAGAATCTAACCGTTGCTTTCCGCTCTCTGATTACATAAAGTCTTGTGCTACATATGATGAATCTGTTGCTGGATCGTAGTAATATCCTAAGCCTACTTTAGTGACATCTGGTGACATGACGTTAGTATAGTGGGTGAAAGTACCTGTTTCAGCACGGAATTCATTCATTACGTTTGAAGCAAATCCGGTTGCAGAATTTTTGAAGAGGCTATTTGAGCTTTCTGCAATGTTTTCTTCTTCAGTAGAATATGATTCGTTAGGGAAGGCTGTGTAGCACATTGTGCCATCTGGTCTTTCATGACTGAATTTAGTTGAAATTTCTGTGGCACGTGTCATTGCTGTATTTGTTAAAGCTGAATCTAGTGTTAATGGGCTAAGTCCTTTTGTAGCTCTTTCATTATTGATTGAAGCTAGAAAGGCTGCTTGAACGGCATTAACTGTGGGTGCTTTTGATGAAGTATTGTTATTTTGAGAATTATTATTGTTTGTATTGTTGTTATTTGTTGTTTGATGATTTGAAGTATCACCGATACCAACATGACCATCAAATTTATTGATGTTTGTATAAGTTGTATTTCTGTCTAAGAGTACATTGGTAGCACTGATCCATTGATTTGTACCAACTTCATAAAATACTTGGCCGGAGTCATCACGAACGGCACTTGTCACACGCCATGATGATCCTAGTGGTAAACTTCTAGCGCTAGGGAAGTCGCCCTTAGTAACGGTATAGTAAATTGGAGTATCTCCATTAACGATTTTAGCAATTGGATATTTAGCCACAGCATCACCACTTAATTGTGAATCAGCGGCTTTCAAAAATTCATTGGTAGCAACTTGGTAATATTTTTCTCCATAAACAGAAATAATATCACCAACACGCCAAGGTGTATTAGGTGCTAAGGCACGATTAGTGATCAGCTTTGCTTCTCTTGTATAGAGACGTGCGGAAACAGGTGAAGTTACAGTAGCAACTGTTGCTGCTTGTGCATTAAGAGTTCCTACGCTCAAAGCGGAAAGTGTTATGGCTGCAAGTCCTAGGACGGTAGTCTTTGTTATTGTTGAAAATTTCATTTCGATAAATCCCCCAATATTTTTTTTGAATACCTACAGAACTTCCTCAATTATTCTTTTATTTAAGTTTCGTCTAAGAATTGTTTGTTATCCTTATCCTTGCTATCGTAAAAAAAGGCTTCGATTGGAATATCGTATTTATTATGAATAAGTAGAATCTCTTTTTGAGTGAACCCTAAATCATCGTTCTTCCTACGTATAGTAGAAGTCGATTTTTCGAGTAAATCCGCAATGTCATTTTGCTTGATATTCTTTAGTGTGAAATATGCTTTTAAATATTGATTGTTATACATAATAAACCCTTATTTCCCTTACCTAAGTCGGTTTCCTTAATCAAGGAACAACTTTATGGTAGACTAGAATTACTAATTTTTCAATATATATTTTGGAAAAATTCATATTTTAAGTTAAAATGGCATATATGAAAGGTATAGGTTATATTTGCATATGGTTACTATTGGGAAGTATTTAAGAACAAAACGATTCTTCAAAGAATTGACCTTACAACAAGTCGTAGATAATGCTAAAACTAGTTACAACTTTTCTACTTCAACTTCAGTTTTAAGTGCTATCGAAACCGATAAAAACAAGATCATAGATGGCGAATTATTATTCGTCTTATCTGATTTGTACGGCATTGATTTGGATGAATTGAAAGACTTGATATTAAAGAACTTAAAGGAAAATAATACTAGACGTTAAAAAAATCAACCACTTAAATGTGAGTGGAATGGTTTAAATATTCATATAAAAATATAAATATTAGGAATATAAAATAATATTTATATTAAATAAAAGACGGATTGTGTGTGGAATATTCATATACAAACTGTCTTTTATTTTTACTTTTAAAGTGAAAAGTTTCACATTACTGTAAAATCCTTTATACTATAGAAGAGGCTTGAATGTGTAATGACATTACTGATATTGAGGGAAATACCTTTAATGGACGGTTGATGATAATGGACTATTGTATAACGACAAGAAAAGATAACAGCTGGTACATTGGGACAGAACAGTTCAACTCCAAAATAGCTGACAAAACCGAAGCCATTATGTTTCAAGGAAATGGTTACTTTGGCATAAGAGCGTCGGCGGAGGAACGGCAATTGGGTGAAAAGAGAAATATGTTTGTTTCAGGGACATTTGATGCTTTTTCTGATGAAGTGACTGAGTTACCTAATTTACCGGACATTTTGAATATGGAAATCAAGATTGATGGTCAAATGCTTTGTCTTAAAGATGGTCAGGTTAAAAATTATCACAAAGGATTGAATATGAAAAATGGCGAACTTATTCGTCACTTTGACTGGATCATCAATGGGAAACAAGTTGGATTCAAGTTTTCACGTTTCATATCAATGGATGATGTGCATTTATTCGTATCAAAATTGGAAATAATGTCCAATCGAGATGATTTGAATATTCAAATTCAATCAGGAATTGATGGTCAACAATCCAATAGTGGAACGCAACATTTAATTGAGGGTAATAAACGACTCTTTGAGGACAAGTATATTCAAATGCAGGAAAAGTCGCAGCAATCTGGAATAGACTTTGTATTCAATGTCTTTCATCGAACATATATTGATGAAGTTCTCTTGAATGTTAAACCGCACATGAAAATGGGAAGACGGCAGATATTTGGAAATTATGAGATCAATCTGCCCAAGAAACAACGATTCACATTGATAAAATACAGTAATATCTATACAAGTATTGATAGTGATGTTGAGCAAGAAAAGCTATCAGAGACTTCAATTTCTGATCTAAAAGAAGCCTGTTTATCAAATTACGTAGAATTATTGAATAAATCCGCAAAATCTTGGCAAAATAATATTTGGCAAAGAAGTTACGTTAAGATTTCCAGTGAGGATGTTAAACCACAAGTGGCTATCAACTTTGCCCGCTATCAATTAGCTGCTAATACGCCACCAGATTCCCGGATGAATATTGGTGCAAAAGGGATTACTGGTGAAGGATATAAGGGACATACATTCTGGGATACAGAAATATTCATGTTGCCGTATTATATTTTTACTATGCCAGAGATTGCGAGAAACCTTCTCAAATATCGTTATTTGGGATTAGAGGGCGCACATAAAAAAGCTAAGTCAAATGGTTACGAGGGTGCACAGTTCCCATGGGAGATGGCATGGCCAACTGATGGTGAGACAACTCCGTTATGGGGATCGGCCGACATTGTAACTGGAAGGGCAATGAAGATTTGGTCAGGATTTATCGAACAACATGTAACAAGCGATATAGCAATTGCAGTAATGGAATACCTACATGCCAGTGGTGATCAAGAGTTTGCTGAAGAAATGGGTAATGAAATCATTTTGGATGCCGCAAAGTTCTGGTCGAGTCGACTAGAATATGACCAAGACCGTGATAGATACGAAATCACAAATGTTATTGGTCCAGATGAATATAAGGAACATGCTGATAACAATGCTTTCACTAACTACACAGCTAGTTGGTGCATCAAGCAGGCTGTTGAAATAACGGATATGTTGAGGTTTAAAAATCCAGCCTTATATGAAAAATTAAATAATAAATTGAAATTAGATACGGTTTATCAAGATTGGATGTCGAGAATGGACATGATTTATTTGCCACAGCCAAATGAAGACTTGATCATTCCACAAGATGATAAATATCTTGGACGAGAAAAAATTGATGTGGCACATTATCAGTCAAATGATAAAGTTAGTGATATTTTTAAAGAGTACAATTTGGCACAAATTAATCAGCTGCAAATAACCAAGCAAGCAGATGTCTTATTATTGTTATTCTTGTTCGAGAATCTGTATGACAAAAATGTTAGAAAAGCTAATTGGGATTATTACGAGCCCAAGACGACTCACGATTCATCATTGTCTCCGTCAACGCATTCTATCTTAGCCAACGACTTAAAATTGGATGAGAAAGCCTATCGTTTCTTTGAACAAGCTTGTGAGACTGATTTAGGTACTCATGTTGGGAAAGCTGAAAAGGGCTTACACATGGCCGCATTAGGTGGAATCTGGAACATAGTTGTTGAAGGATTCGGTGGCGTTAGGATAGTTGGCGGTAAGCTACGAATTCAACCACATCTACCTCAGTCGTGGGATGGTTTGCAATATCAGATTAATTGGCAGGGAAGTTTGTTAAAAATTTCAGTTAATCATGAGAAAATGCAAGTTGAAATTTTAGGAGATAGTATTGAATTTATCAACCATGACAAGACGTATCAAGTTCCTGCTAATTCTAAAATAGAAGTTATGGCACCTTTAGTTGAAGTTTAAGTAATAAAAATGGACTCAATTTGTACTTTGAATTGGGCCTTTTTTGAATCTATGATTAGAATTATTTTTAGTAAGTTTAGAGTGATTAATAGTAATATGTAAGCAGATACAAAAATCTGGAGGATGCTTATTATGACAAAAGTAGTGATAATTACCGGAATTTCGTCCGGGATGGGACGTGCTGCGGCACTTTATTTCCAAAAACAAGGTTATGAGGTTTATGGTGGAGCCCGTCGTGTCGAAAGATTAGAGGACCTAAAGGAATTGGGTATTCACACGCAAGCGCTTGATGTGACCGATAAAATTTCAACTCGTGAATTGGTTGATCGTGCTGTTAGTGAGCAAGGTCAAGTTGATGTTTTGATTAATAATGCTGGTTATGGCGAATTTGGACCAATCGAGGAAGTTCCAGTTGAGAATGCCAAGAAACAATTTGATGTTAATTTATTTGGTGCTGATCGAATCACTCAATATGTTTTGCCAGTGATGAGACGTCAAGGATATGGACGAATTGTTAATATTTCATCAGTTGGTTCAAATATTTATAGTCCATTAGGTGGCTGGTATTACGCTACTAAAGCCAGTTTGAATATGTGGAGCGATGTGTTGGATCAGGAAGTTAAACAATTTGGAATTCGTTCAGTGATTGTGCAACCAGGGATGACTAAATCCGAATGGAGCAAGATTGCTTTTGAGAATGCTAAGAAGAATTTGACCGAAGATTCTCCATATACCGAATTGACTGATAAAGCGGAAGATTTGTTCTCAAAAATCAGTGGCAGTGCTACTTCTGAACAATTAGCTGTTTTGTTCTATAAAGCTGCGACAGATGTTAAACCAAAGCGTCGTTATTACCATTCAATTAGTGATCATGGATTGGTTTTGATGGCTCGTGTGATGCCTAATACTTATCGGGCTGCACTTAATTTTATTATGAAATAGTAAGAATATAAAAAGTAGCAATTCCAGAATTCACTGGGATTGCTATTTTTTTTGCTCTCTAAGAATTTCTTATTTTAACCTTAGTAAATCATCAAGACCCCACCATACCGGCAATGATATAACTTATATATGCTTTTGAAGAAACAATAAACATTGCAATAGAGGTGAACTTTTGGCTGAGGTTAAGAAGAAAAAATATTTACATGAAGTTGATCTAATGCGAGTCATTTTTATCGGTGGAGTTTTACTTAACCATACGACAACCGCTTTTAAAAACAACGTTGCGGACGGCTCCGGAAGTCAACTTTTGATTGAAGCAAGTCATTTGGCACTTCATTTTACCCGAATGGGATTTATGTTCATGACCGGTTTAGTGCTGGTCCTTAATTACTACAATAAAGAAAATCATTGGTTGAGTTTTTGGAAGAAACGTTATATCAGCGTGGGAATTCCCTATATTGGTTGGAACGCTATTATCATGTGGTTCGCAACCATTACAGCTGGTGTAGCCATTAACTGGCCAAGTTATTATAAAAATTTAATTGATGCCATCATCCACGGTAACAAATATTATATGTACTACATTTTAGTAACATTTCAATTGTATTTGATTTTTCCATTATTGGTCTACATGTTCAAGAAGTTACCAAATCATCATGTAGCTATATTAGTTACAAGTGGAATTATTCAATTGTTATTGTTGATTGGAATTAAGTATTGGTTGCCTGGTGTCGATCGAAGCAGTTGGTGGTATCTATTTAGAGCATACGGAATGAATATTTTAGTTTATCAATTTTATTTTATTGCTGGAGCGTTTGTGGCAATTCATTATGAACAGGTTGATAAGTTTATTGAAAAATATCATCGCACGATTGGCTGGTCAACGTTAGTGATGGCTATCGGGACAGTGTTCTTATTCTTTGGGAACCTAAATGTTTTGAAATTAAGTATGAGTGCTACCGAATCAATTCATCAGCCATTTATCTTTATTTATGACATCTTCATGATTGCGTTTGTCTTCTGGATAGGACGGCAATATGCACATGCAAGAGATCATGGACTACCTAATTGGTTAGATCGAATCATTAAAAATATTTCTAAAGTATCGTTTGGAATCTATTTAACACAGACGATACCAATTACATTACTATACGGAATTCTAAGTGTCATCAAAGTACCATCGGTCGTGATGTTGATGTTACTACCTCTTGGATATGCATTTGTACTAGGTGGAGCATTTCTTATTTCCTGGTTCTGCTACAAAGTACCTCCGTTTGGAATCCTTATTGGACGACCACAATGGCACTTATCTAAATTAAAAAAATCTCCAAAAACTAAAGGAGCAATTGAAAATGTCAAAAATAACGAATCAATTAAACACGCAATTAGAGAATAATATGACTGAACCGATTATTAAGGATGAAAAAGTAAATCGCTGGTTTACTGGATATGAAATAGCTGATGATGTCCGAGTGATTCGCAGTGAACTATTGGACTTACACGTTGGGCTCGGCGATGTGGTGCTAGTTTGTTTACCAAATACAGCAGCCTATCCTGTAATAACTCAAGCATTATGGGAAGTTGGAGCGGTAATGCATCCAATTGCGGCCACAACTCCAGAAAAAGAACTCCAACAAGAATTGGCAGAGCATGATTATGTGGCTTCAATTGTGGGTCAAGAATTAGTTGATGCTGTATTAGATGATCGAATAGCCATCGTAACGGCGTTACACATACAAACATATCCACTTTTACATATTATTAGAGATCGTAACTTGATGGGACACGATGCCGCTGTACCAACTGAAAGTGATTTGGCTCTGATAATGAATACTTCAGGAACTACCGGCAAACCCAAAAGAGTTGGTTTGACACATGAATTATTATTAAATGCGGTTGAACATGATATTGAAAGTCATAAAATGACGGAGTCTGACACAACAATGATAGTAATGCCGATGTTTCATATCAATGCACAAGCTGTGTCTGTCCTATCGACAAGATTATCTGGTGGAAAGGTCGTTATAACGGAGAAGTTCAGTGCTTCAAAATTCTGGAATCAAGTACGTGATAACGGTGTTACATGGGTATCTGTTGTACCTACAATTATCAATATACTATTGATTAATCAGAATTCTCTGAGTGCATATACTGATGATATTAAATTACGCTTTGTAAGATGTTCATCATTTGCTTTACCACTTGATAAACTAATGGCATTTCAAAGTAAATTCCATACGATAATTCTTGAGGGTTATGGAATGACTGAAACAGCCAGTCAATGTACGATTAATCCATTTGATGCTCCCAAGGTTGGTTCTGCTGGCAAGGCTTTTAAAACAGACGTTGAAATTATGATTGATGGAAGAATTATTAAGGAAACTAATCGAATTGGTGAAATTGTTGTTCGTGGTGATCACGTAATTAGTGATTATCTCGATTCACATCATGAATCATTTCAAGATGATTGGTTCTTAACTGGTGATTTAGGTTATTTAGACAATGATGGTTATCTATTTGTAAAGGGTCGTCAAAAGGACATTATCAATCACGGCGGTGAAAAAGTTGCGCCGGCACAAGTTGAGAATTCCTTGAGTCAACTTAATTTCATCGAGGAGGTTTCAGTAATTGGAACTCCTGATACTCTTTATGGTGAAGCTGTAACTGCTGTCGTTATAACGTGTGGTGCGCAAGATGAGGAGTTAGAACGTAGAAAAATTATGGCACACGCTAAGAAAACGTTGGCTAATTATGAGCAACCAACTAGAATATTTTTCGTTCAAGATTATCCAAGAAATGCGACTGGCAAGGTCATCCGTTTGAAATTACGTGAACAAGTCATGTCAGCATTAGTAGGGAAAGGTGCATGAGTAGAAAACAAAAGAAATTTAAAAAATTATTGATTAGTGTTGTTTTAATTTTTTGGGCAGTAATTGCGTTATATGGATTCAAACAAACGGATGCTGGTAGTTCTAGTTCAGATTTACAAACTGTCACGATTGGTTATCAAAAGGGTGATCCGTTTGATATTTCTAAACAACGTGGTGAATTTGTTAAAAAAATGAAGGCCAAAGGTTACAAGGTCGTCTTCAAGGAATTTTCAGATGGTAGTTCATTGATGCAAGCCATGAAGGCAGGAAGTATTGACTATGCTAGAACTGGAGATGCGCCACCTGTATCAGCTCTTTCAACTGGGACTAAGTTAACTTATATTGCGGCTGGTTCTTCTAAAGCTAAAGGTTCAGGTATTTTGATTAAGAAAACTTCTAGTATTTCTTCATTGAAGGATTTGAAGGGAAAGAAGGTCGCTTATACCAAGGGAACTAGTTCCCAATATATGTTGGCAGCAGCACTTAAAAAGGCTGGATTGAAGTCCTCTGATATTACATGGGTCAACATGGATCAATCTTCAGCTAGTGTGGCCTTCTCGAAAGGAAAAGTTGACGCATGGGCAACATGGGATCCTTACACAGCTCAAGCGGAATTAACTCAGAATGCTAAGCTCTTAACAACTGGAGTAGGTATAACGAATAATCGTGATTACGTATTGGCAATGCAAAGTTACGCTAAGAGTAATACTGAAGTGTCGAAGTATTTGATTAAGTATCTTCAAGAAGACATGAAATGGGCTAACAATAACCATAACGAACTCATAACGATGATGAGTAAGTCCTTAAAGGTATCTAAATCAGTTGTGAAGAAGATGGTTGATCGACGATATTACAGTGTCTCAACAATGAATAGCACGTATGCCAAGGAAGAACAACAGATTGCTGATTTGTTTTACAGTGAGAATTTAATTGAGAATAAAGTGACTGTTAGTGATTCCGGTGATTATAAATAATAATTAAATCCGTAAAGTTGGCCAAAAGGTCGGCTTTTTTGTGTACTATTTGATTTACAAGGTAAAACGCAACCGTCCGGTTCTGTTATATATACAGAATTGATAAGAAAGTTGTCATTTGGGGAATACTTTGGTTAAGCTTGTATTTTATTCCAGCGTTAAATGATGTGATTGCAGGATTCTTGGCAGGGTTAAGTGGTCATTAGAATTAAAGTAATGGTGTAAATGATAAATAAATAGCTCCAATGTTTCTAAACTGTTTGTGTTTAGTGACATTGAAGCTATTTTTATTGATTTCTTCGTTTATTAATAATTGAACGTAATGCCTTCTCTCGGATAGAGGCAACGTCAATCTGATTCTGCCTTTCATAACCATGGATTAGGACTTCACATACATATAACTGTGATAGTTGTCCAGCTAGTGAACCACCATTAAGAAATTCCTCGATAGATGTTTGTAGCGTTATATCACTTATTTGTGCGATTGATGAAAGGTTGTTATTTGTAATAGATATAACTTTAGCACCATTTTTTTTTGCAACTTGTAAAGAGTCATAAGTATCTTTTGTTTCACCGGATAATGAAATACCAATAACTAAATCATTCTTGGTCATGATAGCAGCCATTTGTGATTGGAAATGAGGATCAGTTTCAGCTTGAACGATTAGCCCCACACGTAACAACATTTTGGAGAAATCTTTTCCAATTTCACCACTATGTCCGACTCCGAAAATATACATTTTATTTGAGTCGCTCAACATATGAACAGCTTCGTTCAAATTATCAGCATTAATTAAAGATGCTGTATCTTTTAATACATTTACTAAATGATCAGCAATATCGTCATAGAAATATCTGCTTGAATCTACGCTATTTTTTTCTAATTCATTTTTTGCTAAAGCTATTTTTAAATCGTTAAAACCAGCGAATCCAAGCTTTTTAGAGAAACGAACGATTGTAGCATCACCTACGTCAACACTTTTCTTAATAGTTTCCATTGTTCCGTAAATAATAGTTCGTTTGTTATTTAGTATGAACTGCCCAATCTTCTTTTCAGATTTAGTTAGGGTTTTAAATTTTTCTTTGATTAAATCATCGATATTCATGTCTTAAAAACACTCCAATTCCTTGTTAATAATAATTATACATACATTAGTTGATTTTTAGAAATACAAAAGAAAGGGTTTACAAAATAATAAATATGTTTTATATTGCTTGTTGGAGAATATAATCCAAAGATAATAATTTTGGAGGAAAAATGAAGAATGAAAAAAGAAGATTTTGTTAAACAAATTAAAGATGGATTAATTGTCTCATGTCAGGCACTACCTGGGGAACCATTGTACACGGAAACTGGAGGGATAATGCCTCTTATGGCTGTTGCAGCTAAAAGAGCTGGGGCTGTGGGTATTAGAGCTAATTCAATCCGTGATATTAAAGAAATTAAGGGGGCAGTTGATTTACCAGTTATCGGTATTATCAAAAAAGACTATTTACCTGAAAAACCATTTATCACTGCAACTATGAAGGAAATTGATGAGTTACATGAAGTTGGTACTGAAGTGATTGCTTTCGATTGTACTTTGCGTAAGCGACATGACGGAAAAACAATTAATGAATTCATTAAGGAAATCAAGGAAAAATATCCGGATCAATTATTAATGGCTGATACTTCTACTTTTGAAGAAGGTAAAAATGCATATGAGGCTGGAGTAGATTTTGTTGGTACAACACTTAGTGGTTATACAGAAGAAAGTGTTAAACAAGATGGTCCTGACATTGAATTGATTAAGAAATTAATTGACGCAAATATTCCTGTAGTTGCTGAAGGAAAGATTCATTATCCAAATCAAGCAAGAGAAATTCAAGATTTGGGTGCAACCGGAATTGTCGTTGGTGGTGCGATTACAAGACCTATGGAAATAGCACAGCGTTTTATACAAGCACTTAAATAATAATTATAGGGGATGTTACTATGTTTAAAAAATTCTCACAGTTAGGAAAGGCCTTTATGTTACCAATTGCCATATTACCGGCAGCTGGTCTTCTGTTGGGTCTAGGTGGTGCATTAACAAATGATGCCGCCGTTAAAGCATATCCTTGGCTAGGAGTTGCATGGCTTCAAACCATTTTGAAAGTTATGAGTTTTGCGGGTAATGCCGTTTTCTCAAACATTGCTTTAATTTTCGCGGTCGGACTTGCGGTTGGACTAGCGAATGGGGACAAAGGAACTGCTGGTTTGTCAGGTGCCGTATCATTTCTAGTTTATACGGCTACTATTGCTGGTTTGATTCAAATGTTTTCACCAAAAGGAACAACTGTTGATACAGGTGTTATTGGTTCAATTGTAATTGGTGGTATGGTTGCATATTTACATAATCGCTATCGTAAAATTGAATTACCACAGTTTTTAGGATTCTTTGGTGGATCAAGATTTATTCCAATTATTACTTCTTTCGCCGCAATTTTTATTGGTGCAATTTTTTATATGATTTGGCCTCCAATTCAAGATCAAATGATCGTCGTTGGTCATGCTATCGCAAAAATGGGTAGCATTGGTACATTCTTATATGGTTTCTTATTACGTTTGTTAGGTGCTGTTGGTTTGCATCATACAATTTATCCATTATTCTGGTATACATCTTTGGGTGGTACAGCCCAAGTTGCTGGTCACACTGTTGTGGGTGCCCAAAATATTTTCTTCGCACAATTAGCTGATCCAAACCACGTTGGACTATTTACTTACGGAACACGTTTCTTCGCTGGTAGATTTGCAACAATGATGTTTGGACTTCCAGCTGCTGCATTTGCTATGTATCGTTCACTTCCAAAGAAAAATAGAAAGAAGAATGGTGGACTTTACCTAAGTGGTGGTCTTACATCATTCCTTACAGGTATTACAGAACCACTAGAATATACATTCTTGTTTGTCGCTCCATGGCTTTATGTTATCCACGCATTCCTTGATGGATTATCATTCTACTTTGCTGATATTTTAAATATTCGTATCGGTAATTCATTCTCAGGTGGATTAATTGATTACTTACTATTCGGTGTTTTGCAAGGTAAGGATAAAACAAACTGGCCAAATGTTATTTGGTTCGGAATTATCTGGGCAATTATTTATTATGTAGTATTTAGATTCTGTATCACAAAATTCCACGTTGCTATTCCTGGTATGGAAGATGATGACGATAGTAGTTCCGTTACTACTAAAGAATCTAAATCAGAAAAGAATTCTAGTTTACATGAACAATCAGAACAAATTATCACTGCTTTAGGTGGTGCTAATAATATTGAAAGTGTTGAAGCTTGCGCAACTAGATTACGTATTTCTGTTAAAGATAATAGTGTAGTTAATAAACAAGTTCTAAAGGATGTTGGTGCTACTGCAGTTCTTGATGTAAGCGGTGGATTACAAGCTGTTTATGGTGGTAAAGCCGACTTATTCAGTCAAGAAATTAATGACATTTTAGGAAATGATTAATAGAGGTGAATATTAATGGGACTATTTGGATTTGGAAAGAAGAAAAATACTGAAACATTGTATGCTCCAGTAAAGGGTGAATTACAAACTTTGGAAAATGTAAGTGATCCCGTTTTTGCCCAAAAGATGATGGGCGAGGGATTCGGAGTTGTACCTAGCGAAGAAAAAATTTATTCTCCCGTTGAAGGTACTGTTGAATCGGTATTCAAAACTAAGCATGCTATTGGTTTAAAAACCGCAGATGGTTTGGAAGTTATGGTTCATATGGGATTAGATACGGTGGAACTTAATGGAAAACCTTTTGATATTTTGGTAAATGAAGGTGACAAAGTTAAAGTCCATGATCCAATTGCTACAATGGATATTAATCAAGTTAGGGATGCCGGCAAAGAAACAGTGGTTTTAACTATTATTACTAACACTGCAGACTTGATTGATAATGTAACTGAAGAAATTAATAATAAAACTGAAATTGATGACGGTACTAAAGTAATGGTATCAACATTGAAATAAAATAAGAGTTTCGACAAAAAGGTATTAATTTTTGTCGGAACTCTTTTTAGTCGTTCTCAGAGAAATCCAGTAATGGTAACGTCATGGCTGGAAATCCGCTGGAGGCGGTCATCATGGATACGATAGGACGTAAATATGAAAGTAGAATTGAAGCCCCATCACTTTGCAGCATCTGTAATGCATCATCTTCGGTAAGTTCATTAGAAACTTTGAACAGTGACATGATTCTAGCATTGATTTTGTATGGAGAATTATCGTTATTGAAGTTGATAAAAATTGTTAAATAAACTGGAATATCATCGGTGAAATCAATTTCCATTTCACTGGGCATTTCAACTAATGTACTGATATCGGCGTCGTCAAAATCAGTCTCAAAATCAAAAGTCTCATTGACGTCGAAGTTAAATGTCAGAATTGTTGGATCCTCAAATTGTAAATACTTACCAGTTGTATTCATAATTATTCTCCATTCATTTCTCACAATATTATCATGTTGGATATTAAAAGAACACTAATTGAATATTTATTATTTGATTTCAAATTCCAATCGAATAATGTTAGAGGTTGCATTTGGGGAACGAACATCTTTATTAAAATTGATTTGCCAGAGTTTATCGTCAATCGTTAAATGACTGTCTGTTGCCATTTGAATTAATATATCGACACCCTTACGAATATTCTCGCAGTTGTGACCGTTGTCGTTGTTGACGTCAATCGCAATATAATTTCCGGCCGGTCGCTTGACGGTAGTAATGGAGTTGTCATTTACAGGGATAGTGGCTTCTTTAATTAATGCAAATGAGGTATTGGCTAGAGTTTCGGCAGATTTGTTAGGTAGATCAATTAGAAATCCTGAACAGTTAGCACTGACACCCATGAAACGCTCTAAATGACTATAGAATTCGGAAAAAGCTTTGGCGATTACCTGAGGAGTACAGTCATCAAGGTTGGTTGATTTCCAGAATAAAGCCTCATCATTAATATGCTCGTAAGGTTGATAAAGGGGTAGATTATTGAGGTCACAAGAATAGTTATTCTTTTCAGTTAGAGCCGTATTAACTTTAACCAAATCTCTAATTTGTTTATGTACTTTTGACTTCAAATTTAATAAAACTTCACTAGCAATATCAGTTTTGTCATTAGCATTTATCTGCTTGATTTCATCAATAGATAGGCCAAGATTTTTAAGTGTTTGAATGAAGGATAACTCGTGAATCTGTTCATAATCATAGAATCTATAGCCTTCATTATTAACTAGGGCAGGTTTAAATAGGTCGTTCTTATCATAAAGGATCAGAGTTCGTCTAGTCGTTTTAGCAGCTGTCGCAAATTCACTTATTTTTAACATAAGAATATTTTTCCTTAATAATCGTCTGTGATATTTTGTCAGTTTACCATATTAATTAAGGATATTATTAACTGAATAATTGTATAAATTATCTCTGAAATTTTTAAATTGGATATAAAAAAACGAATTCATTAGAAGAATTCGTTTTATATTAAGCAGTTTTAATTTGTAATGGCTTTTCTTCAAGAATTTCACCCAGAACTCTGTCGGCCACAATACCGATTTGACCAGCGTTACGATTCTTAGGGCAGTCTTCTTCGTAATAATTAGTTGATTCCTTCATTACAACAATTCGGTCAGCCATACGAGCAGCTTCTTCGACATCGTGGGTAACAAGAATGGTTGTTAAATTCTGTTTCTCACAAATATTCAGAATCAAATCTTGCATTTTACGTCTGGTCAAAGCGTCCAGAGCACCTAATGGTTCATCCAATAACAAAATTTTAGGATTAGTCATCAGAGCTCTTGCCAAGGCGACACGTTGTTTTTGGCCACCTGATAATTGGTTGGGGAAATGGTCAGCGTAGTCGCCAAGTTCGACTAAATCTAATAATTCTTTAGCGTGATTTTGAGCATTTTTATTCTTTGAACCAAAGGATAAATTATCTAACACAGACATCCAAGGCAATAAACGGTCTTCTTGAAACATTACTCGCATCAGAGATTTTTCATCCGAATTATCTATTTCGATATTACCAGTTGTAGGTTTTTCCAAACCGGCAATTAAGCGTAGTAGGGTACTTTTACCACCACCACTCATTCCGACTAGGGCAAGGAATTCACCTTGCTTGATATCTAAACTGACATCATGTAGTGCGGTTAAATTATCGTAAGTCTTATTAACATTTTGAATGCTTATCATTGAATTATTTCTCATTGAACATTACTCCTTCCAGTTTTTTGCCAATCGAGTAGTAGACTTTCAAAACTCTTGGCGACTAAATCAGATATTTTTCCTAAAATTGCGTAGACAACGATGCAGAGAATTACAGTTTCCATATCAACGAAGTCTTCAGCATTATTTGCCATATAACCGATACCAGAACTAGCTGAAATTGTTTCGGCAACAATCAAGGTTGTCCACATAACTCCTAGAGCGTAGCGGATACCAACTAGAATTTGTGGTAGGGCAGCGGGAAAAATTATTTTGAAAAACATTTGGCTTTTTGAAAGCTCATATGATTTTCCCATTTCAATTAAATCTGGATCCACTGAACTAATACCGTGGAACGTGTTGATATAAACTGGGAACATTGTTCCGATGGCGACTAGTGAAATCTTGGCTGATTCATTGATACCTAACCACAAAATAATCAGCGGAATAAGGGCTAAATGAGGGATGTTTCTAAACATTTGAATAGATGAATCAAACAATAGTCGACAAGTCTTTGACATACCATTAATGAATCCCAGGATAAATCCGACACTACCACCAATTAAGAGTCCAACTGTCGCACGATAAAGACTGATACTAAGATTCTTAGGCAGTTCGCCTGACTGAGTTAATTTAATACCATCTTGGAAGACGGCAATGGGTGAAGGTAGAACGGAACTTGATAACCAACCTAGAGAACTGCTGACTTGCCAGCCAAGAACGATAATTATGGGAATCAGAAATGGTAAAAATTTTTCGACTGGTATTTTGAAACTACGTTTATTTGTTGCATCTAAGGTCATCGGTTTTTGCATCGATTAGGCCTCCTTCAATTGTTGAGTCACTTCTTGAGCTAGAAGTGTGCGTTGAATTTTCCCAGTCGCATTCTTTGGTAATTGTGTACTAAAGATGTACTTTGTGGGGCGTTCAACAGGTAATAACTGCTCATTGGCTAATTCATTCAACAATGCTAATTGATGGCGATGATCAGGGCTGCTTTCAATTGGAACAATCACAGCGGTGACGGTTTCACCATAAATTTTATCGGGAGTACCAACGACGGCCATTTCACGGACAAATTTCAAAACATTTAGACAATCTTCAACCGCAAGAGGATTAATATTTTCACCACCACGAATAATCATTTCCTTACTACGACCGGCAATGTGAAGATATCCTTGCTCATCAATCAAACCCAAGTCACCAGTTAAGAGCCAACCATTGTAGAAGGCTTCCGGCTGTGGATCCAAATAATGAGTTATAACATTTTCACCCTTGATGGCAATTTCACCAACTTGATTGGGGCCGAGTTCTTGGTGATTATTATTTAAAATTATTAAATCAGTTTCTGTCGCTTTTCCAACGGTATTCTGCAGTGGATGGGTCAACGGATTTTGTGCAATCTGACTAGCAGCTTCAGTCATACCGTAACTTTCAATTAATGGTACGTTGAATCTTTGGTTGAATTCTTCATGGGTACTTGGTAATAGGGGAGCCGAAGCTGTCCTTAAAAATTTCAATTTATTGGTAGCAGGTTGTTCATCACGTTGCAACAGAATCGCAATGATTGCTGGGGTGAGTGACACCCAAGTCACCATTTGACTACTGACTTCTTTCCAAAAAAGGTGGGCACTGAATTTTGGTCGAAATAATAATTGTCCATGTGACAGGCGAGTGGCCAGATTGGAAATCACTAGTGCGTTGATATGGAACATTGGCATCAAGATAAATGTGCTATCTTCGTCAGTCAATTTTTCGCTATCTATTACGTGGAAGGCTCCAGCCAGTAGTTGTTTATGTGTTAAACCAATTCGTTTAGGCTTGCCGGTTGTTCCAGAGGTATGCATGATCACGGCAATTTGCGTATCATCTGGAACCTCACTCCAACGTGCAATGTGTTTATTACGAATATAAATTTGAACTTCTGGTTCATGTAAAGTTGTTAAGCGTGGTTGATTTGTAAATGTATCATCGAGAACTTTGAGTTCTGTGACATCTGTATTAAAAACAATTGCGGAATAATGATATTTATCTTCTAGTTCACTAATTTGAATTTCAGTAGTAGCGGGATTAATCGGTTGCACAATTGCACCAATATCCCAAAGACTTTGAAGGACAAGTGAGTAAGTAACCGAGTTAGTTAAACTTACCAAAACAATATCGTTATGACCGATACCTTTATTTTGCCAATAATTTTTCCAAACACTCTCTTCTAAATTAAGCTCACTTCCGTTGTACCAGTGCTGATTTGCGTCTTGCATTAAAGGACGCTTAGCGCCAGCAATTAATTGTTGATGTAACCTTTCAGTAAGTTCTGACATAAGAATCACCAGGTCCTTTCGATTGAATAAACATAGTTTACAAGGATTGGAAGAGGGCAACTACTTAGGTTTGATAAGGTTTATATAAGAAATTCTTAGAGAGCGCAGCAGGACGTTTAGCCCCGAGGATTAGCAGGACTTCACGAATTATGCACGGTTTGTGTGCATGATTTGGGAAGTCAGGCTAACCGGAAGGGCTGTCCTGCGGAGCTCGTTTAGGACGAACAAACAAAAAAACACCAGAACAAAAATTGAGTAAACCAATCCCACAAAACAAAAAAAAGAGCAATCCACTCCCCCAAAAAAAGGGAACAAATCACTCAAAATAATTTTTCAACTCAAAGCACCAAAATCAACAGGATCATTGTCCAATCGTAACAATTGAGGCTTTCCATAATAATAACCTTGACGAAGATTAATATTAAAACTGTTACATAATCTTTCATCTTCCTCATCTTCAATTCCTTCCAGAATCAAGCGAAGGCCGTACTCATTACTAATTGCGTGCCAGAAATGAAGCTTTTGTTGGATCTTAGGATCCTTAATGCCAGTTCGGAAGTTTTGTAAAGCAAATTTGATTTCCGAAGCTAAAGGTAAGAACTCTTGAATACTTCTAAAATCGTTGATACCCGTACCAACATCATCCAAAGAAATTTGCATGCCATGCTCGATAAATTTTCGTAAATATGGAATGAGTCTGGTATCAGGATAACTTTGTGGTCCATCTTCTTCAGTTAATTCCACAACTAATTTAGCTGGATAAAGTTGAGTTTGACTTTGAATAATTGCCTTTGCTACTTCTGTATCCATTAATTGTTGGCGACTAACATTGACGGAACAATATTGAACCTTCAATCCTAAGATTTCTGTTGTCCTCACTAACAAATCAGCTATAGTCTTGGAATCAATGCTGGAAAATGATTCTGGTAACCGCCAACCTTCAGGTGTTAGTTGTTTTATCAGTAATTCATATCCAAAAAGCGTCTGGGTTTGGATATCGAATTGTGGTTGGACAAAATAACGATAAGTCGGTTTCATACATCCATTACCCCCTACAAAAAAATAATTACATATGTGTGCAAATATTTCTTAATCAATATATACTTTTAGTATACGACACCACAAAAAGATAATAAAATTACTGATATCGAAAAAATACAAAATCTTTAAAAAGCTGTGCAAAAAATATGAAAATAGTAATTATTGGATGTACTCACGCAGGAATTGCGGCCATGAAACAAATACTTAAATATTATCCGGATACTGAACTGACGGTCTATGAACGCGGTTCTGATATTTCTTACCTATCATGTGGGACTTATTTACATATAGGTAATACTGTCAAAAATTTGGACGATGTTCATTACGCTGATCCTGAGGAATTCACGAAACAAGGCGTAAAAATGTTGATGCAATATGAGGTCATTCGGATTGATGCAGATAAGCATACAATTATGGCACAAAATTTGCGTACAAAAGAAATGGTTAATGATACTTATGATAAATTGATTATGGCAACTGGGTCTATTACCAAGATTCCAGCTATTACTGGGATTGAGAATTCTAAGGTTATGCTTTGTAAAACTTGTGACGAAGCTCATGAATTATATGCGGCAGCCCAGACAAGTCATCATGTAGCAATTATTGGTGGGGGATACGCTGGAGTGGAGCTGGCTGAAGGATATCTTAAATCAGGTCATCAAGTCACACTTTTTCAACGTAATAAACAATTACTAGATGAGTACGTGGATCCAATAATTGCCCAACAAGTTCAAGATTTACTTGTCAAAAATGGTGCCGAAGTTCTAACTGGGACTGAGGTTACGAAATTTACTGACTTACAAAATGAAAAGGTTGAAATAACAACAGACAAAGGCAACTATACAGTTGATATGGTCGCAATTTGTCCAGGTGTTATTCCCCAGACAGATCTTGTTAAAGGCCAAATTAGACTAGCAAAAAATGGTGCTATTATTACTGACCCATACATGGGCACATCAGATCCTGATATTTTTGCGGCAGGTGATGCGACCGAAGTTCACTACAATCCAACATTGAGCCAAATTTATATGCCATTAGCATCACATGCGGTTCGTCAGGGAACTTTAGCGGGAATCAATGTTCTCGACAAACGATTGAAATCAATCGGAACTCAGGCAACAACAGGGATGTTACTATTTGGTAAAACCGTTGCCTGTACAGGATTGACCCTAGCAAATGCCAAAGCAGCTCATTTTGAGGCAAAAAGTGCTGTTTATCACGGCAATTATCGTCCAGACTTCATGCCAACAACAGCAGAAATTACAATTGAATTAGTCTATGACAAAAATAGTCGTAAAGTCCTAGGAGCACAATTAGTTTCAGACCACGAAGTAGCACAATCAGCGAATACATTGTCAGTTGTGATACAAAACGGTAATACGATTGATGAATTATCATTCTTAGATATGTTATTCTCACCAAACTTTGATGAACCATTTAATTATTTGAATCTAGTTGCCCAAAAAGCCGTAGATCAAGAAAATGGATATTGGCGGACAAATTAAGAGAGCGGAAAGCAACGGTTAGATTCTGAGCATTTGCAGGACTTCACGAATTATACGCGTACTTTGCGTATGATTTGGGAAGTCAGGCAAAGCACAGGAATCTGTTGCTTGCAGCTCGTTTCCACTATAAAAATATAACAGCAAACTAAACAAAACTAAAAAGAACCAGTCAATCCCTTCAAGAATTGACTGGTTCTTTATTTAATTTCATCAAAACTAATTCTAAAAATACTACCTTGAGGATGATTATCCAAAACCTCAATCGTTCCATTATTAAGTTTAACCAATTGATGAACGATAGATAAACCCAATCCACTACCTTTAATGTCGGTAGAGTGAGAAGTGTCAACACGATAAAATCTTTGGAAAATTAATTTCTTTTTGTCATCAGGAATCCCGATACCATTATCGGCAACCGCTAATTGAATTTTAGAATCGTGCTGTTTCAAACTCATGGTTATTGGGGTATTGTCAGGTGAATATTTACTGGCATTGTCCAAAAGGGCAACAATAATCTGTTTCAAAGTATCGCTGTTACCAGTTATATGAAGATTAGGTTCAATATCCATATTTAATTCATGTGGAATTGATGGTTCATAATGTTCTCCAATCTGCTTAGATATAGATGATAAATTATCATCGTCCAAAATTAAATCAGCTCTGTCTGCGCGAGAAAGGTGGAGTAAATTTTCAATTAGATTTTGCATCCGAAGGGATTCTTCATCAATAAATTCAAGTGATTCGGGAATGACTTCAGGATGTTTGTCACCATGACGTTTGATTAAACCAATATTTCCTCGAATTGCCGCAACTGGTGTTTTTAATTCATGGGAAGCGTTGGAAACAAAGTCTTTTTCACGTTGAAGTCGTTGATTTTGAGCAGTTAATAAGTCGTTAAAGGCATTACCTAATTCTCTAATTTCTTCAGGACTATTAGGTACCCTTAAAGTGGGTTGGTCGACTTCGGAATCTTTAATAGTGTTGCGAGTTTCATTAACCAACTGGATTGTTGGAGCACTTAGTTTAGTTGCTAGTTGTTGGGCCCACCAAGTTCCGAATCCTAGGGTTACGAAGACAACGATGCTAATAATTATTAATAGTAAAACTAAACCGTTGATCAAATTATTAAGACTGACCCAAATTTGATAGGTGGTATCAGAACTTTTTTGTGAATAGAAAAGGAATAATCCATATCCTTTAACGTAAACTACGTTATGTCCGGGAAAAATTGTAATTTTCCTTTGAGCAATGAATTTTTTGGAGGTTGATGAAGTCATGATAACTTGACCCTCACGACCGGATGAAGCAGTGATAGAAGATTTATTAGTTGTAACTCGGATGACAGTATTTTGCTTTGAGTGTCGATTATTCTGATTGTTCCAATGAATGAAACTAGGGATGTCGTCAATATTAGCTCGATTCAAACTGATCATCTGACCTTGTGCCTCACGAGTGGTCATAAGGGTTTGCTGGACGCCAACGATAACCAGAATCAGGGCACTGATTGATAAAGTGATGATGATAACCAATTTTGTGATGGCACGACTGATTAAGGATTGGTAGGACTGTTTGTTATTTGTCATTCTTGAATATCCTCGAGTGAATAACCGACACCTCTAATTGTTTGAATCAGAGGTTTATTTTCTTTACCATCAATTTTACTTCGTAAATAACCAACATAAACATCGACAACATTTTGTTGACCAAGAAAATCTTCACCCCAGACATTATCAAGCAATTCATCACGTGTAAAAACTTGGCCGATATGTTGTAAAAAGAATAATAATAAATCATATTCGCGTCTGGTCAATTGAATATTATCCTCACTTCTGACAACTTGATGAGATTTAGTATTTAAAGTTAAATCGGATACTTGATAAGTTTGTTCTGGTTCAGTCATATGTTCAACCCGACGTTGAATTACTCGAACACGGGCTAATAATTCTTCAATTTCAAATGGTTTGGTGATGTAGTCATCAGCACCATTATCTAGCCCAGCAACTTTGTCACCAACGTAATCACGAGCAGTCATAACAATAACTGGTACCTGATCATGCTTTCTAATCCGACGTAAGACTTCCATACCATCGAGTTTCGGTAACATCCAATCAAGCAAAATTAGAAGTAGTTCATTTTGATTTTTTTCATAAAGGTCCAATGCTTCAGCACCATCGTTAGCGATGATGACATTAAAATCCTCAAATTGTAATTCTTTACTTAAATAGCTTGAAAGACTGCGTTCATCTTCAACAATTAAAATTGTATTTTTCATTAACAAAGCTCCCAAAATATATTTTCTTAATTATAATAGCAAATAAACCTTAATGGTAACTAAAACGGAATAATGCGCTAAGTTGGATGACTATGTTAAACTACTGAATGATAAGTAGGTGACTCACATGGAAAAAGCAATTGAAATTCTCAAAAAAAATAATTATAAGATAACCAAACAACGAACAGATTTAATTGATTATCTCAGCAAATTCACGATACATTATGTTTCAATCAAAGATATCGCTAATTATATGCGCTCACTTTATCCTGGTATGAGTAACAATACGGTATATCGGAATTTGAAAGAGTTTTCTGATATTGGTTTGGTTGAATATCAAGAGAAAAATAAAACTTTGGTGAAGTATCAGTGTGATTTTCAACACATGCATCATCATCATTTTGTTTGTAAAAACTGTGGTAAAGTCACAGAATTAAAGGCTTGCCCAATTGAATTCTTCACTGAACAATTACCAGGATATACTGTTGAAGGACATGCAGTTGAAGTTTACGGATTGTGTCCTGATTGTACTAAGAAGATGGAAGCTGCTAAGGAGTAGGTTTTTTGTTGCCGTCGTTCGTTCGGCATTGTGGTAGCCGGAACATGGTGGACACGACTTGAAACCAATTCCAAAATCCGGAATTGGTTTCAAACTCGGTCTTTTACGCAACCTGGCAAAGTTCGCCAGCTAAGTGAAATTTCACCATTTGGCTCCCACAATGCTCTCACTACCGACTAGATAGTGGAATTTATTGATTAAAATAAAAATGCTAATTCTATTTTTCTCCAAATTAGGAGGGAAATGAGATTAGCATTTTTTAGTTGAAATTTTTTATATGTTCCAATTCATTTTTTCACGGTAAAATAACTATCACTTATTTAGTGACTAAGTTTCCAATTCTTATAACTCAATCCTAAGAAATAGGCGATAACTTCAAAGGCTGAGATGAAGAATGTTACTGGCCAATTGGTTACGAAAGCTAAATATAGCCCTAACCAAACGCCAATTAGTGATAATCCGACGGAAACTAGAATCATTTTGGGCACTGAATGCACTAAATATTTAGCGGTTGCGGCAGGTAATGTCATTAAAACGAAAACTAGTAATGAACCAACGATTTGGGCTCCGATACTGACGCTCAATGCTAATGTCACAAGAAAAACGATTGATAATAGGCGAGTTTTCAAACCTGCAGCACGTGCTCCAACGTGATCGAATGAATCGAAGGCTAATGGTTTGTAAAAGATGATAAAGATAAAAATAACGAATAACGCTAAAATCATTAATTGATTAACTTCATGGGAACTGATTCCGACAATACTACCGAATAAAATATTTGTGGCATAGCTACTTGATTCAGAAGATAACGATAAAAAGAGAATTCCTAGTCCAATAAAGAGGGATGAAATGGCACTGATAGATGCTTCACGGCGGGATGATTCCGAACTCAAACTACCAACCGCGATTGAACTGATCAATGTGAAAATTATCATTCCAGCTAAGGGGGAGATTCCGACTAAGATACCAAAGGCCGCTCCAGAAAATCCGATTTCAGATAAGGTGTGGGACAAAAATGACATATTTCGGGAGACAACGAAAACTCCGACTAGACCAGCAGTTATTGCGATAAAAGTACTAGCAATAAAAGCTTCACGCATAAATTCATATCCAAACATAAATTAACCTTCCATCTCAAACATATTTTTGGAAATATCTTTTACTGCAACATCTTCAATGGTTTTATTTTTAAAAAATAAGGCTCGTTGAGTGTACTTTTGGGTTAATTCATAATCGTGAGTGATAAAAATAACCGTGATGTGATATTTCTGATTTAATTCCTGAACAAGATCCATCAGCTGCATTTTTACTTCAACATCAAGACTAGCAGTTGATTCATCAAGAATGAGAATTTGTGGATCATTCAGTAAAGCTTGTGCTAAATAGGCTTTTTGTTTCTCACCACCAGAAGCCAATCCCAGTGGCCTGTCTTTGAGAGTTGTTAAATTAGTTTTATTCAAAATATCGGTAATCAATTCATTGTCGTCGTGTCTTTTGGCGGGGCTAAATGTAAACTTCAAATTTAAACGGATAAATTGTTCAATATTCAAAGGGTAATCGAGGTCAATATTTCTAAATTGGGGAACGTAACCGATAGTTTGTTTCTGATCAAATTTGAGTGTTCCATCAGTGCCTTTTTCTAATCCCATCAAAATTTTGACAAGGGTAGTTTTACCTGAACCGTTGGGACCAATCAGGCTAATGAATTCACCGTCGTTGATTTTGAAATTAAGATTTTCGAAGACTAATTGTTTACCAAAACGTTTTGTTAAATTCTTTGCTTCAATCATAGTTATTTCTCACTTTGTAAAATTTTATTCATTTCTTTGTATTGTGATAGCATCCATTCTTTGTAAGTCTTACCAGTAGGCAACGTTTCAGTGACATTCAGGACAGGGATGTTATTTTTTTTGGCCATAGTGACTAAATTGTTGATCAATTTACTGTCAGTTTGGGTATTGAGTACGAAGAAGGCAATTTTCTTATCCTTGATACCTTTGTGCATATCTTTGATAACGGCAGGAGTTGGATCGGTGCCATTTTCAACAGCCTGTTCAAAACTCTTGTTGTCAACTTTGAAACCGACTGCTTTGATTGAGTAATCGAAAACGGGTTCACTAACATAAACATTTTTATTGGGAGCTGTTTTGGCAGCTTGTTTAAGTGTAGTTAGTTCCGAATCTACTGGTTTCAATGAGGCAATATATTTCTGTGCATTCTTTTTGAAATAGGTTTTATTCTTAGGCTGCTTTTTAGCTAATTCAGCAGCTAAATAATTGGCATACTTAGGCATAGTGTCGGGATTGTACCAAACATGGGGATTGTCGCCGACTTTCTTGTGCATGATGTTTTCACCAATCTTTATGTAAGTATTATTGGCGTCAGTATTCAATTTATCCATCCAAGAGTCATAACCTAAGCCATTAGCAACCGTAATATTGGCTTTGCTGACCTGTTTGGCGGTTTTAGTTGTTGGTTCGTAATCGTGCGGATCAATTGCAGGATTATTAATAATGGAACTGACTGTTCCTTTATCGCCAACGACTGCCTTGGCAACTTCGGCGTAGAAGTCAGTTGTAGTAACGATATCTATCTTATTAGAACTAGTTGAAGTCTTTTGACTTGAGCAACCAGATAATATTAGAGCAACTAGTCCCAAACTTAAAATAAGACTGATTAACTTATATTTTTTCAAGAACATTTGATTTCTCCTTAATGGTAACTGGTACTATTTAATATTAATGTAACTGTTCTTGAATGTAAATGATAATATTTACTATTTGACAAATGGGCAAAAAAAAATAAGGTAACACCAAAGAAGTGTTCCTTATTATTTAGGGTTGTTAATTAGTTTAACTAAATCCAAAATGTTTCGTTTAATATCATCACGTGAATCCCTAAAAACATCCAAAACTTCTGCATCACTACCAGTAGCCCGAGCAGGATCAACGATGGGCCAATGCATCCAACGAGCACTCTTCGGGATGATACATTTATCACGAGCATCGCCACAAAGGGTAACTACAACAGTCGCATTATTCATAAAATCATCATCAATTACTTTGGACTTTTGTTGTGAGATATCAATGTTGTCCTCGGCCATTACTTTAACGGCAGTCGGATTCAAACCATCGGCACGTATGCCAGCACTTTGAACATTCCAAGTGGGTAGATATTTCTTAGCGTAACCTTCGGCCATCTGACTGCGGCAGGAGTTTCCAGTACACAGAAAATAAATACTTTTATTCATTATTCTTTATTCCTAATTTTATTTGACATTCTGGGCATAATCCATAAACTTCCATGTGATTCCCAGAAATCATATAACCGGATAATTCAGCGGTTTTCTTTTCTAAACTTTTTTCGGTATCACTAAATCCAGGGTACGTAACGTCTACAATGCGTCCGCAATTCGTACAAATGGCATGATAGTGGGGTGTTCCGAAGTAATCATAATGAGTACTTCCATCGCCATTTTGGAGTTCAACGACTAAATGATGGTCGACAAAAGTATTCAATGTATTATAAACCGTAGATGCGCCGACGTTTGGTAATTCTTTACCAACTCCATCGCGAATCGTTTCAACAGTAGGATGATTATGATGACTGACTAAATAGGCCAAAATAATATGTCGTTGCGGTGTGACCCTCAATTTATGGTCTTTTAGAACTTGTAAGGTTTCTTCCATTACAGCATTACTAGCCATGAGCAATCTTCCTTTCTACCTAAGAATCATTACAGTGTAATTATATTACTAACATGGAGATAATTCCAAGTAAATTAGCTCGACCAATTGTAACTGTTTTCAAAATTGTTAGTTGTTTACTTTTTAAAAATCTTGCGGTATTATGAACTCGTTAGTAAGTGAGAACCATTCCAATGTAACTAAAAATAGGGAGTGAGCATCATGCCTAAAGAAAAAAAGAAACAAAGTTTAGCTGAGAAAATCAACGTTATGCGTGCCAGCGTTATGGGTGCTAATGATGGAATTGTCTCAGTTGCCGGAATTGTTATCGGTGTTGCCAGTGCCCAAAGTAACAGTCACGCAATATTTTTATCAGGAATTGCCGGAATGTTAGCCGGAACTATTTCCATGGCGATGGGTGAATGGGTGTCTGTCAGTACGCAACGTGATTCTGAAAAACGTGCTTTAGAGAAAGAATCAGCTGCACTTGATGGTAATTATGATGGTGAATTTAGTTTCATTAGTAATAAATATCAAACAACCGGTATTTCAGCTGAATTAGCTGATCAAGCCACTCACGAGATGTTAAGTAGTGATCCGATAGATGTTGCTGTTCGTGAAAGATATGGTTTTAATCCAAAAGAAAAAACTAGTGCAATTGCGGCTGCGATGGCGTCTATGATTTCATTTCCAACGGGATCAATTTTGCCACTAGTATCTATCACTTTATTTCCACAGGATATTAAAATGATTGCGACTGTGATTGCGGTTATCATTGCGTTGACAATCACGGGTTACGCTGCCGCAACTCTTGGTGGGGCCAACCGTGGTAAAGCGGTCATCAGAAATGTTGTTTCAGGCTTGTTAACAATGCTTGTAACATATGCGATTGGATCACTATTCGCTCACTAGTAAGGAGGAAGAACTATGAAATCTATGACTATTTCAAAACCAAAGAAACAAAAGAAGACGATGGCTGAACGTTCTAATACCTTACGTGCGGGTGTCTTGGGTTCAAATGATGGTATTTTAACTGTTGTCGGAGTTCTATTCTCTGTTGCGGTTGCGACATCTAACACGTTCACAATTTTCATTGCTGGACTATCAGATTTACTTGCATGTGCTTTTTCAATGGCTTCTGGAGAATATGCTTCAGTTAGCTCTCAAAAGGATACCGAAAGAGCTGCAATTGAAAAAGAACGTGAACTTATTAAAACTAATTATCAAGATGAATTAAATGTGGTAGCCGACTATTATGTTGAACGTGGTGTTACCAACGAAACAGCTCATAAAATTGCTAAAGAATTGATGGAACAAGATTCATTGGGAACTGTTGTCAGAGTTAAGTATGACTTACAATTAGGACACTATATGAGCCCTTGGGATGCGGCTTTTTCTTCATTAGTATCAGCTGCATCTGGTGGTATTTTCCCATTAGTAGCAATGACACTTTTGCCAAGTGCAATTAAATGGCCTGGTACAATTTTAGCCGTCACATTATCAGTTGCCTTGACTGGATTCTTGAGTGCTAAGTTGGGTGATGGACTTGTTAAAACTGCGATGGTGAGAAATATTATTGTTGGTATTATTACTATGGCTATTCACTATTCTGTTGGTTTGATGCTTTAGAATAGGGAGCACAGAATTTGCTGTACGTAGCTAGTTTTAGTAAACCAATATATTAAGTAGCAACTAATGAATATATACTAGTTTCCGATGCTAAATAAAATAAATAGGATGCGACCCAACAAAATGGGCACATCCTATTATTTTGTCTTCAACATTAAATCAAGTGATCTCTGTAATTCAGCCAACTGAGCAGCATCCTTACAATTAGTATTTTTACGAATATTTTGCGCAATAACTAACTTCATAGCTTTATCAATTCCGGATTTAACGGCAGATAATTGCATCAAAACATCATCACAAGGCTTACCCTCGTCCATCATACGTAAGACGGCATCAAGCTGACCGCGGGATCTTTTTAAGCGACTAGTTATTTTTTTACTAGCCAGTTCTGTTTCTTCAGGTGTTTGAGACATATTGACCTCCCAAATTGATTTATTGATATAATTATACCCATGCGGGTACCGGGTAGCAAATAATTGCTTTATTTTCTCAATATTTACTTGTAAAACAAAATAGTTGATTAATTTTACCCCTGGGGGTATATTAAATTACAAAGAAATGAGAAGGAGATTGAATGATGGCTAATATTACAGAATTATCAGATAAGACATTCAATGATGAAACAAGCACCGGCTTGGTAATCACTGACTTTAATGCAGATTGGTGTCCACCATGTAAAATGATGAATCCAATTTTGGAGAAACTATCTTCTTCTGACCAATTAGGTGACAAGATCAAGTTTACTTCAATGAACGTTGATAACAATCCTGATACACCAAATAATTTTGGTATTCAGGGAATTCCAACATTTATCGTTAAAAAAGATGGTAATGTTGTAGGCCGTATGGTTGGTTATCAACCAGAAGCTAAGTTCCGCATGGAATTAGAGAAATTTATGTAGAGAGCGGAACAACACGGTTAGCTCGTGAGGATTAGCAAGGATTCACGAATTATGCACGGACTTTGTGCATGATTTGGGGATTCAGGCTAACCGGAAGGAGTTGTGTTGTGTAGCTCATTTTAGAATCAGAGAGTGCAAAGCACAGGAATCTGTTGCTTGTAACTCGTTTCAAATGGGACATTAGTAGACCAGAGAGTCTCTGTAAAGCAAATTGGTCTATGGACTTCGTTTTAAGAGTCAAAAAGCAAAACAAGAAGTTAACTTTGAGCAGGTTACTTCAAATAGAAAAGAGGAATGTGAGGAAACTTGTCCGGCTTCCAAACATAATTCGATAGAAACAGGCAAATTCGTATAAATGAATTTGCCTGTTTTGCTGTATAAAAAAATTAATTTCTTAAAAGCATAAGTTGAAAAAAATTTGTCCAAAAAAGGTGTTATATTGTCATGTAGTAAACGATAACATAATCTGTTCAAAGGGATGATGAGTGATGGATGATTTGCCAAAAGAATTGACAAATATTAGTTGGTTTGAAGGAGATATAATCACAATTGATTTTGACCGGTCAGTGGATTTTGATCCAAAAAAATATTCTGAACTTACTGCAATTGGACGCTGGATTGATTCCAACGACCTATCTAAATATTATTTGGTAAGCAAAGCAGGGACAACATTTCCAGACGATACAATCAATCGAGTACTTGGAAACTTGAACTTGAATGGTTATGAATTGATTCATAGCAATGTCAGTTACGCATAGGATCAGAGAGCGGAACAAGGGCGGTCAGCTCCCGAGCATTTGCAGGACTTCACGAATTATACGTGTACTTTGCGTATGATTTGGGAAATCAGCCAAAGCGGAGTGGAGTTGTCCTTGTGCAGCTTGTTTTAGAATCAGAGAGCGGAGAGCAACGGTTAGATTCTGAGCATTTGCCTAAGGCTAGGAATTGTACGCGATTTTGCGTGTGATTTCTAGTCTGTAGCAAAGCACAGGAATCTGTTGCACACAGCTCGTTTAGGACGAACAAAAAAAATACCAGCCAAAACTAAAAATTGGCTGGTATTTTTATGCTATTGAAATGTAACAAATCTTTTATCCCAAATATTTTCGAAAAATGAAATTGTATCTTCAGCAATCATATAATTATTATCGAAACTAGTTGTCATATCATGTTCCATAATAATCTTGTATCCCAGACCATGAGCCATAATAATAGTAGTATTACAGCAATATTCTGTTTGAGCACCACATATTTCCAGAGTTTTAATTCCACCTTGCATTAAAACTTTATTCAAGTCAGTTTTATAAAAGGCGTTAGCATGAAATTTCTCAACAACTGTATCTTCATCTTGTTTATCCAATTTTCCAGAGAGTTTCCACAAATCAGTTCCACGGACAACATCTTCATCATTATGTTGAATAAAGATGATTGGCAAGTTGGCCTGTCGATATTCAGAGATTCGTTCATTAATTCTTTGAACCAAATCATTAAAATTATAACTATATTTTAGAGCATTTTGCATATCTATAACGATTAATGCTTCAGCCAATTTTGGCATGATATCACTTCCTCTTAGACGTATAACTAACTTGAGATTACCATTATGATTTATAATTTGAAAGCGATGTTTTGCCAAAACGTCTTATTAAAAAATTTGCTGAAAGAAGTTATTTCGTTTTATAATAGAAAATATTAAATTTAAGGTATAAAATATGAAAAAAATAAAAATAATTTCTATTGTTATAGGTGTAATTCTCGTAGTAGTTTTGGGTGTTGGTGGTTTCTTTGTATATCGGACTCAACAGGCTTTGAATTCATTAGATACAAGTAAAACCAGTGTTTCCAAAAATATAACTAGTGGTAAACCATTCTCAATTCTATTGTTGGGAGCTGATACCGGGACTGATGGGCGTGTCGATCGTGGTAATTCGGATACTATGATGCTTTTGACCTTGAATCCTAAAAAGAAGAAGACTGTTGCTTACTCGATTCCGCGTGATGCAATGGCTGAAATGGTCGGAGATAAGGAAAAGAACGTTCAAAAGATTAATGCCGCATACAATATTGGCTTGTCAAAAATGGCTAAGAGCACTGTTGGTAGTCTTTTGGGTGTTCCAGTTGATTATCACGTTGCCATTAATATGGAAGCTTTGGAAAAAACAGTCGACTTCGTTGGTGGAGTGACTGTAAAGAGTGATTTGAACGTTTCATTTGATGGTATTACTATTCCAAAAGGAACACACCACTTGAATGGTAAGCAAGCATTAACATATGCTCGTATGCGTTATCAAGATCCTCGTGGTGACTACGGACGTCAAATTCGTCAGCAACAAATTCTTAGAGCAGTAGTTAAGAAATTGGAATCTCCAAAATACTTAGTTAAGATACCAGATTTAATTAAGGATTTGGGAAGTGACATTAGTACCGATTTAACAACAAAAGAAGTTGATCAAATCGTTTTGAAGTATAGTACCAGTGCAAAAAATATGGACTTCAATCAGATTCAGGGTAAGACAGCCTGGATCAATGAAAGTTCATATCAAGTTCTACCAACTGATACTATGCAAAAGGCATCAGATAAATTACGTAAAAATCTTGGTTTGAAACAAAAGACTTTGGATAATACTGAAACTGAACTGAATGCGAAAAATGATACTTTCTTCAGTAATGAAGAAGATGTTGATTACAACACATATGGTTTAGATAAAATCTTCTATACAAACAGTACTTACTAGGAAGCCGTACAAAATAAGTTCAGCTTCTGAGCAGTAAAAAGGCATTAATTCTTTTACCCTAAATAATTTTTAGGATAAATTGAATTAGTGCCTTTTTATTTAAAATTGAAATTAGTTAAAACAGTCAAACTAGCTCGGAGCAAGAAAGGAAAATGGCTAAATAGCGAAATTTTTCTTAGCTGACGAAGTCAGGTTAGAAAAAGGCCAAGCTTGGAATTGATTTCAAGTTGTGCCCGCTATGTTCCAGCCAATTTTTCTTCCTTGTTGAGAGTGGAATTATTATACTAACTTGATTTTTTGTTTAGTTGCTCTTTTAAATTAATAACATTATTTATTTTTAAAAAATACAAATATATTTACTATAAAAGAATATTTGTATATATAAAATAGTGTTTACTTATATAATCATAGCATATATACTGAAAACGGATTCAACAAAACAGCTTGGGAGGTAATAAGAAATAAGCTGATATTTTTGAGGATAACTATAGTACTAAACCGAGTAGATATGATGGAGTTAGTCATCATAAATCTACACACATCAGTATAGTTCTTTAAAGGTAATTTATACCTTTAAAACACGAATTTCTACCAAATACAAATTTGCGTCGATGGGGGGTAACAAAATGAAAAGTAAATTTTCTGATTTTCTAAACAAGAAAGTAATGCCATTTGCCAGTAAAATAGCAGCCAACAAAGCTTTGATGGCGATTCGTGATGGTGTTGGATTTGCAATCACTTTGATTATTATCGGTTCGATCCCACTGATTATTAATAGTTTGCCATTTGATAATTGGAGTGAAACATTAAAGGGAATTTCTTTACCGTACTTTGGTAATCTAAGTAATTTGCTAAATATTATGACTGATATGACCTTTGGGATTATGGTTATTCCAACTGTTTTTGGAATTGCCTATTCGTTTACTAAGAGTCATATCAAAGATGAATTAAAGTCAATTGGTTCAGGATTCGTTGCACTGGGTTCATTTTTTGTAGTAACTCCAGTTGTTACTAATTCAAAAACAGGACAAACAGGAATCGACTTGAACTACTTAGGTAGTAAAGGTTTGATCATCGCTATTATTTTAGGATTGATTTCTGCCAAAATATTCTCCTGGTTTATTGAACATAATGTTGAAATCAAGATGCCTGAAAGTGTTCCACCAGCAATTTCTAAAACTTTCAGTGCATTGATACCAGGTGTAGTAATTGTTTTCCTATGGATTTTAGTAGCCTTAGGTGTTGGTGCGCTTGGTTTTGATAATATTCATGAAGTTCTGCTCAAATTATTGCACCGACCATTATCGTTCTTGGGTGGAACCCTATCTGGAACATTGATTGCCGTTGGATTGAACAGTCTATTTTGGAGTATTGGGGTACACGGTTCAGTAATCAACACGGCTATGAATCCAATTTGGCTGATGAATTCAGATGCCAACAGATTAGCTTTACAACAAGGTGAGGAATTACCACATATTGTGACTAATTCATTTATTTCTAACTTTACTTATATGGGTGGTTCTGGTGCGACAGCTTGTTTGATCTTGTCACTATTCGTGTTAATGATTATGAGAAGAGCTAGTGCAGAAAGTAAAGCTCTGACTTCAGTTGCTGCAGCACCGTCAGTTTTTAACATTAATGAACCAATAATGTTTGGTTATCCAGTCGTGTTCAACATTGCAATTCTAATTCCATTTATTATTGTGCCAATGGTGTTTGCGACGACGACTTACTTCAGTATGAAACTGGGGATAGTTGCCAAACCAACGGGGACAGTCCTTAATTGGACGATGCCACCGATAGTTTCTGGATATCTCGCAACAAATAGCATTAGCGGATCCATTTTACAGATTTTCAATTTGATTCTTGGTACATTGATATATCTACCATTTGTAGCATCTATTAATAGGAAACAGTTGTTAGCAGAACAATAAAACAAACAATGAGGGAATGTAAAATTATGGTTAAAAGATTAATTGGCGCATCAGCAAGTGAAGTTTCAAAAATGACTAGAGATGACTTATTTACTTCAATCAAGGCTAGTGAGGGCCGTGTGGTTGTTAGTGAAAATGTAGTTATTCATGAAACCGTTGAAGGTGGAATTACAACTAGTGAAATGACGAAGGCTTTTGGAGCCGATATGATCTTGTTAAATGGACTTGATACGTTTAACCCCATTATCTTGGGAATGCCGGATCAACTTACATTAGCAACAGCAACTCCTAGAGATAGTATTGTCAAAGAACTAAAACAATTGATTGGTAAACCAGTTGGGGTAAATCTTGAACCAGTTGATACAGATATTGAGATGCTGGAAGCAAGAAGACCGATTGCAGAAGGTCGTCAAGCTACTAAAGAAACTTTGATCAAAGCGAAGGAACTAGGATTTGACTTCATTTGTCTGACAGCTAATCCGGGTGTTGGAACATCTAACAAAGCCATTACAGATGCAATCAAATTAGCCAAAGAATATTTTCAAGGAATTATCATTGCTGGTAAGATGCACAAAGCTGGTGGTAACGAACCAATCTTTACCAAGCAAGTAATTACTGACTATATTGATTCAGGTGCTGATATTATTCTATTACCAGCTGTCGGAACAGTTTGGGGAATCAGACGAGAAGATTTGGAAGAGGCAGTTGATATTGCTCACGAACATAATGTTCTGGCAATGAGTGCAATTGGTACTTCACAAGAATCAAGTCAACCTGATGTAATTAGAAACATGGCAATTTTGAATAAAGAGATTGGTTTCGATTTACAACATATTGGTGATTGTCAGCGTAATAGATTTGAGAATATTGCTGAGCTTAAACAAGCTATTGCTGGTTACAGACATTACTTGGCTGGTATTTCTCGTAGTGTTGAAAGATAAATTAATCCATAGAGGAATAATTTATCTTCTCAAGCTTGATTAGTGTTACGATGCCGCCTTCCACAAAAATTAAAAATTGACTGGAACGTGGTGGGCACGACTTTGAGCCCCTGCAAGGTCAGCAGTGTCTCAAAGTTCGACCTTTTTCTAACCTGACTTAGTCAGCTAAGAAAAATTACACCACTGAGTCAATTTTAATTTTTGCTCCAGGCTAGGGTATTTGTTTCTATTCAGGTTTAGTGAGTACTGATAATAAAATGTTTTAGTATTAAAATAAGTTTATATTCTTTGTTGAAAATAATATGTTATAAAAAAGGTTGCACAAACTGGAATTTTCCAATTTGTGCAACCTTTTGTGTTTTAGGAATTAATTCTTTCTAATCAAGGCTGATAAAAACCGATTTTTATAAAGTAACATCAGCACTCAAAGTACTGCCTTCATAAGGGAAGCGAGCCTCCGCAATTTCAAAGGGTTGTCCATCGTCTAAATAGCTTAATTGATTGATGACTAAAACTGGTTCCCCAAGTTTTGTAGCAATACCATTATTAACGTCGTTTTGACTGGCCTTATCAGCTCTGATCACTCGGTGGGTACCTTCAATTTTTAAACCTTCTTTTTTAAGATGACCGTAAATTGATCCTTCGAGAATTTTTTTAGTCAAAGTCGTTATTGAGGTTGGCATAATTGTATGTTCATAGGCGAAAACTGTGTCATTAACATAACGAACACGCTGAATGACGTAAACTGGCTCGGTTGGTTGAATTAGTAATTGGTCAGCTTCCTTCTTAGTGGGAATGCGGGCGGAAAGTTCAATAACTTTACTAGTAACTTTTTTTCCTTCATTAGTTAATGTTGCTCCAATTGGTTTATCAATCGGAGAAACACCACCTAATCCAGGGGTGTTTTCACTAGCAACGTAGTCTTTGCGGACATATGTGCCGGAACCGCGCTTCGAATAAACCATGCCTTCAATCATTAGTAATTGCAGCGCTTTATGAACTGTAATTCTCGTTGTATTGAAGTCCTTGGCTATTTGATTTTGATCAGGCATTAATTCCCCAGGGATATATTTGCCATCTTTTATTTGCTGTCTTAAACCGTCAGCTACTTTTTTATATTTGTATGCCATGATTATTGTAAAATCCCCCCGAAAAGCATTTCAAATCAAATTTATCATTTTTAGATAGTTTTCTCTTTCTACATAAAAGTATATACTTCTTTTTAGAAATCGGTTACAATAAATAGATTTTTTTGTATAAAAGGAATCTATACCTAATAACGGATATAGGAAGTAAGTCAATATGGATTGGCAAATTGGCAAACACAGTCCACAGAATATTTGGTAAAAGTTTTCGATACATTTAGTATGCCAATTTCATCAATCGTGAATGGAATCATCTCTTATTAAGAGCTCACTGGTAACGAGATTAAAATTGATTATAAAATTAGGCATTATTGAGATAATTTCAATCAATGAAAAATACTAAATTTCCAGGTTAGGTTGGAGTTAATGAATTGGAATTAGTTAATGTCCCAAAATTCGATGGAATATTGATAAGCAAGACAGATTGATCAAGTTAATCATTTCATAAAACAGTTAATCAATAGGAACTACTGTTAGTAGAATCACACGTTTATGGATAATTGGGTAATTTAACCAGAATTAGGAATTAAATAATAGAATAGTATCAAAAACTAATCCCATTTGATATGGGATTTTTTTATGCCTTTAAACAAGTTGTCTGATATGAAAATGGAATGTAAAAATATAATGAAAACACATGTTACAAATGTAGACAAATGAATACCGTGCTAATAAAGCAAATCAATGAATTAGAATTATTAAAAATATGCTAATTATCCGGTAAGTACCAATTCCATACTAGACAAGGGATACAGCTGTTCACTAAATATGAACACCAAAATATAGATTATATAAGATTTAATTTTTGTTTTAAAAATAGTGTGATTAAATTCACATATAATGTTTGCTTTTTGTAAATGTAAACGGTACCATGAAAATGAATTCAAGAGAAAAGGAGGAAATGGTGTAATGATCGTAGGCGTTGTTAAAGAACAAAAGGCCGGTGAAGGTCGCGTTGGTGTGACACCAGAGAATGTTAAAAAGTTAGTTTCTGCTGGAGCAAGTGTTCTAGTAGAAGAAAATGCTGGTGTCGGCTCAGGATTCAGCAACGAAAGTTATGAGCAAGCTGGTGGTAAAATCGTCAGCCATGCACAAACTTGGGATGCTGATTTGATTGTTAAGGTTAAAGAACCAGATGAAGAAGAGTATCAATACTTCAAACCTAATCAGATTGTCTGGGGCTTCCAACATCTGGCCTCATCACCAAAAACTGTTGAAGCCATGATCAATGCTGGAACGACTGCCATAGGTGGCGAAACCATCGAAAAAGATGGGCAACTTGAATTACTCAAACCAATGAGTGCTATTGCCGGTCGTCGTTCAGTTATCATGGGAACTTATTATTTGGAGGCACAACATCAAGGTGAAGGAATTTTACTTTGTGGGACTCCGGAAGTTGCTTCAGGTAACGTAGTTATTCTTGGTGGCGGAACTGCTGCTTTGAACGCAGCTACAATTGCTTTAAATATGGGATGTCATGTCAAGATTTTGGAATTGAAACAAAGTCGTTTAGATTGGCTAGAAAAACATTTTGCTGGCCAAGATTATCAAGGAATTATTTCAAATGCGGAGAACCTCGCAAAATATATTAAAGAAGCAGACTTGTTTATTTCAACTATCTTGATCCCGGGTGCTCGTCCACCAAAACTAGTTACAGAAGAAATGGTTAAATCAATGAAGCCAGGCAGTGTAATCGTTGATGTCGCAATCGATCAAGGTGGAACAGTTGCTACAATTGACCACCCAACAACGATTGAAGATCCAATTTTTGTTAAGGACAACGTTATTCACTATGCAGTACCAAATCAACCAGGAGCCGTACCACGGACAGCAACTTTAGCTTTAGCTAGTGGCAACATTAGTTATCTAACTGAAATTGTTCAAAAAGGTATTGCTGAAGCTATTAAATCAGATAAAGCATTAGCTTCAGGAGTCAATATCTATCAAGGTAAGGTAACTAACAAAGGTTTGGCTGAATCATTGAATTTTGATTATGCAGAAGTAGGTTCAATTTAGACTTTATAGGGGGTGAACAAGTTGATGACTGCAGAAGATATACATCAAACAGAGGGATTCAAAAATCCTGTTTCAGTTCGTGATATTGAACAAGCAGCACACTTAATTCACAAAGTTGGAAGAGTTACACCATTGATCCAATCGATGTTTTTAAGTCGTAATGTTACCGGTGGAGAAGTTTACTTGAAACTTGAGAACATGCAATTAACAGGTTCTTTCAAGTTCAGAGGAGCCTTTAACAAAATCAATCATTTGAGTGATGAAGAAAAAAGTCGTGGCGTTATTACAGCGTCAGCCGGAAATCACGCACAGGGAGTTGCGTTAACTTCACACTTATTGGGCATTGATTCAATCGTTGTGATGCCACATGGAGCACCACTTGCTAAACAACAAGCTACTGCAGGTTATGGGGCCACGGTGGTTTTACATGGTGATAATTTTGATGAGGCTCATCAATTTATGATTGAAGAGGCACAAAGAAAAGGTTACACAGTCGTTGATCCTTATAACGATGAGGATGTCATTGCTGGTCAAGGTTCAATTGGGTTAGAAATCTTGGATCAGATGTGGGATGTTGATACTGTCATCGTACCTGTTGGTGGTGGCGGATTGATTTCTGGAGTCGCAACGGCTTTGAAGTCATTTAATCCTAATATTCATATCATCGGAGTCCAGTCAGAAAATGTTCACGGTATGAAGGCATCATATGATGCTGGCAAACTAACGACTTTTAGCAAGGGTAAAACTTTAGCTGATGGGACAGCCGTAGCCACACCGGGAGACATTACTTTCCCAATTGTTGAACAATTAGTTGATGAGATGGTTCTCGTCAATGAAGAAGAAATTGGAACAGCAATGAAAGATTTGCTTCAAAGAACTAAGACAGTTGCTGAAGGAGCGGGGGCACTTCCAACTGCAGCCTTAGAATCACATAAAATAGACCGTAAATGGTTAGAAAATAAAAAAGTCGTAGCACTTGTTTCAGGTGGAAATGTTGATCTTGAACAAGTATCTAAGAACATTGATCATTTCTTAGATTTAGACAGTACTGACCACTTCGTCGGTTAGGGGGCAATAAAAATGGACAAACGCCTATCTCAGTCTGCGTACGGTGGTGTAAAGGGCGAAAAATATGTGCCGTATGTGACTGACAAAGAAAATCATGGTGGCAGCTCAGTAATAATGATCATGGGTGCCATCTTAGCAGTTATTTTCGCCGCATCAACTGCATATTCTGGTATGAAAGCCGGATTGACAGTTGCTGCCGGTATTCCTGGATCAATTATTGGTTCTGGGTTAGTAAGTGCCTTTGCTAAAAAGAAGGGGATTTTAGGTAAGAACCTTTTGCAAGGTATGTCTAGTGGTGGTGAATCAATCGCCAGTGGGATGATTTATGTTTTGCCAGCTATCATCATTATTGGTGGCCAAGTAAACTTCATTTCTGGAGTTTTGGTTGGTGCGTTGGCAGTTCTATTCGCAATTGGAACAGCTTCATTAGTTGAAAATTATCTAATTGTTGAAGAACACGGAAAACTAGTTTATCCCGAATCAATGGCTATTTCAGAAGCTTTAGTTGCTTCCGAAGCCGGTGGTGATTCATTGAAATTCATGGGAATTGGTTTTGGAATTGGTGGTATTTTGACACTAGTTACTTCCCAAGTCTTCGGTTGGTTCAACAATATGATTACCTACGTTGGTAGTTCATTCTATCGTTGGAAGATGTCGACTGAAGTTAATCCTATGTTAGCCGGAATTGGTTTCGTTGTTGGACTAGAAGTATCTTTGACAATGTTTGCTGGTTCAATTCTTTCCAACTTTGCGATTACACCGTTGATTGCTAACTTTACACAATCTGCTGGTAGTCATGCTAAAGATTGGAATGATGCTAGTATCTTCATTTCAAAGATGGATGTAAACCAAGTTGCTGGATCATTTACTAAATACATTGGTGCCGGAATGATGCTCTGTGGTGGTATTATCGGAGCTATCAAATTGATTCCTGTTATCATTACTTCAATCAAGAAAACTATGGCTGCACGTAACGGTAATGATGAAGAAAAGAACAATTTGGGTATGTGGGCACTATGGATTTCTATTATTGCAATTTTTGTAGTTGGATTCTTTATTTCTGGTCATATTGCTATGGCAATTGTCGGTGGAATCCTAGCTTTATTCTTAGCTCTATTATTCGTTATTGTATCTGCTAGAATTGCCGGAACTATTGGTTGTTCTAACGCTCCAGTTTCAGGGACGACGATTGCATCATTAGTTATTATGACTTTGGTATTTGTAATGCTAGGTTGGACAACTAATGGTCACAGTCAAGTTCTTCTATTGTTCGGTGTATTTATTGTTACTGCCATTTCTGTTGGTGGTGCTTATTCTCAAACACAAAAAGTTAACTTCGTTGTTGGTGGAAATAGAAATGAAATGATGAGATACTTCATGATTGCTGCCATCATTGGTGTTATCGTCGTAGTTGGAACAACTGTAATCCTAGAACCACAATTGAAGATTACTGGTTCAAATCCTCCTTTCGGTATGCCACAAGCTAACTTAATTGCAACATTAACAACCGGAATCATGTCAGGTAAATTACCTTGGATCATGATTATCATTGGTGTTGTTATGGCTCTCGTATGCTGGATGTTGGGTCTACCAATCATGACTGTTGCGATTGGTTTCTATCTACCTATTTCAACAACTTCAATTATTTTAGTTGGAGCTTTGATTAAACTATTGATTGAAAAAGTCACTAAAGAAAAAGAATTACGTGACAAGCGTGTTCAAAGTGGTGTCAGTCTTTCATCTGGTTTAATCGCTGGTGGTTCAATCATTGGATTGATTGGTATTATCTTGCATGTAACAAATGTTTTGAGTGAAAGAACATTAACAGGATTTGCTGGTAGTAATGAAATGGGATTAGTTCTTTTGGTAATCCTAGTAATTTCTGTAATTGTACCTTTGTTGAGTATTAAGAAGGTTGATGGCAAGTAGTAGTAGTTGTTGTTGTGCCGTCTTCCGCCAAAAATTAAAATTTGGCTGGAACGCTGTGGGCACGATTTTAAACCAATTTTGAAGTTCAAAAATTGTTTTAAAACTCGGCCTTTTACTAAGACGGTAAAGTTCACCGCCTAAGTAAAATTTCACAGCTGAGCCAATTTTAATTTTTGGCTCCAGACTAGGTTTGTTGTTTATGATTGATTGACTTCAAATTATGTCTGTGGTGATTAAAAATTTGTGGAATTAAAAATAAGAATCAAGTTTAATTTAGAACCAAAAGAGGTGTGACAAATGACAAAACGTCCGGAATTAATTGAAGATGACTTGAAACAAATGGTTTTCCAAAAGAATCCTAAGGTTACATATAAGAGAAAGGCTGGAATTGTGACTATTGTTCATGAACAAAACCATCCAATACAGAAATTTTTCCGCAAGTGTCACATGCATATTCCTGAAGAAACTTTTCTCGAAATGGATGAATATGGGAGCTTTGTTTTTACCAAGGTTAATGGTCGTCGCAATGCCTATGAAATCGGTAAGGAGTTGGCAGCTAAATATCCTGATGCCGATGAGTATCGTTACACCAGATTGATTTTGTTCTTGCGCCAAATCGAGAGTGTCGATCACTTGATAGAACGAGTATCATAAATACTATAAAAACTTTTATATATGGGGGAAATTGAAATGACAGATCGTATCGAATTATCAGCTTGTACATCAATCATGGTAGGTAAGAAGGCTTCTATGGACGGAGCTACTTACATTTCAAGAAACGAAGATCGTTTGAACGCTATTTATCCAAAGCGTATCATTGTACAACCTGCTGTGTCAGGACGTCACGAAACTTATGTTTCACCTTATAACAAGATGACAGCACCATATCCAGAAAGTGGTTATCGCTATACTTCAACACCAGATGCTGACCAAAGTACTGGTCCTAACGAAGAAGATGGATTTAACGAAAAGAATGTTGGTATGAGTGCTACTGAAAGTGTTTATGCTAGCGAAAAAGTTTTAGCATTCGATCCATACGTTAAGAATGGTCTAGCTGAAGATTCACTAGCAACATTAGTATTGCCATATATTGACTCAGCACGTCACGGTGTTGAATATCTAGGTAAATTAGTTGCTAAATATGGTTCAGCTGAAGGTAACGGACTTCAATTTAACGACAAAGATGAAGTTTGGTATATGGAAGTTGTTACGGGACACCAATGGGTAGCTGTTCGTATTCCTGATGACTGCTATGCCGTAGCTGCTAATCAAGTTGCTATTCAAGATATTGATTTCAACGACCCTGACAACTATATGTGGGCAGATGGAATTCAACAATTCGTTGAAGATAATAAGTTGAACCCAGACTTTGACCGTTGGGACTTCAGACATATCTTTGGAACAGATACAGAAAAAGATCACCATTACAACACACCACGTGTATGGTTCGCACAACGCTACTTAAACCCATCAGACGATACACAAGATCCAGAATCAGCAGAGCTACCATTTATTAGAAAAGCTGAAAAGAAGATTGCTGTAGAAGATGTTCAATATCTATTGAAATCACACTACAACGAAACAAAATACGATCCACTAGGCAGTGGTAGTGAACACGACAAGAAGACATACCGTGCAATTTCACTATCAAGAACAGCCAACTCACATATTTTACAAATGAGAGATTCTGCAACTAATGGAGCAGCCGGAGTAGAATGGACAGGATTTGGAATTCCAAGCTTCTGCCCACAAGTACCATTCTTTACAAACGCAAACGACATAGACGAATCATATAGTTACACACCTATGAAGTTAGATTTGAAGAGTGCATACTGGCTATACGAAACACTAGCAATGGTAGTAGAAAGCCATTATGCAGAATTCGTAGAACAAAACTTAGATTATCAAAAAGCATTGTCAGAATGGGCAAGAAGAAAGATTGATGCAGTAGATAAACAAGCCGTATCAATGACAGGCGATGCATTAACAGATTATCTAACAGAACAAAATAAGGAAATCATTGCACATTATAACGACGAAACAAGAAAACACCTTGCAGATTTAGTTACACAAGGAACAGAGTTAAGTCAATTAACATTTAAGATGGATCCAAATCTATAAGAGAGCGGAGAGCAACGGTTAGATTCCGAGCATTTGCCTAAGGCTAGGAATTACACGCGATTTTGCGTGTGATTTCTAGTCTGTAGCAAAGCACAGGAATCTGTTGCTCGCAGCTCGTTTAGGACGACGGATAAAGATACAAACTCTAAAAAAACGGAGTAAAACCAACCAACAAAAAAGTTGGTTAAAAACAAAACCCAGGCAAAATCCGCTTCAAAGTTCCACACCAAAATCAAAACTAGTCATATAAAGATTACGTATCGAAATAAGAAAACGGCGAATGTCTAACAAAAAAAGTTAAGCATTCGTCGTTTTCTTTCCAAATTGTATAAAATTAATGGTTAATAATGATGAATTTCACAAATAATAATTGTAAAATTTAAGTAATATAAATGATTATTGTAGGAGTAAATTATCATGGAAGAATTACGATTTAAAAGCGTTTTTGACATAATTGGTCCAGTAATGGTTGGCCCAAGTAGTTCTCATACTGCTGGTGCCGCAAGAATCGGAAAGGTTGTTCATGATATTTTTGGTGAAAAACCTGAGAAAATTACGGTTTATCTGTATGAATCATTCGCTAAAACATATCGTGGCCACGGAACTGATGTTGCTATTGTCGGTGGATTATTAGGTATGGAACCAGATGATGAACATTTGGCTGACTCGTTGAAAATAGCTTATGAACAAGGGATTAAAGTCGCCTTCGTACCTAAGAGTGACAAAGTCGATCATCCAAATACAGCCAAAATAACTTTGGTTAAAGGCAATCACGATTTAACTGTGACCGGGATTTCGATTGGTGGAGGAAATATTCAAATTTCTGAAATCAATGGATTTAAGATGTCTCTAAGTTTAGGAACACCAACATACATTACAGTGCATCAAGATGTTGCAGGGATGATTGCTAAGGTAACAGATGTATTCTTTAATTTGAATATTAACATCGGAACCATGACAGTTACACGTGCTTCAAAAGGTGAAAAAGCCATCATGATTATTGAAGTTGATGAACGCCGTGATCGTCAAGAAATTTTGAAAAAGTTACAAGCATTACCAAATGTGGATAATGCAACGTATTTTGAATAGGAGGAAAGCACTATGTTTTACACGATAAAAGAGTTAGTTAAAAAGAGTGCTGACTATGATTCAGTTGCAGACTTGATGATTCAGACGGAAATGGAAAATACTAACCGTAGTAAGGATTATATCCGTTCACAGATGGAACGTAACTTGGAAGTCATGGAGGATTCAATCAAAGAAGGTATTGCCGGGGTCAAATCAGTTACTGGTTTAACTGGTGGGGATGCCAAGAAAATGAATGCCTACATTGAGAAAGGTGATTTCCTAAGCGGAGAGCCAATTCTTGAAGCTGTTCGTAACGCTGTAGCTGTCAATGAAGTTAACGCTAAGATGGGCTTAATTTGTGCCACACCAACTGCTGGTAGTGCCGGAGTTCTAGCTGGGGTTTTGGTTGCGACTAGAGATAGATTGAAATTGACCCGTGATCAACAAGTTGACTTTTTATTCACCGCTGGAGCTTTTGGTTTGGTAATTGCTAATAATTCATCAATTGCCGGAGCCGAAGGTGGATGCCAAGCAGAAGTAGGTTCAGCCTCTGCAATGGCCGCAGCTGCCTTAGTTTGTGCCAAAGGTGGGACACCACAAATGGCTGCCGAAGCAATCTCAATAACTTTGCAAAATATGATGGGCTTAATCTGTGATCCAGTAGCTGGACTAGTAGAAGTACCATGTGTTAAGAGAAATGCACTCGGATCATCACAAGCCATGATCTCAGCCGATATGGCCTTAGCTGGTATAACAAGTGTAATTCCAACCGATGAAGTTGTAGAAGCAATGCACAAAGTTGGCCAACAAATGCCATCAATGTGGAAAGAAACAGCAGAAGGTGGATTAGCAACAACACCAACCGCTTTGAAGCTTAAGAAAGAAATATTTGGGGATTAGAGAGCGCAGCAGAACGTTTAGCTCCCGAGCATTTGCAGGACTTCACGAATTGTGCACGGGTTTATGTGCATGATTTGGGAAGTCAGGCAAAGCACAGGAATCTGGCTTGTGCAGCTCGTTTAGGACGAACAAACCAAATAATAAAACGTTTAAAGTTGAGTAAACTAATCCAGTAAGTTTATTCAATAAAAATATACCAATCAGTGGTTCAAAAAAGTGCTCTAAAGCCGTTATACATAATCTAACGGTTTTAGAGCACTTTAATTTTTATTACAATCATTGTAATTTTTTTAATATTAATCAGATATTTCAGAGCTGTTTTCTTGTTCTGCAAGTACTTGGGCAACATTTATAGTTGGCAAAATCAAAGCAGGGTAGTCATTTGATTCTTTAGTAATGCTTGATACCACAGTTCTTACATAGGGAAATAATATTGCAACGGCATTTTTATGAACCAACGTATCAACACCTACATCGTCTCGATCTTCTTCACTATGATATACAAAATCACCTGTAACACTCACATTTAGTGTAAACGGACTATTTTCATTATCTAGAGATCCAATATTGATTGTAATTGTAACCATAATCTTATCATCATCAAAATTATTCTTAACTTTAATTTTAGGAATCAAATTAATCCCGTTTTTATTATTTTTATACAATCCATTTTTTTTATAATTTATTTCTTCCACAGAGTAATTTTTAAATTCTAAAACTGCCATTATGCTGTACCTCCAACAATCTCATTCATATCAAATGAAATTACTCTTTGAACCGCTTTTTGAGAATAAAAGCTACGATTGTTTTTTAAATTAATAGTTTCTTTTTTCTCTAAAGCTCTTGTTAACATATCTCCGGTATCATCGTTAGATAGATAAGTTGTTAAATATCCCTGACATTCATAGTCTTGCTGTGCTTTTCTAAAGGAAATCTCCTGGGATAGAGTTTGTATACGTTTATTATTTTCTATTTGTGATAATTTAGCATAACTAATACCTAGATTTCTAGCGAAATCACGTAAACTTAAATCTAGTTTATTTCTTAATTCTTTAATTTTATTTGGTTCCATAAATCCTTTTCTTTTGCGGTAAGTATCAAATATATTTCGGAAGTTTTCATTTGGATCATTAAAATCTAACCATAATTCTCCTGTTTCGTCTTTCCAATAATGATTACGAACCACTAAGTCGGATAAATCTTTTACCTTTACGGTTTCATATTTCCATATTTCTGTATATTCACTAGTCTTTTCTAATTCTTCGTTGTAAAATGATTTCTTTTTCATGAATAGTCCTCCCATCATGAGTAATAAAAATATTTCATAAATTAAAATTCTATCTAAACGGATAATGTAGTTCATATTGAGCAGGATGTACTGAAATCCAGAAGATAATGTTATTATCCTTAATTTGAAATTTCAAATAACATTCGATGTCCTCTATTTTCATTCCAAAAATCCAAATATTACCTGGAATTTTAGGGTCATGATTATCTTCCTCCGGACCACTAACGTAATCTTGCCAATTAATATTTAGATAGATTTCATTTAGAATTTCATCTAAATCAATTCCTAATGTTGTCATTGATGCAAGGTTTTTACCACGTTTACTAATTCGCCAATTATTTCTGTAGTTCCTTATAAAAGTAATTACACTTTTAATTTCGTTTTTCTGGCCCATCTTAAATCCACTCACAACCAATGATTTCCTCAAATATATTTTAACATCTTATGTTACCTGAGGGAAACACGAGACTTTCTTTTTAAAATAAATTGATGCTTTTTATATCTACTAAATTCTCCGATTAAACATAGCTAGAAAACCAAATTCCATGTTAACCTATCAATAAATTACGTAGAGGACAGGCAAAACCATGAACAAATTCAGAATATACTCATTTTGGACCGTGGGCGGAATTCTATTTATTTTTTACATAATCAGAACCTTTATCACAGATGCTCTTTATCTTGAAATTAGATATTTCTTTGATGATATGCCACTATCAGTCAAAATTGTGACTGCTTTGGTGTTTGTCCTGTTTATAATTTGGAGTTTCCCATATAGAAAGGTAAAGAAATAGTCGAAAGAAAATTCTTTCGGCTTTTTATAATTTACGCGGTAAACTATTATATAAATCTAAATTAAGAGGGGACTAAAATGAAAAGACATCCACATTCAGCTTGTACATCAATTATGGTCGGTAAAAGGGCCGCTATGGAAGGTACCAATTATATTGCCCGTAACGAAGATAATTTCGTCGCCAATTGGCCTAAACGTTTTTACGTTCAAAAGGCAGTTTCAGATCGTCACGAAACTTATGTTTCGGCTTACAACAAATTGACCGTTGAATTACCAGAAACAGCTTATCGTTATACAACTTCTCCAGACGCAAATCCCGACGAAGGACTATATGAAGAAGACGGTATCAACGAAAAAAATGTTGGTATGAGTGCGACTGAAAGTGTGACAGCTAACGAAAAAGTTTTGGCATATGATCCATTGATTGAAAATGGTGTTGCGGAAGATTCAATTACAACATTGGTTTTGCCATACATTGATTCTGCCCGTGATGGTGTTAAAAAATTAGCTGAATTAATTGCTAAATACGGTTCGACTGAAAGTAATGGAATTGAGTTTTTCGATAATGATGATATTTGGTATATGGAAATTGCGACTGGACATCAATGGGTGGCTATCCGTATTCCTGATGACTGTTACGCTGTTGCTGCCAACCAAATTGGAATTGAAGAGATTGATTTCAATGATCCAGAAAATTATATGTGGTCCAATGGAATTCAAGAATTTGTCACAGAAAATAATTTGAACCCTGATTTTGACAAATGGAATTTCCGTCATATTTTTGGAACAGATACTAAAATGGACCGTCATTACAACACACCACGTGTTTGGTACGGCCAAAAAGTGTTGAATCCATCGATTGAACAAAATCCAGAATCCTCAGATTTACCATTTTTGAGAAAACCTGAGAGGAAAGTTTCTGTCGAAGATATTCAGTATATCTTGGCATCACACTATAATGAAACAAGGTTTGATCCAATGGGTAGCGGTAGTGAAGAAGATAAGAAACGTTATCGTGCTATCTCATTATCAAGAACAATGAATTCGCACATTCTACAAATGCGTGATCCTAAGAAGTTAGGAAATGCGGCAATTGAATGGAAAGGATTTGGAATACCAAGTTTCAGCCCATACGTGCCATTCTTTACCAATGCCAATGAAATAGACGAGTCATATAAGAATACACCAGAAAAAATGGACCTCAATAGCGCATATTGGTTGTATACAGCCTTAGAATTCGTAGTAGAAAGTCATTATGCAGAATTCGTAGAACCAAACCTAGCCTATCAAAAAGAACTCTCAGAGTGGGCAAGAAGAAAGATAGCTGCAGTTGATAAAGAATCCGCTACTATGACAGGTGCTAAGTTAACAGAATACTTAACAGAGCAGAATAAAGAAATTGCTAAATACTTTAATGATAAAACAAAATCACATTTGGCAGATTTAGTTACTAAAGGTGCTGAGATGAGTAAGTTGACGTTTAAGATGGATCCTAATTTATAGAGAGCGCAGCAGACCGGGAATTTCCGAGCATTTGCAGGACTTCCCGGATTATACGCGAATTGTGCGTATGATTCGGAAAGTCAGGCAAAGCGGAGTGAAATGAAGAAATTGGTCTGCGGAGCTCGTTTAGGACGAATAAACAAAAGAATATATAGTTCAAAATTGAGTAACTCAAACCAAAACCCAAAAAAAACTGTCCAAGCCAAGGACAGTTTTTTTACACAATCTGCACAAAATAAGCCGTCATAAAATTAGCTATTTGCACATATTTTTTTGTATAACCTATTAATATAACACAATAAAAACGTTTTCTAACAAAAAGTTGGCTATATCATGAGCATTTTTTACCCGTAATGACAATTTCAAGTCTATAATAGATATTGGGAAGTTCCCAGCTTGGGAATTGCAAATCAATGAAAGGTAGCGAAGGCATGCAGGTATATAAAAATTCAGAAGAATTGATAGACCAGATTAGAGAGAGTTATCATAAGTTCATTGATGAATATGAGGGAATAACGGACGATGTTGCTGATGATAGAATTGATCAAGTAGACAAAACTCCAAGAGAGATGCTCTCATATCAAGTCGGTTGGATTAATATGATTTTATCATGGGAAAAAGCTGAAGCTGGTGGGGAAAACATTACAACACCAACTCCTGGATACAAGTGGGATCAAATGCGTCAATTGTATCATGACTTTAATATCAAGTATGGTTCAGATGGTATCGAAAGTGAAAAAGAGGAACTCGCTAGTGTAGTAGATGAGTTGATTTCATGGATCGATAACATGTCACATGATGAACTATTTAAACCCGGTGAGCGTAAATGGGCTACTACTAAGGCAATGTGGCCTGTTGCTAAATGGATCAGAATCAATGCAGTTTCTCCATTCAATAACTATAGTAGACAGGTTAGAAAATGGAAGAACTTTAATTTAAGAGATAAGAAAACTGTAAATTCATAGAGAGAAGAAAAGGGGCGGTCAGCTCCCGAGCATTTGCAGGACTTCCCGAATTATACGCGAACTATGCGTATGATTTGGAAAGTCAGGCAAAGCGGAGTGGAGTTGCCCGTTTTCTGCTCGTTTCAAATCAAATACAAAGAATTAACAAAAACAACCACAATTCAAGAAAATTTGAATTGTGGTTGTTTTTATATCAAATGAAAGTCACAATTATTTTTTCCGAAAGAAAAAGCCACTCATAAGAGTGACCTTAAAGTCCAAAATCAATTAGGAAGTAACCGATCGTACCAATAATTATCAACATAGTGAAGTTAATTATTGTGAATGCAATCAAGTACTTACCTGGATTCTTCTTAAAGAAAAATCTATATTGTTTGAAAGCCAACAAGTTAGCTAGTGAGGCAACAACTGAACCAAGTCCACCAATATTTGTACCTAAGAAAATCGCGTGGACATACTTAGAAAATTTGGAAACCAAGATAGTTGTCGGAACATTACTAATGAACTGACTTGTTATTATTGATGTTAAATATGTACTTGTTCTAGTTTGTAAAAATTGATGTAGATTATTAACAATTGCAGGTTCACGGTTGATATTACCAACGGCAATAAAGAAACACATGAAGATTAGTACAATTGAATAATCAACTGATCCCAGAATTTTGGGATTAATAAAAATAACCAGTAACAATGCGGCAATTAGAGATCCCCACATTGGAATCACAGAAAAGATTCCTAGGAAAATCACGATTGTTACAGCAACAGTCAAAGTTAAACTTGGAATGTTCAACTCAACAGCTGGCAATTCTGTTAACTCAATTGGTTCCTTGGGAAAGAATCTTGTAACAAGGAATATTGCTAGAAATGTGACAATGGTTATCGGTGTAGACATGATAAAGAATTGTTTGATTCCTAAATTGAAATGCGTTAATAGAAATAGATTATGAGTATTACCAAACGGTGTAAAAATACTTCCAAGATTCGCAGACATTGCTATAATTATTACTGGGAAAATTGGATTTACTTTTAAATGCTTGGAAAGTTGATAAAACAATGGAACTAAGGTTAAAATTGCTACATCGTTAGTTAAGAACATCGCCCCAAAAAATGAAAGAGAGGCTAGCATAAACATCATCTGCCGTGTAGTTTTCGCTTTGTGCGTCATATATGCGGCATAATATTTTAGAAAGTCCAAATAATCATATATTTGGATTATAATCATCATAGATAGTAGTGATGCAAGTGTCTTCCAATTAATGTCCATCATTTGTGGCGGACTAATAAAAATGGAGGTAAGAATAGCTGCTGCTCCAGCAATCCATAGCACTCTATCTGAAAATACACGTTTTAATACGGCCATTTACGTTTCCCCTAAATAAAGTAGTACCTTATCTAGTATAAAGATAAAAGTACTGTTAAAAAAGATAATTATACAAAAAGTGGCAAATTATTTTTAAAAGAGTAATATTTCTAAAAATTATTTATATAAAAAGACTAATGTATTGTAACCTAAGTACAATAAAAATCAATATAAGAAGAGGCAATAAATGCAAATAATTATATCTATATTACTATTCATCATTGGAATTGCTATTATGGCGGTATCTTTTAAAGCAAAAAAGGATTTAGCATACTATATTGTGTTAACTGTTGGAATAATTCCATTTTTTGCCGCAATTTATTTCATAATGCCAAAATAATTCGTGCCACTCTTTAAAACTTTGATATAATCTACTCGTATCAAATAGGGGAGGTAATTTCCATGATTTTAAGACGAACATCGTTATTGGTATTAGTTTCAATGATTTTAAGTGTCATTGAGATGACTGTCGATCCCGCATTTATTTTAGGCAGAGCATCTTTAGCCTTTTCGGGAGCGTTGATGTTTATATTATCATTGCTATTTGTCAGGAATTTGTGGCGGATGACGGCACAAACTGAAAAAATAAAGAAATGATCAAAAAAGGAATCATCTCCAAGGTTTTGGAAGTGATTCCTTTTTTCGTACATTCGAATATAATGTTTCATGATTCTGAACAAATAAATATAATAGAAGAAACTCGTTCAGCAAATAATTGTTTCACAGGAAACAGTGATATTTTAATAGTCACCATCCGCAATTTTTTTCAAAGTTGGTTTGGAAGGGATGAAGAAAAGATTACCAGTGATAGGAGTACTGAAATCTAATAGACGGTCACTCTTAGTGAACATATTTGTAAGCATACGATTTGTCACCGCAAAGTCCTTTGAATAACCAATAAAGTAAGTTCCGGTTTTATCTTCAGCAGGATCTGAGAATGGTACATTCATCCGAACAATCTTATGTTCCACGCCACCTTCATTATCTTGTGAAGCAATGTTGTGAGCATTTGGAAGCTTTTCGTCATCATCTAGTTCACGGTCAGAGAATTTGTGGCGACCAATAGCTTTTTCTTGATCTTCAGTTTTTAGATCATTCCAAGCTTTCATATTATGCATATACTTTTGAGCAAAGGCATATGAACCGTTGGCAAATTCTGGATCTTCTTGATCATCAATCAAGGTGTAATCCATTGATTCGACACCAGCTGGGTTTTCAGTACCATCAATGAATCCAATAATGGCACGACCTTCAATATATCTGAAACCATGAGTTTCATCCTCTACGGTCGTGATAGGACGTAAGATACCCATGAATTGGTCCATCAATTCGTAACATACAGCCATTTTTGAGGCACGCACATGAATGAATAAATCACCAGGCGTTGAAACTGCGGTATATTTAGGGCCTTTAATTTCTTTAAAATTTTCTAATTCTTTAGGCTTTGGAGCATTTGGGAAAAGATAATCCCAAGCGTCTGATCCAAATCCCCAAGCAATATGTGCTTGAGCTTCAGGGTCACGAATTCTCATACTATTAATAATCGAATTTGACATATCGGAGAAATCTGCGATGGCATCCTTCTCTTCTTTTAGATCTTTGTGATTTAACATCAAAGTCGTAAAAATAACACTTTCACCCGCGTCTTTATAAACGTCTTGGGCTTGTTTAATGTCTACTGTCATTGAATCTACCTCCAGAATATTTGTTTACACAGTCAGCTTATCATATAACAAAAAATTTGTTTATAATTAAAATCCCCAAAATAAAATTCTTGATAATGTATAAAATTAGGATAATAATAATTTTAATATTGATTTTTGAAAGGAAGCACAAATATGTGTACTAGTCTCAGCTTAGGGGCCTTAGATGGTTCAAAATTTTTAGCCAGAACAATGGATTTTGCGTTCGAATTAAATGGTCAACCAACTTTCTTACCAAAGGAATACCAATGGATCTCTTCATTTGATAAGAAAACATACACAACCGAATACGCAATTATGGGTACTGGTGCTAAATATGGTAGTAATTATATGGTAGCGGACGGGTTCAATGAATACGGATTGTCTGCTGCAGAACTATATTTCTCACATGCTGCAAAATATGATGAAGAACCAACTGATGGCAAAATTAATTTGGTTGCTGAAGAATTCATCCTTTGGGCTCTAGGAAATAACAAGTCAATTGAGGATCTACAAAAGAATCTCAATGAAATTCGTTTAATTGAATCAAATAGTGGAGTTATGGGTCAAAACCAACCACTACACTTTATTTTCAGTGATGCCACAGGCGCAACTTATATTCTTGAACCACAAGGTAATGGCTTAGTTCTTCAAGAGGATAAAGTCGGCGTAATGACTAACACACCAGATTACAACTGGCACAAAACTAATTTATCAAATTACTTAGGCGCTTCAACAACTAACTTTGGTGCTAAAAAGTTTGGTGATGAAGAAATTATTCCATTAGGTCAAAATGGTACCTTCAGATTACCAGGTGGCTACACAGCTGTTGACCGTTTTGTCAGAACAGCCTTTATCCGTGAGGCAACTGAAACACCCAAGGACAGTAAGCAAGCTGTTAACACAATTTTACATATGCTTGATAGTGTCACAATTCCTCGTGGAGTTAATATCAAGGAAGATGGCGAAGCAAGTTATACTCAATACCAAACAGTCTTGGATTTAACTAACCGCATCATGTACTTCGTTCCTTATGGTAACCGTAAAGTTTACGCTACAAAGATGACTGATGAATTGATCAAGAATCAAAAAGAACCAAAAGAATATCCAATCAGTTTGGATCAAGAATTCGAAGCATTGAACTAATTCTATTTTTCTTTAAATTAGGTAATATAAGGATTCCGCTCTCCACAAGAAAGAAAAAAGTGGCTGGAACATAGCGGGCACAACTCGAAATCAATTCCAAAATTCGGAATTGTTTCCAAGATTGGCCTTTCACTAAATTAGCAAAGTACGCTAATTAAGTGAAACCTCGCTATTGAGCCATTTTTCTTTCTTGTTCCGAGCTAGTTTGAAGTTTAAATAAAAGGCACTAATTCTATTCTCGATTAAGTGGGATAGAATTAGTGCCTTTTTTTACGTCTATAAAGGATTCAATTCAAAAATAAATGGGAATCAAATCTGGAATTAAAAAACAATGGAATCAATAGCCACGTTTGACTTAGTTGATGCCCTGCCAGCTACGATTAAATTAGCTATACACAAGCCCGAAAATACAAGACCAATATTTTTTTGGTATGTAAATTTAATATGACATAGGATATAATCAATACGAAAGATAGTCACCATGTTTTATATTGGTGCGACCCAATTATGAAATGAGGAATAATTATGGCTGATTTAGTTTATCAAAAAATCATTAAATCACTTAAAGAAGCAATTGATGCGGGGGAATTCTCAGATATGCGTTTACCTGATGAAAGATCACTTGCCGAAAGTTATAGCGTTAGTCGCAGCTCCATCAAACGTGCTTTGGGATTAATGTCTGATCAAGGAATCATCTTTAAGAAACGTGGTTCAGGTACCTTCGTCAATCCACTTTACTTGAAACAAGATTCTTATTTTAATTACAGCGGCAAGAATCTAGGTATCACTGATAGTTTCAAAGCTAACGGGCAAAAGCCTGGTATCAAAGTATTGAGTTTCGACGTTATCCATCCTAGTAAAGATCTACAAGACAATTTGTTTTTGAAACCAACCGAATTCGTTTATGCCTTCAAACGTTTACGTTTACTAGACGATGTGCCATTTATGATTGAAACAGGATATATTCCAATTAAAATGGCCCCTGAGTTGTCTGAGCAAATAGCTTCCGAATCTATCTTTAATTATGTAGAGTCTGAGTTAGGGAAAGAAGTAAATAAAAGTTATTTAACAATTTCCGCAGAACCATCAGACGAAGAGGAACGAGAATTGCTGCATCTATCTAGCAATGAACCGGTCGGAATTATGGCTGGTATTTTCTTCTTGGACGACGGAACACCGTTCGAATTCTCCACAATGAAGCTCCATTATAAGTATTTTAAATACGATTCATTCGTTGATTTAGCAAACAAGTAAGCATTTACAAGAATTGGGTCGAACCAATTATAAAAATGGTTGACTTTTAGTTTTTTTATCGTTATGATAGGACTGTAAAAAACGTTAGGAGTGTGCTGGTAATGACTGATTACTCATCAAAAGAATATTTCAATTTAGTTGATAAATATTGGCGTGCAGCCAATTATGTTTCTGTTGGACAATTATACTTAAAAGATAATCCTTTATTAAAACGTGAATTAAAAGCTTCAGATGTTAAGGTTCACCCAATCGGACACTGGGGAACTATCGCTGGACAAAACTTCATTTATGCTCATTTAAACCGTGCTATTAATAAGTATGGTCTAAAGATGTTCTATATTGAAGGACCCGGTCATGGTGGGCAAGTTATGGTTTCAAACTCATACCTTGACGGAAGCTATACTGAAATTTACCCAGAAATCACACAAGATACAAAGGGTATGCAAAAATTATTCAAACAATTTTCATTCCCAGGTGGAGTTGCTTCTCATGCTGCTCCTGAAACACCAGGATCAATGCATGAAGGTGGAGAATTAGGTTATTCTATTTCTCACGGTGTTGGTGCAATTCTTGATAATCCTGACGAAATCGCCGCAGTTGTTGTTGGTGATGGTGAAGCTGAAACTGGTCCATTGGCTACTTCATGGTTCTCAAACGTCTTCATTAACCCAGTTAATGATGGTGCTGTATTGCCAATCTTGAACTTGAACGGATTTAAGATTTCAAACCCTACAATTCTTTCACGTAAAACTGATGAAGAATTGACAGAATACTTCAAGGGTATGGGCTGGGATCCATTGTTCGTTGAAGGTGACGATCCTGAAAAGATGCATCCAGAAATGGCTAAGACAGTCGATACTGCTATCGAAATGATCAAAGACATTCAAGAAAAAGCTAGAAAACACCCAGCTAATGAAGCTAAGATGCCACACTGGCCAGTAATTATTTTCCGTGCTCCTAAAGGCTGGACTGGTCCAAAATCATGGGATGGCGTTCCTATCGAGAACTCATTTAGAGCTCACCAAATTCCGATTCCTGTTGACCAAAACGACATGCAACATGCAGATGCTTTAGTTGATTGGTTGGAATCATACAAACCAGAAGAACTATTTGATGAAAATGGTGCTTTGAAACCAGAAATCGAAGCTATCGCACCTAAGGGTCAAAGCAGAATGGCTATGAACCCAATCGTTAATGGTGGTGTAAATCCTAAGGCTCTTAAACTTCCAGACGCTAAGAATTATGCTTTGAAATTTGACAAGCGTGGTTCAGTCGAAGCTCAAGATATGATTGAATTAGGTAAATATCTTGAAAAAGTTATCGAAAGCAATCCAGATAACTTCAGATTATTTGGACCTGACGAAACAATGTCAAACCGTCTTTATGGCGCATTTGAAGCTAGTCCTCGTCAATGGATGGAACCAGTTAAAGAACCAAATGATCAATATGAAGCACCAGTTGGACGTATCATTGATTCACAACTTTCAGAACACCAAGCTGAAGGATTTAACGAAGGTTATACTTTGACAGGTCGTCACGGTATGTTCGTTAGTTACGAAGCTTTCTTAAGAGTTGTCGATTCAATGCTTACACAACACTTCAAGTGGTTAAGAAAAGCCAACGAATTAGGCTGGAGAAATAAGTATCCATCACTAAACGTTGTTGCTACATCAACTGCTTTCCAACAAGATCACAATGGTTACACTCACCAAGATCCAGGTATCATTACACACTTAGCCGAGAAGAAACCAGAATACATTCGTGAATACTTCCCAGCTGACACAAACTCATTGCTTGCTGTAATGCCTAAGATCTTGGATGATCAAGAAAAGATCAATTTGTTGGTAACTTCAAAACAACTCCGTCCTCAATTCTATTCAATTGAAGAAGGACAAGAATTAGCTGATAAAGGTCTCAAGGTTATTGACTGGGCTTCAAACGATAAAGGTGATCCAGATATCGTTATCGCTTCAGCTGGTACAGAACCTAACCTTGAAGCACTTGCTGCTATCAGTATTCTTAGAAAAGATGTTCCAGCATTGAAGATTAGATACGTCAACGTTGTTGACCTATTGAAGTTGAGATCTCCAAAAGTTGACCCTCGTGGTTTAACAGATGAAGAATTCAACGAAATCTTTACAATCAACAAGCCAGTCTTGTTCGCATTCCACGGTTTCGAAGACATCATTAAAGATATCTTCTTTGACCGTCAAAATCATAATCTATATGTTCACGGTTATCGTGAAAATGGTGATATCACAACACCATTCGATATGCGTGTAGTTAACGAAATGGATAGATTCCACTTGGCTGAGGAAGCTGCAGTTGCCGTACAAGGTGACGCTGCCGGTGACTTTGCTGATAAGATGGAAGCTGAAGTTAAGAAACACAATGAATATATCCGTGAATATGGTGATGATCTTCCAGAAGTACGTAACTGGAAATGGGAAGACTAGAAACCAGAGAGCGGAGCAGGGGTGGTCAGCTCCCGAGGATTAAGACTACTATCTCAGTCGGTGGCGAAGCGCCGGCAGAGATAGTTGACTTAACCGGAAGGAGTTACCCCTGCGGAGCTCATTTCAATAGATCAAACAGTTTCAAAATTGCCAAAAAACAAGTAATTTAATAAACAAACAAACGAAAAGAGGATTTCCCTAACCGGAGATTCTCTTTTTTAGTACAAAATTAGAATGTAAGCAAAGACTGGCAAAATGTAAGTGTTCACTAATCAAAAACAACTGTCTACAAATGCCGTCACACCAACGTTCCTAATGGAAATAAATTTAAAAATAATTCAATAGGTTTCTTTCTAATAAATCATCACATTTTCTTATTTGATATTTATTTATTTTCTGAAAAGCTAGTGCGAGTAGGATTCTGTAATTTAACTATTCTAAGATAATCAATAGTTTTATTAGAATAAATTTTTGACATTCTAAGATGTCCCAGGAACGTTGATATAGCGGGTTGTAAATCGCTTTTCGGCATGTTATTGTCATCTATGGACAGAGATGTAAAACACTAAGGGGTGGATGTTATGACAACAAGAAACGTAAAATTCATGAAAGTAGCACTAATGGCGGTAATGATTGTATTATTAATGGCTTTGATCGTTTTGCAAAGTCGATATTCCATTCCAGTTGCTGCCGTTATAGCTATTATTTTGGCAGTCTATTCAGAGGATAGAATCTCAAAAACACATACGTTTGAATATACTGTTTAATTCAAATAAATAAATAAACTTTGCTTGGGAGTTCTCATTTGTGGGAACTTTCTTTTTTTGTCTAAAAATAAAAGTTGAATAGAACCAAAAAATGCGCTGAACTTAATGAGTTCAACGTCTTTTTATTCGGCATCAGGAAGTGGATCAGCTGAAACATCTTCTTTGTTCAAGAGCAAGATATTTTCACCTTTATCCTTACGCATTTCGATATCATTTTCGCCCCAAACACAGAGTTCTTCCAAGATTTTATTCAAAGAATGACCGTAATCAGTTAATGAATATTCAACTTTGGGAGGGATTTGATTGAAGACTTTACGTGCAACAATTCCATCATCCTCTAGTTCTCGTAATTGTTGAGTCAACATTTTTTGAGTGATATTAGGGATGGCACGGCGTAATTGACCAGTCCGCATCTTGCCATGCTTTAAGTGACAAAGAATAACTGGCTTCCATTTTCCACCAATAATTCTCATGGTATTCTCGACACCGATATTATAAATAGTCTGTTTCATCTTGTGCCATCCTTTCTGATTGAAACGAGTTACAAGCAACAGATTCCAAAGATTTGCTTTTCACTCTCTAGCATTTAAAATACTAACATCATAACTGACCCTTAGCAATTTTCAATATCTAAATCTTCAACTTTAGAACTTTCCATTCTCATCAATGCAAAAATTAAAATAATACTAACAACTAACATGGCAATTCCAATCCATGGCGTATTCAATAATTGACCATGTGCGACTGCTTGTCCACCGGCTGTTGAACCGAGTGTGATTCCTACGTTGAAGGCAGAAATATTCAAAGCAGAAGCTAGTGGAACTTCGTTTGGTGTGTATTTTTCAGCTAATTGAACAATATAAAGTTGTAATCCAGGAACGTTCATGAATGCAAACAATCCCAATAACAAGACTGCCAAAAGTCCTAAGAAATGCATATTGATAGTTAATCTGATAACTATTAGAGCAACTCCTAAACCAACGAACATTTTCATTAAGGCACTGAGTGGGTTCTTGTTGGCCCATTTTCCACCGACAGTATTACCGATAGCAACGGCAACTCCGTAAAAAATCAAGATAACAACAATTGTACTTTCTGACCAGCCCATGTTTTTATTCAAAACAGTTGTTAAATAAGTATAAATAGGGAAGGTTGCACCGTATCCTAATGCGGTAATAATCAAAATCAAAAGTAATTGTGGTTGTTTCAAAATTTTCCAAATTCCTTTAGCGCTAGTTGGTTTTGGCAATGGTAATTTGTTTGGTACCAAGATAATATTAGTAATCAAACCAACCAATCCAAGAGCAACTAGGAAGAAAAATGATAATCTCCAACCAAATGTATTACCGATAAACGTCCCAATTGGAACACCTGTGATTGTTGCGACTGTCAAACCAGTAAACATTACGGCAATGGCCGATGCACGCTTATTTGGTGCAACAACATCAGCAGCAATCAAAGAAGCAATCGTCATGAAAATTCCGTGTGATAAAGCAGCGATAACACGACCTGCTAGAAGAACTGCAAAATTAGGTGCCAAAGCAGCCAAAGTATTTCCAATAACAAAACTGACCATGATACCAATCAGTAACTTTTTTCGATCCCAGCGATTAGTTAGTAAAGCTAGAACAGGAGCACCAATCATAACTCCGAGAGCATAGATAGAAACCGTTAATCCCCCTTGTGACAAAGAAATGCCAAAGGTTCTAGTTAGCAGTGGCATAATTCCAACACTGATAAATTCAGTTGATCCAATGGCAAAAGCACTAATTGCTAGTGACAAAAGAATCCATGTTGATGATATTTTCTTGTTCATATTATATTTATCCCCTTTAGTGATTTGTAAGCATGAGTATCATTATATTGGGTTAGGATAATTAAACAATTACGTACTTTAAAGTGCAGTAGGGACTAAAAAGTACCTATATATCTATTTTCGTTAAATTGAAAAATGGAATGGCATTAAAAAAAGTGATTGAAATCTTTATTGCTGCATAATTAAATATCGTTTAGATGTTCGATGACAAGCTTTGTCAGTAGCAGGTGTAACTTTGAGTAAACCAAAATAGCCGTTGTTAGAGAAGCACACAGATAGTTTAAGACCTAAAGTAATCCCAAAAGACATGAGAAAAATATATAAACATATTAAATTGGATATTAGTGATGCTGAAAAAGTTATCCAATCAACGAGAATATGTAACACCATCTAGTCGGGAGCGGAGCAATTCGAGGTCTCAGCCATGAAATTATTCTTAGTTGGTGGTCTGTGCCAACTTAGAATAAGGCTCGCTTTGGAAACAATTTTTGAATTTTAAAATTGGTTTCAAACGATGCCCATGGCGTTCCAGACCTCGTAATTGCGTAGCGGACGACGGCATTGAACCACCTAAAAAAGGACAAAAATAAAACCAGTTGCCGAGGGGAATCAGCAACTGGTTATTTAATTGTGGCAACCCACATATCAGGGGGGAAGGATGGGCCACACACATATTCAATGGAACTTTTGTCTATATCAGTTTTTATATGAAGATTATTTTATAGGGGGGATAAGTTAAAGTTGTTTTTGATTTCCCTTTAACTTATACACATATAATACCCACTAAATGTGAAGAAAATGTGATGCTCATGTTCTGAAAATAAGAAGATTTACATTATTTTAGGTAAATTTTCTTCAAATCACTGATTTGTGCAGGAGTAACTTTCAATTCATCTTTGATATAATTGTCAAGGTTACCAGACGTTTCGGCAATTGACTTTTCAGCTGAGGCTAAATAATCAGTATGAACTGTCATAAGATCCCTTACAGAGCTAAGGACGTTTTCATCTTTATAGCCCTTATTTTGCAAATCAAGAATCAAATTATCAACGAATCCCTTATTTACTTGATTAGTTAATAAGTAATCTTTTTTAATAACATCCATAGGAACACCCAAAGTTGTTAACAAGTAGATGGCTCCCATACCAGTTCTATCCTTACCAGCACTACAATGGAACAAAAGAACGTCGTCATCTTGGTCATTACTTAATAATTTATCAAAAAATACACGATATGCACTTTTTGCTTGGTCACCTGTGATAATATCACGGTAAACGTCCTTCATATGATTGAAACCATTAGTAGGATCGCCACCAATTTCGGGGATAAAACTATCACTCTGTACCTTAGAAGCTTCAGTCTCATCTTCTTGGAAAACGGGGGCTGAAACATATTCGGTGCCATCAGGGATACGGTCAGGCTTTTGATTGATTTCTTCTTGGGAACGGAAATCAATATCAGTCTTCAAACCGTAGTTATTAAGAAAGTTTAGATCATTTTGAGTCAAATCGCCCAAACCGGCTGATCTGATTACTTTGTGGTATTTGATTGTCTTACCATCAATTGTTTGGTATCCACCTAATTCACGGAAGTTGACACCTTTTTCAAGATTTAAAACACGATTGTTATCATTAGCCATTCTTTAAATTACCTCGGTTGTTTTTTCTATATATCATTATAACAAAAAGGAGGGGTTATCCTAATCATGAAGTTTATTATCGCACCTGGAAAATACGGTGATAATCTGAGCTCGACCAAAATTGGTCAAGCAATTTACAGTGGAATTTCACGTGCTTTGCCAGATGCAGAAATAGTTACCATGCCAGTTACCGATAGTAAAGATGGGATGCCAGCTTTGGTAGAACATACTATCGGCGGAACTTGGGAAGAGATCCCCTTCTTTGATGCCTTTTGGAACAGTAAAACAGGTCGTTATTTGGTTACGAATATCGATAGTCAAGATACCGCAATTATGGATTCCGAGCAAGTAGTTGGCGTAGATTTAGCAAAAAATAAATCACGAAATGAGTTGTTTCATGCGACAAGTTATGGGTTGGGTGAATTTATCATTGATGCGGTAAGTAGTGGAATTAAGAATATTGTCCTTTGTTTAGGTAAGACAGCCGTCGCAGATGGTGGTTTAGGAGCCTTACAGGCAATGGGAGCCAAAATTTACGATGAACATGGTGAGTTGATACCAGAAGGTGAAAACCCGCTGATAAATGCTTTCAGGATTGATATGGAAGATGTGTATGAATTACTTGGTGGTAGAACTCGCATAACCGTGCTATTAAACTATTCTACCGTCCACAAATTGAGTGAGTCCGTAGAATATTTAAATGAAGCACAGGAAAGTTTTTTGGAAGATAATTTAGTTTTTGTTACCGAAAAAATGAATCAGAAGTATAATTTAGATATACACCCAATGCCTCATTCCGATTCAATTAAGACTTTGGCAGGGGCATTTGCAATGATTAATGCACGCATTTCACGATCATCATTTGAATGGGTCGCTAAGGTAACTGGAATGGATGAAACAATTCGTTCAGCCAATATTTTAATCACAGCTACCGATAAAATTTCTCGAGATTCAATGCATGATGATATGTTGTATCACTTGAGTAGAATTGCTGGTTCTGAATTGATTCCGACATTCGCATTATGCAATAATTTCGTCGATGATTTTCAAAATTATGAGCAGCTTTTCACGGGGATCTTCTCAACTCAAATGACTGAATACGATGATGAAATAACAATGTTTGAAAATTATGAATCAGTTGCTAATCAGTTAGCACGGACTTTTGTAGCATTCAAATAATGTAAAAGATTGAATATTATATATTAATGCATTAATCTTACAATAGAAGGTTTTCAATAAGTGCATTGGAGGATTGAATTATGGAACAAGATTATAATAAGATTTTGGTTCCTGTAGACGGATCAAAAGAAGCTGAAATGGCTTTTAAAAAGGCTGTTACAGTTGCAAAAATGAATGGCGGACATCTTGACGTATTGACAGTCTTAGATACAAAACAATTCATCGGTCTACATGGTGGTATGTTAAACGGAGATGTAATTTATCAACTTTCCGAAGATGCTCAAAAATACCTTAACGAACTAAAAGATGGCGCTGTTAAAGATGGCTTTAAAGAAGACGACATTGATATTCACGTGCGTTTCGGTGAACCAAAGACCGTTATCTCACAAGAATTCGTTGAAGAATATAAGAATGACTTAATTATGATTGGTTCAACAGGTATGAACGCTGTTACTCGTATCTTAGTTGGTTCAGTATCTGAGTATGTTACAAGAAATGCTAGAACTGACGTTATTATTGTTAGAACTGATACAGACAATCAAAAGTTAATTGATAAGAAAAAGAAATAATAACTACACATTTTAAATGTATAAAAGTTTTACCAAATAATAAAAACAATAAATCAAGCTGGCAAAAGCCAGCTTTTTTGATAGGAGAAAATAAATGAGATGTGCATGGGCAAATAGTTCTGAAGCTATGCAAAGTTATCATGATAACGAATGGGGGACTCCCAGCCATGATGAACGATATTTTTTTGAAATGTTAACGCTGGAAGCAGCTCAAGCAGGATTATCTTGGGCAACAATTATCAAACGTCGAGAAACGTATCGCTTAGCTTATGATAATTTTGATGTCGACAAAGTGGCTAGTTATGATCAGACTAAACGAGATGCATTATTGCAGGACAAAGGTATTATTCGCAACCGTTTGAAAGTCGATTCGTCCATTAATAATGCCCAGCTGATTCAAGAAATGCATCAAGATGGAAAAACTTTTTTTGAATATATTTGGAATTTTGTTGATAATAAACCGATAATTAATCATTATAGTGATATGAGTGAATTACCTGCACAGACAGAGCTGTCGCAACGAATCAGTAAAGATTTGAAGAAACGCGGCTTTCGTTTTGTGGGACCTACAATTATTTATTCATTTTTACAGGCAGTTGGCGTGATCAATGACCACTTAGATTCCTGTGATTTTAAGTGAAAATTAGTATAATGGTAATGACGGAGGATAATTATGAATTCTGAAACTATTAGCAAGTTGGCCGAATGGCTTGATACAAACAAGAAAAAAATTGAAGATAAGTCAGAGAAACTTGATGCACAAAAGGTTTATGACGTTTTGGACTCTTTAGAAGTTCTTAGAAAACCAATCAAAGAATATTTTGAGATGACTGAAGACGATTATTACCAAAATGAATCAGATCATCGTTTGACTTTACAAAATCCTGAAAATAAATTAAGTGAATTACACGATCGTGTTCAAGTAAACCACGTTGATGGTTCCCTTGCAGATCACGATATCAACTTTTCTTATAATCATGAAGATCCATATGCCGAGGGTGCTTACAAAGCAAAGACAGACCTTGATTTGATCAACTACTCATTTGTTGTGATTGGTGCAGTTTATGATAATACCATTGTCGCTGATGTTAGAAACTCAGTCTCACGAGACGCAATTCTATCAATCGGTTTAGCAGCACACGCTGTTGAGGAATGGCAATAATGAAATTACTATCAGTCAATGATTTATCATTGCAAAACGAGGGCTACTTTGCATTTAAGCATGTAGCTTTTTCTTTATCCCAAAATGAAATAATTGGCATAAATGGCGACAATGGCAGCGGTAAAAGCCAACTTTTGGGAGCAATTGCAGATTATAGAAAGCCCGATAGTGGGGAAATTGGGTATACGCCAGGTGTCCGAATCGGATATCTTCCGCAAGATGATCCTCAAGTAATTGAACAGAAAATGGGCAAATATCTCGAAGATATTCGTCGTTTGTCTGGCAAGTTGGCCGTTCGTAAAGAACAGTTGCAAGGGATGATAACTTTCTTGGGGATGACACCATATATAGATAGAAGTGTTCAACAGTTATCAATTGGCTTACAACAACGTGTGGCTTTCTTGGCAGCTGTAGCAGGGCACCCCAATGTTCTACTATTAGACGAACCCTTTGCTTTTCAAAATAATAAATCTACATTAAATATGTTAGATCTATTACAAGACTTACGAGACAATGGTTCCGGCATAATTATTACAAGTACCCAATTTAATAGTGAAATTAATCAATACTTTGATACCGAGTATTTGTTGAAAGATCATACTTTGAGTAAAATTTCGAGAACTAAGGATACGACGGTTGAATCGTTATTGATTTTCAGTGTTCATCCTAATTCAATCGCTATAACTAAAGAACTCAATCAATATATAACGGCTAATGTTAATAATTTAATTGAGATGAAAGTCCCAGTAGCCCAAAAGAGTGTTATAACTAAAAAGATGGTTGCCCTCAATTATAAATTTGAGGAGGTCCGTAATATTGAAAATTAGAATTTTATTGAAAACTTATTTACAATTCGTTTTCCAAGATTTTTTGTATTTAACAATGCTATTTTCGATTATTGTATTTGGATTAACAGCAGATCATCTATTAAACATTGATTCTAATGAGAAATATAGTCTATTATTGATAGGGATGTTTTTCTTATCATTATTCTCAACGATGAATCTTTATCGTAATGATAAAAATTATAATCATTACTTAAAACAAAAAGTGAACAATTATTGGGCAGAAGTGATTAGCCAATTTTTAACAGTTATAATTTTAAATGTAATTTCTGGTATATTAATTTTTATTTTTAGTCTTATTTTAAATGAAGATATTCTTTTAGATACAGTAGGTACACTATCGTTGATTTCAGTGGGATTAGTTGGTAGTTCAATCGCAACGCTTTTCCAATCTCAATGGCAAACACATACGAGTGTTGGTCAGGTTGGAACTTTAGTCTTCGTGTATTTAGCTTTGTCAGGTAGTGTCATTAGTTTCTTTAGCTATATTGAATGGCTACTGCCACCGTTATCTAAGATGATTGTTTCATTACACAATAATTCATCAATTATAAAATTATTGCCTGTTTCTGGACAAGGTTTCTTATATGCTCTGGTGCTATTTATTATTAGCTGTTTTATTTATAAAAAAAATAAAAAAAGTTGAGCAAAAACTATTGCAATGTTATATTCCTTTCTGCTTTAATAGCTTGATGAAGTCAGGAGGCAAACTTTTTATGAGTAACATTTATTTACGTCAAGCAACACTTGACGATTTGCCAAGAGTTATTAATATAATTGATGGTGCAAAGAAAACCTTACGGGACCGTGGTGTTGACCAATGGCAAGTAGGTTATCCAAACAATGAACTTTTGGAACAAGATATTCAGGAAGATATAAGTTATGTTTTAATATTAGATGGTGAGGTCGTTGGGGCTGCAGCATTGCAACAAGGTTACGATAAGAATTATCAAGACATGACTTCAGGTACATGGTCGAAGGATTCTGATGTAACTTACTCCATCATTCACCGTATCGCCGTTGAACCAGGACACCAAGGACAACACCTTTCTGCCGCATTGATTCAACAACTATTAACTATTTCACATTACTTAGGTTATCGTGATGTCAGAATTGATACACATCCAGATAATTTAGTTATGCAACATGTTATTACAAGCAATGGATTCGTTGAACAAGGTACTATTACGATGGATGAAGATCATGGTATTAGAAAGGCTTATCAAATTCTTTTGAAATAAGCGTCTAAAGATTATTTTTCATATTTTTGATATATAATTGAACCATAATAAGACCATCGTAAGATGGTTTTTTTACTATAATCGTTTCCATAGTATTGGATATTGGAGATCAAAAAATTGAAAATCAAAAATATTACAAGAAGGATGTTAACACCAAAGCCTTCCGAATTTATTTCAGCACATACAGATATGTTTTTGAGAAGGTTGAAACCAAGACCTTTTGTCGTCGATTACATTAAAGGAGTTTACGATACTAACGTAAAACCCCATGTTAATGACGATACTGTAACGATGTCTGTTTTGACTGATACTCATGCCAAAGCAATTGCTAGTGCCTCTTATTACGGAATTAATGGTGCACGACACATTATTGAAGCTAATAGCGTAAGTAATGATGTAGGAATAGATTTGAATGTTCATTTAGGTGATTTGATTGATGGTAGTGATAAACCCGAAATTAGTCGTGGTTTATTACGTTTTGCTGTCGAAAATTATCAAGCTAGTAAAGCTCCATTCTTTATCGTAGAGGGTAATCACGATGAGAATGACAAATATGATGAACATCGTTTTTTTGGTAGTGCGTCTTTCCATCGAGACGATTATGATTCTCTCGTAACAAAATATGATTTTGAACAACCAGACATTTTTCGTTTAAATCCGGTTTCCAAAGTCGGTTGGTTTGATAAAGGTGATATTCGTGTTATCTTTATCGATACCAGTGATATTCCTTATATCCTTAGCAACGGTTCAAAGAAGTACGACTTTAAGAAAGTTCGTGGAGTCAGAGAACAACAGCTAGAAGACTTGATCACTGTTTTGGAAGACACCGTCGATAAGCACGTTATCGTGATGGGACATGCTAATATTGTTAGTCCCAGCGGACGAAGTGCTTTGAACTTTAATGGTGATCTGATTCAACAGTTATTAGTCAGCTTTAATAACAAAGCTTCAGGACAATTGAAAAATGAATTAACCGGAGATTTTGGAGTAAATATCCGCTATGATTTCTCGTCTACCGGGATTTCTAAGGTGACAACTTATATTTGTGGACATATGCATTATGAAAAAAACTACAAAGTTTCTGAAATTAATCATATAATATTAAATTGTTCGGCCCTTATGGGAAAGAAGCATGGATTAACAACTGACTATAACAAAAAATGGGATAGACGATATAATGAAATTTCTGAATTATCGGGATATTTCATTAATATTGACCCGAACAAATTACGCTTACAGATTTTTGGCTACGGAGCCGCTACAAGATATGTAAGTTTTGAAATATAAGGGAGAATTATTTTATGTGTGGAATTGTCGGATTCGTAGATAAGAATATTGCGGATAAAAAACCTGTGATTGAAGCTATGATGGATACAATCAAGCACCGTGGACCAAACAGTTCTGGTGAACTAATGGATGGTGACGTTGCTCTTGGTTTTCGCCGCTTAAGTATTATTGATATTAATAGTGGTATGCAACCGATATATAACGAAGATAAGTCAAAGGCCATTATTTTTAATGGTGAAATTTACAATTATCAAGACGTTAGAAAAGATTTGAAAAAAGCTGGTCATATTTTTACAACTGAAACAGATACAGAAGTTCTACTTCACGGATTTGAAGAGTGGGGTATTGAAGGACTTCTAAAGCGCATTCGAGGTATGTTTGCGTTCGTTATCTATGACTTGAAGACCGGTGATATTACTGGTGCCAGAGATTTCTTTGGTATCAAACCATTATATTATTACAATCGTGAAGGTACTTTCATCTTTGGTTCAGAAATTAAATCATTCTTGAAGGAACCTAACTTTAAAAAGGAACTAAACAAGGCTGCTTTGAAGCCATACCTTACATTCCAATATTCAGCTTTACATGAAACATTCTTCAAGAATGTTTTCCGAATCCCTGAAGGTCACTACTTCACATTCAAGAATGGTAAGTTGAGTATCAAGAAGTATTGGGACATGGAATTCAAAGAGAACCACTTATCATTTGAAGAAACAGTTAAGAAGATTGATAAGGCTATGCACGAATCAGTTGAGGAACATTCAATCAGTGATGTTCCAGTTGGTTCATTATTATCAAGTGGTGTGGATTCAAGTTACGTTACCGCAATTTTGAAACCACAACATACTTATTCAATTGATTTTGATACAAGTACTTACGAAGAGGGAACTGCCGCTAAGTTATTAGCTGACAAACTTGGTCTCGAAAACACACGTGGTATTGTTACAAAAGAAGAGGCTGTTAAGTCAATTCCTTTGATCCAATATTATATGGATGAACCAGATGCCAATCCTTCTTGTGTACCGCTTTATTTCCTAACAAAGTTAGCAAGTAAAGATGTGACGGTTATTCTTTCCGGTGAGGGTGCCGATGAATTATTTGCTGGTTATGCCAACTATGGTTTCCACTCACACTCAAAGATTATCAGAGTTGTTGCTGAAGATTTGAAACACTTGCCAAAGGGTGCTAAATATAGATTGGCTCGTGGATTGAAGAAGATGCCTAATTTCCCTGGTAGACTTCACTTGTATGAATCAACCGCTAAGGCTGAAGAATTCTTCATTGGACAAGCTAAGATCTTTACAGAACAAGAAGCCGCAGATTTAGTTAAACCTGAATTTGAAAAATCACGTTCTGTTAAAGATATCGTTATGAGAAGTTACCGTAAGGTTAGTGGTTATAACGATGAAGTTAAGAAGATGCAATATCTTGATATTCACCAATTTATGTCAAATGATATTCTTCTAAAAGCTGACCGTATGAGTATGGCCAACTCAATGGAACTACGTGTACCATTCCTAGATAAAGAAATGGCAAAAGTAGCTGCCGGAATTCCTACTAAGTATCTTTTGAATAGTAAAGATAGTAAGTATGCATTACGAGTTGCTGCAGAACGTGCACTTCCAGAAGAATGGGCAAAACGTGAAAAATTAGGCTTCCCAGTACCAATTCGTGACTGGATCAAGACTAAGGAAGTGTATGATCAATTCCGTGACCTATTTAGCGCAGACTTCGCCGGAGAATTCTTCGACCAAGACGCAATCTTGAAGATGCTAGATGGCTGTTACAGAGGAGAAAATGACGACCGTCGTAAAGTATGGACAATTTATACCTTCTTGATTTGGTATAAAGTATTCTTTATTGATGATGGTAAGAAACCCGATGTTGATCCACAGGTTGTTGTTAGATAGTAAGAGAGCGGAGCAGGCTTGGGAATTTCCGAGGATTTGCAGGATTTCACGAATTATACGCGTACTGTGCGTATGATTTGGGGAATCAGGCAAACCGGAAGAAATTGGCCTGTGTAGCTCGTTTCAGCCAGAGAGCGAAACAAGGGCGGTCAGCTCCCGAGCATTTGCAGGACTTCACGAATTATACGCGAACTTTGCGTATGATTTGGGAAGTCAGGCAAAGCGGAGTGGAGTTGCCCTTGTGTAGCTCGTTTAGGACGAACCAACCAATAAATATAATTTTAATTGGCTGGGTTAAACTCCAAAAAAATAAATAAATAAATAAGTCCACTAATTAAAACAAGCAAAGTAAAAATAATGCTCAAATTAGTGCAAAATAAGTAATCAAAAAGGAATCGTCTCAATATGAGGCGGTTCCTTTTTTGCTTTCAAGTGACATAAAATGTCATTATTTATATATGAGTATTTATAAATTTGTATTTATTAAGGAAAGACTCACATTATTATAAAATTATTTGTGATATTTAATTTGACAGTTAATAGCTGCGGTTGTAATGTATGCGTTATCAAAAATACATAAATAAAAGAGGCAAAAACGATGAAACAACAAATCACTTCATTTAGCGTGGCAATTCTTTCCGTATTAATTGTTGGAGGAAGTCAAATCACTCAGGCTGATGCGACAACTGAATCACCGAAGGTAGAGAATAAGACAGATGATGTGACAAGTGATTCAAACGATTCCGAAAGTTCTGCTCACGATGCTGAAGGTAGCTATGGAGATGTTAAGTGGACAATTGATGACGGTACTTTGACATTGGGCAGTGGAAAACTCCCATTTGGAAGTTTGGCTAGAGACAAAGTCTTTATGGCCAACTATGTTGATATGGTGACCAAAATTAAGTTTGAAAAAGGTTTTCAATTCCCAGACGATTCTGAATATCAATTTGATAAGTTCACCAATTTGAAAACAGTTGAAGGTTTGGAAAATGTTGATACTAGTAATGTAACTAAAATGGGTAAAATGTTTAGAAATTGTACTTCTTTAGTTTCATTGGATCTATCAGGATTCGATACAAGTCATGTTACGACTATGGACAGTATGTTTCTAAATTGCCCTGCATTACAAACTTTAAATGTATCTAGTTTTGATACTAGTAATGTAACAAATATGGCTCAAATGTTCTCTCAAGATACGCAATTGAAAAATTTAGACTTATCCAGTTTTAAAACACCTAACGTAACCAATATGGATAGAATGTTCTATCAGAATACTCAATTAGAATCATTAGATGTATCCAATTTTGATACGTCTAATGTAACAATTATAAATAAAATGTTTTATCAAGATAAACAGCTTAAATCTTTAGACTTGTCCAGTTTTAAAACACCCAACGTAACAAATATGACTCAGATGTTTTATGATTGTTCATCTTTAATGAAGCTTGATGTATCCAATTTTGATACCAGCAAAATAACTGATATGTCGTGGATGTTTAAAGGCTGCTCCGCACTAACAAACTTAGATTTATCTAGTTTTGATACTAGCAATCTTCAAAATATGAATTATATGTTCACAGGTGATAGAGCACTAAAGAATGTTAATTTAACAAGCTTTGATACAAGTAAAGTTACGAATATGGAACATGTATTTAATGACTGTAATGCTTTAAGCAACTTAGATTTATCCAACTTTGATACATCAAATGTTACGACTATGTATGGTATGTTCTATGGTTGCAAGGCACTAGATACGATTGATCTTTCAAGCTTCAATACAAGTAATGTAACTAATATGAGTGACATGTTTAATAATTGTTCATCATTAAAAACAGCAAACCTGAAAAGTTTTGATACAAGTAAAGTTACTAATATCACTGGCCTTTTTTCCGAATGTTCATCATTAGAGGAATTAGATATTGCTAATTTCACAAATGAAAGTGTTGAAAAGATGGAAAGAATGTTTTTCCATTGTGATTCATTAACAAAACTTGATATTTCAGGATTTAAAACAACTGACAAAGCCAGTACATCCAGTATGTTTTCAAGTACACCAAAATTGAAAATTCTTAAAGTTGGAGATGACTTCAAACTAGATGAAGCAGGACAAACTGGTGCAGCTTTGAATGATAAAACTTGGATTAATATTGGTACTGGAACAGCAACTAATCTTAAACCAACTGCTAGACACAGCTTTGTAGAGTGGCAAGCCCTTGATTCAAAGGAACGTGATAATTGGTTTATTGAAACAGAAACGGCGTATAAGGGAACATTTACCGTAACTGTTAAAACTAATATTAATAGAACAATTAAGATTACAGTTCCAGAAGAGGTCCAGCCTGAATATGATGACAGTGTCTTTGAAGTAGAAGTAGACGCTCCAAAACTTGAGGGATACACATCTAAGAAACAGACGATTACTGTAACTGCAAAAAAGGATGCTTTATCCACTGACGATATTGTTATATACGATAAGGATGAAGGCAACGAAGGCAACGAAGGCAACGAAGGCAACGAAGGCAACGAAGGCAACGAAGGTAATGAAAACAACAATGGCAACAATAATAATGGCAATAACAACGGAAACAACTCCGGAAATGAAATTGTATCTGGAATAAACTTTGTTTCAGTTCACCCTGCTTCAGAATATGCTACTTTATATGACCTTGATGGTAATAAAATTAGTAACCGTGCTTTAGCTGGGAACTCAGATTGGCTAAGTGATCAATCAACTATTATTAATGGAGAAAAATATTATCGCGTTGCTACAAACGAATGGATTAAGGCAAGTGACGTTTATACATATGAGAACATGAATAATGTTGTAAAAACTAATGATAAAGAGATTACTTTATTAGTTGAAAGTAAAGGTAGCACAGTTAATAATCGTGGCTTAGGCGCACAATCATCATGGAAATCAGATCGAAAAGTAATTATTAACGGTAAAGAATATTATCGTGTTGCCACAAATGAATTTATCGATCCATCTGAAGTTGAAGTATTTGGAAAATAGAATATTAAAAGAATCCTGTGAGGATAATATCTTCACGGGATTTTTTTGTAAAATTAGTCAAAAAATAAAAAATATTTAAAATAATCATAAAAATTACTTGTAATCTACTATAAATAATATATTGGTGCTAAGTTATAAGCATATTACTTGAAAGCCATTTCAAGCACAATCAGTCGAATAATATTAGGGGTGGAATAATGGTGTTGGATAATTATATTCCAGCACTGCTAGTTTATTGTCTGATTTATATAATTTTAAAAGTGTTAGGGGAATCACAATATGGATACTAGTCAAGTTACCGATATGAGTCGTATGTTTTTAAATTGTAGTTCACTTAAAGAATTGAATTTGTCACATTTTGATACAAATAAGGTGGAAGACATGTCCTTTATGTTTGGGGGATGCAGTGGATTAACTACATTGAACCTAAATAATTTTGATACAAGCCGTGTTACTAACATGAACGGGATGTTCTCTGGTTGCGACACTTTGGAAAAACTTGATTTGTCGGATTTTGATACAAGTAACGTTAAAAGCATGTCCAAAATTTTTGACCACTCAGATTCAATCAAGAGTTTGAATTTGGGAGAAAATTTTGTCGTTCCAGAAAATCAAGCTGAGGATACCAAACTAGCTGATAAAACTTGGATCAATATTGGAACGGGTACAGAAACTAATCCGAAGCCAACCGACAAAAATGGCATTAATTCAGTTCAGTTATTGTCTGAAGCTAACAAAGGTAATTGGGTTGTAAAACCAGAATCTGCCTACATTGGACCATTTACTGTAAAGATTCCGAATAATATAGATGGTAATCTTGAAGTTACAGTTCCAACTAAAGATCAACCAGAATATATCGGTAGTACCTTTGAAGTTGAGGTTCCTGAAAAGGTCGGTTATCAAGCCGATAAACATTCAGTGACTGTCACAGCAACTAAAACTGGCATCTTAACCAGTGACCTTGTTATGTACACACCAATTGAAAAACCAGTTCAAGAGTCTAAGCAACCAGTTATGGAAAATAAACCTGTTACAGAGGCTAAGGTAGTCTCAGAACTAGTAACTGCACCAACACAGGAATCTCCAGTAACCGCACCAACTGATTCAGTGCAACAAGTGGAACCAAAGTCAGTAACCACAACTGTGGCTGAGCCTGAAACAAAGCCAGAACCAACTGTTCAACCTAAGTTTCAAGGGAAAATTACGAACGTACATGATCATGTGACAGTACATCCAGATTTGAAAACACCTAAAGTCTTCAACAGTAAGGGTGAATTGATCAATGGTTGCACTTTAAACAAAGACCACAGTTGGTTGAGTACGAAGATGTTAACGCTTGGCGATGTGCAATATTATCTTGTTGAAGATGATAAATGGGTCAAAACTAATGAAGTTTATTTGTATGAAAATGTTAGGGATGTTGTTAGAACAAAGAATATTGGTATGACAACATTGTTTGACAGTCACGCTAAAGCTATCATGAATCGTGGACTTGGTGCATCAAGTAGTTGGAAATCCGACCGTCTAGTTACACTTAAAGGACACAAATATTACCGCATCTCTATGAATGAATTTGTCATTGATTCAGATGTTGATGTGATAGAATAGGTTAAATCGAATAGCACAAATACCTAATTACTTTAGGAATTTGTGCTATTTATATTTGAATGAGATCGTATCTATTATTTTAATATTTCCAATTTATTTTTTTGAAAATTAAGAAAATAATAAGGCTTTACAATTTTATAATCATGACTTTCTCGTTGTGATAAATTGAGTATGGTATAATTTTGTTTGAAATGTGTGTAAATTTTAAAAATAGAATTAATATAGTAAGAGGTTGATCCCTATCGAAACTGAATCAGGAAAAAAATTCACGCCTATTTTATTAGGTAGTGATATGAATGTTTACGGAATGGCTCGTGCTTTCCATGAACTATATGGGGGCACTGTTAAGGCCTATGCCGAGATCCAATTGGCACCTACAAGATACACAAAAATCTTAGACTTAACTCTATACCCAGGATTTTCTGAAGATCCTGTTTTTATGGAAAAAATGCGTGAAGTTGCTAAAGTTTATCAGAATCATGACGAACCAGTTATCCTAATTGGCTGTGGTGATGGTTATGCCGAACTTATCAGCAAGCACAAAGAGGAACTATCTAAGACTTTTGTTTGCCCATATGTCGATTATGACTTATTAAAATCATTGAATAATAAAGAAAGTTTCTATCGTGTTGCGGATGAACATAATTTGCCTCATCCACTAACAAAAATTATCACTAAAGATATGTACGAGAATAAAACTGATATGGATGTTCCATTCGACTTTCCAGTTGCTTTGAAACCAGCTAATAGTGTTGAATGGCTCGATATTCATTTTGAAGGTCGTAAAAAGGCTTTCACAATTCATTCTCAAGAAGAATATATGACTATTGTGGGTAAGATTTATGATAATGGTTATACTTCAGACTTGATTCTTCAAGACTTTATCCCAGGTGATGATTCTAATATGCGTGTTTTGAATGCGTATGTTGATCAAGAACACCATGTGAAGATGATGTGTTTAGGACACCCAATTTTGGAAGATCCTACACCTCAATCAATTGGGAACTATGTTGCCATTATTCCTGAATTCAATCAGGATGTTTATGATCGTGTGCAAAAATTCCTTGAAGATATTGAATTCACAGGCTATGCCAACTTCGATATGAAGTATGATGCACGTGATAAAACTTTCAAATTCTTCGAAATTAATTTACGTCAAGGTAGAAGTAGTTTCTTTGTTACACTTAATGGCTACAACCTTGCTAAATATGTGGTTGAGGATTATGTTGAAGGTAGTTTAGAGAACGAACCAACAGTTTATGCTAACAAGAATAAAGCTCAACATAAGCTTTGGTTAGGTGTTCCGGTCAAGGTCTTCAACAAGTACGCTGCTGATAATGAAGCAACTAAATACGCTGACGAACTTATCAAGCAAGATCGTGTTGGAACAACTGTTTTCTATAATAAAGATAATTCCTTTAGACGTTGGTTGTTATTGACATATATGTTCCATAATTATGTTAAGAGATTTGATAAATACTTCCAAGAAAATAAAGGACGCGACTTTAAATAATTGTGGGGGTTTTGATACATGGATGAATTAAAGGGATACAAAGTTAAGAAAATTGAGTACTCAAAGATTTTAATTTGTGTGGATTCAGATGATTTTGAATCATCTAAAAATGCCTTTAATTACGCTTGTTCATTGGCAAAACATTACGATGCTGAATTAGGTATTGCTTCTGTTTTGGAAACTGGTGATTTGAATATTTTCCAATCACTAGATCCAGATGTACTTTCAGAACGTCGTGAAGAAATCAAAGAACTATTGGCAGTTTATGGCGAAAAAGCCCGAGACTACGGAGTTCAGAATATTCACTTGATGGTTACTGAGGGAACTCCAGGAACAACTATTGTTGATAAAGTTATTCCTACTTTCAAACCAGACTTGGTTATCGTTGGTGTTGAACAGAAGAATCGTTCACGTAACACAATTGGTTCCCAAGCTGCTAAAATAGTAAATAATACAAAAGTTTCTGTTAGTGTTATTCGTTAAAAAAAGAATGAGTTACATAATGTAGCTTCTTTCCATAGATAATAAATAAAAGATGAGGCTGCGGCCGCATCTTTTTTGGTAAAGTTATGAAGGGGGATTTTCATAATGAATGTAGAATTTTATAAGCGAATTTCGAGTAAGTATGAAAAGCTGACTGCTAATGAACAATTAATTATAGATTACGTTATATCTTCAAAAAATCCGAGTAAGTTAAAAATTAAAGATATTACAGAAAGTCTATTTTTATCTAGCGCTACGATTGTTAGAGCTTCAAAGAAGTTGGGTTACGATTCATTCAGTCAAATGAAATATGATGCAGCACAATATGTTGAAGATGCAGATGAGCCCAAAGTTACTGAAGATTACGATAAAATCATTTACCGAATGAAGGGTGATTTCGAAAAAACAATAGATATGTTGAGTGAGAAGAAAGTTAAAGAGTTTGCTCAATATGTTAATTCTGCTCACCGAATATTCTGTGTGGGTAGTGGCTCCAGTGTTAGTGTATCTAGTGATTTTAATCGAAAACTAAAATTATTGAATTATTGGTCAAATGATTACGAGGAATTATATTCGATTCGAGATATTACTAATATTTCAGGAGATAATGATGTTATTGTTGTGATTTCATTAGGTGCTGGGAATGATTTAGTAAATAAGTATCTTTTGTCAGCTAAAGTAAACGGTACCAAAATTATTTCAATAACAGGAACTAATGCTAAATCAGTAATTGAATTAAGTGACGTTAATTTAATGGTTTATGAATCTCCAGTACCTAGAAAGCGGATGAGATCACGCTTGATGCTAAATGTGGCAGCAGATGTCGTCTTTGAATATATCGTAAATCATGATGAAATATAATCAGAGTAATTTTTTACTCAAAAGTAATATTTTTCTTTTTCAAGTCCAAACTGGGCAAAAACCTAAATAATAAGTATTCCGTGATACCTTAGTAATTGAAAAATGTTTAGGGAGATGTTTACATGGATTCTTCAAGTGGAAAAAGAAATAACCTCATTCGAGGTTTTGAAATGTTTGGTCGCTCCTTCCTATTACCAGTTTCTGTATTACCAGCAGCTGGTATTCTACAAGGATTAGGTTCAGCGTTTACGAATGCTGATACCGTTAAAATGTATCCTTGGATGGCAAATCACACATTCCAATTTGTTATGGGATTTCTATCAACAATGGGTTCAGCCGCATTTAAGAATTTACCGATTATCTTCGCGGTCGGTGTGGCAGTTGGACTTGCTAAGCACGAAAAGGGATCAGCAGCAATTTCTGGATTATTAGGCTATTTAACTCTTCAATATATGATGAACTTTCTTTTAAATGCTTCCGGTCAATTAGTAAATACAGCCGGAATGGATCCAACTAAAGCTGCTTTGGCTTTAGCTGATAAAATGCAGACAACTGTATTAGGTATCCAAACAATGGATTTAAATGTTTTTGGTGGAATTATAACAGGTGTTATTGTTTATTTCGTTCACAAACATGCTATCAAGATGCATGTTCCCGCAGTCTTAGATTTCTTCAGTGGTCCTAGACTGGTTCCAATTTTAATCATGCCAGTTATGGCTATGACAGCAGTTGTTTTCTTCTTTGTATGGCCAGTCGTACAAACAGGAATCGCTGCATTATCAGTTTTGATTTTGAAATCAGGTACTATTGGTACATTCTTCTATGGTGTTATCGAACGTCTTTTACTACCATTCGGGTTACATCACGGTTTAAATTGGCCAGTTAGAACTACTGAATTAGGTGGTATTTTCACAATCGGTGGCGTTAAGTATCAAGGTACTATTGCCGCATACATGGCTTCATTAGCCCACGGTGGTGCTATCAATCCAATGATTACACGTTTTAGTTCTGGTAAATTTGTTTATAACATGTTTGGTTTGCCAGGTGCTGCTCTTGCAATGTATTCATGTGCCAAACCAGAAAATAAAAAGAAAGTTGGTAGTTTACTCTTCGCTGCTGCCGCAACAGCTTTCTTAACAGGTGTTACAGAACCTATCGAATTTACATTCTTGTTCGTAGCTCCAGCACTATATGCAATTCATGCTGTTTTAGCTGGTTTAACAATGGCTGTTACTTCAGCATTAGGTGCAGCCTACTTAACACCAACAGGTCATGGGTTAATTAATTACATCATCTATGGTGTTCTTCAAGGAATGAAAACAAAATGGTATATCATGCCATTAGTTGGAGTATTCTGTTTTGCAATGTATTACTTCGTATTCAAGTTTGCTATTACTAAATTTAATTTCCAAACACCCGGACGTGAATCAGATGGTAGTGATATCAAACTTCATGGTAAAGATGAAACAAGAAAGAAAATGGGTGTCCGTACTTTGAAGGATGAAGATAAGGGAATTTCAACATCTTCAGCAACAGTTTCTTCAACAGCTAAGTTATCAACACATGATCAAGCTGTGGCTTTGATTAAAGCTCACGGTGGACCTGACAATATTACTGATGTTGATGCATGTATTACACGTTTAAGAATTAATGTTAAAGATAAATCCGTAGTCAATAAAGATATCATTGTCAATAACTTAGGGGCGATGGGATTCAATGAATCCGGTATGCAAATGCAATCCATTTATGGTGGTCACGCCAATGTATTAAAGATGGAAATTCAAGATATATTGGGAATAGGTGAGTAATATGGATAATCGAAAAATAATACTTACTGATTTAGATGGGACCTTTGTTAAAGATTCACATTCTGTTAGTAAAGCTGATTTAAAGGCATTTAATGATTTGAGTAAGAATTATATTTTAGGAATTGCTACAGGAAGATCAATCAAAGAAATCAATTATTTGGAAAAAGAGAATAATATTCTAGCTGATATTAAAGTTGGTTTTAATGGCTCAATAATTACAGGTTTCGATGATGAAGTATTAGTTGATGAACCGCTTAACCCTAAGGATTTAAATGCAATTTTAGAATATTTAAAAGCTAATCACGTTATTTTCGATGCTTTAGATGGAATCAAGCGTGTTGGGTCATATCATGCCTCAGACAAGAAACGTCTATGGGGAATGGATATGGTAACACTAGATGATCCATATGATGCAGTTTCAAAAATGAATGTATATAAGATAAATGCTAGACCAGGCGATAGGTTTGACGAGATATTTGATGATTTAGTAGAAATGTTTCCAGAACTATCAATTTATGAAGGTGGAACACAACAGAGAATTGAAATTTCCGCAGAGGGATGCTCCAAAGGAACAGCTGTTGATGCCATTAGAGATAGATACAAACGACAAATTATAGTTGTCGGCGATTCCGGTAATGATGCGCCAATGTTTGAACGTGCTGATGAGTCATTTTGTATCGCTCATGCAGACAGTAGTGTGAAAAATAAGGCTGATTATCATATTGATAATTTTGCTGATATAACTAAGTACTTGAATGCTCATTATGATGAGGTGATTTAATTGTTTAAATTATTTAATAAGCATCAAAACAATTTAGAATTAAAATCAATTGGTAATGGAGAAGTAATCGATTTATCTGAAGTAGAAGATCCAGTATTTAGTCAAAAAATGATGGGTGACGGTTACGGATTCAAATTACAAGATGGAAAAGTTTATTCTCCGGTTTCTGGTAAAATCACTATGGTTCCTGATACTAAGCATGGTATTGGCTTAGCCACTGATGACGGAATGGAAATTCTAGTCCATATGGGAATTGATACCGTAGAATTAAAGGGGGAACCATTTGAAGTATTAGTTAATGAGGGAGATCAGGTAAGTTCTGGTGATCCAATAGCTATAATGGATATGGATAAAATTACTGCAGCAGGTAAGAAAACCACTACTATGGTTATAGTTACAAATAGTAATTACCTTGATGTTTCAGCCAATCTCGAACTAGGTACAAAACGTACAGGAGATTTAGCAGCAACAATGGTCAAAAATTAGATAAGTTAGGCAAAAATGTTGGTGAAATCCCAGCATTTTTTGTTTTTATCATAAATATCAAGGGATTTTAAATGAAAATAATTCTAATAAAATGAAATTAGTGATATAGTATTCCTTAAAATTAATATGGCGGTGAATATATTGTTAATGAGTAAAATCATCGGTGGCGCAGGCGATATGATTAATGCTAAACCTGCCGATTATAAAGATAATTTGTACCTAGCAGTTAATGGTGCATGGCAAGAAAAAGCTGAAATTCCAGCTGATAAATCACGTGCTGGTGGCTTCATGGATCTTGATGAGGGTGTTGAAAAATCCCTTATGAAGGAATTCCACGAATTCGCTAACGACGAAACTAAAGTAAATGATGACTTGATGTTACAAGCTGTTAAACTTTACCGTTTAGCAAATAACGTTGATCATTTAAGCAAGTTCCATCAACAACCAATTCTAAAAGATATGCAAAGAATCAATGATTTAACAAACGTTAAAGATTTGAGTGATAATTTAGCACAATTAGGTAAAGATGGATTCCCATTACCAATTGGTGTTGAAGTTGATGCTGATATGAAAGATACTGCTAAGAATGCTCTTTATATTGGTGGTGCTGGACTTATCTTGCCTGATAAATCTTATTACGATGAGAAGAACGAATCTGGCAAAGCATTGTTGGCTAAATATGCCGAAGTTGCTGGACGCTTGCTTTCAATGATTGGATACAAACTTGACGATGCCAAAGAAATCGTTGAAAAGGCTCTAGCTTTTGATAAGTCACTTGTACCAATTGTTAAGAGTTCAGAAGAATGGGCTGATTATACTAAGATTTATAATCCAATGGATTTATCTGAATTTATCAAGAAGTCAGATAACCTTGATTTGAAGAGTATGGTAGTTGATTCAATCAATGACACGCCTGAAAAAGTTATTATTACTGAACCAAGATACATGGAAAACTTAAACAAGTTAGTTAATGATGATACTTTTGAAAATATCAAAGCTTGGATGATGGTTGGATTCCTAACAGGCAACGCCTCAATCCTTGATGAAGAATTCCGTCAAACAATTGGTGAATATCAACTTGCCAAGAGTGGTGCTAAGGAACTTCAAAACAGAACTAAATATGCTTACCACTTTGCATCAAGTGTCTTCAGTGAAGTTGTTGGTGCTTATTATGGTAAGAAATACTTTGGTGAGGACGCCAAAGCTGATGTTCACAGCATGGTTGAGAAGATGATTTCAATCTACGAACAAAGACTTTCTGAAAATACTTGGTTGAGTGAAGATACTAAGAAGAAAGCTATTGTTAAATTAGATAAGATTGTTATCAAAGTTGGCTATCCTGATAAGATTCAAGATCTTTACAGTAAATTCAAGATTAATGAAAACGACTCATTGTATGATAATGTTTCACGTATCAGAAAGATTATTGCACAAGATTCATTGGATCAATTCCACAAGCCAGTTGACCGTACAAAATGGTTGATGCCAGGACACATGGTTAATGCATGTTACGATCCATCAAGAAATGACATCACATTCCCAGCTGCTATTTTGCAAGCTCCATTCTATAGTTTGGACCAAACGAATAGTGAAAACTTCGGTGGAATCGGAGCCGTTATCGCCCATGAAATTTCTCATGCCTTTGATAACAACGGTTCACAATTCGATGAATACGGTAATATGAACGACTGGTGGACTAAAGAAGATTATGCCAAGTTCAAAGTACTAACACAAAAGATCATCGACGAATTCGACGGTATTCCATATGCTGGAAGTAAAGTTAATGGTAAATTAGTTGTTAGTGAAAACGTTGCTGATGTAGGTGGACTACGTTGTGCTTTAGAAGCAGCCAAACAAGACAGTGACTTCGATGCCAAAGCCTTCTTTACAAACTGGGCCAAAGTATGGAGAAACAAGTCAACAAAACAATTAACAGAAATGTTCCTATCAATAGACGTACATTCACCAGCCCCATTACGTGCCAATGTTATGGCACAAAACATGGATGAATTCTATGATGCCTTCGATGTTCAAAAGGGTGATGGAATGTGGTTAGATGAAGATAAGAGAGTTAATATTTGGTAGAACAGAGAGCAGAGAGCAACGGTTAGATTCTGAGCATTTGCAGGACTTCACGAATTGCACGCGATTTTGCGTGTGATTTGGGAAGTCAGGCAAAGCACAGGAATCTGTTGCTCGCAGCTCGTTTAGGACGCCGGATAAAAATACAAAACATATAATACATAAGTAAACCAAAAGAGTAGACGACCCCCAAAAGTCAGCTATTCTTTTTATTTTAAATTAAAACTATTCTAATATAATTAGAGAAGTGTTATAGTGGTTATTAAATATGATAGGTGGCGATTGATTTGTTTATAAATAAAGTCATCGGTGGTGCTGGAGATTTAGCAATAGATTCTAAACCAACCGATTATAAGGACAACTTGTATCTAGCTGTTAATGGTGAATGGCAAGAGAAAGCCAAGATTCCATCAGATAAATCTAGTGCAGGTGCTTCCGTTGATTTGGAACTGGGCGTTGAAAAAGATTTAATGAAAGAGTTCCATGACTTTTCAGAAGATGAAAGTAAATTAAATGACGATTTGATGTTACAAGCTGTTAAATTATATCGAGTAGCAAAGAACGTTGAAGGCCTACACAAATTTGGTGGACAGCCAATTTTAAAGGATATTGAAAGAGTTAATAAATTAAATTCACTGAAAGAATTAAGTGCTGACTTAGCCGCTTTGTCGAAGAACAATTACTTTCTTCCAATCAATTCTTACGTTGAAACCGATATGAAAGATACTGAACATAATGTTGTTAATATTATTGGACCAGATTTGATTTTAAGTGGCCAATCTTACTATGAAGATGATAATGAATCTGGTAAAAAATTATTGGCAAAATATGCGGAAGTGGCCGAGAAATTGTTAGTAATGCTTGGTTATACAACTGATGAGGCGAAGGCAACCGCAAATAAGGCTTTAGCATTCGACAAGTCATTGGTACCAATCGTTAAGACACCAGAAGAGTGGGCTGATGATGTCAAAATTTATAATCCGATGACCTTTGCGGATTTCGTTGCTAAATCAACTAACTTAGATTTGAAGAAGTTTGTTGTCGATCAAGTGAATGACACACCGGAAAAAATTATTGTTAACGAGCCAAGATATTTGGATAATTTAGATAAATTAGTTAATGATGATACTTTTGAAAATATCAAGGCTTGGATCATTGTTAGGTTCTTGATGGATAATGCGGAATTCTTGGATGAAGATTTCCGTCAAGTTGTCGGCGAGTATAAACTGGCTCGTAGTGGCGCTGAGGAACTTGAAAGTCGTACAAAATATGCTTATCATCTTTCTGAAAGAACCTTCAGTGAAGTTGTTGGAACTTATTATGGCAAAAAATATTTTGGTGAAAAAGCCAAAGCAGATGTTCGTTCGATGATTGAAAAAATGATTGCCATTTATAAACAAAGGCTGACAAGTAATACTTGGTTGAGTGAAGCTACTAAAGAAAAAGCTGTCGTTAAGTTAAATAAGATTGTTCTAAAAGTTGGTTATCCAGATAAAATTGAGGAACTCTATAAACTTTATAAAGTTGATGAGAGTAAGTCTCTCTACGAGAATGTTTCTGAAATAAATAAAGTTTCTACTCAATATATGTTGGACGATTATCACAAACCAGTTGACCGTACTAGATGGTTGATGCCAGGACATATGGTAAATGCTTGTTATGATCCAACTAGAAATGATGTAACTTTCCCAGCTGCAATTTTACAAGCACCATTCTATAGTCTGAAACAGACTGCTAGTGAAAACTTTGGTGGGATTGGCGCTACGATTGCCCATGAAGTCTCACATGCTTTTGACAATAATGGAGCCCAATTTGATGAATATGGAAATATTAATAATTGGTGGACTAAGGAAGATTACGCCAAGTTCAATGAATTGACTCAAGATATGATTGATCAATTTAATGGTATTAAATATGCTGGCAAAAAAGTTAATGGTAAGTTAGTTGTCAGTGAGAATATTGCCGATATAGGTGGCCTACGATGTGCAATTGAAGCTGCTAAGTTGGAGCCGGATTATAATGCTAAGGAATACTTCATCCAATGGGCCAAGTCTTGGAGATACAAGGCAACTAGCCAATATGATGAAAGATTGTTAGCAACTGATGTTCATGCGCCACAACCATTGCGTGCTAATGTGATGTCACAAGATATGGATGAATTCTTTGATGCTTTTGGTGTTACGGATAAGGATGGTATGTGGTTGGATCCTAGTGAGAGAATTAATATTTGGTAGATTAGAGAGTTGCTATTTCGTGGTTTGTTAAGAGTGGATAAACTACAATAAAACTTTTAAAACAATTAAATGAATGGAAAAAATGAGTGTGTGATTGAAAAATCACACACTTTTTTTATTTTTTTAAATATTTTTTTGAATTTCACAATCTTGTAGCCTCATTTAGGAGATGACTTGGCACAGTAACACTTTTACATATGTAAACATTGCTAATTTTACATATGAACGAACAATGTGTGAACATAATTTCAAAGTAAACGTTTACAAATGGAAAACCAATTGCTATGATAGAGCCGTAAACAAATGAAAGGGGTTTCATAAAATGAAACTATCAAAATATATCGATCACACATTACTAAAACCAGAATCAACAGAAGCACAAGTAGACCAAGTAATTAAGGAAGCTAAGGAACACGATTTTGCATCAGTTATGATTAATCCATATTGGGTAAAACATGTTCACGAACAACTTGTAGGTACAGACGTTCACACTGCTACAGTTATTGGATTCCCTCTAGGAGCTAATACAACTGATATCAAGGTTGCTGAAGCAAAGAAAGCAATGGATGACGGTGCCGATGAAATTGACATGGTCTTGAATATTGGTGAATTGAAGGGTAACAATCTTGATGCTGTTGAATCAGATATTGTCGCTGTAGTAAATGCAGGACATGCAGAAAAGAAAATTGTCAAAGTAATTATTGAAACAGCTTTATTAACAGATGCAGAGAAAGTCACTGCAGCTAAGTTAGTTATGAAAGCAAATGCTGATTTTGTTAAAACATCAACTGGATTTTCAACATCAGGTGCCAAGGTTGCCGATGTTAAGTTGCTTAAAGAAACAGTTGGAGATGCAATTGGAGTTAAGGCTTCAGGTGGTATTCACTCTAAAGAGGAAGCTCAAGCAATGATTGACGCTGGAGCTACAAGATTAGGTACCAGTGCAAGTATTAAAATCATCAACGGATAATATGGGGGAATAATAAATGGATAGTTCACATTCAATGACCAATGGTCATAAGAATTTTCATTTGTTCAAACTACACGCTGAAGAAACGGATGATGGCTATTTAAATAAAATTCCCATTTTCCAATTTATCTTATTATCATGTCTATTTCCAATGTGGGCAGCCGCAGCCAGTTTGAATGACATTTTAATTACACAATTCAAAACAATTTTTACATTAAGCAATTTTGCTAGTGCCTTCGTTCAAAGTGCTTTCTATGGCGGTTATTTCTTAATTGCCATTCCAGCATCATTAGTTATTAAAAAGACATCATATAAAATCGCAATTTTAATTGGACTATTGTTCTACACAGGTGGTTGTATGCTATTCTTCCCAGCATCAACTATGGCCACATACAGCGTCTTTCTAGTTGCTTTGTTCGCTATTGCCATTGGATTAAGTTTCTTGGAAACATCTGCTAATACTTATAGTTCATTGTTAGGACCTCAAAGTTCTTCAACTTTACGTTTGAATATTTCTGAGACATTTTACCCAATCGGTGCCACTATTGGTATTTTAATGGGTAAATACATGATCTTTGGTTCAGGTGCTAGTTTGGAGAAACAAATGGTTGGTATGACCGGAGCGCAAAAGCTTGCCTTTGGTCAACAAGCATTACAAAAAACACTTTTACCTTATAAATATATAATCGTTGTTTTAATTGTCGCAATCATTATCTTTGCCTTAACTGAATTTCCAAATAGTAAGCCAAAGACAGGCATCGTTAAAGATGCTAAGATTTCTGAAACTTTAAAATATCTTGTACATAACAAAGAATTTCTTAAGGGTATCTTTACGCAATTCATGTACATTGGTATGCAAACCGCAGTTTGGTCATTCACTATTCGTTTAGCAATGTCCTTAAATAGCAGTATTAACGAACGTGATGCTGCAACATTTATGATTTTTAGTTACATTGCCTTCTTTGTTGGTAAGATGGTCGCTAATGTATTAATGAAGCATTTCTCACCATCAAGAATCCTTGTTGGATTCAGTGCTATTGGTATTGCTGCTTTACTTTACATCATCTTTGTTCACAATATGTCAGCCGTTTATGCCGCAATTCTAACAAGTGGTTTATTCGGACCATGTTGGGCAACTATTTATTCAAAGACTTTGGATACTGTAAAAGACAAACGTCACACAGAAACAGCTGGAGCAATTATCGTTATGTCAATCGTCGGTGGAGCCTTCATTCCATTGATGCAAGGACTTGCTGCTGATGCATTCAAGTCAATGTCATATTCATTTGTTGTTTCACTAGTAAGTTTCGTTGTCGTATTACTTTATTCTATTGATCAAATTAAACACAATAACTTGTAATTAGGAGATTAAAAATGACATTAATACATCTATCACACAGTTTATTTAATGAAACACCATTTAAAGTTCTTGAAAATGACGACTTCTCAGCCGAAGCATTTACTTATCCTTCAGGTGTTGAAGCATTAACAGTCAAGAACTCACGTGGTCATTTAACTCTATTACCTTACATGGGAATGATTATCTGGGATGCAATTTTTGATGGTCAATCACTTAAGATGAAGGATATGTTCTCACAACCACTACCTGGGAAAGGAATCGCTGATACATATGGTTGTTTCCAATTTTCATCAGGTTTGTTAGCAAACGGTACACCTGGTCCTGAGGATCACTATCAATTGCATGGTGAATTCCCAACTTCAAAAATGAGTAATGCTTATGTCAAAGTTGAAGATGGTGAAATTACTATAGGAAGTAGCTTTGAATACGTTAAAGGATTCGGGTATCATTATTTAGCAAAGCCTAGTGTCACAATGCATAAGGAAAGTGGACTCTTCGATATTCATATGAGTGTAACTAATCTTTCTAAGTCACAAAAGATGCCACTCCAATACATGTGTCATATGAATTATGCCTACGGTGAAAATGCTACATTAACTGACAGTTTGCCAGATGGAACATTCAAGTTAAGAGAGTCAATTCCTTCACATGTACATCCAACTAAAGAATGGTTAGCTTATAATGATGAACTTAAAGCATCAGGAAAAGTTATTGATAAATTAGATGATTCTAAACATTATGATCCAGAGATTGTCTTCTTCACAGATGATTTAACACAATACGCTGATACCGCTGAATTCAGAATGAACCTTGCTAATGGCAAGAATTTCTTAACTAAGATTCATACAGCAGAATTCCCAATTGTTACTCGTTGGATTCTTTATAATGCTGACCAACAAGTTGCAGCCTTTGCATTACCAGGAACTAGTCGTCCAGAAGGATATCATGCTGCTGAAAAAGCCGGTACATTGATTTTCTTAAAGCCACTAGAAGAACATAAATTCAGTGTTACAACTGGATTAGAGAAGTAGGAGAGATTATTATGAGTGATATTACAGTTATTGGTTCCAATATGATTGATTTAATTACTTACTTGGACAGAATGCCTGTCGAAGGTGAAACAGTTTCTGCACCTGATTTCGAAATGGGATTTGGTGGAAAAGGTGCTAACCAAGCCGTTGCAGCTTCTCGTCTTGGTTCAGATGTATCTATGATTACTATGGTTGGACATGACAACTTCGGTAAAGAACAATTAGATAATTTCAAAAAGGTCGGTGTTGATACCAGTTGTGTTGGCGTTGGTGATTGCAATAGTGGTGTCGCTCCAATTTTCGTTGATCCTTCATCTGATAATCGTATTATCGTAATTAAGGGTGCTAACAATGAATTAACTCCAGCAGTTTTGGATAACTTTAAACATCAAATTAAGAATTCTAAGTTGATTGTTCTACAACAAGAAATTCCATTGGAAACAAATTATCATGCAATCGAATTAGCTGAAGAATTTGGAGTTCCAGTGTTGTTGAATCCAGCTCCTGCCAATAAGAATCTTAATTTAAAGTACGTATCAAAAGTTGAATTCTTCTCACCAAACGAAACTGAATTATCAACTTTGACTGGCTTGCCTACAAACAACTTAGACGAAATTGAGGCGGCTGCTAATGCTTTAGTAAATGAAGGCGTTGGTAATGTCATTGTTACAATTGGTTCAAAGGGTGCTCTTTGGGTCAACAAAGATCATAGTGAAATAGTGCCTGGTAAGAAGGTTGCTGCTGTTGATACAACAGGTGCCGGAGATTCATTTATTGGTTCGTTCGCCCATTACTTTACTGATGGGGAAAGCATTCCTGAAGCTTTGAAACATGCTAATGAATATGCTGCCGTTACCGTTACTAGAAAAGGTACGCAAAAATCATATCCTACAAAAGATGAATTGAAAGAATTAGTTGCAGTAGAATAAAAATATTTGCTATGAATAAAACCCTCATAATCGAATAGGATTATGAGGGTTTTATCATACAGATTATTAAGTGGTGATATGTTAAAATGGTTTAGCAAAGAAGGAGTGTTTTTCTATGGAGGATGCAGGTGTTAAGCGTATTCGACAAGCCTTGCGAGCAGCTAGATATTATTATGAAAATAATTTTGATCAAAGTAAAATCGCAAAAGAAATGGGACTATCTCGTCCCACGGTTTCTCGTTTACTTCAATATGCTAAAGATAATGGATATGTTCAAATTAAAATAGTTGATCCCTTTGCTGATGCATCAACATTGGAAAAAGCTTTTGAAAAGAAATATTCACTTAATAAAGTAATTGTAACTTATGCTCCATCAAGTGATTATCAAAGTATTATCCAAAATATCGGTAAATCAGGTGCAGAGTATCTTGAAAGTATCGTTAAAGATGGTGATTCTATTGGTGTTACTTGGGGACGTACAATGAGTGAAGTAGCTAAGAACCTCTCACCCAAGGACAATTCACAGGAACATGTTAAAGTTGTTCAACTAAAGGGTGGGGTAACGCATTCTGAAACCAATAATTTTGCACAAGAAGTTATTTCAGATTTTGCGACAGCTTTCCATACTACTGCTGAAAGTTTGCCATTGCCAGTTATCTTTGATAATTCTGAAACTAGTCGTTTAGTTTTAAAGGATAAGCAAACTCAATATATTATGAATGAAGGTAAGTCCACTAATATTGCACTATTCACTGTAGGTGATGTTAGGGATGATGCAATGCTATTTAATTTAGGATATTTGAGTGATAAAGAAATTAAAATGTTACAACGTGATGCGGTTGGTGACATTAGTTCAAGATTTATCAATTCTAAAGGCGAAATTGCAAATGAAGATCTCAATCAAAGAACTATTGGAATTGATTTAAATGAACTTAAAAAGAAAGAATATTCTATTTTAATTGCTGGTGGTGACCAAAAAGTCGATTCGATAAAGGGAGCTTTAGAAGGTAATTATGCCAATGTTTTGATAACCGATGAGAATACGGCCAGACAATTACTAAAGGATTGATATTCATTTACAAAATAACAAATTGAATATGATGTTGTTTCACTTTTTACAACTGTAGTATACTATGGGCGTAAAAACGAGGAAGCATCAAAACATCAAAACCTGAAGTAACTGGTATTTGTTTCGAGTTTTATAGTGGGTTAGATTTTACCTGCAATGTCTACTTGCTAACCAAGATATCGATAAAAGCAAAAAAATTACGGGTACATAATTATTAGAATCTTCAACAAAAAAGTGGAATATGTTATATTCCACTTTTTATTTTGCCTAAAATCCAGTAATTAATTTCTCTCTTTTTATCTTAATCCTGTATCCGTTTTCCTCTATAATAGACATATCAGGAGAGGTGCAAACAAATATGGCGTATATCGAAGTTAGAAACGAGTCAAAACGGTATCAAATGGGAGAAACAACGATTATTGCTAACAATGATCTGTCTTTTGACGTTGATAAGGGAAAATTGACGGTTATTCTGGGGCCTAGTGGTGCCGGTAAATCAACTGTTCTCAATATACTTGGGGGCATGGATACTCCTAGCGATGGTCAGGTTATTATTGATGGTACCGATATTGCTAAATTCTCAGAACGTCAACTAACCACATATCGTCGTAATGATGTTGGCTTTATTTTTCAATTTTATAATTTGATTCCTAATTTAACTACCAAAGAAAATGTTGAATTAGCTTCCGCAATTGTTAAGGACGCCTTAGATGCGACGGCTACGCTGAAGTCTGTCGGTTTGGGTAATAGAATGGATAATTTTCCATCACAATTATCTGGTGGTGAACAACAACGTGTTGCCATTGCAAGAGCTTTGGCTAAGAATCCTAAGTTATTATTGTGTGATGAACCAACTGGGGCACTTGATTATGAAACAGGTAAGCAAGTTTTAACATTGTTACAAAATGCGAGTCATTTGGATAATAAGACGGTTATCGTTATTACACATAATTCTGAAATAGCCAAGATGGCTGATCGAGTGATTCGAATCCACGATGCAAAAGTGCAATCGGTTGTGGATAATCCAACACCAACTCCAGTTAAAGATATTGAATGGTAGGTGGTGAATAATATGAAACCTTTGACGAAAAATATGTGGCGTGACATCAATAAGTCTAAGGGCCGTTTCGTTGCGATTATTTTGATCATAATGCTTGGCGTTTTGATATTCGTTGGTGTTAAAGCAGCTGGTCCTAGTCTGAATGATTCTCTGAATAAAACCGTTGCTGATAAAAATTTATCAGATGTACAAGTGATTTCAACGACTGGCTTTAATAAGAAAGATATCAAATTAGCTGAAAAAGTTTCCGGAGCTCAAGCAGAAACCACCAAATTTAAATATGTTATCGGTGGCCATAGCAAGGTGGCTGTGGCACTTTATGGGTATAGTTCTGATGCCAAACAAAATCAATTAATTATGCGAAGTGGTCGCTTGCCCCAAAATAATAATGAAATTGTTTTGGATAAGAATGCTAAATCTAAGTACGATTACAAATTAGGACAAACTTTTAAATTTGCTAAAGACTCTGGTTTAAAGCAGAAGTCCTATAAGATAGTAGGTTTCGCTGATTCGCCACAATACATTGATAATCAATCGCGTGGTGCAACCAATATTGCCGATGGACAAGTTAGTTTGTTTGCATACATTCCACAAAAGCAGATGAACTTATCGGTTGGAACAATCTTAAATGTGCATTTTAACTCTTTGAAAAATAAGAATACCTTTAGCAAAGACTATAAGAATGCAGTTAACCGAAAGGTAAAACTTTTAAAATATGAATTCAAGAATCGTCCATCTCAAAGAACTAATGAAGCAGCAAGTAAATATTTAACAAATTTGAATCAACAACAAAAAATGATTGATCAATTAAGATTAGCTAGTCCAGAAATGGCTAGTCAGCAACAAGCAAAATTAGATACCGCTAAAGTAAAAATTTTAAGGCAAGCTAAAACAACCTATACTTGGCAAACAAGAAAAGATTTATCAGGATTCTCAGCATATGGTGAAAGTTCTGATCGAATCGCCGCAATTGCCAATGTTTTCCCCGTTTTCTTCTTTCTAATTGCTGCATTGATAACATTTACAACAATAACCAGAATGGTTGAGGAAGCTCGTGGAGAAATTGGAACCTTCAAAGCTCTCGGATATTCTAAATGGGAAATTGGGAAAAATTATTTCTATTATGCTTTGTCAGCTGGAATGATTGGGGCAATCTTAGGAGCAATTATCGGTAATGAGACTTTGCCTCGAATTGTTTTGGCGCTTTATAAGCAGTATATTGCCCTTGATTGGGTCGTAGGGTTGCAATGGAATACAATTTTGATTGCCATTGTCTTCTCACTTTTAGCAACAGTTGGGGCCGCAATAATAGTTGTGAGAAAAGAATTGATTGAGGGACCAGCCGCATTGATGCGTCCAAAAGCTCCCAAATCAGCCAAGAAAATTCTATTGGAACGAATTAAACCGATTTGGAATAACTTAAGTTTCAATAGCAAGGTTAGTTATCGGAATCTTTTCAGATTCAAGTCACGAATGTTCATGACAATTATCGGTATTGCCGGAGGAACAGCTCTGATATTGACCGGATTCGGTATTCAAAATTCAATTGGAGCAAGTGGAAATCGTCAATATTCTGATATTTTCAATTATCAAGCCGTTGTGAAATTGAATGATCGAGCCGACTTTGAAAAAGTTAAAAAAGTTTTGAATCGTGATAAGAAATATCGTAGTAGTACTGAAATTAATTCAACCACTTCAAAAGTAGTTGCTAATAAAAAGCAAGTAAATGATGTGAATGTTTATACGCCTAAATCAGTTAAAGATTTTGCTAAATATGTTCATCTAAAAAATAATTTGAATAAAAAAGACGTAATTTTAACTAAGAAGACCGCACAACTTTTAGATGTTAAGGTTGGCGATAAGGTTAAAGTTACGGTAACTAATGGTAAAAAGGTTAGCTTGAAAGTAGGAGCCATCTCGGATAATTTTATCGGTCATTTCCTATATTTAAGCCCAGATGCATATCAAACTGCTTTTAATGGGAAAGCAAATCCCAATACTTTACTACTACACTTAAACAAGCAAACTAATGCTCAACGGAAACATTTGGCTAATAAGTTACTAGATTCAGGTGAAGTTATGGGAACTAGCTATACACATGATGTGTTGAGTACCGTCTCTAAAATGTCGTCCTCATTGAAACCAATAATTTTGATATTTGTTCTATTATCAGGCGTTTTATCGTTTGTTGTGCTATATAATTTAACCAATATCAATGTGTCAGAGCGAATTCGTGAGCTTTCAACTATTAAAGTATTAGGATTCTATAATAATGAAGTAACGATGTATATTGTGCGAGAAAATATTATTTTGACAATTGTGGGAATTATCGTAGGATACGGTGTCGGAAACCTATTAACAGCGTATATTTTGCATCAAGCTGCCACGGAGCAAGTGATTTTCCCATTAACTATTAATATGTTTGGTTATATAGTTGCCACATTATTGATGATAATTTTCACCGCTATTGTTATGCTGGTAACACATAAGAAATTGCAACATATAGATATGATTGGTGCGTTAAAATCTAATGAATGATTGAAGGTATAATTATGACTTTGGAAAATGATAAAGTGCTTATTATTGGTGGTACCTCTGGATTTGGTAAGGAAATCGCTATAATGGCACAACATAAAGATGCGGACGTTTACGTAATCGGACGTGATCAGGATCGTGTAAATGAATTGCGCTATGAAGAGAATATTCAAGGAAGTTCATTAGATGCACAGGATAAAGACCAATTGAATCATTATTTTAAAAAGTATGGTTCATTCGATCATGTCATTTCAATGTTAGGCGGGGCAATGGCTGGTGGATTCCTTAATAGTCCAGTTGAGGAAATTCGTGAGGCATTCGATGCTAAATTTTTTGCTAACTTACAATTAGCTCAGATAGCCAGTAAACACCTGAATAAGAATGGATCAATAATTTTAACATCTGGATCAGGTGGTCATCCCTATGACGCTTCAGGAGCAATTATCGGCAACCAAGCAATTAATACAATGGTAGCGGGATTAGCAGTCGAAATGGCACCAGACTTTCGAGCTAACGCAGTTTCACCAACTTGGACACCAACAGGTCTCTGGCGTGATATGAACTCTAAGCAGTTGGCTAAACAAACAGTCGACGTTGAAGAGAACGTTCCTTTAGGTCGTGTTGCCAAAATTGAAGAAGTCGCTTCAGCATATATTTACTTAATGGAGAATGATTTTATCACTGGCCAAGTTTTAAAAGTCGACGGTGGTGTCGATTTATAGGTGTGTTATACTTGAAACCAATTTTAAACAGAGGTGAGATAAATGCCTGTAAAATCAATTGATACAGAAAAAAGGTATCGAATTGGCGACTTTGCGGAGATGGTTGGTTTGAACAGTCCGACACTTCGTTATTATGAAAAAGAAGGATTGATCAAACCCAATCGTTCTGAAAATGGCGTTCGTTACTATACTGAACAAGATGCTCGATGGGTTAGATTCCTGCTACATTTAAAGAGTACTGGCATGACGATCGAACAATTAAAGCGTTATGTTAAATTACGTGCACAAGGTGATTCAACTATTAATCAACGGGTTGAATTATTGGAAGAAGTTCGCCGTAATTTTGAAGTCGAGTATCAACAACTGCAAGATAGTTGGACATTGCTCAATGATAAGTTAGATTGGTATAAAGGTAAGCAAGCAGGAACAGTTGAGGATAGTGAAGATTTTGCGAACTACCTTCAAAGTTTGAACCATGAATATTTACAAGACAGATAAAGATTGAATCCTAAAAAGATCCAATCTTTTTTTGTATTATCCTTGACTTAAAGTTAACTTTAAGTTGTTTAATAGACTTATCGAATCAAGGAGGAATGAATTATGGCAAAACAAACAGCAGGACATGACTTATTAGGCGATTTTGCTCCACAATTTGCAGAATTAAACGATGATGTATTATTTGGAGAAGTTTGGAGCAAAGAATCTGAACTTTCTGCACATGATCGTTCTCTAATCACAATCGCAAGTATTATTTCAGCAGGTAACACAGAACAATTAGATGCACATTTAAAAATTGGTAAGAAGAACGGTATTACTAAAGAAGAAATTGTTGCAGAAATTACACATCTATCATTCTATGCAGGATGGCCTAAGGCTTGGTCAGCATTTAACCGTGCAAAAGAAATTTGGACAGATTAATTTAAAAAGGAAGTTAATATAATGGCTAAAAATGAAGATTTAAAAACAGACGGAGTTTTCCCCGTTGGCGATAAAAACGAGGCTTATGCTCAATACTTTATTGGACAAAGTTATTTGAAAAATATGGTTTCACCAGAAGACAATATCGACTTTGGAGTTGGTAATGTTACTTTTGAACCGGGATGCCGTAATGATTGGCATATTCACCATGATGGATTCCAAATCCTACTCGTTACAGGCGGAGAAGGTTGGTATCAAGAATGGGGCAAGCCCGCTCAATTATTAAAACAAGGTGACGTTGTAGTTATCAAGGAAGGCATCAAACACTGGCATGGAGCAACTAAGGACAGTTGGTTCAGTCACGTTGCTATCACGAAAGGTACTTCAGAATGGCTTGAACACGTTACTGATGCAGAATATAACAAATTATAATAACCCTACACAATGACGTTAAGAAAAGTATGAATGTCTTTTATCAACGAATTGGGATTTCACGCAATGTAATTTGCACGTGTAGTTAATTAACCTAGTAGATACAAATCAATATTTGCTTGAAAAAAATAACATTCTTTCTGATTTTTATGAATCAAATGTAAATTTCTGAAATGATTATTATATCGGAAAAAAGTAAATTAACTCGGTGAAATCAGAAAATGGTATAGAGCTATTTGGCTATATTAATATACGATTAGATTCTATTGGTTATGAATTTTGCTTAGGACATTAGTAATATAAATACTGAATAATTAATGTAAATAATTGAAAAAGAGGCTGAAAACAGTCTCTTTTTTTTACAATTTTTTTACATTAAATAGATTATATATATACAACGTTCCAACATAATGTACCTATAACTTATATGGAGGGTTAGATATGTCTACAGTATTAACAAATGTTTGTAAACAATATGATCAAGGTAAAACAGTGTTGGGGAAAGTCTCTGCTGAAATTAAAACAGGTGAGTTCTTTGTAATTGTTGGACCATCTGGTTGTGGTAAGAGTACTTTACTTCGAATGATTGCTGGTTTAACTGATATCACTGACGGTGAAATTAGTATTGATAACCGCGTCGTTAACAACTTGTCACCTAAGGACCGTAACTTAACAATGGTGTTCCAAAGTTATGCTTTGTTCCCATTTTTAAGTGTTTGGGATAACGTGGCTTTTGGTTTAAAGGCTAGAAAGCACAGCCAAGTAGAAGTTGAAGAACGTGTTAATAATGCTTTGAAGATGGTTAATCTAGAAGATCTTAAAGATAGAAAACCTCGTGAACTATCTGGTGGTCAAAGACAACGTGTGGCTTTAGCTCGTGCCGTTGCCAGTGATGCAAAGATCTGTCTAATGGATGAACCACTATCAAACTTGGATGCACAATTGAGAATCAAGATGCGCCAAGAAATCTATGCTCTACAAAGAAAATTAGGTATCACATTGATTTATGTTACCCATGATCAAGTTGAAGCTATGACTATGGCTGATCACATTATGGTTTTACATAATACAGAAGTACAACAAATCGGTACACCTGCTGAAATTTACAAGACACCAGCTAATGAATTCGTTGCTAGTTTCTTCGGTGTTCCACCAATCAACATTTTGCCTGCAACAAAACTTTCTTCAAAATCACTTAAAGTTAATGGTGACTTTGAAGTTAAAGTTGACCAAGTAATTACTGAAAATGAATTAAAAGTTGGTATCAGACCTAATGAATTACGAGTTGCTAAAGCTGATGAATTAACTGCTAACGCTACTGTTAAGAATATTGAATTCTTAGGTGATGAAAAGATTCTTTACGCTACATTCAATAACGGTAATGAAGTTTCAGCAATTATTTCAAGTGAGACTCACTTTGACTTATTCGATACTATTAAGATCACTTCAACAAACAACGTTTTATTATTCAGTCAAGATGGTATCAATATTACTAAGGGTGTGGGGGATGTAGTCAATGCTTAAGACTTCTACAACAGATGTCGTTCCTGAAAAAAAGGTTGAAGCAAACTCAGATCGTAAGTTCAAGTTAACTGCTAAAGATAAATACTACGCCTCAATCTTTGTGGGACCATCATTATTTCTTTTAGGATTATTCGTTTTTTATCCAATGTTCAGAACTCTTTATATCAGTTTATTTCTAACTAATAGTTTTGGTAACACAACCTTATTTGTTGGTTTAGATAACTATGTTAAATTGATTTCTTCACCAGACTTTGTCGCAAGTATGTGGGTTACCGTGGTATATGTTGTCGGGGTAACATTTTTCACAATTGCTATGGGATTACTATTAGCAAACTTAGCAAGTCAAAAGTTACCAGGTATTGCCATTTTCAGAACCCTATATTCAGTAACAATGGGTGTTTCCGTTTCCGTTGCCGCTATTTTCTGGCTATTTATTTTCAATCCATCTGCTGGATTCTTTACATTATTAACAAAAATGCTTCATCTTCCAACTGTTAACTGGTTAACAAGTCCAACAAATGCTATGTGGGCTATTATCATTACAACAGTTTGGATGCATTTAGGTTTTGTTTTCTTAGTTTTCTTAGGTGCTATCGAATCAGTTCCAACAACACTTTATGAAGCTGCCGATGTTGAAGGTGTGTCATCAAGATATCAATTCTTCCACATCACATTACCTATGATTTCACCAACATTGTTCTTCGTTTCAACAATTACAATTATCGGTTCATTCAAGAGTTTTGGTTTGATTGATCTTATTACTAAAGGTGGACCAACCAATGCTACCAACATGTTAGTTTATCGTATTTATAATGATGCTTTCTTTGGTGGTAACTACGCTAAATCAAGTGCAGAAGCAATCATCTTAGCTATTATTATTGCCTTCTTTACTTATCTACAATTTAAATTCCTAGAAAAGAAGGTAAATTACTAATGGCTAACATTGATGAAACAGCAATTCTAAAAAGAATTTTTAGCTATTTCTTATTAATCTTTTTGGCAGTTGTTATCTTAGCTCCATTTTTTATCGGTATTTGGACAAGTTTCCTACCAACTGCTGATATCCTTAAAGGTAATTTCTTTAGTACAAACGTTTCACTTAACAATTACTTTGATGCTTTTACACAAACACCAATTTTACGTTACTTAGGTAATACAGTTGTTATTTCAATTATCACTATGTTTGCTCATTTAATTTTCTGTTCAATGAGTGCTTACGCATTTGTTTTCTTAGACTTCAAATACAAAAAAGTATTCTTTGCACTCTTCATGGTTACAATGATGCTACCATCAGAAGCTGCTATTATCCCTAACTTCCAAACTGTTAAGGCTTTGGGACTATTGGATCACTACTCAGCTATGATTGTGCCATCACTTACTTCAGCATTCGGTACTTTCATGTTGCGCCAATCATTCATGCAAACACCAATGGAATTGAAAGAAGCTGCTGATATTGAAGGTTTGAATCATTTCCAAATTTACTGGAACGTTGTTCTACCTTATAACCGTATCAGTTTGATTACTCTAGGAGCGTACAGTTTCTTAGGTGCTTGGAATCAATATCTATGGCCAATCCTTGTTACATTCAGTAACAATTCACGTGTTATCCAAAACGGTTTGAAACAATTACAATCTGAAGAAACATTTAATAACTGGGGTATGATTCAAGCCAGTGCTGCCATCATTGTTATCCCAACAATTATTGTTCTATTCATCGGACAACATTACTTCAAATCAGGAATGAATGAAGGAGCGGTTAAATAATGGTTAAATACAAAAAATTTACAATGCCTTTGATCTTAATCTTAGGTATTATCCTAATCGGTCTTTTTGGTAAGGCACTTTCAGCTAAGTCAGCTGCAGTTAAAGACAACCGTACTGAAGTTGTTCTTTGGCACGAAATGGGTGGTCCTGCTGAAAAGTCACTAGAAAAAATTGTTACAGGTTTTAACAAGTCACAAAAGAAATATGTTGTAGTTCCTAAGTATCAAGGTTCATATGATGCTGCGATTCAAAAGATTCTACAAACTCACAATACAAATACATCACCAGCTGTTTTCCAAGCCTTTGATATTTCTGCAGCACAAATGATGCACAGTGGTTTTATTACACCAGTACAAGAATTTATTGACAAGGATAACTTTGATGTAAGTAAGATTTCACCAGTTGCCCGTGCTTTCTACTCAAATAAGGGTAAACAACAATCATTGCCTTTCAATACTTCACAACCAGTGCTTTACTATAATGCTTCACTATTGAAGAAGTATGGTATTACGCCACCTCCAGTTTCACCTTCATATGATGATATTACTCGAGTTGCTAAAGCAATCTACGAAAAGTCAGATCATAAAGTTAAAGGTATGACTGTTCAAATTTATGGTTGGTTACTAGAACAAGCAATGGCTAATGCCGGAGTATCACTAACTAACAATAACGATGGACATACTGGTTTCCCAACTAAAGCAACTATTACTAACCCAGCATCAAAAGAATTCTTCGAATGGATCCGTGAGAATCAAAAAGCGGGTGACTTCATGGACTATGGTTCTGGTGCAATGTCAGGTACTAACCAAACAACTGGTTTCTTAAACGGTAAAGTCGGTATCTACATCCAATCATCAGCAAGTATGAGTCAATTGAACAAGAAGAATAAGAATGAACTTGGTATTACATATTTCCCACATCCAAATGGTAAGAAAGCTAATGGTGTTGCCATTGGTGGTGCCGCACTTTGGATCTCAAATGATAAACCAAAAGACGTTCAACAAGGTGCCTTTGAATTTATCAAGTATACTTTGAAGCCAGAAGTGCAAGCTCAATGGCAAAAAGATACTGGTTATCTAGCACTAAACAAAGATTCACAAAACACTTCAATTCTTAAGAGTCTTTACAAGAAACATCCAGAAGCCAAAGTACCTAGTCAACAATTGCAAGAAGCTGTTCCTAACAACTTCAACTCAGGTATTTTGATGGAAGGTATGCAAAAAACTCGTCAAATCGAACAATTTGCAATGGAAGAAATTTATAACGGTGGTGACATTCATCGTGCATTGAAGAATGCGGATAAGAAGATTGATGATAACTTAACTACAACCAATAGAGCCAACGGACGTAGTACTAAGTAAGTTATATTTTTATAAGGGATGAGTCAGGGGAATTTATCAGTTTATATTTAATAGATACAAAAATAGCGAATCAAATTACACAATCTGATTCGCTATTTGCTGTTAAGTAATGAATGTTATTTTCAAAGAACCTAAATCAGAGGGATTAATTATTTTTTATCCTTTTGATACCTAAATTTCAAACTAAATAAATTAGGCGGTAAAGCTTGTAAGAATGTTATACCTAAGATCAATAAAGCACCAATCAATTCTGCACCACTGACCTTAGTCTTCAGGACAGTCACTGCCAGAATGGTTGCGGTCAAAGGTTCAAATGCACTCAACATTCCTGTTGTTGAAGGGGTTAAGTAATTCAAGCTTTGTAGATAGAACAGATAAGAAAACATTGTCCCACCGGTTACGATAAAAATAATAGAAATTATGGCGATGCCATTTAGATGTGGCACATGCGTTAAATTGGCAAATGGTGCAAAGACAATTCCACCTAATAACATTGACCATCCGGTAACAATGCGTGCATCAAATCGTTTCAATAATTCCCTTGGTAATAAAGTATAAGATGCCTGACTAATACCAGCTCCAACTCCCCAAAGAATGGCTGCTGGTGACAACATTAGTTGGTTCAGATGTCCGTGGGTTACTAACAAGAAAGTTCCTAATAATGCTAAAACAATTGAGATTAGATCAATTCTTCGAGGCAATTGAAGTTTTCTTAATGATAAGTACAGAATAATAAAGAGTGGTCCTAAGAATTGTAAAACAGTCGCTGTTGGTGCATTACCATATTTGATAGCCATAAAATAAGTATATTGGGCGGGCAACATCCCCAATAATCCAAAGGCTAATAATTGTATAACATAGCGTGGCTTTTTCAGGATTGCAAATAGTTCTTTTGAATCCGCAAAATAACACCAGATAACCAACATTAGACCAGCAAATATTAATCGGATTCCTACGATCCACTGTGTAGGGATGCTTTCTTCAGTGAACAAGTATTGTGCAATGCTTCCTGAAAATCCCCACAGAACTGGCCCCATAATCGCATAGAAGAATCCTTTTTGTTTAGCGGTCAATAAATATCCCCCCAATAATCATAATAATTAATATGCTAACACAATCATAATTATAAAAAGAGGGCATAAAGTAAAAAGGTTAATAGTTCCTGTATAATCAAAGATAAATAGGAGGGGAAATCATGCTTAAAGTCCAGAATGTCAGTAAAAATTTCGGTGATTTAAAAGCCTTGAATGACATATCGTTTGATGTATCCGATGGCCAAATTTTAGGCTTGATTGGTCAAAACGGAGCGGGAAAATCGACAACTTTCCATAGTATTTTGAATTTCCTACATTATGAAGGCACCATTACTTGGAACAATCAGCCACTTACGGAAGCAAATTTCAATGAGATTGGTTATCTTCCCGAAGAGCGTAGTTTGATGCCTAAGTTGACGATTGAACAACAAATCATTTATTTAGCCAGATTAAAGAATAAATCAGCCAAAGAAATTAAACCCTTAATTGATGATTGGTTGAAAAAGTTTGCGGTCAAAGGAACTAAAAAGGATAAAATTAAAGACCTATCCAAGGGTAATCAACAAAAGGTTCAATTAATTTGTACATTGATTCATGATCCTAAATTGATTATTTTAGATGAACCCTTTAGTGGACTTGACCCAGTAAATTCTGATTTATTGAAACAAGCTATTTTAGATGCTAAGAAACGTGGAGCAGCAATTATCTTCTCCAGTCATGATATGGAAAACGTTGAAGAACTCTGTGACAAATTGATTATGCTTCGCGACGGCCAAATTGTATTGTATGGAACTGTTCGTGAAGTTCGTCAATCATTTGGCAAAACAAGAATCTATGTAACAACTGATAAAACAATTGAAGAGTTAGCTATGATGGAACATGTTGTTGCTGCTAAACCCTTAGAAGAACAGCGATTCATGCTTGACTTAGATGATGAAACATCTGGAAAGATAGTTTTTGATGAACTAACTCACGGTCAATATATTGAAGAATTCAATCAGCAACCACCGACCTTGAATGAGATTTTCAAGTTGAAAGCAGGTGAGCACCATGAATAAATTATGGATCGTAACTTTTGAAACCTTCTTGCGACAAGTTAAATCTTGGAGTTTTGTCATGTTACTATTGGGACCATTCTTGATGTTTGGCATTACGATGGGAGCAGGTTATCTTGGTGCTATGACTGGAACAAGTAGTGAAAAGATTGCTATTATCAGTGATAATCAACAATTAAGGACCGGATTTATCAAGTCCAATAGTGATGATGTTGATAAGAAGATAACTGAGAAATCAGTTGCTACTAAGAAAATGAATAAAAATAAATTAGTTGGTTATTTGATTCTGAAAGCTGATAAGCAAAAAGTTTCAGCACAATACGTTGGAACTAGGGCATTAGGCTCCAATCAAAAAGGCCGTATCAATAATTATTTAGTTGCGACACAACAACAATTGAACTTTGCGAATGCTAAACTTTCACCCAATCAAACAAAATCATTACAGCAACAGCCAGTCTTGAAACAAACTGTTCAAAAGAAGACTGGAACAGCTAATTTAGCTAAAAAAATTTCGTTTTGGGTTACTGTAATCATGGTTTACATTATCCTAATTACTTACACGACTATCACCGCTCAAGAAATTGCCTCCGAAAAAGGTACGAAGATTATGGAAATAATTTTCTCGAGTACAACGGCAGGTAAGTATTTCTTAGGAAAAGTCTTTGGAGTTTTGTTAGTAATTTTGACCCAAATTCTGGTCTATCTGATAGGTGGTTGGGGTGGTTACGTCTATGCCCAGCACGCATCATTGACAAAGAATTTCATGACACAATATCATACATTGATAAATTCAGTTCTACGTAATTTATTGAGTATTAACTTGATTTATCTTCTATTAGGAGTAGTAATTTACACAATCTTGGCCGCATTTTCCGGAGCCTTAGTTTCCAAAGCCGAAGATGCCCCGAAGGCAGCCCAGCCAGTTATCATGTTGAACATGATTGCGTTCTTTGTAACTTTCCCATTCCAAAATAATATTGATTCAATTGTTCCCAAAATTTTGTCATACGTTCCATTTCTATCGTCATATTTTATGCCGTTACGGATCATCAACAACGATGCCAGTGGTGTAGAAATCGTGATATCAATCCTAGTCTTATTAGCGAGTATCTTCTTGCTCGCAACCTATATTGGTAAGATCTATCAAGGCCTAATGTTGCAGACAGATGATTCTAGTTTTTGGAAGAGATTCAAACGTGGTCTATCATATAATAAGTAACAAAAAAGGCAATCTACCGATAAAAGTAGATTGCCTTTATTAATTTCTTAAATTGTTTTGTGTAAACGAGCTACACAAGCCAGTTTCCTGTGCTTTGCTTGACTTCCCAAATCATATGCAAAGAACGCATATAATTCGTGAAGCCCTGCAAATGCTCAGAATCTAACCGGCTTGTTTCGCTCTCTAATTGAAAATGAGCTACACAGGCCAATTTCTTCCGGTTAGCCTAATTTCCCCAATCATGTGCAAAATACGCACATAATTCGTGAAATTTTGCTAATCCTCAGAAATTACCGGCCTGCTCCGCTCTCTGCTCTTTAGAAGAACATACCATATAGTTTAACGGCACAGACAGCACCTAGAATAGGCGCTACGACTGGAACCCAACTATATTTCCATTGTGAAGAACCTTTTGGATCTAAAGGTAATAATGCATGCAATAGACGTGGACCTAAATCACGAGCTGGATTCAAGGCTGGACCGGTTGGACCACCGAATGAAATAACCAGACACATAACTAAGAATCCTAGACCGATGAAATCGGCACGTGGATCAATGTGATCAGATGTCAAAGCTACGGCACCGAATACTAAGATAAATGTTCCAATAAATTCGTTAATGAAACCGTTGAGACGACTGTTTTCGGCATCAATTGTTGAGAAAGTACCAAGGATACTTTCAACGTTTTCAGTTTTGTTGTAATAAGGCTTGTAAGCTGCAACAATCAATAATTGACCAAACATGGCACCCAAGAATTGAGCAATAAGGTAAGGACCAACTTCAGACCATGGGAAACCACCATTGATGGCCATAGCTAAAGTCATGGCAGGATTAATTTGACCACCTGAAATTGGGCCAAACATCATGGCTGGAATCATAACACCGATACCATAACCAAATCCGATAAGAATCCACCCACCGTGGAAACCTTTTGTTCCTTTTAATTCAACGTTGGCAACAGAACCGTTACCAAGGGCAACCATGATGGCTGTTCCGATAAATTCAGCGACGCAACGTACTAGCAACGTATAGTGCATAATAAATACTACCCCTAAATGTAATTTAATTTTCTCATCACGTTTAAATCACCATCAGCAAAACACGAATATTAAAACTCACTCAGAAATGGGTCAATCAATATAAATTCGTAATAACTTGTCTTTAATGAGTGAATATTTTCCAAATTTCACATAAAAAAATTGCCCCAATAAGATAGAGCAATTCTCACTAACATATATAGCAAAATAAATCAAATAATGAGCAACGAATATTATTGTATCATACATTCCGAATTATTTTTGCCTTTCAACTAAAAACTGGATACTTTTTGCTATATAGTTATAATGTAATGTAAATCTAAAAAGAGGTAGAGCGATGAAAGTTCTTAGTTTAGTTAACTTAACAAAGAAACAGAGAGAAAAGATTGAATCAATTTCAAACGTTGATTTAAATGTGGTATCTCCTAAGCAAGTTACTGCAGCTGATTTGGATGGTGTTGAAGTACTTTATGACTGGTCTAACACATTAAAGGATGCAGTAGCGAAGAGTGATACTTTAAATTGGATTCAAGTGGTCCGTGCAGGAGTTGATGCTTTACCATTGCGTGAATTGAATGATAAAGGTGTTATTTTAACTAATGGTTCTGGTGCAAATGCGATTAATATTGCAGAACAAACAATGGCGTACATGTTGATGTTCGTTCGTCGAATGAATTTAACAGCCAGACACCAAGATCTTAAGGAATGGAAACACGATGACGGATATGATGAAGTTTATAACAAAACAGTTATGATTGTTGGCGTTGGTCATATTGGTACAATTATCGCCAAATATGCCAAGGCTTTAGGAATGAAGACAATCGGTGTTCGTCGGACTGATCAACCCGCAGAATATATTGATGAAATGATTCCAATGTCTGAAATGAATTCAAGAATCGGTGAAGTTCACTTTGTGGTTAACGCTTTACCAGATACAGAAGAAACAATTGGTATGTTTAACAAAGACTTGTTTGATGCAATGTCAAAGAAAGCTTATTACATCAATATTGGTCGTGGAAAAACTACTAATATGGAAGATTTGATCGATGCTCTACAAAAAGATGAAATTGCCGGAGCCGGTTTGGACGTTACAACACCAGAACCACTAGGCAGTGACAGCCCACTTTGGGATATGAAGAACGTAATTATCACACCACACGATGCTGGTATGAGCGTACATTATGAAGAACGTGCCTTTGACATCTTCAAACGTAACTTGAAATCATACGTTGAAAATGGTGAAGTTGTTGAGAACGTTGTTAATTATTCTACTGGATACTAATCAGAGAGCGGAGCAAGCCGTTTAGATTCTGAGCATTTGCAGGGCTTCACGAATTATACGCGATTTTTGCGTATGATTTGGGAAGTCAGGCAAAGCACAGGAATCTGGCTTGTGCAGCTCGTTTCAAATAGAAAGCAGAATTTTACAAAATCAAAATCAAAGAGCCCTCAATTCAAAACCAGAATTGAAGGCTCTATTTTTATCTCATAATTTCATTTTTAACCGTAACATATCTCTCAAAACTAAATTGTTCTCAATAATAGGTTCCTCATAGTTATCCACAAAGAAATCAGGATCGACACCAATGATTCGGAATCCACATTTCTGATAAAGATACAATTGTGCAAAACTTGTGCTGCCGGTACCAATTTCAATTGAGTTGTAGTTGTTGATTTTAGCCCATTCGATACCAAATTTGACCAGCTTTTCACCAAAACCTTGATTGCGTACTGATTTTTCCACAGCAATATTCACAATTTCCACAGTCTCTGGTCTGGTATTAACTAATAAAATGACACCAAGTAGATTTTTTCCACTGATTAATTCAAATTTGAACGAACGGTCAAGATAACTATCGATTACTTTTCGGGAAGGGTCCGCCTCGAGAAAAAGTTTGTAATGTTGAAAAGTTACCTGAGAGATTTCCCGAATCAAAGTTCTATTTTCTAACTTGGCCATCACCTTGCACCAAGTATTTAGTTGTCGTTAATTCATTGGCTCCCATTGGACCTCTAGCGTGGAGTTTTTGTGTGCTGATACCAATTTCAGCGCCAAAACCGAATTGTTGTCCGTCCGTGAAACGTGTGGATGCGTTCGTGTAAACCACAGCGGCATCAATCTGCTTCATGAATTGGCGGCTGCTTGTATAATTTTCCGTAATAATAGCTTCACTGTGTTTAGTGTTGTACTTGTTGATATGCGCGATAGCTTCGTCGATTGAGCCCACGATTTTGACCGCCATGATGTAGTCGTCGTACTCGGTTCCCCAATCTTCAGGTGTAGCGGGGATGATACCAGGTTCGATAATCTGGGAAAGTTTATCGCCACGAACTTCAACATTGTTAGCTCGCAAGGCATCAAATAATTCAGGCAAAAATTGGTTAGCAATATCCTTGTGTAAAACGACTTTCTCGGCCGCATTGCAGACAGATGGACGTTGAACTTTTGCATTAATGATAATTTTCAACGCTTTGTCCAAGTCGGCATCCTTGTCGACATAAATATGACAGTTGCCGGCACCAGTTTCTATAATAGGAACCTTAGCTTTGTCAACGACCATCTTGATAAATTTGCCACTACCACGAGGGATCAAGACATCAATATAGTCAGTCATTTCCATCATCTTTTGAGCAGTTTCGTGACTGATATCGTCAATCAATTGAATTGCATCTTCGTTGATACCGATAGTCTTTAGAGCTTCGCGAAGAGTTTCTGACAAAATAATATTTGAATTGATAGCTTCTTTACCACCACGTAAAATGACCGCATTACCAGCTTTGAAACAAAGGCCAGCCGCGTCAACAGTGACGTTAGGACGAGCCTCATAGATCATACCAATAACACCCAAAGGTACACGTTCTTGAGTAATGTCCAAACCAGCATCAGTTTGCCAGCCACGTTCAATTTTTCCAATCGGGTCGGGAAGGTCCATAACTTGACGCAAACCATCAGCCATATCGTTGATACGACTAGGTGTGATTTCCAAACGATCCAACATAGCGTCCTTCATACCGTTGTTTCTGGCATTAGTCATGTCATCTTTGTTAGCAGCAATAATTTTATCAGTATTCATTACTAAAGTGTTAGCCATTGCCAATAGAGCAGAGTTCTTAGCTTGTGTACCAAGTTGTCCCAATTCAAAAGCAGCACTTTGAGCCTTTTGGCCCATTTCCTCAAGATTAGTCATAATCTACACTCCTAAAACGCTTTCTAATATCCTTGTTTAAGTATATCAGTTATGTGAGGGAATGGCGGTGAGTAATTTGCGGGTGTCCGTTCGAGGTAGTATAAGGATGCCGCTCTCCATAAGGAAGGAAAAACGGCTGGAACATAGCGGGCACAACTTGAAATCAATTCCAAAGTTAGGAATTATTTCCAAGATTGGCCTTTTACTAATCCGGCAAAGACCGGCCGAATAAGTAAAACTTCGCTATTGAGCCATTTTCCTTCCTTGCTCCGAGCTTGGTTTCTGCTTTTGATATTGTATTCTGTTAAATATTTGAATAGTTTAACTACTAATTAGATAGGTTTGCTAAGTAGAGTAGGGAATTGTAATTCCGTTCCATAGTGCAACAATTTTATGTTTAAAGTTAATTTGTAGTAAATGGAAAATATAATAATAGCCAGTTTATTTCTTTACAATGAATCTCTATAAAAATAGAGAATACTCCAAGAGCCTGGAGCAAAAGAGGAAATGGGCTCAGCTGTGACATTTTACTTAGGCAGCGAACTTTGCTGTCTTAGTAAAAGACCGATCTTTAAGACAATGCTGAACTTGCATTGGCTTAAAGTCGGTCCACAGCGTTCCAGCCCAATTTCCTCTTTTGCGGAAGGCGGAAACGCAAAAAAAATAGAAGATGGCTGTATCTTCTATTTCCCTCGTCTAAGTAATATTAAATTTTATATTAGTGTTGATTATCGTGTTGCCGTCAACATAGTGATTATTCTACATCAATTTATGTGGCTGTCAACATAAATTACTTACTATTAAGATTTTTCGTAATATGATCAATCATTTCAACAAATAATCGTTGTTCTTCAGTGCTAAGTCCTTGGGTGGCAATTTTTTCAGAATCCATCCAGATTTCTTGAACCTGAAGTGCCATTTTACGTCCCTTATCAGTCAAACTAACTAAAGTAATACGTTTGTCCTTAGATGACTTAGCTGTGCTGATAAGACCATTTTTTATCATGCGACTGACTGATTTTGCAATAGTTGAATGGTCCACACAAAGAGTTACGACAAGTTTGTTCTGTGAAATGCCATCGTTTTTTAATAATTCCAATAAAATAGTATCCTGACCAGGGTAGAGCCCCAAAGGTCGAAGATTCTTTGTAACAATATTTTTGTAACTCGCTATAAGGTTAATAATGGCCTTTTCAATTGGATATTCAGAGTTCATTATCCACCTCCTAATAGTTATTTTTAGATATTTTTGGAGAATAACGTTCCAACCGCGTCACCCGATAAAATATTGAAAATGATATCCGGATTCTTGCCGTTAGTCAAAACCATTTGTTGGTTGTGCTTCAAAATCAGCTCGGCCGCTTTTAATTTGGTCGTCATGCCACCAGTACCATACTTAGTTCCGTGACCACCAGCCGCAGAAATTATTTCTGGATTAATTTTACTAATAGAATTTATCAATTCTGCATTTGGAACTTTCAATGGATTAGCGTTATAGAAACCGTCAATATCTGACAACATGATCAAAAGGTCAGCGTCGACTAAATTAGTTACGATTGCTGATAATTGATCGTTGTCACCAAATTTAGTGTGGTGATCCAATTCGGAAACAGTTACCGTATCGTTTTCATTGACGATAGGGATCGTATTATCCATTGAGAGCAATTCTTGAAAACTGTTCATCACATTAGTGTGACTTTCCGGATAATCGATTATATCACGAGTTATCAACATTTGGGCGACAGACATCCCGTACTCGTGGAAAGCTTCATTATATATCTGCATCAATTCAGCTTGACCGACCGCCGCAACAGCTTGTTGCTTAGAAATCTTGACCGGGCGCTTGTCGATACCTAAGACACCCATGCCGACACCAATAGCACCAGATGAAACCAAAACAACATCCTTGCCATCAGCTTTGAGAGTGCTCAAAACATGAGCCAGTTCTTTAATAACATTAAGATTGATTTTACTATTTTGACGAATCAAAGTGCTAGTTCCAATTTTAACAACAATTCGATCGGCGAAAATTTGGCGCTTATTTTGCATAAGTTTATCCTCTAAAAGTAGTTCTTATATGGGTTTGTGTTTTAAGTTGCCGTCTTCCGCAAAAATCAAAATTTGGCTGTAACGTAGTGGGCACGACTTGAAGCTAATTCCAAGAACGGGAATCATCTCCAAGCTCGGCCTTATTCTAACCTGACTTCGCCAGCTAAGAATAAATTCACTACTGAGCCAATTTTGATTTTTGCTCCAGACTAGTTTGGTTATTTTACATTTTTATTGAAACATAAAACTAATTAAAAGTTGTATTTAGTTTTAAATAATATATAACAATATATGAAACATTCCTCTAGTCGGAGCGACCGCAATTCGGGTCTCAGCCATGAGATTTTTCTTAGTTGGCGGTTTGTGCCGACTTAGAAAAAGGCTCGCTTTGGAAACAATTTTGATTTTTAAATTGGTTTCAAACGATGCCCATGGCGTTCCAGACCCGATATTGCCGAGCGGAGACGGCAAACAAAGAAACGAATTGACTAGTAATTAATTATCAATACTACTATGCTAGAACAATAGTCAAGATAAGGAAAGGGTGTATTTCATGTATAAAGTATTAATCGTTCTCCATGAAGATGATGATTATATCAGAATGAATAAAGTTTACATAGAAAGTATGCCTGTCGCAGGCCAATATATTATCCATACCGACGGATTAGCATACTTTGTTGAAGAAGTAACCACGTTTGTAGGTTACGTAAGCAGTAAAGGTGCTATCGCCATCGTGGTCGTCCATCCGGCACCAAGAGATTCCGAAGTAAATAAGTTGTACGGAGTGGACATTGAGCGAGATTTAGATGATCCAGAATATAATAAGAAAGATTAATAGCGTTAGTTGATTTGTCAGTGGTGGCACAGACAGGTTGACTGGCGCCATTTTTTTACTATTGGAAAACAATGTTTACCGAATGTGGTCTTTACCAATGGATAATTTAGGGTATCTTTAGCATGTGGATAAAAGCGTTTTCAAACGGTAACATAAATTACTAAATGATTGGTATAACAGGGGATTGGTGGGGTTTATAAATATATTTAAAGGAATTATTGTCAGTGGATAAGTAGCTGGTTTTCGCAAAAAAAATAAAGGCCTACCACCAGCCTTTACTTTTGCGAGAAATAAAACCAGAGCCTACCACTAACCCTGATTCCTAAGCAGTTGAGAAGGAGTACTACTTTAAAAGGATAACAATAGAATATTGTTAGGTTAATACATCCTCGCTTTATATAACCAAATTAATTATAAGCCGGATATAAATGTTTTTCTACAATTCAGGAAAAATATATTGATTAAAATAACAAAATATTAAAAAAATAAGCCAAAACTATACATTATCTTGCTGTCTTTGGTAATCAACGTGACTTAGGTGGGGGCAGATGTCATAATTTAAGTGTCTATAAATACTGATAGTATATATAATGTTCAAAAAAGTATAATCATTTTATATAAAGTTGGAAATTAATTACCAGTGTTATGAGGCATAATAGTGTCAGTAAAGAGATTATTGCATATGGGTGTTTTAAGAAAATTTTAGATAGAAGGGTGGTATGATTTTGAGAGAAGTAGGCGTTTCCAACGTTGAAAGAGATAACTTCATACACTCAGTTGAAGAGTCATTAGGCGCTTTTAACTTGGGTTCAGAAGGATCATTAATCAATCTCGTATTTAAACATTTAAAGTTGTTAGAATATAATAACAATTTAGAGGAAGAATTGATTAATTTTAGAAGAGAATTAATTGAATATGATATTAAGACTGGACATCGTCATAATCGTGATGTCGAAGAATTATTGTTCAAAATCAAAAACCGCAATTTACCATATATTTAACAAAATGTAGGAATGTAATTTTATTCCTGCATTTTTTTGTGCTCACAGATGATATATTATTAACATGAGGTGGGATTATGGTGAAAGTTTATCAAAGAATGATACAAGATGTTCCCGTTTTGGAAGTTGTTGAAGAAAGCCAGTTTAGTGAAGCATTGCCACTGGTCATTTTTTATCATGGCTGGAGATCTAGCAAAGAACTAGTTTTGACACAGGCACGAAAGTTAGCACAAAAAAATATCCGCGTAATCTTGCCCGATGCAATGAATCATGGACAAAGACATGCAGATATTTCTTCAATACCTTCGATGACGTTTTGGAACAGTATTCAAGGTAATCTTGCAGAATTCTCACTGTTGAAGAACTTCTATGAAAAAAAGAATCTCATCAAAGATGGCAAAATTGGTGTTGGCGGATATTCAATGGGAGGAATGACAACCGGAGCTTTGTTGACAGCTCATCCCGAAATCACCGCCGCCACAATAATTATGGGAACGCCAAACCTCAATGCCTATGCGAAATTAGTCAGGGACGATGCCGTCAAACGCCAGCTTTATATACCAGAAGATTTGAAGTATCTAACCAGCTGGATCGAGCATTATGACCTAAATAGTCATCCCGAGAAAATCAATAATCGCCCAGTCCTATTTTGGCATGGAACCGACGACCACAGAATCCCTTACGAACAATCCAAGAATTTCTTCGATAGCATCCAAGGCCAGCCGTACGCCGAACAAGTGGCATTTATCACCGGATACAAAGCAGGGCATTTAGTTGAAACACGCCTAATGGACAAAATTGCCAACTTCTTTGAATATTATTTAGAGTAATTTCTTATTACAGCACTAATTAGGATAATTAGATTAATCAAACCCAGTAAGTCAAATTCGAATTTCTGAATTTGGCTTTTTTACTCGAAATTTTTGAAAAGTGAGATAATAACCACAACTAAGTAAAAAGGGGAGATTAATTTGGACGAGAAAGAATCTTTTATTACTGAAAACAAGAATGAATTTGAGAAACTGCTCGAGCAATTTATAGCCCTCAAAAGTGTCAGTGCGACTGGTACGGGTATAACTGAAACGGTCAGCTTTTTAGAGAAATTATTACAAGATTTATTAAAGGCACAAGTCAAAATTGTTCAAACTCCAGGTAATCCAATTATTTTGGCAAAGATAGCTGGTCAAAGTGACAAGAATGTTCTATTTTATGGGCACTATGATGTCATGACTCCCGGAGATCTCAAGCAATGGAAGACTGAACCGTTTAAACTAAAAAAATCAGATGGTCGCATGTTTGGCCGTGGCGTTGGCGATAATAAGGGTCAGCTTATGGCACAAATTTTGGGACTCTATACATATTTACAAGTCCACCAAAATTTTCCATATAATATCACGCTATTCATTGAAGGTGAGGAGGAACAGGGTAGTAAAGACCTCGCTCCGACAATTAAGAAACTCGCTAAGTCTGAATTGAAAGATATTGATACAGCGTTTGTCGTCGACGGCTCATTTGGTGCGGATGGAACGCATGTATTACGAATGGGCAATCGGGGGATGTTGGCTTTTCAATTGAGTGTGGAAACTGGAACACATGATAATCATTCCGGTAATCTCGGTAATATCATGGAGAACCCTTTCGTCAAACTCTTACGCTATTTGGATAAAATTTACGACTATCAAACCAACACAGTCAAGATTCCACATTTCTATGACGGTGTTGAAATGTCGAATCACCAACAATTCGATTGGATCAACAGGCTGCCATATGATAAGGAAAGTATTCAAAAGCAATCCGGCATCAATAAATTGAATTTTGATAAAGAAACGTATTACGAAAATTTGATGTTCAAACCAACGTTTAATTTTTCCAGTGTCAAATCAGGTTATATGGGTGAGGGTGTCAAAACGATTATTCCTCACACCGCCTCAATTACGATTGACAGTCGTTTAGTCGGTAAACAATCCATTCCCGTTATCAAAGATAATTTGGAAGCACTATTGAAGTCTGGTTTAGATTCTGGAGAATTGAAGTTGAAGTATTTGGGCGAAGAGCCACCTTCACAAACAACTGCCCTTAAAGAACAAACTGAACAAGTTTACCAAGCAATAGTTAGAGCCACTGGCAAAGCCTATATTGAACCAGCCATGCCAGGGACTGTGCCAAATTACGTTTGGACCGATATTCTAAAAGTTCCCGTTTTCACAATTCCATATGCCAATTACGATCAACATAATCATGATGTGAATGAGAATTTGACAGAGAAAGCTTTTTTGGATGGAATACGGATTAGTTATGAATTGTGTGCCGTCTTCCGTAAAAATTGAAATTTGGCTGGAACGTGGTGGGCCGACTTGGAGCCGATTGGCTTTGCCAATAGTCTTCAAGCTCGACCTTTTTCTAACCTGACTTCGTCAGCCAAGAAAAATTTCACCACTGAGCCAATTTCAATTTTTACTCCAGACTAGATGGTGGTATTTAGTTTGTTTTGGTTAAATTACGGAATAGTAATGTGGGATAAACTTTATGTGTTTAATACCACATGGATGTCGATTTAATAATCATTCCTACTATAGAATAATATTCATAATTCCTTCAGAGATGTAAAAAAGAGTCTATATTAACTGAAAATTCAGTTAGTATAGGCTCTTTATCGTTAGAACGATTTAAATTATTTATATCTATATCAACAATTACTCCACAACGACCTCTACAAATTAATTAGATATCTATCTAGTCTGGAGCGAAAAAGCGATGGGCTCAATAGCGAGATTTCACTTAATTAGCGTACTTTACTGATTTAGTGAAAGGCCAATCTTGGAAACAATTCCGAACTTTGGAATTGATTTCAAGTTGTGCCCGCTATGTTCCAGCCCAATCGTTTTTTCACGGAAGACGGCAACTTTAAATCGTCTCATATTTAATTTCCATCAAACGATGACGCAAAATCTTGCCAGCCGTTGTCTTTGGAAACTTATCAATCAAACGAAACTCCAATGGAACCTGGAAGTCAGCTAAGTTGTGTTGACCGAATTCCTTGAGGTTGCTGCTAGTTAAGAAAGCATTATCCTTCATCGTTAAGTAGGCAATCGGCAACTGCTTGTCACTTTTATCCGACTTGATACCAACAATACAAATATCGATGATCCCAGTCACACTCCGATAAACATTCTCAATTTCTTCAGGATAAATAATTTTGTCACCAGAATAAATCAACTCATTCTTGCGTCCTTTAAGATAGAGAAAATTGTCGTCGTCGAGATAGCCCATATCGCCAGTCTGGAAAAAGCCGTCTTTGGTGAAACGTGCGTTATAGAGTTCACGCTTGTTGAGATAGCCGATAGCAACAGTTGGTGACTTAACTTCGATACAGCCGATGTTATCTTGGTTAATATTAGTAATGCGGACTTGTTCCGTGAAGAACGGTTGACCGCAGGAACCAGATTTTACTTCGGCATCGTCAAAATTCAGGGCGGAAATATTCGAAGTTGTATCAGTCATGCCATATGATTGCAGCACCGGAATACCCAGCATGTTGCAACGTAATAAAGTCCAATTATCAACCAAACCACTGCCCAAGAAGACACAGCGGAACTTGGAATTATAACTCTTGCCCCGAGGTAGAGAATTCAAAAGTTCCCGCAACATTGGTGGAGTTAGTGAAATAATCGTTGCTCGTTCATTGATGAGCACTTTGTTGATATGATCAATATTGAAGTCATCAATTAAATGAACCCCGATACCATAGATCAGTGACCGCATGATAACTGAGAATCCGGGAGCGTTGAAGAAGGGCATCGTTAGGACCCAGCTATCTTCATTGTTGATACCCAGGTTAAGAAAAGTTCCCATGGCAGAAAAAAAGTAGTTACCATATGTCAACATGACGCCGGTATCTTCATTGTTCTCACTGGGAGTATAGAGAACTGTCGCCACCTGATCATTACTGAATTCAGTTACGCAATGATAATTAACATCTTTTTCCAAACTCAAAATATCGGACATCATTGTTTTGTTCCAATTGACTTTAAAAATCTCAGAAGTTGGGGCAGAATCACTGATTAAAATGGTTTTTGGTTTACAATCGTTGATTTGATAGTTTAATGAATTTGAGGATAATTCAGTATCTAGCATAATTATCCTCGTTCCTAGCTGTTGAAGTGCTAAAATGGCAACGTAGCCATTAAAACAATTATCGGAAAATAAGGCCACAGGATCATTTTTGCGAATTCCGCTAGTAAATAATTTGCTAGCAAATAGTTGAACGGTCGAATTAAGCTCTTTGAAAGTGAAATCCGCATGCTCTAGGATTAAAGCAACCTTTTTTGGATCGAGTTTTGCACGTTTGACTAACCAATTTTCCAAAATATGACCTCTTTTCCTTTAAAAATTTGATACCATTAAAGTTATTATGACTTGATTGTAGAACACTTTGACAATAAAATTTAAATAATTATGAAAATATTGAGGTACAAAATGAGTTTGCTAAATGATTTAGGAATCGAAGTAGTCGAAAAGGGAAGACACAAAGTAGTTTTGCAGATGGAACTTAATGAAGAACATTTGCAGATGGAAGACAAGAAAGCTGGTAGTATCAACGCTATGATGTCTGAAACTGCCGCCAGTATTGGGGCAAACTTGAACGTTGAGGATAATAATACTGCCGCTATTCTTGGGGTTTCATTACATAATTTGAATTCACTCAAGTTAGGCAAACTAATTGTTGAAGCTATCTCTGTTAAGAATGGTAGTAACGTCCAAACTTGGCAAGCTACAACACATTTCGATAATAGCGCCATAACTAATAGTTTGAGCACCGTTACTTTAAAGAAGATTCAACTCTAATCACGGTAGATTCTGGAGTTGATGATTTCGAAGAATGCCAGAATTATTAAACTTAAACCGAATAATTGATAAATGAATATGATCGTTTTAGAAGGGTTCAAAATAAAAACAATTCCTGCAAGCATTAAAAGGGCTGAGTAAAAGTAGTCCAAGTAGGGTTTTATTTTGACCCTTTTTGACATCTCATGAGAATCGCGATATTGGTTGATACCGTTGACTAACAAGATGATTCCCAGAACAGGTGGGACTAAACCAACGAAAAATTTGGCAAACAACAACACCCCTAGAGCTAGAAATAATGCCCCGATTCCTAGTCCAATTGCGATATTGTTTTCACCGGTACTTTTTCGAATGCTCAATCCATCTATAATAGAAAGAACACCATAAATTGCGATATAAGTCGACACAATATAGATGATAATATCAAAACTTTTTATCGGTGCTATGACAATCAAAATTCCTGCCGTAAGCAAAAATATGAACCGTAACCAACGATAAAGTTGGAACTGTTTAACCATTATTTGACTCCCCCTATTAACGTATAAATATATGATAACAGAAAATAATCAAAATAGAATTAGTCTTAACATATATTTCACAATCTTAATTATCAAAATATAATTGAACCGCCATATCAGTGAATGAGCATATCACTTTAATTGTGAAAGGGATGTGGTACGGTATACGTAACTGATACTAGGAGGAACAAATTATGAATGTTCGTGCATCTGACAAAATGGTTGAAGTTTTAGAAAAATGGGGCGTGAATAATATTTACGGCCTACCAGGGGACTCAGTCGACACAACGATTGATGCCATGTATCGTGCGCAAGATAAAATTAAATTTACTCATGTTTTACATGAAGAGGTTGCTGCTTTAGCCGCCGCTGCTCATGCTAAATTAACCGGAGAACTCGGAGTCTGTTTGTCTATTGGTGGACCCGGTGCTATTCATCTACTTAATGGCCTCTACGATGCCAAGATGGATCACGCGCCGGTCTTAGCCATCTTAGGACAAGTTCAATCTAAGTTACTCAATACTGATTTCTTCCAAGAAGTTGATACTCACGTTCTATTTGAAGACGTGGCCGTTTACAATAAAATAATTATGGACCCACAGTCCTTGCCAAGAATAGTCGATGAAGCAATTAGAACTGCTTATGCCAAAAATGGTGTTGCCGTTCTAACAATTCCGGATGACATTCCGGCACATATGATCAAAGATAATTTCACACCTAACGTTGATAACTTCAAGATTAATAATTACAAGGTTGACGATAACCAAATCAAACAAGTTTTGGAAATGATGAAGATTCACTCCAATCCGATTGTTTTGGCTGGTGTCGGAATCAAGGATGCTAAGAAAGAAACTAAAGAATTCATTGAAAAATATAAGATTCCAATTATTTTAACTATGCCTGCAAAGGGACTGGTTGATGATGATCATCCATACAACCTGGGACAACTAGGAAAACTGGGGACCAAACCATCCTTCGAAATGATGCAGAAAGCTGATTTAGTCATAATGATTGGAACGGATTATCCATATAGTCCGTACTTAAATAAGAAAGTTGATGCCATTCAAATTGATGTCAACGCGGACCGGCTTGGGAAACGTCGTCATGTGAATATTGCCATCCAAGCTGATGCCAAGGAAGTTTTGAGTCGTCTAAATGAATTGGGTGAACCGGTTGAATCTCGTCCATACTTAGATGAAGCTGTTTCCAAGATTGGTCAATGGCGCAGTTGGATGCACGATGTTTATACGAAGAAGCACACTGGAGTTTTGCCTTCATTGATGTTCCACAACATTAGTAAGAGCGCTCCAAGTGATACCGTTTGGTCAATTGATGTCGGTACTTCGACTGCCTTCGGTGCCAGATTCTTAACTGCTAAATCCAGCCAGACTTATACTATTTCTGCTTGGTTAGGTACGATGGGATGTGCTTTGCCTGGAGCAATTGCGGCCAAGAATGCTTTCCCAGATCGTCCAGTTTATGCAATTTCTGGTGATGGTGCCTTTTCAATGGTTATGCAAGATTTTGCGACTGCCGTTAGATACAATCTACCAATGTTATATATCGTACTCGATAACAAGTTGTTAGCCTTCATTGAATACGAACAACAATCTGCCGGACAACAAAATTACGGAATCAGTTTACCTGATATTGATTTCGCCAAGGTTGCCGAAGCCTGTGGTGGTATTGGTGAACGTATTACAACTGATGAAGAATTCGCCGACGCAATTAAGAAATATCGCAATCCAACTAAGCCCGTCTTGTTAGATGTCGCCGTAACTGACGAAGCTCCACTTCCCGGTAAAATCATGATGGATGAGGCTTACGGATATGCCAAATTTAGTTTGGGACATGTGATTGATAAGAAGTCCTTACCAGAATTGCCACCTATGAAGGAAATTTTGCGTTCGTTCTTGTAGGAATAATGGAGGATATTGGTCGATGAATAGACATAAATCTTTTGTCGTGAAAATGACGGCCGGAAATCAAATTGTGATACCGGATGAAATTAGAAATAATCTGCATTTGTATTCTGGTGATTGCATTGAATTCGTTAAAGATAAGAATAACAATTTTTCTATTAGAAAGTACGTAATAAGAGACTTCTGGAAAAATTTTGATGAACATGAAAAGAAATACGGAAGTGTATTAACCCCGGAAATTGATTGGGGTAGAGATATAGAATTAAAAGACGAATAAAAGAACCTCTCTTGAACAATTATTGTTCAGGAGAGGTTCTTTTTTTGGTGGGACTAATTAGTAAACATAGACATCGTCAGCACGGACGAATTCGTTTGTAGCTACACGATAATACTCGATACCATTGATGTATGTTGTACGATCTGTGCGCCAGTTTGAATTTGCGGCTAGTTGTCTGTTGGCAATGAGATTGCCTTCAGCTGTGTATAAACGTTTGCTAGAAGTATTTGTTGTTCTAACATTAACGAGTCCATATTTATATGGATAGACTTGTGAAGCTTTAACATATTCATTAGTGGCAACACGATAGTAAGATTCGCCATCAATTATAACCTTTTGATCAGTTAACCAGTCAGTGTTGTGAGCTAATTTACGATTGCCAATATTTGTTATTTTGTTATCAGATGTTTGTGAGAATAATTGAACATCAGGTTGATCACTAAATGTAGAGATGGTATTTCTCTCAGAAATTATATTATCACTATTATTAGTGTCTCCGCTATTTGTTCCATTGGCTTCGAATGCATTAGTTGCTTTAACAAATTCGTTAGGGGTAACGCGATAGAAATCATTGCTATTAATATATGCAATTCTGTCAGTTGTAAAATAAGTGTTCTTAGATAGAACCTTTCCAGAAATTATATTGCCCTCAGCATTATATAATGTTTTGTCAAAACTGCCGTATGTTTTCATGTTCTTGTTAACAGATTTATATGGATAAACTTGACTTGCTTTAACCCATTCATTTGTAGCAACACGATAGTAAGTGTCATTGTTGTTATTTGTTAGTATTTGATCAGTTAGCCAATCGGTTCCGTTACCTAGTTTATGATTACCGATTAGTGACATGGTATTGTCTGCATTCTTTGTATATATTTGAACGTCTGGCTGATCAATATATGTGGAAATTGTACCCTTTTGATTTTCTATATTTATATTGTTTCCACCAGTAGAAATTTCTCTATAATTAATCGGATTGACAATTTTAAGAGAACCATCAGGTTGAACTATACCGGTAACGGACTTTTGATTAGGAGTGTATCCAGAAACTTTAGGAACATCAACTGTAACAGTATCACCAACTTTAGAATTGGTAGGAAGCTTAACGTCTTGATTTCCTAAGTTAGAAGGAAGTTTTGATGAAGTAATAGTGTTACCAACGTAAGTAAAGTCTTTGCCATCAACAAGTTTAAGGGAACCATCAGGTTGAACTACAACATCAACAGAAGCAGGATTAGGATCGTTGTATCCAGAAACCTTAGGAACATCAACTGTAACAGTATCACCAACTTTAGAATCGGTAGGAAGCTTAACGTCTTGATTTCCTAAGTTAGAAGGAAGTTTTGATGAAGTAATAGTGTTACCAACGTAAGTAAAGTCTTTGCCATCAACAAGTTTAAGGGAACCATCAGGTT
>CALNAK010000037.1 GCA_937874185.1 uncultured Lactobacillus sp.
CACTTTATACCTTTAGGAATTATTATTTCTCTTAATTCTTATATTCTTTACTTGGAATCAAAGTTATAAAAGTATCTATCCACAATTAAGTGAATATTAGATACTAATAAGTAATAATATATGATATTTTTTTTAAGCGATCAAAAAATATTATGTTTGTACAATATAAAAAGATGCATGAAAATAGATATTTTGACAATTGTTGTTTTTCATTTTTCTTGAGCAACTTAGGCAAATTTTAGTTAAAATTTCTAAGGATTTTGGAGAAGTTTTAATTTTTAGAAAAAGCATTTTTTTAGTAATAAAATCAATTTTAAATTCCATTAAATTAGCTTCTTTATTTAAAATTTGAATCTCGACGATTGAGTAAAAACTTGTTAGTATTATTTTGAACAAGTTGCCGCTATGGTGAAATTGGTAGACACGCTGCTCTTAGGAAGCAGTGCTAGAGCATCTCGGTTCGAGTCCGAGTAGCGGCATAAGATCTTATAAAAGAGATATTATAAGTTTTATAATCAAATTAATACCCGACTTGTTTTCTAAAATCGGGTAAAACCTAGTATTAATTTATTAATTTTTAACAAATTTTTTATGATTTTTTCAATTTTAGAGCATATATTAACTCATATATCTTTTTCGGTCGTTTCAATTGTACTACTAATTTATTTTTTAACTTTATTAGTTAATTTAGATGAAATCATAGGATTTTTTGATTCATCAGATAAAGGAATCGTAATTACGTTTTTTGATATAACAGGATTATTATTTACGCGTTGGATTTATTCAGGACATTTTCCATTAAGCAATTTATATGAATCATTAATTTTTCTTTCATGGGCTTTTGCAATTATTCATATAGTTTCCTATTTTAATAAAAAAAAAAAAAATCACTTAAACGCAATAACTGCGCCAAGTGCTATTTTTATTCAGGGTTTTGCTACTTCAGGTCTTTTAAACAACATGCCTCAGTCTGCAATATTAGTACCAGCTCTCCAGTCCCAGTGGTTAATGATGCACGTAAGTATGATGATATTAGGCTATGGCGCTCTGTTATGCGGATCATTATTATCAATAGCTCTTCTAGTCATTACATTTCGCAAGGTCGGATCTACTTTTTGGAAAAATAATATGAAAAATAAAATGTTATTAAATGAATTATTTTCTTTTGATGTACTTTACTACATAAATGAAAGAAATTCTATTTTACTACAACAAAATATTAATTTTAGTTTTTCTAGAAATTATTATAGATATCAATTGATTGAACAATTAGATTATTGGAGTTTTCGTATTATTAGTCTCGGATTTATCTTTTTAACCGTCGGCATTCTTTCAGGAGCTGTATGGGCTAATGAAACATGGGGTTCATATTGGAATTGGGATCCGAAAGAAACCTGGGCATTTATTACTTGGACCATCTTCGCAATTTATTTACATATTAAAACAAATAGGAATGCTCGAGGTATAAATTCTGCAATTGTGGCTTCGCTAGGTTTTCTTTTAATTTGGATATGCTATTTTGGCGTCAATCTTTTAGGAATAGGTTTACATAGTTATGGTTCATTTACATCGAATTAACTAAAACATTAAAAAGAAAAGAATCCAAATAAAAAAAATAGCATCTATATATAACTTCATATAAGTTAAGAAATCTAATTTAGTTTTAGTAGTAAATCATCAAGAACCTTTTGAATCAAGTAGTACAATGATTCAAAAGGTTCTCACAATACAAAAAGCAAAGACTTCTTATTATAATTCAATTTAATGTTTTTTTTTATTTCCTGAAAACTATCCATAAAAATAATTAGATAAAATGGATTCGACCTTGTCACTTGCTAATGAGAGCACAAAATCAGGATAAATCCCAATACCAATTATGGGTAGAAGAATAGAGATTGAAAGAAATAACTCTCGGGGTCCAGAATCAAAAAAAGAAAAGTTTTTGGCATTAATTAACTTGTATCCATAGAACATTTGACGTGACATAGATAATAAATATATAGGAGTTAATATCATTCCAATTGCCATTACAAAAATAATTAAAATTTTTGAAATTAAGAAATATTTTTGGCTGGTAATTATTCCAAAAAAAACGATTAATTCTGCAACAAAACCACTCATGCCCGGTAATGCAAGGGAAGCCATCGATAAGATAGTGAACATTGTAAATATCTTTGGAATGGAGATAGCCATTCCACCCATTTCATCAAGATAAACAAGCCGGATTCTATCATAACTAGTTCCTGCCAAGAAAAAAAGTGCAGCGCCAATAAATCCATGAGAGATTATTTGTAAAATAGCTCCATTAAGCCCAGGATCCGTTATAGAACCAATACCTATAATTATAAAACCCATATGAGATACAGAAGAATAGGCTATTCTCTTTTTTAAATTACGTTGACCGGGAGATGTTGAAGCTGCATAAATTATTTGGATTGTACCGACTAGCATCAACCAAGGAGAAAACATAGAATGAGCGTGAGGTAATAATTCCATATTGATTCGAACCAATCCATATGCTCCCATTTTTAATAAGATTCCAGCGAGAAGCATACAGGTACTGTAATGTGCCTCGCCGTGGGTGTCAGGTAACCAAGTATGTAAAGGTATAATCGGTGATTTGACGGCAAAAGCAATAAGAAATCCAATATAAAAGAGTATTTCGAGTGTGACCGGATAGGCTTGATTCCCTAATAGTTCTAAATTTAATGTTGGTTCGTTCGAACCATATAAACTTATACCTAAAACTCCTATTAATAAAAAAATAGAACTTCCTGCAGTGTATAAAATAAATTTTGTAGCTGAATACAAACGTTTCTTTCCACCCCACATGGATAAAAGGAGATAAACGGGAATTAATTCTAATTCCCACATGATGAAAAAAAGTAAAATATCCCGAGAAGAAAACGATCCTATTTGGCCGCTGTACATTGCTAACATCAGGAAATAGAATAATCGGGAATCCCGAGTAACTGGAAAAGCCGCTAAAGTAGCTAAAGTAGTAATAAATCCGGTCAGTAAAATCGTTCCTATAGAAAGTCCATCTATTCCCAGTCTCCAATAAAAATCAAAAAGATTGATCCATTTATAATCTTCGGACAGTTGAATTAATGGATCGTCCAGTTTAAAATTATAACAAAAAGCGTAAGTCGTTAGAAGAAGTTCTAAGATACAAATGCATATAGTATACCACTTATTAACTTTATTTCCCCTATGCGGGAGAAATAACATTAATGAACCGGCAGATATTGGAAAAACAACAATTATTGTTAACCAAGGAAAATCATTCGTGGTAAAGACAAGATACACCAGGTCCAAAGAACGCGTACTCAAAAAAATATATAAATAAAAAAATATAATTGAACTTTTTTGAGTACGAGTACTTGTCAATAAAAAAAAATAAAATGTATTCCAAATTTATTCAAATCAGGTTTTCGGTAACGTATTAATAAGCTAGACCCATGCTTCGAGTTGTTTCATGCCATAAATAAACTCGAACGCTCAAAAAATCCGTTGGACAGGCAGATTCACATCTCTTACAACCAACACAATCCTCGGTTCTTGGGGCAGAAGCTATTTGCTTAGCTTTACATCCATCCCAAGGTATCATTTCTAATACGTCTGTAGGACATGCTCGGACACACTGAGTACATCCTATACAGGTATCATAAATTTTTACTGAATGTGACATAGGATCTATAGTTTTTTTAATGTCATAAATTTTCAATCTAGTAAACTTATAACTAAATGATATATTAAATTAAAATACTAGATGAAGCAATGATTTCTTTTAATAGAATTTTTTAATGAATTCTGGCTCAATTGGTAAAAAATGGGGCTAAAATACTTTGATTTCTTAAATTTTCACAAATTTAATCTAGTAAGTCATAACCTATCATATATGCAAATTTAAACCTATAATTTTTTGATTTATGCTACTTATTTAATAAGGTCGATTGGTTGATGCGAGTTGATTTTCTGTTACGATAAATTGACGAGACTATAGCTAATCCAATAGCTGCTTCAGCGGCTGCAATTGCTATAACAAAAATGCAGAAAATATCCCCTTTTAGTTGGGAATTATCAAAAAAATCAGCAAATGTTACGAGATTCATATTAACTGCATTGAGTATAAGTTCAAGGCACATAAGAGCCCTAACCATATTTCGACTCGTGATCAATCCATAAAGACCAATCAAAAATAAATAGGCACTCAAAACAAGTACATGTTCGAGTATCATTGAGCAACTCCTTATCAATTTTGATTCATTATCAATATGAATAATAAAAACAATTCACCGGATTCAATCAACTAGAATATAACAACAAAGTACGAATAAAAACTATATTAGGGAAAAAATTTCAAATATATATAAAATATAAAAATTTATATTTAAAAAATGAAATAGTATTCAATCAAATCAAATTGAATGAACGGAAAAAAATATCATAACATACACAAACACAAAGTTTTCTTTGGTCTTTACTAATTGGAACCTTTTTTATTGACGAGCCACAGAAATTGCACCTATCAAAGCAACTAAAAGAATTATTGAAATGAGTTCAAATGGAAGAAAAAAATCTGTTGATAAATGAATTCCTATTTGTTGACTATTACTTATTAAATCTTGTTCTAAAATCTGGTTTAATCTTGTAGTCCAAATAACCCCGTACCATGACGTATCGAGAATAGTAGAAATTAATGAAAAAAGAATAGTTGTACAAACCACTGAAGTAATCCCATTCCCAACAGTCCACAGATTGAAATCTATGGAATATTCGGAATCATTCATGAACATCACAGCAAATATGATTAAAACATTTATGGCTCCCACGTAAATAAGGAGTTGTGCAGCAGCTACAAAATGGGAATTTGCTAGAATATACAATAAAGATATACAAACAAGAACAAATCCTAAGGAAAAGGCTGAAAATATTGGGTTAGGAAGTAATACCACTCCCAGACCTCCTACTAGAAGACCAGATCCCAGAAAAACTAAAAGAAAATCATGTATTGGTCCAGGCAAATCCATTATATTATTAAAAAAAGAAAAAATAGAAATCCTTTTCATGACCTTATTAATTTAACCGGGGAATTTTTTTTTAATATGTTTCTAATAGAGTAAAATTAGAATCTAATGAATATTAATTGATGTAGATACAATTATTAGACAGTTTCGCTTTTTTATTCTAATATTTTCAACCTATCTATTTCAAGCAAGATAATAATTACGAAAATATTATATTAAAAGGATGAGCCTTAATACTTAATATTATTCTATAAATACAAGTTTTTAATTAAATTCTTTATATAATATAATTCAACAGTTTTGCATTCTTTTTTTAATAAAATTAATGGGTTTACCCATTTTTTGTTTGAGGTGAATTCAAAATTGTTCGAATAGTATAATCGTCAATTACTGACATTGGTAAACGCCCCAAAGCGATTTGATTATAATTCAACTCGTGACGATCATAAGTTGAAAATTCATATTCTTCAGTCATTGACAAACAATTTGTTGGACAATACTCAACACAATTACCACAAAATATACAAATTCCAAAATCAATACTGTAATTAAGCAATCGTTTTTTTCGAATATTGGTTTCCAATTTCCAATCAACAACCGGCAGATCTATAGGACATACTCGAACACATACTTCACAAGCAATGCATTTATCAAATTCGAAATGGATTCGACCGCGGAAACGTTCTGATGTTATTAATTTTTCATAGGGATATTGAATAGTTACAGGTAAACGATTTGTGTGGGATAAGGTAATCATGAAACCCTGACCAATATACCTTGCAGCTCGTAGGGTTTGTTGACCATAATTCATGAACCCGGTTATCATAGGAAGCATATTGTAATTATCTATGAATAATTTGATCTTTGTTTCGTTCTCTTGTTTAAAACAAGTAATGAATATCTTGGATTGATTTTCAATTTAGAGTGAAAAGAGTTGGAAAGAAGTTGTTAATAATAGATTACCAAGGGAAATCGGTAAAAGAAATTTCCATCCAAGATTTAATAGTTGATCCATTCTTAGCCTAGGTAAAGTCCATCTGGTTGCGATAGAAATGAACAAGAACAAATAAGTTTTAGCTAATGTAATAAAGATACCAATTGTTGTTCCAAAAATTTGATCCTTTTCAAATAGCTCCAGCATAGATATATACGGAATAGAAATATTCCAACCGCCTAAGTATAGAACTGTTACAAATAATGAGGAAATTAATAGATTTAGATAAGAAGCAACATAAAATAAACCAAATTTGATACCGGAATATTCAGTTTGATAACCTGCTATTAATTCTTCTTCCGCTTCTGGTAAATCAAAAGGTAACCTCTCGCATTCGGCTAGGGAAGAAATTAGAAAAATGATAAAACCTATAGGTTGACGCCACAAATTCCATCCCCAAAAACCATATTTTGATTGTGCCTCAACTATATCAACTGTACTTAAACTGTTAGATAATCCTAGTCGATGATAACATTACTATTCTCACCGCTATTACAAAACCGTACATGAGGTTTTCGCCTCATACGGCTCCTCGGGGGCCGTAAATAAATATAAGGATCAGATTAGTATTATTTAGATGGATATGATGTGTTCTAAAATGGATTAAATAGAAATATATCTGGGGTCCCGAATTATACCAATGGAATTCTGTCTGCTCAAATTCTAAAACTAAAAAACGCGCTTCGGAATTCATCTCATCCTTTACAAATTTTAATTTCTATTTGTTGAGTAATAACTTAATCCTTTAATAAAGCACCCCTTGTAAAAATAAACCTAGGTTTTTCAGCCCGTCGTGTTTTTCAATTACGAAAAAGAATTAAACATCCTATTAGTTTCTTATTCATGATAGAAATTCTATTTTATTTTTGAAACCTATAAAAAAAAATATACTTGTTTCGTTCCTATTCTTCTTTCTTTTTTAGAAAAAAAGTAGGTGGACTTAAAAAAAAAAATAAAGGATTATTTCGTTTCTGATAGTCATTACATTTATCGGTGGATGGGAGCATACTCTGAATCGGAATCTTGGGGAGTACTGCCTGATAATTTCTACAAATTTCAAGCCCCAATTAACCTTCTTTTTTTGTTATCTTATGTTATGCATAAATATCCTTTTCAATTTGGTTAATCTCTATTACAAATTCTTTGTGTATTTTGGTGTTTCTAACCATCCACGCGTTTTTACCTAATTGCCGATCACTTTGTAATATAT
>CALNAK010000038.1 GCA_937874185.1 uncultured Lactobacillus sp.
CAGGTTATGCTGACAAATTTGTCCAAAAATTCGGATTAAATTTGCAATCTACCTCTCAAAATCTTTATTTCTAATCGCAAAAAAATACTATCTCTGACTCATTTGCAATTTAGCAATAATACCATGAACCACATCATTAATAGTATCTAAATCAGTTATAAACCATTCTCGTGGATGAATAACCCTACCATTTGCCGCTTTAATATCTACATCCAGTCGATAACTAGCTAACGCATGATGAATCGCCGTTTCTAACGCCTCAGAGTTTAAATTTGAAACTTGAAATTCCTCACAGACCTTAACAGGGCCATAAAGATAGGTCGGTTCGTTTTCAGCATTAGCAATTCGCTTCTCAACTAAGCCAGTTGTATACCCCACCTTATACAAAGCATGCTCTTCTTGAACTCGTTGCACCTCAGGATTATCACTCTCAGATTTTAATACGTAAATGTAGCCCGTAACTTGACCGGGTTCCATTTCAAAATGATCATCGGGTTCAGTAACAATCTTCCCGTTACGCCCATACATTGATGCCGCTAAGCCATTTAATAATGGTGTATTCTCAGTGCCATTCTCATAGATTACATGCAGCCGAGCGTCTGTCTTTCGTTGGCTTTTGTTATTAGTCATCTTCTTTTCACCAACTGCTTCAATATAAAGCAACTGACCCTTTAAGACATAAAAATGATGCAACAGAATTTCATAGTTTTTAAATGGACGTAACTGCCGCTTCCCTGAAGCCAACTCTGCCTGGACTTTCTTGAATAAAGATTCGTACTTATCAAAATCAGCCATTTGATGACGCTGTGATACTTTTTCCGGCTGGTTTTCTTGTTCTCGTTTAATTTCATGAAGCTTTTTAGTATCAAATAGCTTACTATTAACGGTTTGCTGATTATTATCAAACAAGACAGAATCATCCTCCAGAATATCATCAAGAGAATCAAATTCCTGTTTCTCATCTTTGACGGTATCCTCTAAAGTTAGTTTTTGACTCTCGGTATTTAATAAACCAAGTTCATCGTAGGGCTTGAGCAATTCAATCATATCTTCATGACTTCGATAGCCCTTCAGACGATTTGCCATCTGTCGTTCAGCCATTCTTGACATATCCCGTGTCTTTTCCGGTTCTTTGCCACCATGCTGCTTAACCCACTCCTGAATTTCCTTAAAATGCTCTACGTCTGGATTAGAATTCACAGTCTTTAGCTTTGACTTCGGTACTAACAATTCATTGGCTTCTGGATCATTGAAGACATCCTCAAGAGAATGGATAGTTTGATTATTCATTTTCTTGATTCCTCCTTGCCCGTAGATCGGCCAGCTTAGCTAAAGCATAAGCCATCCGTACTTCTTCCTCATTATTAGAGTTCTTGTCTGGTCGCTTTCCATGTTCAGCTACAAAGCGCTTAGCATTCTTATACAACTGGACTAACTCTTCATCAGTAAATTCATACTTCTTAGCATCAATCGACCGCTCAATGATCCGCAACGTATCACTATCAATATTCTGTGACATGACATCATAAGCCCGTTGGAACGGATTAATGGATTCAATCAAATTAATATCGAGTTGATCAACGTTGATGAATTTATCCGCCATCCGTAAGAACTTATCCGTATTACCATTGCTATCCTGGGTCGTTTCAACTTTAGCGTGACGAATCACCGTATCAGCTAAAGCATATTGACTAACCTGGTCAATCTCATCGTTATTCAGATCAGGATAGCAGGTCATCACGACCTTAGGAATCAATTCTTTGTTCATGACTTCGGCACTAACATTGGCAGCGATTCCTTGTTTTACCGAAGAATCTTGCAAAATTGCCGCCTTCAGATCGGGCAAATCGTTTTCAATGATGCTTTGAACCCGTTTGGTTGATGGTTCTTTCAATCCCTTAATAAGAATGTCAGTATCACCAGTCGGTCGCTCATCTTTATGTTGACGCCGTTTTAGGTGAATTTCTGGTGCTAGAACCTGTTCCATCAATAATGATGCCGTGATTGCTTTCAAGATTTGGTTAACCGCATATTCGACATCTCCATCTTTAGCATCTGGCTGTTCGATCATATTTGTAAACTGAGCGTGGTTCTTATTTGAACTATCCCGAGTAACCCGGCCAATGATTTGAACAATTTCGGTTAAAGAATGCCGATAACCAATCGTTAACGCTTGTTCCGCCCACGGCCAGTCAAAGCCTTCCTTTGCCATGTTGAGTGCCACAATAATATCTAGGTCATCAGGACCACTTAGTTGGCGTAAGTACTCACCGACTTTTTCACGGCCATCCTCATTCACTAAGTCAGCAACTTTTAGTAGCTTACCAGTGTGTTTATCCCTGATGAAGTAAATACCTGTTTGTTCGTCTTGGTAGTTAATATCACCAATCGTATCAAAGATCCGATCAACTTCATCATACTTATCCTTCGTTGACTCACTGGAATTAACGCTTGGAATATGGATAATCGTCTTCTTCGAGGTATCCAGTGCTTTATCCAAGGCATCAGTATAACGACCTTGGTAGAACTTATAATCAATCCCAAAGGACTTCAAATATTGGTAACCATCCAGCTGTTCGTAATAGGTATAAGTAACCTTATCAAACATCTGCTCATCTTCTGGAGACAAGATTGGTTCTGAATCGCCACGGAAGTAGGAACCTGTCATTGCCAAAACGTGGGCTGATGAGTTGTGCATGATATTACGTAAGGCATCCCCTAGAACAGAACTATCATTTGAAGAAACGTGGTGAAATTCATCAATAGCAATCATCACATTATCAAATGCATGGTCATCGGCCACCTTTTGATAAGCAAAACGCAAGGTGGCATGAGTACAAACTAAAATCCGACCACTTGGATCTTTAAGAAAGTCCAGTAGCTTTTGCACTTTACTTTCCTGACCACCGTTTAGTGTTAAATCATACTGCGGATCAACTCGCCAATCTTCATAGAAGCCAAACTTTACTAAGTCCGTATTCTTAAATGAACGACCGATCGAACGTTCTGGGACAGCCACAATAACCTTTTTTACTCCTTGGTTAGCCAACTTATCTAATGCTACAAACATCAACGCACGAGATTTTCCAGAAGCCGGTGGAGCTTTAACCAGAATATATTTGGATTTACGATGTTGATAAACACGGGCCTGCATCTCCCGCATTCCTAATTCATTGGTATTGGTACTTTTACCAGTTTGGTGATAATTAACCTCAACCACATTTTTATCTTTCATTTACTTCTCCTCATTCAATCACAGCTAACGCTTGTTCATGATATTTTTCATAGGGCTTTAACCAAAGTAATATTCCTGCTGCAATAAAACTTTGAATAATGTTTGTTGTATTTGGCATGATCTTCGACAAAAACTCTTCAGGGCTTACTGAAAACTCCTCAATAGTTTTTAAACGACTGTTAACATTCTTCCCCTTAAAAGTAAAATTGTGATCATCATAGTAAAAGTCTAAGTGAGAAGAGGCATTTCTAATATGTTTGTCCATAAGATCAGTTAAAAATTTCCAATCTATAACAGATTGTTGCAATCTATTAATTAACGAACCAGCACTTTCAAAATATATTTCTTCCACATCAAATTCTTGGTTATTTACTAATCGGTCAATGCATACAAGACGTACTAAAATCTTCTTATCAAGCTCAAACGCCATTTTAAAGTCTTCAATTTCCATGTTGGCTAATGTCTGCTTGGAGAAAGTAGGATTATTCCTTCTATTATTAATATAATTTGATGTTTCTAAATGATGTCTGATGTAGCTGTCATATGCTTTTCTATCGCTAATCAACTTATTATTCTGTGTTCCTAATATAAAGGATGCTATTAGTTCTGACGTATTATCCCTATCAATATCAAATGCTGTTTCAAAAATACTATTAAGTTGCACTGTAATTCTCTTCAAATTGTCTTTGGCAAGATTATCATCATTGAATATATCCTGATAATCTTGCAAGAATTTTTCTGGACTATTTATCATTTCCGCTCACCTTTTTACTATACATGTCTAGTAATAATGCTAATCGTTCATCATCATCCTTAAACGGTCGATCACGATAAGCCCGATCAACTACTCGGTCGAGTTCTTCATGGGCAGCCTTTAGACGTGAATTCATTGGTTTTGGGTTTTTAGCAGCAAGCGGTGAACCATATAGTTCAGCCAAAGTGCCACCCTCTTCATCACGAATATCTAAGATTTTCCAGACTAGATCTTCAATTTCGTTTTTTCGACGAGTTGAAAACTCCGGCACGGGGAAGGTGTTATAAACAAGTGTATTTGAATAGTTATAATCCGTTTTTAGTTTTCCACCAATGGAACGCAACCACACCATACTCATTCTAGATTGCAAAACGCCTAAATAATAAAATTTAGCATTATAAATTACCATTGCTTTATTAAAAATAATGTCAAAAGCAGGTAGTATTCCCATTGGAACATATAGTCTGTTACCAGATGAAACCTCAGGAATGATTAAAGAACATTTATTTTTATAATCTATTCCATAAGCTTTATCATACTCACCTCTTTGGACAAAGCTCCATGGTGTCTGAGCTGCTTTTCGAGTTGATGGTGCTTTACTCTGCATCCTATAATTTTTTACATTTAATACTCTTCTCTTAATTTCTGGTATATGCTCACACTTTTTATACGTTTGTTCATTCATCCAAAGACAGAATCTTTTACGCCCTCGTATATATTCACTAGCCCCAATATAAGGACGAATAATTAGCGGATCTACACCTAGTTCATCAAAATGTTGTTTTTCATTCTCACTAAATATCAGATTACCACCATCCCTAGGCATACTCCCCATCACCATTTTTGGCCATTTATTTATATTTTTTTTGTTAGGTATTACCACTGAGTTATCCGAATTGGTAATATATGGAGAAATATTATTAACTATTTCCCTCATCAAACCAGAAAATAATGATTTACTTTTACAAGAGTTATGATTTGAAGCTAATCCTATAATTTCTACAGAAACTCCAGCATTTTTTTTAGCATTATTTCCCCACTTAAATGACTGATAAGCATACTTTATAAATACCGTGGTCAATAATTTAGGCCATAATAAGGATACCTGTTCTCCTTGCGTTATTGAATTCGTTGTAACAAAGCCAAGTTGTGCTTTAGATAGGCCAATATATGTAGCTCCCTTTGAAAACCAACCTGAAATATAGTCCAGTTTTTTGTACCTACTATTTGTCCACAAAGCTTGCTTTAAATCTTCCCTCTGTTCTTTATTTTGCAATTTGGATCCCAAATAAGGTGGATTACCAAACAAATAAACTTCATCATTTTTCTTGTGCGGCAATACTTCGTTCCAATCAATCCGTAACGCATTCCCACATACAATCGCACCGGCATGCTGTAATGGCAGCGTTGGTCGAACAGCATCGCTAATCTGCTCATGCAGCTTAACGTTCATCTGATGCTCAGAAATCCACAACGACAATCGCGTCACATCACATGCAAAGTCGTCAATTTCAATTCCATAGAACTGATCCAGCGTAACTGATGGCACATACATCGTTGAAACACCAATATTGTTAAGTTCAATCAGAATATTAATTTCAAGTTGTCGCAATTCCTTATAGGTAATGATCAGGAAATTACCCGAACCACAGGCTGGATCCATAAACTTGATATTGCCGATTCTGTCATACAGTTTCTGAAGCTTGTCTTCGTTACCCTTAGCAGCTTCAAAGTCTTCGCGAAGTCCATCCAGAAATAGTGGCTTAATCACTTTCATGATGTTCGGAACTGACGTATAGTGCATACCGAGGTGACTGCGGCTGTCTTCACTAGCAACAGCCTGAATCATTGATCCAAGAATGTCCGGATTAACCTGATTCCAATTCAACAATTCTCCAGCATCAATGATTAATTTTCGAGACTTAGAACTAAACATCAAAGATTCGTGCGGATCTTTAAATAAGTCGCCGTCAACATATGGAAAATCATTAAGCCACGATGGTGTGTCAACAGGTCGTTGTGACTTTTCAAAATCAAGCACCCCAAACAACTGACTTACAAATGCATCAAAGTCAGTCCCGTCTTCTTTAGTCATTTGCTTAACACGATTGGTAAACAAATTGTTCTCAAAGATATTTGTATCTTCAGCAAACAAACAGAACAGCACGCGAATTAAGAACAGGTTGAGTCCCTTACGCGACGCGTGTGGATTATCCTTAACTACAACGTCGTAGAGCTTAGCGAAACGTTCAGCAGCACGAACATCAGCCGGATTCTCTTTGTCAAAATCAGCCTTCTCAATTCCGTTCCACGCCAAGAAGAACTCGAACTTTTGAGGTAATTTTGAAAATTCAATGTCCAAACTATCGTGCGTCTTCGTGTCCTTCGCCAGCAGCTGCTTGTAATCAGTGACGATGATGAATCGCGGTTTTGTTCCCAACTCATTTACGCGGGCCTGAACATCTACATACGCCTGCATTAAATCTGAATCAGTCTGCTTGAAGTAAAGCTTATTCTTCAAATAAACTTCACCCGGTTCCTTTGAGAGGTTATTCAAGCCCTTTCTCAACTTAGTAATCGTTGCCTTGGGGATTTTTTCATACACACTTAAAAAATCATAGACGAACCCTTCGTGATTTGGTTCGTTAATGATTGATCGGATTTGATCTTCATATTCGGTAATTGCCATGCCGGTTCCTCCACCCTGTACTTGATACACTTTCCCTTATTACATTATCCGCAACATTCTGTGAATGCACAAGGAGCGAATTCTAAAAAAATCGTGGAGATCCTCAATCACTTCCAAGTGACTGAAGACTTCCACGATTCTTGGTGGGGCTTTTGGTGGGGAACCTTTCAGATCCACCGCCAATTCATCCATTTTATAAGCTCACGAATGCCGTTAAATCAACATTACGGATTCAACTTCATGCAATATTTTATTCCCACTCGATAGTAGATGGTAAACCTCTGGGCGTATAATTTTAGTTAACCTCAAATTATTTTACTATGAGTATAGTGCTGAACAATGGGTATAATAGCTAGGGTTCCTCACGATATTGATAAAGATGCATTTAATCAAGAGTTAATCAGATTTAGAATTATAACGTAATACGCATGGTGTAGTTAATTTTTAACCAGGTACCAATAAAAAGACAGGTAGCGTCAAGAATCTTGTGTAAATGAAATGCCTTAAATTTTAATCTAGTTTT
>CALNAK010000039.1 GCA_937874185.1 uncultured Lactobacillus sp.
TTGTAAACAAACCGAGAAGCATTTATGTTCTTCCAGAATATTTCTTCTTGTCTGTGATTAGGGTAAATACGCATTTTTAAGCCCATCATATTTGGCTCTTCTATTTGTTCCATAAAGGTTAACCTCCTTTCATATCTTGATTCGAATTATACAGATAAGATATGTTTGAAACATTATCAAACAAAAGAATGGTTAATTTATAATGAGCAAAGAAGAAGGTACAATTTACGCCAATGGCTACGTTTACAAATTTCATTTCCATTTAATTTGGGTGACAAAATATCGGAACAAGACGTTTACTAACCCGATATTAGTTAGGGAAATGGAGGATATATTAAAGCATATTTCTGAGTTAAACAATATTACAATTGAGAATATGGAAGTAATGCCTGATTATGTGCATATGTTAATTTCCTTCAAGCCAAAGAATTCTCCAACAAATATTGTAAAAGCCTTAAAAGGTGGTAGTGCAAGATTATTTCTTAAGCAACATCCAGAAATAAGGCAACGTCAATTCTGGGGAGGAAATCTTTGGTCAAGAAGTTACTATATGAGTACATTAGGTAATATGAGTAAGGAAACAGTAGCAAACTATATCAATGACCAAAGAAATACTAGAAGTAAAGCTGGACGTCCAAAAATTGAAAGGAAGTGAGTGGCTTACCTCCCATGAATGAATTCATGGGTATCACGCCTAATCTAATGAATTGAAACCTGTTGGTAAGGAAAAACTACTGTGATAGAAAAATTGATTGAAAAAAAGCAACATCCTTTAAGTTTGTAATTAAGGGATGTTGCTTTTTACATGATCTGATATTTAATTATTGTAAAACGATAATTAAATATTGATTGACGTAAATTAATCTGTGCAATACAATATTAATTAAGGGGATGAATAATATGAAATATCTAACTAATTTAATTCTGAAGACTTTATCAATCTTAACGATTGTTGCTCAAGTAATTTTTTCTTTAGGGGGGAATCAGTTGTCTTTGCCACTATTATGATGTTTGTGGTTTCTGGAAATGAGAAAAGCGATTTCTATAAATATATTTTGATTCCAGGAAAATTAACAAAGAGTACACTAGTTTTGGGGTGTATGAATGCGCTAATTATTTTTATTAGCTTAATAATTACTATGAGATCGTTAAGACGTGTGATAAACAATATTAAACAAAATGATTTTTTTGTGGTTTCTAATTTAACTAATATCAGAACTATGTTTATTTCAGTTTTCGTCATTACTATTGCAAACATTATAAGTATGTTTATTTTTTCTAACGGAAATGGAAGATCTATCAGTGGTGTTTTTGTGAATTCATGGTCCCAAATTGGAATGTATTTTATATTTATGGCAATTTTATATACAATTTATTTGGTATTTAAATATGGCGTTAAATTGCAAGAAGATTCAAATACAGTTATTTAGGTGATGTAAATGGTTAAAGTTAATCTGGATTTAATGATGGTAAAACGTGGCATATCATCAAAGGATTTGTCAAAAAAAATTGGAATAACTCCGGCTAATCTATCAATTTTGAAGACAGGTAAGGCAAAGGGAATTAGATTTGCTACTTTGGATAAAATTTGTGAGGTATTAGAATGTGAACCTGGAGATATTCTTGTGTCTTCTAATGGAGGTAGTATTGTGCGTGAGAATGAAACTGAGAACAGGAAGAAATTAATGGATTTAATTAGTGCAGCGTATAATAACGTTAAAGATCCAAAATTCAATAATTTTAGAGTGCAGCTAGTTCAATTCGCTAAGGCATTAAATGACAAAGAAGATTACGTTAAAATAATGCTGGAATTAAGAACAGCGCTATTACAGGCAGATTTATCTTTAAAACTAAAAACTCGTATATCTGGTTTACCGACAGAGTATGGCGATATTTACAATTTTATTGACCCACAATTGAAAAAAGTCGATTCAAAAGTAATAGATAGATATACTCATTATGGATTTGTTCCACTTAGTTTTGGTAGCACGGTTAAGTATGATTAATATAAATAAAAGAAGAGAGCTATGAATTCTTAATTGGATTCATAGCTCTCTTCTTTTCATAATCTAAATATTCAATTCATAGGCCAAACGAGCATTGTCTTCATGATTGTCAGCAGGTTCGTCAACGTAAATCTTTCCACGATGAACGTAACCAGTGCTAGTAGCCAAAGCTTGCATACGTTTGTTTAGTTTGTGGGTGTCAATTCTAAAGTTATGGACACCAATTTGATAAGCTTGACTGATTAAATTTGAAACAAAGATTTTACTCAAATGTTGACCTGTGTAATCAGCGTTAAGGGCAATTCGATGAATTGTAGCGTATGGATCAGTATTGTTCTCCCAATTTCCTTCAGTAATAACGCGATAGTTAGGGTCATCAGCAACAATCAAGGTAGCTGTGCCGGCAATATTTCCATCAACAACTAATATCCAGCATTGTTGCGCCATAATATCATTCTTCAAAGTAGCGGTATCAGGGTAACCACTTTGCCATTGAGGACTGCCGTCTGCTTTTAACATAGCCTGAGCCTGGCTGATAATATTCATTATTTCGGTTAAATCTTTTATTTGTGCACGTTTGATATAGATTGAGCTCATTTAAAGCCCTCCAGTTTTTATAGAGATAGATATATTTTATCACTGTAGGGACTTTTGTTTTGGCTTGGAAGAAGATATTTGTAATATTTTGTAGCTTCAATTTGTTAGTGATGCTATACCGATATTGGTTCGTATTATAAAAGTTATCGGGGTAAATTATGAGTAGAGAAGACGTCAATTCTTTAATGAAGAATCTGAGCGAGGCGTACGCTGATTCTGAAATAAAAGAAGACAAATACCTTTCAAAATTAATCCTACGTTCAGCACAAGTTTTGGAAGAGACGAAGGATATCAATATGATTGCAAATACACTTTGCGTTTTTATTCTAAATTATAATTTTGCCATTAACGGGGCTAAGAATAAGATTCCTCAGGCGGCTAATGACTTATATCATAAATGTAGCCACATAAAGGGTTACTATAATGTTTCTAGAGGAAATGCCTACTTTAGGGACCTTAGGATTATCTAAACATTTCTTTTGCGAAAACTGTATAGTGCTAATCCAAGAAACAGAAGAATATAGAATGTGTACCCAATTGAAAGTACTGGTAAGGATAACTGGGTCATTTTATGCAAATTGTGATTCTGAAGTTGTGCACCTAGATTCATCATGTTTAAAGGGTTCCACTTTAGCCAATTGAATTTTGCGACTAGAAAAAGCAATATTTGATTAAAGATATTGATGGCAAAGTATCCAATAATACCAGTTGTTAAAGCAAAGTTTGAATTATTAATGATCGTACCCAATAGGATGACTAGACTCATCAAGAATATAAGCGTTAAAAATTGATCCAGACTTGTCAGTAAAAATTGTTTCCAAATACTTTTTGTAATAGAGAAGTCTTTAAGTAGTAGAAACTTCAAAATAATACTGAATATTGAAGTTAGTAATAATGAGAAAAGGGCATAGCTTACTAAAGAAATAACTTTACTTATTAGTACTTGAGTATATGAGAATTTCCGATATAGAAGTGCTCTTAAAGTACCAAATTGACGTTCCTTGGTAATACTAGTACTAGAAATAGCGATGAAAAATAAAATAACTGGTGGATAGGCAAAGAAGCTATTCATAAATAAATCTTTTGGAGCTATAACTTGTGGATATTTCAAACTATAGAGTGCGGTGATAATTTGTAAAACAAGTACGCCGATGATAAAGATAGCATTAGAACGTTGTTTTCTAAGTTTGTAATATTCTTGTTTTAATAAAGTGGTCATTATTTATTTCCCCCTGTTATTACTTGATCTTTGTCGATAACGGATAGCAAAGATTCCTCTAGATCCCCAGTTTGTTGCTTAATATTAAGAATCTTTATTTTGTTATGCATAAATAACTCAAGAATATCGCCGATAGGAAATTGTTCTGTAATTGGGATAATGATTTCAGATTCTGATTGAATGGAAACATCATTTTTATTAAGTAATTGCAGAGCAAATTCATCGTTGGTAGTTTTGATTTTATAAAAGCTTTTATTTGAGGCAAGTAAGTCTGCCATTGTTGTGTATCTAATGATTTCTCCATGATCAATAATGATTACATCATCGGCAATCCGTTGTAATTCACTCAGAATATGGCTGGATATTAAGAAAGTAATACCATTTTCTTTTTCTTCAAGAATATAATCACGTAGTTCTTTTGCTGCTTTAGGATCAAGTCCATTGATTGGTTCATCTAAAATAACTAAATCCGGTTTATTGAGTAGAGCTAATCCGACACCAAGCTTTTGTTTCATGCCTAAAGAATAATTCTTAGTTTTTACGTTAGCATAAGGTGTCATTTTTAATTTAGAGATAATCTCTTCAACATTTGTTTTGGCATCAATTCCTGTAGCAAATAAGTTCAATTGTTCTCGACCACTAAGAAAAGGATAGAGTCCTGGATATTCAATTAACGCACCAACTGCTTTTAGAGCTTGATGGCGGGATTCAGTAACGTTGATACCTTCAATTGAAATTTCACCTTCAAAATTGGTAATGCCTAAAATTGATTTCATAATAGTAGTTTTACCTGCACCGTTCGCACCAATCAGCCCAATTATGCGACCTTTACGGATATCTAGATTGACGTCCTTTAGTACATGCCGACTGCCAAATGACTTATTAAGACTCTTTATATTTAAAATAGTTTCGTTCATATGTTTACACCCCTTAGAACTCTTGTATATCTGTTCTAGTATACTAATACAGTATAACAATGAACGAGAAAATTCAATGATTATTTAATTAAAAAGAGTTACTCTAATTTTCCATTGTGGGATTTAGAGTAACTCTTTGGCTTAATTATTAAATGAAATGATATGTAATTTATGATTCATAGTAGAATAGTGATATTAGTTAGTGAGGGTCGGTAATACAAATGAAAGATACTTCAAAAAAAATGATTAACGTAAAAATTGACGGTAAACTTGTTAAAGATACGAAAAGAATATTAGATAAGCTGGGAATAAATCAGACCATTGCTATAACTACTTTTTATAAAATGATTGTTGCTAATAATGGAATACCATATGGTGTGATGCTTCCTGATAAGAAGGATAAAGTACCTAATTATCGTACCTCCTTTGGAGAACCTACAGTTGAGGAACTAAAGTATCAAGAAGAAATTGAGGCGTGGCAAGCGGATAGTTATGATGATGATTAGATTTAAAGAAGATGGGATTAGGAACTCAATAATTGAATTCTTAATCCCATCTTCTTTTTTATATTCACTTTAAAATAATAAAAATGATTACAGCTCAATACCTTGAATAGCATAATCATAAGTCCATTGAAGCAATTCATCTATTTCATTACTAAGATAGAAATCACTTATCAGTTTGTTCCATTGTGACCAAAGATTTAATGGTACATTAATTAAACCAGCACCATTATCAATCATTAATTTATTGGCGACTAAAGTAGCTGTACGTTTATTTCCGTCCCAGAAAAGTTGACCACGCATATTGTGATACATAAGACGTATAGCTTTTTCTGTTATAGAGATGTTGTCTATTAACAAATTATTAAGAAATTTATCTTCGTTTGTACTATCGACAAGTTCAGGAATAAAGTCCTTATCAGAACCGATGTTAACGCCACCTTGTCCAGTTCTAAATTCTCCAGGTACAAGAGCATCATTTTTAGCAACAATTTCATTTATTTTCTTCTCAAATGTAAGATCAAGTTTTGAGTCACTTTCAGTAATGAATTGCCATCCACGTTTAATTTGAACAATAGTATTGATATCATCGATATCAACTCCATCAACTCCTAAACCATCCATGATAGTTTGAGTTTGTGGAAGTGTTGTATTAATACCCTCAAAGCGGGCATTAGTATGGACTAATTTTGTGAAGTTCTTTCTAGCAAATCGACGATTTTGATCCTTAGTCAAATGGAATTGGTCTTTAAAGTTCATACAAATGCCAGCTTTCGTTTAAATTAATTTTGAAATATATCTAATTCAATCTTAGAAAATTTTGAGATTTTAATCAAGTAAATGTAGCATAATGTAGTCATTAAGAGAAATAATAATTGAGGTTAGATAATGAAACGCTTTGTGCTTTTTAATACGGAATATGAATTAGTGGCGTTAGCAAAAGATCAGGGAAAAGAAAAACTAGGGAAAATTGCAATTTATCGTATTCCGAATACTCAAGAGTACTATACAATGCCAGTTTCAGAATTAGCTACTTATATTCGTAATGAGAAAACAGAGCATCAAACAGATATTAATTTGGATAAAAAAATTGCGTTATATAAAAATAGATTTGTTGGTCGTACTGATGTTTATGCTAATCGTTATTTTAACAAAAGAATGAATAAGAAAGCTTATGCCCCAGCCGTTCCCTTTGAAAATGGACGACCTATGAGAACGCATTTTTTACCATTAACGGACGATGTTATATATAAGCATTTGCAAGCAGAATCAAAACTCGCAATTGGTTTGTATCCTTTAAGTATCGATAACACTACAAAATTTTTAGCTTTTGATATTGATGGTCACCATGAAGACCAGCCTTGGAAAGAGTTGACTAGATCAGTGCAAAAAGCCTGTCAGAAATATGATTTACAGCCACTTGTAGAGTTATCTCAATCGGGAAAAGGTTGTCATGTGTGGCTATTTTTTGACACTTCGATTGATGCAAAAAAGGCACGTCAACTCGGTGATGGACTCTTGAAGGTGACACAGACGATTGATTCTAGGCTGCCATTTTCAGCTTTTGATCGACTTTTTCCAGCCCAGGATCAAGTCAGTAAAGGAAAAATTGGTAATTTAATTGCTGCACCATTAGAAGGTCAATCCTTGAATTTTGGTAGAACGGCATTTGTTGATGATACATGGAAAGCATTTCCTGATCAATGGAAAGTTTTACAGAATGTCTCTCTAATCTCAATGGGTAAAATCAATAAGATTCTTAACGATATTATAAGTCACACTAGTTTAGAACTGAACGAATCAAACACGGTCAAAGAGGATAATCTTTTTTCTGAAAACTTCCATATTAATAAGAGTTTAACTGTGATTCAAAAGGATGCTCTTTATTTACGAAAAGATGACTTGAGTACCGAAGAAATACTTAATCTTAAATGGCTAGCCTCTTTTCGAAATCCAGAGTTTTATAAATTACAAGCAGTACGAATGCCAGTTAATAATACACCGAGAATAATCACTCTATTTAAAGAAAATGATGAATATTTAATTTTGCCACGTGGATTGTCAGATGAACTAAATAGCATTGTCAAGAATGTATCATGGGATGAACAAGCTGCAATTGGTACTTCTTTAAAAGTGAAATTTATGGGTAAACTTTATCCTAATCAGGTACCAGCATATGATGCGATAAAAAAACAATCTACGGGAATATTGGCTGCTAGGACTGGATTTGGAAAAACAATCATTGCAGCAAAACTAATTGCAAATCATAAAGTAAGCACTCTAATTCTAGTCCCAAACAAAGTTTTAGCTGAACAATGGAAACAGAAGTTAACTAGTTTTTTGGAAATTAAAAATGAACCCGTGATTGTGGAATACACTCCTACTGGGCGAAAGAAGCATAAAGAAACTATTGGTACATATTATGGTCAAAAGAAAAATCCCAGTGGCCTTGTTGATATTGCGACAATTCAAGCCATCAGTAAAATGTCTAACGCTTCGAAGTTTTTAAGTCACTATGGAATGGTTATTAGTGATGAAGTACACCATGATGCGGCTTATACATTTGATGAAGTCATCAATAAGATTGCCAGTAATTATTTATATGGGTTATCTGCAACACCGTATAGACGAGATGGTCAAGAGCCAATTCTAACATTAAGATTTGGACCAATTCGTTTTCAAACAGATGTCATTGATCCAAGATTTGCACTAACTGTCAAAAGAACTGTTATTCCAAGATTCACTAATTTTGGAATGACAGATTTAAAAACACTCAATAATAGTATTGTAGAAAATCGTTTGGCAATTCAAAATGATGATGTTCGTGAACAGATGTTAATTCGAGACATTAAGAAATGTATTAAAGAGAAACGTCATACCATTGTGCTTACAAGCTTAGTGACACATGTTGACAAGTTGTATGATAAGTTACCCAAAGAGCATCTTTATCGAATTTATGGTGGCATTTCAAATAAAGAACGTTCTGAGGAAATCCTCAAAATAAATTCTGATAAAGAACCCTATACAATTTTGGCAACGCCATATGTTGGTGGGGAAGGATTGGACATTCCTAGTTTGGATACAATGATTTTGTCCATGCCATATAGTTTTCATGGAAATTTGGAACAGTATTTGGGTAGGATGCATCGTGATCTAGATAAAAAGAAAGATTTAAAAGTGATTGATTATGTAGATATGTTTGCTCCCATGTTGTTAAGAATGTTTCGCAAGCGAAAACAGGTTTATAAAAAGATGGGTTATATTATCTCAGATGACGAATATACGCATCAATCTGGATTGAAAATCTTTGATGGACATTATAAGAATCAATTGTCTAAGGATTTAGAAAATGCACAAAATGTTTTAATTATGACATCAACCATCAAACCATTTTTACAACAATATATAACAAGATTAATAAGTAAAAAATGTGAACTCCATGTTTGTAGTCAGGAGAAAATGCAGCCATTTGATAAGTCAGATGTTAAATTTACACAATATGAATATAATTTGCCGAACTGCATTATAATTGATAATCGTCAAATGTGGATAAGTAGCGATCTTAGTTTTGATTTTAATACTGGTCTTACTACTCGAATTGATCATCCTGAGTTGATTAAACAATTTAAAAAGGTATTGTTGGAAGATAAATTCAGTTGAGATTAAACCAATTTGTTATATTTAGTGTTGCATATATTGAAAATGTGTAGCATATATTGTACAATAAAATTATGGAAAAGCCAAAGTTCAAAACTTATACAAGGCCAAATGGTCATAATGAATTTGTTGAATTCTATCAAGATTTACCTTCTAAGGACAAAGAAAAGTTACTTGCTTTGATTGTAAAGGTACAAGCAAAAGGATTGTTGGATGCTCAAAAAATGCAATGGGTGAAAAAGCTTGATAATAATTTATACGAATTACGGTCAAAGGTTGGTAGTAATATACAAAGAGCAATATATTTTCATGTTGAAGAAAACGATTATATAATTACTCATGGTTTTACAAAGAAATCCCAAAAGACACCTCTTAAGGAAATAGATCATGGTAAGTATTTAAGAGAAGAATATTACGAATCGTTGGAGGGTAAAGATGGAAAAAAATATTAGTATTGATTCGATTCTAAAGAATGAACTCAAAAATCCAGATTTTAAACAAGGATTTGAAACAGAAAGTGAAAAATTGGAAAGTGCCTATGCAATCTATAAAGCACGAGAAGAAATGGGATGGACTCAAACTGAATTGGCACAGAGAGCAAACGTTCCTCGTTCCACAGTATCAAGGACTGAGTCTGGCAACAATACGAGTATTGAAACTTTAAACAAATTGGCTTTTGCAATGGGTAAGAAACTTTCAATTAATATAAACTAAACATATATGGGTTAACGGGTTAGATGGTTCAGTAAGAAACCATTAGGCAAATAACAAAACCTCAGTCATGTCAGATTTTTACATCTGATATGACTGAGGTTTTTGTGTTTTAAAATGGACTCAATTAAATATTCTTATTCATACCATCTTGAATCTTTTGAATGATGCGTTGTTTTCTTTTACTATTGATTCGATAGTTATCAGAGATAAATGTACAAACAACAATAACAATAATCAGTAACCAGAAAGCAAAAGGAGAAAGACTAATTCTAAATTCTTCTAATGTATTGTATGTGACTGAGATTGCGGTAAGTAATCCACCCAAAGCAACATAGAACCAAGCAGTAGCTTTATCTAAAAAATGTAGGAATGAATCGAGTTCTCCAGTCGATGTCTGACGCTTACTAAGTAATTTGAACATGCGCTGTTTTTCTAACTTGATTTTCAATGGTGGAAATATCCAGTACCACATTGATATTTTAGGTAACTTTGAATTTGATATCCCAAGTTTTCTAACGTGCTGTATTTGTTCCTGTAGTTCCAACATTCCTTGATAGAGTGGGAAGATAAAGATCAGCCATGCACCAATCAACTCAAAACAAGATAGTAATTTTTCCATTATGATTTAACTCCAATTAATAAAGACTGTATTAAATTAATTCTATGGCAACGATGCCTAAGATGATAGTTAAAATACCAGTTATTTGCAATTTACTAATTTTATTAATTTCAGCACCCAAGAATCCCCAGTTATCAATAACTAAACTAATAATAATTTGACCAAGCAATCCTAAAATTGTTGCCAAACCAATACCAATTTGTGGAACTAAGAAAGCATTGATGAAAATATTAATACCACCGATGATACCGCCTAAGAAGTTCCACCAAGGAGTGCGCTCTGAAACAATGTATTTCATGTTTTTGAAATTGCCTTGAACTAGGTTAATAACGATTAAGATAATTGAGGCGATGATGAATGTTAGAAAAGCTGAATAGATTGGTGAATGAAGGACTGTTCCGACGTGTCCATTGATGGTTGATTCAATTGAGAACGCGAAACCATCTAAGAGAGCGATGATTTGCCAGATTAGTTTTTTACTACCGGTTGTTGTCTTAGTAGCAGTTTTTTTAGAAAGAATAGAAGGTAGGGCAATGGTAATCATGATTCCAGCAATAACTAGGATAAGTCCTAATAGTTTAGTTAATGACATTGGACTTGTTTTAGCATGGAACCAACCGAAATTGTCGATGACGACGCTCATTAAAATTTGACCGACCATAGGAATGATAACTGTTTGAACACTACCAAGAACTGGTAATAAAAAGATGTTGATTGTTAAACAGATCATACCGATGATGCCACCTAAGTAACCCCACCATGGTAATGCAGATAGAGAACCGTTTAGCAATGGAATTCCTGCTCCAGTAGAGATGCTCAAGATAAGTAAGAATACGGTACCGACTAAGAATGAGATCAATGATGATAAGAAAGGTGTTTTAACTTTATTACGTAATTGTGAGTTAATTGAAGTTTGTAGTGGAATGAATCCACCAGTTGTAATACCTAAGATTATGAATAATAACATGTTGTTTCCTCCGTTTGTTTATAGAATGCTATCTTACAAGGAATGTTAGGCCTTTAGAATTGGTTAAAATGTTAATCTTACATTAACTATTAGTTAACACATAAACGAGAAGTAAAAAAGCCGATTCCCAAATTGATTGAATTCAATGCGGGAATCGGTTTTATTTAATTGTTAATATATCATAAAATGCTTGTCTGTCAGATTTAATTTTATTTACTGGAGCAGTATTATCACGATAACTACATGCAATACCAAAAATAATAACCTCGTCATCTTGAAAAGGATGTGACTGTTCTTGACAATGAATTACCAAAAAAATTAATATAGCATTAACAAACAGTTAATACGATTATGGAGGGGTTATTTTGTACGATACAAAATTGGATACTTTTGTTCAAGTTGTTAGGGATGGTAGCTTTTCTAAAGCAGCTGAACATCTTTTTATTTCCTCAGTTTCCGTTATGAAACAAATGAATGGTCTTGAGGATATGGTGGGCGCAAAGTTACTTAACAGAACTACCCAGGGAGTGAAACTAACTAAGGCTGGAGAATTCTTTTATGAATCAGCCAATAATTATATTTTAGAGTCAGATGGAATTTTAAGAAAAACGCGTGATATTGAGAACAAAGGTAAGAAAGTTATCAAGATTGGAACTTCTTTGTTAAGATCTGCCCAACCATTAATCCAATTATGGTCGAGTATGAATAACAAAGACGGATATCAGGTTGATTTGGTTTCATTTGAAGATGACCCGCTTAGTATGCAGAGAATGTTTACCAACATAGGTACAAAGATTGATTTCTTTGTTGGTCCGATAAATTCTGATCAGATAAATCAGGGACCATATCAAACTTATGAGTTACCGGAGACAACGGCTTATTGGGGCGTTCCCCTAAATAATCCTTTAGCAAATAAAGATAAAATATCATTAGACGATTTAATTAATGAGAAAGTTTTGTTAGTTAAAAGAGGATTATCACCACGATTAGATGAATTAAGGTCTGAACTAGATAAAAAGGGGATTACAGTAATAGATAATGATGATTTTTATGATTTGAATACGTTTAATATTTGTAGTCAAAATAACTATATTATGGAAACTCTTTCTATCTGGAAAGACGCATATGCTCCTATAAAAGCAGTCGAAATGGATAAAAAGCATAAAATGCCTTATGGAATAGTTTACTCAAACCGTGCATCGGATACTGTTAAGAATTTTATAGAACTAATTGGTTCAGAATATAATGGTGTTAACCAATAGTTAATGTAATGCTAATTAATAGAGTATTCTCTTTTTTATTTCCGGTAGCTACAATTGTTTTATCAAATAAAAGGAAGTAAAGAAAATGGATTATTTTGAATTGAACAATGGTGTTAAGGTTCCAGCACTCGGGTTTGGGACATACCAAATGCCTTCTTCTATCACTGAAGAGAATGTAGCTAAGGCGATTGATTTGAGATATAGAAGTATTGATACAGCCCAAAATTATGGTAATGAAGCAGAAGTCGGTGCAGCTGTTAATAAGAGTGGTATCGCACGTGATCAATTGTTTGTGACCTCAAAGACTCAAACTTCTGGATATCGGAGTACTTTACGTGGTATTGATGAATCCCTTCAAAGTGCAAACTTAGACTATTTTGATTTGATGATTATTCATTGGCCAACAGTTGATAACTTAGGTACGTATAAAGCATTAGAAGATGCTTACAAAGCAGGTAAGTTACGTGCTATTGGTGTCAGTAACTTTAATAGTAGAAAAGTGCAAAATTTGATTGATCGTGCAGAAATCAAGCCGATGATTGATCAAATTGAGACACACGTTTATTGGCAAGAGAATAAAATGCATGATTTTTTAAATAAAAACAATATTTTACATGAATCTTGGGCACCATTGGGTGAAGGTATGAGCTCAGTTTTGAATGAACCTACAATCGTTAATATTGCGGATAATCATCAAAAATCTACTGCTCAAGTAATTTTAAGATTCTTGACACAACAACATATCATGGTAATTCCAAAGTCGACTAATCCAGTACATATAGCTGAAAATTTAAATGTTTTTGATTTTGAGTTAACAAAGACTGAAATTGAAACAATTAAGAATTTAGATAGAGGACATTCTGATATAAATTGGCCCAGTTCTATGGAACAAGAAGCATATTAAAAAACGATATCTTATAGGGAAATTTAATTCAATTCTCCTACATAGACATCGTTTTTTTATTGAATGCATTAACTTAAATTAATGTGCTAAAAGCTTAGAGGTTAGTACTTTTGATAATGACCTCAATAATATTAGTTGCTTTTATCTAATGTTACTGATGCACTTTGTTTCTGAGGAATCAAAAGACAGGAGATAGATACTAACAAAAGAATCATTGAAACAATATAGGCTGAGGTGGGGTTGATAATATTATAAATTAGCACAAGTCCAATGGTTCCAAGTGGGATGGAAATGATTGAAACGGTAGTCATCAAACCTGTTAAACTGCCAATAATCTCTTCATCAGCGACTTTTAATAAACTAGCTGTTAATTTAGGATTTGCTTGACCCATGCAAAATCCTCCAATAGCCATTGTTATTAGAATTATGGTAAAACTTCTCAAGGTTAAAAAGTTAATATAAAAAACTTCTAGGTCAAGAATACAAACAACCATCACTGCTTTGAAAGACCATTTTTGAAACCAACCAGAATGTAGTACACTACCGAGAATTGTCCCGATTACCATAACAGTATTAATTATAAGAACGCTAACACTGAAAGGTAATGGTAATTTGTTACTTTGATCGATTAAATAAAGATTGGTAATTGCATCCATACTAGCTCCAACAGCATTCATGAAGAAGATACTTCCTAACAGTGCCCAAGCATTGATGTTTGCGCTGGCCTCCAAAGTTTGCTTCATCAATATTAAGAGTCGATGTGCCGATGGATTTTTATGGATGACTTGGGGTACTTCAAGTGATTTATAACCAGTTATCAGAATAATGCCGGCAATCAGGAAGGTTAATGCATTGATGTAACCAGCAAGTTGATAATTTTGAGTTGCAGCAAGCAGACTAACACCGATAGCTTGACCAACGATTTGCATAATTGTGGCGATACCTTGATTGATACCTAGTGCTTCCTCTTGGATATCGTTACTAATCTTGGTCTGAATGATAGGCATACGGAGACTACTGCTATACATACCTAAGATATCAGAGAAAATATTAATCAAGATAATAATCATTAGTAGAGTAACTTGTTTTTGACTAATTAATTGAGCCAAAACGATATAAAGTACAACTTGAACGAATTTGGTAATTGCTAGCCATACTCGCTTGTTCTTGGTACGATCAGCAATCTGTCCAGTTATGATTCCTAAAACACCAGGGAAAACGGTGGCTACTGAAACAATGGAAACCATAAGATTAGCATTTTGAAACCCTCGTGCATAGGTTAATAGAATAATGTTGAATAGACTAGTTCCAATCGTTTCAAATAAATCAGCGCTGGTTAAAGTCATAAAAGTTTGATTCATCAATAATTTTTTCATATTATCACCCTCTAAAATTATTTATCGTTTAAATAAATTTAAATGATAAATGAATCTTAAGCGTTTGATTTTGATTTGTCAAACATTTATGCTGATAAAGAGGTGAAGATGATGTCCAAAGTCACAGTAGAACAATTTGCCAAACTAATGGCTGATGATAAGGTTGGTAAGATTCTCAAGGCAACCGCAACTGAGGAGGGGATAACTCCTAAGCAGATTTCTAATATTACCAAAATCCCTAATAATCAACTTTATTACACATTAAATAAAATGCTGGATGCTGATATTTTAAGTATTGTTAAACAGGAAAAGGTTAAGAACCTAACTGAAAATTACTATTCTAGTGCTGCCTTAAATCAAAAATCACAATATCAGAAGGTTAATGAAGATAATGTATTAAATTTTTCTGATGATTGGGTTAAAGAGCATGCTGAACAAACCATTCAATTTGTTATGTTGCAACATCATGAATTTTTGGATGCCTTGAAAACGGAAATGAAAAATGACGATAGGGAGGAAACAATAGCCTTATCGTCACATAGTGAATGGAAATTATCCCCAGCAGGTGAAAAAAAGTTGATTAATGATTTGCTACATGTTTTGAGTAGCGCAGAAAAGAACGACCCTGATCCTAAATCGAAGGATAAACGTCGTGTAAAAATTCAGTTTGAAAAATGGTAGAGGATTCATTCTAAGTAAAAAAAGATAGGCCAATTTTTAGAATTGATCTACCTTTTTTGTAATTATATTTTATTAGTTTCAACGGGAACTATCTCTGACAAAGGCATTTCCGACTGAACATATTCTTCGGTTCCATCGCTAATAGCCTTGTCATAATATTCACATTTGAAGTCAAGTACCTTCATAGTTTGTTTCATTTTTTCCATCTCTAACTCAAAGTCATGACGAACCCGATAAAACATATCTCGACGTTCTTTGATACTATCGTCACCTTGTGCCACTAAGTTGGTGAAAGTGTAGATATCTTTAATTTTCATGCCAGATTTTTTTAGACATTCGATAACGCGTAAGGTGTCGATATCGGCTTGAGAAAAAATGCGGATTCCTGCATCGTTCTTCTCTAAGTTGGGTAACAAGTTTTGGCTATCGTAATAGCGAATTGTGGAATTAGGCAGATCAAGCAGCTTAGAAACTTGACCAATAGTATAGGATGTTTTTATCAAAATGTTCCCTCTTCATTCTTGACTTAAATCATACTTTAAGTCTTATGATGAAACTATCTTAACACAAAAGATAAGTTAATTAATGGAGGAAGATTTAATGAAGAAACCTTATATTATTGTCCATATGATGATGTCGGTTGATGGAAGAATTGACTGTGATATGACTGCCCAATTGCAAGGGACTAATGAGTATTATCAAACTTTACAAGATATTAATGCGCCAACTACTTTAAGTGGTCGGGTGACGGCGGAATTGGAACTAGCTCAATCGGGAAAATTTGAATCTCATGATAGCAATGTTGTTGGAACTGAAAGATTTTCCAAGAAAATGGATAATGCGGGATATAATGTGGTCGTTGATACTAAAGGAACTCTGTTGTGGGATGATGACGCACAATATAGTCGTCCTCACATTATTATTACCAGTCAACAAGTAAAACAAGATTACTTAGATTATCTTGATTCAAAAAATATTTCTTGGATTGTTACTGGTGAATCAAAAATTGACCTTAAACGAGCGACTGAAATCCTTAAACAAGAATTCAACGTTGAACGAATGGCAATCGTTGGTGGCGGAAATATTGACGGTTCATTTATTGATGAGGGCTTAGTTGATGAAATTAGTCTTTTGATTGGTGCTGGAGTTGATGGTCGAGCAAATATGACGGCTGTCTTTGATGGTAGAACTAGTGATCAACCGATGATACCTTTACAACTTAAAAGCGTTCAAAGCTATGATGATAATGCTGTTTGGTTGCGTTATACAATTAAAAAATAAATTTAATTTAAAATATTTTTATCATTATTAATGCTCATACTTGAAATAAATATTTAATAAATGTACTATTCTAATTAGTGCTTTAATTCAATTTAATATTCATCGGAGGTCGCTATTAGTGGGCCGGATAAGATGCCACGTAGCCTATTTGCTACTGGGCATTTTTTTTTAACTGAATTGGAGTCCAAAATGAGGAGGGGATTTAATGAAAGTATTAATACCTTATATTAAGCGCTACCGCAAAGATGTTTATATCTCTATCATCTCGGTTATTGCGCTAGTTTTCGCAACATTATGGCAACCACGATTATTGCAAGTAATCATGAATGCCATCTTAAAGGGTGATAATAATACTATTATCCAACAAGGAATAGTATTGATTTTACTGGCTGTAGTAGGGATTATAGCTGGTGTCATCAATACAATTTATTCTGCTCGAGTTGCTTTAGGTGTAGCAACTGATTTACGAGCTGATCTGTATGAGAAAGTGCAGTCATTTGCTTATGCTGATGTTGAAAAATTTTCTGCTTCTAATTTAGTTGTTAGAATGACTAATGATATTAATCAGGTCCAACAAATCGTTATGGCTGGATTCCAACAAGTTAGTCGTATTCCGTTACTATTTATTGGTGCGTTCATTCTAGCTATGGTCACAATGCCACAACAGTGGTGGGTCTTAATTGGAATGATGTTAATTGTAATCGGTGTCAGCTGGTACTCATATAAAAAAATGAGTTATTATTTTGCCCAAACGCAGCAGAATATTGAAGATGTTAATACCGTTGCTCGTGAGAATTTAATGGGAATTCGCGTGGTTAAGTCTTTCGTCCAAGAACCCCATGAAATTTCGAAGTTTTCCGCAGCTTCAGATAGATTGACTGACGTTACAGCTAAAATTGGTTATAATTTTGCTATTCTAATGCCAGCGTTCTTCTTAACTGCTAATATTGCTGTTGTTTTGGCAGTTTATTTAGTGGGACAAAATATTACAGTCCATCCAACTTATTTAGCAGCCATCACTAGTTTTATTTCCTATCTAATGCAAATCCTTTTTGCGGTTATCAATGGTGGTTTCTTAATGATTATGGCTTCAAGAGCTAATATTTCATTAGGAAGAATCGGTGAAGTAATGGAAACAGTTCCTAGCATGAATTATGTTGAAGGTGACACTAAACCAGTTGCTGGTGATATTGAGTTTGACCACGTGACATTCACTTATCCTGGTGATGATTCACCAACGTTGAAAGATATCAGTTTCAAAGTTAAAGCTGGAGAAATGATTGGAATTGTTGGTGCAACCGGTTCTGGTAAAACAACTATGGCTCAGCTTATTGCTCGGTTATATGATCCAGATGAAGGGACAATTAAAGTTGGTGGAACTGATGTAAAACAACTTTCTGAAGCCTCATTACGAGAAACAGTAGCGTATGTTTTACAACGTTCAACCTTATTCTCTGGTACAATCTCGGCTAATTTACGACAAGTAAAAGAAGATGCGTCTTCAAATAGTATGCAGTGGGCAGCCAATATTGCTCAAGCATCTGAATTTATTGAACGTTTGCCATTAACTTATGATGCACCAGTTGAAGAACGTTCATCTAACTTCTCCGGTGGTCAAAAACAACGCTTGTCAATCACACGTGGTGTTATTGCTGAACCAGAAATCCTGATTTTAGATGACGCTACATCAGCTTTGGATGCTAAGTCAGAAAAACTTGTTCAAGAGGCATTGGATAAAGATTTGACAACTACTACAACTGTGGTAATTGCTGAAAAGATTTCTTCAATTGTTCGAGCTGATCGTATTCTAGTTATGGATGGCGGTAAAATCGTTGGAAATGGTAAGCATAAGGAATTAGTCGACAATAATGAAGTCTATCAAAAGATTTATCAGACACAAAAAGCAAGAAAGGGGGGCATGTAATGAGTGATTTAAAGAATGCAAGTAAATATTATTGGCATTATCTCAAACGATATTGGTTTGGCTTCACTATGACGGCAATTTTAATTGGTATTTCAACTGCCTGTATTGTTATTGCCCCAACATACCTTGGTCGTGCGGTTTCTGAATTGACGACTTACTTACAACAATGGACAAACGCCGCAACTCGTTCTGATGCCAGTCTAGGTGGATTCCATAAAACTTTGTGGATTTATCTGGGATTATATTTAGGGGATGCCAGTACTTTATTGATAGCTAGTATGATTTTAGCTAGAATTACGGCATTTTCAACTGGTACAATGCGTGTTGGCTTGTTCCGCAAGATGCAACGGATGCAGGTGCAATATTTTGATTCACACAGTGATGGAGATATTTTGGCACGTTATACGTCTGATTTGGATAATATTTTTAATGCTTTGAATCAAGCTTTGATTGAAATATTTTTGTCAGTTGCACAATTCATCGGTCTATTGATTGTTATGTTCGATCAGAATGTAACTATGGCTTGGGTGACAATGTCATCTACTCCTGTGGCTTTGATTATTGCGGCTTTCGTAATGAGTAAAGCTAGTGTTGCTGTTAATAAACAACAGGATGATGTTGGTAGTTTGAATGGTTATATTAATGAACAAGTTACGGCTCAAAAAGTCATAATTACTAATGGATTACAAAAAGATTCTATCCGTGGATTTAAGAAACATAATCAAACCGTTCGTAAGTCAGCTTTATCTGGTCAAATTTGGTCAGGTGTTTTAAATCCTTTGATGCAGGGTATGTCACTTTTGAACACTGCTATCGTTATTTTCTTCGGTTCATGGTTTGCCCTAAACGGTACCTTATCAACTGGAGCAGCCTTAGCCTTAGTTGTTGTGTTCGTGAACTATGCGCAACAATATTACCAACCAATCATGTCGTTGACTAGTTTATACGGTATGATTCAATTGGCAATTACTGGTGCTCGTCGTGTCGATGAAGTTAGAAGTCAACCAGATGAAATTGACCCAGAGAATGGTAAAACCGAATCTGGAATCAAGAAGGAATTACAAATTTCTGATGTCCACTTTAGTTATTTACCAGGTAAAGAAATTTTACACGGAGTATCAATTTCAATTCATAAGGGTGAAATGGTAGCTTTAGTTGGACCAACTGGTTCGGGTAAAACGACTGTCATGAATCTCTTGAATCGTTTTTACGATGTTGATAGTGGTTCGATAACGATTGACGGAACAGATATCCGTGAATTTTCACTGAATGATTTACGAAAAAATGTCGGTGTCGTCTTACAAGATCCACAATTGTTCTCCGGAACGATTGCCGATAATATTCGTTATGGTGATCCTGATGCTAGTATGGAACGTGTTATTGACGCGGCTAAACAAGCTAACATTCATGAATTCATCGAAAGTTTGCCTCAAGGTTATGAGACCGAAGTTTCAGATGAACAGAGTGTTTTCTCAGCTGGTCAAAAGCAATTGATGTCAATTGCTAGAACTATTTTGACTAATCCAAAGTTGTTGATATTGGATGAAGCAACTTCAAACGTTGATACAGTTACTGAAGCAAGTATCCAAGCAGCTATGGATCGAGTAATCAGTGGACGGACAAGTTTTGTAATTGCCCATCGACTAAAGACAATTTTGAACGCTGATAAAATCGTTGTTCTTAAAGATGGAAATATCATCGAACAAGGAAACCACGATGCTTTGTTAGCTAAAGATGGATTCTATGCAGGACTATATCGTAATCAGATGGTTACAGATTAATAAAATTTGAACAGGCCATAACCTTTTAATTTAGAGGTTATGGCCTGTTTTTTTTTTGTATCTGAATATCTTCATTTTCGTAGATGGTATAATTATAAACAATAAGCAATAGTAACGGAGGATCACATGGCAGCAAAACAAGAGGAAACTAGTATCGTGGATTTGGCTCAACCAGTTCACCAACAATTGAATCAGTATCGTGTTCCACAAATTCAAGCAGTTTTATCCCTATTAGATGAAGGCAATACAGTCCCATTTATTGCCCGTTATCGTAAGGAACGAACTGGTACACTTGATGAAGTTGCTATCCGAGATATTGAGGACGAAGCTAATCGTTTGATGAAATTGAATAAACGACGTCAAGATGTTTTGAATTTAATTCAAGAACAAGGTAAATTGACACCCAATTTAAAACAACAGTTAGAACAAGCAACAGTTATTCAACAAGTTGAAGATTTGTATCTTCCATACAAACAAAAGCGAAGAACTAAGGCCACAATTGCTCGTGAGGCAGGTTTGGAACCCTTAGCTAATTGGATATTAACTTTTCCCAATCAAGGACTTGATACTAAGGCAAAAGATTTTATTTCAGAAGATAAAGATTTGCCAGACTTACCAGCTGTTTGGGCTGGAGTTAATGAAATTTTGGCCGAAACATTCAGTGATCGAGCCGATTTCCGTGAATGGATTCGTGGCTACACTTGGCAGCAAGGTAAGCTGACTAGCAAAGTTAAGCGTGGCGCTAAAGAAAAAGACGAACAACAAGTCTATGAAACATACTATGAATTTGAGCAAGCCTTGAAACAATTGCCACCATATCGAGTTTTGGCCATTAACCGTGGTGAACGAGAGAAAATTTTGACAGTTGGAATTGATGTTGATTCAACACAAATTTTGAAATATGGCCATTCTAGATTGGTTAGACAGCATCAAGGACCCGCTGTTACTAAAGTCGATGAAGCATTTGAAGATGCCTATAAACGTTTTATTGGACCTTCGATTGAACGAGAGCTACGTCGTCAATTGTCTGATAAGGCTGACGAACATGCGATTCAAGTTTTCGGAAATAATTTATATCACTTGTTAATGCAGGCTCCCTTAAAGGGTAAAGTGGTCATGGGATTTGATCCAGCCTACAGAACTGGTTGTAAGTTAGCCATCATGGATGCCAATGGTCGTTTCTTGACTAAACAAGTAATTTATCCACACAAGCCTGCAAGTAACAAGCAACGTGAAGCAGCCGGACCAGAGTTTAAGCAATTATTAGAGAAGTACCATGTTGAAATGATTGCTATCGGTAACGGAACAGCTAGTCGTGAATCTGAGGAATTTGTCAGTGAAATTTTGAAGACGTTAGACCATCCAGTCTATTATGTAATCGTCAATGAAGCTGGGGCTTCAGTTTATTCTGCTAGTGCTAATGCTCGTGCCGAATTTGCGGACTTACATGTTGAAGAACGTTCCGCCGTTAGTATCGGTCGTCGTCTGCAAGATCCGTTGGCAGAATTGATCAAGGTTGATCCTAAAGCTATCGGTGTCGGACAATATCAACATGATGTGCCAGAAAAGGAACTAGATGAGCAATTGGATCGAGTAGTGGAAACAGCCGTTAACCAAGTTGGTGTCAATTTGAACACTGCCAGTCCGGAATTGTTAACACATATTTCTGGATTGACAGCCACAACTGCCAAAAATATTGTGACTTTCCGTAATGAAAATGGTTCGTATTCGAAACGACAGGATTTAAAATCTGTGCCACGTTTAGGACCTAAAGCTTACCAACAAGCAGTTGGTTTCTTACGTATCATTGCCGGAACTGATCCTTTGGATAATACTGATATTCATCCGGAAAGTTATGCTGTAACTAGAAAATTATTGACTAGTATTAAGGCAAATATCAATACTATTGGAACGGCTGATCTTCAACAGAAATTGGCTAAATTGGATAAGTCAAATGTGGCTGAACAATTAGACGTTGGTAAGGAAACCTTAACTGATATTATTGCCGGTTTAAGTAAGCCCGGTCGTGATTTACGTGATAGCATGCCTGCACCACTATTGCGTCAGGATGTTTTAACTATGGCAGATTTGAAACCTGGGATGGAACTTCAAGGTACCGTTAGAAATGTTATCGACTTCGGAGCGTTTGTTGATATTGGTGTTAAACAAGACGGACTAGTTCACATTTCACAGTTGTCTGATTACTTTGTTAGTGATCCAAGTACCGTGGTTACTATCGGTGATATTGTGACTGTTTGGGTGCTTAGTGTCGATGAGAATCGTAATCGAATTCAGTTGACTATGCGTAAAGAAAATTTGGATTAAAGAAAATAATAGACTACTGACTTTTTTGAGGTTCTTTCTTAAGTTTGGTTGTTTGCTAGAAGTGAACTTAAGTCAAAATCTTTAAGAGTTGCCTGAAATGCCAGGTAACTCTTTTTATATAAATTGACTATTCCACTTCGACCATATAAAGTATGCTTGATTAATTTGAGTTTGTTATTATTTCCTTCGACAAATCCAGAACTAATCTCTTGGGATATTGCGTTATGAACTGGCGCAATATCCTTTTTTATATGCTTGCAAAATCCATGCATTATTGTGTTTTCATATTTGGACAGAAAGATATCCATATCTTTCGTGTTGTCGCTCATCAATGCACGGTAAAAGTCGATGTATACGTATCTAAGTTTCATCAATATAGGATATTTACTTTGCATGATCATAAAGTCATTACTAATCGTTTTCATATTGATATCGGTGATATAGTTGAGTATTTTTTTACGTGACATAGAAATAATAGTGTCTTTAGATTTGTGTTCTTTTGACGAGATTCTCTCGTCAAGAACACTTTCCGGAAAATTATTCTTTTTTACATCGTGTATGTAATCTTTCAGTGATTCTTTACTTCCTCTATATCCATTGGAAAATACATAAGTTTGAACTGCCAGATTAGGAAAACCATCACGAAGCATTTTGTAAATTATATTTATATAATCATCCATTATCGTTTTACGCTTTTTATAATAAATCGGATGGTCTAAGTCATCTATTTGTCGAAGACTCATATTTAAATATTTCTGGATGGTAACTGGATTTAATTTAAACTCTATTGTGGCAGCTTTGATTGAACTAGGAGACAACGAAAATTTAGATTGTATAGTTTTAATAAGTTCTTGTTTATGTTTACGATTTAATGCATATTTCTTGTACATCGATGAATTGGGATTACGTCTTTTATTGTCAAAAATAATCACACCACCGTCCTTGCCGGTTGGTGGTATGTTGTCGTAATGAACTTTATTGACTACATCGTATATTGAATTAGTACCCAATTTTTTGACCTTATCTTTTTGTTCAAGAATATGATTATTCTTTAAGAATATTGTTTGGGGAAGTTTTTTTTTAAAACAATACTAAGATTATCAGTCAAATCTTGTAAAAGATGAAAACGGTCAGCTACTTGAGTGCAATCAGGAAGTACCTCTCGAATTGCCTTTGCATATGAAGTATCTCTATCTCTAGCAACTAATTTTACTTTCTTATGAGTTATTAACCATGATTTTAATTCAGTACCCTTACGTCCTTCTAATAGTGCAATAAGATGGTGATCATTTAAATCATAAATAGCTGTACAATAAGTTCTACCTTTTCTTATAGCAACGTCGTCAACGCCGATGGCTTCGACATTTGGATCATCTTTAAACTCCAGACGGTCATAAATTCTCTGTATAGAGTTATTACTAATATTTACACCTAGTAAGGACAAAATATGGCTAGCACCTTCATTACTTAAAAATATAGATACTCCTAATATAAATATATTGAGTGCGTCGGTTCGTACCTCCCGAGCACCAGCGAAAGGTAATACCTCATCAAATATATAGTGAGGACATTTTATATTTAAGCAATAGTATTTATGTGCATTAACATCTAAATACGTAGGTTCATTATGAATAGGAGTATCTTGTAATATTCTATGATAAGTAGCGGAAGTCCTTGATGCTTTAGCCCCCACAATAAGGGCAGTTACAATCGTGTGGACGGGATTTGATTTTGATCAACAGACGATCACCATTATTTATTACACTGTATATAAAATAATTTTCACCAAAAGGTGATTTATTATAATCTAATTCTTTATACTTAGACATTGAAAAGCCTTCTTTAAGGTGAATTATAGAATCAGAATCACTCTAAAAGAAAAGGTTGTACCAACTGTATGTTTCCAGTTGGTACAACCTTTTCTTATTTTATATTTTACGTTACACAACCATGCTTGAAAAAGAGCCATTTTTTCAAATTCACATCGAACTTTTTTAATTAAGGGATTGTTTTGTCACAGTCTCTTTCTCTTTTTATACTTAGTGTCACACAACCAATGTTCAGAAAGAACCTTTTTGATAAAGTTGGTAGTCTATTTTTGTTTGAAAAAAGTTTAGATTATAAAAATACGATTCTGAAATCAAAAAGATTTTAGAATCGTATTTTTTATATTTTTAATATTTTAGTTAGGAATTAATTTTTATTGCATTTTACGATCAAGTAATTCTAGTTTGAATTTATCATTAACGAATCCTACGGTAGAATCGCTATTCAATAATTTCATAGCAAATGACGCCATTTCATCACTAGTATTAAATCCAGCAGGTTCGTTGTCAAAATCATATGGTTTTCCAGTGGCCAACTGAATAAAATCGGTCCTTGTTTGTCTTGGCGACAAAAGCTTAACTTGTATTCTGGAGTTTTGTGTTTGCATTTCACGGCTTAACCCCTCAGTTAAAGCTGTTACAAAATGTTTAGCGGAACTGTATAGAACATCACCGGGCCATAATGTATAACCAACTAGTGAACCAATATTTAACAACTTGGTTTTTTCATCTTTATGGTCATGAACAAAAAGATTAGATAATACAGCAACTGCTTCAGAATCCGTTCTGATCATTGATGTAACTGTTTTTATGTCTAAATTGTCAAATTCACCAGCTTTGTCAAAGCCAGCATTGTTAATCCATGTATCTAATTTATATGAGTCATTTAATCGATTGTATAGATTTTCTAGTTCATCGATCTTAGATAAATCTTGTGTAACTATAACGATGTTTACATCGGGGTAAAGATTATTTAATTTATTTTTTAATGTTATTAGGTTATCAGTCCTACGAGCAATCATAATGACATTTTGATTATTTTTAGCCATCGCTGTTGATATAGCAGCTCCGATTCCTGAACTAGCACCAGTAACAACTGAATATGATTTTTCCATTAATATTGTTCCTCCGGTTTATTTATATTTTTGAAAATCATTCAAAATAATATTAATTCATAATAAATGCTATGTACAATACCTATATGTAATATCATCCTATTACTAAAATGAATAGTATTTTAAAAAAAACATTTAACTATAGCAAAAAGGTATAGATTAACATTTAATATAAGCATTAGACATATGGATGAAAAAAACTTAATCTAGAAGGCGTGATCAATTAGTACTAGAAATTTATTTCAGTATTATTATGGAACTCACCATAAAAATAAATTTGACAGAGGATGTTCAATATCTTCAGGAATTATATATTCCGTATGAGCTTATGGTTCCATCAATTAGTCAAATATGAATTTAGAATAAGAGGGTATCTAATATGAATTTAAAAGATAAAGTTGTTGTTGTTACAGGTGCTTCTAGTGGCATAGGGGAAGCAACTGTGAAGATATTAGTAAAAAGGGGAGCAAAGGTAGTTTTTGGCGCTCGTCGATTAGAAAAACTAAAAACAATTGCTGAATCGTTACCAGATGATCAAGTCGCTTTCAAAGAGACTGACGTTTCGAAACACAAAGATGTTGTGTCACTAGTAGATTTAGCGACACAAAAATTTGGCAAGGTTGATGCACTCTATAATAATGCCGGCATTATGCCAATTGCACCTTTGAGTGATGACCGTCGCGATGAATGGCAACAGATGTTGGACATTAACATTATGGGTGTTCTTAACGGTATATCTGCAGTTTTGCCAATTATGCATAAACAAGGTTATGGACATATTTTAGCCACTGATTCTATGGCAGGATATGAGTCCTTCCCTGATTATGCTGTGTATTGTGGTACCAAATATGCTGTTAGAGCAATTTTAGATAGCTTACGGAAAGAAGAGAGCTCTAATCATATCCGAACAACAATCATTGCTCCTGGAGCGGTTTCAACTGAGCTTTACAAATCTATCGGTGATCCGAAAAAAGCCAAGGACTTGGTAGATTATTGGAATTCTTCCGATAATAGTTCATTAACGGCTGACGATGTTGCAGAAGGCGTAGCATATGCAATTAGTACGCCACAGCGAGTATCAATTAATGAATTGAAAATTGCCCCAAGTGCGGGTTAAACATAACGAAAAATAATTTTAAAGGACATATCAATATGGTATGTTTTTTAAATTCGACAATAGTGTGGATCACATGCATATTCAATATCATAGGAGATTAAATGCGAAAACAAAAATTTGGAATAATATTACCAATTATTTTAATTAGTTATTTTATGATTGTTCTCGATGATTCGATAATATTTACTAGTACAGACAAAATTGCTGCAGATCTTTCAATTAGTACTCAAACCTTAGCATGGGTTACTAATGCCTATGCACTAACCTTTGGAGGTTTATTATTATTCTTTGGAAAAATAGGTGATGTCATTGGTAGGAAATTCATGTTTTTGACTGGGTTAATGACATTCTCAGTTAGTTCCTTATTAGTCGGGATATCTTTTAATGAAGGAATGATCATTGCTATGAGAGCAATACAGGGTATTGGTGCTGCAATATTAGCGCCAACTACACTGTCATTATTAATGGATAACTATTCAGACGGGATGAGAATAAAAGCTATTGCACTTTATGGTGCAACTGGTGGATTTGCTTCGAGTGTAGGATTAATTGTAGGTGGAATTATTACAACTTTTTTCAATTGGAGGATTGGATTCTTTATTAATTCTCCAATTGGCATAATATTATTTTTATTAGCTATCAAGTACATTCGTAACAATGATACCAATCATGAACGGGTTGATATCTTAGGTACTATTTTGTCAATTGTTGGATTATCAGCTTTTGTATATAGCATTGATGGTTCAAACCACCGTGTTTTGTTATTTGTTGTTGCAATTATCGCTCTTACTTTATTTGTTTTACAAGAGGGTCACTCAACAGTAGCAATTACTCCATTAAAATTATTTCACGATGGAGAACGAAGTTTTGCTTATCTATCAAGGTTTTTTTCATGGCAGCAAGTTTTGCTTATTTCTTCCTAACACCTTTGGCAATGCAAAGAGTCTATGGATTTTCCCCACTACAGGCGGCAATTGGTTTCTTGCCAGAGACAATCCCATTATTTTTGGTTGCATTTTATGTCAGCAGAATTCCATCGTTTGTTAAAAATTCACATATTATTATGATGGGTGTTTCAGTAATGCTAGTAGGTATGGTGTTAGCAGTATTATTGAAAATTGGAACAGGATATTTAATTGGTCTGGCATTGCCAATGCTAATTATTGGTGTGGGTCAAGGGTTAGCATTAGGACCTCTGACCATATCTGGGGTTACTAATACTAGTTCGAATCTGAGTGGTGCGGCTTCAGGAGTAGTTAATACAGTTCATCAGATAGGGGGATCAGTTGGACTATCAATCGTAGTTTCGATGACTGGAAAGTTGACTGATTCAGAAGTGGCTTATAATACTCAACTTATTTGGATAGCTGTTTTAATATTGATAGCATTTATTTTCTCAATTGGAATAGTTATCTATGAGAAGGGTTAAAACAATTAATAAATTTTATGTAAAGAACATGCAAAAAAATGGAACTTGAAATTGATTCAACAATTAGATTAAGCTTCTATTATCGACAATAGTTGAGACTATACATTCTTAAGAATGATTTGACCCTATAGTTAAAGCGACAATGAGAATTATGAGACTGTACCTAAGGGACAAGTATTAAAGGGAACACAGATAACACGTCAAGTAATTGCAAAGCTAGTCTCTAATATAATTACTGATTTTTCACTCTATAGTAATCAAAATATTGGCATAGTCGAAACAAGTATTGAAGGGAATAAACTATCATTTTATTAAGGAAGTGATTAATTAATGAATAAACCTTTTGTGTCTTTATATATTTATACTTCATTAGATGGGTATATTACTGGTAACTGGGGAAGTGCACCCGAAACTGCAGAATCTTCAGAAGTATTCAATAAGCTTGGATTTGAAGAGAAAGATGGATTGAAACTTCACTTTCAAGGTTGGCTTTATGGTAGTAAAACGTCATTGTCTTATTTTACAAGTGAGGTAGGCAATCTTGAGAAATCCAAGGTTAGGGTTCCTGAAGGAGATTTCATTCCTGAACAGAATGTAGACAGATATTATATTGCATTAGATCGAAATGGTAAGTTGGGTTGGAAAGAGAATACAACCGATTATAATGGTCATGCTGCCAATGTAATGGAATTACTTACTGAACTAGCAACTGATGACTATAAAAACTATTTACGCTCAAAACAAATACCGTATATTATCTGTGGCAAAGAAAAAATTGATCTTAAATTGGCCCTTGATAAGTTGTATACCAAGTTTGGTATGAAAAATATTATGTTAGGCGGCGGTGGCATGCTAAATTGGAGTATGGTCTCATCTGGATTATGTGATGAGATAAGATTAATCGTTGCACCTGCGATAGATGGCTCAAAGGGTGCAACACCGTTATTTAATTCTAATTTTGGTAATAACAATCAACCAGTTGGATTGAAATTAGAATCATCAAAGGTTATGGGTAAAAATACACTTTATCTTAGATATCTGGTCGATAAAGATTAATTACTTTGAATGAAATGAGTAGAAAACATGAATCAAAGCCATTTGAGAAACTTTGATATGAATTTAAAAAAGACACATACGAGGTGTCTTTTAAAGTGCTTCATAATTGTTAGACAAGAAATCTAACAGTTATGGAGCACTTTTTCTATGGTCAAATACAGTTCAGAATTAAAAGCTGCGGTTGTTGGCGAGTATCTACGCGGTGGAATTAGTATTAATTCTCTTTCCAAGAAACGTGGTTTGCCTCGTGGACAAGTTGGTACTTGGATTCGGAATTATCGTTTAAGCGGCGTAAGCGCGCTTAAACGTAAAAGAATCAAACGGAACTTCTCGGCTGAATTCAAAGTTAATGTGATAAACTACTACCAAACTCACGATGAAACTTTAGCTGAAGTGGCTGCCAAGTTTGATATAAATTTCTGTCAAATTAGCCTTTGGAGAACCGCCTTCAATCAGTATGGTATAGAAGCCTTGAAGTCTCATCCGAAAGGCAGGAAGCCAAAAATGAAACACGACAAAAAGAAACTACGTAAATTAGCAGATAAAACCGAAGTCGATAGACTTCGCGAGGAATTGGCCAAAAAAAATCAAGAATTATATGATACAAAATTGGAAAATGAAATCCTAAAAAAAATCGGTGACCCTGTTCGGGACCTCAAAGGGCGAAGAAAAACGCAAATAGTGGATCAGATCAGGGTCGAGCAAGAATCCTTACCTAAAACAAATCGATATAAGATTGGTGATATTCTTAGGGCTATCGATCTTAAGAAGACCACTTATCATGATGAGCGTAAACGTATCAAAAATAATGTAGACAAATATAAAGATGTAAAAGAAAAAATACTAAAGATTTCCGAGGATGGAAAGTGGCGTGGACGTTTAACCTACGGTTATCGTCGTGTTCAGAAAGAACTTGTTAAATTGGGTATCCATCTAGCAGACGCCGTAGCGCGTCGCCTAATGGATGAATTAGGTGTGCAAGTAAGTCTTTATAATCGTCATAAAAACGGAAAGTATTCGTCATATAAAGGAACGGTTGGAAAAGTAGCTAGCAATGTCCTACACCAAAGTTTTAATGAGACAATACCTTTTAATGTTTTACATACGGATGTTACCCAAGTTCGATTAGCCGATAGTAAATGGGCTTATGTCTCTGCCATCACCGATGAGGCAAGTAAAGAAGTCTTAGCGTTTCAAGTTAGCAACAGTCCTAATAGTAATTTAATTACGAATACACTGGATGAACTAGTTGAAATCCTTCCAGAAGGAGCAGAGCCAACAATTCATTCAGATCAAGGTTGGCATTATCAGCTAAATTACTATACTGATAAGCTTTCTGAGAATAACTTTATTCAAAGTATGTCCCGTAAAGGAAATTGTCTTGATAATGCACCAATTGAAAGCTTTTTCCATCTTTTTAAAACGGAATGTCTTAATGGATTCCCACCTTGTAAAGATATTGAAGAATTTAAAGAAGTTTCACTCAGTTACGTCGATTGGTTTAACAATCGACGTATTTCAGGAAAAACAAAAGGCATGACTCCCTGTGAATACAGGGAACATGCCTTAGCAGCTTAACAATATTCAATTTTGTCTAACTTTTGTGTTGCACTTTACTTTTTTTAAATACTTTTATTTATAAATTGTTTTTTTTGTACTCTACAATTAACTATATTTATATGCTAATATGACTGTGTTTAAGACGATAAAGTGCACTTTTATAAAATGTATTTTATCCAAAGATGTTATCGTAGAAAATAACTGGAAAATAAAATTCGTTTTATTGAAAAATATCGATAACCAAATTTTTTTTAAATATATGTTGACTAATGGATTTGCAAAAAAGATTGAAAAAACTCCACTCCGGGCTATTGCACACGCCAAGAGCTTGAGAAAAGAGTACCAAGATAATTTTGAAAGGCAGCGTAAAAATGAAAAATAATACTAGTTTTGATTCAGAATTAAAAAATAATTTAAAAGACCCAGAATTTAAAAAAGAATTCGATAAATATAATGATCAGATGAATAGTGCTATTGCGTTAATGATGGCTAGAGAAGACATGGGATGGACACAAAGTGAACTGGCAGAAAAAGCACATATGCCTCAATCAACGATTGCTAGAATTGAAACGGGACATAATATCAGTGTTGATAAACTGTCCGTGCTTGCATCTGCAATGGGTAAAAAATTAAACATTAGTATTTCCTAAAAATATAAATTGTCTCAGTTTGTTCATCGAATTAAATATACTCAAAAACAAGATCCAAGATTGTGAATTCTAATCTACGGCTCTTGTTTTGACAGATTTAGGTGATACTTTGATTCCAGTATTGGACTACTGGGATGAGGAACATAAGGAAAAGCCCCCATATCAAAATCAAATCGATATGGGGGCTTTTTACGTGTGAGTTATATTAGTTATTTATTTGAGGAGTTATTATTACGCAATATTTCAGCAACATTAATTGTTGGCATATTATATCCGGGAAATTCATTAGAAGTTGTTGTCAAGGTAGCTATTATGGCCCGTACATAAGGATATAGAATAGCAACCGAATTGTTACGTATAAAAGTATCTACGCCGACTTTATTAGTATCCTCATCAGGATTATATTCAAATTTTCCTTGTACAGAACAAGTAACTTCAAAGGGCATAGATTCATCTGAAATTGAACCAGCTTTCACACTAAGATTAACTATTATTTTATTATCGTTGATTTCGTTATTTGATTGTATCTCTGGGGTTAAGCTTATATTTTTTTTCTTCTTGAAATTAGGATTGTTTCTATATCCCATCTCTTTTACCGTATATCCGTTGAACTTCAGAACAGTCATTAAGCAGCATCTCCTAACGTTTTATCATTATTATATGAGTATGATGATTCTAAATTGGTATTATTTGAATATAAAGTAGAATCAATTGATTGTTCAGTTGTTAATTCTTGATTAAGAGCATCAGTTAAATTATCTTTAGTTGAATTTTTTAGAATTTCTCCAGTTGCTCTGTACTGAGCTTCTATAAGTTTAAACATAACATCCTGATATTTTGTTTGTAATTTTTGATTGTTTTCAATTTGAGAAATATTTGAATAACCAAGACCGGTTAATTCAGCAAATTCTCTAACAGTTAGATTAAGTTGGTTTCTTAATTGTTTTATATTCTTAGGACTCATGAATCTTTTTCTATTTCTATAGGCATTAAAATCGCTTTTTACATTTTCCATTGGATTATCAAAATCAGCCCAGAGTTCATCATTTGAATCTCTCCAATAATGATGATTAACTATTAAGTCATCTATGTCTTTTACTTTACACTTTTCAATGATAAATTCTTCAGTATACATTTCTGTTAAATCCTTTTCGGGATTATAAAATTTCTTTTTAATTTTGTTCATAATCGACCTCATTATTGTCTTTAATTCCCAATAAATACTATTTAAAGGGAAAGTTTAATGGTCTTTCCTGTTTATGTAGTGATATCCACATTACAATACCGTTTGGCCTGTCTTGGAATTTCAAATAACAATTGGTATTTGAAATATTGAGTCCAAATATCCAAATATCACCAGGTATGGGATTAGAATGATTATCAGATTCTGGTCCAGATGAATAATTGGTCCAAGATATTTTTTCATATATAATATCGAAGACTAAGCTTTCAACCAATCCAAGTTCCGATAATGTTTGAATATTCTTCCTACGAGGACTCAGTTTCCATTCGTTTCTTCGTTCCTTGATCTTTTTTACAATATTTTTAATATCATCCGGATTAGTCAATAGTTATCACACGTCCATATTGAATATTCAGTTACTATTAGTATAATAACATCATTTGTTGCTCAGGAGAAACAAAAGGGAAGCGAAATCTTGAATGATATAGTTAAGATACTTTTAAATTATAGGATAATTTTCTACCAATAATTGTAGGAGATTGTTGTAATAAAATTGATTCAACTTAAGAAAAACCTAGCTTTAGTCATCATCGACTAAAGCTAGGTTTTTCTGATCATACAGATGTTTAAATAATAAGTTGACCTCAAAATGATTGCCTTTTGAAGTTAATTGAACTCGTCCACCAAGGGTTGTAACCAAGGATTGGACAATACTCAAACCCAAACCGATACTATGGTTATTCCGGGAGTTATCGGCTGTATAGAAGCGGTTTAATAAGATACTGCTATTATCAATTATCTCATTAGTTGAATTTTCAAAATCAATTTGAATGATGGAATTACTCTTTTGTAGTCGGATAGTTGTATCATTAATCGCATATTTAATAATATTACCAATCAAATTTTCAAAAATACGCTTAAACATCATTTCATCACTTTGAATAATGATGTCAGATTCTATCTCCAAATTAACTGAGATATTCTTTTCGTTTAACTGGTCATAGTAGTTAAAGAGTTCTTTTTGAAGTGTTTCGGATAGATTAAATTGATTAACGTTTAGACTCTGACTCTTTTCTTGTATCAAATTGAAATCCATTAAGTAGTGTAAATAGTAGTTAACAGATTCAAGATTGTTTTGAATTCTTAATAGATCTGAATTCTGTTTACCCTTGCTTTGTTGTGTCAATAATTGAACATATCCCATCGAAACAGTTAGGGGAGTTTTGATGTCATGGGTTAAGTTAGTCAACATTTGATCGAATTGTTTGTTCTGAGTTTCTTGAGTTTCTTGTAATTGATGTAATTGTTTTAGATTATAGTTGCATGCTTTTGCCAGTTTTTTTGTTACTGAAAGGCCAGAGCCAGTGGTAACTTGACCATTAGCATCGTGTTGATTGATATAATCTAAATCACGAGTAATCCGAAAGATATCATGCAATAGTAATAAAATAGTTAATAATAAAATTAGACAAACGGTTGATAGGGTTAATATCATGAATGACGACCATCCTTTCACACAAATCTAATTCCAATACCCCAAATAGAAATTAAGTAATTTTTAGTAGTTGCTTCAGATAATTTTTTTCGTAAATTACTAATGTGAACGTTTAGAGTGTTGTCAGATCCATCAAGGTATTCTTCATGCCAAACCATTTGAAATAATTGTTCCTTTTCAAATACTTGATGGGGATGTGACATCAGAATCTGTAGTAATTTGAACTCCTTTTTGGAGAGAATTAGGTCATTATCGTTGGCAATGACCTGATGATGTTCATCATCAAGTACGATATTGTCAAATTGAACTAAATTACTAGCTTCTTCATTCGTTTGATTGCGGAGTTGAACTTGAATTCGAGCCTGAAGTTCATCTATATCAAAGGGCTTAGTTAAGTAATCATTGGCTCCATCATTTAGCAAGTCAACTGTTTTGGACTTACTTTGAATGGCAGTCAGGACAATAATTGGAACTTTTGATTGGTTACGGATAATCTTCAAAACACTTTCACCATCAATTTGCGGCAACATTAAATCCAGAATAATTAAGTTTGGCTGATTTTTTTTGAAATCATTAATTCCTGAGATTCCGTCTAAAGCTTGATAGATCATATAATTGGTTGATAATACATCAAAAAGCAGCGATTGAATGTCTTGATTATCTTCAATAATCAGTATTTTTGAGTTCATATTGTACCTCATTTAGTTTGATACCTTAATTTTAGTCCATCAACTTCTCGGATTCCCGATAATTAATAATTAATTAATATTTAGTTATGAGATGATTTAACAAATGTCTACTAAAGTATTAAGTAAAGAGAGAAGTGATAATGATGACAAAAACAATCTTGTCAGTAAATAATGTTAGTAAAAAATTTGGCAAATATAAGGCGATTGACAATGTAAGTTTTAAATTACAGAAGGGCGATATATATGGGCTGATTGGTTCCAATGGTGCAGGTAAGACGACCATTATGCGTTTGATTACACAATTATCACCACTTAAAGTAGGAACAATTGAATTATTTGAACAGAAAATTGATCAACAGGCACTAAAGCATGTTGGGGCTATTATTGAGACACCGGCGTCTTTTAATAAATTGACGGTCAAACAAAATGTTACATTAGCCGCAATCCAAAGAGGAATTAATGACAAACAAAGAATTATTCAAATCATTGATTTTGTTGGTTTAGATAAGAAAATTAATACTAAAGCTGAGCACTTATCATTGGGTCAAAAACAGCGTCTTGGTTTAGCAATTGCCATTTTACCTGAACCGGATTTGCTGATATTAGATGAGCCAATCAACGGGCTTGATCCATCAGGGATTATTGAGTTTCGTAAGTTATTGTTGAAATTGAATCAGGAAAAACAGATCACCATTTTAATTTCGAGTCATATTTTGACTGAGCTGTACCAAGTGTCGACACGTTTTGGCTTTATTTATAATGGTCAACTAATTAAGGAAATTACTAAACAAGATCTTGATAATGTAAATCAATCTGGGTTGTTATTGACCGTCGATAATGTATCTAAAGCTGCTCAAATAATTGATGAAAAATATCAAAATAAATTTACTATTGTCGATGATAATAATATTTTGATTCATTCTTTCAATATTAATTCGTCTGAGTTGAATAAGCAGTTGATCATGGAGGGTGTTTCTGTAATCAGCATTACTAAACAAGAAAAATCGTTGGAAGATTACTATACTAACTTAATTGGAGGAGTTAATGATGCTAAATCAATTAAGAACTGACTTTTATCGGTTAAGCAGAAGCTGGGGAATTTATATCACACTTGCAGTTACTATTGCCTATTCGATCGTGATTATTGTCAATAATACTGTCGGAGGAATCATGGTTACAAGCGACTCAATGAAAAGTCTAGATTCAAATAGCGTTTGGACTTTGAAAGACGGGTTAAATGCCTCTACTTTATCTTCGAGTTTGTTGATGTATCTGTTTATTGCTATCTTCGTAATAACTATTGGCTATGAATTCAGTCAAAAGACCTATAAGAATACGTTGGTATCAGGTATAACTCGTTTCCAATTCATCATTTCAAAATATTTGATGATACTACTGAATATTTTCGTAATGACCTTAGTATACTTTTTTACGGCAATAATAAGTGGAGTCATTACTGGTCGAAAAGTTGGTATGAGTTGGGGTAATTTGCTAACACAAACTTTAAATCATTCAATCGTAATTGCTTTTTTTATTAGCATTGTTTTTGGTATTGCAATTCTAATATTGTTAGCTACATCATCAGTTGTAATTAGTTCAATTTTTATTGTGGTTTTCCCAGTTATCATTAGTGTTTTGAATAATATAGTTCAATGGACTTGGTTGAAATATATCGACTTTTTCACTGCTGCTGTAAAAATTAGTCTAAAGTTGATACCAAATAGTCAATTATGGAATTATGTTTGGGTTAGTTTGATTATTTTGTTCGTTACAATGTTTTTGTCGATTGTAATTATTCGTAATAAAGAGTTGTAGGTGGCAATAGCAAGAAAATAAAATAATTTTATTTAGATGAAAAAGACTACTGACTTTGTAATTTGAGTCAGTAGTCTTTTTGAATCAAAAAACATGAGTAAAGTACATTTTTGCTAATACCATTGTTTTTATAGAGGGATACATTACCTCTATAGATTTTTAAAATATAGGAATCGTCAAAATAATGTAAAAGGGATGTAGACCAAGTCAAGCTGTTGTGTCTTTTCTGTTATTAGATCTGTTTCTATGCCATTACCAAAATTAAAGCTATCCTTTCAACATCATTATTTGTATAATCAGTTTTATCTCTTCTTGAAAAAGGTGGGATTGTTGAACGTCCATATAATTTAATTTAAGGAGTCTATCATGAATTTCGTTTTTGATATCGATGGTACGTTAAGTTTTGATGGCAGGAGTATTGCTCCACCCATTACACAGGTGTTAACGCACTTAATTCGAGAGCACCACGAAGTCGCTTTTGCGTCTGCCAGACCAATTCGTGACTTACTTCCCATTATCTCAGGATTTGATCACCAGCCTTTAATTGGTGGTAATGGTGTTATGACCCGAGTTTCGGGAAAGTTATCTGTTCCCCAACCATTACCACCAGTTGCTGTTCAACAATTGAAGCAGCTCATAGAAGTTCATCACTTAGATTATGTTATGGATGGTACATGGGATTATGCTTGTCAGGTTTCCACCGCTAATCCAATTTTTTGCGTCAGCTTGATCCTCAACGATTGGCCGAACGCCTACCATTGGCTTCCTTAAATGATCCAGTTAAAGTTATTTTATTAAACCTGGATTCAGTATTGCGCTCAAGAATTAAGAAATTATTAGTAACGCTAGACCTAGTCGTCATTGAACACAGTGGTGAGGGAAGCTTGGATATCACTGCTCAAGGAATTAATAAAGCCCACGCTTTGTCTGATATTGGTTTTGAAAACTACATTGCTTTTGGTAATGATGAAAATGATTGGACCATGTTAGCTAGTGCCCAGCAAGCAGTTTGGATCACTAGTAAACCCGAATTAACACCAGTTCCTGGAGCAATATTGTGCCCACCAGATGCTGAATCTATTGCAATATTAATTTCAAAGCTAAGTCAATCCTAAGTTGGTTTTTGTTGTACAAAAATAGACATGAATTCATTCACATCTGTATAATTAAGGCGTCTAAACCAACAATACAAAGGGGTACTCATGTCCATGTCTTTTTTAAAACCAGTATTTGAAAGTTATTTTTCTTTGTCGAAAAGTGCGAAGTACACTGCGCCTAACCCTAATACCAAACTAATGAGATTTATTGCGGTATTGATTGAAATAATGGGGCCATCGAAGATTCTGATTGCCTCATAGCATAAGGATATTCCCACCCAGAATCCAAATTTTTTGTAGAATTGCTTGTTTATTGTCATTACCAGTATTCTCCCTATATCAAATAATAATTACTTGTTTATTATAAACTTTAAATTATGACTAGCGATGGAAATAGTATGAACGTTTAGATTCTCAGTTTAATCGTAAGATTATATGCAGAGAATAATTAATGAACGAAATATTGTATAATTTAATTAAATCGCCTAATTTGCCAGATTGATTTTTAATTAGAATGATATGGCTCTTTGTTATAACATTAGAAAGAGCAATGTTCATTCTGCTTAAAATGTAAGGAATCGAAGATTCTTGCTTTTCTAATTCATTTTTATTAGATAAAAAAACTACTAATCTTCAAAAATTTATAGGTTAGTAGTTTTTTGTAATATAAAGTACATTTTTAAGTAAAAATGCTCAAATTTTTTTTTACTTATAAATATCTTATTTTTTAATTCATGAAAAAGTGGATTTTTTTGTACCTTATATTATAAATCTCCAATACCTTGCTGTGAATGGACTAAGACCTATAAAGTACCTGATATAAAAATGTACTTTATTCCTATATGTACTTTATTATATGTAATAATAAGGTACATATTCATGTAACGAAATTGGATTGTTTTAAAAATAATAAAGTACATTATAAGACTAAAATAAAACAAATAGAACCAAGATAATTAACAAGGGACTAGTGTCTATGATACTTCATAGATTCTAGTCCTTTATTGAATTAATGTGTTTTTCTAACAACAATATGTAATTGCAGTTATATAATTATGTTTATATGTAACAACTATTTGAGAATATTTAAATGAAATTAAACTCAGTATGAGATTTATTAAGAAAATCAATATTGATTAATTTGAATATAGGAGATGATTATCCTGAAAGAGAATCAAATAAATTCTGTGTCTGAATATTTAAGTTATTTAAAAAAATTTGATGTTTATTCCAGAAAAGGTCAACTATTTTTTAGAGGTCAGCTTTCAAGTTTTCCAGATATGAAGCCGTCGATTGCCAGAAGTGAAAGTGATTTTGCTAACGAATCAGATATTTTTAATGAGAATAAAATTGAGGGTAAAAGCATCCTTCAAAATCTAGCTAAAATGCAACACGACGGTAAACCAACTCGATTATTAGATTTTACAACTGATCCACTCGTGGCATTATTTTTTGCAACGCAATATGAAAAAAGAGAAGATTCGAGTGTATATTTATTTGTTCGGCCGAGCAGTGGAAACAATGATCTTAAAGTTAAGTTTTTATCATTTATTGCGACTCAAAAAAGTAGAGATATTAAATATATAGTTATTCAGTTTAATGATGAATTTAATACTAATTTATCCGTTGAAACGGCAAAGTTATTATTAAAAAACGGTGTTTTTTTAAAACCACATTCTATTTCTGATATAGAAAATAGAAGAATGAATGAACAAAGGGGAACCTTTGCTATTCCTGGAAATTTTGTTCAAAACAATAAAGTCACAGATATCATTCCTTTTGAAAACGATGGTTCATACGAAGAAATTGTAATTCCCTTTGAATTTCAAGAAGAAATTCGTAAAGAATTAAAATCCAAAGATTATACAACGGAACGACTCTATGGAAATCCAGAACAATTGGTTAAATATCCTGAATTGAATGAGAATAGTTATAAAAAAATAAATTCAAGATTTATTAGTAAGGGTCTTTATAAGCAATATTCAGAAACCATTGAGTTCGGTAAATTGATGACCCTGGATGAGATAGATGTTTGGGGTTATAAACATGCTATTCATTCTGGAGCTGAGTCAATAATGTTATGGTACAGAAGAAAAGGTGCATCAGCAGGAATTAATATTTTAACTCAACATTGGTTTACGTCAAGATTGGAAGCTGAATGTGGTTGGCGTGGGGAAAAATACGGGCAACTTAAATTGAATGATGAATTTGGAAAAGGATTTATTCCTAATGAGATTTTCATTCAAAATACAAAACATAAATTTAAACATCTTCAGGTTAGTCCAGATGCAAAGGAAGCATTATTAGAAGTTAAGTTAGATAAGAATGGCTTAATTATTGATACTAACTTATTGAAAGGTACCAAGTTATTTATATCTTATCGATTAGATAACGATGACTTTGAATGTAGTGATGATCTTATTGTTAATGGGAAAATATCTAAGTTTTCTATCAAATCGAAATTTAACAAAATAATTGGTACCGTGACATTGGTTGTGTCTTCTTTACAGGGGACCTCAATTAGAGATGAATATGGTATAGATTATGAAAATTTAACAGGAGACTTTATTAAACGTTCTAATGAAGAAGCGTTTGTTTTTGGAAAAAAAGAATTTAATTTTATTAAGTGATTTCCAGAGGTATTAAGTAATGGTTTCAAAAACGAAACAATTATCGGAATCGGTATTATCGGGTCTTACTGGGGAAGTTCGACTGAGTTCAGCCTTTTTGATATATTTGTAGATCCAGCTTATCAATGATTATGTATTGGAAGGAAAAGACCCTTACTTTGAAATTCCAGCTTCTATAACAACCTTAGGATTCTGCAAAAAGATGGGATACCATTCCAAGAATAAGCAAACTAAATCTGATTCCGAGGAACCTTTTAGACTAGAAAAATACACTAAATAATTAACAAAAAATGTATTCAACTTTTTCGATATTTTTGTCAATCCAACTTATCCTTTTTGTTCTAGGATTTTGAAAGTGGGGCTACGGTTTTATTGCTCAATATGCTGTAATCTAACACCATTTCTATTTAAAATTTATAAACTAAGGCCCTTGTACTAACCGCTCGAGCGGTTGATACAAGGGCCTCTTTTGCTTTTATTATTAAAATCTAAATAATTAATTTCAATAAAAACATTCATCCAGAATAAACCTCAATAACTCATTTTAGGAAAAAGGATTGCCGTCAGGAATACCATTTAAATAACGGTCGGATGACAGTCCTTCTGAAAGGGGACCATAGGAGATTGCACCCGCACCATTATTTTTTAGAACGTCAATGATGCCGCTATTTTCAACGTGACTATTGAGAACATTCATACTCATTTGATTGAGGACAAAAAGTGTACCAAGTTGTTTGAATAAGGCGATGACTTCCTTAAGTTGTGGAGCTTCATAGTTAGAAACTCCAACGTATAAGTCTTTACCAGATTTAACAATATCATCCAGGGCGTGGACAGCTTCAGAGAGTGGTGTCAAATCATCATATCGGTGATCGTAATAAATATCGACGTAGTCCAAATTTAATCATTGATTCCTTGAATAAGTGACTTTCTGGAAGTACCAATACCGTAAGGGTCATCATGAATTTCATAGCCGACTTTGGTGGAAATGACCAATTCATCACGATATGGTTTTAATTCATTATTTAAAATTTGACCGAACAGTTTTTCAGAACTTCCGAAATCACCATCACCATAGTGATTGGCATTATCGAATTGAAGGATTCCTTTGTCAAAAGCATGTAAGATAACCTTTCTTCGGTCATAGAATGGATCTTGACTACCAAACTTTTTCCATAATCCTAATGAAATAGGAGGCAACATCAAGCCAGTTTTTCCAGCATGACGGACAATACCTCTTGAATAACAATCTTCAGATGCTGTATACATATAATTATGATGTTACTTTAAGGTATGTAAAATCAAGCTGTCTTATTATATGAAAATCTTAAATTAATATGTGTTAATAAAATGGATTGTTATAGGATTTCTGAACGTTAAAAAAATCATCAATCAATTTTTGACGATCAGAATCAGTCAAAATATTGTTATTAGTTTTTCCATCAATCCAATCTGAAAGTTCGAAAAAGTATTTTAACTTCTCGGCGTTTTCTATATTGCTATCCTCTAGGTATAAATTGAGTTGAACCGCAACTTGGTGAGCTCTAGTTTTATTTAGTAAAGAATTTAATTCTTTATAGGCTTGTTCATGTTTATCCCGTTGAATTTCTTTAAGTTTTTCTTCTTTAGCGGCTTCAATGGATTGCAATCTTTCTTTTTCAATTTGCTCTCTACTTTGAGGAATAAAGCTGATTATTTTAATAAGTACTCTTCTAATATAGTCCGAGTCAGATTCATCTATTCCATGGCGTATGGGCTTGAGCTCTCCCCAAAACTTGTCTAATTTTAAACTAAAATAAATAGTTTCATCTGCTGGAATATAGATTTTGTTGTTCCATTCTTTCCAACGTTTGTCTTCCGGGCCAACAAGTATCTGCCTGCTGGGTACATGGCAGCCGAGAATTAGTTTGGCATCTTCAAATAAAATTCTTAGATTCTTGTCATCCAAAGTGACGACTGCACCTGCATTGTTGAGAACTTTTAATAAGGTATTTGTCACAACTAGAGCATTAGTTGAAATTTCTATATCGTCACGTTTATGAAAATATATGGTTCCAATGTAATTTTTAGAATTAATGTATTCCGTAGATTCGCGCGCCCCAAAATAAGAATTCTTTTCTTTTTTTCTTTCGTCCATAAAATCATTAATAAAACGTTCTTTCTTTTGTGGCATTGTTTTTGGAACAGTTGTATTATTCATTGCTTTATTAATCATTCGAGGATTTTTAAAATCAATATTCGGAAAGTATTCTTGGATAGTTTTGTTCTTTGTCAAACTGTCTTCATTTTTTGTAATATCAATCAGAATGTTTTTTTCAATTTTAGTTGTAGATTTGTGTTTTTCAATTATATCAACAATATAATCATTTTTTGAGTTTGGAAGTTTTAACTTTGATACTGAATTACCGACATGAAGATTACTCCAATAAGAATTATCAGGCAGTGGGATGTTTCCAGACTTTGCAGCATCCTTTAGTTTATACGTAGTAGTGTTTAACTCAGAAGCTGTTTTACTGATACCATTTTCCCAAATTTTTTTATAAAGTTCGGAACGACGTAGACTTTTAACCATTATTATTATCCCCTTATAAATTTTTTAGCTTGTTATCATATAATTATTTACGAAAACGTTTTCAAAAGCAAGACGATGCGATATAAGAATTCATCCCATGTATACTTGATTTGGTTACTATTGATCATTGGAGGATTTAACTTTGAATGAACTACAGTTTATTTGTGACCGAAAAAATGTAATTCAAGGAAGATTCAAAAGTCACGATAAAATCTATTCATGGTATTTGCCATATAACATACAAGAACAAATTCATATTGGTGATGTTGAAATAATTGATACAAAAAGAAATAGAAATAAAATTACAGTAATAGGATTAGGATATGAAAAGGATGCCAAAATTAGATATAAAACTTTTCCATATCTTAGAGGAATAGCCAGTTGGCAAATTCAACATATTTGTAGACGCTTGAAATGTTTAGGATACGAATATTCTCGTGAAAGACACTTTAAAGGCTTAACTAATGATGACAGTATTAGACTTGCCGTCGATATAGTGTTTTATCTGCAAGGTGCAAGGTATACAAAATTTGAAAAAATATGAATGCAAAGAGAGAATGGCGTTATCAAAATAATGTACCTTTATTGGAGATCCCCTTTTGGTGGCAAAATAATTTGGATGACATGTTAGATAGCCTTATAAAGAGTGTCATTCTTTATAAAAACTTTTAAATTGTGAATTTTCAATTCTTTGGTGGGTAAGGGTGGATACCTAGTAAACACATTTAATTAAATTAAGTGATTAACAAGCACCGTAATTTGCAGGTTTATCTAATATTATTGGTTATCTCATGTTGAGAATATTAAAAAAGAGATACAAATCAGGATTTTAAGAATCTTGAATTTGTATCTCCTTTAATTTGAAGTTCAATATTTTTAAGTTAAATGGTTATGCCTTGAATCGCGTTATCATATGTCCAAGACAATAAACTATCCATTTCATTTGTAAGATAGTATTGACTGATCAATTTATTCCATTCAGGCCACAAGTCGAGTGGAACATTGATTAAACCAGCACTATTGTCAATCATTAGTTTATTGGCTACCAAGGTGGCAGTTCGTTTATTACCGTCCCAGAATAATTGGCCACGCATATTGTGATACATCAAACGGAGTGCTTTTTCAGCAACAGAATAATTGTCGTTTAATAACTCATTAAGGAATTGTTCTTCACCGTTATCATCAACCGGACCAGGGATAAAGTCTGCATCAGAACCAATGTTAACGCCACCTTGACCAGTTCTAAATTCTACCGGTATCAAGGCGTCATCTTTTGCCACAATAGCATTTATTTTTTTAAAAATTTAATATCAAGTGACGCATTACTTTCAGTGATAAATTGCCAACCACGTTTAATCTGAACAATAGTATTAATATCATCAATATTGACACCATCAACGCCCAATCCATCCATAATAGTTTGAGTCTGCGGAAGAGTGGTATTAATTCCTTCAAAACGAGCGTTGGTATGGACTAAACGAGTAAAGTTCATTCTAGCAAATCGGCGATTTTGATCTTTAGTCAGGTGATATTTGTCTTTTAAATTCATGTATATACCTACTATTAAATTTTGCATATATATGTTTACTTAAAAACTGAATTTTTTTGTACTTTATATTTCAAATCGTCAGTCGTATGATAGATAAAGGTTAAGGTCTATAAAGTATATAATTTAAAAAATGGACTATATCCATGGATGTACTTTATTTTTAGATATCATAAAGTACGAATTTCTGTAACTAAAACGAATTACTTTGTAAAAAAATAAAGTACATATTTTCAAATTTTAATAATAGTATTATTTTGTGTAGTTATTAATTGAACGTTAGAAGAATATTTGAAACTATGAATTTTCGATTCTGAAGTGATAATCAAAAATAGGATTTAATAAGAAAAATAAAACACCGTATGTTTTTAAATATACGATGTTTTTGTGTCCCTTGCACATCTTTTACAAAGAAGCTTAATTGAATTTTATTAGAACTGAAATATAATACTCGATTCCTTTATAGTTCTATAAAACTATATATTTATAACATCATGTTTAATTGATAGCTTAAACTTAGCAAGTAGTAAGGTATTGAAGAAAACAATCATGGCAATCATAATAAGAATATCTGATTGAATATTGAGATTTGTAGAAATAGTTGATCTTAATGAATTGATCAAATAGGTCATCGGCAGCCATTGATTCATTGATTGAGAAAAATGGTTTACAAGTTGTGTAGGATAAAGTCCTCCTGATGAAACAACCTGTGTTACCAAGATAATTGAGATCAACCAATTTCCAATTCCACCAAGTAAGGTACTTAAACAAAAGATTAACGATTGAAATAGGAATGATCCTAGCAATAATTCAATGAGCAACATCAATTGATTGCTAACAACCAAATTATTAAATCTAACCAATGTTAAAAATAGAATAGCTGATTGAATTACTCCAACAACACCTATAACTGAAGCTTTAGATGCCCACCAAGAGAATGCTGAGGTAACTTTCTTATGTGGATCAAATCCATCAAACATGGTTTCTAAAGCTATCCCACTTACATATAGTCCTAAGGCGATTGCAAATGGGGCCATTCCGGTACCATTATTCGGAACTTTGTTAATATCAGTCAGATGTTCTGATATCGGTGCTGAAAGTTGATCAGCATTTTTGTTTCTTGTTGATATTGTATTTAATTTGGCAACCCCGTTAAGTAAAGCTGAAGATAATTGGGCAGTGCCAGCTTTTAATTGTGGAGAGTTAACTTGATTGGACATTTCTCCTGACACAGTACCTGCTTGTTTCATACCATTTTGAGCACCGTTCAGAGCTTGAAGAATTACAGTGGAATATGTAGTGGTTACATAATTAGAAACTTTTTGATTGATATTTGTTGCACCACCGGTAATAATCTTTGAAACGATAAAGTTTTGTCCTGAATTTATATGATAATTAATTTTCATTTGGCGTGGTTTTTCAGAAAGTAAGGTAGAAGCATTTTGGGAAAAATCCTTAGGAATGTTAATTACCATATACACATTGCCATTCTGAAGATTCTTTTCTGCTTTTTGATATGACATTTCTTTAAAATCAAATGTATCCTTTTTCTTTAGACTATTGGTTAAATCTTTACCAATCGCAATTTTTTTATTACGAAAATTTACGGACTTATCATCGTTAACAATGGCAACAGGTATATCATCAACTTTCCCATATGTGTTCCACATAGCGGATAAATAAATATAGCAATAGATTGCAGGTATTAGTGCAATCGCTAATAAAACAATAAGAGCTTTTTTATTCTTGAATAAAAAATTCCATTGAGTTTTAAACATAATAAACATCTCCTATCGAAGGAATCCTATTTACAAAATAAAGTATAGAGTCAGTTATCTTAGTCAACAATATGCAAAAATTTTAGAATTGTTGATTTACTTTAAACCATTCTTTGCAAGAAGTGTGGGTTCTAAAGGAAATGTCACTCAACAAATACCAGATAAATGTTTATTTATTGAACATAATTATTTTTTTGCTAGTATTATATTTGATTGATAGTTTGTTCAGAATGGAGCGTTTATTATGGAAGCAGATGAAAAAAGACTACAAACTGAATTAAAGATACAAAAGGCTTTTATAAAAATCGTTAATGAGAAAAGTTTTGATAAACTAACCATTAGTGCTCTTATTAAAGAGGCCAAAATAAACCGTGGAACCTTTTATATTCATTATTTAGATAAATATGATTTGAAATCTCATTATGAAGATGAGATGGTTTTGGGTATTAACAGTATTTTTACAAACTATGCGAAACCTGATTCTCTTAAAAATCAAAATAATGATGATGCATTTCTTCAATTGTTCAAATATCTATATCGACAGCGATCTTTGTCGGTGATACTGTTAACAGATTTTGGTAGCAATTTTATTAACGAAATAAAAAAATTAATTTTGAATTTGGCAAAAAATGACAGCATTAAAGACAGTATATTGCCTCAAAGCTTTGCGAGTGAAATGCTCACCCAAGATATTTTGAATTTTTTGGTTTATTGGTTAATACAAACACCGGTTCTGAAACCGCAGAAGATATATGAAATCTTTCTTTACACAAGGAAGTTAACTCCAGAGCAGTTATCATATAAATGTTCTTAGAACACAATCAAAAGCTGATTGTGCTTTTTTATTTTCAAAACAAATAAACAATAATCTAAGAATTGATTATTGTTTATATTTAGATATGAATTTAGTATTTTGATGAAAAGAAATTAATATAGATGAATTATATAAGAAAGCATTTTCCAAAAATGGAGTTTTATTAATTGATTCTGAGGTGATGAATTATGAATATGAAAAATTTTAAATGGATGATTACTTTCTTCATTTTATCTCAATAGTTATTGGAATTGGAACGAATAGTGCAATTACTAAATTGCCAATTTTAGAACGAATTGATTTATCTCCAATTATTATGGTTCCTGGATCATCAGCTGGAGAAAAAAGATTTGATTATTTAATTTCTAATTTGCCACCAGAGAATAATCATTTAAAACATAGTTTATTGAAAACCGAAATTGATCAGGAGGGAAGGTTACATATTCAGGAAAATATTTCGATTGGAGATGATGAACCAATCATCGTAATAGGGTTTAAGAATAATCGAGATGGATATGTAAACATTAATCAGCAGGCAAGACTGTTGGGGCGTGCAATTAGTATACTGAAAAGAGAATACAGTTTTGATAATTTTAGGGCTTTGGGACACTCAAATGGTGGATTAATTTGGACTCTAGCAATTGAAAAATATATTAATAAGTCAAAAATTCATTTGGGTTGTTTAATGACAATTCCGACACCATCTAATTTAGAGAATCAGACTTTTAAAAGATTACGGATGCTTGATGAATTGATTAATAATCGTAATAAGATTCCTTATAACACTACTGTCTATTCAATTGCGGGTGCCTAAGATTATGATACTGACGGTAAGGTAGAGTCTAATTCTGTTTATAGTGGAAAATATATTTTTCAAACCCGTGTAAGATATTTTACCGAAATAACTGTGACAGGTGCGAACACGGGACACTTAGATTTGCCCCAGAATAGACAAGTAATTGGAATTGTGTCAAATTACTTATGTAATAATCTTGCTAGAACAAAAACTTTTGAATAAAAATTAAGAGATTGGCCTTATTGAAATTAGGATAATTAAAATGGCTTACATCCCTCAATAGGCAACAATTGGGAGTATAAACCATTTTGGTAGAAAAACGTGATTATATATTTATCGGTAGTTCAAAAGATATTAAGGACAGTTTAATTTCTTGGGAATAAATTCCAGTCAAGAGCTCGATCTATCGTAATATGGAGTAACCAAATAATCATGATACTGGTAAATAAATTGTTTGATTTAGTTATTAAATTTACGGATAACAAAACAATTGGTAAGAGTAGCGTATGAGATAAGTTATAAGTTTTCTCACCAGTCTTAGTGGAAATGAAAAATCCCAATGCAGTAATATCAGGAATTAAATATAGAATCGATAACAACTCCCAATTTCCCATATGACTATAAATGATTAATAGGGCAATGGATAGTGAAGCATATTCATAACGATAAATTTTTGTCATCAAGCACATCTCCTATGACTTTATTTAAAAATAAAGTAACATGGGACTTAACAACCAAGTCAAATAAAAGAATTAGGTGGGGAGAAAATATGAATACTTCAGAATTCTGTCAGACAGTTAATACGACTCGAGATACTTTGAGATTTTATGATCAAAAAAAACTCTTGGTACCTAAAAGAACTTCGAATAACTATCGCTTTTATAGCAAGGACGATATTCAAGATTTTCGAATAATTCGTAATTTACAAAATGCAGGATTATTGCTTTCTGATATTAAAATGATTTTATTATTAAAGCATAAACCGGTAACCAAGAACTGTCACGAAGAAACATTAAGAGTAGTTAAACAAAGAAATATTGAATTTCAAAAGCAAATTGATTTTTATAAATCCTTACAAGATATTACGCAACAAATAATTGAAGTAATGAATGATTCTGATAATACTGATTTGGAGATACTTATTGATAAATTAGGTGATGTTAAGAATACGTACTAATTCTAATTCATTTCAAGTTGATTCTACAATTATTGCTACTGTATTGACACTTATCGTGTCATTTGTTGTTATACCGGTATATAAAAAGGTTATAAATTCTATTTACACAAGAAAATTTTTAATGGTTTATGAAAAGGACTATATTATGCCGTTGAAAAATATCCTTGAATTACACTATAAAAATGATGATGGGCTTTATCTTTACGAAGATGAATTAAATATATTAGTTGATAAAATTATACAAGAATTGGCATTCTCTAGAGAAAGAGAATTGAATTATTTGTCGTCTGATTATTCTTTTGAACTTATTAGAATTAATTCGTATACGATGGCAATAATCGGAGATATAAAAAAGCTAAGTGAAAATTATTATTTATTCAACGATTTATCTAAGAGACATAACAAGTATCAAAGTATTGTTGATAAGGAAATAGTTAAGGAATGTTTGATCTTATTAGATAATTTTGAAATCGAAGCAAAGAGATATTATAAGTTAAAATTTGATAGGATAATCTTGAAAGATACAAAGATAAAAGAAATGATTAATAAATATGATTTAGAATTGGGTAAATAATTATTCCAATAAACTTGTTTAGGCAACATACATAATTGTGAGGAAATAAGAATCGTTTCAAGAAATGAAATTTTGTTAATTATGAAATTATCTAAATAAAATCAAAAAGCACTCGATTTCTGTGAGGGAAATCGGGTGCTTTTGTGTTCCGAGAGTATTGAAAAAATCAATACGGACTGTTATTTACTGCTTACACTAGCTCACTATTTTCGATTACGTATATTTAATTGAATTAAGTCAATTCCTTTTTAAATATAAAGTACGTTTTACCTTGAATTGTACTTTTTTGAAAAATTCGAGTTACACGTGAATAAAGTAAATTTTCGTGCAAAAAGCCTTCAAAAATTTTTTTTACTTATTTTACTTTTTTTACTTTTTTTACTTATAAATATATGAATCATTTACTTATGCAAAATACTTAGTAGCCAAAGTCTTATAAATATCAATATACTTCAAGTAATCGTCTTCAAAAACATACTCATTGATTTGGTGAGCAGTTTCAATACCAGGTCCAGCAACTACGACTTCAAGGTCAGGATTTGCTTGAACAAACTTAGAAGCATCAGTACCACCAGGGGCACCAACTAGGACAATGTTTGCACCTAAAACATCTTTATAACTGTCACGCACTAGTTGCATGAAGTGTGAATTGATGTCGGTCTTAACAGGCCAGTTGCTGCTCAATAGCTTGAATTCAAGATTCATCTTTGGATCTGCTTGGTTTAATTTAGCAATCAAATCATTTAAATCGGTAATAATTTTATCGTTACCAAATTCGGGAATTGTTCTGATTTTAGCTGTTAATTCAGCATAATCAGGGATGGTATTCTCTTGTTTACCAGCATTCATAACTGTAACTGAAGGTTTAGTTGTACCAAGAACGTCGTCTTCAGACTTAGTGATTTCATTGAAATATTCAGCTTGTTTATTATAGTAAGTAATTAAGTTATCTAGGGCGTTAACACCAGCTTCTGGCATTGAACTGTGGGCAGCTTTACCATGAGAAATAACTTTATAAGTAACTGAACCTTTGTGGGCACAGAAAGCAGCGATTCTTGTTTCTGGTTTTTGACCATTGAGTTCAATCAAACCGCTGTCGACTAAACTTTGCATAACTAGATTTGATGAGGAATTACTTGGTTCACCAACAACAAGTGATTTGATGTCGTCAGCATAACCAGCTTCAGCAAGTTTCTGTGAACCAATTTCTCCGACTTCTTCACCAACAGTAGCGATAAATTTAATATTTCCCTTAAAATTAGGATTTTCGTTCAATTCGATCATAGCGATAGCTAAACCTGCAAGGCCACTCTTCATATCAGAAGCTCCACGACCAAAGATTTTGCCATCGATATGCTTAGGATTGAAAGGACCATAATTCCATTTACTGTCATCGACTGTTGAAACAACGTCTTCGTGACCAGTAAATCCAAGAATAGGGCCGTCACCCTTTTTAATAGAAGCAATAAGGTTATATCTCTCATCATCATATTTGACTAATTCAGACTCGATACCGTTTTTAGCAAATAAATCTTTTAAATAATTGGCAACTAGTTCTTCATGACCATTGACTGTTTGTAACTTAATTAAATCGTCAAGAATACTAAGTCTTTGTGCTTTATCCATATTTACCCCTCCAAGATACTGTATAATATCAATTATAGTTAATTCACTTACTATTTTAGTATTTTTTATTTAGAAAGAGTAACAAAAAGGTGTAGATAATGAATTTATTAATGAAATTGGATAGATGGTTAGGTATTTTACTATTAGTAGTTGCTATATTAGGTTTCATCTTCAAATGGTTCAGTAATGGAAACTTAATTTCCGCTGCGGTGGCTGGGGGAGTCTTGTTACTGATTTCAGCAACAGCTGATATAGATAAACGCGAAAAATAAAGCAAGCATCAGTTTTTACGCTGACACTTGCTTTTTTGATTGTTTAATTTACTTTCTTACGGCCCTCAGGTGTATAGCGGCTCTTCTTATATCTTTTATATAGGTAATAAATTCCACCTACAATAGCTGCCACGATAATTAATGGTAAGATTAGGTGCATGAAGATAGAGAATAGTAATAGGGCAATGAAAAAGCCTAAAACATATTTCCAAATATTATTCATTTAGTTCTCCTTTTCTACTTGTATATTAGAGTTTATTCGTATTTACGTGGTTAAGTCAAGTAAAAAACATTTTTGTTGACAATCAATTAGGAACCCAGTATAGTAATCCACAGTCGCTACCTCTTATATATAAGATATACGGAACAAGAAGGAGGCGTGAATAATGAAATATAGAATTCTTTTAGATCTTAACGATCAATTATTCACAGCAGTTGATATCAATGATAGCAATGTTTATGGTAATGGTACAACCATCGAAAAAGCTGTCGCTAATTTGAAACATAAAGCTGCATAAAAAAATATAGTAAAAAAGTCGAGATGACTCACATCTCGGCTTTTTGTTTACTCTGGATTTTCGACTGCAAAGTCACCAAAGGTTGCATTAACTGCTTTGGCCAAGGCATGTGGCTCAACTAAAAGTGATTGACCAACTTTACCTGCGGAAACGATAATCTTTTCAGCCTCATCAGCTTCTTTAGAGAAGTAGATAGGGTAGTTGTGCAATGAATGGATTCCAACCGGGCTATTAGCACCATGTTCAAAGCCACTAGTTTTAACTAGATCTTTCAATGGCACCATACCGACTTTTTTATTGCCAGATAATTTGGCTAATTCTTTATAGCTAAGATGTTTGTCTAGTGGCAACATTCCAACTAATGGACCAGTCTTATTTCCAGTTAATACTAAAGTCTTATAGATTTTGTAGCCATCACGAGAACTCTCATCGGTTACTAATTCCTGAGTGTCACCATCAGCTTCTGTTTCGAAAGTCATCGCTTCATAACTTACTTTTTCTTTATCCAAAATCTTTTCAACTAATGTCTTTTGTATCTTTTTCTTTTTACTCATATTCGTCACCAATTCCTAAACCTTATGCTTACTATAGTATATAATAACAAAGCAACCACCTATATCAAAAATAACTGACATTTAAATAGGTAGTTTTTTCATATTTTTTATATATTTTAAATTATATTGTTATATAATTATTAGCATCACAACAGGACGAGGAGCGATTAGAATGAGCTTTTTTAAAAAACATGAAGAAGATCCTGCCGAAAATGATTTTGTCAAAATTTCACAAGAAATTAAGAATAGTCCCGAAAAATTATCTGAGGCTCAAAAATTATTTAAAGATGATGAATCTTTACGAAAACAAGTAACTGGAAAGAAAGAACAACCTAAGAGTAATTAAGTTGGTATAAGTATTCTGAGCTAATTTAGTTGTTTTAATTAGTCTGGGTTTTAAGTCAAAAACACTAATTCTAGGAGTTAATAGGATTAGTGTTTTTGCTTTATATAAAGAATTCAATTTAAATAGGAAGAACCGAGCAATTAAGTTGCTCTTTTTTTATATTTATGATTATTATTTAAAACTAATGCTTCTAATAATTAATATCGTATGATATAGTATTAAAAAAGGGAAAGAGGTGCACTGAATGGACGCATTAACAAGTAAATACCGAGTTTTTGAAACGAATGTATTATTAGAAAGATTTTTAACTTATCGTGAAGTATTCACAGAATATTTTAAGACGATGAAAGTAATTGAACGTGGGGAAGCACTACGATATGAAACATATTCACGCTTAGCCGATAATTATATGTCAAATGTTCATCGATTTATCGAGTTATGTAATTCATATATTACAAAGTATAATCTTGAGGAAACTGTCATCGTTGATAGTTTGGATAATTATCTTGTAGAATTGATCAGTGCGCTGAACTGTCTAAACTATGATCAGGATTTGATTGATCATTTAAGATTGGAAGAGTCAAAACAAAAAATTCAATCAAGTGAAGTTCAATTTATGGATACTATTAAATATTTAACCAAATAAGACGCCTAACGTCTTTTTTTTATTGCCAATTTTTAGTAATCTTATTAATAATGGAGGAACATTATGCTTTGGAAAAAAATAACTGTATCAATCCCGAATGATTTTGATCCTGAGATCATTTCAGATGTCTTTATGCGTGTTGGCGCACAAGGAACAGAAATGGTCGATGATGAAGATAAAAATGTGAAAACAAAAATTAATTCTTATTTCGATGAGAATAATTTTGCTGAAAAGATTATTACTGATTTGAAGAAACAAATTAATGGTTTACCGGAATTTGGTTTTGACGTAACTGGTGTCGAGGTTTCTGTTAGTGAAATGGACGATAGTAGTTGGGAAAATGAATGGAAGAAATATTACCATCCTGTCAAAATTAGTCGTTACTTGACTGTCGTACCGAATTGGTTGGACTATCAGCCTAAATATGCGGACGAACATATCATTAAAATGGATCCTGGTAAGTCTTTTGGAACCGGAACTCATCCGACAACGTATTCTTGTATGCAAGCCTTAGAATTGATTCTAGGGGATGCTAACTCACTTTATGATGTTGGTACTGGCTCAGGCATCTTATCAATTCAGGCACGTCAACTAGGTGTTAAAGATATTAAAGCCTTTGATCTTGATCCTGAAGCTGTTGCGGCAGCCAAAGAAAATATCCAAATGAATCCTGGCTGTGAAGATATTGAAGTCTTTGAGAATTCATTATTAGATGGCGTTGACGGTAAAGTTGATGTGATTGTGGCTAATATTTTGTGGGATATTGTTTTACAATTTATCCCTGATATTAATTCTCACTTAAATGATAACGGATTTGTGATATTGTCTGGTATTATTAATGAAAAGGAATCTTTAATTGATGAAAAAATGACCGAACAAGGCTTTATTATGTTAGAAGCCTTCCATTTAAAGGGCTGGTCAACCTTGATTTACAGAAGAAAAGAAGAGTACGAGGCGGAAGATGGAGCAATACTTCGTTAATAAAACGATTGATAACAATAAATTTGTAATAGACGATTCGGAAACGGTGAAACATATGGCCAAAGTTTTACGCCATAAGGCTGGAGACGTGGTTTATTTGGTCGATGAAACTGAATCATTATTCTCAGCAACAATCAAAGATATTGACCAAACTGAAATGACGATTACAACTGAAGTGGAGAAGTCTACTAAGACCACAACTGAAATGCCAATTGGTGTTTCAATTGCCTGCTCATTGTCTAAAAAAGATAAAGTCGAGTGGATAACTCAAAAGGCAACCGAATTAGGAGCAAAACAAATAATTTTCTTCAATTCTAAATATTCGATTATGAATTGGAAAAAGAATGTTGTAGAAAAGAAGTTGTCACGACTACAAGAAATTGCTAAGAATGCAGCCCAACAGTCGAAGAGAAGAATTATTCCAGAAGTTATTTATATCGACAACCTGAAAGACTTACTTCAATATAAAGCTGAAGCTAGTTTAGTAGCTTATGAAGAATCGGCCAAAGATGGTGAGATTAGCCTTCTAGCTAGGACCTTAAACGAAGAACCCAAATCAGTTCTTTGTACCTTTGGTCCAGAAGGTGGATTTGCTCCAGACGAGATCGACTTTCTGAATGAAAATGATTTTGCTTCAGTCGGTCTTGGACCTAGAATTATGCGAGCAGAAACTGCACCCATGTACTTCCTATCAGTGCTATCATATAAATACGAACTAACTGTAAAATGAGGAATTTATTTTGAAAAATATTTGGAAAATCGTTGAAAAGTCAAAAACGACTTACATTGCTTTAATATCAATTGTTCTAGTATTCATTATGCCAATTTTGTTTAACCTCTTTCATTTGGGAAGAACAAATCGTATCGTTTGGCTATTTTTTGTTATTAATATTTTCTTTGCCGGTTTTATCGGTTGGTTCTCGAGAAAATACGAATTATCTTTTTATAATTTGGTGATTTTCCCAGTGATCTTTGTCGTGAGCGTTTTTGTAAAATATGGCAAATATGGCTACTTTTTAGCGGGAATTTATCTAGTTTTAAGTATTTTAATATATTTCTTATTTGAAAAAGAAAAATAATTGTACATTTTGCAATAAAGCAATCATAATAATATGTAAACTAAAAAGCACTCGATGAGTGCTTTTTATTGTAACGGGGTGAATTGAATGAAGAAGAATAAAGATTATACTCCTGAGGAAGTTTTGGACATTTGTCGCAGTTATATGAATGATGATCATGTGGAGTTTGTTAATCGAGCTTACACATTTGCTGCTTATGTTCATAAAGAACAAAAACGCGCTACTGGTGAACCATATATTATTCACCCAACTCAGGTTGCACAAATACTAGCATCATTGAATATGGATCCATATACAGTTGCTGCTGGTTATTTGCATGATGTTGTTGAGGATACGAATATTACCTTAGGGGATGTTCGTGAATTATTTGGGGACCAAGTTGCAACAATCGTTGATGGTGTGACAAAAATTAGTAAGTATAAGTATCATTCACACCAAGAATTATTAGCTGAAAATCACCGTAAGATGTTACTCGCTACGGCTAAAGACTTGCGTGTCATTATGGTCAAGTTGGCTGATCGTTTACATAATATGAGAACCTTGAAGGCTTTGCGACCAGATAAACAACGTCGTATTGCTAATGAAACTTTGGAAATTTATGCTCCATTAGCTGACCGTTTAGGTATTAGCAAGATTAAATGGGAACTTGAGGATTTGTCATTACATTACATTAATCCTCAACAGTACTATCGAATCGTGCATTTGATGAATAGTAAAAGAGATCAACGTGAAGCTTATATTGCTGAAGCTATCGACTATATTAAAACTAGTGTTGATGCTTTAGGTATCAAGTATGATATTTATGGTCGTCCAAAGCATATCTATTCTATCTATAAGAAGATGCGTGACAAGCATAAGCAATTTTCTGAATTGTATGACTTGTTGGCTATTAGAATTGTCGTTGATTCTGTTAAAGATTGTTATGCTGTTTTAGGTTCAATTCACTCCAAGTGGAAGCCAATCCCCGGTCGTTTCAAGGATTATATTGCTGTACCTAAGGCCAATGGATATCAATCATTACATACAACAATCATTGGACCTGGTGGACAGCCACTAGAAGTTCAGATCAGAACTTTTTCAATGCACCAAGTTGCTGAATATGGTGTTGCCGCTCACTGGGCCTACAAAGAAGGTAACTTTGAAGGAGTTCACTTAGATGACGATGAACAAAAAATCGATGTCTTCCGTGAAATCCTTGAATTGCAGGAGAACTCTGATAACGCTTCTGACTTCATGAAATCAGTTAAAGGTGAAATCTTTAATGATCGAGTTTACGTCTTTACACCTGAAGGCGAAGTTATCGAATTACCAAAGGGTGCAGTTACCTTGGATTTTGCCTATCAAGTGCATACTGAAGTAGGTAATCATTCCGTTGGTGCAAAAATCAATGGCAAAATGGTGCCCTTGAATTATCAATTGAAGAATGGTGACATTGTTGAAATGTTGACTAATTCAAGCACATCACCAAGTCGTGACTGGGTAAACGTCGTTTATACTTCACGTGCTCGTAACAAAATCAAACGTTACTTCAGGACTAAGGATCGTGAAGAAAATATTATCCTTGGCCGTGAAATGATTGAAGATGAATTAAAGAACCGTTCATTGTCTAGCAAGAAGTATCTCGATAAGAAACATCTTGAAATTGCGATGAAGATTTTCAATTATACTGAGCCGGATGAATTATTCAATTCTGTTGGTTACGGTGAACTTTCACCAATTAACGTGGTTCATAAACTTTTGAATGAAGATCCCGAGAAGAAAAAAGAAGCTGAAAAGAAGGAATTAGAAGAGCAGGTTATTTCTAATTCTGATAACAACAAGAAAAAGACACAACCACAAACTGAGAGTCCTAAAGTAAAGAAAGAACGGAACAATGCTAATAACAGTATTTCCGTTCAAGGAATCGATAATTTGTTGATTCGTTTGGCTAAATGTTGCAGTCCAATCCCGGGTGATCCAATTGTTGGATATATCACCAAGGGACGCGGTTTAACGATTCACCGGGCTGATTGTCCCAATGTTCAAAGCGAAGAGGCTAGAAGACGTTTTATTGACGTTAGCTGGGATAATGTAACCTTAGAGAAACGTTATAATGCTGAACTTGATATTTATGCCTTTAACCGTAATGGCTTAATCAATGAAGTTTTGCAGGTTATCAATTCAAATACCAACACGCTCAACAATGTGATTGGCCGTTTAGATAAAGAAAAAATGGCTATTGTCCATGTAAGTATCGGTGTCAATAACAAGGAGCATTTGGATAACATTATTTCTAAATTGAAGAATATTCCAAATGTTTATGAAATTAAAAGGACGGTAGCTTAGATGAAGGTTGTTATACAACGAGTGTCTGAAGCTAAGGTTACTGTTGATGACAAAATCCTCGGTCAAATTGATCAAGGATTTTGTTTGTTAGTGGCCTTTGCAGATGAAGATACGGATGAAACAATTGACTATATGGCAAGAAAAATTGCCAACATGCGCGTTTTCTCAGATTCTGATGATAAAATGAACTTATCAATAAAGGATGTTAACGGGCAAATCTTGTCAATTTCACAATTTACGTTATATGCTGATACTAAGCATGGAAATCGACCAAGTTTTACTGGCGCGGGTAACTTTGAAACGTCCAGCAAAAGGTATGATCAATTTAATGAGGAATTACGTAAACATGATTTGAACGTTGAAACTGGCGAATTTGGTGCTGATATGAAAGTATCATTAACCAATGATGGACCAGTGACTATTTTAATGGAGAGATAATAATGAAAAGTATTGTTTGGGATTTTGATGACACGATTGCTAATAGTTATCTAGGTATTGTTGCGGCAACTCAGGAATCCCTACGGGAAAATTTCGATATTAGTTTGTCAAAAGATACTATTTTTAAGGAAGCTAAGAAGACTTCTGTCAGAGATTTTGCGGCTGGCTTGTTAAAAGATCAAGAAGACCCTAAGAAAGCCGTTGCTGATTTCTACAAAACGTATCATCTAAATGAAAAGAAGTACCATGATAAAATCACTTTGGTACCACATATTAAAGATGTTTTGGAATACTGTGATAATGAACATGCAATGCAGTTTATTGTGACACACCGTGATCAATCAATTTTTGATTTAGCTAAATCATTAGGGATTGAACATTATTTCAAGGAAATTATCAGTGTCGCTGACGGTCATAAAAGAAAGCCTAATCCAGAAATGTTGCATTATTTGATGGACAAATATGACTTGAAAAAGGATGATCTTTGGGTCGTTGGTGATCGTGAGATTGATATGAAATTTGGTAAAACAGTAGGTGCAAATACAATTTTGTTGAATACAGACGAAGTTGATTTTGCCTACGATTATCGTGTTAGTGATTTAATTGAAATTGAAAAAATTATTTAAATTTGAAGGAACCATGCCGTTGTTGATGAACAGTATGGTTCCTTTTTTGCGAACGAGTAGATAAATTTTAATTGTTGTAGCACGGATAAATTGTTATCATGACAAATATAATTAACTGGAGAAAAATATGGATAATAAACTCGACAAATTAACATACGATCAAATTGTGGCAATTCATTTAGCAATAGATGAGAATGAGGAAATTACGCTTAGTGAGAAACGTTTAAAAAGTAATATTGAATTCTTGAATCAATTTGAAGATATTGAATTATATTCAACACATTTATTATGTACAATGATTTGTGATGATATTTTTGAGAAGTACAATGCACAAACAGCAGTAGCAGCATTGGATTTCTTCTTACGACGTAATGGCTATCATCTGGACTTGGAAAAGGACGTTGATCGAACAACTATTCAAGGACTAATTAAGACAATTACTGAAGCCTCAGAATTGAAGAAAGATGATTTGAATAATATTCAAGGAATCTTATCTACATGTATTCATGAGGATGAAGCGTAAAAAAAATAAGCCTAGTTGGGCTTATTTTTTTTGATCCTTAACCATTAATAATTGGTTGTGAAGTTAATATTTGTTTCCTTTCTTCGTTTGGCAGAATGTGGTATTGGTTTTTGTATTTTTTATAAAAATCTGATTTATTTAACATGCCAATATTTTCTATAATATCCAAAATTGGTAAATCAGTTGAGGTGATTAAAGTGTGTGCCTTAATCATCCTTTGAGTATTTATTAAAGTAGAAAAATTCTTACCAGTTTCTTTTTTTATGAGATTACTTAAATAATTTCTATTATATCCATATTTTAAAGCTAACTTAGATAAAGTAATATTTTGATAATTTCCTGATATTTCCTTTAGAATTTTTATCATTAATTGTTGTCGAGGATTTTTATTATTAATGGTTACATGATAGTTTCTAACCAGTTTAGTTAAAAGAATTGATAAATACGAAGAAATGATGGGATTAGAGAATTCATTTTTTGAATAGTATTCTGAAATGATATCTTCCATTGTCTTTTTTATGTCATTATTATTGTCATTTTTAAATATAACGTATTTTAAAGATGTTCTCTCGCCAGATGAACGCTTAATTAAGAAATCATACAGAATGGAGTTACTCCGACGCATATCACTTAATAAATTGATATTAATTGATTTATCTCGAAAAAGAAGATTAATTAGTAAATCATTTTCACTTAATTTTTTTATTGAATGAGAAGAGCCAACATCTAATAGCAATAAGTCACCCTTGTTCAAATGTATGCTTGTTCCGTTTACTATCTCATCACAACTACCATTTAACATATAATTCATTTCTAGAAACTTATGGGAATGCTCCGGATAATCGGCAAATCTATCATGTTTGCTTATGTAAACATCTCTACTTTTAAAGAAATAGTTATTTATTATTCTATTCTCAATATTTTTTATTACAGCATTGGCGGGCAGGTCATCAACATGATGACCTGTTTTTATTTGTTCAATTTCAATTAAGTCGTGTTTCTTTAAGAGCTCTAGTACCCGTGAATTCAATGAAGTTTCCCCCTGTACATATGTTACTAATGACTGAACTAATGATATTGTATCATTTTTACAATGTCGTTATATTTAAATCGTACTAGAAATGTTATCGCTTTCAAAAAATGACTTTGAAATCTAATTGATCTTTAAAAAATATTTTTATGAGATTATTGAGAATTAGGGATGGAAGGAATGATATGTAATGCAACAAACGTATGTTGCTGTAGATATTGGTGCATCCAGTGGTCGCCTTATGTTGGGACAATTGAATAGTAACAAATTACAGCTTCGTGAAGTCCATAGATTTAAAAATGGATTTATTAAAAAGGGCAAGTTTGACTGTTGGTCCATTGATTCAATTATAAATGAGATTTTTATCGGCTTAGAAAAGGTAAAAGGACTTGGCTATAAAAATATAATCTTAGGAATTGATACTTGGGCGGTTGATTACGTTCTAGTTGGTAAAAATGGTAAAAAGCTAAAGGATCCGATAAGCTATCGGGATTCGAGAACAAAAAATGCGCTTAAAGAGTTAACATCAGACCTTTCTAAACAATATATTTATGCTAAAACTGGAATACAATTTTTAAGTTTTAACACACTTTATCAATTGTATGAGGAAAGTAAGGATGATTTAGCCAATACCGATAAAATAATGATGATTCCTGACTATATTGGTTATGTTTTAACTGGGAAGGCTGTTACAGAAATTACAAATGCATCGACGACTCAGATGTTAAATCTTCGTGAAGGACTTTTTGACGATGATTTACTGAAGAAAGTTAATGTAAATCAAGGTCAGTTTCCTAAACTAGTTGAATCTGGAACAGTATTAGGAAAAATTAAGGATGAATGGAATCAGAAATATGATATTCCAGAGACAACTGTTGTATCAGTTGCAACTCATGATACAGCGTCGGCAGTGTTGGGTGCTCCCGGAAAAGGTAAACATTGGGCTTTTATAAGTTCAGGTACTTGGTCATTAATTGGAACGGAGTTAAATGTTCCAGAGAATGGTCAAAAAGCTTTCGAAAATAATTATACAAATGAATGGGGAGCTTATGGAACCTATCGAGTTTTGAAAAATATAATGGGCCTCTGGATGATTCAAAATGTAAAGAAAGAATTGTCAAATGATATAAGTTTTCAAGATTTAGCTGATTTAGCAGCTCGTGAAAAACCATTTCAACAATTTATTGATGTTAATGATAAATGTTTTACTAATCCTGAAAATATGATCGAAACTATACAAGATTATTGTAAAAATACAGATCAAATTGTTCCGACAACAGGTGGAGAACTTGCAATGGCAATTTATTCAAATTTGGCATTGTATTATGCGAATGAAATCCAAAAGTTAGATGGGATTCTTGATTATAAATTGGACTCCTTAAATATTGTTGGCGGTGGATCTAATATTGGCCTTTTAAATCAATTAACAAGTAATTTGGCACATATTAATGTGTTGGCGGGTCCCAGTGAAGCGACAGCAATTGGTAACTTAGTTGTTCAAATGATTACAAAAAAGGAAATAAGAAATATTTCAGAAGGCAGAAATATTATAAGCAAATCATTTAAGATTAAGAAATTCGTGCCGGAAGATGATAATTACGATCAAGTATTAGAGAATTATCAAAACTTTTTAAATGGTGAAGCGATTACAAATATTTAATTATAAAGGAGATATAGAAATGATTAAATCAGAGAACGTCGAAAAAGCATACAAAGAAGCTAAAGAACGTTATGCAGAAATTGGTGTTGATACAGATAAGGTTTTAAAAGATTTAAAGAAAATTAAATTATCAGTTCATTGTTGGCAGGGGGATGATATTCACGGCTTTCTCTTTCCAGATCAAGAATTGACTGGAGGAATTGGAGTAAGTGGCAACTATCCTGGTATTGCAAGAACTCCTGATGAATTATCCGGTGATTTAAGCAAAGCATTATCATTGATTCCTGGTAGTCATAAAGTTCAATTACATGCAATTTATGCTGTCACAGATAAGAAAAAGGATTTAAATGACTTAACACCAAGTGATTTTAGTTACTGGGTAGATTGGGCTAAAAAAGAGCATATTGGATTGGATATGAATGGGACGTTCTTCTCACATCCAATGGTTAAAAACAATTTCACATTAGCAAGTCCTGATAAAGATGTACGTGATTACTGGATCCAACATGGAAAAATCAGTCGTGAAATCTCAAATTATTTTGGTAAAGAATTGGGTCAACAATCAATCAATAATTTCTGGATTCCAGATGGTTTTAAAGATAATCCCATTGATAAAGCAACTCCAAGATTAAGATTAATTGATTCGTTAGACCAGATTATTGAAAAGAAGTATGACGAGAAAAACACCATTGAAGCTTTTGAAGGTAAGTTATTTGGAACTGGAATTGAATCATATACTGTTGGTTCACACTTGTTCTATGACAATTACGCTATTACCAGAAATAAGCTTTGGACGATTGATGCTGGTCACTGGCACCCAACTGAAGATATCTCAGATAAGTTCTCCGCATTTTTACCATTTGGTAAAGGACTAATGCTTCATGTTTCACGACCAGTTCGTTGGGACAGTGATCATGTCGTTATCTTTGATGAGGCGTTGGTAAGAATTACACGTGCGTTGGTTCGAGATAATGAGTTAAGTAAGACAAATATTGGATTAGATTTCTTCGATGCAACAATTAATCGAGTAGCTGGATGGGTAATTGGTGCAAGAGCAACGCAGAAAGCTTTATTGCAAGCAATGCTTGAACCTATTGAACAATTAAAACAATCAGAATTGGATTTTGATTTCACTACTAGATTAGCTGAAACTGAGGAATTAAAGTCATATCCATTTGGTGCCGTTTGGGATGAATTCTGTTTACAAAATAATGTTCCAGTCGGAACTGATTGGTTGAATGAAATTCATCAATATGAAAAAGATGTTCAATTTAAACGTGATTCTAATTTGGTAACTGAATAATTGTAGAGGGAAGATATTAATTATGAAATTTATAGATTCAAAGTTTGTTGAAAAGATCAGTGAAATTACTAATGAATTATATAAACATGGATGGGATGAGAGAAATGGTGGCAATGTCAGTCTCCGCTTGACTTCAGAAGAGGTAAGTCAGTTTGATGATTTAGACAATGTAATCAGAAATATACCGATTAAGTTTGATGCAAGCCCATTAGCTGGCCAATATTATTTAGTAACTGGGACTGGTAGATACTTTAAAAATGTTCATAATTATCCGGAACGCGATACAGGGCTTGTTCGCATTACCGATGAGGGTAATTCAGTGGATCTTCTTTGGGGATTTAATGATGGTGGACAACCAACAAGTGAATTTCCAGCACATTTGATGACACATATTGCTCGTCAAAAAGTTGACTCCAATCAACGTGTCGTAATGCACTGTCATCCAACAAACTGGGTTGCTTTATCATTTACGCACAAGTTGGATGAAGGTAGCGTCAGTCGCCTATTGTGGAAGATGCAGGCTGAATCATTAGTTGTATTTCCCGAGGGCGTAGGAATTATTCCTTATATGACTCCGGGAACTAATGAAATTGGACAAGCAACAGCTGATAAAATGAATGAATTTAGAGTCGTTATGTGGCCTCATCACGGGATTTTTGCATGTGGTGACAGTATGGATGAAGTTTACGGCTTGATTGAAACTGTTGAGAAGGCCTGTTTAATTTATACAACGATTCAAAGTCAAGGTGGGGAGATTCTTCAAGAAATTACAGATGATGATTTAAGAGATTTAGCAAAGTCATTTAATGTTGTTCCTAACCCAGATTTTCTTTCAATGGAACCAACATTTAGTTAATTGGTCAAATTAAAAGCAACCATTGAAGTGAACCCCTTGAATTGGAGAAATCCAATTCAAGGGGTTTTTCTATGGCTA
>CALNAK010000040.1 GCA_937874185.1 uncultured Lactobacillus sp.
ATTCCAACTTTAGGCAATTTAATATGTTTGTTATCTATGATTTTGATTGATCCATTAAAAAGTGATGGGACTCCACCGTTTCTATTAACCATTGTAGAACTATAATGATTTGAAGTTCGATATCCTTGAATGGAGGCTGACTTACGCTTAAATTTAGGCGTACCAGCTGAATGGACTTTGCTGAACATATTCCAGGCAGACTTATAACTCATTTCGGCTTTAGATAACATATCGCTGTCAATGTCTTTATCTCCAAGCCATGGATATTTGTCTTTAGTTATCCGGAGCCTTCCAGTTGATCTCACTGCACTCTGTTTCAATAACTTACCATTCTTATTATATTTCCAGTATTTTTTGGGAATTGGGAACTTATCGTCTAGTTTATTTCGATAAACAGCAGAATCTGTCCAACTATTGGCTATCAATTTATTGTAAACAAACCGAGAAGCATTTATGTTCTTCCAGAATATTTCTTCTTGTCTGCGATTAGGGTAGATACGCATTTTTAAACCCACCATATTTGGCTCTTCTATTTGTTCCATAATTTACCTCCTTTCATATTTTGAGTCGAATTATACAGGTAAGATGTGTTTGAAGCATTATTAAACAAAGGAATTGTCAATTTATAATAAGTAAATAAAAAGGTGCAGTTTACGTCTGTGGTTACGTTTACATTTTTTATTTTCATTTAATTTGGGTGACAAGATATCGGAATAAGCCAACACCAGTATTGAGGGCAATAATCTATGGTCAATAAGTTACCACATGAGCACACTAGGAAATATAAGTAAAGAAACAGTAAAAAATATATCAATAATCAGAGAAATACTAATAGTAAAGTTGAACGACTAAAAATAAAAAGAAAGTGAGAGGCTTACCTCCCATGAATTCATTCATGGGAGGTAAGCCTAATTTTATGAAAACGTCAATGGTGAGTCATATAGTGAATATTTGAAATGTTAAAGCTAAATATTACGTATAAAAATTTCTTTTTTTGAATCAATATAAATATAATGATATATGTTTACAAACAAGCCTATAAAATGGATAATTGAGGGTAATCAGTAAAGGAAATCTTCAATCCCAATAATGTGCGGAATACAAAGGTAATTAATCCTTGTGTTGCGCATATTATTTTAACCGGATTAAGATTAAAAGGGATAAAATTATGGACATTAATATTTTTATTGAACGTCGCAAATCGCTGAAAATGTCCCAAGTAAAATTGTGCAAAGGAATTTGTACTCAATCTACTTTAAGTAAATTTGAAAATAATGGTCGAGTACCATCACTAACTATTTTAAATAAGTTATGTGAAAGATTGGGACTTTCAGTCGATGATCTATACAGGAATTCAATCGCCTCTACATCGCATATGAAAACAGTTCTTGATAGGATTGAAAGTGAATTAATGATGGAAAGCTATCCTAAAGTAGTCAAAAGTTTAGCTGAAATTGATGTGACTGAAATCAATAATGTCACTTTAAAAATGCGCTTTTATTATCAAAAAGGTTTATTCGGTGCGTTAACTAACGGAAAGTACGAAGAAACTTTCTTTTATTTCTCACAAATATTAGATGATCTTGATGAAAGACATCAAACAATTTATACATACTTATCTTATGTAGGCTTGGGGATTTTATATTCCAGACTTAATCAAATCAAGGAAGCAGAATTTTATTTTTCTAAAGTTTTGGATTACATTGAAACTCATAAGAATGAGAATTTTGAAAAAAGTAGTATCAATGCCTATCTGAGAATCCTGACAATCGTATTTTACACGGCTGAATTTTATATTAAGGTTGGTAATTACGATTTGAGTGAGGAATTGATAAATCTCGGAATCAAACTTTGTTCCGAACAACACATAACTTATTATTTGCCAAGATTGAAGTTTTTGGCGGCAAAGATTGCGATTGACAGGAACCAGCCACATAATGTTATTGATGGACTTTTGACTGAGTCGTTGGCCTTCGCCAAAATCAATAATAATGAAGTTGTTGAATTAAGAATTAATGCTTTGAGAAAAAAATATGAATCTGAAAATGAAAACTAAAAAAACGTCTAATTTCGATTTTACTCGAAATTGGACGTTTTTGCTTTAAAGTCTTTTTCTTCTAATAATGTGTGTTGCGACAGAACCAAGAATGCTTATACCAATCAAGGCACTAATTAAATTCATATCCTTAGATCCAGTTTGTGGCAATCTACCTGTTTCAGTCTTGGTTGGAGTACTTGGTTGGACTGGTTCAGATGGAGTTGTTGGAAGTAATGGATTGTTAGGATTTGTTGGGTTACTTGGTGTGCCTGGTTCACTCGGATTAGTAGGAATAATCGGAGTTTGTGGATTAGAAGGGGTACCTGGTGTAACGGGTGTTGTCGGATTGACCGGCTTGGTTGGAGTTGTAGGTTTTTCCGGATTAGTTGGTGTGACCGGTGTTCCTGGCGTATGTGTATTAGTGATAGTGAATTGAGTATCACTAATCTTATCAACATTTGTAGTATAACCGGTTGTTGAACCAACTTCTTCAACAGTAAAGTCAGTGTTCTTATTTAAACCTGTCCAGGTGTGTTTCCAGTGGTTATTAGCATCTAGTGTAACGGTGTCTTTAATTTGACCACCGCTGATTAGATTAACTTTGACGCTATCGGGACGGCTACTGTCTTTGTTATTTTTGTCATTCCAGATTTTGTTAACTGTTACATCTTTGTATTCTTTAGTTGGAGTAACGGGTGGTTCTTTTGGTGTATGTGTATTAGTGATAGTGAATTGATTATCATTAATTTTATCAACGTTTGTAGTGTAACCAGTTGTAGAACCAACTTCTTCAACAGTAAAATCAGTGTCTTTGTCTAAACCAGTCCAAGTGTGTTTCCATTTGTTATTAGCATCTAGTGTAACGGTGGCTTTAACTTGATTACCGCTGATTAGATTGACTTTGATACTATCAGGACGGCTACCATCTTTGTTGTTTTTGTCAGCCCAGATTTTGTTAACAGTTACATCTTTGTATTCTTTAGTTGGAGTAACAGGTGTGTCTTTCTTTGAGTTAGTAATAGTAACAGTATTGCCGTTAATAGTTGTAATAGAATCATATTTAGCTGCGGAAGTAGAATCTTCTTTAGCTGTATAGGTATGATTTGTATATAAGTTATTCCATGTATGAGTCCAGTTGCTATTATTATCACCTAAAGTGATTTCAGGTCCTACAGTTACATTTTTACCATCGGTTGTATCAATCAAACTAACTTTAACGGGTTTTGAAGTGGTTCCTTTAGCCCAGACTTTTTTAACTGTTAACGATTTAGGACTGTAAGAGTTAGTAATATCAAATGATTTAGAATCATATGATGTGGTGTAATAAGAATCTGGTGACTGTTCCTCTTGAACCGTATAGATAATTGGGTTCCCAGATAAGTCAAATTTATTCTTAGTACCAAACGAATATTTCCAGTTATTATTTTCATCTGGAGTTACTTTTTGTGATGATATCACTTTTCCATTAGCTAATAAGTTTATCGTTAAATCATTAGGACGGGTATTGACGGTATTATTATCGTCATTTTTCCATATCTTTTGTCCAGCAATATCAATTTGTCTATCTGAAGTACTACCAGAACCACTACCTGAATTGATTGCTAAACTAGCTGTGTAATTATCAACTTCTATTTTATTAGATTTTAAATCACCAGTATTATTGTAATTTATTGATCCACCAGCATCATTTAGTTTTGTATCATAATCAATCATTACTGTGTGACCATTTAGTGAGTCGCCAAAGTCTGCTGTGAATCCATTTGTTTTTCCATCTTCGTTTTTGGTTTCCTTAAACATGGAGGTATTATTCTCATATGGATTATTTTCATCCGGCTTGTAAGTAGCAGTATCATTATCACCTAAAGTATATGTGACAGGATATGCTTTGATTGAATTAAAAATTAAATCTTGATTATCCTCAACTGTATCAGTATAAATACTCTTTAAAAGTGGGTCTTTTCTGTAATTTAATCTAACAGTCCAATGAATGATAGTTGGATCTTTTGTATCAAAACCACCATATTTTGTTAAAACTTCCGTTGGACCAGGAGCCTTGTTGGGCATTGGTTTAACGGTAACATTGGCAGTTGTTGTTGGAATAGTAGCTTCACTATCCTTAGACCAGTTTAAATCAGTACTTTTATTCATAGGAATAACTGTTGTATCCCATGAAACGTTCACTGAGAAGTGTCCTTTTATTATTTTTGAAGGAGATATACTGGCAGCGTAAGGAGTAAAGGTTACAATTACGGTACTATTCTTAGAATTAGTTGCATCACGATTTATGTGAACATTTGCAATTATTTTTGTTTTATCATTCTCATCTACTATTGAGTAGTCTGTAGTATTGCCCAAAGAAAGTTGTTCTGGGACATGGACTTCTATGTGGTCTCCAGCTTTTACAATGCCTTGATCAATAGAGAATTCCCATTTTGCTTGCATGTCCTCGCCCTCGGTAAAATCTGTTTTGACATTACCGTTAGAATCGGTCAATTGAGCACTAGTAACATATTTATTACTATAAGAAGTTCCACTAGTGTCATTAGAGCTAGTGGCTTCTTTAGAAGTTGTACTTGTATCTGGCTGTGTTTCTCCAGTTTTTACAGTACTTGAATCATTCATTTGTGATACAGGCTGCCCAGTTCCTCCACTGTCATCAGCAGCGTTTACAATATTTACAGAACTAGTCATAAAGACAGATAAAACTATGACTAGTAGACTAAATATGTTATTTCCCTTTTTAAACATATTTAAATCACCCTCAAATTTATTGAATAAATATTCTTATTTAATCGAATATCCTATATAAGTATAATAATACTACTTTTATAGAAATATTTATAACCGTTAGAAAACCTTAACAAAAAATAATCGCAGGCTATACTATAATTACTTTATGCAGTAAACAAATTGGAGGACTACCATGTCGACACTCGAAGTAAAAGATCTTCATGTTGAAATTGAAGATGAAGAACGTAAGACTAAGAAAGAAATTCTTAAAGGTGTAAATCTCAAAATGAATACTGGCGAGATTCACGCTATCATGGGACCTAATGGTACAGGTAAGTCAACTTTGTCACAGACTATCATGGGTCAAACTAACTACCACGTTACTCAAGGTGACATTCTTTTAAATGGTGAAAGTATTTTGGGGATGCCTGTCGACGAACGTGCTCGTAAGGGATTGTTCCTTGCCATGCAATATCCTGCCGAAATAAAAGGTGTAACGAACGCGGAATTTTTACGAGCTGCTATCAATGCACGTCGTCCTGAAGGTGACAAAATTTCAGTTATGGACTTTTTGAAAGAACTCGACAAAAATTTGGAATTATTAGATATGAGCCAATCTATGACCGAAAGATACCTCAACGAAGGATTTTCTGGTGGTGAAAAGAAACGAAATGAAATCTTACAATTGTTGATGATCAAACCTCAATTTGCATTATTAGATGAAATTGATTCTGGCCTTGATATTGATGCCTTGAAGGTTGTTTCTAAAGGGGTCAATTCGATGCGTGGCGACAACTTTGGTTCATTAATCATTACTCACTATCAACGTCTCTTGAATTACATTAAACCTGACGTAGTTCATGTGATGATGGGTGGTCGCATTGTTAAGACTGGTAGTGCAGACTTGGCGGTCAAACTTGAAAAAGAAGGCTACGCTGGTTTGCGTGATGAATTAGGGTTAGACGTTAAATTGGTTGATGGGGATTAGGAGGCAGTGAAATGACACCAGATAATTTATTGAAACTCGCTACCGAAAATCATGAACCAGATTGGTTTGTTCAAAAACGTTTGGACGCTTTGAAGATGATTGATAACTTGCCTTTACCTGAAGTGCAACGATTTGATTTTCATAATTGGAAAATGATGCCTGACGTTGAGACAATTATTCCAACAAAAGTTAGTGCTAACAAAAATATAGTTTTGACAGATATTTTTGAGGCAATAAATAAATATCCTGATTTAATTAAAGATTATTATATGAAGAAAGTCGTCAAAACAGACGAGAATAAATTTACAGCTTATCACACAGCAGCTATGAATAATGGGATTTTTCTCTATGTTCCCAAGAATACTGTCGTTGAAGAACCAATCGAAATTAATTTGGTTCAAGATTCCAAAACACCATTTGTCTCACATATTTTGATTGTGGCAGAAGAAAATACCCAATTTTCATTTATTCAAAAGACTACTACTGAAGGTAACGATGAATCTCTCGCCAATTGTATCGTAGAAATTGTGGCAAAGGATAATAGTGTCATTAAATATGCGGCAGTTGATGAATTAGGTGAGAACGTGACTTCATATTTGAGCCGACGTGCATCAGTTGGTCATAACGCCTATGTTGATTGGTCGATTGGTTTGATGAATAGTGGAAACACGATTGCGGACTTCGATACCGATTTGTATGGTGAAGGGGCCCACGCTGAAATCAAAGTAGTCGATATAACTTCTAATAAACAACAAGAAGGCGTTAATACTCGAGTTACTAATTATGGAAAGCACTCGATCGGTAATATTAACCAACGTGGAGTCATTATGGATCGTTCACGTTTGGTCTTTAATGGGATCGGCCATATTATTCATGGTGCTTCTGGGGCTAATGCTGAACAAGAAAACCGTGTTTTGATGATGTCCAGTAAGGCTCATGGGGATGCTAATCCAATTCTGTTGATTGATGAAAATGACGTTTTAGCAGGCCATGCCGCCAGTGTTGGACAAGTCGATCAGAAACAACTTTACTATTTGATGAGTCGCGGAATTGATAAGAAAACAGCGGAACGCTTGGTTATTCGAGGATTCTTAGGGGATGTGCTCGTTTCAATTCCATCTAAGAAGATCCGTGAAGAATTGATTCAGACAATCGAAAGGAAGTTGGCTGATGGACAATAAATTTGAGAAAATTCGGGCTGATTTTCCAATTTTGAATCAGCGGGTAAATGATGAGCCGTTGGTCTATTTGGATAACGCCGCTACAAGTCAAAAACCACTCCAAGTAATTGATGAAGTCGTTCGATATTATAAAAATGATAATGCGAATGTTCATCGCAGCATCCATACTTTGGGACAAAGGGCGACGGATGAATACGAATTAGCACGCCAGAAAGTCCAGAAATTTATCAATGCGGCTGAAAGCCGGGAAATAATTTTTACTAAAGGTGCGACTGATAGTTTGAATTTGGTTGCCAGTACCTATGGGGAGACCAACGTTGAAGCTGGAGATGAGATTGTTGTCTCATATATGGAACACCACAGCAATTTGATTCCGTGGCAACAATTGGCCATTAGAAAGCATGCGGTGTTGAAATATATTGAGCTGACTGATGATGGTCAATTGGATATGGCAGATGCTGAAAAGAAGATTACTGATAAGACTAAGATTGTCGCCATTACACATGTTAGTAACGTCTTGGGTGTGACTAATGATATTAAAAAGTTAGCTATCATTGCTCATTCTCATAACGCCGTTATGTCCGTTGATGGAGCACAGGCTGTGCCACATATGAGTGTTGATGTGCAAGATTTGGATGTTGATTTCTACTCATTCTCTGGTCATAAAATGTTAGGACCAATGGGAATCGGTGTTTTGTATGGTAAATCGCAGTTATTAAAAAAAATGCCACCATATCAATATGGCGGCGAGATGATCAATTTTGTTGAAAAATTTGATAGTACTTGGACAGACATTCCTTGGAAATTTGAAGCCGGAACTCAGAACGTTGCTGGGGCAATTGGATTGGGTAAGGCAATTGATTATTTGAATGATATTGGGATGGATAATATTGCGGAATATGAACAATCATTAGTAAGCTATGTTTTGCCTAAATTGTTGGAGATTGATGGTCTGACTATTTATGGGCCACATGATGCAAGTATCCATAACGGTGTTATATCATTTAATCTTAATGGATTGCATCCACATGATTTGGCAACTGCTCTCGATATGGAGGGAGTTGCTGTTAGAGCTGGGCATCACTGTGCTCAACCATTGATGTCGTATTTAGGACTAGTTGCAACTGCCAGAGCTAGTTTTTATATCTATAATAATAGGTCGGACGCTGACAAATTAGTGTCCGCAATCTATGCCATAAAGGAGTTTTTCAAAGTATGAGTTTAGCTGGATTAAACAATTTATATCGTGAAGTTATTTTGGATCATTCAGAACATCCACATCACAAACATAGTTTGCCTAATGCCACCAACAAAATTACGTTGAAGAATCCCACTTGTGGCGATGTGATTAATTTAGAAATTGAAGTTTCTGATGAAAAAATTGCTGATATTGGTTTCACTGGTGAAGGGTGCACAATTAGCCAATCTTCAGCCAGTATGATGACTGATGCTGTAATCGGTAAAAGTATCAATGAAAGTTTAGAAATGGCTCATATTTTTTCCGATATGGTTATGGGTAAAAAACATTCAGAAACTGATCTTACCAAACTAGGTGATGCTGCCATTTTGTCTAGTGTTATGCAATTTCCAGCCAGAATTAAATGTGCCACTTTGTGTTGGTGGGCTTTGAGAAAATCATTAGGAGAAGAAGACGATGATTGATTTAAACGATGAAGATTATGAGTATGGCTTTCATGATGATATTAAGCCCAAATATTCTACAGGTCGCGGTTTAACTGAAGATACAGTTAGACAAATTTCGGCTGAAAAGAATGAGCCACAATGGATGTTAGATTACCGCTTGAAGTCATATCAAACTTATAAAAAATTACCTATGCCAGACTTTGGACCGGATTTATCAGACTTAGATTTGAAAAACATGCTTTACTATCAAAAAATGACTGATAAAAAGTATCGTGACTGGAATGATGTTCCTGATGATTTGAAGAAAACTTTTGATCGATTGGGTGTTCCGGAAGCTGAACGTAAATATTTGGCTGGTTCTTCAGCACAATATGAGTCCGAAGTTGTTTACCATAATATGCGTGATGAATTTGAAAAATTGGGAATAATTTTTACTGACACCGATACGGCGTTACGTGAATATCCAGAATTATTTAAGAAGTGGTTTGGTAAGTTAGTCAAGCCAACCGATAACAAATTTGCGGCGCTAAACGGAGCAGTGTGGTCCGGTGGATCATTTATTTACGTTCCCAAAGGGGTTCGCTCTGATATTCCGATTCAATCTTATTTCAGATTAAATGCAGAAAATTCTGGACAATTTGAAAGAACATTGATCATCGTTGACGAAGGGGCCAAGGTTGATTATGTGGAAGGATGTACTGCGCCTAATTATTCTTCTGATAGTCTGCATGCGGCAGTTGTTGAGGTCAACGTTATGAAGGATGCATATTGCCGTTACACGACTATTCAAAATTGGTCGGATAACGTTTATAGTTTGGAAACCAAACGGGCTGCGGCTGATGAGAATGCGACGATGGAATGGATCGATGGAAATTTAGGCTCTAAAGTAACAATGAAGTATCCTAGCGTTTATCTTAATGGAGAAAATGCTAGAGGAACTATGTTATCAATCGCTGTCGCAAGTAATGGCATTCATCAGGATTCCGGTGCCCGAATGATTCACAATGCCAAGAATACTTCGAGCTCGATAGTATCTAAGTCGATTGCTCAGACTGGTGGTTCGGTGGATTATCGTGGAACAGTCCGATTTGGTAAACATTCAGATGGTTCAAAAGCTCACGTTGAATGTGACACGATTATTATGGATGACCAGTCATCATCTGATACTATTCCATATAATGAAATAGCTAACGCCAACGTTTCAATGGAACATGAAGCTAAAGTTTCTAAGATTTCTGAGGAACAACTTTACTATTTGATGAGTCGTGGTATTTCTGAAGCTAAAGCTACTGAGATGATCATCATGGGATTTGTGGAACCATTTACTAAGAAGTTGCCGATGGAATATGCTGTGGAATTGAATCGTTTGATTAGTTATGAGATGGAAGGTTCTATTGGTTAGAAAAATATATGTTCGTGTATACGCATTCATTTTGTGATATTATCAAAACTAAATCACAAGTTGAATGCTTTATTTGTATTCAAAAAGGAAAGGCGGCGGAAATATCAATGGCTACTATAAAGGATGTTGCGAGATTATCAGGTATGTCTGTAGGGTCAGTTTCTAGATTTCTGAATAATGAACCCTTAAAAGAAAACAATGAAAAGAGAATTCAAGATGCCATCGATAAATTAGATTATAAGAGAAATGTAATGGCAAAAGGTCTTAAAGAGAATAAAAGTATGTCTATTGGAGTTCTTATAAATGATTTGAGTGACGTATTTGCTACATCAGTAGTATCAGCACTTGAATCGTACATTGAAGATTATGGTTACAGTATAATTTTGTGTGACTATAAGTCAGACTATAATCGAATGGAAAAGAAAATCAATTTTTTGTTAGAAAGATCTATCGATGGATTGGTGATTTTTCATGCTGAAAAAGGAACTAAGATGTTACATGAGGTGAACCAAAAAGGAATACCAATAGTCACAATAGATTCTCCAATTGATGAGATAATGTCCGACGCAGTGCTTGTTGATAACTATGAATCTTCTAAAGAAGCTGTAAAAAGACTAATCGGCCATGGATATAAGAGTGTAGGATTGATTGGTGGTCAAGATAGTAATTATATTGCAAGAGAAAGAAAACGTGGATATATTGATGCACTTGCAGAGTCTGGGCTCCCAATAATTAAAGAAAATATCTGGCATGGGAGTTATACGATTGATTCCGGTATAAAGGGTACTAAGGAACTGTTAGATTTGGGACGTATTGATTCATTGTTTGCAATAAATTATTATATGGGATTGGGTGCTATAAATGAATTGAAGATGAATAATGCAGATATTGGACGAAACTTTGGATATGTTTCTTTTGATAGGTTTATATTTAATGAAGCCATAACTCCAGCAATAACAGCTGTTGTTCAGCCAGTAGATGAAATGGGAAAAAATGCTGGGAAATTATTAATTGAAAGATTGAAAGATAAAAAAGACGGTAGAGTATCCGTAGATAAAAAGGTAACATGCAATTCTGAGATATTTGTTGGTTCATCAGATGAGAAAACGCTTGCAACTTTTTAGGGGACGTAATATACTCTATTTGTAATATGAAACGTTTCAAAAAGGAGGACGTTATGAATATACTATTGTCATGTGCTGGTGGTATGAGTTCATCTATTTTAGCAGATGCTATAAAGGATGAGGCAAAGAATGAAGGAGAAGAAATTAGTATCGATCCAATTGGTACGGAATCGGTTGAGGAAAGACTTGAAGATACTGATTATGATTTAATCTTGTTGGCACCACAGGTTTTATATAGAAAAAAGTTTATTGAAGATTTAGCAAGTAAAAAGAGTATTCCAGTAATGCCAATACAGGGAACTGAATATAATCCCTTGGCAGCACCAAAGTTGTATAAAGAAATAAAAGATTATTTAAACAAATAATTTTTTTATTTCTTTAGAATTGAATCGTTTCAAAAAAGGAGGACATCATGGATGCAATAAAAGGAAAATTCAATAAAGATAAAATTGTAGCCGTTATGGGTGGAATTGCCAATAATAGATATTTGACAGCCATCAGAAATGGTATGAGTGTAATCATACCGGTAACAATTATTGGATCGTTTTTTACTATTTTATTAAACTTCCCAGTTGATTCTTGGAAAGCATTTATAGCGCCATACTCTCAAATGTTAATGATACCAATGGACTTTACTATTAACTTTATGTCAGTTTATGTTGTTATTGGTATAGCGGCTAATTTGTCGGATGATTATAAGATTGACAGAATATCTACAAGTGTTTTAGCAGTTCTGGCATTTCTAATTACAGCGATAACACCTGTAAATATCGATGCTGAAGTTGCGAAAAAAGCTGGATTAACAATTTCTGGCACTGTTTTACCTACAGGTAATTTTGGGGCATCAGGATTATTTGATGCAATCGTCGTTTCAATTTTTACCGTTGAAATTGTTAGATTCTTTATCAAAAAGAATTGGGTTATCAAAATGCCTAAGGGAGTACCAACGGCGGTTATTAATTCATTTATGGCACTTATTCCGGGATCACTTATAATTATTATTGCTTTTGTAATTAAAGTTGTTCTTAAATTTGATATCAACGCCGCTCTTCAATGGGTATTTTCACCTATTGGAGCATTTGGACAAGATAATCTATTATCAGTTATTATACCTATTCTATTGATTACAATTGTTTGGGTATTTGGTATTCACGGTATGGTTATTGCTACACCAATCCTTTATCCATACTGGTATGCAAATTTAAATGCCAATGTAAACGCAGTTGCTAATGGGACTACTGTTCCTCACTTTATGACAGAACAATTCTTCCAATGGTTTGTTTGGATTGGTGGTGCTGGTGCCACACTATCGTTAGCTTTGCTGATGGTTTTTCTAGGTAAATCAAAATTTGCCAAAACTATGGGTAAAGTTACAATTATTCCTGGTATTTTCAATATTAATGAACCCTTAATATTTGGTATTCCTATTATTATGAATCCATTTTTGGCCATTCCATTTATCCTAGCACCAGTAGCAATGGGTGTTGTAACATGGTTCGCTATGGGTGTACTTCATTGGGTATCATATCCAATTGCGGTTGTTCCTTGGACACTGCCTGGGCCAATTGGAGCACTTATGGCAACCGGATTTGATTGGAGAGCTGCTGTTTTATCAGTTGTGAATATTTTAGTAGCATGTGTTGTTTATTATCCATTCTTTAAAGCTTGGGATAACAGACAATACAAATTGGAACAAGAACAAGAAAATCCTGCAACTGAAAAATAATTTGATAAAAAGAGGAGAAATATGCTAGGAATATCATTTTATCCATCCAAAGAAAATATGTCAGATATTAAATCTTATATTGATAAAGCTCAAAAATATGGATTTAACTATGCCTTCACCAGCTTGTTAGGTATGGACGAAGATATGGATAAGACAATCAATAATTTTACTGAGTCAATCAATTACGCTAAAGATCATGGGTTCTATGTTGTCCTAGATATTAATCCAGGATTATTCTCTGACTTGAATATTTCATATAATGATTTGAGTTTCTTTGAAAATATGGGGGCAGCTGCAATTAGATTGGATTCTAACTTCGATGGATTGACGGAATCTATGATTTCATTTGATAAATCTGATTTAGATCTGGTATTAAATATAAGTAATGATACTGGAAATATTCAAAATATATTATCCTATGAACCTAATTTTAAAAGATTACAAGGATGTCATAATTTCTATCCGCAACCATATACGGGATTAGATTTAGATTACTTTTTGAAGTGTTCAAAGAAATATAAAAAAATGGGTATTAGAACAGGTGCATTTATAAGTTCGCAAATAGCAAAGGATGGTCCTCATGAATATAATATGGGACTGCCTACTTTGGAAATGCATAGAAATATGGATATATCATTACAAGCAAGACATTTAATTGCTACTGGATTAATTGATGACATTATCATTGGTAATAGTTTTGCTAGTGATGAAGAATTGAAGGAATTGTCCGAAGTTAATTTTGATCAATTACAATTAAGTATTTCTATGAATGACACTATTAGTGACATTGAAAGAGAACTTTTGTTGAATAAACAACATTTCAATAGAGGAGATATAAATAGTTATAGTATAAGATCCACTTTTGTTAAGTTAGATGTTAAAAATGAGTCAATTGTTCCTGATAATACTCCTGATATTTTAGAACCCGGAGATATCACCATTGGTAATAACGATTTTGGACAATATAAAGGTGAAGTTAATATTGTTAAAAAGAGTATGGAAAATATAGGACATTATAAAAATGTTGTTGGTAAAGTTAAAAATGACAATAAATTTTTAATAGATTATATTACTCCATGGAAAAAATTTCTATTCAAATTAGATAAATAACAATTGGAGGATATACATATGGAAGGTACAGAATTAGCGGCGTTCAATATTATATCTGCCGTTGGTGAAGCAAAATCAAAATTGATTGAAGCGGTAGAACAGTCTAAAAAGGGTCATGAAAATGAAGTTAAAAGACTGATTTCCGAAGGTAATGAGGCCATTACTAGAGGAGATAAGGAACATTTTAAATTAATAACCGAGGATTCTAAAAATAAAGATGTGCAATTTTCACTTTTATTAGTACATGCTGAAGATCAATTAATGAGTGCAGAAATATTTAGGGATTTCACTAATCAATTAGTTGAAACTAATTTAGAGCTATTCAAATTGAAGGAAGAACTGAATAAATAAGATGAGAACTTAGGTGCCATTAAATGTTATTTTGAGTTCTCTATAAAAATGAGGTATTAGAATGTTACCTTTAAAACGAGTTAGAGATTATGAAAATCTAGGGCTTGGTTTGTTCATTCACTGGGGATTATATTCTTGCCTCGGGAATGGAGAATGGACTGAGTACATACACCAACTAGATAAGACGAAATATGAAAAGCTAAAAGAAAAGTTTGATGCAAAAAAATTTGATGCAAGAAGCATAGTTCAATCTGCAAAAAAAATGGGTGCTAAATACATAGTTTTAACTACCAAACATCATGAAGGATTTTTCCTATATGACACTTTAGGACTAAGTGATTTTGACTCAATGCATAGCAGAGCTAAACGTGATTTTGTAAGGGAATTTGTTGATGCATGTAACGAGGAAAATATTAAACCTTTCTTTTATGTAGCTACGTACGATTGGCATAGTGATTTGTATGATAATGATTTCAATGTATATTTAGACTATTTGAAGAAATCAGTAAGAATATTATGTACAAATTATGGAAAAATTGGTGGTTTCTGGTTTGATGGAAATTGGGACAAAGCAAATGCTGATTGGAAACTCAATGAACTTTATGGAATGATTAGGAAATATCAGCCTAATGCTATTATTGTAAATAACACTGGCTTAAAAGATATGGGGAAAATAATTGACCCAGAAATTGATGCAGTAACTTATGAACGTGGAAAGCCTAATTATATAAACCACGGATCCGAAGCAGAGAAATACGTTGCCGGAGAGATTTCCTTAACCCTGAATAATCATTGGGGATATGCAAGAGATGATATTAACTTCACGTCGCCACACGATTTAATCGAGAATATTTGTCATGCTAGAAAAATTGGAGCCAATATTATTATTAATATCGGATTAGAGGGTGATGGATCTATACCCCCATTAGACTATCAATATATGATGCTAATTTCTAAATGGTTTGAAAATTATGGAGAATCGATATATGGATATAAGTCTGTGCAAAATATAGAGTCTGCAGATAATCAAAAGGATTTTGGCCTAGTAGGTAGAGATTGTCTTTACTTGTTTATATATGGATTGAAAAATGTGGGTAACTCTAATGTTGTTCTTGGAGGAGAAGGTGTTAATCCGAGATCATTTACAGGTATTAGTAAAAGAATCAAATCTATAAGTTGGATGGATAATGATGAGAAATTAGATTTTATCCAAGATAATAAGATGGTTACATTAGATGCAACTGGATTTACATATGGCACTAACTATATTGTTAGAGTCGCTAAAGTAGAATTTTAAAAAATATTCCAATAATCGTATTCAAAACGATTATTGGAATATTTTTATTTTGGCTAAAATTTTATGTACTAATTTAGGATTGTTATTTTATTTTTAATAGCTTCTTTAGCTAGTGGATTGGGAAGCGGATAATCAGTAGCAATATAATTTAAGTCATTCATTCTTGCCCCAATGTATAAATTATGTTTATTGATTTTAGAACTATCTACCAATAATAATGATTTATCAGAATTATCAACAAATGCACGCTTTAGGAATGCTTCGTTTTCATTAGCATCAGAAGCCCCCTGTTCAATAAGACCTCTACATGAAAATATTGAAATGTCAGCATGATAATTATTAATATCTTGAATTCCCTTTGGACCACCGATATTTCTCAAGGTTTTATTCATTTCACCACCAATTAAGCTTACATGCCAATTAGGATGACTGATACATTCAGTAGCTTCCATTAGCCCGTTTGTAACAATATATAAATTGTCAATGTCAGTAAGTTCCCTCATAAATACTAAACAGGTTGAACTGGAGTCAATGAATAAACTCATTCCATTTCGAATAATACTTTTTGCATATTTTGCAAGTTGACGTTTTTTATCCAAATTTACAGATACAGAATAGTCTGCTGCTAAATCTTTTGGCTCAATCACTGGGGAAACACCATTTAAAACTAGTCTTAGTAGGCCACGTGACTCTAATTCTCTAGCATCTCGACGAACCGTGGCTGTACTAACGAATAATTGTTTAGAAAGAAAGGTATATTTACAATATTGATATTCTTTCAATAGTGCTAAGATTTTATCTTGTCTTTGTTTTGGAATCATAAGATCCCCCTTTTGATAATTTATGTGAAAAATTATAACATTAAAATGCAAAAAAATGAAAAATTATCTATATTAAGAACAACCATTGCAAGAAAGTTTCATACACAATATAATTCTTCTTGTAAGCAAATGAAAGCGCTTAGAGAAAGGAAGTAAATAAGATGGCATTGTTGGGGTTAGATTTAGGAACCACAGGAGTGAAAAGTACAATTACTGATAATGAAGGTAATATTTTATCAGCCTCATATGAAGAATATAAAACAGAAAGCCCTAAAGAGGGTGAATATGAATTAGATCCAGAAGTAGTTTGGCAAAGTTCTAAAAAAGTTATGAAAGATTCAAAGAAATTTGTTAAAGAAGATATTTCAGCAATGAGTGTATCTTCATTTGGAGAAGCATTCGTAGCTGTTGATGAAGATGGAAAGCCACTTATGAATACACTACTTCAAACTGATAGTCGTGGTAAGGATGAGTTGAAAGAACTTCTTAATAATATTTCTGCTGATCAAATCAGAGAAAAAACAGGTTTGAATCCAGCCGTAACTTTCGCAGTTCCAAAGATTATGTGGATTAAGAAGAATCGTCCAGATGTCTATAAGAAAACACATTTAATTTTACTTTATGGAGCATATATTCTTTATAGACTTGGTGGAGTATCGGCTATTGATTATACTTTAGCAGATCGTTCTCTTGCATTTAATGTAACAACAAATGAATGGGATCAAGACATTTTAAATGCTGCCGGAATTGATAAAGAAATTTTACCAAATACATATCGTTTAGGAACAATTGTTGGAGCCATTAAACCAAAGCTTGCTGAAGAACTTGGGATTAACGCAACAATGAAATTAGTAACTGGAGCACATGATCAAATTTGTGTATCTATTGGTGCTGGAGCAATTAATGATGGTGATTGTACTAATGGAATGGGTTCAGTTGATAATCTTTCGCCTGTTTTTTCAGATACATCTAAGTTGAAACAGAATGCTGAAAAGAATTATCCAACTATCCCTTATATGGATAATAAATTTACCACAGTATCTTATATTTATGATGGTGGAACTTCACTTAAATGGTTCCGTGATGCATTTGGAGCTGGTGAAGTTGCAGCAGCTAATCTAGCAAGTGTTAGTGTCTACGATATCTTTGATCATTACATTGCAAAGAAACCAACAAACTTACTAGTTCTTCCACATTTCAGTGGGGCGGCCGTTCCATATTTTGATGAGGATTCCAGAGGAATGATAATGGGTATATCTGGTGCAACTCGTAAAGGTGATATCTACCGAGCATTAATGGAAGGTGTTGCATATGAACAACGAATTAATATGGAAAATATGGCAGCGGGAAATATTAATATAAAGAAATTATTCGCAACTGGTGGTGGTTCAAGATCAGATACTTGGTTGCAAATTAAGGCAGATGTCTTGAATAAAGAAGTAAGCCGAATTCATATGAAAGAATCAGGAACTCTGGGAGTTATTATTATGGCCGGTGTAGCTGTAGGTCTATTTGATTCTTTTGAAACAGCTATGAAGAAGTTAGTTACAGTTGACAAGGTATTTAAGCCAATCCCAGAAAATGTTGAATTCTACAATAACCAATATAAGAAATATGTTGAACTGTATAAATTTGAAAAGAAATTACGTAGTCTATAGGAGAAGATAATTATGACATTAGTTAATACAACAGAAATGGTAAAAAAGGCCAAAGAAGGTCATTACGCAGTAGGTTCATTTAATGTAACAGATATTGAAATGGTTAGAGGAATTGTAAGTGCGGCAGAAAAAGAAAATTCACCAGTTATTATTCAATTTGCTGAACTACATGATAAATATGTTCCATTAGATGTTATTGGACCAGTTATGATTAATGTTGCAAAAAAGGCAACAGTGCCAGTTGCAGTTCATTTTGATCATGGTGAAACATTTGACAACATTGTTAGAGCAATGCGTCTTGGATTTACGTCCGTAATGATTGATGCATCAGGTGACGACTTTGATACTAACTTAGCAAGAACAAAGGAAATTGTTAAAATTGCTAAACCTTTAAATATTTCAGTTGAAGCTGAACTTGGACCAATGAACCGTGAAGGTGGCGGAGATGCTGTTGACTATAAGGATCTTAATAAGACATACACTGATCCAAAAGAAGCAGAACAATTTGTTAAAGAATCTGGTATTGATATGTTAGCCATTGCGTATGGAACAGTCCATGGTGTTTATACTCAAAAACCTCATTTGAGTTTTGAAAGATTAAAGGAAATTTCAGACTTAGTTGACTTTCCACTTGTAGTTCATGGTGCTTCAGGATTAAAGGATGAAGAATATCGTAAATCAGTTGAAAATGGTATTTGTAAGATTAATTACTATTCAGAGATGGTTCATCGTGTCGCCTTAGGTGTTCAAAAGAAGCTAGAAAGTGATGATAATGACAAGCAATTGTTTATCTCTGATGTAAGTATTTGGGAAACAGAAATGGTAGAAAAAGAAATTCGTGAACGCTTACGTGTATTCGGTTCAGCTGGCAAGGCATAAAACAGGGGGTAAGATAAATGCAATTTTTAGTTGATCTTTTAAGCCAACCTTCAATCATTGCAGGACTTGTTGTAATGGTCGGTCTAATTGCACTACATAAACCATTCACTGATGTTATTGGTGGTATGTTTAGAGCCTTTATAGGATTCGTAGTCCTATTGGCTGGTACCAATATTATCGTTGGCTCTTTAAATAATTTTAGTAAGCTTTTTATGAAAGCTTTCAATATGCACGGGATGATACCAAGTAATGAAGCTGCTATTGGAGTTACCGTTGCTAAATATGGAACTATCGCAACTTTTATATTTGTTTTTGGTTTGGTTCTAAATATTGTTTTGGCTCGATTCACTAAATTTAAGTATATCTTCCTATCAAGTGATCATGCCTTTTATATGGCTTGTTGTTTAACTCCTGTCATGGTATTAGGTGGATTAAATACATGGGAATCAATTATTTTTGGATCAATGGTATTAGGTGTGATTTTAGTTGTATTCCCAGCAATTGCACATCCAACTATGAAAATTATTACTGGTAGGGATGATATGAGTTTTGCTCATTTCGGAACTCTTGAGTATTGGTTTGCTGCAAAAATTGGTTCAATGGTTAATAAGGACAAAAAGTCAAAATCCATTGAAGATATTCAATTTCCAAAATCATTACAATTTTTACAGGATAGTAATGTATCAGTTATGATTGTTATGACAATTCTTTTCTTTGTTGTTACTGCGGTTGCAGGACCAGCTTATGTTGGTAAATTAACTGATTTAAATCCATATGTTTGGGCTCTGTTACAAGCAGCTCAATTTGCTGGTGGTATTATTGTCTTGGTTCAAGGTGTTAACATGTTACTTGCTGAAATCACTCCAGCATTCAAGGGATTCAGTGAAAAATTGGTTCCAAGTGCTATTCCAGGATATCCTTTTGCAATTTTATTCAAAGGAACTTCAAATGCATTACTAGCTGGATTCTTAGTTAGTTTATTAGGTGGATTACTTTCAATGGGTGTTCAAATTATTATTGGAACAACTATTGTCATTCCAGGTATCGTAATGCACTTCTTCTGTGGTGGTATTGCTGCTATCTTTGGTAATGCAACTGGTGGACGTAAAGGAGCCTTGATAGGACCATTCTTAGGTGGAATTATTTTAAGCTTCTTACCATTAGTAGCAACAGGATTGTATGGAACATTAGGATACTCAGCAACTTACTGGTCAGACAGTGATTTTAATACAATTGGTGTTCTATTAGGACTAGTAGCTAAAACTGGTAAATGGCCAATTATGATTATTGCTGCATTGATTTTTGTTGCACCATTTATTGCTACAATGTTTTCAAAGAACAAAAAAGTTAGCGCTTCTGCAGAAAATACAGATACTGCAAAATAATTAACTTACATATGTATGAATGAAAAGGCTTGAAATTCACGTGGGAATTTCAAGCCTTTTTTTAGTTGTGCCAAAGTAGATAATATTTTTTGATGATAATAGAATGTGAAAATCGATTGCCAATTCTAATACAAAATTAAAAGGTTACTATTGTTTTCCTACCAAATTAAAAATCGTGTCAGCTATTAATAGTCGACACGGTTTTTATAAATATGTATTGTTATGCTTTTTCAGCTAGTAACTTTTTACCTAATGCACCACCTGGATGGAAGATGGCAAAGTCATCTTTAGTGAAATCTTTTAATTCTGAAATCGTACATGCAAGGGCATCACCAACTACCAAAACAGCTGTTGAACTATTTGTAGGGGCTAGATTTAACTTATCCGCTTCTTTGTCTACATGGATGATAAGTGTAGAATCACAGGATTTGGCAAGACTAGAATTTTCATTTCCTGTAAAAGCAATAGTATGTACCCCAATAATATTCAATGATTTCAGTGGAGCAAGAATTTCCTTTGTTTCGCCACTATTTGAAATAAGAATAACAGTATCATTTTTGTCAATCATTCCAAGATCACCGTGAACACTTTCAGTAGCATGAACAAAGAATGAAGGAGTACCTGTACTTGAGAATGTAGCAGCTAATTTTCTGCCAATTAATCCTGATTTACCGACACCCATAAAAATCAGTTTACCTTTTATATGTAACAACTGTTCAACAATTGTGTCATATTGATCAGTTATATTATCGTGAATATCCTTTAATGAATCAATTTCATTTTCCATAAATCCAGAGACTAATTTCGAATATGATGAAGTTAACATATAATGAATCCTCCTTAAATATAATATCTAAGGTTATTCTTGCTTTTTTTGGCATGACCAATCAATGATAATTGGTTTCTATTTATGTTTAAAGATACGAATTATCAACAAGTAAGCGCTTGCAGAAATATAGTTATCTATTGGTGGGCAAGGGATTAACAATGATTCTTATCAAGTCATCTTTTACAATTTGTGAGTGATGAAACAAAATGTGATATCAATCACTATTGAAGCGCTTCCATTAGAGAATATATAATAAGCCTTGTAAAAGAGATTAGGCGGTGTTGTCAATGATTGAAAAGATTATACGAGAGGATTTGATTCGTCTGCATGTTAAGGCAAACGATTGGAAAGATGCAGTAAGATTATCAGCTCAACCATTAGTTGATGATCAAATCGTTACTAAAAATTATGTTGATGAAATTATTAATTCTGTAAATGAATATGGGCCATATTTTGTAATTGCACCACATGTAGCGTTGGCACATGCACCTAGTAAAGCTGGGGCAAATGAATTGGCTATGGGTATTACCGTTTTGGAACCTTCAATTAAGTTTCACAATGATGATAACGATCCAGTGTCATACGTGTTTACATTAAGCGCACCAGATAGTAATTCTCATCTAAAGGCAATGCAAGAATTGGTATATCTATTGTCTGATGATAATTTTTACCAAGTATTATCTGATTCTCAAAATCCTAGTGAGATTTTACAATATATAAAAGATTCAGTAATTAAACAAGAAATTGAAAAATAATGAAGGGAAGTATTTATTATGATTAAAGCTTTAGTAGCATGTCGTGCAGGAGTTGGATCAAGTTTGATGTTGAAGATTAAGTTGAATGAGGTAATCAGTGAACATGATTTACCAGTAGAAGTAGAACATAAATCATTGGATGGTTTACCTGGTTTTAATGGTCCCATTGTTATTACATTAAGTGATGTTGCAGATGAATTAAAGGAACAAAAGATTGATAAGGTAGTTGTCGGTATTAAGAATATCTTGGATAAAGATGAAATTTATACAAAACTATCAGCAGCATTAAAAGAAGTAGGAGCTAAATAAAAGATGATTGTGTATTTACTATAAAATTCCGAGGGGGATAAATTAATGCATTTCACTGTTAGTTTACTATCTAATCCAGCCATTCTATTAGCTATCGTTTCATTGATAGGTTTGGTGGCACAGCACAAGAAACCCACAGATGTTTTAAAAGGTACCTTTAGAACTGCCATTGGATTTTTGATCTTTGGTGTTGGTGCTAGTACCATGACTGCATCACTTCAAAATTTTAACGCAATGTTTCAAAAGGGATTTCATTTAACAGGTGTTATTGCATCTCCAGAAGCTGCCACAGCTTTAGCTCAAGGTAAGTATGGATTTGTTGTTTCTGTAACACTTATCGCAGGTTTTATCATGAACTTGGTATTCGCACGTATTACACCATTTAAGAATATTTTCTTTACTGGTGGTCACAGTTTGTTCTTTGCCTGTGTTCTTGCATTGATTTTGAAGGCACATGGTTTCAATAATACTATTGCTATTATTATTGGTGGTACCATCTTAGGATTCGTATCAGCAGCACTTCCACAATTGTGTCAGCCATTTATGAGAAAGATTACTGGTGGGGATTTCCAAGCCATTGGTCACTTTAATATGATTGGTTATGCACTATCTGGTTTATTGGGTGGCGCATTTAAAAAACATAAAGATGAAACAACAGAAAATATCAAATTCCCTGAATGGTTATCATTCTTTAAAGACTTCCTAATGGGTGTAGCCGTTGTTATGATTATTATCTTCTACGTAGCCGCTTTGGCAGCTGGTAAGACAATGGTTTCAAAATTGGCCGGAACAACCGACTGGTTAGTATTCCCAATGATTCAAGCTTTAACATTTACAGCCGGAATTTCTATCTTGATGAGTGGTGTTAGTATGTTCCTTGCTGAAATTACTGCAGCTTTCGTTGCTATTTCAGAAAAGTTCATTCCAGGATCACGTCCAGCTTTGGATGTACCTACAATTTTCCCATTTGCACCAACAGCCGTACTTGTTGGTTTCCTAAGCTCATACACAGCTGGTCTACTTGCTATTGTTGTTATGGTAATTCTTAAGTTCCCAGTTGTTATTATTCCTGCTGCTCATATCTGTTTCTTCTCAGGTGGTACAGCGGCTATCTTCGGAAACTCAACTGGTGGTTGGAGAGGAGCTATTTTCGGATCGTTCGTTGTTGGTTTGTTGTTAGCCTTCTTACCATTACTACTATATCCAACATTCTCATCACTAGGAATTACAGGATCAACATTCCCAAATGTCGATTACAACGTTGTTGGATCATTACTAAATTGGTTCTTAGGACTATTCCACTAATTAGTTATATTTTATTAAGGGGGATTTATTTTGACAGATGTTTCAGGAATTATCGTTGCTATGGTTACTCCATTAGATGATAATCAAAAAATTAGTTATTCAAGAACAGATAAATTATTAGATAAATTATTATCTTATGATATAAACGGAATCTTTATTTTAGGAACAAACGGTGAGGCATACGCATTAACTGAAGATGAAAAACTCGACTTTGCTAAGCATGTTATTGAATATGTTAATCATAGAAAACAAGTCTTTGTTGGTACTGGATTGAATAGTACTTCTGAGACAATTGCATTTAGTAAAAAGGTTGCTGAACTTAAACCAGATGCGTTATCTGTTGTCACACCATACTTTGTTCCATCTACTCAAGAGGAATTAATAAATCACTTTAATAAGTTAGCAGACTCAGTAGATGTTCCAATTATTCTTTATAATATGCCTGGTAAAACTGGTGTAAATATTGATCCAGAAACTGTCCAAGAATTATCAAAGAATAAGAATATTGTTGGAGTAAAAGATAGTTCAGGAAACATTGATAATATGAAGGGCTATCTAAAACTAAGAGATAATAATAAGTTTGGTGTTCTATCTGGTTCAGATTCTAAAATTCTTGCATTGTTAGAAACTGGTGGTGATGGTGCCATTGCTGCTACTGGTAATTTATTAACTGAAAATGACGTTAATATTTATAAGTTCTACAAAGAAGGAAACTTAGATAAAGCTAAAGAATGTCAAGAAAATATCGAACCATTAAGAGAGATTCTACATACTAGAACAACTCCATCAGCATTGAAAGCATCAGTAACTGCTAGTGGAATCAATGTTGGTCCAGCTAAAGATCCTGTGATTATGCCAAATGCCGAAGAATTAAAGGCAATTGATAAGATGGTTGCAGACTATAAAGCAAACAAAATAATTTAGAGGCGTATGATATGAAAAAACTTGATTATATGAACAGAATATACGATAGTGGGGCACTAGCAGTTGTGCGTGCATCTACAGAGCGTGTAGTGGAAATTGCTGAAGGTATTGTTAAAGGTGGAGTTGACGTTATGGAAGTCAGTTACACTGTAGATAGTGCATCTGATTCTATAAAATTACTTAGAAAGAAATTTGGTGACAAGTTACTTGTTGGTGCTGGAACAGTCTTGGACGGAGAAACAGCAAGAGATGCTATCAGTTCGGGAGCACAATTTATTTACTCACCAATGTTTGATGATGATGTTGCTAAGTTATGTAATCAATATCAAATACCATATGCTCCTGGATGTACTTCAGTAACTGAAGCCGTTAATGCTCTAAGAGCTGGCGCAACCTTTGTAAAGATTTTCCCATATGGTGGAATTGTTGGACCAGATTTGATTAAGACAATGAAGACTCCAATTCCATATCTACCATTAATTGAATCTGGTGGAGTAAATGTTGATAACATCGATGACTGGTTAGAAGCTGGTACAGATGTTGTAGGAATTGGTGGAGCCTTATCTAAAGGATCTGTTGATGACATTGCCAATAGTGCTAAACAATTTAGAAATAAAATTGATGAATTTCGTAAGCAGAATTAAAATCAAGAGAGTTGTTGGTCCGAGAGGGGACCTTCAGCTTTTTTGTGCGTTATGATGAATTGATAAAGGGAGGTTTAGAATGTTAGATAAAAAACAATTACTAATTATTGATAAGCTAATTCAAAATCCGATTTTAACTAAGGATGAACTTACTAAAAATTTCTCTTTATCTGATAGGCAAATAGAGTATTCCATAGAAAAGTTGAATCAATATTTGGAAGAAAAGAACAAAAAAGATATAGATGCTGATGGCGTATATATTACTGTTCCAAGTGACACCTACGATTATTTATTGAAAATTAGAGTTTCCGAAAATCTAATGTCCTTGAAAAGATATGTTTTGAGTACAGATGAGAGACAATTATTTCTAATATTATTGTTATCAACGAATAATAAATACCTTTCATTAGTCCATCTACAGGAGATGTTACATGTTAGTCAGTCAACTGTGTCTAAGGATCTTAAACAGTTGGAATTAAATTTATTTTCTGAACAATTAAAAATAAGCTATGATCGTAAAACTGGTTATAAAATAATTGGTCGAGAAGATGCTATAAGAACTTGCTTAATTAAGAATATTTCAAATGAATTAATAGAGAATAGATCCGAACTTTTAAATAATTTTATTGAAATGAATAGTAGAAATGGTTTAAATGAAATCTTTGAATTAGTTACTAAACTTAAAGAAAAATATCATATTGAATTTGTTGAAAATAGGTTTAGAGAGTTTTGTTATATTTTAACCATTATGATTGATCGACTAAATATAAAACCTAATTATGTTCCTGCCAACGCAAAAAAATTCAATATAAATGAGACAGATGAATATAAATTCACTAAAGAATTATTAGATGAATTGGGAATCTCAAATAAATATAGTGTTGAATATCTATCAACAGTTGTTTTATGTTTGAGTATAGGTGGTTATAAGGATCTTTCCGTGGATAGTTATATTTATAAAATGACCGAACAAATTGTTAATAAATTTTCTGATATTTCTGGAATAGACTTTTCTGACAATAAAAAGGTTATTAGACAAATTTTTACTCACTTTAGATCCATGTATTTCAGATTACAATTTAAATTTCCAATTGCTAATCCACTAACTGATCAGGTAATGGATGAGTATAGTGAAATCTTTCAGCTTCTAGCCCAAACCGTCTCATCATTTGAAAATGAGTTAGGAAAGGTACCAAATGAAGAGATAGCTTTCTTGACTATTCATTTAATTGGTTTTATATATGAATCCAATCAGAATAAAAGAAATTATCTATCAGCCGCAATTGTTTGTCCAAATGGAATCGGAAGTTCAGCCTTAGCCTATTTGCAATTGACAAATATATTTCCAAATATTAAATTTTTGATGCCATTTCCATACTCTGAATTAAAAGAACATACAGATGATATTGATATGATATTCTCGACATTTTATAGAAGTGAATTATTCACTATGGGTAAGCCATGTTTTGTTATAAATCCTATTTTGACTGATGCTGACAAATATTCGATTGTTCAAAAAGTAAATAGTAGTTTTTCGTCAAATAATTTTGCCACACCTACGTTAGATACTGTTATGAAAGTAATAAGTAATAATGTACAAGATGTTGAAGTTTTAAAGAAGATTAGAAAGGATTTATCGGATGACATTTTCCAATCTAAACCTATATTTAATGTAAAGAAATTATCACTTAAAGAAATTATAAAACCTGAATTTATTCAATTACATGCTGATTTTGAGAATTACAGTGATGCAATCAAAGCATGCTTTAGTCCATTCTTACAAGATGGGATAGTAGATAAAGAATATCTATCGCGAATATTGATTCAGATTAATGATGGAGTGGATTTCATCATATCTCCAGGAATGTCATTACCCCATACTAATCCACAATTTGGAGCTAAAAGAATTGGTATAGGAATTATGTCGTTAGCTAAACCAATTAAACTTAGTAATGGGAAAAATGTTAAATATATATTTGCATTGAGTGCTATAAACACAACAGATCATCTTAATGCATTAAATGATTTGATGAATTTTATTAGTGATAAGAAATTTATTCAGATGTTGGATGATCCTGATATTGATTCAGATGATGTTGTTAAGTATATTTATAATGACTGAAATAGATTTATTCATTCAAAAAATAGCTTATAGATTGATTTAATTACCAAGGTTTCTGGTTGTTGAACTGCGGTGATCAAATCAATCTATATTTTATTATTTTATTTAAGAATCTTGACGATGTAACTTGTGATATGTCATCGCTGTTAATCATTTTAGTATTAGATTTAATGCTTAATTAAGATTTAGATAGTCTTACAATATTTTCTAACTTTATATAAAGAAGGACCTGATTTTATAAGATTATTTATGTTTATATCCAATATATGAGAAAGTCTGAAATTTAACCATACCAAAATAGGTTAGGTTTCAGGCTTTTTGATTACAATTTAGGAACTAATAAAACTAATTTAAGACTATATATACAATAGTTTATTACGAATGACGTTGGCAATAGAATTTACCTGATATTGATATAGCAGATAAGTTGAATTGATTTATTCAAACATTAAATAGTCTAGTTAGAACTTTGAGTATGAATCTATAAATGATCCTATTAGTTCCATAAAATAATAGTTTACAAATTTAGATGTCTGTTGCAATGGACACAATGGCGATGTCAGCGCTTACTCCGGACTTTATAATAGTAATTGTAAGGAGGATAACAATATGATTTCTGTAAATAGACAACGTGATTTAATTCTTTATTTATTGAATGTCGATAATTACGTAACAAGTAAGGAAATTGCACAAAAACTAGAAATCTCTACAAAAACTGTTTACAGAATGATTACTAAAATCAACAAGGAAGCTAATAAACTAATAATTAGTTCTCAACGTGGGTTAGGATACAAAGTTGAAGATGTCGATTTACTAAGAAAGATGATCAATTCAGGAATTATGGATATACAATTTGTTACTCCTGTTGAAAGAAGAAATAGAATTCTTAAAAGGCTTCTATTAAGTTCTCCAAGAACAATAACGGAAGAGGGGTTGTGGAAAGAATATTATGTTGGATATTCAGTAAAATCATTAGATAAAAAAGTGATGAAGTCTATTCTGTCGGGCTTTGACTTAAAACTAATCAGTACAGAAGCTGGATGTAAAATTATAGGAAAAGAATTGGCTATTAGAAAGGCATTAATGGATTTAGTAGATGATAAGAATATAGTCGATTTGACTCAGGTAGCTGATAATAAAAATTTTAAACAAAAATATGATGTTAATTTCATAACGAGACAAATTGAGTTTATTGAGGATAAATTGGGTATTAAAATACCATATCCTTATAATATTAATTTATTCACACATTTATATATTCTCTTAGGAAGATATAGGGAAACTAGAAGTAAACTCACGGACTTGAATGCTAATGGATTAAATAACATCGATTATTCATTATTAAATATAAGCAAAGAAGTAATAAATAATGTTTCGACGTATTTGGGAGTTAAAGTGGATAGTAAGGAAATATATTATGTGTATGAATATTTATCATCGTCTAGTTTTAACGGTCAAAATGTTTTGAAGTCAGTGACTCAGGATGGTTATGGTATAAAGATTACAAAGGATCTTGTATGTGAAACTTATAAGTACTTAGGAGTTAAGAAATATAATGATGACGCTATTATTGATAAATTGATTAAGCATATTAGGCCACTGTTAAACAGGCTTAAAAATAATATTAAAGTAAATAATAATTTGTTAGAACAAATTAAATTGGAATATGGGGATATTTTGAATGGAGTAATCAAAGCATCAAAGATAATTCAAGAGAAATATTCTCTTAATGAAATTGATGAAAATGAGGCGGGATATTTAACTCTGTATTTTGCACAAGATATTGAGGAGAATAAAAAGAAAATAAATGTACTGATAATGTGTGCAACTGGAATTGGAACCTCTCAATTATTAAAAATAAAAGTTCACAATGCTTTTCCAGATATTCAAATAGTAGATGTTGTAGGTACAAATGATTTGGATAAGTTTAAAACAAAAGAAGTAGATTTGATTATTTCTACTATTGTTCCTCAAAGGCATATTTCAATTCCTGTTGTTCTGGTTAGTTCTCTATTTACCAGTCAAGATAGAACCATCGTACACAGGAAGATAAAGGAAATAGAGAGTTATGAATAGTTTTATTTGTGAAGATACAAAAGTATTAGACTGTAAAAATATTAATGAATTCTATAGTGATGTCGTCCATTTAGTGAATAAGGTTGAACCGTCATTAAATAAGGATGAAGTAGTTAAATTAATAAGATCAAGAGATGAACTGGGCAATGGTCTTGTAAGTGAGAATGTCTTAATTGTCCATGTCATAAGCAATAAAATTAAAAATAACCGTGGAATATATTGCTATTTAAACAATTCTGTTTTATGGAAATCTTCGTTTGATGATATTTCAGCAAATGTTAATAGAGCAGTTATCTTGATGGTTTCACCTTTACTTAAGAATGGGAAACTTATGAATTTGGAGAATTTTGTAAACAATGAGGATATTGACAATTTAAAAGAATCAATTGTGAGGAAGAATAATGTTAATTGATGAAAAGTTCTTTTCAAAAAGAGTTCTGCTATTTAATGAAGATTTAGCGAATAGAACAGAAGTATTTGAAAAAATTTCTGCTGAATTGCAGAGTAAAGGTATTGTAAAGGAATCGTTTAAGGATGCAATTGAAAATCGAGAAAAAAATTATCCCACGGGATTAGCATTGAATTCTGGAATAGGTGTAGCAATTCCACATACCGATCCTGAACATATAAATGAAAATCAAGTGGGTTTTATGTCCTTAAAAAATCCAGTGAAATTCAGACAAATGGGTAGTGAAACAGAAGTTGTCCCAGTTAAATTGGTGTTTGTTCTATGTTTAAAGGAAGCACATAAACAATTAACAATGTTGCAAGAATTAATGGAACTGTTTGGCGACAATGAGATTATTAAAGAGTTTCTTTTATGTAGTAATGAAAGCGATTTCATGAAAATTATTAAAAAGTAAAGAAGGGTTTTATCATGGGTGTTATTCAATGGATTGTTAATTTAGGTGCCAGCGTTTTCTTACCTATACTTTTATTTATTTTTGGACTTATTTTACGTATTAAGCCGGGAAAAGCTTTTAAGGCAGGGCTAACTGTTGGTATTGGCTTTATTGGTTTGAACTTAGTAATTGGCATTTTAACAACAAATTTAGGACCTGCTACTAAGTTGATGATTAGAAATTATGGGTTACATTTACAAACAATTGATGTTGGATGGCCAGCCGCATCCGCTATCGCATATGGTACTGCATTAGGTGCAATGGCAATCCCTATTGGTATTATAGTAAATATCATTTTACTAACAATTGGATTAACAAAGACACTGGATGTTGATATTTGGAATTATTGGCATGTTGCTTTTGCAGGTTCAATTCTTTATATGTTAACAAAGAATATGTGGCTTGGTATCTTTTTGATGGTTATTGTGACTATGTTTACTTATTTCTTTGCAGATTTGAGTGCACCAACTGTTGAAAAATATTATGGCTTACAAGGTATTTCATTTCCACATGGTTTGTCTGCTCCAGGTTATGTTTTTGCGTTACCTTTCAAATGGCTATTTGATCGTATTCCTGGATTAAATAAAGTTCATATTGATGCCGAAACTATTCAGAAGAAACTTGGAATTTTTGGTGATACAACTGTTCTTGGTGCAATTATTGGTTTGGTTATTGGATTGTTGGCGCATATGAGTGTCGCCAAGGTATTGAATTTGGCAGTAAGTATGGGTGCCGTAATGATGTTAATGCCAAGAATGGTTTCATTATTAATGGAAGGACTCACACCAATTTCAGAAGCAGCCAATACAATGGTTAAGAAACACTTCCCTGGAAGAAAACTTTACATTGGTATGGATTCTGCCTTGGCTATTGGTCAAGAAAGTGTTCTATCAGCTTCATTACTTTTGATTCCTATTACTTTATTATTGGCAGTTGTTTTACCTGGAAATAAGGTATTACCATTTGGTGATTTAGCTACATTACCATACTTCTTTGCATTGTTTGCTGCTGTATTTGGTGGGGATATTCTTAGAACTGTTATTGCAGGTGCTGTGGATATCATTATTAGTCTTTATGTTGCTACATGGTTTGCTCCTGTAATTACTCAATTGGCTAAAGCTGCTAGTTTTAATATGGGTGGTAATTCATCTATTTCTGCTTTGAGTGATGGTGGACTTTGGACTAATTGGATTTATCTTGTTATTGGAGAGAAATTTCAATGGGCAGGATTAGGTGTTTTGTTCTTAATAGCATTAGGATTATTGATTTGGCTTAAAAACAGAGATGCAAAAAAGATAAATGAAACAGAAAAAGCATAAGTTATTATTAAAAATAATTAAAAGGAAGTTGTTATTATGAAAAAATTAATGGTTATGTGTGGTAGCGGAGTAGCAACATCAACAGTAGTAATGGGAAAAGTAAAAACATGGCTTGCTGATGAAGGATTGGATTCAAAAGTAAAGTTGTATCAAAGTAAGGTTGCTGAAGAGGTAAATCATATTGACGATTATGACATTGTTGTATCAACAACTATAGTTCCAAGTAGTATTAAAGATAAGGTTATTAACGGGGTTCCACTATTGACCGGTATGGGTGCTGATCAAGTGTTTGCAGAAATTAAAAAAGAAATAGAGGCATAACTATTATGTTAGTATCTTCAAAAATATATTTAAATGATGCATTTGAAAAAGGTTATGCTTTTCCACACTTTAATTATTGGGATAGTAATTCTATCCGCGCGGAAATTGCTGCCGCAGAGGAGTTAAATTTGCCAGTAATTCTAGCTTGGGCCGAGAAACATTCTCCAGAAATTGGTATTGATGATGCACTTGCATTGGGAAAGTATTTTGGATCACGTGCAAAAGTACCAGTTATACTTCATCTCGATCATGGAGTTAGTCCAGATTTAGTAAAAAAAGGGATTGATAATGGATTTACTTCTGTAATGATTGATGCTTCAGACAAAGAATTTGAAGATAATGTTTCAATAACTAAGGACATCGTAGAATATGGTCATAAGCGTGGCGTGGTAGTCGAAGCAGAGATTGGTCATGTTGGAACCAATTCTACTGAGGATAATAGTAAATATACAGAGGTGGATGCAGCAAGAAAATTTGCCGAGAAAACTGGAGTTGATTCAATAGCTGTTTCTATTGGTACATCTCATGGATCATACAAGACTGGTACACCAAAGCTTAACTTTGATAGATTATCAGAATTGAGGAAAGCAATTCCTATTCCCCTAGTACTTCATGGTGGATCTTCATCAGGTGATGATAATCTTCGTAAGGCAGCAGAATTGGGTATTACAAAAGTTAATATATTTACGGACTTGGCCAATGCATCATTACATGCTAGTGAATCCAATAAGTTTGATTCAGAAATGAGTTTGGCATTTGCACAAAGAGATGCAATTACAGATTTGTGTAAACATTATTATGATGTTTTTGAAACCAATAATTATGAATATCACATTTAAAAATGCATTTTAAATAGGAGTAAATAAAATATGGTTAAAATTAGTAAACCTTTCTTTATAGTTAATCCTAAGTCATATTTGTTTGGTAAGGAATCTATGAAATTAGCGAAAATTTCCGATAGATTGGCTAAAAAATATGATATTGACTGTATATTTACTGGTCAATTGGTTGATCTTCCTGAGATTGCAAAACAGACAAATAATCTGATTATTACTGCACAACATATGGATTCATTGGTTCCCGGAAGAGGGATGGGACATGTTTTACCTGAAGGTCTTGTAAGTGCTGGAATAAAAGCGGTTGTATTAAACCATGCAGAAAAGCCCTTAACGATTGCAGAATTAGACATGACTATAAAGAGAGCAAGGGAAGTAGGCTTAATGACTATAGTCTGTTCAGATACAGTGGAACAATGTAAGGCAATTGCAGAATTAGGCCCAGATTGTATGATTTGTGAGCCCGATAGTCTTATTGGTACTGGTAACAGTAGTAATGAAACATATATATCTGAAACAACTAAGGCAGTTAGAGAAGTAAATAAAAACATTTTAATTATGCAAGCAGCGGGTGTAAGTACTGCCGATGACGTAGAAAAAGTAATGACACTTGGAGCCGATGGAACTGGTGGCACAAGCGGAATTATTAAGGCGCCTAGCTGGGAAAATAAGATTGATGAAATGATGGCAGCATTGGCTAAATTTAAAAAGTAGGTATAATAAGAATAATGAATATTTATCAAGAGGATATAAAAGTTAGAACAGAGTCACGAGTTACGTACAAAAATATTACAAAAGAAGTTAAGGATATTATTAACAAATCCAATATTGAGAATGGTATTTGTTTAGTTCAAACATCTCATACAACATGCTCGGTAATTTTTGAAGAATTTGTTCATGATAAAGATTACAATAATGATGAATATCTTCAAGTGGATTTGAATAATATCTTGGATAAGATTGTCCCTAGAGAATTATCAGAAAATACTAATTACAGATATCCAGGTCCAAAACATGTTCAATTTCTAGCTGATTTGGCTAAAAAAGACCCAAATTACCCTAATGATCCGGGAACCATTTTAAATGGTGATGCACATATTAGGGGATCCCTATTTGGTGGTAACCAAACATTTGCAATAAAGGATAGAAAATTGTTGACTGGTTCTGTTGGATATATTTATTTGGTTGATTGGGATCAAAATAGAGATCGTGATAGAGTATGTCACGTATTAGTAATGGGTGAATAAAATATTTATTATTATTTAAATTTGTTAAACGTTGGAAATAGTTGAAGGGAAATCATACCACAATTGGAATGATTTCCTTTTTGTGTATTGTGAATATTTATGTGCTTTGTGTTGTGAAAGATAAATATCATAAATCATTGGATTTTTCTTTATAAATCAAGCTTTGTGATTCTATTAACAAAGTTTTACCGTTGAGAAACGGTAAATATATAAAGCTTGTATGTGATAAAAGTATCTATACTAGGTCTTGTAAGATCTTACTGAAATTTATAAAAGGCACATGAAGGAGGGTTATTATGAAAATTGTTGGTATTACAGCATGTGTTGCAGGAATTGCACATACTTATATTGCTAAAGAAAAAATTGAAAAAGCAGCTATAAAATTGGGTGATACCGTAAAAATTGAAACACAGGGATCTATCGGACCAGAAAATGTTTTGACTGATGAAGAAATTAGAGATGCCGATGTGGTAATTCTGGCGACTGATATTGAAGTGGATAAATCAAGATTTAAAGGGAAAAAAGTTGTTGCAATTCCAATAAGTATGGTAATGAAATCTCCATTAGGTGTAATAAAAAAGATTCATGAAAAAATAAATGTTCCTATTAGTGCGATGTAGGAGGATAAAATCATGAGTAAAAAGGACTTACAAATAAAGAAACATATAATGACCGGTATATCTTATATGATTCCTGTCGTTGTTGCCGGAGGTATTCTTCCGGCAATGGCTAAAGCCTTTGGAGGTTATGATATTGCAGATAAAATCAAACCTGGTGCTACACCATGGTCCAATTTAAATGCTTTTTCATGGACAGGCTTTTGGTGGGGAGTTAATCAGATTGGTACATATGCAATGATGTTTGCTGTTGCAGTGGTTGCAGCCGGAACTGCATACTCAATTGCAGGAAGACCAGCCATAGCTCCTGGATTAGCGCTGGGATATGTTGCGAGCGATACCAAAGCTGGCTTCATTGGAGGATTATTACTGGCCTTTGCTGTAGGATATTTTATTAATTGGATGAAAAAATGGAAAGTTCCATCTTGGATGGAAGGATTAATGCCAGTTTTGATCATTCCAGTTGTCGCGTCGCTAGTAGTAGGAATGCTCTTTATACTGTTCTTATCTAAACCATTAGCATATATTATGACTGCCTTTCAAAATTGGATCATTACTCTAAATGGCGGTTCTAAAGCAATTATGGGAGGTGTTATTGGAGCATGTATGGGATTTGATCTTGGAGGGCCATTAAATAAAACAGCCTCTCTTGCTGCAAATGCACTAGGTGCTGATGGAATTTTTGCTCCATGGGCAGCAAAAATTATAGGTGGTATGACACCACCTATTGGAGCTTTCATTGCAGTAATGATTGCAAAGGATAAATTTAGTCCAGAATTAAGAGAAACCGCAAAAACTGCATTGCCAATGGGATTATGTTTTATTACAGAAGGAAGTTTACCATTTGCAGCAGCAGATCCAGTTCAATTTATTATAAGTTCTGTTTGCGGTTCTGCTACCGCAGGTGCAATGGCATTAGGATTGGGATGTGAGTCAGTAGCAGCACACGGAGGAATCTTTGTTATTCCAATGATGACCCATCCATTATGGTTCATAGTTGCCTTAATTGTTGGATCTACAGTTACTGGAGTTATGTATGCTGTATTAAAACGTCCAGACACTGTTACCAGTGAAGATGATGAAGCAAATGATGATTTTGATTTTGATGTGAGTGTTGAATAAAAAAATTATAAATGAGGTGTAATTACTATGTTAGTAAATATGAAGTCTATCGTTGATGAAGCAGACAGAATGAATTATGGAGTTATGGCAATAAACAGTGTGAACATGGAAATGGTTCGAGCAGGAATTGAGGCAGCAGAAGAAGAACGCTCTCCACTTATTATTCAGGTTGGACCAGGACAAATGGCAAATTTAGGTCATAAGGAAGAAATTGTTCCATTAGTTAAAGAATTAGCGGAAAGAGTCCGTGTACCTATTGCATTAAACCTTGATCATACGGGAGACTTTGATGTGATAATGGATTGTATTAGAGCTGGATTTACTAATGTAATGTTTGATGGATCAAGTTTACCTTATGAGGAAAACCTTAAGAAGACTGCATTAGTTGTAGCATATGCACATGCTAATAATTGTTCTGTTGAAGCTGAATTAGGACATGTAGGACAAGCGGTAGATGATGATGATTATAATTTGGATTTATATACTGATCCTAGTAAAGCTAAAGAATTTGTTGAACAAACAGGTGTGGATGCCTTAGCAGTAGCTATTGGTACTGCACACGGTAATTATCCAAAGGGAAGAGTACCAAAGATTGACTTCGATAGATTAAAGGAATTAAAAGAAACCTTAAATATGCCTTTAGTATTGCATGGAGGTTCAGGATCAGGAGAAGCCAACGTACATAAGGCAGTAGAGTATGGTATTAATAAGATTAACGTTGCAACAGATGCATTCTCAATAGCAAAGAAATCAATGTTGGATGCACTAGCCGATGATCCAGATATGGATTACGTTCATATGTGTAAAGCAGCCGAATATGGTGTTAAAGATTTTGTGAAAGCTTATATTAAAAATATTGGTTCTAATGATAGATATATCTTTGAAGAAAAAGCTTTTGTTAAAAGTAATGAATAATTAGATCAAATAAGAAGGGGGTTGCACTCTATGAATATAGATAAGAAGAGAGACTATCAAGCAAATATTATTCAATTCTTATTTAATAATCCGAAGACCTCTTTTATTGAAATTAGCAAATATATAGGAATATCAGAGAAGACTATTCGTAAATATACTGGTGAAATTAATGATGTTCTAGTAGAACAAAATTTAGGAGAAATTGAAAAAAAGCGAGGAATAGGAATTAGATTAAAAGCTGATGGATTACAGCGAAAAGGGATTAGAGAAGTCTTCTTGTGTAAGAATCATCAAATATATCCTGATAAGTTTGATAATATTGAAATTCAAAAAAGACTACTTTTACTCCATTATGGTGAATATATAACTAAATCGAAGTTAGCCGAAGAATTATATGAAAGTAAAACTACATTGTCTGTGTCAATAGATAATCTTAAAATTTGGTTTAAACAGTTCAACATAGCGGTTATTTCGCAACCTAGTAAAGGGTTAACATTAACTGGTGATGAGTTTTCAAGACGTCAAGCAATAAAATCATTAATTATTTCCCAAAAGGGGCCAGCTTTAAAAGATCTTTTAAATCAATTTGCTCCAGGAGTCGACATAGAAAAAATTATTAAAATAATTAAAACTGCTGAAGATGAGTGGAAAATTCAATTTACTAAAAACTCATTTACTGTGATAACAGTAATGATAAGTATATGTGTTGCTAGAACTAAGTATTCAATAGATACGATGAAAAATATTTTGAACCGTACTGAATTTTATAATGAATATAATTTTGCAGATACAATATTTCAAATGTTAGAAAAAGAGGGGTTTAAATACCAATGCAATGATTTACATTTGCTGGCTTTAGAAATAATCACAGCTAATAAAATTAAGTGGAATCATTCACCAAATGTGACAATAAATACAATTAATAATCAAACCGCATTTGATGAAGATTTAAGGTGTTTTGTTATGAGTTTGGTAAACTCTATTTCTTCCATTTTGAATGTTCATTTGCAGTCAGACAATCAGCTAATTGACGGATTGATTCAACATTTAAGATCAGCAATTTTTAGAATGAAGTATGGTAGGTACGAAAGAAATAGTAATGATACAGAGATAAAGAGTAAGTACAAAAAAGTTTATCTTAGTGTATTAGCAATGAGTCCATTGTTTGAAGAACATTACGGAATTCAAATAACTGAAACAGAACTTAATTATATCGTTCTATATATTGAGGCATCACTATTAAGGAAACAACAGAATTTAGAGACAGTATTAATAACTAACTTAGGTAGAGCACAAAGAATGCTCACTATTGAAATGGTGAAACATTATATACCACAGATTAGTACAATACACGTTATATCCCAAGATACTTTTGAGAGTAAAGTTCCATCATTAAATTATCAAATGTTGTTGTCTACAGAGAGTCTGGATAATATGGATAATGTCATATTTATACATAGTATTCCAAGTGATGTCGATTTGAATAGGATAAAAGAACGTATTAATTTAGATGGGTTTTCAGATGTAAACAAGAAAAATTTTAGTAAGGATAGTCAATCTTTATTTGATGTCAATCTTATAGATGTCAAAGTCAAAGTAGATAAAAAAGATAAATTACTTGAAGAAATGGTAGAAAAAATGGTTCAAGCGGGGAAAGTTAATCCTAAATTTCTTGATTCCGTTTTATCTCGAGAAAGTGTTACGACAACTAGTATTGGCAATATGGTTGCACTTCCTCATGGTGATATGAATTTAGTCAATGAACCCTGTGTTTCTGTTGCAACTTTATCTAAACCAATTAAGTGGTTTGAAGATGATGATGAAAAGGTTCAGGTTGTTATTATTCTAGCAGCAAAAATGAGTTCAAAATTTGATATAGCACGAACAAAACATTTCTTTCAAGATTTAATTACATTTACTGAAAATTCTAATCTTCAAAACAAAATGATTGAGATGAAAGATAAAACGGAAATATATAATTTATTATTTAACTAAATGGGAGATGACTAGAATGATTGAACCCACAGTGGAATCTTTGTTTGATCCAAAAATTATTGATTTAAATATAAATGCTAAAACTAAAGATGAAGTTATAACACATTTAACTGATTTATTGTATGAATCAGGTTACTTGAAGGATAAAGATTCATATATTAAGGATATTTATTTTAGAGAAAGTCTGGGAATAACCGGGATGGGCGATAATGTAGCAATCCCACATGGAAAATCAGATTCAGTTTTGAATACTGGATTAGCTATTGGAAAAACAAATCATATGATTCCGTGGGAGTCATATGATAATCAACCTGTTAATATTATCTTTCTTTTCGCTGTACCTAATAATGATGAGGGAAGCAAAGCACATCTTCATTTGCTAGCGGATGTTGCAACAAGATTGGGAAATGATGATATTTTAAAAAGTATTAAATCAGCACAAGACTTTGATCAATTAAAAAATGCATTATTCAAATAGTAAGGGAGAAAATAAAAATGAAAATCGCATTATTAAATGAATTCAGTCAGGCACCAAAGAACGATATTATTTTTAATACATTAAAGGAAACTGTAACTCCATTGGGACATGAAGTATACAATGCCGGAATGAGTAAGCCTAAGCTAGATCAAGATGTTCCTGAAGCATATACAAAAGATAATCCTAGACTAACATATTTACATTTAGGAATTCAGGCCGCATTACTATTGAATTCAAATTCCGTAGATTTTATTGTTGCAGGATGCGGAACAGGTCAAGGCGCACTAATGTCATTGAATGCATGGCCTGGAGTGGCCTGTGGATATTGTATTGAACCGGCAGATGCATACCTATATTTACAAATTAACAATGGTAATGCCTTATCTCTACCATTTGCAAAAGGTTTTGGTTGGGGCGCCGAAGTTAATTTAAAGAATATTTTTCAAAGTGCATTTTCATCTCCAAGTGGGTTGGGATATCCAGCAGAGAGAAGGGAGTCCCAAAATCATAATGCAGAAGTGTTGATGGATATGAAGAAGAGAATTTCTCGCCCATTTATGGAAGCGCTTACTAATGTTGACCAAGAAATTGTAAAGGAATGTATGACACCTAATTTCCTAAATTGTTTTAATTCAGGTTGTAAAAGTCCAGAGCTAAAGTCATTTGTTGATAAAATGACTAATGCTGAATTAGTTTAATGTTTGCCAATCTTAATTCACACGGATTATAAAGTGGGAAGGCATATCCACAATGTGTGGGTATGCCTTTTTAATTTAAAAAATGGAGGATATAAAAATGAATTTTAATAAATTGAATGGTAAAAAGGCAATTGTGACAGGAGCAGGTCAGGGACTTAGTAAGGGAATGGCAGAAGGTTTAATGGAGGCAGGTGCAGAAGTTGTAATTATGGATTTAAACGAAAAAGCTATTGAGGTAGCCAAGGAATATACTCAAAAAGGATATAAGTGCCACGCAGTTGTTGCTGATGTAAGTGATGATAAAACTCGTGAAGCTACTTTTGATGAAGCAATGAGAAAATTAGATAATCATTTAGACATCTTAGTTAATGGAGCCGGTGTCCAGAGAAGAAATAATAGTGAAGATTTTTCTCTAAAGGATTGGGATTTTGTTATGGACATTAATTTACGGTCAGTTTTCGCGCTATGTCAATTAGCGGGACGTCAATTTATAAAGCAAAATTCTCGAGGTAAAATTGTTAATATTTCATCAATGCTTGCCTTCTTTGGTGGGTATACAGTTCCCGCATATGCAGCCTCGAAAGGTGGTATTTCACAATTAACCAAGGCATTGTGTAATGAATGGGCAAGCAAAGGAATTAATGTGAATGCATTGGCCCCTGGTTATATGGCAACAGACATGAACACAGCTTTACTTGATCCTCAAAATCCAAGAAATATTGAGATTACAAATAGGATTCCAGCTAGAACATGGGGAACTCCAGATGATATGAAAGGACCTGTAGTATGGTTGTCATCGGATGCCTCTAATTATATAAACGGGGCTGTGATTCCTGTAGATGGTGGATATTTAGTTAGATAGTTTAAAAATGTCTAAAAATTATTATATTAATTTGGAGAATAAAATGAAAATTTATATAACCGATTGTGATCATAAAAATATTGATATTGAAACTAAAACATTATCTAAGGCGGGATTGGATGTTAGTTGGAAAAGTGCAATCTCTGAAGAGGAAGTAATTGATCAATGTAGTGATGGAGATGTGTTCATTGTTCAATATGCCAAAATAACAGAAAAGGTTATGAAAGCATGTAAGAATTTAAAATTTATTGTTCGATATGGAGTAGGAGTGGATTCTATTGATGTTGCTGCTGCTTCTAAGTTAGGAATCCAAGTGGGGAATGTTCCAGATTATGGTATGAATGAAGTTGCTGATCAAGCAATTTCACTAATGCTAGCTCTAGAGCGAAAGATAGTAGTCATGAATAATCAAGTAAAAAAGACTGAGTGGGATTATAAAGTTGCCATTCCAATTCATAGATTTAGTGAACAGACAGTTGGAATTATCGGGTTGGGTAGAATTGGTCGATGTTTTGCGCGTAGAGCAACTGCATTGGGATTTAATGTTATTGGTTATGATCCTTATTATGATTTGAAACCGGAAGATTCTAATATCAAAAAAGTTAGCTTGTCAGAATTAATAACTAGTTCTGATGTAATCACTTTGCATATACCATTAGATGGTAATGAGAATATTATTGATGCAAATGTGTTATCTAAAATGAAAAACAGTAGTTATCTAATAAATGTAGCCCGTGGTGGCCTAATTGATGAAAAAGCGTTAAATGATGCATTAACAAATAAGGAAATCGCTGGTGCAGCTTTAGACTGCATGATGGATGAACCCGTATCCAAGTCAAATCTTCTTTTTAAGCATGATAACTTGTTAGTAACTCCACATATGGCGTGGTATTCAGAAGAGGCATCAGAAGAATTGAAACGGAAAGTAGCGGAAGAGACGATTAGATTTATAAAAGGGGAAAAGATTCATTATCCTATAAATAACCCTATTTGTTTGAAAGGTGATAATAATGAACAAAATTAGTGAAATACTTTACAATACTTCGATATTACCAGTGGTAACAATAGATGATGAATTAAATGCTGTCCCGGTTGCTGAATCTTTAATCGAAGGAGGTATTAATATAATTGAAATTGCCTTTAGAAGCGATGCAGCAGCTGGAAGTATAAAGCGGGTTAAATCTAATTTTCCAAATATGATTATTGGAGCTGGTACTGTAAAAACACCCGGGCAAATGGAATTAGCCTTGAAAAATGGAGCAGACTTTGTGGTAAGTCCACATTTAGACTCTAATCTCATAAAACATGCAAAAAAATTGAATTCTCTATGTATTCCAGGTATTCAAACTGCAACAGAAATTGAGATGGCAGAAGAGTTGGGGCTTAAAATAGTTAAATTCTTTCCGGCAGCCTATGCAGGAGGAACAAATATGATTAAAGCATGGGGATCAGTTTTCCCCAATGTTAAATTCATACCTACTGGTGGAATAACTCTTGATACCATGAATAAATATTTACAATTGGATAATGTCTTGTGTGTTGGTGGATCATGGATTGCCAGTGAAGCATTGATTAACAATAAATCCTTTATTGATATTAAGGAAAATGCTAGTGAAGCTATAAATAAGAAAAATAATTTACATACAGTAAATGTATAAGATATTGGTTTAGAATTTATCATCATTCGAAAATGAATAAGGACGGTGAAAATAAATGGGAAAGGTGATTTTATTTGGAGAACCAATGGCTTTGTTAATTTCTGAAACTACAGGTACATTAGAAAATGCCAAAAGATTTTCTAGGTCTATGTCTGGAGCAGAGGTTAATGTTGCGATAGGTTTAACAAGATTAGGACATTCAGTAAGCTATTTAACACGATTGGGGAATGATCCATTTGGACATTATATCGAGGATAGTTTAAGAATTAATAATATAAATACTGACTGTATTAGTTATGATAATCAGTATAAAACTGGAATTCAATTAAAAAATAGAGTTTCTAACGGATCGGATCCATTAGTATCATATTATAGAAAAGGATCCGCCGCTTCACATATTAATTCTGAACAAGTCAATGAAATTGATTTAAATGGTGTTGATCTCATTCATGTGACTGGAATTCCTGCAGCATTATCAAAATCAGCAAGAAAAGCAACGTATAGATTGATAGAAAGAGCTAAAGAAAATGGCATTTACGTTACATTTGATCCTAATTTAAGACCTTCATTATGGTCTAATGAGGAGGAAATGATTTACGTAATAAATGATATTGCTAGGTATGTCGATATGATATTACCAGGTATTAGTGAATGTAAGATATTAACTGGAACAGATGATTTATATGAGGCAGCAAAGTTTTATCAAAATTTAGGTGTAAAAACAGTAATCATTAAAAACGGTAAACAAGGTGCTTACATCAAAGATAATGTTAATTCATATTATGTGAAAGGATATCCTGTTTCCAAAGTTGTTGATACAGTTGGAGCAGGTGATGGGTTTGCTGTTGGGGTTATAAGTGGAAAGTTGGAAGGACTAGATTTGACCGACATGGTAAAAAGAGGAACAGCTATCGGTGCAATTCAAGTTATGAATGTTGGTGATAATGAGGGGCTTCCTAATAAAGCTGAACTAGAATCATTTATGGAAGAAAAACAAAAAATTGGGTCCAAATAATATAGAGGCAATATAATGAAAATTAAAAATATTAACAGTACATACAAAAAGCTACCCAATTATCCAACTAAAGTGATCCAATTTGGAGAAGGGAATTTCTTACGTGCCTTTATTGATTGGCAAATCCAACAGATGAATAAAAAGAATATTTTTAACGGTGGGGTAGCTATAGTTCAACCATTAAATGTTGGAAGAACTCATCAGTTAGATGACCAGGATGATTTATATACGGTATTACTTGAAGGAAAATTGGATGGTTTAAAAATAAAATCGAATGAAATTATTGAGAACATAAATAAAACTGTTAGGCCTTATGAAAATTATGATTCATATCTTTCTTTAGCGGAAAATGATGATATCCAAATAATAATTTCAAATACAACTGAAGCAGGAATAGCTTTTGATGTGGATGATAAATTAGAAGATAGTCCACAAAAATCTTATCCAGGTAAATTGACGGCTTTATTGTATAAGAGATTCAAATTAAATAAGAGCGGATTTTATATTGTTCCATGTGAGTTAATAAATCACAACGGGGATGTTTTAAAAAAAATAATAATAAAATATGCAAAACTATGGAACCTAGGACCAGACTTTATTAATTGGATTAATAATAGTAATAAATTTTATTCAACACTTGTTGATAGAATTGTACCAGGTTATCCTGCTGATCAAATTGAAGAAATACAAAATAGATTGGGTTATAGAGATGATAATATTGTAAAAGCTGAGCCATTTATGTTATTCGTAATTGAAGGTGATGAAGAGCTTGAAAAAGTATTCCCATTAAAAAAGGCGGGGTTAAATGTTGTTTTCACAAATAATTTACAACCGTATAGAGATAGGAAAGTTTCATTATTAAATGGACCACATACGTCGATGAATATTCTTGGTCAACTCATGGGGATAAGGACTGTCACTGAAGTTATGAATAATAAAGTACTTTATCAATTTATATCTGATGAGATGCAAAAGGAGATTATGCCTACAATTAATTTATCTGATAAAAAATTAATGCTATATTCTGACCAAGTAAAGGAGAGATTTGATAATCCGTTTATAGAACATGAATTAAAAAGTATTGGATTAAATAGTATATCTAAGATTAAAACAAGATTACTTCCAATTTTGAAAAAGGACATTGAGGAGTTTGATGAAATACCAAGTAGAATAACACTTGTTTTGGCAGCATACATTTATGTCTATTCGATGCAAAGTGAAATTACTCCTCAGGATACTAACGATGTCTTAGAAAAATTTAGGGAGTTATCAAAATCATCCAATTATATTGAGCTTATATTGTCTAATGAATATCTATGGGGAGAAGATTTAACTTCCTATCCAGAATTATTGAGACAAGTTATTAATGATATTAATTTAATAAATGAGTACGGGGTAAAAAGGGTTATAGAGAAAATTAATAATGAGGTGGTTAATAATGATTAGCTATCGTGTGATATCACCAAAAGATAATGTGGCTGTGGCGTTAGAAAATATTAGTCATGGTACGAATATTAGCTATCACAATCAGATTATTATTATTGATGAAGATATAAAAAAAGGGCATAAATTTGCCATAGAGGAAATCAAAAAGGATTCTAAAATAATAAAATATGGTTCTCCAATAGGATATGCAATAAAAAATATAAAAAAGGGAAGCTGGGTTCATACGCATAATGTTCATACATTACTGGGAGATGAATTAGAATATCAATATAATCCAGTACCTATTCCAAAATTGAATGAACAAGAAAATAGGACTTTTTTTGGATATGAAAGGTTAAATGGAAAAGTTGGAATAAGAAATGATTTATATATTATTCCCTCGGTAGGTTGTATAAATCCATTATTAGATATTGTAGTTAGTCAATTTAAATCACTTCATCCAGATAATGGTGCATTTGATAATATCATTGTCTTGAAACATCCTTATGGTTGTTCACAATTGGGGGATGATTTTGAACAGACTCGTAATATTCTTGTAGATGCTGCATTACATCCTAATGCTGGTGCTGTATTGTTTTTTGGATTAGGCTGTGAGAATAATCAAATTTCAGGCATTAAAAAGTTACTATATGAAAATGATCAATTTGATAGAAAAAGGTTTAAATTCTTAATTGCTCAAGAAGTAGATAATGAGTTTGAAACAGCTTTAAAAATGCTTGAAGAACTTAATGATGTAGCGTCACATGATAAAAGAAGTAAACAGCCAATAAGTAAATTGTCCATAGGTTTAAAATGTGGAGGTTCTGATGGCCTTTCTGGTATAACTGCAAATCCCTTGCTGGGGAAAGCAACAGATTATTTTGTGTCTCAAGGAGGTTCTGTAATTTTATCAGAGGTTCCAGAAATGTTTGGTGCTGAACAACAATTAATGAATAGGGCTGAAAGTGAAAATGTATTTAATGAAGTAGTTGACTTAATAAATGATTTTAAAAAATATTTTGAATCCTATGGGCAACCAATATATGAGAATCCATCTCCAGGAAATAAGGAAGGTGGAATAACAACTCTTGAAGATAAATCATTGGGTTGCACTCAGAAAGCAGGAACATCGAGTGTAGTTGATGTACTAAAGTATGGTGAAAAGATAAAAAAGTCTGGATTATCACTACTACAATCTCCAGGTAATGATTTAGTGGCATCATCGGCTGAGGCTGCAGCTGATTGTCAAATAATATTATTCACAACAGGCAGAGGAACGCCATTTGCTCCTTTTGTACCTACAATAAAAGTATCCTCTAATTCTGAAATACATGATAAGAAACCGTGGTGGATTGATTTTGATGCAGGTAGATTATTGGACAATTCTATGGAAAGTTTATCAAAGGAATTTATTGATGACATTATTTCTGTAGCCAGTGGAAAAAGGACTAATAATGAAAAATTTAATATACATGGATTGGCAATATTTAAGAATGGTGTTACTGAATAAAAGATGGGCAATAAACTTGATGATAATATATCATTATAAGGTTTGTTGTCTATTTTTTTTAGCATCACGTTAAAGAACCTCGATTAATTCCAAATCAATTTATATTGAGTGTTAATGGATACAGTTGAATATCTCATCGAAGTATCAATTTGTTATAATACAAGCAAGGATACACATTTGAGGACAATATAATGGAAGAAAATAAAAAAATGAAAAAAGACCAAATTATGGATGCATTGGGTAAAGTTATTGATCCAGAACTTGGTATTGATATTGTTAATTTAGGTTTGATATATGAGGTCGAGGTTGATAAAAATCACTGTATCGTTACTATGACTTTGACAACTATGGGATGTCCATTGAGCGATATGTTGCATGATAGTATTGAACAAGCTGCTGTATCTGTTGAGGGTATTAAGGATTGTGAAATTCAATTGGTTTGGTATCCGATGTGGGATATTAGTAAAATGAGCCGTTACGCTCGCGTTTCATTGGGGATTCCTGAGGGATTTGGAGTTTAGTCAACGTGTCTAAATATTCCGCGTGTCGGCATACTGATTAATGGACCCCATTTATTAAATGAATAATAATTTTCCATTATTTACTTGAAACATATGTTTGACTCAACTAACATTTAAAGTGATTAGTGAAAGATAATTTGGAGGGGTTTATTTTGAAGAAAAGTACATCATTATTACTTAGTGGAATTCTAGTTTCAGGAATGGTTCTGGGCACTATTGTTACTCCAGCTACTGTTCACGCTGCAGAGGGAACAACAGCTACAGCAGATAAAAACGTTACAAATAAGGTTACATTTTATGACCAAGATGGTGCTAAAGTTGGGTCTGAACTAAACATACCAGGAGTAATGGGTACAGAAATTAATAGTTCAATACCAACAGGGTATGTTTTAGCAGATAATAACACAACTGTTTTCGGTGCTGATGACGCTGAAGTTGCTGTTAAGATTGCTAAGGTAGTTACTGGAACAGTAAACTATGTAGACCAGAATGATAAAGCTTTAACTACTGAAAAAGTTACTGGTGGTATTGGTAATTCTTACAAATTGAAGGAACTTCCTACAAACTGTGTCTGGAATAAAGATTCAGATCAAACAATTACTATAAATAATACAGGGAAGTATACAGTATCTGTTACTAAGAAAATCGCAAATCTTGTTATTTTCAAAACTAGTGACAATACCGAAGTTGATAGAAAAACTATTCTTGGTTCAAAAGTTGGGGATGTTATTACATTAACTTCAGATCAACTACCTAAGGGTTATGTAACTGAGAACAATAAAGTAACATTACAAAATGACGGTAATACACAAACAATCTCAGTAACAAAAGCTGCTACTGATGGTACAAGTGATGTCAATGGCGTTGTAACTGTTAAATCAGAGTATGGTCAACTATACGATAAAACAGGTAAAGCATTAAGTCGTAAATTAGAAAATGGCACAGGCTGGCAAACAAGAACTAAGATGTCTTTGGACGGTGCAGATTACTACTTAGTTGGTGGTAATGAATGGCTTAAATCTGATGATGTTACTTATAAAGCAAATGATGGCAGTACTTCAACAGATACTGACGATAGCACTACGACTGATAACTCAGGTGTAGTAAAGCCAGATAAAGAAAAGGTTGAAACAAACACTCAAGCATTCTTATATGACGATAAAGGTACGTTGATTACAAACCGTAGATTAGCTAAAAATACTCTTTGGAAGACTGATCAAATGAAGATGGTTAACGGCGTTAAGATGTATCGTGTTGCCACAAACGAATGGATTAAGAGTAGCGAAATTAAATAATTCAATAATTTCTGGGACTGTGAATTGAAAAATTCATGGTTCTTTTTTTATTTTATAAAATACGATGCTATGTATTCAAATTATGATTATAATGAAAATCCACAAATCAATATGACTTGTAGATTTTTATATTAAATTATTATTAGCAGCAGTCGGTTACATAATTAATTTCTTATATTAATATAATAAAGATGAATATGATATTTATAACATAAATGTTTACGTAATAATAAAAAATCAACGAATAATAATTTTTCGATTTATTTGTTGCAAAAAATAATTCTCTATAATACATTAGCTTAGTCTTATTAATAAAATGTATTTATCGGAGGAATTGAGATGAAATTAGGTAAAGGTTTAATTGTTACGGGGTTACTATTTTATAGTGTGTTAGGGCCTATGAATATTGGTAATATTAATGCTATGGCTGTTGATGTACAAGCATCCGAATCTGAGAATGAAAAAGAAACAGTAAATTACAATGTGATTTATAGTATCAACGGAAAAACAGTTACAACTAAAGAAGCGAAAGAATTAAAGCTAAAAGATAAATTTAAAAGTAGTGAAAATATTAGAGAAATTAAGGGTAAGACTCTTATTAAAGATTTTTTGCCAGAATATATTAGTCTTTTGAATAACAAGGATGGGGAACTTAGCTATGCAGTAACTAATAAAACAGTATTTGTTGACATTGTCTTAGATAAAACATCAAAACCTATTTATGTAAATTTTATTAATGAAAAAAATGAGACTATAAATGATCCACGATTAAACAGATCCAGAAATATTTTTGTTGGCCCTTGGACCGATAAGGTTAGTGTTTCTTCAATAGCATTACCCAAAGAGTACAAGGCTAAGGATAAAGATGATATTGTGATTGAAAAGGATCAAATTAATGTAAAGTTGAATAAGTTTGACATCATTAATATTAAATTTATTGACCAGGATAATTTCAAAATAACTGATAAAAATTTATTGCAAAATGAATTTATTGTTCCAGAAGGTACTAGAATAATAAATTCAAATGATATCAAGCTTCCTTCTAACTATAGATTTATCAAAGACACAAAGAAATATGATATCAATAATAATGAAATAAGAGTTTATGTCGAAGAATTCAAGAATGTGGCTATTAAATATAATGTGAATGGTAAAAGTGCGTCTATTGATGGTTTTGTTAACATGATTAATGTTAATGTTAAAGCCAGAAGTATTTCTTTAGATTCAATTCCCAATGATTTTTCGAATTATAAAATGAAAGGAAATAAGAAGGATTTTGAAATAAGGAATAATCAAATCACTATTGATTTGGTGACTGATCCAATTGATAATCCTGTAAAAAAGCCAAATAGAGTAAAACCGGGTAAAGTAACTAATCATAAAAATCCGTCTGCTTTAGTCAAGAATTATAAGGGAACTATTTCTACACATCCAAATAAAACAGTTTCACTATACGATTCAAAGGGAAAAGCTATTAAGAACCGTGTACTTGCTGGTGACTCGAACTGGGCATCAGACAAAACTATGGAACTATCCGGTGTTAAATATTACCGTGTAGCCACAAACGAATGGATCAAAGCAGAAAATGTTTATGAATATTCTGCTAGTCAATCTGTAGTTGAAACTTCTGCTGGACAATTCAAGAACTTGTTCAATTCAAAGGGAGAATTAGCTACTAATCGTGGTCTTGCTTCAGGTTCACGTTGGTTGACTGACAAAACTGCCACAATCAATGGAGAAAAAATGTACCGTGTAGCTACAAATGAATGGTTAAAAGCTAGTGACATCAAATAGTTAGTAAAAAACGTCCAATCCCACTATGAGATTGGACGTTTTTCTATCTAAAAGTATTGGAGCAAATCATTTTCTTTCAACTTATCTTTTTCAGCTTGATTCAAGTCGAGGATAATCTCACCCTTCTTCAATACAATCAAGCGATTACCATATTTCATGGCATCGGATAAATTATGGGTAATCATCATACAAGTTAATTCTTTTTCCAAAATTATCTTATTAGTTAACTCCATCAAGTCCTTACTTGTTTGGGGGTCTAAGGCAGCCGTATGTTCGTCTAGCAACAACAATTCTGGTCTCTGAATAATTGCCATCAAGAAACTTAAAGTCTGTCTCTGACCACCAGAAAGCTTTTCTGTGAAAGTATTAAGTCGATTATCCAAGGTAGGCAAACTGGAAATTAATTTTTGAAATTCAGGCATATTTTCTTTCAAATGACGTAAGTGAAGTCGTCTAGGTAAGCCTCGTCTTTTGGCCAAAAGTAGATTCTCCGCAACGGTCATTCGTGGTGCTGTTCCGGATTTTGGATCCTGATAAACTCGACTGATATGACGGCTACGTTTTGCCAATTTTTCGTCGGTAATATCTTCGCCGTTCAATAAAATTTTTCCAGAAGTTAGATCATTAGTCCCGGTAATAGCATCCATCAAGGTAGACTTACCAGCACCGTTGGTTCCTAAGACAACTAAGAAGTCCTTGGGATTAATTGTTAAATTAATATTATTGAGAATATTTAAATTCTTATCGTCGTTATAGATAGTTTTGATACCATCTTTGATCTCTAATAATGGTTTCATTTTGTTTTAACCCCGTTTCTCATAGTCTTTAGGAATTGTTCGCGAATTGTTGGTAATGCAAGGCAGAGTGCCAAAATGATAGCTGAAATCAATTTCAAATCGTTAGTATTGAAGCCTAATTGAAGTACAATCATCAAAATTAATCGGTAAACGATACTACCAATAACAATGGTAATTAGACGAACACTCAGCGGAACATCAGGGTAAATAACTTCACCAATGATAATGGCTGAAAGTCCAATAACGATGACTCCAATACCCATGTTAACGTCCGCAAATCCATTTTGTTGGGCAATCAATCCACCAGTTAAAGCAACGATTCCGTTAGAAACCATTAGTCCGATGAACTTCATAACGGTAGTGTTGATGCCAATTGATGCGGCCATGGTTTCGTTATCACCAGTCGCTATAACGGCCTGACCTTTTTCGGTATTGAGGAAGATAATTAAAAGGAAAATTATCAAAGCAATTATGACAATCCCAAGAATAATTCCATTAAAGTTAGTTGGAAGTTTATCCAAACCAAACTGGGTAAAAATGTTGCTAGATTTTGTTAAAGACATATTAGCTTTACCCAAGATGCGTAGGTTAATTGAGTATAACGCCGTCATGGTCAAGATCCCCGCCAGTAAGATTGGAACATTTAGTTTGGCATAAAGGAACGCAGTCGCAAATCCAGCCAAACAACCAAAGATAAAAGCAATTAACAGAGCGTAAAGAGTTGAATGTCCTGATTGAATTAGACTGATAGCAGTAACGGCACCTAATGGGAAACTTCCCTCAACCGTCATATCAGGAAAATCGAGAATCCGGAAAGTAATGAATAGACCAATGGCCAGAATGGACCAGATGAAACCTTGACTTATAGTAGATACGATTAAACTCATTTGATTATTTGTCCTTTCTTTTGAGCTTCCTTAATTAGTGAATCTGGGAATTCAATATTTAGTTGTTTAGCCATTTTTTCATTCAAAATTAGATGTCCCTTTTCCATGAAGGTAACTGGCGTCGTAGCAGTTTTTTCTTTACCTTGCAAGATTCTCACAACATGTTCACCAGTTTTTTCACCGAGTTCATATTGACTGAGTCCGACTGTTGCAAGCCCACCATCTTTAACCATGGTTGTTGCGGCAGGGAAGACGGCAATATTTTGTTTAGCTGCAATGGAAGAAAGGAGCTTCATACCGGAAGCAACGGTATTATCGGTTGGAACGTAGATTGTTTGAACACTTTCAGCTAAAGCTGTTCCGACTTGTTGGATATCGTTAACGGAATTGATGCTGGATACTTTGACTTTAAATCCTTGTTTCTTAGCCAAAACTTGCATCTTTTTCATTTGACTGGTAGCTGATGCATCACTGGATGTATAAATGATACCAATCGTCTTTAGATCAGGAATAACTTGTTTCATCAAATTCAATTGAGCTTTCAAAGGTGCTTGATCAGAAACTCCGGTAATATTTCCACCGGGACGTTTGTTATTAGTAATAATTCCCGCACCTTCGGGATCAGTTACAGCTCCCATGACGATAGGAATTTTACTTGTGGCATTCTTCAATGATTGAACTGAAGGAGTCGCAATTCCGACCGCTACGTCAACGTTATCTTGAACGAATTGCTTACTGATTGTTCTCAGATTACTTTGATCCCCTTGAGCGTTCTGGAATTCAATTTTGACGTTTTTACCGTTGATATAACCGTTCTTTTTCAAGGTATCGTCAATTCCCTTATTGATTTGGTCCAAAGCTGGATGGGACATTAATTGTAGAATCCCAACTTTTGGAATGGCGTTCTTTTTTTGAGCGTCAGTGTGACCGGTATAAAAAAATGCAAAAATTAGAAATGCTGCAAGTGCGACAAGGGTCGCGTATAGTCTTCTCGTATGTTTCATCGTTAAATTCCCCCAAATTAAAAAGACAATCCCAGAGTGTGTGGGATTGTCTTTAGAAAATAAAATACCCACATGGTCTTTTTACAAAAATTCCATGTGGGCTCTAAAAATTTCATAGTTTAATAGGCCGACACGGATTACAATCCTTCCAGATTGAAATCCATCTCGGACCAATCTGAGTTATCGGCTTTGCCAACGAATATTCGCGATGTTTAGAGAGAATGTCTTGTTCATAATAAATATCTCCTAACGAATTTATGTTTCAAATATATTTCATAATTAAAGCAATGTCAACTATAAATTACTAATACGAAAATTATTAAATATTTTCTGAAAAGTCCTATAATGGGTTGAACAGCAGAAATGCGAGGAGAACCTTATGAAAAAAAATATTCGTTGGCTAATAATTATTGGCCTAGCTGTGCTTTTAGCCACAGGTTTAACGTATTTTGATAGTTTTATGTACCATGATCCAGTAGTAAAAATTGAAAAGATAAAAATTAACAATAAACAAACTGCAACAGATGAGTATAAAAATACTGATACTCAGATTACACAACAGATTACCGGTAAATTACTTAATAGCAACAATAGAGGAAAATCAGTTACATTTAAGAACACGTATTACAAATCACAGTTGGTTGATACTAAATATAGTGTTGGGCAACAAGTTATTTTAGCAAAGAGTGGTAAAACTTATACACCTAAGAATGTTAAACGTGACACCACCTTGGTATTTACGTTTGGCTTGGTTATATTCTTGTTATATTGTATGAGATTTGATCGAAAAAAGTTATTTATCAGTGTCTTGATCAATATTGTTATTTATTTTGGATACTTACAAACACTGATAAGAACGCACAATAGTATTTTGTTACCATTAACCGTTATAACGGCACTATTAATTTCTGCAACGGCACTTTTAGTAATATTAGGGCCGACATATCCAGCTTTAATGGCATATTCAAGTACTGTTATATCAACAACTACGGCAGTTCTGCTGAGTATCTTTGTATTAAGCATGACCGGATACAGTGGCGTGCATTTGGAACTAGATGACTTTGAACTCCAGCCGTATTTAAGTGTCTTCCTATCACAAGTTATTTTCAGTGTACTAGGTGTCATTCTTGATGAAACCATGGACATTTCGTCATCATTGATTGAAATGAAAAGTGAAGTTTCTGATGTGGCAGAAAAGACACTCTTCAAATCAGGTATTAATATTGGTCGAGAGTTTATTGGACCATTGATCAACATTCTACTTTTCATCGTTATTGCTGAAAATTTGAATGTTGTCCTACTTTATTTGAGTAATGGAAATTCAATTGGTTACACCATCAATATGACGTTAAGTTTAGGTATAACGCAGTTACTTATTAGTGCTATCGGGATTGTCCTAACTGTTCCGGTAACCAGTTTTATTGCTAGTAGGGTAATCACAAGGAGGATGAAATAATGTTATATTTATTCGCTACTTTTGTAGTTCTCTTGCTACTTGTGACCGGAACTAGAGGCTTCACTTTATTATTTGGCTTAGGAATCAATATTGTTTCAATCTTAGCTCTGCTGGTTTTGATTGCGGATGGGTTCAACATTCTGATTACGACTGGCATCATTTCAATGATCATTCTAGTTGTGGCTATTTATATGAATGTCGATAATCCTAATACTGCTAGTACCGCATTCAAAACATCACTTATGATTATGATATTTATAATTTTGATTACGATTCCACTGGAATACTGGGCTAGTGTACAAGGTTTAGCTGCAGAAAATCAGGATGAACTAGAGTCGTTTTCACTAGCTGCCGGAATATCTTTCCCACAATTAGCGATTGCAATTATCGTCATCAATAGTTTGGGTGTTATTTCCGAAACTAGCGTTGCTATCACCAGTGGTTTGAATGAAATTGTTGTAAATAAACCAACATTGACACCAACTGAAATTTTTAATGATGGTTTTTCCGTTGGTAATAAAATTTTGAATACTCAAACTAATACATTGTTGTTTAATTTCTTTGCTTCAACCTTTCCCTTATTCTTTTTGATTCATTCACTCGGGTACAAATTTGGAGATATTCTGAATGATAAATTAGTTGTAGCCGAAGTTTTAACGACCTTAATCTGTACGGTAGGAGTCATTCTGACTGTTCCAATCACGTCATATTTGGTTTATAAAAAAGCTAATAAAAAATTACAAAAAGTTAAGTAAGCAGATTAGTTGTGCACAATTTAAAACGATATAAAATTAAACTGTAATATATTAAATTATAGAATGGTTTGGTGAATAATTATGTCAAAAAAATTAACAACTGATGCAGGTCAACCCTGGGCTGATAATGAACATTCGCAAACAGCCGGTACTCGTGGCCCTGTTTTAATTCAAGACTATCAATTATTGGAAAAGCTTGCTCATTTTGATCGAGAAAGAATTCCAGAACGTGTGGTTCACGCCAAGGGTGCCAGTGCTAAAGGTACTTTTACATTAACTAATGATATGAGCAAATATACTAAAGCAGATATTTTCAATGGTGTTGGTAAGAAAACGCCGTTACGTGTTAGATTTTCACAAGTTGCTGGTGAGGCTGGTTATCCAGATACTTATCGTGACGTTCGTGGTTTTGCCGTGAAATTTTATACTCAAGAAGGTAACTACGATATTGTTGGTAACAATACTCCAGTTTTCTTCATTAACGACCCGTTGAAGTTTCCAGACTTCATTCATTCTCAAAAACGTGATCCAAAAACTCACGCCCGTAGCAACGAAATGCAATGGGATTTCTGGGCAAATTCTCCAGAATCAGTTCATCAAGTGACCTATTTAATGGGTGACCGTGGACTTCCTGCTACTTATCGTAATATGCAAGGTTATGGTAGCCATACATTTAAGTGGGTCAATGCCGACAACAAACCGGTTTGGGTCAAATATCACTTCAGAACTAATCAAGGTGTCAAGAATATGTCGAATGAACTCGCTGCTAAATTAGCTAGTGAGGATACTGACTTTCTCCAAAATGACCTTTACAATTCAATCGAAGATGGCGATTTCCCATCATGGACACTTTATGTTCAAATTATTCCTTACGAAGAAGGTTTGAATTATAAATATGACCTCTTTGATGTAACTAAAGTTGTTTCACAAAAGGATTATCCATTGATCGAAGTTGGTAAGATGGAATTGAATGGAAATCCAGAAAATAACTTTGATGAAGTTGAAGAATTAGCCTTTTCACCCGCTAATTTGGTACCTGGTATTGAGGCTTCACCAGATAAATTACTCCAAGGACGTTTGTTCAGTTATAAGGATGCCCAAAGATATCGTTTGGGAATTAATTTTGAAAAGATTCCTGTAAATAAACCATTAACTGAAGTTAACAATTATGCTCGTGACGGCTATATGTCACAAGGTCAAGGTCCAGCAGTTAACTATGAACCAAATAGTTTCGATGGTCCAAAAGACGTTGCTTCTGCCAAAATTAACGGTGATGAAGTATCTGGATTAACTGGTAATTATAAAGTTTACGATGATGATTACTATTCACAAGCCGGAGATTTATATCGTCTATTAACTGATGACGAGAAAACCAGATTAGTTGGAAATATCGTAGCTGGTTTGAAGACTGTCTCAAAAGATGAAATTAAAGTATTGGAAACTAAACAATTCTATCGTGCTGATCCAGAATACGGTGAACGTGTTGCTGAAGGATTAGGTTTGTTAGTCGCTGATATTAAGTAATTATATAATCACTCTAAGTAAAATTTAGGGTGATTATTTTTGTGAAACCGTTGTCATTGAACGGACTATCTTCTAAGATGGAATTAACGATTGAGGAGGATTTTTTTATGGCAAAGAGTGATTGGTGGAAAAAATCTGTCGTATATCAGGTTTATCCACGTAGTTATCAAGATAGTAACAATGATGGTATCGGTGATTTACCAGGATTAACAAGTCGCCTAGAATATATTAAAAAATTGGGTGCGGACGTTATTTGGTTGAACCCAATTTACAAGTCACCGGATAAAGATAATGGCTATGATATTAGCGATTATCGTAATATCCAAGATGCATATGGAACGATGTCTGACTTTGATGAAATGTTGAAAAAGGCTCATTCGTTAGGTTTGAAAATTATGATGGATCTGGTTGTTAATCATACATCCGACCAACATAAATGGTTCCAAGAAAGTAAGAAATCCAAGGATAATCCATATCGAGATTACTATATTTGGCGTGATCCAGTTGATGGTCACGAGCCTAATAATTGGGGTTCATACTTCAATGGTTCGACTTGGAAGTTTGATGAAACAACGGGACAATATTACTTGCACTTATTTGCGGAAGGACAACCTGATTTGAATTGGGAAAATCCTAAAGTCCGTGATGAGGTTTGGAGCGTTATGAAATTCTGGCTCGATAAGGGTGTGGATGGATTCCGAATGGACGTCATTAATTTGATTTCTAAACCAGCTGGATTACCTGATGGACCAAAAGCTGACGATGAACGTTACGCTGATGTGGGTAAAGCCGTTGCGGACGGCCACAGACTGAATGAATTTTTACAAGAAATGAACCAAAAGGTCTTGTCGAAATATGATGTGATGACTGTTGGTGAGATGCCTGATTCGACGCCACAAGATGCGATTGAGTACACTGGTTTGGATTCAAATGAATTGAATATGGTCTTCCAATTTGATCATGTCAACTTGTCGCCTAATAAGGATATTAGGTTGGGCAAATGGAATGATGAACCGGTAAAATTGGTTGAATTGAAGAAGTCATTGAGTAAGTGGGAAAATGAGCTTGATGGCAAAGGTTGGAACAGTCTTTATTGGAATAATCACGACCAACCTAGAGCTGTTTCACGTTTCGCAACGGATGATCCAAAGTATCGAGTTCGGGCTGCCAAAATGTTGGGGACTACTTTGCAAATGATGCAGGGTACTCCTTATGTTTACGAGGGTGAAGAGCTTGGTATGACTAATGTTCACTATACTAAATTGTCTCAATATGAAGACTTGGAATCCTTGAATGCTTACAAGGAATTCGTTGATGATGAAGAAATTGTCGATAAGGATTCAATGTTGAGTTATCTTGCCGACAGAACCCGTGATAATGCACGTACGCCAATGCAGTGGGACGACAGTGAAAATGCTGGATTTACTAAGGGTAAACCTTGGTTTGAGTTGAATCCTAACTACACTGAAATCAATGCTAAAGCTAGTTTGGATGATAAGGATTCTGTCTTCTACTATTATCAAAAACTGATTGATCTGCGTCACCATAGCGATTTGATTGTGTATGGTAATTATGAAGTTTTGGATATTGATGATAAAGAAGTCTTTGCCTACAAACGTCATTACAAGGGTCAAACTTTGTTGGTCATCAGTAACTTTACCGATAAAGAATTGTCGCGAGATTACGGTCAAAACGATGGTGAATTGTTGATAGGTAACTATAATGACGACAAAGAAACTAACTTGAGAGCCTATGAGAGCAAGGTTTATTTGATAAGATAAAACTAAAATCATACTTTTATTAGTATGATTTTTTTCTTGCCAAGAAGTTGATAAATTTGCATGCTGAAATTTTAGATGATTAGTAAAATGAAGTCACGATTAAAATTTTAGGAGAATATCATGGCCCAAAGTGATTGGTGGAAAAAGGCAGTAGTTTATCAAGTTTATCCGATGAGTTTTCAAGATAGCAATAATGATGGTATTGGTGATTTACCAGGGATTACGAGTCGACTATCATACATTAAAAAATTGGGTGTCGATGTTATTTGGCTAAACCCAATCTATAAGTCACCTAATCGTGATAATGGTTATGATATTAGTGATTATCAGGCTATTCAGCCAGCATATGGAACAATGACTGACTTTGACGAAATGCTCAAAAAAGCTCATTCCTTAGGGTTAAAAATTATGATGGACTTAGTAGTTAATCATACCTCTGACCAACACGAATGGTTCAAGGAGAGTCGGAAGTCTAAAGATAATCCATATCGTGATTATTATATTTGGCGTGATCCAGTTGATGGACATGAACCGAATAACTGGGGTTCTCGTTTTGATGGTTCAGCTTGGAAGTTTGATGAAACTATGGGTCAATATTACTTGCATCTCTATACTGAAGAACAACCAGACCTGAATTGGGATAATCCTAAAGTCCGTGAAGAAGTCTGGAGTTTGATGTGCTTTTGGCTAGACAAGGGGATTGATGGTTTCCGAATGGACGTTATCAATTTAATTTCAAAACCAGTTGGCTTGCCAGATGGTGAAAAGAAACCAGAATCAAAGTATGGTAGTACAAGTATGATTGCTGGTGGTCCACATTTGAACGAATATTTACGTGAAATGAATCAAAAAGTCCTTTCCAAATATGATGTAATGACTGTTGGTGAGATGCCAGGTGCCACTCCGAAAGATGCCCTAGAATATACTGGTTTTGATTCACATGAATTAAATATGGTTTTCCAATTTAGTCATGTTGGAATTTCGGGTAACTCTGATAAAAGATTAGGTCACTGGAATGATGAACCAATTAACTTAGTTGATTTGAAGAAGGCCTTGAGTAAATGGGAAATTGCTTTGGATGGTAAAGGCTGGAATAGTTTGTATTGGAGTAATCATGATCAATCACGGGCTGTTTCCAGATTTGCGACTGATGATCCTAAGTATCGAGTGCGTGCTGCCAAGATGTTGGGGACAACACTACATATGATGCAAGGAACTCCCTATGTTTATGAGGGTGAAGAATTAGGGATGACTAACGCTCACTACACAGAATTAGCTCAGTATGAAGATGTACAATCCTTGAACGCGTATAAGGAATTTGTGGAGATTGAAAAGATTGTTGATAAAGAAACAATGCTTAAATATTTGGCATTCAGAACCCGGGATAACGCCAGAACACCAATGCAATGGGATGATACTGAGAATGGTGGATTTACCCAAGGTAGACCATGGTTTGCACTGAATTCTAACTATAAAGAAATCAATGCTAAAGAAAATTTGGAAGATGAAGATTCAGTCTTTTACTATTATCAAAAATTAATTGAACTTCGTCATAATAACGATGTAGTAGTGTACGGTGATTATTCAGTTATTGATTTGGATGATGAAGAAGTATTCTCATATAGACGTCGTTATAACGATGAAACTATGCTAGTTATTAGTAACTTTACTGATAAGGATGTTATTCGTGATTACGGTCAAGTCAACGGAAAATTGATATTAAGCAATTATTCTGATAACAAGAATACTCGATTACGTGCCTATGAGAGTAAGGTTTATTTGATTGAATAATGCTTTTTTACAGATGCTTAGGAACTTTGCTAGGAATTAGCTAAGAAGTAGAATATTGTTATCTTCAAGAAGAGGTGTAACAATATGGAATTTGGTGATCGTCTTAAACAGGAACGTAAGAAAAGAAAATTGACACAACAAGTAGTAGCTGATGAATTGAATGTTTCTCGACAAACGATTTCTAGTTGGGAAACAGAGAATAGCTACCCCGATATTGACAGTCTGTTGCGGTTAAGTGATTATTACCAGATTTCTTTGGATACTCTTCTGAAGGAGGATGTTGGTATGACTGAATATTTGAAAAAGCAGGAAGTTATTAAAGGTCTCAAACCAGTTACTTGGGTATTGACCTTAATTGATGTTGTTTTCTTGGCTATTCTGGTTGGTTATGTATTTGACGTAATATCGCTGAATAGAATTGCTTTTATTTCTATATTTGCGATGGGGATGTTGAATAGTATTGCATTGATTTTTATTGCTGGTTTTCAAGACAAAATATCTCGTAAACCTTCAGAGTTGATCAATGATTTAAATAAATATATCAAGCCCCTTTACTGGATAATACCAAGTTGTTTTGTATTGGCTATTGTATTTTTCCTCTTGAATCAATTAACAATTATGGGATTTTTCAGTGGTTTGGGATTCACATCTTTACTTGTCCTAATAATGTTTAAAATAGTTACTGCAAGACTCAAAAAAACTAGTCCTCATAATTAAATGAGAACTAGTTTTTTTAGAAATCTTTGGCAGCAGTTTCAGCGTTGTCAAAGGCATGTTGTAAAATTTCTCTAGCATGGGTAGGATCATGATCCATACCTTCCGCAAAGACGCCTTTAAAATCATCAACGCCCATAATGTGAAGTACGGTTCCAATATATTGATGACCCAAATCAAGGGAACTCATATCTGGAGCACCATTTGATCCGTGATAATTGCCACCTGTCGATTGAAGATGGATGGCTTTTTTGTTGCTGAGTTTTCCGACTGGGACGCCTTCTTTAGAATAGCTGAATGTATAAGGAACTTGCATGACCATGTCAATGTAACTCTTCATTTCTGATGGAATAAAGAGATTATACATTGGATTTACGAAAACATATTTGTCGGCAGCAACGAATTCATCAATCCATTTTTGACGGGCATCGCTAAATCTTTGTTCGTCTGGGTTCAAATCCTTGTGTGCCATGGTCTTGTTGTAGACTGAGACCGCAATTTTATTCAAAGGGAAAGGCATATAGTCAGAAACATTGTGTTCAATGATTTCATCATCTGGATGACTGTCAGTATATGCATCAATGAAGTGGCGATACAGTGCATAAGTTGATGAATCCTTCTCAGTTTCAGGGTGCGCATAGATTACTAATACTTTTGACATAATAAAACCTCTTTTCTCAATAGAAACTACCTGTATTATACCGTTAAGCGCTTACCAAAGGGGATAAAACTTTTTTAATAATATAATAAAAATATATATTTGTGCATATAATACAAATAAATTTATTAAAAAGTGTTGACAAACCCATAGGAAATTATTAATAATTATAATTACCAAAAAATAATACAAGGGTGGTCTGGTTAATTATGATAACGAAAAAGGGAAAGAAATGGGCATTATCATGTGTTGCATTAAGTGCAACCGTGTTGGCCGGAATGAGTACGACAATATATGTGAAAGCAGATGGGATATCGAATTCTGATACTTCGCAGACACATGAGAAAGTAAAGAGTTTAGACATTGAAAATAATGATGTTGAGAGTGAAGAAGCAATAAATGACACTGTTGAAGCTGTGATTAGAAATACAACTACAGCAAGAAAAGATTTTGAAGGATCTAATGATAAAGGATTAGGAATAGCAGCTCATTTCCATATATTTGCTAATGAAGCAACTTTACGAGGTCATACTAATGGAAATATGGCTGTGGATAAGCTGTATGCAAGTGAAGCCTTCGGCACTAAAGAAGTAGAAAAACATATCAAAGAAGAAATTTACTATATTGAGAATGTTATAGGAATTAAAAGTAGTGGTTTTATTAAACAAACTGATAGCAGATGTAGTAGGGTAATTTTTGGAGCTAATAATGCGATATCTTTTCATGAGGATGATGGATATACCGTCAATAATATAGGATTGGGAAATTTAACTAAGGGTGAAGTGTATCAAGATAATGATGAGTATAAATATATTGATTTCGCATTAGAATTTGCGGAATTGACTAGGATATCAGAGGAAATCTCTGCCTTTGAAGAGAATGTTAATTTAACAAGTGCTGATTTTACAGACCATAATAATAGAGATATTTATCTTGATGATTATGTACCCAATGCAAATGGACAAATAATTATTAATCTTGATGCTAGTGTTCTAAATACAGGAACACCATTACGTATAAGAGGACTATCTCCAGATATTGAGGGAACTGATGTGATTATTAATGTTGATACTGGTGGTGCTGCAGTATACAACGTTGGGTCAACCATTAAACTATTCTATACTAATGGTGACGAAGTTGACTTAGACGAGCGTCATCCACAAGAAACAGATTATTTTGAAAATAATCATTTACTCTGGAATTTTGTTAATGGTAATGCTGCACATAACGGAGAGATTGTAATGCAGGGTGCTTTCCAAGGAAGTATTCTGGCACCTAAAGCAACAATCAAATCAAATCATAATATAGATGGAAATATTATTGTTGATAAAATAGATGTAAGTGGTGAAACACATAGATGGGACTTTGGGGATGCCTTGGTAGAACCAGAAGAAGGAGAAAATGAATTGCCACCACCAGTAGTGGAACCGCCAGTGGACCCACCGGTAGTAGATCCACCAGTAGTGG
>CALNAK010000041.1 GCA_937874185.1 uncultured Lactobacillus sp.
TACTTTTCTTGGAAAATTTTTTGGGCACCGGCTACTTGTAATAGCTCAATTTGAGTTGCTAATTTTTGATCAGTGGTACTGACCCGCGCATAGCCATATTTCATTCTTTTATCTCCTAACTTATGTCATTAAGTAATGGCACGGTTCTAATCCTTTAATTATACAGCATCAAAAAACAGGCCACAACTGTTAAGTTACGGCAACGCATTTTACTTTTGAAGTTTGCATTTTCAAAATTGTGACCAACAAAATAAAAAATTATTTTTTAGAGGCGTGTGGCAACCATATTTTTTCTAAATTAGCATTATCACTACTAGGAGCATGGCATCTATCTAATTGATCTATATGAACCATTACAGGGAGAGGAAAGCTGGTTCCCGTAAAGATAGCACTTCCAGGAGCTAGAGAAGGAATAGCGGATTTTGAAACACTATCTAATGAATTCAATGTATTACCTAACATATTTAAATCAACTTCATTTACAAGACGATGAATAATAAAATTATGCATCTGAGAAACAATAGTTGCTGAAATGTCTGCGGGACGTTGACTAGCAATAGTTAAAAAGAAACCAAATTTTCTACCTTCTTTAATAATTTCTTCAAACACATCTAAACGATAATCTCGCCATTTATCGCCTTCTCGATTTTTGTTTACAGAAAGAATGTTGTGGGCTTCGTCGATGATAAGGTTAGTAGTCTTAGTAATTTCATCTTCTCCTAATAAGCTCTTTTTTTGAAGCTTATAAAGATACCTTGCAATTAATAATGGGATTGTTGCTTTAGCGTCTTTATTAACATTACGTAAAGAAATTATTGTGCAATATTGCTCAGATAAATTATCCGAGTCATCATTGCTTACTTTAATTAGCTTATTAAACATTTTTGATTTTGCTTCAATTCTGCTTAATAAAGGAAGAATGAAATCAAATTGAGCTCCTCCATAGGTTAATTTATAAATCATTTGTAGATGGACAAACACAGATAGCAAAGTTAGAGGTTGCCAATCAGTATCGACCATGACACCTGTCTGATTTAGAGTTTCTTCTATCAAATGTCTGAATTGTGATTTATTAATTATATTATTAAAATAAATTTTTTCTTGTTTGGGACCGCTATAGAATAAACCGGTATAATCAATATTATAGATATTGGAAAAATATGTGTTACTATTACTATTCCACGACGCTTTTAACCAAACGGTGATTTCAGAATCTTCGGGTAATCTGATTTGTAAATCACTTAAAATCACTTTAAGCAAAGTTAGTGTTCTTGGATCTTGTACATTATTTTGGAACACTTGACAAAAAGCAGTTGTAATATAACTTATTATTTTTTCTTTTGTAACTTGACTCTTCCCAGGATTAAAGTAATTTAAAGTCGTTCTAAGAAAGGGCTCTTGTGTTTGCTGAGTTGCTGAAAACAACACTGACAACATTTCAATATCCCAGAATTCTGATCTAGGAAGGATTATTTTGTCTCCCTTAGATGCAGATGAAGTATTAAGTTTAATAGTCTTTTTTTTTGATGTTAACGATTCATCACCAGTATACTCACCATTGAAGTCTATAAAAATAAACTTAGAATTAGTAATAGTCCAATTGTTTTTAACGGCAGTGTTAAACAATTCAGAATAAATTTTTGATAAGGTGTTAGATTTTCCACTACCAGTATTACCAAAAATCGCAAAATGCGTGTTAAAAATATGGGACCAATCAAGTGAGTATTTAAGTCCTTCGGGTACTGTTTTTCCAATACACAGTGGAAAAGGTATGGTTAGAGTTTTTCCTGTTAGTATCTGAAGGCTTTCCTCTGAACTTAGTAATACGATTTCAGAAAATATTTGAGGAAAAATAGAAATTCCAAAAGTGAATTTACTTTGCCTAAAGGCTCCTATAATTGATATATCCACTTCTCTAATAAATCTGTTTTTTGAAAATTCCTGATCATTACTGTCTTTTTGCGTGTCTTCTAAATATTCGTGAAGGACCTTACCTACTAATTTATAAGGTCCTCTTTGAATTCCAACGTATTCTCCGGTACCCACTCCCCTATATGTAACCCCATTTCTGTAATACGTTAAATTATTAGTATTCTCAAACATTCTAGCTGTAACGTAAGTTCCCTTTACTTCAGTTACGATTCCGACACTTGGTAACGGATCTACCTTAGCTGTTTTCATTTTTCATAGGCTCCTTCTAAAAAATTATTTAGAACATTGAAGTTACCTGGCTCGTTAGTATCAGGGGACTTTAAAAAAGTTATATCAGTATATCCTTTTAACACAAAATTAATATAGTCAACGTCTTCTTTACTATATGGAACAACAAAAATCTGTAAAGATGGATTGGAAATAGATCTTTTTAATAGATCTAAAATATGTTCATCTTTGAAGGAAAAACCAAAACAAATTAAAACAGTGTTATCCTTTTGCAACTCATTTTCAAATTCTCTTAGTAATTGATAGTATTGCTTCTGAAACACCGTCTCCTGAAATTTTCTTTTGGTAGGGCTCACAATTAATAACTCGGAATAGTCATTTTCAAATTTTTCTAGAGCACATTTTAGCTCTTCATTTTTTTCTACATTGCTAAGATATTGTTCAATGACGCTTTTGTCGTTTATTTCAATTCTATTTCCT
>CALNAK010000042.1 GCA_937874185.1 uncultured Lactobacillus sp.
GAGATCTGCGCATGTCTCGTGGGCTCGGAGATGTGTATAAGAGACAGCGTATGAATCTGAGGTTTCAATTAATAAGTAGGGTCTTAACAAGAAAATTCCTATCAATAATAAAGAAAACAAGAAGAAATCCGTATTCCCATTCTATACAAATACCAACTAAAAAAGACAATAACGATAGGTAATCTAGAAGATTCAAGAGGCCTGTAACGATCAACACAACATAAAGACGTATGAGCTGACTTGAGTTTTTGGCATTTAACCACAAAGAAGAGCTTTCGCATTTTGACTCTTAAATAATATTGAATGAGAGAGAAGTTTAAAACTTTATATTCCATATCCGTTTCAATCAGTATTTGGGTCTTTTTTTTGTTTGAGCTGTACGAGATGAAATTCTCATATACAGTTCTTGGAGGGGGAGGAACCTTGGTTTACCTATCTCAATAAAGTTTATGATTGGTTCGAAGAACGTCTTGAGATTCAAGCGATTGCAGACGATATAACTAGTAAATATGTTCCTCCGCATGTCAACATATTTTATTGTCTAGGAGGAATTACCCTTACTTGTTTTTTAGTACAAGTAGCTACGGGATTTGCTATGACTTTTTATTACCGTCCAACTGTTACTGAGGCTTTTGCTTCTGTTCAATATATAATGACTGAAGCTAACTTTGGTTGGTTAATCCGATCAGTTCATCGATGGTCGGCAAGTATGATGGTCCTAATGATGATCCTGCACGTATTTCGTGTATACCTCACCGGTGGTTTTAAAAAACCTCGCGAATTAACTTGGGTTACTGGTGTGGTTCTGGGTGTATTGACCGCATCTTTTGGTGTAACAGGTTATTCTTTACCTTGGGATCAAATTGGCTATTGGGCAGTCAAAATTGTAACAGGTGTACCTGACGCTATTCCGGTAATAGGATCGCCTCTTGTAGAATTATTACGCGGAAGTGCTAGTGTTGGACAATCCACTTTGACTCGTTTTTATAGTTTACACACTTTTGTATTACCTCTTCTTACGGCTGTATTTATGTTAATGCATTTCTTAATGATACGTAAGCAAGGTATTTCTGGTCCCTTATAAATAATATAGATTCTAGATATTTTTAATTACTAAGTTATCTTATTACTTGGTGAAGGAACAATCGTATTTTATTGCTATAAATATGGATTATTAAAAAAATAAGACATGTATTTGGATATTTCCCTTCAACTCCACAATATTGTATTATTTTTTTGACATAAAAAGTTGAAGGGAATTCTATGAAGAGAAAATGGATTATGGGAGTGTGTGACTTGAACTATTGATCGGGCCGTGCAGAAATATGACTTTATCTGCTACATTGGAATTCACAACCAAATGTGTCTTTGTTCCAACCACTGTGTAAGCCCCATACAGGGGATAGGCTGGTTCACTTGAAGAGAATCTTTTCTATGATCATAATACCCGACGATGTCGTGGATGAGTGGGCTCCGTAAAATCCAAAAATCCAGGAGATTAAGGGATGGAACATAATCAGGATTATGTTTTTAGCTATTTTTTAGTAAAAAATAGCTAAAAACATAAAAAATTAATAGTATGTAAATGCATTCATTTCCTCTGCATCGACTCGATTTCTGATACTATCGGAGTGAATACAGGATCTAATGAAGAGTAGAGGGTAGACTTCATTAGTAACAAGTAAATCCTTTGTATTTGAAAAATCTCGATATAATTTTTGAGATTAAGGATTAATTGATAAGGTATGAGACGATCCAGAAAGCACTTAATCATGATCAACTTTTAAGCTTACGTGGGTGTTGAGCATTTACCTGTAAGAATGGAATTTATGGTAATCTTTAGTTGCAATAACTTTGGAATCGGATAATTCTTTTTTTACATATTAAATACTTGTGGATAACATATATATTTTTTGTATGTATTAATTTAGTTTGGTTAATTCTTGCTCGAGCCGGATGATGAAAAATTATCATGTCCGGTTCCCTCGGGGGATGGATCCATAAGAATTCACCTATCCCAATAACAAAAAAACCAGATTTGAATGATCCTGTATTACGAGCTAAATTAGCTAAAGGTATGGGTCATAATTATTACGGAGAGCCCGCATGGCCCAATGATCTTTTATATATTTTTCCAGTAGTCATTCTTGGTACCATTGCCTGTAACGTAGGCTTAGCGGTTTTAGAACCATCAATGATTGGTGAACCTGCGGATCCTTTTGCAACTCCTTTGGAAATATTACCTGAATGGTATTTCTTTCCTGTATTTCAAATACTTCGTACAGTGCCTAACAAATTATTGGGTGTTCTTTTAATGGCTTCAGTACCGGCGGGATTATTAACCGTACCCTTTTTGGAAAATGTTAATAAGTTCCAAAATCCATTTCGTCGTCCAGTCGCAACAACCGTCTTTTTGATTGGCACCGTGGTGGCCCTGTGGTTAGGTATTGGAGCAACATTACCAATTGATAAATCTCTAACTTTAGGTCTTTTTTAATTAAATTTATTCAATTGTAAAATAAAAGGCGTGGGTATCTAGGGAGTAGTCATTTCAAAATGAATTCTCCCTAGATACATATCTAAATTAATTTTATTAAGTAAAATAGGTTTGACTGGAAAATCGAAATTACGTTGAAGGTTTAAAATCCATTTCAATTTTAAATTGACTTTTTAGTCAAATTTTTTTTAATGCTTTTTTTATTTTTTTTCTAAAATGTCTAATATCTTTTTTACATCTTCTATGTGAAAATGTTCCATTTTGATAAGGTCTTCTTGACTGTTATTCAAAAGATCCAATAATGTATGTATATTGGACTTTTTGAGACAATTATAGATTCTGGGAGGCAATTCTAATTGGTCAATAAAAATATATTGAAACGCTAGTTCTTTTTTTTTTTTTCTTAGGTTAACTAATCTATTATGAAAAGGAAAAAGGGGTAAAGTAACTTGATGTTGATTGTTCTCTAAATAGAACGTTTCTTCTTCTACATGTAGAAAAGGAATAAATAAATTAATCAAATTCCGGGAGGCTTCATGAAGTGCTTCTTTAGGAGTTAAACTTCCATTTGTCCATATTTCTAGAAAAAGAATCTCTTGTTTTTGATTCCCATTCCCATAAGAATGAATACTATGATTCGCATTTTGAACAGGCATGAATACAGCATCTATAGGATAACTTCGGTCTTCAAAGTTATTTGACATTTTTAAACTATATCCGCGATTCCTCTCGATTTTTAATCCAATACACAAATTTATTGGTTCCGTTAAGGTAGCTATATGCTGTGTATTATCAACGATTTCCACAGAGGGCGGTAAAACTATGTCTCGAGCAGTTATATATCCGGGACCTTGGACACAAATAAGCGCGTTGCGCGTTCCATATAGATTACTTTTTAATACAATCTCGTTCAAATTCATTAAAATTTCATGTACTGATTCTTGAATACCGACTATGTTAGAATAGTCATGTGGTATGTTCTCAGATTTTGCACGTGTAATACATGTTCCTTCTATTTCGCCAAGTAAAGCTCTTCGCATCGCAATGCCTATTGTGTCGGCTTGACCTTTCATAAGTGGAGACAGAATAAAGCGTCCATAATAAAGACGCTTACTGTCTCTTCTTGATTCAACACACTTCCACTGTAGTGTCCGAGTAGATACTTTGACTTTCTCTCGAACCATAGTAATTTTATTTGATCAGATCATTGAATCATTTATTTCTCTTGAAACCCTTTCAGCCTTTATTTAGTTCTATACACGTCGTTTTTTAGGGGGTCTACAACCATTATGTGGCATAGGGGTTACATCTCGTACGAAACTTAAAAGTATACCGCTTCTACGAATAGCTCGTAATGCTGCATCTCTTCCTAGTCCAGGGCCTTTTATCCTTACTTCAGCTCGTTGCATACCTTGATCCACTACTGCTCGAATAGCATTTCCTGCTGCGGTTTGAGCAGCAAAAGGTGTTCCTCTTCTTGTACCCCTGAATCCACAAGTACCCGCGGAGGACCAAGAAATCACCCGACCCCGTACATCTGTAACGGTCACAATGGTATTGTTGAAACTTGCTTGAACATGAATAACTCCCTTTGGTATTCTACGTACATTTTTACGTGAACCACTACGGGTATTTTTACGTGAACCAATTCTTAATATAGGTTTTGCCATATTTTTTCATTTCACAAGAAATATATGGATATATCCATTTCATGTCAAAACGGACCTTTTTTTTACTAGCTCCTTGGAAGTGCCTTTTCCTTTAGTAAGATTAGCCTTGTCTTTGTTTATGCCTCGGGTTGGAACAAATTACTATAATTCGTCCCCTCCTACGGATTAGCCGACACTTTTCACAAATTTTACGAACGGAAGCCCTTATTTTCATAGTTGTTATTCCTAAATTCTCTTAATATACTTATTGTTGGACGAAAAAAAGGTTTCTTGATATTTTTGAATCTTGAATTGTATCTTCGTGAAAGGAATGTTGAATTTCAAAAAACCACTGACTTATTTGAATCCTTGTTATGGAGTCTAGAAAGTGGCTGTTCCCCGATTAACTTAATACCTAAGAACTTACTAAAAATTTTACCCCTTTTTCTCCTATAGGTATACCTATACAAAAATATGTCGAATCCTTTCAGAAGCATGACCTAAAATAAAAAAAATCTTTAGTATCTAAACAAAATCGAACCATACCGTTCGGAAGTGATTCATAAAGAAAACTTTCATTAATTCATTTTTTTCTTTAATTTCATTCGGGGTAAAAAATTCTAAACTTTTTTAGCAGGGGTGGTATTACACAACCCCCCCCTTTTTTTCACAAATGCTAAGTTCCGGATATCCAATTTTGATATTAGAAGGATTACCATATATAACACAAAATTTCTCCGCCGATTCTTTTTAGTCGAGCTTCTCGATCTGTCATTATACCTTGAGAAGTTGAAAGGATTACAATTCCTATTCCGCCTAAAATTCGTGGAATTCGTTGAGAGTTAGAATAGATTCGTAGACCCGGTCGGCTTATTCTCTTTAAATTTAAAATCGTTTTATAGGATTCTTTCTTATTTCGTCTATGTCTTAGGGTTAAAATCAAAAAATATTGATTGTTTTCGCGATGTTTCCTTACGTTTTCGATAAAACCCTCTTGTAAAAGTATTTTAACAATGCTTTCGGTGATGTTAGTCGATCCTATCCGAACTGTTCCTTTTCTATTCATGTCAGCATTTCGTATAGAGGTTATTATATCAGCAATAGTGTCTTTCCCCATGATAAGTTAAAATTCCTTAATTGTTCTATAATTTTGATATAATCAACATGTTATTTTTCTTTTATTTATATAAAAATAGAGACGAATTATATATTAATATATGAATTCAATTATTAATATATAAAATTATTAAGGGTATATGCGTGATACACAATCTATTAATTATAATTAATTTGATTTCAATACCATTTTTTTTAATCCTATCCTATATTAACTATCGATATTTAGGTCTTATAATACTTCAGGAGCTAATGAAACTATTTTAGTAAAGTTTAATTGTCTCAATTCCCGTGGGATCGCCCCAAAAACGCGAGTTCCTTTTGGATTTCCTTCTTGATCAATGACAACTGCGGCATTGTCGTCATATCGTATTATCGTCCCATTCTTACGTTTGAGTTCTTTACAAGTACGTACAATTACAGCTCTGACCACTTCTGATCTTTCTAGAGTAGTATTTGGGATTGCTTCCTTGATTACAGCAACAATAACGTCACCAATATGAGCATAGCGGCGATTACTAGCTCCTATTATTCGAATACACATCAATTTTCGAGCCCCGCTGTTGTCTGCTACATTCAAATAGGTTTGTGGTTGAATCATATTTTTGTATCTCTTCTTTTAGTGCAAAGGACGAAGTAAAAAAAATATTGTTTGTCAAAAAAAAACTTATAATCTTTTTATCCTTAAATGTTATTTAGCTTTTTCATTCTATATTCCTATTCAGAAATAATGAATTGGGTTTTTATAGGCATTTTTGATGCCGCGATTGAAATAGCTTTTCTGGCTATATTTTCTGGTACACCACCCATTTCATAAAGGATTTTACCTGGTTTAACCACAGCTACCCAGTACTCTGGGGATCCTTTCCCAGAACCCATACGCGTTTCCGCGGGTCTTACTGTAACTGGCTTGTCTGGAAATATACGTACCCAAATTTTTCCACCACGTCGTATATTTCGTGTCATTGCTCGTCGCCCTGCTTCTATTTGTCTAGATGTAATCCAAGCGGGTTCAAGTGTTTGAAGAGCATATCTGCCAAAACAAATACGATTCCCACGAGAGGATATTCCTTTTAGTCTTCCTCGATGTTGTTTACGAAATTTGGTTCTTTTTGGGTTATAGTTGATGGGTTTTTTCTAAATGAGAAATTCCATCTCTACTGCAGAACTGGACGTGAGAGTTTCTTCTCATCCAGCTCCTCGCGAATAAAAGGATTAATTAAGATATAGATGTAGTTAATGATTAATCCTATTAATCATGGTATTTTTTTTTTATTTCATCTTATCTCTTCTAAATTTGTGTATGTCTTTTTTGAAATAGAATCAAAGATCAATTTTATTTCGATTTATTTAAAAATAACGTAATATCATCATTACAAATGTAATTTTTATTAGAGTTAGAATATTATAACAAATCCTTATTTTATTTTTTTCATTGTTTTTTTCATCTTTTATTACTGTTTTTATTTGAAAAAAAAACCAATTTTTCGCCGGCGAATATTTACTCTTTCAATATCTATTTAAGTTTGCTGTTTATCCCCCGAGGTCTCAGAATCAAAATCAGAAATCAGAATAGATAATAAAGTTTCTGGTTTATTCCGCCATCCTGTCCAATGAATTACTAAGATTTCTTGTTCACTAGAATCCTATATATTCATGGGTTCCGTCGTTCCCATCGCTTCTTGATTAATCATTAGGCCTGAATTCTACAATGGAGCTTTTACATGAAATTTTGAATTTCTTTTTTTTTTGAGGCAATTTTCTCAGTTTTTATTGGCTCAAGGCTCTTAATTTTTTGTTTTCGGAACAGATTTATCTAATTATTATGAATGAATCTGTATTGATGCTTTATTACATTGCTTTTCTTACAGTGACCTCATAGATTTTCCAAATTGGAATCATATATCATTAATATTCAATTTTTTCGCTCTTTCTTTCATCCTTCCATTTATCCGCATACTTTTTGATTACCTTTCATAACTTAATAATCATCTTTCTTTATTCTTTTTTTTTAGTCAGTTGCTCCAATGATATGATCAGCCTATCATATCTTGACTAATTTTTTGGATCCAGATAATGCGAAGCAATGAGTTGCTTAGGTTATTTATTAATGCTGTAGTTATTAGTTGGTAAGTTCTTTTTTTTTTTATCGTAATCTAACCCTAAACCAACGAGTCACACACTAAGCATAGCAATTATATCAAAGGAGTTTTGATGGAAATGTTTATTCAACCTTATAGAATTGCTTATTTTTTTTTTCTTAAACATAAAAAAGAAGACTACAAGTTTTTATTTTTATTTCTTTATAGTGTTATACTACATAGTTTTCGTTTTTTATCATTGGATAAAATGTAAAGACAAATAAAGTTTTTTTATTCTTCGTCTACGAATATCCAAATTTTTATTCCTAAAACCCCATAAATAGTTCGAACTGTATAGGAACAATAATCAATTTTAGCTTCAATTGTT
>CALNAK010000043.1 GCA_937874185.1 uncultured Lactobacillus sp.
TCTAATTCGCCTAAAAAACCGATAATTATTTCATTATTCCTATACACAAAAATATCGGCTTCAGAGATGACTTCATCTATCGCTTTTTAGATAATGTCCTCCAAGATAAAAATACTTTGAACTTGGAACAACATGATAGAGATACTACTATTAAAGCTTTCGATAACTTCAAAGATGATTCTACACATACTATCTACTAAAAAAGGTTAAACCTCGATTGGTTTAACCTTTTTGATTCTTAAAACTTCACTGCATTCTTATCTAACTGATAAACTGACGCCTGAACTTTCATATCATTCTCAGAAATAACGTTTAACTTGGCTCCGTCACTATAAAATCTTTCTGTGAAGGTTCTTTCCCCGTCATTAACGAATATTTCAATCGAACTGGTATCAACATATAAATGGAATTTTAACTGTTCACTTTTTGACAAAATTGCTTCGCGTTCAGGATCATCTCCCGAACGATTTAAAACGATTCTATTATTTCTCTTATCATATACAACTCTTAAAATTAAATTGTTTTCTTCATTTCTTAGTTCAAAACCGGCCTCATCATTATCTCCAACATTAAGATTTAATTTAGCCTCATAGTTTCTAGAATTAGAAACTATATTCTGATTACCTTTAACCAGGTAATTCTTATTCAATAGTTCTCTGGTTCTTAATTTTTCTAATTCCTTAATTGGTTTCATTTTTAGAATTCCATCTTGATAAATCAATTCTCGTGGAATAGTTAATGCTCCAGCCCAACCATCGGCACTTTCTGGCATTGGACTTTCCCACATATCCATCCAACCAATAACGATTCTTCGACCATCTGGGGTTAAGGTAGTCTGTGTTGCATAAAAATCATGTCCATTATCTAGTTCATTAAAATCTCCACGTTCAAAATTATTATCGTTATAACGATAATTGCCTACTAAATAACCTGTTTCATGAAGATTCTTAAAACGTCCTTTATCAGCCTCTATTCCTTGTGGCGACATTAGAAGAAAGTCATTATCTCCTAATCTAAAGAAATCTGGACATTCCCACATATAACCTTCTTTTTTTGTGTCTTTTGATTCTGCAACTGGACCTACTAAAATCCAATCAATTAAATTGTCCGATTTATAAAGTAATACTCGACCCAATTCTTGCTTATTTTGGCTTCCTAATATCAAATACCATTTTCCATTGTTATACCAGACTTTAGGATCACGAAAATGTTGAGTATTATCTTCAGGCGCTTGAGATATAATCGGATTATTTTCATATTTTTCAAAATGGATCCCATCTTCACTAATTGCCAAATTTTGATTTTGCCAAAAATGATCCGAATCACCATCTCCATAATAATGATGGCCTGTATAAATCAAATACATCTTACCATTATAGACAACTGCACTTCCTGAGAAACAGCCATCTTCATCTTCTTTATCTCCAGGAGTAAGTGCTATTGGCAAACTCTCCCAATGTACTAAATCCTTACTTCTAGCGTGTCCCCAATGCATTGGTCCCCATTTAGAATCATTAGGATAATGCTGATAAAAAATATGATAATATCCTTGAAAATAACAAAAACCATTTGGATCATTAATCCATCCAGATGGTGCCATTATATGGTATCCCAATCTATAACGTGTATTATTTAATTTTATCTTTTTACTTTCTACTTCTTGCATAAATTTCTCCTTAACTTTGAACATGAGCATCAATTGAATTTGTTTTAGTTATTTGTGAATCACCCTTTTTCAGAGTAAACACTGATATTACTGCAAAGACACAAACAAAAATACCAAGATATAAATAAGTTATTTTAAATCCGAGTGAATCATACATTTTACCTACAAGTGAAGATAACCCAATCGTTCCGATCTGACCAAAAAACTGAAAACCAACCAAATATAGAATAGAGGATAATCTAGATTCAAAATTGGCATCTAAGTATTTAAATACAGAAACTAACAGAATTGGCAATTCAAACGAGTGAATTAGTTTCATCATTGAAATTAAAATTGGTCCATCAACCAAACCTGACCCCGTAATTCGAAATGCCATCAGAAATCCTGCTAGCAAAAGTGAATTACGAGCACCAATTTTATTAACAATCTTTGGTGCTAAAAACATCATTCCAGCTTCAAGAAAAACTTGGAATGAATTTAAATAACCAAACATTTGATTACCTAATTTCACTGTTGCAAATTGTTCTGCAAAATAACGTGGAAATTGTTGATCATAAACCCCATAAACACATGTAATACCTAAAACAAAGATAACAAAGAACCAAAAATCCTTTAACTTAAATAAATTGAAAACATCTTTAACGGTAACTGAATCAGCATTCTTAACTTCAACATCAGTAACTTCAACCTTAGTAGTCAAAATAATTAGGAACATCACAATTGCCGCAATTGATGCGATCCAGAAATTATAACTAGGATTTATGTTAAATAATTGTCCCGCAAAAAATGTTGCTACGGCCCAACCTAATGAACCCCACATCCGAGCACGTCCATATTCAAAATCATATTTACGACTGATTTTTTCAATATAAGATTCAACCGCACCACAAGAGGCCAAATATCCAACCCCTAGAAAAATTCCACCTACTATTGCTCCTATAACTACATTAAATTTTAATAATGGTCCATATACATAAATAAAAAATGGACCTGTGAAAATCAAAATACCGCTTAAATAAACTAGTAAATCTTTACGAGTACCTAACTTATCCGAAATATATCCATACAAAGGTTGCATTAACAAAGTGAAAGCTGCGTTAATTCCAAAAATAATCCCTGTTGCTTCACCATTTAAATGAATTTCTTGACCTAACCAAATTGCAAACAATGAATAACAAGCTGACCAACTGACAAAGAAAAAGAAGAAAAAGGCACTAAGTCTAACATAAGTATTTTTACGCATTATTGATTACTCCTTATTTTGTGTTAACCGGTTGACATTTAATTATTAAAAAATAAGCACTTAACAAAGTTTATTGTAAGCGCTTTCACATTTTATGTCAACCGGTTATCAAAAATTTATACTGTCTTTCCTCTCCAAACCTTAACTGGAAGAACCTTATTTTCCCCAGCATCATTATTAGAAATCCTTGCTACTAGCATATTTACAGCTGTTTCTGCCATTCGATCAATGGGTTGAATAATTGTCGTTAAATTCGGTAATAAAATTCTTGTAGCTTCTGCTCCATCATAGCCCACTATTTTCAAGTCTTCAGGTACTTTGTAGCCCAAATCACCAGCAATATCAATGGCTTGAGCAGCATCCACATCATTAGAAATAAACATACCGTCAACATCTGGATGTTCTTTAAAAATATTCTTTAGAAATTTAGCTTTTTGCTCATAACTAACATTGAAGTCGACTGTATAAGTTATTGGTTTTAAGCCATATTGAATCATAGTATCTTCATATGCTTGATATCTTTTTTGAGCTGGAGTTTGTAAAGTTTTTGGTCCATTTGTGTGGATAATCACCTTAGCACCATTTTTTATCAGTAATTCTGTAGCCATTTTACCGCCCTGATAATTATCGGATGATACTACGGGAATATCATTATTCATAATTCTATCAATTGCAATAATGGGTAAATTAGCATTTTGATACTCCTTGATACCTTGATTATGGGCTCCAACAATCAACCCATCGACTTGATGTGCCATTAGCTCTCTCAAATATAACTTTTCTTTTTCAGGATCATTCATAGAGTCACCAAGTAAAACTTTAAATCCTTTACTAAAAAGCTTTTTTTCCATAGTGGCAACCAATTGTCCAAAAAAGGGATTATTGACTGTTGGAAAAATCAACCCCACCAATTTTGTTTCCTGCTTAAATAACTGTCTTGCCACAACATTAGGTTGGTAATTTAATTCATCCATCGCATCATGAACTTTTTTAATTGTTTTCTCACTCAAATAACCCCGTTTATTCATCACCCTTGAAACGGTAGTTTTGGAAACTCCTGCTAATTTCGCTACATCATCTATTTTTGCTTTCATTATTTCACCCATTGGTTATATAACTAATTTAATTATATCATGCTGTCTTGAAACAAATTTCTTCAACTTATGACAATAATTTAGTAATTTATTTTGATAAATTTAATTTGACGTAAAAAAACAGAAAATAGTATCGTGTAATATATTGAAAACGATTACCTAAAAATTGAAGGAGAGATTACATTGCTAGTAGGAAGTATTGAGAGAGCGTAAAATATCTTGTGTAAATGCATAAAAGATTTCTAAATCCATAACCGATACGTTTGAGTTTTTTTATCTTTCCAATGGTCTCTTCAAGAGGACCATTGGATTATGACATTGTACAACTATTCTGTATATAATTTAAATTCTTATGTAACGTTGAAATAGATGTATTCATAGCGATGCCAATTAGACTTGAGTGCTTTATATAAACGGGAATGTTTATCATTTATTTTTTTAAGACAACTGATTCTAACTTGATCCAATGCCCGGCTATATAGCTGGACTATATGAAATCTATTAACTATTATTTGCGCATTGGGAAAAATTTTATGAATGACCGACTGGTAATTAGCGTTCAAATCAATAGAGACAGTCTTAACTGCTTGTCGTTCTGACAAGCTATAATTTTTTATAAAGTGTTCAATAATTGTTTTAGACAGTCGATCATGAATAAACTCAATTAGATGATGATGTTTGTGTATCAATAGCTATAAAAGTAAATATACCGTTAACTGAACGAAATTCAGGGTAGAACATCTAAAGGTATGGATGGTGTCTTTTTGATGTTCTAAAATAGTTTTATTAATAAATGGTATACATAAATAGAGTTGATGGCAAAATGCCTATCAACTCTATTTATCGTACAGCCGGCGCTGGTGTCAAGATTATGGACAGGTTTTTTCGGCACCGAGAGTTGCCGGACTCCGAAAATTTTTCAAAACCCGGATTTCAGCTTAAAACGGCGTGATTTCTGGGTGTTTGTGTAGGTGGAACAGGGCCGTATTTCTAAACTTCTTTTATGGTTTATTATACCACTTAACAAAAAAACAGCCCCCATTATCTACTAGTTAGATAATGGGGGCTGTTTTAATCGTCTTTCCTAGGGGCGATTATATAATAATAGCCCCTATATTATTCTTGGACTTCAAAGTCTGGTAATTCATCAATCAATTCAAGTGTTCGCATACTTACTGTAATAACAGATAATAAAAGGTTTAAAATATATTTAGGATCATCACTAAATTCGTTAGGATCATCAATGATACCTGACTTCTTATCTATTTTGACTTGATATTGATCAATAATCCATTCAATAGCAGGACGACCATTTACAACGTAAT
>CALNAK010000044.1 GCA_937874185.1 uncultured Lactobacillus sp.
CCAGTCCGAGAGTTTTTATCGTTTAGGCTATCTTTTGGATGACCTTCAAAACAAACTTGACCGCCGAATTTACCAGCATCGGGTCCCATATCGACTAACCAATCGGCTCGTGAAATTAATTTCAGATTATGTTCAATCAGAATTAATGTATTGCCCTTATCAACCAATCCTTCAAATAAATCGATCAATTGTTGAGTATCCTGTAAGTGCAATCCGGTTGTTGGTTCATCTAAGAAATAGATTCGGCCGGTATGATTCAATTCCATTGCTAACTTAACACGTTGCACTTCACCACCAGATAAAGTGGTCATCGACTGGCTAAGATTCAAATAACCAAGTCCAACTTGGTGGAGTAGACTAACCTTTTTGTAGATATCTGGCACATCTTTGAAAAACTCTAAAGTGTCGTTGATAGAAAGATTTAGAACCTCAGAAATATCTTTGCCATGATAAGTGTATTGTAGTGCTTCTTGGCTATAACGTTTCCCATGACACAACTCACATTCTTGAACGATTGGATCCATGAATGCCATCTCGGTGATCATCACACCTTTACCTTTGCAACGGGGACAAGCACCTTTACCGTTATAACTAAATAGTTGTGTTGAAACGCCATTGTTGGCCTTACTGAAAAGCTTTCGTAGAGGATTTAAAATGTTCAAGTAAGTTGCAGGTGTAGAACGAATATTCAAACCTACAGAATCCTGACTCAAATCAATATAGTCTTGATCAGAAACTTGTTGTTTGAAAGCTTGGACTAAAGTACTTTTTCCAGAACCTGCTGGTCCAGATATCACGGTCATTACACCTTGAGGGATTCTGCTAGATACGTCTTTTAAATTATGAGAAGTTACATGATTAACATTTAGCCAAGATTGAGGTTCACGAGGCTTTGGGAAAGTGATTTTTTCTCGTAACATTTTACCCGTAATCGTATCTGACCGTAATAGTTCGTCGTAGGTACCAGTGAAAGTTACTTGACCACCATTTTTGCCGGCTTGTGGTCCCATTTCCACGACATAATCTGCTGTCGAAATAATGGCAGGGTTGTGATCAACTAGGATAATGGTATTGCCATGTTCCTTGAGCTTTTTTAAGGATTGGGTAATTAATTTAATATCGTGAGGATGGAGTCCTACACTTGGTTCATCGAGTACGTAAACTAAATCGGATAGGGAACTCGTCAAATATTTGGCAATTTTAATTCGTTGAGCTTCTCCACCAGATAGAGTATCAGTTCCACGGCCAAGGGAAAGATAACCTAAACCGATGTCGACCAAAGCTTGAACTTTACTATGTAGTTCACGCACCATTGTTTTAGCCTTGGGGTCCGAGATATTATCCAAAAATTTTAGGACACTTACTAAATCCATATCGCTGACTTCTGCAATATTTTTGCCAGCAATTTTACCAGTTAGAGCCTTTTTGTTCAGACGTGTTCCATGACATACTGGGCAAGGTTTTCGAGTGACAATCTTTGATAAGGCAGCTTCATGATGACGACCTGAGGCACTATGAATAACAGAGCGAAGCATACGTGGAACTAGTCCTTCATATAATGCCGTACGGCCCCAATTTGCCGGTGGATTTTTTAATTTTTGTTGCGGAGCGTGCATGAATAAATCATATTCTTCATCGGTGTAGTCTTTAATTTTTTTGTCTAAATCAAATAATCCACTGTTGCCATATTCCTTCCAACGCCAAGTTCCCGGTTGAAAACCGGCAAAAGTCATTGCACCTTCATTGAGTGATTTATTAGGATCAATTAATTGACGTTCATCTACGTCGTCAACAAAGCCTAATCCCTGACATTTTGGACACATTCCCTGAGGTAGATTAAAGGAAAACCATTCAGAATACCCAACCCAAGGCTGTCCAATTCGAGAAAACATCAAACGTAAGACGGAATAGATGCCGGTGTAGGTTGCCAGAGTAGATCGAGAATTACGACCAATAGGCTTCTGTTCAACCACAATTGCCACTGGTAAGTTGTCGATTCGGTTCACTTCAGGTTGACCGTATTTAGGCAAATATTGTTGGGTGAAACTAGGAAAAGTTTCATTCAATTCACGTCGGGAAACAGCGGCTAATGTATCAAAAACTAAAGAGGATTTACCAGACCCAGAAAGACCAGCAAATACAGTCGTTTTATGCTTAGGAATATCTAAACTGACATCCTTTAAGTTATTTTCTTGAGCTCCATGGATAGAGATAGTCCCATCTGCAAATAAATCGGTCATAAAAACCTCCAACAGTAAATTTATAATTCCATTATATATAGAAATCTCGTTTAACAAAAATAATCGGGTCTAGAATTTTTGGTGTTGGAAAG
>CALNAK010000045.1 GCA_937874185.1 uncultured Lactobacillus sp.
AGAATTAGAACGAGTGTTTAGAAAAAGATGTGCCATTTATTGACATAGGAGCACATATTATTTATATTAAAGTTTGGAAAAACAAATAATATTTGATCAGGGGTAACTGGTATTTTAAGAAAATATCCCCTGTTAAACTTAACTAACGTATATCGCTTAGAATAATGATTTACTTTATTTTTAATCTTATTAAGGGTACTTAAATATGGTCTGATAGATTTCCCTGCAAGACGGATAATATTTTTTCCATTATATATATATATTGTCCTCTAAACTAGCAGCCACCAATGATAATTGAAGCATAATAAATTCCTCCTATCAAGCGATATAAGATCACAAAAAAGCCAAAAGATCAATAAATTAAAAATAATTTTTAAAAAATAACAATAATTCAATCAATTATACAATGCTTCAATGATTTTATTCAACTAATAGTTTATATTTTAAAGAGTTACATATTATGGATTTTTATTTATGCAATAAGAATGATTGGGAGAGTTTATATGCTAATAAAAAAATTTTTCTTTCTTATGACTACTCTATGTGCATTCTTAATAACACTTTCGTTAGGTGCAATTAATACTAGTGCCGATTATAAGAATATATCTCCTGTATATACAACGGATAGCAGTGGCACTTACCCTACGAATAAGTGGCATCTTACTGATCACAATCAGACAGATGTCATTAATCCGCAGGGAGGAACCAGCGCAAGGTGGGATAACAATGCTAGTTGGAGCGGAGATCCTCGGGATACTACCAACTCTTATATAAAATATGGTACAGACACAAGTAACCCAGATTTTGCTATTCGTAAGTATGCAAAAGAAACACATACACCTGGTTTATATGATTTATATCTAAATGTTCGTGGTAATCAAAAACAGACTATTAAACCAATAGACGTTGTACTTGTCGTTGATATGTCTGGATCCATGAACTCATCAGTCAATGGTGGTACAGATAGAGTTGGTGCAGTTAGAAGAGGTATAAATGATTTTCTGACAACTATTCAAAACGCTGGCTTAAGTAATTATGTAAATGTTGGCGTGGTTGGTTTTTCTAGTCCAGGATATGTTGGTGGCCGTTACGGTCCCGGCTATGTAAAAACTGATTTGGGCTCTGTTAGTGATAGTCAGAAGAACGCTATTAATGCTATGCTCAGTGGCGATTTCCAGGGAGGCACATTTACTCAGCAGGGAATCCGTCAAGGTGCCCAAATGTTGGCTAATGATACTAGCAGTAATAAGAAAATGATGATTTTGTTGACGGATGGTGTCCCAACTTTTTCTTATAAGGTAGAGACGTCTAGCAACATCAATGATACCGTTTACGGTGATACATTTAATACACAAAGAATTGATGAACCATCCGACACATCAGAAATAAGCCGGCCTTACCGGACGACTTCTGGGGATCTAATTCGTGATACATGGGCTGCAACTTTAGGTGAGGCTAAGATAGCTAAAAATAAGGGTGAAGAAATTCATGCTCTTGGTATTCAATTAACTGCTGATCGTAACCATTTGGGTGACCATTGGGGTGACCATTGGGGTAACCGTTGGGGTGACCATGGGGGTGACCATTGGGGTACCTATTTAACTGCCGTTCAAATCGAACAGCGCATGAAACTACTGGCCTCTGATGATTCAAGTGGGAATCCTTTATATGATTCTGCAGGATCAGCTACTGATGTTACCAATTATTTAAATTCTCAGGCTAATGATGTTATTAAAAACTTTAATACAATTAATAACGGATCAATTTCTGATCCGTTAGGTAGTCAATTTAATTATAATTCTGATACGGCTGATGTAAAAAGTGTTGGTTCTACACCAATAAATAGTGACGATTTGCCAACAGCCAAGATTAGTAATGGAAGTTTAAATGTTTCCAATTTGAATTTAGGCAAGGGACAAGAGGTACAGATCCATTATCAAGAGAGGATTAACACCGAGTCTAATAATTTTGTCCCTGATAAATGGTATCAAATGAATGGTGCAACTACTCTAACCCCGAATGGTGATGATCCTAGCAATCAAGTAGATTTTGGTATTCCTTCCGCTAAGGCACCGGGGACAACATTAACTATCAATAAAGTATGGAATATGCTTCCAAATGATAATAACATTCCTGATAGTATTGATTTTACAGTTAATCGAGGCAATACGACAGATAATAATGCTTGGACTCAGGCAACTGGTAGTTTGTCTAAAACTCAAAACTGGACAGGAACTTTTGACAAGTTAAGTCATAATAATTCGAATGTGTACCTACCTAAATTTAATGATCACGGGCAAGATTTTACTTATAATTTAAGCGAAGATAACGTTGCAGGATTTTCTTCATCAATTAACCAAGTATTAAATAATTTTACAATAACAAATAATGAACTGGGATTAGCCGTACAAAAATTTGATTCAGATGGTAATAGTTTAACTGGTTCACAATTTACACTAGTCAAAGATACTGATAATTGGCAAGCAACCGATAGTTCATTTACCCCTGAATCAATCAATGGTAATGATAATCCCATTCCAATCAAGCCTGGTTATTATGAATTAAAGGAAAGTACCGCCCCAGTGGGTTATTCTTTGGATGCTTCAACCATTAAATTTCAAGTAACCGAAAATGGGCAATGGCTAGATCAGCAAGGAACTCCAATAAGCAATAATACATTACCTTCCAGTGATGGTTTCTATGTTAATAATCAAAATGGTAATGACATATTAACCTATGCTAAGCATGATAATATTAAGCCTTTTACTTTGACAGTTAATAAAATTGATAAAGTAACTAATCAGTCAGTTAAAGGTGCTGAATTTCAATTAACAAATTCTGATACTAATCAAACTATTCAACCTGATGAGTCTGGGGATACGGCTACTTTTACTTTTAATAATCTTCAGCCAGGTAACTATGTTCTCAGTGAAACTAAGGCTCCTACTGACTATGCCCCATTATCTAGTGGCATTAATTTTAGCATTGATAACACCGGTAAAGTTACTATACCAGATGGATATGATAGTAATTCTGAATTAACTGCTGGCAATAGTAATAATACTATAAGTTTAACCGTTCCTGATACTCCCACATCAGGTCAATTACCAGCAACGGGTGGTCCGGGAATCACTATTATATTAGTTACTGGTTTGATAATAATGATCACTACCGCTGCGGGAATAATATTCATCTCCCGTCGTAGATGGGAGGTGTAGAAATGATGAAGAAATTAATGTTTATAGTTATTACATTCTTAACCTTCCTTAGCATTTCGACAATTATCAAGCTCCCAGTTCAGGGAGCTAGCAATGTAAATAATGTTCAAATTGTTTTACATCATCGTATTAGTGAAGATGGTAATTTTGGTGAAGTAAATAACGATGGTAAAGAGCATTACTACAATGATAGAATGGTTGATGGTGTAAACACCACCTTTAGTGTTTATGATTTAACGACCAAATACACTGATTATTTAACACACAACCGTTCGCCTGAGAATTTATTTCAAAAAATTGGTGTGATGAGTCCTACTAAGATTCAAAAATTTATTATCGATAATAAACTGCATAAATTATTTAACGTCACTACAAACAATGCTGGGATTAGTACATTTGATGTTAATGGTAGCGATTATAAAGCTTATCTAATTGTACAGAATAATAACGATAATTATGGAACGCAATCATTTGCGATGCCAATTGCTATTAGTTTTCCATTTAGGGACACTAACACTGGGAAACCAATGTCAGTTATTCACATTTATACAAAAGCTACTAATCTTAGAAGGGCACCCTACTTCTTTAAATATGGTAAAGACAGTTGTGGTAATAAATTTCCCTTAGGGGGAGCTAAATTTGTATTTTATCGTTTTGCAGATAATCATCGCAAAGAATATTTAGGTATAAATAATGATTGGGTAACTTCCTCAGATCCTAAAAATGATTATCGGATTTTAAAATTATCCTCACATAAAAGTGGCTTGGTATTATTACGAAAGTATGATCTCACACCAGGAACATATTACTTTAGTGAAGTTCAGTCAGCCAAAGGCTTTAAAATTTCTAATTATGCTCGTCATATACCTGTTTGGATACCGGGATCTTTGACCAACTTAGGATTTAGTAGGGACATTATTGTTAATCATTCTCGGGTTCCACCTTTATCTGCTTATCAAGTTCCTTTGTCTGTTTACTATAACCATGATTTACGAATTTATAATTGTCAAAGGGGATTCTCTTCTAACACCATAACAAATGGTAAAAGTGGAGGGAATGGAAGTCACAGTAAAAATGGTGGTTCTCAACCCGGTTACGTTGATAAAGGTGGTGGTAATTACAAGACAAATAATGCTAATCGCAAAGGAATAAAGGGATTATTGCCTCAAACGGGGGAGCAACAATTAAAATTTTCTTTACTGGGAATAGCATTGATATTATTGGGAATAATTATTTACGTATTTAATCATAGAAGAGGAGAAATAAAGAATGAAAAGTAAATTAAAATCGTTAATTACAGGGTTAATTATGCTCCTACCACTACTTTTGTTGTCATTTGCAACCCCACAAAAAGTATCCGCAGCAGACACTGATAATAGCATTAATGTCACTTTGCATAAGCGGGTATTTGACAGTGCTCAAGAAGCAAAGCAAAATACTGGTGAAATAATGAAGGATTTTGGTGGCACTGGTTTAAATGGTGTTACCTTTAAAGCTTACAATGTAACTGATCATTATTTATCATTAAGAAAGAGCGGTGATTCTGCTCAAGATGCTGTCACTGCTATTCAATCTGATGCTAAAGATAGTGATAATCTGCCCTCATATGCAGGTAGTGCTGTTGCTACAGAAACAACTGCTACTTCTAATGGTGAAGATGGTATTGCAGCTTTTGATAATTTGAATCTTAAAGATAGTGATGGCAATTATCAAACCTATTTGTTTGTCGAAACCGATTCACCTACAGATGTTACTCAACAAGCTGCACCAATTGTTTTGACAATGCCGATTTATAAAACGTCTGACACATCAGCTATTAATCATGATATCCAAATTTATCCTAAGAACGTTAAGAGTACCCCAATTACTAAGGATCTAGATGAAGCTTCTAAGAAGGACTTAGCAGTTACATTACCTGATGGATCTACCATTTACAACGCTCAATATGGTCAAAGCTTCGGCTATAATATCACAGTTAATGTTCCTTGGAATATTAAGGATAAAGACACTTTCAATGTTGTTGATAAGCCAGATACAGGCATTGATATAGATGCAAGTACTGTATCTATAGATGGTTTAACCAAAGGTACTGATTATACAGTTAACAAAAAAGATAATGGGTATCAAGTTGTCTTTAAGACCACTTCAGCAACTGTGCAAGCCTTAGCCGGAAAATCATTAACCATTACCTATAAAGCTACTTTGACCAATAATGCTACTCCTGATACAGCGATCGGTAATACAGCTACACTAAATATTGGTAACGGTACAGATATAACTTCTGCCCCGGCCAATGGGCCAAAAATTTATACCGGTGGAGCTCAATTTGTTAAGAAAGATTCTCAAAGTAATAAGACCTTAGCAGGTGCTGAATTTCAATTGGTTAAAGTAGATAGTAATGGTAATATAGTTTCTTATGCTACACAGGCATCTGATGGTTCCTATACTTGGAATGATTCTGCTACAGAAGCCACAACGTATACTTCAGATACAAATGGTTTGGTGGCACTTAAGGGATTATCATATTCAGATAAGCTTGATTCTGGTGAAAGTTATGCCTTATTAGAAATTCAAGCCCCTGATGGTTATGCGAAATTGGATAGCCCAGTTAAATTTAGTATCACTAAAGGCTCTTTCGACGATTCTAATAAGATCACAATCGATAACACTAAAGAAGGTCTTTTACCAAGTACCGGTGGTAAGGGAATTTATATCTTTTTAGCCATTGGTATTGTCATTATGATTGTTGCCTTTGGTGGTTACAAAGCCATTAAAAAACATGAAGAAATCTAATTATTATTTCTAGATCAAAGATGAAGGGACGCCAATAATTATTTGGCACCCCTTCATCTTTATAATAAGCCAAGATTAATAAAGGACACCGACTATATGAATCATAAAAAGGCATCTAATAATTGGCTAAAAATTATTATGGTAATTATTTTTACTGTTGGAGTGATTATCGCATTATATCCCTTCTATGTAGAAGCCATTAATAATTATATTGACCAACAACGTATTAACAAAGTAGATAAAACTAATAGTGAGCTATCTGCTCAAAAAAGAAAAGCATTAGAAACTAGGAACCGAAGACTAGCTGAAAATGGTTTACACCCAGAAAATGATCCCTTTGCTGGTAGCAGCAAAAGAACTCAGGTTTCTCTCAAAAAGCATTTAATTGGCAGTATCAGTATTCCCAAGATAAAGGCAAATATGCCCCTTTTTGATACAACAAATGCGGAGACTTTGAATTATGGTGCTACAGTATTGCAGGGGACTTCATTTCCATTGGGAGGTAAAAACACGCATACGGTAATTGCTGCCCATCGTGGACTACCAAGTAGAAAACTATTTACAGATTTGAATTATGTTAAGAAGGGAAATATCTTTGTTCTAACAGTATACAAAAAGAAATTAGCTTATAAAGTTTATAAAATACAAGTTGTTAAGCCTAATCAGACATCAGTTTTAAAGATTATTCCTGGTAAAGATTTAGCTACCCTATTAACCTGCACCCCTTACATGATAAATTCACATCGTCTATTGGTAACTGGGTACCGCATTCCTTATACTCCTAAGATTGCAAAAGATGTAAACCATGCTAATAATGCAAATAATGCTAATCAGTTATTAATCCTAATAGCCATTATTTTATTATTATTAGCAATTCTAGGATATATAATTAAACTAATCCACCAAGGAATGTTAAGAAAGAACCGATTTAGTTTAATTTTTTATCGCTTAAGTCAACAAGGTGATGTTGTTAAAAATACTACCTATGCATTACAAACACGTGTATTACGAAGACCAATTTATCGAAACGGTAAAAAATTTATTGTCACAGCTGATAATGATGGCAAAGTTAACTTCAATAACTTGCCAGGAGGATTGTATCATGTGCAAGAAATTTTTCCTAATGATAAAATAGGGTGTACTGTTGGTATTAAAAAACTTCATCAGCAGACAGCTAAAATGTATTTAAAAGATAAAAATAGATCATTATTCAAACTTTATCACAATGATTTATAATCATGAGGGAGATTAATTAGGATTTTAATGTATAACATGACTATTTCAATGTTTTGCAAGCAAATAATAAGTATTATGAAGACCTAAAATGAAGAAGATCACAAGCTATGTATTCATAATTTTATTGATCACTTTAGGAAGTATCTTAATATTTAATACACAGATTACTAATTGGGTTATTGATTTCTTAAGTAACAGAGCTTACCAAACTAAAATTACCAGTTCAAATCAAGATACAACAACTTTTAATTATAAATCCGTTAAACCCGTTAGTAGTTATTCAGTAGCTATGCAGGCACTCAAGCCCCATTCTGATGGATTGATTGCTAAAATTAATATTCCAGCTGTCGATATAAAATTACCAATCTTCTATGGTCTAAGTAATAGAAACTTAATTCGGGGAGTTGGCACCATGAAACGTCATCAAAAATTAGGAAAGGGAAATTATGCTATTGCTGGTCACTATATGACCAGTTCCGGGGTTTTATTTTCGCCACTAGCTAATGTACATTTTGGTGAAAAGATATATCTGATTAATAGACATTATCAATATATCTATAGGATAACCGGAAAATCAATAATTCATAACTACCAAATTGGGGTTATTAAAAATATTCCTCAGGCAAATTACAAGTTTAATCCGAACAAGCCCGGAATCTTTCAATGGCAGTCTGT
>CALNAK010000046.1 GCA_937874185.1 uncultured Lactobacillus sp.
CGAGATCTGCGCATGTCTCGTGGGCTCGGAGATGTGTATAAGAGACAGGTACGACGGTATGTACTGATCATACTTTTTAAAAAATTCCAAAAGAGTAATGACTTCGTATCCTTCACTGATATCAAACCAATCAGAATTGAGAACAGAACAAATATGTTGAAAAACGAACATGAGGATACTGCGAACTTCATCGCTGGTCTTTGAAACAATATCAAACGGTAGCGAATTGGTAGCTATGTCCTTTTTAATTATTTGATCAGCTTCTTTCAAAATGCGTGATACACAGATAATGTAATATCGAACAGTTTTGAAGCAAAAATTTGTTTTCAAAAGAGAAGTTAGACCAGTCAAAATAGCCACTACTTGTTTAGAATTAATTTCAGAAAATTGTATCAACTTATGTAAACTTGAAAGACTATAATTTACCAAAATATCTTTTCTATTTGTCTCATTCTCGATTAAATTATTGATGTTATCAAGCAATATTTCCCAAAGATATGTCGAACCTAAATATTTTTCAATCTTCGCATTAAAGTTACTTGAATTTTGATACTCGTTAAATGCAATAAGTCTGGAATTCCTAAAGTCGAGAATTAATTTTTTTATTTCTATAACTCGGGAATACAGAATACTTGTCGTATCTGAAAAATCTTTAATTTTAGAATCATTAATAGATAAATTGAAAGTTCTCAAACTAGTTGCATACTCGTTTTCGATAACATTATTTAACTGTGGGTCATTAGAAAAAATAAAAATGTCATCAACATATCGTATTACACAGTAATCAATGTTATTAACCTTGCTATGATTTTCTAACAAATTTTTTTCGACAGTTCTATCAATTTTTGATAATAGCAATTCAGCGATAACTCTTGAAAATTCAGGACCAACGACAATTCCGTTTGTTTCTTGAAAATTAATGGACTGCATTAATGTATCGATTGCAACTTCAAAAGATTCATCTAGAGAAGAACTTTTTAAATCTTTAATTTGTTTTGAAACGGCTTTTGAGCCTAACAGTGCCCAAGTTAATGAGTGTGTATATATGCTTGGAAAAAAATTTTGTAAATCAATTTTTTTTGAAACCTTGTATTTTAATTGGATTTCTTTAAATTTAGAATTAGACGCCATTCCCGAAAAACTTGGTGCCCACGCATAAGAAAAATAGTGTCCAAACTTAACGATGCTTTCTTCTGAACTCACACCACTTTCCAAATCAAAAGAAGATAGTAACTCTAACAATTCATTTTGTTTTCTTTGTTTTTTTCGAATGGTGTTTTTATTCCGTTTTAAAGGCATTCTAAAACTAAAACTAGAATTCATATTGTCCAAGATATCATCCTCATACTTCAGAATAAAGTAGAGTGCACGAACTTGAGCACCTGGATGTAACAAACTCATTTTTCTAATTTTGTGCTCAGAGACTCTGGTTGTATAATATAACGGCTTACTTTTTTTAAATCCATATTGACAAATTGTTTCGAGAAAATCAGTTTCCCTTCCATTACTAACGTTTGTCCGTAGAATTGCTTTTACTTTTTTTTCGCTGAGTAAATGGTTCGTATATAGTGAACGATTAGAAAATAGAGCTGGAATTTCTTCAGGTAAAACGTCAGTACGTAAAAAGTAATTATTAGCCATGTTATTGTAACCCGCCTTGTGTATAATAAAAGTATACTAAAACTCGAGAATTAAAGGTATACTTTTCTTAACTTTTCTTAAATCGAAAACATATATTACGATACAAAGTTAATGAAGTATACCTACACAATTAGAAAATATTTCTTAATATTTTCAGCAAGAAAATCTTGTAAATAATCCATTTTTATTTTTTCAAATCGAGTTTTGGTGTACATAGTATAGGAACCAAAAATGAATTCACATAATTATACAATTGCAAAATTGAATCATAAGAGACGTATATACAGCCTAAATGACAAAGAATTAGATGCAGACTATCGAGATTTGGCTAAGCTCTTAAAACGTACTTTCACACACTCGTCCAACAGAAATAGGTCATTAAACCAAGTTGTACGTGCCCTCACTCCACGTTTATACAATATGAATAATCAAGGGCATTATTACGTAACTGATTTAGAAAAAACTGTCATCAGAGGAGATATACAAAATTTTTTTCCTTCAGTAAATAAGCATTTACTGTATAAAAAAATTATGCATTCTAATAGATTGACGTTGAACAAAGATCAAAGAAAACTACTTTCTGACATGTTATTTGACCCTAACTTTGCTGGAATTCCGCAAGGGTTAGCTATATCTTCTGTTTTTGCAGAAATATATTTAGAAGAATTTGATAAATTGATGAAATTAACATTCTCTGAATGTATTTACATAAGGTATGTGGACGACTTTTTACTAATTTGTCCAACGGCATTGAAATATAAATATAACTTTTCAGATGTCATTAGCAAACTACTGTCTAAGTATCAATTGACATTGTCTGAGAGCAAGTTTTCTGTAATCCCATTCGAACAGTCCAAACAATTCACTTTCTTAGGATATCACTTCCGTCATGAAGATAAGTCTATGATAATTGAAATTGATGATTCAAAAATAGCTAAACTGCAGAAAAGAATTAACTCGTATTTTTATGACTATTTAAAATTTAATTCATCTTTTGAAAAACTATACTTAAGGTTGAAAAATATTTTTTTTGGTGTTACTACATTAGGCCCTACCACATTGATAAAACAACATCAGGGCATACCCTATTCTTATCCACACATTACTTCGTTTCAAAATATTCAATTTTTAATTAATAATATCGAATATCAGCTAAAGAAATGTATAAATTTAAACAGTATTGAATTAAAAAAAATTAGAAAACTTTATTTTCCATATACCCATTTTGATCCTAAAAAAAGTGAAGCTGTACAAATCCTCCTGAAACAAAGATATAACTATTTAAACCTCAGCATCAATCAAATTGTCTACCTGTTACGAGCATTAGATTCTAGTTTTGTATATAAAAAGCAATCTAAAAGTAGCTTGATTCATCTTCTTTTTTTCCTTCTTTACCAGTCAAAATGAACAACTGACTTTTCATAAATAGGCTTGCTAAATCAGAATTTATTTACTCAGATCTCTGAAATCTACTCTCTGGTATTTCATCCCATTCTGATATAGCAACACAAGCCTTTGGCGCAACTTATATGCCACAATAAGTGCTCATCTCATCGGTCTTATGATTTTCTTCAACACAGTACCAGACTTTTCTCTCTGTACCTGCGCTTGATTGATGGCTTGTAATCATATAAAATTAGGTTATTGGAAATAACTTTAAATTTTGATTCCTATAATAACGTTGTCGAAGGCATTATTTTATCAATCAAGAGTATATTTAGTTTTCAATGTACAAATCGACTAGCCATTGGCTGGTCTTTTTTGTGCTTTTTTGTATTTTTTAGGTTTTCTTAATAAATCAAGCCTTTTTTACAAAATAATAAGCACAAGGTTTGTTACAGAGGTATTTCAACTCCCATATCAAACCTTATGCTTATTATTCTACAGACTCCGTGCAAGTCATTTACCAGATGTTTAATCAATTGGTAAAATTACGGAAATGTTTTTGTAATTTCACTGATTGATTTTTTATTTGTAAGACACTTCTTATTCTATTATACTAATGTCATACACTAATGTTAAATCACTGTCCACGATTTCTAACGCTTATTTTAAGGCTGTTTAACATCTTGATTCTGCAACTAAGTTTCTAAAAAATACAGATACCCAATATGCAATCTGTTTTGCTGAGTATCTGTATTTTTTGATTTAATCACATTATTGATTTAACTCATAATTTACAACTTTTAAATGTTTGAATTGTAATTTTGACAAACCGTTATGACAAAAATTACGTATATTGTTTTAACAATAGCTTCAATAATGGTTGGTTCTTTTTGGTAAAATGGCCATCATTACGCAAAATTAAAGTACCACCCAAATGATCAAACAAAATTTTACCTTGTTTTTCATCACAATTAAAAGGATCATTAAACGAATTAAGTATATAGAATTCTTTTGAATTGTTCTTAATCTTATTCCAGTCATAAGAATTTTTTAACGTTGTATGTCGCATACCATTTGGCTGACTATAACCAGCAATTAGATAGACAGATTTAGCTTGAATGCTGATGTTTTCCAACAAAGCAAAGATAATATTTGTTCCAGCTGAATGACCAATCAAAATAGTGTTTTCATCAATTACTAAATTCATTTCATTAATTCTAATTAATGTTTCTGTTAAGGATTCTTGATCAAGTTTTGGTAAATCAACAACAACTGCAGTAATCCCACTATCAGTTAAACTCTGAGCGATATTTTGATACCAGAATTTGTCTACCGTAGCATGTGGTGCTGATCCATGAAAAATAATTGCGTTCATTAAATTTTCCTCTTTATCTAAGTCTAACAAAAATTAATAAATTATTTATCGTGTAATTTAATTAATCATTAATCTTTTCCCAACAAAACCGTAATTTCATTATACGAACAATTGTTCTGTTTAGCAAGAAAAAATAGTTAAATAAAAAAACCTTTAAACAATTGCTAGTTGTTTAAGGTATTTTTATAGTGTTTTAATTAGATGATTAGATTGGTAAACAACAAATAATTAGCAAAATTAAGTTGATTAGGAACTACTTGAGGAACAAATTACGTAACTCTTTTGGTGATTTAGTTGAAACATCAACGCCAGTTTTACGTATGCTTTGTTTATAGTGTAACTTTGTATAGATAGTCACACCTGTAATATAAATCATGAGAAAAATAACCATAATGATTATTTGCGTTTGATCAGTCATAATACCTCCAAAAAATTAAGACGTGTAATTCATTGAATTTACCATATTATCGAACAGATAACAATATTATAGTGTATCGACTTGAAAAGCAATTGGCAGTATTTAATTATCTCGGTATCGGTAGTGGTTTTCATAAATTAAAAGACCTGATACAAATACAGCGATTACTGTCCCGCAAAGAAAAGCCAGTAAAATATGCTTTGGCAATATAACCATAAAAAATAAGCTACCAATAATAAATATAAGCATGAAATAAGACAATAGTTTTAAGTTTGACCTTTTTGGCTTATCTTCAATGCTTGCAGTGACATTAACTGATAGAAATGATAGCGTCATTGTACCGACGATTAACGCAGTCCAGATCGGATTACTGGCACTAATTGCTTTGTCCATATTTTTAAAGCTTTGATAAATTAACATTAATATAATAACGGCATTTTCAACGAGAAAGGCTATTTTAAAATTTTTGATTAATTGTATCTTTAAACGTTCATCAACGACTTTTTTCATTTTCAAAATCCCCCTGTTTTAACCAAAAAACTTCATCAAGCGTCTTATTCAGTCCATAACAAATTCTCAAACACAGGCTGATTGTTGGATTATACTCACCTTTCTCAATTAAGCTCATTGTTTGACGAGTAACGCCAGCAATATAAGACAGATCCCTTTGAGATATTTCAGCTTCAACTCTAAATTTTTTGACATTGTTTGTAAGCATCACAAATATCCTTTTTAAGTAATGTATATATTACTTAAGTAAATTATATATTACCATTTAAAAAAGTCAAGCTTGAAACATTATTTATTGCATACTGCTGAGAATTAGTTTTGTTTGCTTTGTTTTAATTTTCTTTTCTCATACGCACGACGATACCTTTGCATTGTTTTATATTCCTTATCAAACAACTCAATTGGACTCTTACCTTGTAAGGCTATTCGCATTGGCATGGCATTCATTTTATCAGCCACTTCATCTAGTTGTCGTTGCTTCACTGGCTTAAAACTGGTTCCTTTGGGAAACCAATCACGCAGTTTACCGTTGCGGTTTTCGTTAGAACCTCGTTGATGTGGTGATGATGGTGTGCAGTAATAGAGCTTAATTTTAAGCTCTTTTTGAACGTATTCTAAAAAATCCCAAGAGATAAATTCAGACCCGTTGTCAGCCGTAATCGTTCTTACCACTTTGCCATAACGTTCATAAAATAGTTTAAACGCTTCAATCATATCTTTCGATTGTTTACTTTTAACTTTAATCAAGGCGTAGAATCTAGTCTTTCGTTCAACGACTGTCATAATAGCGGAGTGGTCTTGATATTGACCGTTGTTTTGTTTCATTGGTAACACTAAATCAATTTCCCAATGACCAAATTGTTTACGTTTAGCCACAACTGGTGAACGATCATAGATGGAATGACGTACCAACTCACCACTTTTTTGTAAGTTTTCTCGTAAGCGAGCAATCTCTCGTTGGCGTGCCCGTTGGTTTTTAGCTAACTCACGTTGTTTGGGAGAACCATCTTGTCGGTGATATTTATGGGTACGAATATTAATTAGTCCTCTTTTTGACCAATCTCGAATCGTTGAGGACGATACTTCCACATCTTGCACGTTGCCGGCAATCTGTTCTGGCCTCCAATATTCTACATTAATCCAGTGCTCAATTAGTTCCTTTAATTCCGGAGTAAGTAATAGCCCTTGTCCCATGCGAAAGCGCTTTTTAGTCACAATGTATTGACCACGTTGCGCCGAATACTTAATCCGTGCATGAATGCTCATTCTTAATAAAGTGTGACGGTCTAGATTAGAGAAATCCAGGACATTGCCACGGTCTAATTCACGACTAATCACTGACGGATCATACCCTAATTGACGACCAATATCAGTTTGTGAGAGTTGTTCATTATTCCACAAATGTTCGATTAAGTAGCGCTGATTTTCGTTTAATCGAGGTTGTCGTCTCCTTTTCTTTGGTTCTTCTGCTGTTATTTAATTTTTTATTCTCCTTTGCTCAGTAAACTACAATTTCAGACTAACAAACGTTTATAACATCAAGATGATAAACGTTTTAAAAATTAATAGCCTAATATGACCTATCGTGAGGATTCATAAAATTGTTTTTTCGCTTGTTTTAGTTTAGATTCAACCAGATTTATACCATTTTCACTATTAACATCATGACCATTTAATAAGTTGGTCAAGTCACGGTATTCAAAGATTAAAGCAATACTGGTTTCAACTAAAGTTTGTACTTGTTTATCTAGTTCTTTACCGAAAATCAGGACATCGCAAAAGGTTTGTGATGTCCTGATGGAATGTAACGATGTAACTTCATTGACATCTGGAGTGTATTTTGGAAGTTTGGTGCGCCAGGTTTAAACTCAAAATTCTGACGATCAGATGCTAGAACGGTCAATAATGATTGATAAGTGTTCCTAAATCCTTGTAGTTGAGCGATATAGTTTTCTAGTTGGTCTGGTTTTAACCATATTTTTTGTGTCATTGTTTATCCTTTCAAAATTTAAATATAAATAAAAAAGTCAGCACAATTTGATTTGTGCCAACTTACTACTTTATACATCATAATTTATTAATAGTTAAAGCAACCTTGAAAATTCTCTCGATGGCTACAAATTAATATTAAAAAAAACACTAGTCATATTAAACCGTGTTTTTTATTCTTGGTTAATAAATAATACTTTATTACTTATCCGTGATTGAATTAGTGGTTATTAGTAATTGTAACATATTATTAAATTGACTTTTCTCTGTTTTTAGAACAGAAAAGAAACTTTGATCTACTTTCTCAATTATCGGTAAAGTTTCATTGACAATATCCAACCCCTTTGGAGTAAGTTTTATAACTTTTGATCTGGTGTCTTTTTTTGAAGCTTTACGTGTAACAAAACTAAATTTTTCTAAATTTTTTATAATTACTGAAACCGTCATAACATCAATATCAGAATGTTTTGCAATATTCACTTGATTAACTTCATCATTGTGTTGCGTCAAATAAGCTAGTGTTGACAAAACAATAAATTGCGGGTGAGTTAAATTGTATTTACGTAATTCATTTTTTATACGTGTATGCCATAAGTTATAAACTTTTATAAATGAGAGACCTACGGAATCAACCACGTTGTCTTTAAATTCGGAATTAAATTTTTGAGTCATTGGTAGCAGCCTCAATAAGTGCAAAAATACTTGCTGGAACATCTTCAAATATTTTTGAAACGAATTGTAAATCATTAATTTCGGGTTTTCTGTTTGAAGGTATGAATTCAACAGAATGCGTTATTGATGTTTCATTAGCATTGGTAGCACGCAATTCGTGGATGAAATAGATTTCTCCTACATTCGAAATAGTCGTTTTATCAGTAAAATTTTCTTCAGGAATAACTTTAACTAGTTCAAATACCATTGTTGGCATATTGACTAATTTCATGCTGCCTTTAGTATTAGTTTCAAACAAACCATCTAAAGAAATCTCTTCTAAATCATTTTCCCAAGTAAACCATTTGTTGACGTCAGCATATAATGCCCATAAATTTGTAACCGAAGTGTTTGCTTTCTGCTCAAAACTATATTTCATTTTTTCTTTTCCTTTTTATAAGTGTACATATAATATAAACTATTACTATATATTGTGTCAATAGTTTCGATACAAGATATCACACGATACCCTTTTTAATTTGTTCTTTTTGACAAAGAATCATGAACTTCAATTGTTTTTGACATAGTTCGTTGCTAATGCTAGTAGACTGTTTTTCAATATTGATAAGTGTTCTTGAAATCTATCGTAGTACTAGATTAAAAAAACCAAATTACAAAAAAGCACTACACCCTTTACTAGTGCTTTTAAATAAATGCCTCGTTTAAAGAATGATCAACTAAACCATTTGTATACCATGCTATAATTAATAAAATATAATAGTAGTCAAACTTAGATAATAGACAAAAATAAAATTATAAATGCAACTATTTAAAATGTTTAACTACTCTTAACAGAACGGATTATCGTCGGATTAACCATAATAAAAATTGGAGATAAGTTATTTTCTTATGCTAAAAAACAACCTACCACATAGATTTATTTTTTCACTTATGAAACTCATCTTTGAGACTTTTATGATTTTGCTTATTGTTGTTTTATTAACTAAATATGTGCCGTATTTTAGTGTTGCAATTATAATATCAGAGTTTATCGTTGTCGCAATAATTATAAGTTCTGACCAAAATCCTGAATTTAAAATCCCGTGGCTGCTGTTAGTCATTTTAGTCCCCATTTCGGGAATGATGATATATTTTATTTTTGGTAAACGAAAACTTTCTAAAAAATACACAAAACGAATGGACGAAGCTAACGAACAGTTGCTGCAACATACTGAAGGCAAAACACTACGGCAGCCTACTGAGTTTAAAGTACAATCATTAGTCAAGTTAATTGAAAAAACCTCTGGAAATCAAGTGTATCAAAATACCAAATTAACCTACTTCCCGCTCGGAGAAAAAATGTGGGCACAGCTACTAATTGATTTAGAGACAGCTGAAAAATTTATTTTTGTTAATTATTTTATCATAGAGACAGGACAATTTTGGGATAGCATTTTAGATATTTTAACTAAAAAAGCAGCAGAAGGCATCGAAGTTAGAGTGATGTATGATGATATTGGCAGTTTTAAGACATTACCGAGTGATTTTAAAACCTTGATGGATCAACGCGGCATCGAGATAACACCTTTTGCACGTTTTACTGGTGATGCAAATAGTGATGTTAATAATCGATCTCATCGTAAAATGTTGATTATTGATGGTCAAATTAGCTATACAGGTGGTATTAATATTGCTGACGAATATGTCAATCTTATCGATCGTTTTGGACACTGGAAGGATACAGCTATCCGTCTAGATGGATCGGCTACTAATGAGTTGACTAAAATGTTTTTTGTCGACTGGTACACTAATAATATGTCAAGTACGCTTAATATTGAGCAATATTTATTAGCAAAACCAGTTGAATCTGAAGGTTTTGTTTTACCTTTTGGCGATGGACCAAGTCCAATCTATAATTATCGTGTCTCTAAGCTTGCGTTAATTCAATTACTGTCAACATCACAGCGTCGCGTTTTAATAACTAGTCCCTATTTAATTATAGATGATGAATTAGCCAATGCTTTTCAGTCAGCAGCGTTACGAGGAGTAGATGTTAACATCATCACTCCAGGTATTCCAGATAAAAAAATAATTTACGCGATGACACGCGCAAATTATAATCGGCTGATGAGCTCAGGCATCAAAATTTATGAATATACGCCAGGATTTATTCATTCAAAATATTACATTTCAGATGACAATGTCGCTATTATCGGTACTGTTAATTTAGATTATCGTAGCCTCGTACACCATTTCGAAAATGGCGTGGTTTTGACAGATAAATCCACACTAAATGACATGATTGCTGATTTTAAACAAACTTGCTCCGTTTCTAGTCTAGTTACACAAGACAAACTAAAACAAAGTATAGCGCATCGATTAGTTAATCTGACTTTGCGAGCATTTAGTCCGTTACTTTGAAAATAAATAATATTGAGTCAATTTTTAAAATACTTAAGAATATAAGACAAAACCAAAGCTGGTTGATCTTCCTGTACTAAATGTCCCGCATTCCCAATTGGAATTAAGGAAGAACTTGGTATCATTTTATTAAGTTTTTTGCCTTGCTTTATGGGTATCCAATTATCTTCTTCTCCCCATAACAAAATAATTGGCTTTTTTATATTGGAGTACAATATTTCAACTTCATCCGTATATTTTTGACTTGATTGAGCTATTTGCTGGTAAAAGGCCTTTTTCCCTTCATCATTCAACCAAGGTTTTTTAATTCCTTTTAAAGTTTCTACATCCATTTCGCTATAAGTAGCACCAGTAACATATTTTTCAAGTACAGCTTCGTGAATATAGTTAGGTAAGCCATTGAAAGCCGACTCATTCAAAGCAACATGAGAAAAAAACGGTGATCCCCAAGGTGATACAGCAACTGGATCAATCAATAATATTTGATCAAATTCTATTTTATTCAGCAGGTATGTTCGTAGAACTGTAGATCCGCCGAAATCATGCCCCACAATTTTAGGATTAGTAAGCTTCCAGTGCTTTACTAACAAAGATAAAATTTCATTTTGTACACCCAGAGATACGTCACCTACATTTTTTTCAGATTCACCATAACCTAACAAATCGTAATAATACACGGTGAACCATTGGCTCAAGGCAGGAATTAATTTACGCCAATTAAATGATGACCAAGGGGTACCGTGCACTAGTATGAGTGGTTCTCCAGAACCTACCACGTTGTACTTAATTTCTCCAAAAACAGTTTTAAAAACTTTGTAGGGTTGTTCGTATCCGTTTGTCATGTATGCTCCTTATTTAAAACGTCCAAATATAATCTATATTACATAAACATTGTTAACTTACAATTTAAATACTACATTCAACTATAACAAAATTTTTCATTTTTATTGAACGGTTTTTCCCAATGAATATATAGTTGCTTCTTCTAAACTTACAATAACTTTAGCAATGACTTGTAAGTTTAATTGCCACGAAACACTGGTTGAAATTCACTTTATAACATGTTCAACATAGTTCGAATTAGTTTCTTGACTACACCCTCCCTAAGTTTGTTAATCTATCGATTATTTGTGTTCTTTTTTAGCTTTATTCCAAACCAGCCTATGTTAAAATTTGACGATAACATGATAAAATCACTCCATTTTTAATCAAATCAATGGGTCAAAAAAA
>CALNAK010000047.1 GCA_937874185.1 uncultured Lactobacillus sp.
GAATGTGGAAGTACCGCGGTGAATGTGGGTTACTTGGGATAAGCCGCCTTATGTAAAGTAAAAATTGGTATACTAAAAAAGGCCTCCAGTTTAATGCTGGAGGCCCTTTTATACTTTTGAACTAGTAAACTTTGACATTGCCAGTTATTGTGCTACGGGCAATCGTGTTGTAGTCATACGTTTGAATAAATTTAGTTGTAGGCGATTCTACACTTGACATTGCTGCTAACTTGTCAGTTCGATTAAATAAGTAGGTAGCTATCTTATTTTTATCTTCTTTGCTTAATGCAGTTGAGTCATCTGGAATATAGAAGGTAACTTCGCTATCTTCATTGTTAAATTTTACTTTGAGTGGTGCATTAAAAAAGTTTTTTCCTGTGTTTCTAGCTAGTTCCTTAACAGATTGTTTGAAACCAAAATTGTTTTTTTCAGATTTATTAGTATTCTCTCTGTTTTCTTTATTTATAGATTCTTCTTTAGCTTTTTGTACTCGGTTATAGGTGGTGTCAGTAATCGTTATCTTTTTAGAAGGACCATTCACGTTGTTTTTCGTTAATACTGATACAGAATAAACATGTTTTTTTCGACCCCCATTAAGGTCAAAATATTCATCAAATTTTCCAGATTTGTTGGCTTTAATGTAATCATCAAACGTAGAATCGTCACTGGATATTTCAACCGTAGAATTTGGTGATGCTTTTCCCGTTAGTGTTGCCAATCCATTTGAATCAGTATTAATATGTGTTGAATCTAGTTCTAGTTTGGTGTTCCCTATTGGAAGATAAGTCAAAATGATCCCCATTATCAAGAGAACTATTCCTACAAGAAGTGTTGTTAATGAAGCTCTTTGCTTATGCTTAATAATCAGATTGACAATAATCCATATAATTGCTATTGGGATAATAATAAAACTAGCTAATGACGGATATCCTAAAAAATCTATCACGGTAAGCTACTGTGCATGGCGGTTATAAAATGTAGGAAAATGGCGGCGTAAAAATGTCGGTTTTCCTACATTTTTTGATATTATGAATCACATTGACTTTAGGAGGTTTTCAATGTGAGACATGATGTCCGCGAAGGAGTGAAACAGTACGTGAATAATGATATCAAGCCTAATTTTACGGCTCTTGGAAGACAGTTTGGGGTAGATTATCGTACAGCTAAGAGAGCATATGAGGAGGCCCAAGGGAGTATGACCCTGCCCTTGATCAAACATAAACGGCCTAGCTTACTGGATGGCTATAGAAGCATTATCGAGGAAAAACTAGAGCTACATTGTTCTGCCAAGGCCATTTACAAATTCATTCAGAAACGGGGCTTTCAGGGAAAGTACACTATCGTTCGAGAATACTGTGCCAGTATTCGTAAGGAACGAACTCATAAAGCAACTATTCGTGTTGAACATACGCCGGGCCTATCGGCCCAAGTCGATTGGAAAGAAGAAATGACTTTATACGACAGGAATGGGCAGCCACACCGTTTCAACATTTTTCTTTACGTCTTACCCTTTTCTAAATTGAAATATGTCACTTTGGTCTTTGAACGCAGTCAAGATACGTTGTTTCAATGCTTAAATGACGCGTTTGAGGCAACTGGTGGTGTTCCTTCCGAAATTTGGTTTGACAACATGAAGCAAGTTGTTGATCATACCAAATCAAGCTTTGGCAAAGCGATATTTAACGAGCGTTTTCGCCAATTTAGCCACGATGCTGGCTATAATCCAATTGCTTGTCGAGTATTTCGTCCACAGACTAAGGGTGTCGTCGAAGCATTAGCAAGAACAATGGAGCGACTTCGCCCGTACAATTATGAGTTTGAAGACGGTGTAGAACTCATTGGTCTGGTCAATGATCTCTGTGAAGATTTAAATTATGAGGTTTCACAAGCCACCAACCAGGTTCCAATGGATAAGTGGCAGAACGAAGAAAAAGAGTACCTACATGAACAGCCAGCCAACCTGTTAAATCCATTCTTTGAGGAAGATATTACCCGTATCGTCTCTAAAGAATCGATGGTTAACTTTCGTAAATGTAAGTACTCCGTTGATCCACGCTACATTGGTCGCACAGTCGATATCGAGCTGACCGATAATGAGCAGCGTATCCAAATTTATTATAACGGAGAAATGATCCGTTCGCACAATATAACGACCAATCAATTTAATTACGATAAGCAAGACCGTGTCCGCATATTGGGGTCCGACCTCTTAAAGGGACAAAGTGAGCAGGATATACAGGCATACATCGCAGAGCATCTTAGCGAATATGACCAGGTTTAGGTGATGATAATGACTAGTAAATTTCAGGAGCTACTAACTAACTTAGAGTCCCTAGGACTCACCAAAATGGTTGCGTATCTACCAGAATATGTTGACCAAATTAATCAACAACAACTATCGTTTACTGAGGCAATGCTTACACTGACGAGCACTGAGCTTGAATGGAATCAAGAACAATCGATAGAACGAATCGTAAAGCGGGCACACTTTCCGCAGAAAAAGACACTAAAGGGATTTGATTTTAACTTTCAACCCAGCATTAACCAGCAGGAAGTAGTTGGGTTTCAAGATTTGGCGTTTTTAGAAAAGAACGAGAACTTGATTTTTATTGGTAGTCCAGGGGTCGGTAAGACCCATTTAGCCATTAGTATTGGAATTGAAGCCTGTCGCCAAGGAAAAAGAACGCTCTTCATCAACTGTCATGAGCTTCTCCTTAGGTTGCGAACAGCTAACGAGAAGGGCACCTTAGAGCGCTGCATTAACCGTTATGCTCGTTATGACCTTTTGGTCATTGATGAGATTGGTTACCTACCCATTGATCACGATGAAGCTAACCTATTCTTCCAGCTTATCAACGCACGATATGAGCGTCATTCGACCATTATTACTAGTAATAGTGATTTATCTGGCTGGGTAGAAATCTTTCAAAATCCGACCGTAACGGCGGCGATTCTTGACCGCCTAGTTCATCATGTCCATGTCGTCAAGATTACCGGAAAGTCTTATCGACTAAAAGGTGTCGGTTGACCGCCCAAAACCTACATTTTTAAACCGCCATAAACCTGCATTTTATCACCGCCCTTGACAAGCTTCCTCTCTATCGTATGTATAGTTATTCATATATAATACCGCTAATCCTGAGGACTGGCGGTATT
>CALNAK010000048.1 GCA_937874185.1 uncultured Lactobacillus sp.
GCTTCCTGCGAGGATAGGACGATGCGGTGCCGTACATAGAAAAGAAGTATCTCAGTTGAGGTACTTCTTTTTTATTAGTTGATTGTAAAAACAGGTCAATAAAAAAGATGATATAACCTAACAGGTGTGTCGTCTTTGTAGCATCTTTAACTAACTGCCATTTTCATTGCTCAACAAGAGTATTTAGTTTCTGATGTTTAAGGGGACATCTAAAAAAACTAATTTAAGTGTTCAATAAAAGTTTTATATTTTTGTTCAATCAATGGTAGTGATTTTCTATATGAAGTGATAATTTCGATATTCAGTTCTTGATACAAGTCCTCTTGGAAGTTTCTTTCGGAATACGAGAGTTTTTTGACAAGAGGCTGTAACTGTTTAATTAATAATTCTTCATCGTTATTGGCTAGAGCAGTGCAAAGTTCAGGGTTGAAGATCATTAGAAATATCCTTCTTTTCAATGTATTGTTTGATGGCTAACAAACTGGCTTTCTTAATTTTATTAATTGCTGGTGGTGTGATATTTAATTGTTTAGCAATTTCGTTTTGTTTATAGCCCTCAATGTAAATTTTGTTTAGGATAAATAATTGTCGAGGTGTTAAAATAGTTCGCCAAGGTAAACTTCGAATTAAGTTACTGTCAATGTTATCCAATAACGTTGGTAATTGATAAAGACTTAGCTGGTCTAATGGTTTATCTTTTGTTATTGTATTGTTGTTTTTTTGCTTGATATGGAGGCTTTTGAAATAGAGTGTTTTGTTTAGATAGCTAAGAAATAAAACATAGGAAAAGTAGTCTTGGAAACTTTTATTCAGTTCTTTAGTGAAACTGGTAGTGTCTATCAATGAATGTTGATGCTTTTTGATCAGTTCTTTGGTATTAGATAACGACATAAAGTTTGATATGATATTATTTTTGTTTTTTTCTCGCTCAAGTTTTTCAATTGTGATTTTTTTGTTCATAGTTTACCTCATCTGTTAGTTGATTGAAATTTTACACTTCAAACATATTGAAGTCAAGCTAGTTTCAAATTAATTGAAGTAGTATGCTATAATTTAATATAAAATGGAGGTTGTTTGGTGATGGCTACGATTTTTTCTAAGAATCTAAAATATCTCAGGGCAAAATGTAATATTGAACAAATGGAATTAGCCCAAAAACTTGGGAAAAAGGGTGGCAGCAGCGTCGCTAATTGGGAAAAAGGAATAGCAATTCCAAATCTTGAAGTATTAATCCAGTTGGCTCATATTTTTGACGTCAGTGTAGATGAATTAGTCCAAATTCCTTTATTTGAAAGTTCCTTTCCAAGTATTAATGGATTGTATCTCCAGTTAAATCGAGAACGAAAACAATCTGTATATTATCATGCTCGAAAAGAGTTAAATGAACAAAATAAAATCACTAAACTTTCTGATGTTGTTGAAATATATGGCGCAGTTTCAGCTGGAACTGGTGAATTTTTGAGTGATATAGAATATCATGAATCATTTCCTTTCAATGGAGAAGTCCCCCCACATGACTATGCCGTAACTGTTAATGGAAATTCAATGGAACCAATGTTTACAGATAAACAGATCATATTTGTTAAGCGTACAAAAGAAGCGCGTAGCGGCCAAATTGTAATTGCCAAGTATGATGGGTCTAACGTGTATGTTAAAAAACTTGTAATTGATGAGCAAGGCTATCGGCTTGTTTCTTTGAATAAAGACTATAATGATTTACTTATTGACAACGATCATAATATCGAAGTTCTAGGGACAGTCGTTTTGTAGACAAATCATTCCTTATTTATTTTTGAAGTTAACATTTATAAAAAAGGTAGTAAGATATTCTCTTACTGTCTTTTTTTAGTATATAAATTTATTTTTTGTAGTTAAAAATAGGATTATTTGGTTAATTTTTTGATTAAAAACAGCTTTTACTTGGAGTAGGGTTGAAAAAACCACTACCAATATTTTTATAAGAAAAGAGGTGGAATGAATGTGAATAAATTAAAAATTAGAATGGTCGTTATGATTGTCCTTAGCTTTTTTTTGTTTGGAATTCCAATTAACCAAGTTAATGCTTCAATAAATCATAATGGAGACATTGATCAAAACCAGGTATTAGCATGGTTTGAAAAATATGAGGGGAATCTAACATACTCGATGTATGGTTCCCGTAATGGTGTTGATGGTACAGCTGATTGTTCTGGAAGTATGACTCAAGCCATTTATGATGCTGGTGGAAAACAATACCAGTGGCTTTATAGCACAGATTATCTTCACCAATATTTGGAAGAAAATAATTATGCATTGATATCAGAGAATAAAGATTGGATAGCTCAAAGAGGTGATATTGTGATTTGGGGCAAGAAAGGCCAGTCTGGTGGTTCTTTTGGTCATGTAGGTATAATTTCTAGTAACGATCCAAATGCTAATTTTTTAAGTACATCTTATTACACTGCTGGTCAGTTTGGTACGGCCGTTCAAAATATTAACTATAACAATTTTGCTCGTTTGGATAACTTCCCCTATACCTATGTTTATCGTTATATCAAACCAAATGTTTCAAAAATGAAAGACATAAGCACTCAAACTGTTCATTTCAATCAAACATTTGAATTAGATTGGTATGATTACTGGAATGGTGAATGGGATGCGGTTAATAATTTGCTCAGTATCCCAGTAACGGACTATAACAACTACATTCCGTTATCTGGAATCGTTTTAACTGACAAACGAGATCAATACTTAACAAACCAATATGCACAAATTGGTACACCACAGCAGGAATACTTCAAGTTAGTTGGACATTATAAGGTACTTAGTAATAATGGCGATACTATGGCCATTGAGGTGTCTGGTGAACCAGTTTGGATTAAATCCAAGTATGCCATTATTGATTAAAAAGGAGGTTATATGACAACAACACTGATTATTTTTCTAACTTGGGCTATTGTAAAAGCATTGAAAGCTGCCAAATTATCTAATCGATATTTACCAATGATTGCATTACTAATAGGTATTATGCTTAGCTTTATTATTTCAGTTTTTATTCAAGACGATAATTTGATTACAAATTTATTGATAGGTGCTTGGTCAGGTGTTGCCTCAACTGGTGCAAATGAAACAGCAAGCAAAAGTATGAATGCTATTGTATCGACTGTCGGCAATCTGATAACAAAGTCTAAATAAAATATGAGCATCTATCTTATGATAGGTGCTTTTTTCATGATTTAGTTAAAAAGATAATTTTTAAAAATTAATTCGGTTAATTTTTTGAAGAAAAATGCCTTTTATATTTTGTAAGGTTAAAGTGACGTCATTTTCTTACAAAAATAAAATAGAAATATAGGTAAATAACTTATGGACACAATGGTTTTAGCAACGCAAAAGTGGTTAAACAAAACGTATGGATCTGTGGCTAATTATAAGCAGGTTCCAGAGACAGGAAATACAGGCTGGCCAACAATTTATGGTCTTATTCGTGGTGTGCAGCATGAATTAGGCATTGCGCTACAGGATGGATCGCCAGCATTTGGGGAAGCAACATCAGCAGCATTTGATGCAAAAGTAGTTCCTAATTTAAAAAAAGGATACAAAAGTAACTTTGTTTACTTAATTCAAGGCGCATTCTGGGTTAAAGGAATTAGTCCAGAAGAATTTACGGGTACCTATTCATCTTATACAGAGTTAGCTATCAAGTCGCTACAATCCGATGCAGGTATTCCAACAACAGGTGTGTTGGATTCTCAACTGGCACAGGCATTATTTGATATGAGTGCTTTTGTACTAGTCAGTGGTGGTGATAGCAATGTACGTCAAATGCAACAATATTTGAATGCTAATTACCGTCAATATACTGGCATTTTACCAACAGATGGTATTTACCAACGTGCTACGAACACTGCGCTAATTTATGGTGTTCAAGCTGAATTAGGATTAGGGGACATTGCCAATGGATTCTGGGGGCCTACAACGATTTCGACCTATAAATCAGCATTTTCGAATGGTCTAGGTGATAAAGTCATTAAACTGATACAGTATGCCTTATATGTCAATATGAAAGAATATTTGACGACCAAAGGAGCAAAAGGACCAGCATTTACAGGTGCATTGGATAGTAGCACTCAAAATATTTTAAGTCAGTTTCAGAATTTTATGATGTTGGATCCCGTAAAGACGGGACAACCTGATAGTACCACAATGTATTCGTTGATGTTATCTAGTGGAAATCCAGCTCGAAATTTCTTTGGGATGGATACGTCTTACCAGTTAGATGCTAGTATGATTAAAGCTCTTGTTGATTATGATGTAAATTATGTTGGTCGCTATTTAACTGGTTCCGTCGGTAGTGGTGAATCTGAGAGAGATAAAAATCTTACAAGAACAGAAGCTCAAAATATTGTTGACGCAGGTCTAAAATTAGTTCCAATCTATCAAGACAATACACCTTCAGTAGATTATTTTACCTACAATCAAGGTGTATCAGATGCTCAATCGGCTGTGTCAGCAGCACTTAACATCGGAATCCCAAATGGTCAGACAATTTATTTTGCTGTCGATATGGACATGACTGATGATGAAATTACTACAGCAGCTATTCCGTATTTCCAAGGAATTGTCGCAGGAATCAGTCATTATAACATTGGTGTATATGGTACAAGAAATGTTAGTTCGCGTGTTTCACATGCCGTATCTTCCGTACTTTATAGTTATGTCTCTAATATGTCAACAGGATTTTCCGGTAACCTAGGCTTTTCACAGCCAACTAATTGGGCCTTTGATCAATTCTTTGAAGACGGCGTGGGTGTGGGACCTTTACCAGCATTAGATCGTGTGGCAGTTTCAAATACGGATCGGGGAGTTAAGAACTTAGTTGATAGTCGGACAACTGATTGGGTTGATAATTCAACATGGTCATATATCAAAAACCTCATTTCAAGCGCACAGTTGACTTTGGAGGGTAGCCCTCATACTGTGATTAATAGCCCTGCCGTACGAATGACAGTATCATATGAAAATAAAACAAGTATGGGATCAAGATCATTTTTAACACCAACGTTTTCTATTAAAAACGGCAAAGTTGATAAAAGTTTCTTAAATTATATGTCACAATCAAATGGTATTATTGGTAGCTATTCATTATCGAATACCCTGGATAAATTTACAGTTGGGTTATCAACTGGATTCATAAAAGTGAGTGTGGATAGCTCATTTAATTTTACACAAACACAACCAGGAATGCATATTGCATTAGAAGTATCAAATAAAAACCCCAACTCTTCAGACCAAGTCGTCAAGAACACAACATTTATTAAGTTCGATATTTATATTAATCGAAATCGTTTGAATGAATCTGAGACAAATCAAATGTCTTCGGCTGAAGTTGAGGCTTATTATAAAATGATTGCAAAAGAAGCAGAGCCTTGGGCTAAAGCTGGTTTAGGAGTAATGTTTATTATCGGATTGTTTTTGGGTGTTTCAGAAGTCGGTTCTGCAATTAGTGCAGGAGGTGTAGCTGCTGCTGAAGCCACAACTATATTCATTCAAGCTGTAAGGGGACTGATTGCAGCTTTAGCATGAATGAATTTTACTCATCATACTATTATGATATAATTTCTAATAGTTGAAGAGAGGAATAAAAAATTTGATCCCTATAGAATATACTGAGAACAGAAGTCAATTTTATAAAAAAATATATGAACAAAAATTAAAACTAATAATTTTGATGATAATTACATTTTTATTTAATCTATGGTATATGCCTGATATCGTTTCTCATGTCAGTATTTTCCAAAGCATTTTTGAGTTTATTTTGCTTATTATTATGGATTTGTTAAGTATCTACATTGTTGTTCGTTACATTAAAACTATTAAAACCCTTAAGAATAATATTTTGGATTCCATTTTTATAGAGGATATTAGTGAAATAGATAGTATTATAACTAAAATTCATAAGGAATTTACTGCTTTTATTGTGTATGAGAATGATGAAAACTATTTCATTGAGTTACAGCCATTTAGAACGTTTAATACAACAATTTTATTAATTCAAAAATCTCAACTAGCTAATTACGAATATCTTGCAGAAATTATGAGAATAGTCGCAAATGTAAAAATGCATCACGACAAGAATGTTGGTCACCCATCAAAATATATTTTTAAGCAGTACCTTTATGTTGATGACACAACTAAATTTAAATAGAACACGAATAATTTAATTTGTCATCAGAAATGAAAAACTCACAACTAGTAATAGTAGTTGTGAGTTTTTTATCGTTATTTATTTGTGAATCGTTTTAATTATAAGTGATATAGCTATTTATTATCAGTATATGATTTTTGTATATCACCATATGTCGTTTTAGTCCAACCACTTTTTATTGGGTCGATAAGATGATGATTACCGTCTTTATCCGTGATGTCAAAAGGACCATCACCGGTAAAGTAACCACCGCCATTTGGGTCAACCCAAGCAGTTTGTGTGGGTGATTGTTCATCTGCATTGACTGTTGCCCCAACAATCATTTGATGCTGATTATCGTCACTGCTTTGAGAACTAGACGACGAAACGGCTGTATGCGCTGATACTTTATTTTTTTTAGTTGAATGATAAACAGTTTTCGATTCATGGACATAGTGACCATGAATGGCCACTAGTAAACTGAGAACACTGATAATTGTTATTAATAATATAGTGATTAATTTATTTTTGTTATGTTTTTTTATAAAATAATTAGTATTTTTAAACATGAGTCCTTTCCTTTGAAGTAAGGTTAACATTAAAGGAATTTATTACCAATTTCCTACATAATAATAAGAATATTTTACAGGACTATGTGATGAAAAAGATGTTTGATTTGTAATATAAGGTCCTGCTATATATTTGGCTTGTCCATCATTGATTACGGTTCCTTGTCCTTCTCCACTCCAAGGAGTAATAACTAGGCCGGCATCTCCATGAGATTCCCATCTTAAGTAAGGACCACCTGTATTATCAGCTGGAGAAAACCAATATTTTGCATAACGCCACTTATTTCCACTCATTGTTCCAGAATATCCTTGGTTAGCATTAAGAGTAATTACAGACTGGGTTGCAGGATTTGTTATTGGGCTTGCAGAAGGATCACCTGTAGACAAATAAACTTTTGATTCTAACAGTGGATTTTTAGTGTTTGTTTTTAGCAACTCATTTTTTTGATCTTTTTGAGCTTCTTTTACAGTGGTGACCTTGTAGGATGTTGTTTCTGGATCGATAATAAATTGATTCCCTTGCGCATCTTTACCTTTAAATTCCCCCTGTCCAATTAGAAAACCGCCGCCTGGTAATTCAATTGCAGTATCTGTTTCATTTATTTTTTGATTTATGCTAGATGAATTATCTTTAGATGCAGCAGAAACATGTGATGTTAACCCCATTGTGATACTTGCTGTTATAGCAAATATCATTATTATTCTCTTATTCATTTTTTCTCCTCTTCAATTGTTGGTTGATAACAACCATTTTTACATTCAAACATAAAAATAACAATAAAGTAAATTACGTTAAAACTGAAAGTTACTCTGACAGGTAGTTACACTATACACGTGGAGGTAAGGCTTTTTTAATCAAATAAAGAAAAATGTAAAAAAAAATAAATAATATAACACAATTTTATATAGGCGTTATGGCTCAAATACGTCTAAGTAAACAAGACAGAATAAGTTCGATTTCTATTTGGTACTAATATTAGCAAAAACTATTTGGAAAAGCTCTGAAAAATAGTTGTGTTTCATTGGATATTATTGATATAGCAATCCGAATATAAAAAAATTAAAAGGTTTTCTGGTATTCAGATGCCCACAATTTATCAATGAGTATTTTTAATTAATTATCTTCAGTTTAGTCTGGCTATTGTCATTGAATTGCTAACAGATTTGTTACCTAAATAATCTCTTGATATATTGCACGGTTCGCAGTGAAATATTGAAAGCCTCAGCGGTTTCTTTTACAGTATGAGTGTTAGAATATTCGAATATAGCAGTATTTCGGCTATCTTTTTTTCTTTTGGGTCTGCCTTCTTTATAGTTA
>CALNAK010000049.1 GCA_937874185.1 uncultured Lactobacillus sp.
TTACGTAGTGTATGCTTTGTCTTTTGCATATAACTAAACTACCCTTCCTGTTTGCACATTAACCATTAATCCAGCAAGTTGTCTGTTTAGCCTCTATTTGGCATTTAAGTATAATTTCTGCAACGGGAATGTTCCCTTTGTAAGTGATCGTCCTCATGAGGATGTAACCCAAAACTTACCAAATATATGTCGCTAAGCTGACTCGCTTAATACCTTCTTAAGTCAATCAATGATGCAATTATTTAATCCAACTAAGTGGTGAATAATCATCCTCAAAAATAGCTATAAAACCAACCATCTTCAATCAATAGAACATCACTTTAAGTAAACGATAACACCTATAATGATACTGTTCCTTGATTGTTTTTACAACCATTTTCGAGTAAATTATCCACTCCATCTTAAGTTGAATGTCTGAATATTTTTCAACGGTTCCAACCTGCCGTTGAAGAGTTACCTCCACCTTATAGTTCTAACCTCTTTATCACGGAATCTTACAAAATAGTTACTTGACCCCGAAAGATCAACTGTAACAGCCACCTAGCTTAAATTTTATAATCCCTTAGTAATGCGAATCAAAGACTACCACGAACTTAAGAACGTAATCATGTGCTACTAACAAAATCCATTAAATCCTTAGTTTTCTCTGAAATAATATTCAGAAACGCTCTTCAGTCCTTCCCAAAATAGCCTGTCGTATAAAATAAATCAGACTACAAATGATAAAAATACTAAGTACCACTCCTACTCCATATATTAAAATGAAGTATGATTTCTCAAATCGACTGACCCTAACAATAAAATTCCATATTCAAGGCCCTATTAACAAGTTAGCATGTATTAAATATGTCGCAAACGTTGTCGATGCAATATTATTTATCAGATAAATGCGAGTTGCTTTTTATAAATCACTATTGTATTTTTCTTCGTTCTTATTCTTCATATGTGTTCTAACAACTTCTAATCCAAGCTTATACATTGGCACCCGCATTATGATTAGTAGGGAAAAGTAGACAATTATTCCAACAGCAATACTGAGAATCAAAGAAAATATACTTATTTTTAACGTTCCAATAATGAGTCTTACTGGAATATACATAACAACGCTTGCAAATAAATATGGCCAACACCTACGTAGCAATCTCCCAATGTTAATTTCATTTCTAATACATGCTAATTGATATAGCGTAACTGCTAGTTCTGCCGCCACCGTTGCTAAGACAGCCCCAGATGCTTGATACATATAAATCAGGACAACATTTAATACAACATTTACAACTACACCAATCGTCACAGAGGTTGTGTACTGTTTAACTCTTTTGGTCGGAATCAAGAATTGCTGGCCGATAACCCCACTCCAAGCAATAAAAATGATAATTGGACTTTCTAAAATCATCAAAGATCCTACTGGCTGAAATTGTTCTCCCATGAACCATGGTGCAAATTTTTTTGCAATCGCTACTATTCCAAAAACCATCGGGAATGCCAACATACTGACAAATTCAAAACCCGTCCTGAGATAATCATAAACTTTAGATGTCTGGCGAAGTGCAAAAGCATGAGAGACTCTCGGTAATAAAACGGGGCCAGTTGCAGTTGTTATCGCTAAAGCCATTTTTATAAATTGATCCGAATATTGAAAATAAGCAGCAGATTTAACAGAAACCATTTGCCCTAACATGGTTCTATTAAGAACCACATATATTTGAATCGCAATTTGTGGAATGAACAACAGCATAGCCGGCTTGAAGTTTTTGAAAATGTTTAATTTTGACCATCCCGGCCAAATTATATCTTTTCTTAGATATGGCCATAACGAAGCATTTCCCAATAACTGTGTTACAGACAATAATAAGATATAAATCCCAACATCAGACTGACGTTTAACAAGACTGAATATTAATATGATACCTGCAACTTTCACAAGCGCATTTCTAATAACCGTTCGTTTGAAGTTTTCAAGTCCCGTGTAGAACCAAGATATATCAATTCCTGCAGCTACAACTAGGACTGACTGGTACAACATATATGTTTGGAAGTGGTGATAGAAGTACAGAAATATAAAGAAAAATAGATATGACACCGAAGCCGTGACAATCTTAAGAATTTCAATTTCCCAAAATTTTTTTGATCTTGCAACCATATCTGTTTGGACATAGGCAATCTCCCTACTACCATAGAAGGTTATCCCAATTGATCCGAATAATACAAAATACTGGATTATCGAGTTAGTAAATGTGTTGACTCCAACTCCCTCTGCCCCTAGTACACGTGAAATGTACGGCACAGTAATTAGTGGCGCTATCAGCACTAAAATCTGATAACTCATATTATAAATAAAATTTCTAATTACCTTCATTCCACCAATTCCTATCGAGGTCTTAACCTTTAATTATTAAATTTGCGACCAATAACCTGTAGTGACGCTATAATACTGGTAGCACTAAGATGAAGTTTCAAATATTATCGATACTAAATTACCACATCTAACTACACATCTTCTTTATTGCTAATTTTAATTTCGGGGTCTGCTCTAAATCAAACTTTCTGGCAAACAGGTGTCCCATACTAGCTGCCTCTTTGAGAGACGAAATATCTTTATCCTGCCACACATACGGGGAACCATCCCACCAATTAATATATCGTAAGTTTCCCTGTGGCTCATTAGGAATATCATGAACCGGTTCATCCCAATATAACTTATCTTTAAATCTTGAATCAGAAAAAAGTACGGTCGGCACAAAGAGCTCATCACATAGAAAAGCATGTCTAAATATCCTTTTGATTTTGAGCTCGTTGCTTAACAAAAAATCTACCGAGCCTTCATCTAAACTAAGCCAGTTAGAAGCATAATAAACTTCTGGAAGCTTCTTTCTCCGCATCGCCCCAAGTCCAGTAATCATCTGAATTCCCAAGTTTATTTTTTCTAGTAATCGAAACAATTTTCCATATTTAAAGTTAGGCAGACTATGCGCTGAGTATTTAATGAAGTAATAATTGTAAATAACCCGATTCATTATCTTCGATCTTTTGAATGCCAGATTGCTAGTCATCGTTAAGAAAATCTTATCGGGATGCTGATCAAAAAAATTATGAATGTATTCTTGGCTGTGCAGTGGCAAGTCAACACCCGAAATCAAATGATAATACACGTAATGGCCTGTTTTACGAGCCAACTGAAATAAACACATCTCGGCCTTTATTTGAGAGTACCCCCCCCAGTAAATATTAATTCGATCACTAAAGTAAAGATGTGCCTTGATTACTGAGTTTCGTAAAAGTTTAATCTTATCTGGTTGTAAGTCCGACTTCTCATCAATCATCAAAAAAATATCATTCCTTGCATCATCCAAAAGTTCCAGCAAGTATGCTAATTGATTGAATTTATTATTCGGGCAAATTACAAGTTTAATCCGAACAAGCCCGGAATCTTTCAATGGCAGTCTGT
>CALNAK010000050.1 GCA_937874185.1 uncultured Lactobacillus sp.
TCACCCACATTTACAACACAAAGGTTATGTTGTATAATAGAGCTACATTGATCAACTAAAAAAGATGTATGTAGCTATCAAGAATTGGCGTTCTTGGTGGCTTTTCTTTATGCAAAAATTTATTTTTAGTGATTAAAAATAATCTTTAAATCTATACCGTTGATATTAAATGTTTTGAAACTTATTGTCAACAGCCACTTTTTAATTTGTAGTAATTTTTTTTCGACTTTTTGTAGTATAATAGTAAAATAGTATAGTAGTAAGATAGTATAATAGTACAATAGTGTTATATAAAACTTTAAATATTAATTAACGGGCATTTAATGCATTTACTTTTTGTAGTACAATAGTTATATAGTAAGATAGTATAATAGTAAGATAGTATAATAGTATAATAGTAATGTTTTTAAAAAAGACTTAATTTCTTGAGGAGATAAATATTTATGACTACAAAAATGTTATTTGGAAACTTTAAAGGTGGAGTTGGTAAGACTACTAATTCAGTAATGGTAGCATACGAATTAGCCAAAAAGGGATACAAGACTTTAGTATGTGACTTAGATCCACAAGCAAATTCAACACAATTATTACGTAGAACATACGGACTTCAAAACGGTATAGAACTACCAATTGAAAATACCATGATGGTTGCTCTTCAAGAAAATACCATAAAAAATTCGTTAGTTGAAATAATGGACAATTTATATCTTTTACCGTCACACAAGGATTTTGTTAATTATCCTGACTTTCTAGAACTTAAATTTTTACCAAACGAACCAAATTATAAAAAGAAAAGAATTAGTTTTTTTCAGGATCAACTTTCCAAAATTGAAGACGATTTCGAATACATTATATTTGATGTACCACCAACACTATCAATTTATACTGATACAGCTCTATATTCATCTGATTATGTCATCATTGTTTTACAGACACAACAACGTTCTTTAGACGGAGCAGAAGCATTTTGGGAGTATTTACAAACTTTCTACAACACATATAAAGATGTTGATTTTGACATTGCCGGCATTCTACCAGTATTACTAAAAAACAATGTTGGATTAGATAATCAAATCATCGATGACGCAAAGAAAATATTTGGTGAAGAAACACTATTTAATGTCATCATAAAACATATGGAAAGATTAAAACGATATGATCGTCAAGGTATCTCTGAACAACAAATGACAGCGCAAAATGATTTTCATGATATTAAAGTTCACCGTATTTATTCTGATTTAACAGATGAAATTATAGAAAGGACACACCAAAATTAATTATGGCAAAGCTAGAATTTAATAAAGATCCCAACCGTAAAAAAACTTTTAAAAAGGTAGAGGAAACGCACATATCAGAACCTAAAAAAACTTTTTCAACTACCACAACTCTTGACAATACACCAAAACCTTATAATACAACGCCAAACCCTAAAATGGGTAGACCGAGAAAAAACAAGACATACAGTACTATTCGTATACAACGCCACACCGTCAATAGAATTAATGCATTACAGAACACTTTGAATTTTGATACCCAAGATGATCTAATCATTAATATGTTGGATAAATTAGAAACCGTACTAGATTCTGAGCAAAAAACAATGCTTGATATGTACATGAAAACATACACAGCTAAAGAAAAAAGACAAAATTCATAATTGGTATAGATTACAAAGAGTCGGAATAAATCAGAAAATAAGAAGTTAACAAATAGTATTTCACCATACATTATAATATGTGGTATGAAAATTACTTTGATGAATATCAATTATATTAATTACTATTACCATCCATTACGTCGATAATATTCAATTCTTTGTATTTAACGTTTTAAGATGGTTTTTATAGCATAAAAGATGGACTTTTAATGAAAGGGTACTACATTATTATTCAGCAAAGCACTATTAATCGTCAATTTATTCCCAAATGTCTTTAAATTTGGTTTCCCTCAACTAAAAACCGACTGAATGATGTTAGCATTATTATTTCTTTGCTAATCTACTGCTTTTGTGCTTTAATGAATATAATTGATATGTAGAGGATTTGATACTTGTTGTCTTATCCTTGTTGGTGGCTCGAGGCCAACTGAAATGTTATGTGACCGCCAGATTATTGGTAAACTTTCCCACTGGACGCATAATTTTAACCTATTCGTAATTAATTTTCTACCTACAAAGTACATATCAAGTACATAATTTAGGAAATTTATTTTTATGTCTAAACTATCTTCAATCAACAATGTCGCATCTCTAGTTAAAGTAATTAATCATAAATTATATATAAAAAGATATGCTCCTATTACCATTGACTTTCTTAAGAAAAATACTCACAAATATGTTGATAGAAATATTCCTAAGAAGCGTGGAGGCTTTAGAACTCTTAACATTCCAAATGATCAATTATTGCATGTACAAGAAATATTATTAGAGTTGTTTTATGAATCACAAGATCGGAATGTTAGGGAAAACAAGTGGATATCACAAATCGATCGTTCTGCCCCGGCATATAAACCTTCTAATTATTATTTAAATAAGCCTGCTCATTGGATACATGCTAAAAATCATGTCAATAAGGCTATCATCGTTAGCTTTGATTTTCATGATTTTTTTGGTAGTCTTTATTCTGGTAGAATTTATTCAGTATTTATTAAGTATTTTAAGTGTAGTAAAAGTGTTGCGACCATACTTACAAATTTAACAACTTTTAATCATTCATTGCCACAAGGTGCGCCAACTTCGCCTTTTTTGTCTAATTTAGTTATGTATTATTTTGATAAAACAATGATTAAAATTTCTAGAGAGAATAGTGTTAGATACTCAAGGTATGCAGACGATGTTATTTTGTCATCTAATAACAGACAATTTCTGAATAATACCAACTTTTTCCAAAAGTCTTTTAATAATGGGCAAAATATAGAATTTTCTGAACAAATTAGTAAGTTATTATTAGGATATCACCTATCATTGAATCCGAATAAAACTCGAGTTTATAATTATTGGAATCAGCAAAAAATCACTGGGATAGTAGTTAATCATCATACTAATATTTCTAGGCGCAAGTTAGTCGTTCATAGATCGATTTTAATTAATCTAATCAAAGCAATTGATATGATAGCTTTCGATAACATGAAGGGTTATGAACAATTACAAATTAATATTAATAAAGCGTTATCTGTCCTGAAAATAAATGATAATTTTTTGAACGAGTTAGATAGTTCCTTTGGGAAGAAAACTAAAATGATATTGAAACTCAAACTTATTCATTTTATTTTATTTTCTAAAACAAAATATTATCTTCAAGTTATTGATAGAAAATCAAAAAGAATTGAAAAAATAATGTTATTAAGTAACAGGTTAAACTTATTACTTAATAACATTATGAATGATAACCATATAAATCCAAATCTCATAGATTCAAAAATTTCAAACAAAACCGGACTAAGCAATAATTGTACTTTTTATTTTACGGATTAACATTTTTCTCTGACAGTAAGGTGTAAAGGCTTTTTGGGTTAGTATTGTCATTGTTTGAAAATGTGTTTGTAGTTGTTTTTAAAAAATAAGTAGATATGGTAGATTTCATATTTTTATCAGGATATAAATTGCTGTTTATATTTTTGGGTAAATAACAGTCTGATTCATTTCCAAAAAAATGTAACTTTTTCATTAAATTTGCAACAGATAAACCATCTTTAGAAAATGTAGCATATAGATACAAATACGCAATCGTTTTGTTAGAAAGTATTGATCGCAATTGTTTTACATAAAACGTCTTTTTAAAAAATAAATTTTGGTTCACAAATGCGAGTAGTATCTCTATCTGATTTATAAAATTTTCGTGTGGAATATAACTAGAACTGGTAACAGAAAAAATATTTTGTTCATTGAGAACAATTTTATTTTTTAAAAAACTGTTGTTAGTGTTACTATCTAATAAAAGTCCCAATAGTACCCATTCTCCCTGTCTTTTATGGTTTAACTTTGCAAGATCGACGTCCATTTTATCTGCATACTTTACTAATAAATCGAATGAATACTTAAAAGATGTTATATTTTTGGTGTTATAGTTTACCAGTAGGGCACAAACTGAAATAGTTATAGGCAAAACACTGATAAAAATTTTATTAGTAATTAAATTAATAGGCAGTAGTGGAATCCACATACCCATAGTAAAGCCTATTGCTATTAACAAACAATGCAAAATAAATTTTTTCATCTGTGTCTAAGTTATCCTTATAAATATGCTTTAATTATATAGCAACAAGTTATCATTAAATATTTTATGTCCTTTGAAGAATATAAAATAAAAATTTTTTCTAAATTTACAGTATCCAATCAAATGATTTACTAGCAGTATTATCATTTATCCAATGTTAATTATACACAAAAAAAGATTAAATCATCGCAGTCCACTTATTGAGGGACGCTTTTTTTATTTTATAATAAATTATCTAAATATTAGATTTTATTTTGTCTTATAACCTAAAAAACTAAAAATATTATTATAATCACAACGTTAAAAATGTCATCAATTTTTATCAAAAAACTGCAGCTAAAAATACCCTTCCCATCAGTTATTTATCATAAATACCTTAATCAAAATATTTTTTCAAATCTTTATTTTTTTTATAATCAATAAGTAGGTTTATCATCTTATCAGAATATCGTGTAACCCCTCCAGAAATTACAACGTGATACGGATTTGTTTCTTGTCTTAATTTAATATTATACGTACTAGAAATTTTATCAATATCTCTATTCATTGGCTGCCAATTACTATAACCTGCTTTAATTGCTAATTCACTAGGAGACAAATAAAACTGCGCTGATAATTGGTCAGGCGATTGAATAGTTGATAATGAAAACAATGTATCTGGCTGTTGTAGTAAAGAAAGAAAAGTTTGCGGATCTTTAAGATAGTCAATGCTAGCAATATCGACTTTTAAATCAGTGATTGACGAACTTTTAATAATATTATCAATTGTTTTATTTACTGTTTTAAGAACGTCAATGTCTATAGATTTTTGCGCCAAGGCATTATATAGATCACTAAACTCATTCAAATATAAATAATTTACTTTGATACTCTTCCCTTGACCTAAGTCAATAAGCTTTTCTGTATCAATGTTTTGGGGATCCTTTTCACTTTTGTTCCATTCGACAAAGAAGATATTATTTAAAAAAATATTGTTATGGTTATCTTGCTTACTCCCTACTATTTTGCTTACACTATTCAAAATTTCTATTATATTAGAATCAGATATACTGTATCCAATAAAAATAATAGGGTATTCAACAAAATACGTTATTAACTTAGCAACAGTGTACTCTTGCTGAGTTCTAAAACTCTTATAATCATCATTATCAATAACAATCGATTTTGGATCAGTAATTGAACCATGTATTTTCATAATTTTGAAATCATTTAATTCAGCGCTTAAATAGTCTTGACCAATAAACGTATCATATTTTGGAAATACTTTCTCTAAAAGCTGATCATAATTAGTGGTTAAAATCATCTGTGGTTGAACATTCGTCAAATATTTTAGCTCAGCATGGACACGAACGTCGAGATTATCAATATCGGCACTTAACTTCCTGATTATATTACAGATTTCATATTTTAAAAATATATCTTTGCTTTCGTTCTCTTCATAAAGGAAATCTGGGTTGTTTTCAGTGTTATCCCAATAGTAGTTTAAATATTTTGTTATTAACTTATCAGCTACTTTAGGATAATCACCTTTAACCATCTGTAGATAATAAGCTAAAGGTTTTTTGAAAGATACCTTATCAGAAGAAAACAGTATATTTAACAGTTTTTTCCAACTAGGTAGGTTTAAGTATCTTTTAGAGAATCCGGAGCCTACAAATAAAACTGGTCTCTTTTGAGAATTAGAGATAAAATCTTTTAAATATTCTAAACGTTCTTTTTTATAAGTATCATATTTCACTATTAAACCACCTTCACCATAGCTTTTAAACAGTATTTTATACTTATTAAATAAAATATCAATCATTGGTATTATTCAATAAATATATTTATTCTAATTGTGCAAAAAACTTATAAGTATCTTGCGCTTTTTATATCCCTTGATATAATAGGTTTTATACTATGCAATTTAATTATGCAAATTAATGAGGTGGAAAATGACAGTTTATGGCTATG
>CALNAK010000051.1 GCA_937874185.1 uncultured Lactobacillus sp.
TATAGATCATGAGTGAAAATTTAAAAACAATTCGAGAACTTGCTGATGAATTGGGAGTTTCAAAGCAACGAATTCAACAAATAATCGCAAAATTATCGTCAAGTAAAACGCCAAATAAAGACGGTAATAGATATGTTTTGAACGCTCGAGATGTCAAAAACATAAAGGAATCTATGGGTTTTGACAATGACAAGTCATCAACAAGTGAATCGACAAATAGATTTGTCGATTATGATGTTTACTTAGATGTGATAGATTCAATAAAAGAAAAAGATGAACAGATAAAAAGTTTATTAGAAGTTCAAAAACAAACACAAAACCTTCTAGATCAGCAACAACGGTTAGCATTACAAGATAAAAAACTTTTAGAAGAATATAAGGCAGAGATAAAGGGTTTAAAAGCATTAAATATGCCAAAGCAAGGTAGTGAAAAAGAAGATTTTATCCCCAAAAAAAATTCAGTAAAAAATATAGTCAAAGAGACTCCAAAGAAAAATAAAAAATGGTGGCAGTTTGGAAAGTGATATCAACCCAAAGGATTGTATTCAATTAGTTAAAGAATAAATTGTTAAAATTCATATATCAGGAGTAGAACGTAATGGATAACAAGTCGAGTCGTGGTTCAGAGTGGCGAAAATGGGATTTACACATACATTCACCATTTACATGGTTGCATAATAAATATAAACATAATAATGAAGGGATAATTGGAGATGATGGCATCAGTCAATTTATTGATACTATCGTTCATTCTGGTGTATCTGTAATTGGTTTAACCAATTATTTTAAATTTCATGATAAAGACTTTGAAATAAAAAAAAGGCTTGAAGAAAAAGGAATTACAACCTTCCTAAATCTTGAAGTTAGGTTATCAAATGTTAACAAGTCAGAGCAGATGATCGACTATCATATCATTTTTGATAACGGATTGGATGACAGTCTTATAAAGAATTTTTTAGCTTCGTCAAAAGCTACAATAGGTGGATCTGAAATAGCATTTAATCAACTATCAAATGATGATATTAAGCAAAAAGCTGCAATTAGTTTAGATAAATTGCTAGAAAAGCTTTCTGAAGAAGGTTCAGGATTGAAGGGGAAATACTTAAAAGGTTTTTTATCACGTGGGCACGGGAATGCAACGTCTGAGTCTGACAAAAAAACACACACGGTTTATGAAGACATCACTAGAAAATCGGACTTAATTTTACACTCTAGTGACAATAAAGATAATCTTATTGGTGATAGACAATATTGGCTTAAAGAATCGCCCTATATTAGGCCACTACTTCAAAGTTCAGATGCACATGCACTTAATGAAATTGGTGAAAAGTTTACTTGGATAAAGGCTGATACAACGTTTGAAGGATTACGGCAAATTATTTTTGAACCCGAAAATAGAGTTGCAATATCAGTAGAAAAGCCAGAATTTAAAAGCCCATATCTTGTAATTGACTACGTCGAATTTAGTCAATTAAGTGCTACTGATACAACTAAGATATTTTTTAATCCGAATTTGAATACAGTTATTGGAGGCCGTTCGAATGGGAAATCAACACTAACCAATTCTATCGCTAAACAATTAAACCATGAATTATTCGTTCCCAAAAATTCAACTACCGGATTGGGAATGTATACTTTTGACAATGCTAACTTGAAGATTTATTGGCAGGATGGAGATATCGAAAATAACGATCGAGAAGTTGAGTTCATTCCACAGGATTACATGATTAGGGTAGCTGAAAAAGACGAAGAGAGAAATAAGCTAATTCGTTCAACAGTGGAGACGGATGAATCTAATTATCAAAAAATAATCAATTATGAACAAAGTGTACGAGAAAATTTTTCAACTATTCGGAAATTACTTGAAGAATTGGAAATAATAAATGATCGATTAGAGAATTTAAAAGTACCGGAAGGGGATAAAATTGGCATTGAGAAGCAACTAAAAAAAATTGAAGAAGCAATAAAGAAACAATCTGAAAAAATAAACTTTAGTGCTGATGGACAAAAAAAATATCGGCAAGCAATTGATATGTTGAGGTATCAAACAAATAGGGAACGTTTAACGGAATTAAATTTAAAAAGTTTAGAATCCCTAAAGGCCAACAGTATTAGTTTAAAAATTCCTATATCAGAGACTGATGACAGTCAATATAATAAACAATTAACTGATGTTTTAATTACCTTAGAGCAGGAAGTCAATCAGAAATGGCAAGCACAATTAATAGCAATTAAAGCGAAACAAAACAGACAATTGGCTGATTCCCAAGAAGCTATTAATAAAATCTGTGTATCTGATGAATATGTAAAAGGTCAAGAAAACATCAAAAATAATAAAGAACTAGAAACTCTATCTGACCAACAAAAAATTGAATCAGAACAATTAGCAAGCTTTACAAAATTTCAATCAGAAAAAGAAAAATTAGAAAATAAAAAGCTACTAAAACAAAATGAAATACGTGATGCTTATAGTAATTTTAAAAAATATAGAAATCAGTTAGAACGTACATTTAAAGCAAAACCAGCTGACGGTAAAATTGAAATTGCGATAAGTTTCTCAAATATTCCTTTTGAGAGTAAAATTCAATATCTTAGAGGCAGAAATGTTGAAAATGATAAATTCATAAGTGAATTTGATACAGACCCTGACACAGTAATAGATAATATTTTTTCCAAAAGAAATTTAAGTTTTAATCACAATGGTAATGAAAATACTTTGGTAAACAGTGTGTTATCTATAAATTGGACAAAATTAAACTATATTCTTAAATACGAAGATGATGATTTCTCTCAAATGTCTCAAGGGAAAAAAGCATTTGTTATTTTGACATTGATTTTAGAATTTAGCCAGGATAAAAAACCAGTCATTATTGATCAGCCTGAAGATAGTTTAGATAACCGATCAATCTATGTAGAACTAACAAAATACTTAAAATCAAAGAAAAAGGATCGTCAAATCATTTTAGTAACTCATAATCCGAATGTTGTAGTTGGGGCTGATACTGAAAATATTATTGTAGCTAATCAAAATTCATCCAAAACACCAAATAAAGATGGTGTTCAGTTTAGTTATGTTAATGGTTCACTTGAAAATACACTTTCAGATAGTCATTATAAAACAACATTGGAATCAAAGAGCATTAGAGAACATGTCATTGAGATTCTTGAGGGAGGAAATGATGCCTTTAGAGAACGTGAAAATAAATACATGTCATAGCAGCGACTCTATTTCTCGTAACATCTGAATAAAACTGACAATATAAAAATAAATTATTATAGTAAGGAATAATTATTATGGTAAAAAATCAATCTACTAGATTAACAGACCAACATAAAATTACACAAGGTGTGGTAGGTATCTTTGGAACCAATGCTAAAAAACATGATTTATCAGTGGGAGATATAGCTCAAGTAGTTTTACAGACCTTAAAAGATGAGTATCCTAGTTTACATTTTAGATATAGAACAAAATTATTAAAGTCTGAAATTAACCAAAAACTGAATAATATAGATAAATACTTGGGACAATCATTATTTGTTAAAAATGCTTCAATAATACCTGATGGTGGTTTAATTGAAGTAATGGATGATTATGACCGATGGAGAGTTGTCCTTGTTTCAGAGGCTAAATATCAAGGTAAAGATATTGAAAACATAGAAAACGGGAAACTAGTTGGATCAAAAAATAACCAGGATCTTATGGCTGCGGGGAATGCTATAGAAAGATCTCATAAGAATATTGCTGAAATATCAAATTTTATGATAGATGAAGTTCATTTTCCATATGTAATTTTTTTAGAGGGCTCAAATTTCTTGACGCAGACCATCAAAGTAACGCGACCAGATGGTCGTGTTGTCACACTACAATATGACTCAGGAATGTTAAACCGATTAGATAGATTGACTGCAGCTAACTATGGTATGCCTTTTAACGTTAACCTATG